>NZ_CP096926.1:0-1320340 GCF_023559145.1 Wolbachia endosymbiont of Ostrinia scapulalis | reverse complement strand
TTGAATAAGAAAAGAACTTTAGTAGAAAAAATAGCATACAGAATTTTTCTCTTTCTCTTCAACAAAACTTCTGTGTTAAAAAAATGTGCGACTGAGGCATTGATGGGTGATCTGTCAGGTCTTGACATACTTAATAGTCTATTAAAATTCCGTGATTGTAGTATCATGGATATAATGACTCCATGTAAGGAGATATGTGCAGTAGACATTGAATCGAGTAAGGATGAGGTAATAAAGAAGGTGAAAAACACTTACCATGCTAAGATACCAACTTATAAGAATAACTTTGACAACGTAATAGGCTTTTTTTACGTAAAAGATATCATTTTCAATAAGAATAAAGATTTTAATCTGAGAAATATTATACAAAATGTAATATTTGTCCCAGCCTCAATGAAAGCAACAAATCTTTTTGTTAGAATGAAATCTTCCAAGTCATATTTAGCTATTGTACTGGATGAATATGGTGGAACTGATGGTTTAATTTCGATAAATGATCTTATAGAAGAATTGATACCAAATATTGATAACGAGAATGAGGTAAATTCAGAACACACCATTACTAAATTATCTCAAAATAAGTTTGAAATATCGGCAAGGGCCCTTATAAAGGATATAGAGGAAAATCTAAAAATAGAGTTGTGTGACTCTGAAGAGCATTATGCCACACTTAGTGGTTTGGTTCTTTCAATTGCTGGTAAGGTACCTTCTGTAGATGAAGTTATAAGATATAAAAATGGTATAAAATTTATCATCAAGGATGCAAATGAACGATACATTAACAAAATAATACTAGACTTAAGTGATTACAAAAATTAAATTCAATATTTTTTAGTGAAAGGTACTTTATCTTGGAAGTAGGGGACATAGTAGCCAGATATGCAATTTAAACAATTTCTTAATATACAAAAGTTTGTAGTTCTATACGTTACTGTTTGATAATTAAGGTGGGAATAGTTTTATTGGTACAAAGTTATAAAAATTAGTTGTTTAAATATTTTTAGCGATCTGTAACTTTCAAAAAGGGAGTGTTCTATAAACCATACGCGTCAAGTTAAGGGAAAATGAGCAAATTTAGTGCACTCAAAGTTGATATTCTTGTTTTTCTATATTTGTCTTTTAAGGAGAATTTTGACCAGGTTGAGACGAGTTTTTTGAGGAAAATTTGTACCTTACTGACTACACAATTTAATGTTAAGAATAGCTCTCTAACTCGCCTTTTAAGCTCAATAAATGCCTTTGTTAGACTAAGTTCTGTACCCTTTTTTAGTTCTGTACAACCAACTATTCCATGAAATATAAGAATTGCGCACAATTTAGCGTATAGTTCACATAATACTCTGTATGGTTTTCCTTTAAGTTCGTCAAGCCTGATGTGATTCTTATACAATTTAAATAATAATTCAATCTGCCATCTTACTCAGTAAATTATTAATACCTGCTCAGCACTAATTTTATTTTCTGGAACGTTAGTTATGAATATCGACCAATCCAGCAATTTTTGATTCTTTTGAGAAGATGTATATCCATGTGATTTTGCTAACCTATTAGCCCTTCTTCTTCTAATTATAGACTGTTCTTCAGTTAATTTTTGACATATAATTCTCACTTTAATTTTTGTTTCTTTTCCTAACAGCACCCATTTTCTAGAAACAATTTATCCTCTAAACATTCTAATAACTCTATTTTTTGATTTGTTTCTATACCATATATGTTGGTATCAGATTTATAACGACTTATAAAATAAGCTCCGGCTTCATTGATTTGTTTAAAAGAACTTGGCACAAAATAACCCAAATCAGATATTAGTAAATCATTGCTCGATATATTGCTTAAATGTCTTCTATACCCCTGATCTGACCTTATTCCCTCAGTTATATTAAGCTGCTCTAATGTCTGGGTTAGGTAGTCAAAAACTAATTGTAACTTTATTTCAGACTTAGTATTGCTTTCATAACCACTGTAGCTAGTACCATAACCTTCATATATATTTTCCATACCATTAGGTAGGCTGATATAGCTACTATCCAATAGCTTAACACTTCTAAATTGCTTCAAAATTCTGCAATCAACCTTTAAGCTATTTTTAAATAAAACTAAAGACTCATTATACATTCTTTTCATAAATTCTACTGCTTCCTTGGTAAATCTAAAGTCCAGACCTTGTTTTGTTATATTTATCGAGTCTTCATTCAATAATTGACAAATTGTCTCTATACTACAATTATCAACCCCTATATTACCCAAGACTATGGCTTTTACAAACGATGAGCCTTTTAGCTTCCTCTTTCTTTTTATGAATCCTGTTGTAGCTGAGATTTTATCTGCTTTTCCATTAAAAAATTCTTTGAGCTTTTTTGAGATGCAAACTATTCTTTTCATTGTATAAGTTCTCCATTTTGTTTGTTAAATTTAGGAGAACTTATATCTTCTTTTTCTTTTCTTTACACCAACTTTACCTCACTTCTTCTTAACTTGACGCGTATGGTTAAATAAACTGTGTCAAACCGCATTTTTAATTCAACTCAATTTTTAACCTACAAGAAAAAAAGATATCAAGTTGAGACATAGTCAAAGCCCAATCATGTATAGGCATAGCCCATTTTTCTCCTACCTTTTTTATAGCACAATATACCTGTTCATACAAGGCATTTGTGCTAGTAAATGAGCCCTTAGTTTTAGTAAATTTTCTGATCTGTCTATGTAACCCTTAAATAGGATTTGTGGTATAAATTAATTTTCTTACAGGGCCGGAATATTTAAAATAACTAGACAGATTTTCTCAATTATTCTCCCAAAACTAAAGTATATTTTTCTCCCCATTTTTCCTCTAGCTTAAGCAAATAATTTTCGGTAATTTCTCTACTTGCAGCACGGTATATTTTTTTCAAATCATTCATGAAAATTTTCACATCTTTGCTCGATGCATATTTTAGTGAATTTCTTATCTGATGTACAATACATAGTTGTATTTCTGCTTTAGGAAATACACTGTTTATTGTTTTAGGAAAGCTTTTTAGCCCATCTACACATACAATCAGGATATCTTCTTGTATCTTGTCAAAAGCATCTGATGTTTTAAGCTTAAGCATTAGGTGGAGAAGGGAAGAACTTTGAATATCTCCTTAGATATAAAATCTGTGTGGTAGACAAGAGTTCCCTTCTCAAAAGTATAGGCTGAACGGTATCGTAGAAAGACCTAAATGGTTATAATTCTGTATCCACAAGGTTAGCCTTACTTTTCATTTTAATAGTAACGTATGGAGTTATATATGATCAACAACTTTTTGGGTATAGACATATCAAAAGATCGCTTTGATGTTTCTCTTTCATTCATAAGCAACAAAGGAAAACGTGAAACCAGGAAAAGGAGTTTCAAGAATAATGATCATGGGTTTCAAGGTTTACTGAGCTTTCTACAAAAGCATAATGTAGAACAAGTAAAAGCCTGCATGGAAGCTACTGGTTGTTATAGTGAAGCCTTAGCTGAATTTCTACACAATACTGGACATTTTGTGAGTGTTGTTAATCCAGCTTGTATAAGATTTTATGCAAAAAGTAAGCTTATACGACAAAAGAATGATCAGACTGATGCAGAGATAATTGCCGATTATTGCCAAAGACAGGAACCTATTCGTTGGGCACCACCTTCTCCTGAGTTAAAGAAATTAAAGCATCTTTATCGTTGCTCGGCTGCGTTAAAAGATGAATTGACATTAGTAAATAACCACTTAGAAAAAAAAGAGAGACTGCCTAAAGAAGTTGCAAATGCTTGGGAAGACCTTGCAATGAACATAAAACAAAAAATAGAAAGAATAAAAAACTCCTTACGTGAACTATTAAATAAACACAAAGAATTGTTGGAAAATTTTCAACTTCTATTGACCATTCCAGGAATAGGAGAAGAATCAGCAGTAGCTATTTTGGCTGAAGTTCCTAACATAAAAGCTTTCAAGGATGCCAGGCAATTGGCAGCATATGCTGGAGCTATACCACGAAATATAACGTCAGGTACGTCTGTACATGCCAAGCCCAGATTAAGTAAATCCGGTTCACGAACATTATGTAAGGCAATGTACTTTCCTGCCATAGTAGCTAAGAATCATAATCCTACTATTATGACTTTTTGCAAAAGGTTAAAAGAGAAAGGCAAGCATAACATGGCCATTGTGGGAGCTGCAATGCGTAAGTTACTCCATATTGTTTTTGGTGTTTTAAGGTCAAAGAAGGCTTTTGATCCAGATCATATCAAAAACTACAGAGCTAGGAGTTTGGCTGAAAGTTTAGTGCTTTAAAATCAAAAAACGCTCCAATTATGTAAAATAGTATCTTACACAAATTTTGTAACTGGTTAGTGAATATGTTGATAAGTAAATTAATTTTATACGTACAAAAAAGCGGAAATTTACTTATCAACATATTCACTAACTATAATCTGTGTACCGTTACACAAAATGTGAATTGGAAGTATTTTTTAATTTTATGATACAGCTTGAACAATTTTTGTAATTTTTTTGTTGACTTGCAAGACGGTATCTACTCCTTTCTCTTTTAAGTCATTTAACATCCCTAGCCAAAAGTTAGCTCCCTCACTTTCTGCTATATAAAAGCCTAAAACTTCTTTCCTTTCATTCTGCTAATATATTCTACATATATTTACTTACGCAATGCCCGTCTTCTTTGACCTTAAAAAACCATAAACACTATTGGATACACTGATTGCAGTGGACGACTAAGCCACTCATTGATTACAGGCAATAATTTATCAGTAATACTTGACATCTCTGCTACAGATATTTTATATCTCTTCTACATGCGACGCTATATCTCTATATACCATGCCACTGGCATATGTACTTAAAACCTTTGCTTCAAGTTCGGTTGTTTGCCTTTTTCTGACTACTTGTGGCTCAAAGCTTCCTTCCCTATCTCTTGGTGTCAATAACTCAAATGAACCTACACTTGTCCGTAAAGTATTTGAATTTCTTCAATTTCTTCGGTTATTTTCTTCGCTTTTAAGCCGACAAGTGATTTTTTATTTCACCTTCCAGAATCGCTTCCAGTAGCCTTTTTACAAACGGTGTTAATGCACCATCTCTTTCCGTCAATAGTCTTCCTTCTCGTATAGACGATAAGATATTTGTTTCTAATTCTTTATAGTCTACCAAACCGGTAGTTCTGTTTGCTTGACTCATTGTCAAACCTCCATTTTTTGTTTCTATTTTATTGTTGCTTCTCGGTTTGATACAGTTTATTTAACACTTCCCTAAGTACGTAAAAAAAAACACTCCTATACTGAAAGTACAAGCATTTATTGAGATTATTAGGAATGTAAAACCTAGCAGAAATCTTGATAATTCAAACGCTGAACAACTTCAAGCTATTGATAGAAAAATCCCTTAATTGTACATAGGCCAAGTTGGCTTATGTGTTCTTATTCTCACTTTGTAAACATGCCAATAATTTTATCCACTATTCCACCCATATTTGCTCCAGCTTGAGTATGTGCTATTTTACCACCGTGTGAAATTAATTTAGGATCTGCACCAGGTGATATATTAACAAATTTACTACCAACAACCCCACTGCTAGCGATTAGAGCTGAGCTATCAATTGGCAACTTTATGTCTCTGCTTATGCACATATCGATTCGTGCTATGTAGGTAGCTTTGTCGAGCGATACACCAGTTATGCTTCCGATTTCTACACCAGAGATCTTGACACTATCACCAACCCCTACACCGTTAGCATCAGTAAAAAGGCCATGTATTTTATAGCAATCCTTATAGTTTCTCTTTATGTAAGATAGCTTATTAATAGCGAAGAAGACAAGAAAAATAGTGAAAATTAATACAAATGATCCAGCAATTATTTCAAGTATATTTGACCTTCGCATCTTTAATTATTAGGATTCCAGCTTTCATAGTAGTTTTTCACCTTTTGATTTGGGTAGTATGCATCTTTTGTACCCGTTAAATTAGGAGTTTTTCTTGTATTATTATTAATTGGTACTGCATTATCAGTATAATGCAGCCATATATGCCATGCTGGAGGAATTGTTGTAGGCTCAGAAACATTACCATATATTACCCATCTTTTCCCTTTACTTGACTCATAGTAAGAATTTCCGTTTTCATCCCTACCTATAAGTTTACCTTTTCTCCTTAATAAGTTTGTTACTGAATTATAAATTTTAGATAACATAAAGGTATTAAAACAAAAAGTATTATATATACTAATACTTTAACGATGTATTAACAACAGTTTAATGCAATTACCAATTCTACAAGTTATTATACCAATAATTGCATCAATGTTCTGCTTTCTTACCAGGAAACATAGGGTGTCCTGGTTTATCTCTTTTTTTACAACGGCAGCTACTTTCTTTATTTCATTAATGTTGCTAGTGAAAACATACAATGGTGAAATTATAACTTATTATCTTGGAGATTGGGCTCCTCCATACGGAATAGAGTTGAGAATCGACATATTGAACTCCTTGATTCTAACTTTGGTGAATTTTATAGCGCTTATTAGCGTGCTTTATAGCTTTTATATTAACGAAAAAGAAATTAGCAAAAACAAGATCACTGGTTTTTATTCTCTATTTCTACTGTGCTTAAGCGGACTACTCGGGATTCTAGTAACAAACGACATATTCAATCTTTATGTTTTTTTGGAAATTTCATCTCTTTCTTCTTATGTTTTAGTTTCAATGGGAAGGGATAAGAAAGCTTTAGTTGCAGCATTTGAATACCTCATTAGTGGTACTGTAGGAGCAACATTTTACTTGTTTGGCATCGGCCTTTTATACTCTATGACTGGAACGCTCAACATGTCTGACATGGCTGAAAGAATAGTACCATTATACGATAATAACATCATAAGACTTGGTACATTATTCATTTTTGTTGGTCTCTCAATCAAAATGGCACTGTTTCCACTCAGTAAATGGCTAGTTAATGCGTATAGTGAAGCACCAAGCTTCATTAGCGTATTCTTTTCAGGTACAGTAACCAAAGTGATGATATATGTTTTTATCAGAATCTTTTACAATGTTTTTCAGCAAAATTTTTTCTTACCACTGCATAATGTGATAATTATCCTCGCACTTTGCGCTATTGTATTTGGATCAATATCTGCAATAATCGAAAAAGATATAAAAAGACTGTTTGCTCACTCCAGTATCAGTCAGATTGGCTATATACTTTTAATGCTGGGTTTAAATTCAAAATCAGGTTTGTTTTCAGCAGTTCTTCACATAGTAAATCATAGCATGATAAAAACGTCTTTATTCATGGTTGCAGGGTGTATTTCTTATAAATTTGGTATGACAAAGATAGAAAATTTGTCAGGACTAAAAAAGTCAATGCTCTATACAACACTCGCATTTACTCTACTTAGTTTAGCATTAATCGGTGTACCCTTGACAAATGGCTTTGTAAGTAAGTGGTATATGATGCAAGCAATTCTTGAATCTCATGCATGGATTTCCCTTGCAGTTTTTGCTGCTGGCTCTTTTCTTGCACTAATATATATGTGGAGGGTGGTAGAGAAAATGTATTTTGAAAATAGCGCAGCATCAAACACTGAAATGACACTTAATGAGGTACCATTACTTATGCTCTTTTGTCTATTATTTATGGCAATTTTAACGATAATAACTGGGATATATAGTAGTCCAATTCGTTTGGTAATTAATAAATTTGCTTTTTGATTTTCTTATGTTTTATTGTATCTAAAAGTCTGTAAAGTTTTCGCTGTGGATAAGCTGAAGAAGATTCACTTATTATTAGTCATGAACGTAATAGCTCTGTTTTGCGTTGGCATTGTTGTTCAATATTCTTCTGCTGGAGGAAAGTGGGCTCCATTTGCAATTCACCAATTGGTCATATTCTCTTTCTTCCTTTTGCTTGCTATAGCTATATCATTTATAGAGCTAGATTTTTATTTGAAGCACGCTTATTTTTTTTACATAGCAGCAGTAATTGCGCTGTTAGCAGTAAATTTTTTTGGCTCGCATATAATGGGTGCAACGAGATGGATAAGAATTGGGTCAATTAGTTTACAACCATCAGAATTTGTAAAAGTGGGCTTAATACTTGCACTTGCTCGTTATTTTAATAAACAAAGTGTGTATAAAATGATGAAATTTCAAAGTTTATTTAAGCCACTTATAATTATTTTCTTACCTGTATTCCTTGTATTGAAGCAACCTAATTTAGGAACAGCTGTAATAATATTGTTTATAGGAGCATCAATTATATTCACAGCAATAATGGAAAGACCTCATTTAATAATTTTTGGAACGCTTGGCATTTTTGCAATACCAGCTATTTGGCCTTTTTTGCGCCCTTATCACAAGCAAAGGATATTATCATTTTTGGATTCATCAGTAGATCCACTTGGAATAGGTTATAATGCGCAGCAATCTCAAATAGCTATTGGTTCAGGAGGTTTGTTTGGTAAGGGGTTTGTTAATGGGAGTCAAACTCAACTTGGATTTTTGCCAGAGAAACGCACAGATTTTGCTTTTGCGGTACTTAGTGAGGAATGGGGGTTCTTAGGCAGCATGGCTTTGATTTTACTCTATACCACATTGCTTGCTATAATATTCTCCATTGCTTACAGGTCAAAAAATTACTTTTCTAAGTTAATATCTATCGGGGTTTTCGCCTTTTTTGGTGCTCATTTCTTTATAAACATTGGAATGACAACAGGCCTATTACCTATAATAGGTGACCCACTTCCATTTCTATCCTATGGTGGAAGCACAACTGCTGCGAGCTTAATATGTATAGGATTGCTACTTAGTTCCGTGACATCTACAAAGGACTTAAAGCTAAGTTTCCGATTTCACCCATAGAAAGAGCTTAGACAACCATCACTCTGCTAATGGTTAACGTCTTATTCTTCAATGAGAGTCCCATTTTACGGTGCTTAAATCTATTCCCTCTTGTACCATTTCCAAAAGTGGGCTCATCTCTCTTAGCCGTCCAACATTTTTAGTAACAAGATCTGCTGCGTATAGAACTTCATCTTTAGTTGTAAATCGGCCAAGGCCAAATCTAATTGATGAATGCTCAAGATCGTGGCCATTGTTTAGTGATCTTATGACATAAGAAGGTTCAAGAGATGCGGATGTGCATGCAGAACCAGAGCTTACTGCTAAATCCTTGATTGCCATGATAAGAGACTCACCCTCAACATAAGGAAAACTTAAGTTAAGGTTACCTGGAATCCTATTTTCGTAGTCACCATTTAAAACAACATCAGGAAATGCCTCTTTTATTTTGTTGTACAAAATATCTCTCAACTCTTCTAATTTGCTTGCTTCTATTTCCATTTCTTCTTTAGCGATACGTGCCGCTTCACCAAAACCAACTGCAAGGGGAGTAGGAACTGTTCCAGAGCGCATGCCTCTCTCCTGTCCACCACCACTAATTAGTGGCGTCAACCTAACACGAGGATTTTTTCTACGGACATATAATGCACCTATTCCCATAGGTCCATAAATTTTATGGCTAGAAAGGCTCATAAGATCAATGTTCATTTCATTTACGTCTATTGGAACTTTTCCAAAGCTTTGGGCAGCGTCTGTATGAAAAAATATATTATGCTTTCTACACATTGCACCAATTTCTTTGACAGGTTGCATTACTCCGATTTCATTATTTGCCATCATCACTGAAATCAGAATTGTTTTATCAGTGATTGCCTCCTCAAGTTTCAATAAATCTATAATTCCGTTTTGCTTAACGGACAAATATGTAACTTTAAAGCCTTCATTTTCCAGATGTCGACAAGAATCTAAAACGCACTTATGCTCTGTGCAGACAGTTATTATATGATTTCCCTTATTCTTATAAAAATGAGCAACACCTTTGATAGCCATGTTATTTGATTCGGTTGCACCCGAGGTAAAGACGATTTCTTTGCTGTCTGCATTCACTAAATCAGCAATGTACTTCCTTGCTTTTTCTACTGCTTCCTCAGCTGTCCAACCAAATGAATGGCTACGAGAGTGTGCATTACTAAACTCACCAAAATAAGGTATCATCACCTCCAAAACACGAGGATCTACTTTAGTAGTAGATTGATAATCGAGAAATATTGGTAATTTTATTTTAGTATCATGTATTTTCTTACTTTCAACATTCATAAAGCTACCAAAGAGACAAAATTTACAACTATTTAATAGCACTAAAGCTTAATTTTTTCAAGATATAATCTTGCCTAAACGAAAGTTGTCAGCGCTCTCTCCTACGTTATTCCAGTGTCCCTGTAATGTCATTTTCTATGATCAGTGTTTATGCAGCTAGGTCGAATACGCGCTAGGTAACCCTACTAACCCCAGTTATGGATTAGAAAACAGATAAAAGTAGAATTAATAAAGAGGGAAATAGGGTAAACTCAAGTATTTTAGCAATAATTTAAGAGGTTACCCATGAAGAAAGATATTACAGAACTTTACTGCTGCGTCGAGGATTTTTGTCGTGTAGTAGATGAAAATTTTGCAAATAAGTTCTTATCAAATGGCAAAAAACCAACCAGAGTACCAGAAATAGCGCACTCAGAAATGCTAACCATAATCCTGTTATACCACCAATCGCCATGTAAAAACTTCAAGGCTTTTTATCTTTGTTACCTTAAGTTACTCTATAGATCAGAATTTTCAAAGATGCCTTCATATCACAGATTTATTGCCTTAAAGCCGAGAGTTTTACGGTATTTAGCATTACTTCTTCAATGGTTCTGCGAACAAGCGAAAATGACAGGTACTTCCTACATTGACACTTCTACGATTGCCATTTGCCACAAGAAAAGGATCTCTAGGAACAAAGTTTTTGATGGTTTAGCAGAAATTGGTAAGAGCACGTATGGTTGGTTTTTTGGCTTTAAATTGCACTTGGTGATTAACGAAATTGGAGAAATTCAATCACTTACTCTAACCAAAGGTAACGTTGATGACAGAAAACCTGTGCCAACTATAACTAAAAGACTGACAGGACTTTTGTTCGGAGATAAAGGCTATATCAAGAAGGAGCTCTTTGAGGAACTCTTCGATAGAGGTTTAAAGCTTGTCACTAAAGTGAAAAAAGGCATGAAAAACGCACTAATCTCACTAAAAGAGAAGGCTTTATTGAGAAAAAGGTCGATTATTGAGACAGTCTTTGGTTGTTTAAAAAATAAATTTGAGCTTGAAAATACACGGCACAGATCGCCAATAAATTTTCTGGTACATATTTTTCTACATTAATTTCATATTCCATGCAGTCAAAAAAGCCTTCTATTTCTAAGCCTTACTGTGTTGGTTAATCCATAACTGGGGTTAGTAGTGCTAGCAGCTTCTTGACGCCCATCCATTAAGACTGCTACTCCATCAACTTTAGTACTGGGCTTTAACATCATATATGTAGCACCACCAACTGCTAGTCCTGTTGCTATAACTGCAACCACTGCTATTGGTGTAGAGGGTTTTGACTCACTGTAACTATTCCAGTTGCAGAAAGTGCTTTCGCTATTAAAACACCTGATAATGCAGTTGTACTACCGGCAAAAAAACCTTTCGCAATTGCTGATGTAAGTTGTTTTTCCTCTTTAGCTAAATTCCTAGAAGCAGTTCTAGCATGATTTTTCACATTAACATAGGAGCCTTCACGTTTTTTTGGCGGAGTAAATACATAATCTCTTCGAATAGCCAAAGATAAAGGTGTCACTCCATAGTCATCTTTTATATTAATATTCGCACCGTTTCTTACGAGAGATTCTACCACGTCTGCATGGCCATTCATAAGAGCTAAATGTAAATGTGTCCATCCCTCCTTATCTTCTTGTTCATTAATCCTGATTTCATCTTTTTCCAACAGAGCATCTACTACCTCTTTATAACCATTTTCAGCAGCTAAATGTAAAGGTGTCTTTTTATTTTTATCTTTTATATTAACATCTATCCCTTTTGTTACTATTAAAGCCTTTGTCAAGCTCGTATAGCCTAACTTAGCAGTTAAATGTAATAATGTGAATTCATTATCTCCAACTTCAAATTTATAATTTACATAAAAATTACTCTCTTCCCACTGTTTAAATACCTCTTCATTGCTTGCCTTTAGCTCTTCTTTTACTTTTTCAATTACGTTCCTTTTATCTAATTTATTATCACTATTAACCGTACTTAATATTTCCCGCCACTGCTGATAATTTATTGTCATAATTTTTACCCTAATCTTAAATAATTTATTTTAATTTTTAAATAATTAAAATAAGAAATCAATATTTATTTTAAATGAGCTTATAATCGAAATTGTGGGTAGCAAATTATTACCTCTTGGATCACAATGTTCGTATAGCTGCAACCCTGAAGCTACTATCTCTCATCCACTGAAGGTATTGCACAGCGCTATCTACTTGATCGTCGTGGCGGATTTCTGGAAACATTAAAATCTCATACTCAAAATCGCTGAGCCATCTGCTTGGTGTGGCAGAAAAACCTTGCCAGATTCTATTATCGGAACAATCTGGTGGAATCGAGCAAGTTTGCCACCGTGTGGCACTGTCCCGATAATAGGTATTGCCTTGAGCTCTTGAATCAATTGCTGACCGCTTGTTTTTGCTTCGATTAAAATTGCGTGTGGCTTCCATCTTGCAGCTAGTGATAGAACTTGTTCTTTAAGTTTTGGATACTCAAGCTTTGCACGGTACACATCGAGTAAATAAAACTTATTATTCACCTTTGTCCAAGTGGTGCAGACACTAAAGCCGCTAGAATCGTTTGTTGAAACAGCAGTGTCCCAGCTCTGAGTTATATGTGAGAGATTGTCAGGAAAATTTCTATAGCGTTTCAACCATTCTTGCTTAATTATACCACTTGAAAGTGGCAGAGGATTTTGTTGATATTGAGCAGCAAAAGCGTAACTCCCAAGTTCAGCCTTTATCATTTCAATTTCTCCTACATCTAGGGGATATAGCAGCTGAACTTCCTTTTTTAAGTATAAAATCCTTGAAGATGTAGCGCCTGTTGAGCTTTTGCACTCATTTGTAGTTACTTGAATAATAGGAACAGGAGAAGGGAGAATTGATCTTTTGATTGAATAGATAATTTCCTTATTTTCAGAAATCATTGGCAAACAAACATGATGCCATATATTTTTCGGCTTGGAGAGAAGATGACCAGTTAAATCTTCCTGATGTAGTCTGTGCATTACAACAACGATAACTCCTTTTTTCCTGTCATTGAGCCTAGTTACTAAAGTCTGATCAAACCAATTTGTAGCACGTTTTCTAAACGTTTCACTCAAGGCTTGAGAGGAGCTCAGTGGATCATCTACGACGATAAAATCTCCACCTTCACCAGTCAGTGTTCCACCAACAGATGTTGCAATCCTACATCCTCTCTGCACTGTTTGAAATTTATATTTAGTGTTCTGGTCTTGACATAGTTCTATCTCTGGAAATAGCGCTCTATACCAACTAGACTGCATTACGCACCTGGTGTCAAGCGAATGCTTTTCGCTAAGCCGCTGAGAATAGCTTGCAACTATTATTCTTGCGGTTGGCTGATTTTCTAGTATCCATGCGGGCCACGCAACACTCACGCACATAGATTTCATTGAGCGCGGAGGCATATTGAATATTATTCGCTTCACTGTGCCAGTACCTGCTGCTTCAAGCCTATCTGCTATAACTTTTATATACTGATAATTGTTATACTCACACCCCGGCATTACCGTTTGAAAGCATAGTTCGATAAATTTTAAAAAATTCATGTTAGTCTCCTATAGTGTTAGTGGAATTTACTTTATGGTGGTGTCAGCCTCTTTGGTGTCATATCAGCGTCCTTTTTCTTGTCATCCAAGTAGCCCTTTCCTTGTCATTCCAGTGCTTGACACTGGAATCTAGTTTCACCTTATGATGGTTTTATTCAAGTAGCCTCTATCCAAGTGCCCCTTTGGTGTCATCCGAGTAGCTGACACTGGTTTCTTACCAACAAAAACCTAGCATAACTTTTGTGCTCAAAAGATTTCTGGATTCCAGCATCAAGTGCTGGCCTGAAGCTTTAGTTACAAGTATTAAGAAATTTACCAAATAAAAAAAAGGCAAAAGAATCCCCGTGTAACGAGTTTTAATAATGTAAATTGATAATGTGCTAACAAGCGTGTTTTGGCTGAAGTAGAAAAAATTTAAAAAACATGCAGCCGCTATAATTTTATGTAATTTGCCAATAAATATCTGAGTTTTTTACTGAATTTTGTCGTTGAGCCCAAAAACAAGGATGAATACTCTTGTTGTCATGATAAGGGAGTTGGGGAAATTTGTAAAGTAATCTTTTTCGTTTGTATTCCCTTATGCTTGAGATAACTCCATGTAGGTTCATGGATCTCCTGACTCTTTAATTTCCATGAATTCCCTTTGAAGTTGAATATTGAAAATTAACTGGAGAATTGTGAATTACTTTGTATATGTGATAACAAGCCATGGCGCTCTCAGCAAAGCCATTTAGTATCAATTTTAGTTTGCCTGGATAAGTAGCTATATCTCCGATTGCATATATTCTATCTCTACTGGTTCTAAGTGTAGCTGGGTCGACAGTTATGCGGCTATGTTCTAACTCTATACCCCAACTGTTTATTGGCCCAAGATTCATTGACAATCCAAAAAATGGCAGCAAAAAATCAGCGGATATTTCTTTTTCTTCCTTAGAGGCAATGTTTTTTACTATCACTGCGCTCAATTGCCCATTACCTCCTGCTAGTTCGTGTAATTGATATGGCACTACCAGTTCTATCTTTCCATTATTTTCAAGTGATTCTAATTTATTTCTAGTTTCAGGAGTGCAGCGAAATTCCTTTCTCCTATGTATCACATAAATTTTCTTTGCAACTTTAGAAAGTTCTACAGTCCAATCAGCCGCAGAATCCCCCCCCCCTGCAATGACTATAGTTTTGTCCTGAAAATCAGAAATTTTATTTACATTATAAAATACAGATTTATTTTCATATTCTAATATACCACTTAAGGGTGGACGGTTAGGTTCAAACATTCCGTTACCTGCAGCAATGATAACGGCTTTGCATTTTACCTCTGTACCTATGTTCGTTATGATAGTAAAGTTTTCACCTTCGTTATTTGAAATCTTTTCCACTTTTTGACTTAAATGGTAAACAGGCTCAAACGGTGAAGCTTGCTCCATTAGTCGCTCAATTAATTTTTGGGCAGTAATTACAGGATAACCAGGTATATCATATATTGGCTTTTCTGAGTAAAGAGCTATGCATTGTCCTCCTGCTTGATCCAAAACATCTATTACATGACATCTCATATCAAGCATTCCCGCTTGAAAAGCAGTGAATATTCCAACAGGCCCTGCACCTATTATTACGATATCGGTTTCCATATTCAGATGGTGATCTATTTATAGATATTAGCTTTCTTTGCTAACAAGGTCAATTTACAAAGGGATGTATTTTTAAAAGATGTGGCTAGATTAGATAAGATTTCCAGCGTTATGAACCACATAGTCCAAATAAGCTCTAAAAATCAGCTATCATAGCGAGATGGTGCAACCTGAAAGTCTTCGGTCATATTGTTTAAAAGGAGAGGAATTCATTCAGAAAGAAACTGAAAGGATTCTAAAACTTATTAAACCAGATGTTTTGCCATCTGAGTCTACGCATCAGTGCGAATCGGGCAACCGGTTGGTGCCAAGCGATGCGGACAATGAACCTCCTTCTTGAAAAAGAAGATGCTCAATCGTGAGAGGGGCATAAACTGCAAGCATCATGTGGTTGGAGGGCTAGGCTTAGTGGTATGGTGAACGTAAGTGAAGCTTTATAAGTACCGATACGATGAAAGAGCTAAAGATGCTGATAAGCTCTGACCAAAAGGTAATGTGGATAAGTTACATTTTTCATTTCTAGATGTACGCAAATAATAACTCCACCGGTATAGAGAAGCAACCTAACCCACTGTTGTATGATAGAAGGAACAGGGTAAGCCTGTATTTTCGCCTACATGGCAAGCAAACCGCAAGGAATGCTGATGGAAGTGCAGGTAAAGGAGAATGGAGAAAGCGAATGCCATTTTGTAACGAAATGGATAGAATTTGTAACATTAATTCGCGTGAAAACGAGAAGACTTCCATTTGGTCCCTCGTGACAAGAAACTTTGTTAACCACTTAAGGGAGGAAAGCAGATGATTACAGATAAAACTGTAAGTGCACCTACCGACAACTCCGAAGCATGGAAGCAATTGCCATGGAAGAAATGCCAGAAAGTTATTGTGAGGCTACAAAGACGTATTGTTAAGGCTGTCCAAGAAGGAAGATGGGGTAAGGTAAAAGCTTTACAACATCTTCTCACACGCTCTTTTAGCGGAAAAGCTTTGGCTGTTAAGAGAGTAACTGAAAACCAAGGAAAAAACACAGCGGGTGTAGATCGTCAACTATGGTCAACTTGCAATGCTAAATTTCAAGGAATAAAGCAGTTAAAGCAAAGAGGATATAAACCTTCTCCGCTAAAACGGATTTATATCAGTAAATCTAATGGCAAAAGAAGACCTCTTGGAATACCAACGATAAAAGATAGAGCCATGCAAGCATTATATCTGTTTGCCCTGGAGCCAGTATCTGAAACCATACGCGTCAAGTTAAGAGATTGTGAGCAAATTTAGAGAGGTTAAAGTGGATACTCTAGTCCTTCTACGTTTGTCTTTTAATGAAAATAGCGACCAAGTTATAGTGAGTTTTTTAAGAAATGCTTTTAAACTATTAATTTTGGTTAATACTAAAAATAACTCTCTAACCCGCCTTTTTAGCTCAATAAATGCCTTTGTTAAGCTAAGTTCTGTATTCTTTTTCACTTCTGTGCAACCAACTATGCCGTGAAATATAAGAATTGCGCACAATTTAGCATATAGTTCACATAATACTCTGCATGGCTTTCCTTTTAGCTTATCAAGCCTGATATGGCTTTTATACAATTTAAATAATAACTCAATTTGCCACCTTACTCTGTAAATCGTTAATACTTGCTCAGCACTAATTTTATTTTCTGGAACATTAGTTATAAATATTGACCAGTTCAACAATTTTTGATTTCTTTTAGAGGATGTATATCCCTGCGATCTTGCTAATCTATTAGCTTTCCTTCTTCTGGCCATAGACTGTTCTTCAGTTAGTTTCTGACATATAATTCTTACTCTAATTTTTGCTTCTTTTCCTAACAATACCTCGTTTTCTAAAAATAACTTATCCTCTAAACATTCTAATAACTCCATTTTTTGATTTGTTTCTACATCATATATGTTGGTATCAGATTTATAACGACTTATGAAATAAGCTCCTATTTCATTGATTTGTTTAAAAGAACTTGGCACAAAATAACCGAGATCAGATATTAGCAAATCATTGCTTAATATATTACTTAAATGTTTCCTATATCCCTGGTCTGATCTTACCCCCTCCGTTAAATTAAGTTGGTCTATTATCTGATTCATGTAGTCGAAAACTAATTGTAACTTTATTCCAGACTTAGTATTGCTTTCATAGCCACTGTAGCTAGTACCATAACCTTTATACATCTCTTCCATACTGTTAGGTAGAGTAATATAGCTACTGTCCAATAATTTAACACTATTAAATTGCTGTAAGATTTTGCAATCAACTTGCAAGATATTTTTAAAGAGAATCACAGATTCATTATACATCCTTTTCATAAATTCCACTGCTTCTTCAGTAAATCTAAAATCCAAACCTTGTTTTGTTATATCTATCGAGTCCTCGTTTAGTAATTGACACATTGTTTCTACGCTACAATTATCAACTCCTATATTACCCAAGACCATGGCTTTTACGAATGATGAACCTTTTAGCTTTCTCTTTCTTTTTATAAACCTTGTTGTAATTGAGATTTTCTCTGCTTTTTCATTAAAAAATTCTTTGAGCTTTTTTGATAAGCAAGTTATTTTATTCATTGGTTCTCTCACTAAAAGTATATCTGGGAGAACTTATACCTTATTATTCTATCTCTTTCATACCTTTATTTCCTTAACTTGACGCGTATGGTATCTGAAACGATCAGCGACCATCACTCCTATGGCTTTAGACCTAAAAGATCCTGCGCAGACGCTACTGTGGCTTGCCACTTATTACTGGCAAGTCGTAATCAACTACAATGGATACTCGAAGGTGATATCAAAGGTTGTTTTGATAACATTAACCATGAATGGCTCATGAAGCATATTCCTATGGAGAAGAAAATTCTTCATAGATGGTTAAAAGCTGGTTTCCTAGAATCGAAAACTCTGTATCCCACAACTGCTGGCACTCCGCAAGGAAGTATAATTTCTCCAATACTAGCTAACTTTACCTTAGATGGTCTTGAACAGTTATTAGAAAGTCGCTTTGGTAAATTAGGTAGCAAAAGAAGAGGAAAAATCAGAAGTGGAGTGAATGTAATCAGGTACGCAGACGACTTTATTATTTCAGGTTTCACACATGAAGTACTGGAAAATGAAGTTAAGCCTTTAGTATCATCTTTCCTTCATGAGAGAGGTTTAATTCTTTCAGAAGAGAAGACAAAGATTACATCTATCACAACAGGGTTTGACTTTCTTGGTTGTAATGTACGTAGATATAATAAGAAGTTAATTATTAAACCTTCGAAAGAAAGTATTAAAAAACTTCTTAATCAAGCACGTACATTGATAAAAGCAAATATAGCGAACACTCAGGCTATAGTAATTAAGTCACTCAACTCTCTACTGAGAGGATGGGGAAATTACTATCACCATGTGTGTGCTAAAAAAGCGTTTAGAAAGATCGACAATGAAATTTGGCATAGTTTATGGAAATGGGCAAAGAAAAGACATCCTCGTAAAGGATTACGTTGGATAAAGAATCGTTACTTCAAAGTAATGGGTCAACGCCAATGGGTTTTTGCTGCACCCATATGCAAGAACAAACCAAAAGAGATACGGTATTTAAGACTGCTTAAGCTGATTGATATACCTATCAGACGACATGTTACAATCAGAGCGGATGCAAATCCCCTTGACTTAAAATGGAAAAAGTATTTTGATGAGAGAGTAAAACGAACAAGAATGTTGGCAAGCTCCTTTTCAAGAGAAGGTTCTCTACTATTAGTGTCACCACTAAAGTTGATGTATTCTGAGGATTTATGAAAGACAAGCCGGTTCGACAAAAGAAGAACTTAGATAAGGGGCTCAAGCGTAGTGTGGGGAAACCTGCATGCTGCGTTTCTAAGGGAGGGAGTAGTAGTAATACTGCTTCCTTACCTGACCTGTGCGGACGGAATGGGATTCGAACCCATGGTACGCTCATCACGTACGTCAGTTTTCAAGACTGGTGCCTTAAACCGCTCGGCCATCCGTCCATTTCTTTTCTATCACAATATTTGATTTTAAGCAATCTATAAAAGCTTTACTTGCCCACGCAAAAGTTGCTAAATATACTGTCCAATATTTCCTCAACATTAATAATTCCAATCACTGCACCAAGTTCAAATGTAGCAAGCCTCAAGTCTTCAGATATCAACTCAATTGGATTATAGATATTAAAACGCTGTAAATGTTCCAGTGCTTTCTGCATGTGATTCCTATGTCTTTGCCGAGTAATCACAGGAGTGTCTCTATCATGCCCAAATTTTTCCTTTGCCTTCTCTTTTATGAGAGAGATCAATTTGTTTGTACCTATTCCCTTTAGAATAGAAATGGGTAAAAGATCTATGCCATTAATTTTTATATTGTAATTATTGATAACATCGTCAGCTTTGCTCAATACATAAATAGTATCGCTATTTACAACGTTGCAATTGATATTATGACGCTGTTCAAAAGGAAATAGTTCTATTCTTAAATCAGCTTCAAAAGACCTTTTTTTCGCTCGACTAATACCTTCTGATTCTATTGGATCTGAACTCTCACGAATTCCAGCAGTATCAGAGAGAATGATTGGGTATCCACCAATGTCAATATGAGCTTCAAGTATATCTCTTGTTGTGCCTGCATATTCAGAAACAATAGCAATATCACGCTTGGCTAAGAAATTAAACAGAGTTGATTTACCGACATTTGGTTCACCAGTTATTACAATATGTAAACCCTCACGCAACCTTTCGCCCCGTCTATTATCATTTAAATGCTCTTGTATCAACTGCACGAGAGATTGCACTTCATTATTAATTTTTTCCAATTCACTTTTTTCTGCCCAAATATCCTCTGGAAAGTCTATATATGCTTCGATTTTGGATTGTATCGTTATTAATCTTTGCCTCCAATTGCTGTATAGTCTCTCCAATTCTCCTGATATCTGCTTAATCGCTTGTTTAGCTTGCATTTTCGTCTCAGCATCAATTAAGTCTGCAATCCCTTCTATTTGCGTTAAGTCAAATTTACCATTTAGAAAAGCCCTAAGTGAGAATTCTCCAGGCCTGGACATAACGAAAATTTTTGATAATTCCTCCAAGATGATTTTTATGACGGCCTTGCTTCCATGCACTTGTAACTCTATAACATCCTCGCCAGTGAAACTGTTTGGAGCAGGGAAATAGATGATTATTCCATTATCTATCAATTGACTGGAATCATCATATAGATCAACTAAAGTAGCAAATCTTGGTTTAATTTCTTTCTTAATATGAAAATGATTTAAAGCTTTAAGCGCGTAGTTGCCTGAAATTCTGATTACTGCAACTCCTGACTTACCAAATACGGTCGATAAAGCGAAAATAGTTTCATTTGTGTTTGTCATTATTGATATGAACTACTTAGCAATATTATACTTAAGAAACCAAAATACCTAAAAAGTCACCCAGGTGAAAATATTTATTTTGAAAACTGATAATATGATTTATAATGACTGACACAAGTTTTAAATATTTTATGCTCAAGAAATTAGCTTGGTACTGGTCTTTTGTAGAGTTAATTAAAGGGTTTGTTATTACATTAAAATATATGTTTAAACCAAAGGTTACTTTGAGGTATCCTATAGAGAAGGGCCCTTTAAGTCCAAGGTTTCGTGGTGAGCATGCGTTGCGTAGGTATCCAAATGGTGAAGAACGATGCATAGCTTGTAAGTTATGCGAAGTTATCTGCCCTGCTCAAGCAATAGTTATTGAAGCAGAGGAAAGAGAAGACGGTAGTCGCCGCACCACACGCTATGATATTGACATGACAAAATGCATATATTGCGGACTTTGCCAAGAAGCATGTCCAGTTGATGCAATTGTGGAGGGTCCTAACTTTGAATTTGCTACTGAAACAAGAGAGGAGCTAATGTACAATAAAGAAAAGCTATTGCGTAATGGTGAAGTTTGGGAAGAAGCAATTGCACTCAGGTTAGAAAAGAACAGGCCGTATTATTAACTAGGTATGTCAACAATTAAAATTTCTTACAGCAAGTATGTAATAGATCTCTTGTACAACTGTTATTTAACTGAAAGATCAGTAGCTCACCTTTTGGTGTCATTCCAGCGCGTGACGCTGGAATCTAGAAAAGAAAGAAACATGGATCCCAGTGTCAAGCACTGGGATGACAAAAGGTCTAATGAATGATAAAAGTTACCTTTTTAGCCGAACAAAAAGTAAAAGAATACAGTGGTAGAGTCACTGGCTTTGATATATTACAACCGGATGCTTTGAGAGAAGCAATTGCCTTTAAGGTAAATGGTGAGTTGTATGATCTCTCACGTGAAATTGAATCTGATACAGAGATAGAGGTAATACAACTGAGTGACGAAGCGGGTTTAGATATAGTAAGGCATGATGCTGCTCATATAATGGCACAGGCAGTAAAAGAGCTCTTTCCTAATACTCAGATTACTATCGGGCCAACAATTCAAGATGGTTTCTACTATGATTTTGCTACAGATCGTGCCTTTACCACGGACGATCTTACTGCAATAGAAAAAAAAATGAAGGAAATTATAAAAAGTAACCACAGATTCGTCCGAGAAGTTTGGACTCGTAAGCAGGCAATTGATTTCTTTAGTGATATAGGTGAAAGATACAAGGTTGATATTGTCTCATCAATACCAGAAAACGAAAACCTAACTGTTTATAAACAAGGCAACTTTGTAGACCTATGTCGTGGTCCGCACTCACCATCAACTGGCAGAGTTAAAGCGTTTAAACTTATGAAAGTAGCAGGTGCATACTGGCGTGGCGATTCTAAGGGCCCAATGTTGCAAAGAATATATGGCACCGCGTGGAGAAATAAGGATGAATTAAATACTTATCTTAAACGTTTGGAGGAAGCAGAAAAACGCGACCACCGCAAAATTGCTAAGGATATGGACTTATTTCACATTCAAGAGGAAGCTGTTGGGCAGATTTTTTGGCATGAACAGGGATATACTTTATATAATGTTCTTGAGTCTTACATCAGAAAAAAGTTAATGAACAATGGCTACTTTGAGGTAAAAACCCCTATTTTAGTAAGCAAAGAGCTGTGGGAAAAATCGGGACATTGGGATAAGTTTCGTGAAAATATGTTCATTATTGATGAATCTGAAAGTAAAAAACTAGCAATAAAACCCATGAATTGCCCTTGTCATGTGCAGATTTTTAATTCTCACACCAGAAGCTATCGTGATTTACCGATACGTATGGCAGAGTTTGGCACATGCCATAGAAATGAAAGCTCAGGCTCATTGCATGGACTGATGCGAGTGCGTGGTTTTACGCAAGACGATGCACATATTTTTTGTATGGAAAAACAAGTGAATTCTGAAACTGTAAAGTTTTGTGACCTTTTAAAAGAAGTATATTCAGAACTTGGGTTCAATGAAATTTCTGTGAAATTTTCAGACCGTCCAGATACTAGATCAGGTAATGATGAAGTGTGGGATAGAGCTGAAAGAGCACTGCTTGAAGCAGTTAAAGAAGCAGGGCTTAGTTATGAACTTAATCCTGGTGAAGGTGCATTTTATGGTCCAAAGTTAGAGTTTGTTTTGAAAGATGCAATAGGTAGAAATTGGCAATGTGGAACGTTGCAAGTTGATTTTATTTTACCGGAGCGGCTTGGAGCTTTTTATATAGGAGCAGACGGGCACAAGCATCACCCTGTCATGTTACATAGGGCAATTCTTGGAACTTTTGAGCGTTTTATTGGAATTTTAATAGAAAATTATGCAGGAAAATTTCCAGTTTGGCTTGCTCCAACACAGCTTGCTATTCTGACCATTACAAATGAGGCTGACGGTTATGCTACAGAAATCAGCAACGTTTTAAAAGAACAAGGTGTGAGAATCAAAACTGATTTGACCAATGAAAAAATTAGCTATAAGATACGTTTGCATAGTTCAAGTAAGGTACCTATATTATGGATCATGGGCAAAAATGAAGTTACAAATAAAACTGTGTCAGTGAGAAATTTAGGATCGGAAAAACAGGAGTCTTTTTCTTTGGAGAATGCTACTGAATTGCTGTTAAAAATTATTAATTTGAATTAATGGAGCTAAAATTTGCAAGTCAAAAAGAACAATAAAAACAGAATTAATGAACTCATCACAGCTAAGGAGGTACGCTTAGTTGATCATAGTGGTGAAATGGTCGGAATTGTTCCAATAGAACAAGCTTTGGAAGTTGCACAAAGTGTTAATTTAGACTTGGTAGAAATCGCACCTGATTCAACTCCTCCAGTATGTAAGATTCTGGACTATAGCAAACAAAAGTATGATATAAAAAAGAAGGCAAGTGAAGCAAAAAAGAAACAAAAAACATTAACTATAAAAGAAATTAAACTGGGTCCTAATATTGGTGATCACGACTACGAAACAAAATTGCGTCAAGCAAGGGATTTTCTTGTGCATGGACATAGAATTAAAGTCACAATGAGATTTAGAGGGAGAGAGCTTATAAACACTGAAGTTGGGCTGGAAAAATTAGAACGGCTAATTAGAGACGCTGAAGATATTGCAAAAGTAGAATTAGCACCTAAAAGGGAAGGAAATCAATATTCTTTAACTTTAGCTGCTAAGTAGTAAAATCATTTAAAAGTATAAGTTAAGTTACTATCCTCTCTTCAATTATATGACGAAAATGTCTGATTAATCCTTGAACTGGCCAAGCTGCAGCATCGCCAAGTGCACAAATTGTATGCCCTTCTATTTGAGTTGTAAGGTCAAGTAGCTTATCTACTTCACCAGGTTTAATATTTCCTGCTACCATTCTTCTCATAATTCTCCACATCCATCCAGTGCCTTCACGGCATGGTGTACATTGTCCGCAGGACTCATGCATATAGAAATGTGATAATCTTTCTATTGCAGCTATTATGTCAGTTGATTTATCCATCACTATTACAGCAGCAGTACCAAGCCCTGATTGTGCAGCCCTTAATGAATCAAAATCCATTTCAATAGTATCACATATAGATTTTGGAATTAATGGGACTGAAGACCCACCAGGTATTACAGCAAGTAAATTATCCCAACCTCCTCTCACTCCACCTGCGTATTTTTCAATTAATTCACGCAGTGAAATTCCGAGCTCTTCTTCAACATTACATGGATTATTTACATGCCCTGAAATGCAAAAGACCTTAGTGCCAGTATTATTTGGTTTACCCAGAGATGCAAACCACTCTCCTCCGCGATTTAGAATATCTGGAACCATGGCTATAGTTTCAACGTTGTTTATTGTGGTTGGGTAGCCAAAAAGTCCAACACCCGCAGGGAATGGAGGTTTCATGCGAGGAAAGCCTTTTTTTCCTTCAATTGATTCAAGTTGACCTGTTTCTTCTCCACATATATAAGCTCCTGCACCTCTGTGAATGAATACATCAAGATCATAACCTGATTTGCAGGCATTTTTTCCAATTAAATTTTCTTTATAGGCTTCCTCAAGTGCCTTTTTTAGAACTAAATATTCATTATAAAATTCACCCCTGATATAAATATATGCAACTGATGCGCTGATCGCTCTGCCAGCTAGAAGAATTCCCTCAAGTAACTTATGTGGCTCATATCGTAATATATCTCTATCTTTACACGTACCAGGTTCTGACTCATCTGCATTGACTACTAAATACGCTTTTGAAGTATTTTTAGGCATAAAGCTCCACTTAAGGCCAGTAGAAAATCCTGCACCCCCTCGACCTCTCAAGCCAGATTTCTTTACTTCCTCAATGATTTTTTCTGATCCTAAATCCAGTAATTCCTTTGTTTTTTGCCAACTACCACGTTTTTTTGCACCCTCAAGTAGTGGTGTTTCTTTACCATTTAAGTTTGTGAATATTTTGTCCTGTTCTTTTAGCATGCTTTTAAGATTCTAAGTGATCCCGACGCGATTCGAACGCGTGACCCACTGATTAAAAGTCAGTTGCTCTACCGGCTGAGCTACGGGATCATTTTATTTTTCAGATATACTAAACAGTAATATAGTTTTTATCTGTTTTAATCAAACTAAAATTTTCATGCGTGGTTAAATAAATTATATAATATACTGCGTTAGTGATAATTTAATTGAAAATTTTTGAAGGAAAATTTCTTGTTAATTAACAGATTTATTTGGCAAAGCTGAGATACAACTCTAAAAAGATGGAGAATTTTACATAACTGCAGAGTTTGCGCACTATTGAGTAATAGCATAACAGATAAATATTTCTTGCATTTCAGCGTGAGTGATTTATGCTTTAAGCAAGAATTGGGGGCATAGCTCAGCTGGTAGAGCATCTGTTTTGCACGCAGAAGGTCAGCGGTTCGATCCCGCTTGCCTCCACCAATCTATATTATCCCTAGGATACTATAAATCCTATCAAAACAGCTTATTTTAATCTATTTTCCCAAAAATCCCTACTTCTTCTTATAACTTTTCCTAACACAAGTGATGTTTGTTATTATAATTCTAATGCATGCCAACTTAGTAATAAATTAATCAATAAATGTTAGAATAGCTATAATTAAATTGGTTTGGTAATACCTATGAGTGGAAAAAACATGTTTTTAAAATGGTGCCTGGGAGTGAATTTGACAAGATTGAAACTTATAGTATAGAGTTAAAAAATATTACTAGAAGGACTGAAAAGATTTCTAGAGTTGAACTTCAACCATTAGATAGTGAAGATACTATAAAACCAATATTGAAGGTAACAACGTGTACAATATCGCATACAATGTCACTTATATGCCTGATTGATAACGGAAAAGATCTTGTTCAAATAAGTGATAATTCATTGGACAATTGCTACTCTTTTGTATATTATGATGGTAAATTAATGCAAGCAAACTTCGTTCTTCATAATGATCCTGAATACTCAGTCCCGATCCTTTTTTTGAGACCAGTAGAATATCAATATCTAACATGGGAAGAGTTGGATGATCACAGCCACAAATGTTATTTTCAGATGAGCAGGGAAATGCTATTGATTCACAGCATTCTGAAACACTAGAACGGGCAATATTATCTCAGAAACAAATGGAAATAAATTATATTATATCATCTCACAAGGAGATAATACTATCAGATGAGTTTGCTAGAACTTTCATCAAAGATCTTACAGAAAATCAATTAAAGACTTTTGCCAATTCTCTTAGTAACAAGCAACTGCAGGTTCTTGCACAGAATTTAACAGATGGGCAACTACAAAAAATCGTTCCTAAGTTGAGCTCAAACCAGTTGCAGGCTTTAGCAGAGAACTTAACAGACAACCAATTCCTAGCTTTAGTGGATCATCTAACCAATCATCAATTACAAGCCCTTACTCACACATTGGATTCAAAAAAGTTAGGAATAATAGTCCCCTTATTAAATAAGGATCAGGTTGCAAACTTAGTAAAAGACTTTAACCTAGATCAAGTAAAAGAAATTTTCCCTCACTTGAAAATGGATCAGTTTCAGGAAGTTATTAATACAATGAGCAATGATCAGTTTGTAGAATTAATAAAAGATGCAGATGAGAAAGCTTTCAACACTCTTCTACATGAAGCATTAAAAGATCGACTTTCAACTCTAGTAAAAATGTTAGAAGGAGATAAATTACATAATTTAATTAATAAGCTAGACCATGAGAAACTTGCAATAGTAGCTCGAGAGTTAACTGATGATTCTGATAAGATTCAGATGGTTGTTAAGTCTTTAGCTAACAACCCAGAAAAAAACTTAAAGCTTTTGCTCATAGTATGTCTCATGAGCAGTTTAAAGAACTTTTGGATAACGTAGATGTAAAAGATCTTAAAGATATTATTCACAAACTGCCTCATGAGAAAGTCATATCTGTGATTGGTGATCTTGGCAGTAAAGATCAGTCTAGTGCTATTATTGATGCATTGAAGGAGAAATTTAATGAGCAAAATGAAAAAATGAAAGACCTTATGAGTAAGGTTGAACGAATGCTTCCTGAGGAGAGTGAAGCAAATTGGAATGATGCACATCCATCAACTTACGTTCTTCAAGATGTTAATGCTGAGTTTGCAGTAACAGATCATTTATTGTGAACTTGGATATTGATAAATCAACAGTGTGCATGTGAAACTAAAAAATAATTTAAACTTTAATAATTTATGGAGGTAATTTATATGAGTGAGAACTCGCAAAACCTTTTACAAAGTGCTAATAATGAAGAACAACTTATAAGCGCTCTTGGTCTTATTAAACTTAAGACAGGTAGTGGTAAGGATATACAGGACTTTAAGAAAGCGGTTAGTGGTGATACTGTTAAAAAAGTATTTGATGAATTAGCTAATAATATTAATGAACAACTTATTAATAGGTTGAATAGTATGTTAAAAGAAGAGCAAGATAAAGTTGCAAGTTTGCAAGATATTATAGGCAACAAAAGTAAAGGATTACAAAAAGATCTAGCAGATTTAACAGCTCAAGTAAATAATATGTTACCTGAGGAGGCACCACCCTATCATGACATGTTGTAAGGTGTAAAAAAGTAACAGCTTGCTAGCAGGCTGTACATACCATTTCAATATAACTGGGTTGATTTTAAAATTTTATGGAGCTAATATGAGTAACAACAGTAAACAAGAAAGCGAAAATAACTTTGAAGCAATAAACCAAATGAGCGATTTCAACTTTGAAGAAATAGACAATATAGAAGTTAAAGTTAAGCCCACAAACTTTGAGGACATTGAAGATAAAATTGCAACAATTCATTACGTCTATCAAGTTATGGATAAGTTAATCTACGATTTAAATGAGAAGTTTGTTTCTAATTTGAATGTCTCACTTATGAAAAACATAGTACAACTTCGAAAAGAGTCTCTTGATACAAACCAACGCTTGGCCAAAGGTTTATCTCATTTGAATGAGTTAATTCAACAGGATGGATTTATTGATAATAATAAAAACTATAGAACATGGGCAGAAGAACTTGATCACCTAGGGGAGAAGTTGAAGGATTAAAAGCAGCAATAATTGACCATAATAACGTAGAATGGGAAGCACCAACTCACTCTGATATATTATAGTAGGGGGGGGTGTGTGATTCATAGAGGTTATTGCAACTAATTTGTCAGATCAAGTCTGAACTTGAAATACCTGTTAAGAGGTTTTGTATTTTTGAAGTGACTTTAACTCTTGGTCATGTTTGTAATTTTGCATGACAAACGTTTCTTTTGATGAAATATAATTTTTTTGTATTTCACTTAGACAAGGAATTGTTTTTTCCAGTTCTTTATATTTTTCCCAAGGAGTCTTTCCCTGAAGAGAGCTATGAGGACGTTGTTTATTATAATATTCTTCCCAATCCCTAAGCTTGACTTGCAGTTCATGATCCTTAATGTTAACGCTACTATAAAATTCATCTAAATCTGTACGCTGCGCTCTTTCTACTTTACCATTTAAATGTGGTGAAAACGGCTTAATTGGACGGAATTTTATTTTCCATTCTTTTAGACACTCTTGCACTTCGTAAGCAAAAAATTCTTGTCCTCTATCGGTTTGAATCCTTTGACAATGAAATGGAGCCCTTTCCCTTAATTGTTTTAAGAAATCCAGAGTATTTTTTGAAGTACGCCTTGAGTATAATGCGATAACTTTATAACGCGTACAATCATCTATAGCAGTATATTGATAAAGCCCCGAGGATATTTTGCAAACATCCATTTGTACACGCTCTCCTGGCACTTTGCAGTTATAACGCTTAATCTGCTTGCGATAGTGGCGTTTAATACGTAAAAGACTTACATCGTGTTTCTTCAAAACTTTGTGTATAGTAGCCAATGCAAAAGAGATATCATGTAAACGCTTCAATTGTTATCTAAGTGAGGAAAGTCACCTCTCCCCACTCGACTTCAAAACCGGACTTGATAGTTTCCCATCATCCGGCTTCTCTCTAATTTGGCGCTTTTCATGCATACTCCCATGTAATTCGTCGTGACAATGCCCATGCAACAAGGATAAATTTTTGCTCATATTATTACGTCTATTCCGGTCTTTATGGTGTATCTCTAGGATATCATCATTTTTGAACCAAAGTTGACATTGATCACATTTACCTTGTTGCAACTTCATTAATTTTATTACTCGTGGTGATTTTCCTGGAACTTTACTTAAGCGATTTGCCCAATATAACCAATCTCCGTCATATAAAGATCTAGATCCTTTCACTTTGATATGCCTTCTTATGGCATGATCTACGTGCCTAACAAGCAGTAAATTGTTATTCGTCATAAATCTCCAATTATCGTTATCTTTCTTTCGAAAGTATTTTCTCTTAATCCAATGCTTCCCTTTGTTACAGTGTCTAAAGACTGCCCATTTCCAAAGCTTTCCATGCATATCATGATCTAAAGAACTAAATACTTTATGTGACACTACCGAAGAGTAATACTGACTCCATCCTCTAATAACTGGATTAAGGTTTTTAATTACTGCTTCTTGAGGTGCTGCACGCATTTCTTTAAGTTTTTGCTTAATGATTTTAGCATGTTGTTTTATAGAGAGGCGACTTGGTTTAATTAATAATTTATAACCTTTCTTACTTTGTTTTGTTAAGTATTGTCGTATTGTGAACCCAAGAAAATCAAAACCTGGTATTTGTCCTCCATAAGTTTTTAACGTATGAGATATTTTTGTCTTTGATGGCTTTAACTCTAATCCAATGGTATTTAACCATCTTTCCGTTAGATTTTTTGCCTTAAAAACAATTTCCTCATTTTCATGGAGAATCACACAATCATCTGCATAAGTAATCACACTTAGTGATTGACCAGCATGTTTATGTGAAGCTTTACCATATTTTTTCTTTTGATAATCAAATAGTTCCTTTCTCAATGCCATTTTTAGGTAATATTCTAACCCATGTAGAGCTATACTTGCTAACAAAGGTGAAATAGTTCCGCCTTGTACTGTACCACTCTTTGTGGGTCTAAACGCTTTACCTTCCATAACTCCTGCTTTTAGCCACCTTTTTATAACTTTAGTTAATGTTGGTGTGGTGTTAAGCTTTTTTTGTAATGCATTATGGTTGATGTTATCAAAGCACCCTGAAATATCTGCATCCAGTAAAAATGCTGTTTTCTGTTTTAGTGCTATGAATATAGCTTCAATGGCATCATGACACGACCTACCAGACCTAAAACCATATGTGTTTGGCTCAAATTTTGCTTCCCACTCCGGTTCTATCACCATTTTTACAAGTGTTTGTTTTGCTCGATCTGATATTGTAGGAATACCAAGCGGGCGATACTCCGATGGCTTACCAGGTTTTGGAATCCAAACTCGTCTCGATGGTTTTGCTTTTTCTCTTATATCCAAAGAATATACTAATTGTAACCTTTCTTTTTGATTAAGATTCGCTTTTCCATCTATACCTGCAGTCTTTTTTCCTCTGTTATCCTGAGTTACCTTTCTAACAGCGAGCGTTCTTGCACTTGTTGATCTGAGTAACAATCTCTGAAGATTATGCATCTTTTTGATATCATTACATTGTGAAGCTCGGTAAATTCGTTTTTGTAGCTTAAATGAAGATTTCTCCAGCTTGCGCCAAGGAATTTCATTCCATTCATACCTAACATTTTGTTGGCTCATAACATATTCACTACTATTCACAACTTTACCTTCCAAACTACAGTGTCTACGTTTGCATATCCTAAACATTACCTTAGGCATTAGCTTCTTAGACAATCCCTCTACATAGGAGCATTCGGCTGGCTACCTTCTTAGTTATCCTTTTGAAAATAAAGAATAATAAGAGCTTCTATGTAGTTACTCCGTTCCATAAAATCGTTTCTCGTTAAACTTAGGCTCTTACTATCTGCCGGAAGATTGGAAGCATCTTAATCAGGAAAAGCCGATCCTAATTACCCGTTTCTTCATACCTTTTGGTATATGCGTATTCAACCTTATTTCGCATATTCGAATTAACGACAGTTCAAACATAAGTTTCTTTTCGTAGCCATATCTAACTCTTCTCGAGAGGATTTATCATAAGGTTTGATATTACTCCCTTTTGATCCATGCTTACACCATGAGAATTTGCCACTTTCTTAAGGTGTGGATCATGATTTTACCCAGATGCTATGGGAGATGGAATTTAACCATCACGACATTTATGACCTTCGGGCCGCACCAGCTTGAATACGTCTTGCTCCTAATTTTCTAGCTTTTCTCAGATGAAGAATGAGCTGCTCATTTGACTCGTTGATTTTTTGTAAGGGTAAAGTTTTAGGCCTGCTACTAAGGTTTGACAATCCCTGTGCACCTAGCTTTTCATAACGTTTGTACCATTTTCGTAAGGTAAAGCGTGAAATGTTATAGTGTTGACACACTTTGCCTGCATGACCTAATTTTTTGTATAATTCTATCCAATTCAAACGCAACTTAACTTTGGTATCCATTTACTGATTGCCTCTTGTTGATGAATTTATTCATATTATTGTAATAAGGTATTTAAACTATCACAAGTCAAAGTTTTTATTTTATCTTACATTTTTGCTGTAATAACCTCTATGAATCACACAACTTATATCACTTGGATAACTTTTTTGCATAGATATATACCTCTTTCTTAAATCTATGCCTATTTTAACTCATATTTCCAAGATTCTTAACAGGTTCTAAGGAAAGTTAACGCAGCCAAAACAAGTGTAACAGATATTTCCAAGTAAGACATTTTTAAACAACTTATATTGGTTGCAAATTTTACTTTAAGTGTTATAGTAAGGTATTTAACGAGGCAAAATGGAAGATAGACACATTCCTTTTCTTTCATCCTTAGCTATTTTGCTATGGTATGGTATTAATAAAGCAGATAGATATGGATATACTCCTTTACACTTAGCTGTTCAATCAGGTAATCTTGAGATAGTAAATGCTTTAGTAGGAAGAGGTGCTGATGTTGATAAAGCAGATAGATATGAACGTACTCCTTTACACTTAGCTGTTCAATCAGGTAATCTTGAGATAATAAATGCTTTAGTAGGAAGAGGTGCTGATGTTAATAAAGCAGATAAGTATGGATCTACTCCTTTAAATTTTGCTGCTCAAATAGGTAATGCTGAGATAATAAATGCTCTAGTAGCACATGAAGTGGGTGATGATATATGTACACCTTTACATTTAGCTGTTCTAAGGAACGATATGGAGTTAGTAAATAGTCTAATAAAACAAGGGGCTAATGTTTGTCAAGAGAGTAGGGGCAGATATATACCTTTACATTTAGCTGCTCGAGCAGGTAATGTTGAGATGATAAATGCTCTAATAGAACAAGGTGCCAAGATTAATCAAATGAATAATGATAGATTTACTCCTTTACATTTTGCTGTACAAGTAGGTGATGTTGATGTAGTAAATGCTTTATTAGCAAGAAGTGCTAATGTTAATGAAGTAGGTAAGTATGGATTTACTCCTTTGCATCTTGCTACTCAAGTAAGCAATGCAGAGGTGATAAGAGCTCTGATAGAAAGAGGGGCTGATGTTAATAAAGCAGATAAATATGGATATACTCCTTTACACTTAGCTGTTCAATCAGGTAATCTTGAGATAATAAATGCTTTAGTAGGAAGAGGTGCTGATATTAATAAAGCAGATAAATATGAACGTGCTCCTTTACACTTAGCTGTACAAGTAGGTGATGTTAATGTAGTAAATGCTTTATTAGCAAGAAGTGCTAATGTTAATAAAGTAGATAGATATGGACATACTCCTTTACACTTAGCTGTTCAATCAGGTAATCTTGAGATAATAAATGCTTTAGTAGGAAGAGGTGCTGATATTAATAAAGCAGATAAATATGAACGTGCTCCTTTACACTTAGCTGTACAAGTAGGTGATGTTAATGTAGTAAATGCTTTATTAGCAAGAAGTGCTAATGTTAATAAAGTAGATAGATATGGACATACTCCTTTACACTTAGCTGTTCAATCAGGTAATCTTGAGATAATAAATGCTTTAGTAGGAAGAGGTGCTGATATTAATAAAGCAGATAAATATGAACGTGCTCCTTTACACTTAGCTGTACAAGTAGGTGATGTTAATGTAGTAAATGCTTTATTAGCAAGAAGTGCTAATGTTAATAAAGTAGATAGATATGGACATACTCCTTTACACTTAGCTGTTCAATCAGGTAATCTTGAGATAATAAATGCTTTAGTAGGAAGAGGTGCTGATATTAATAAAGCAGATAAATATGAACGTGCTCCTTTACACTTAGCTGTACAAGTAGGTGATGTTAATGTAGTAAATGCTTTAGTAGGAAGAGGTGCTGATATTAATAAAGCAGATAAATATGAACGTGCTCCTTTACACTTAGCTGTACAAGTAGGTGATGTTAATGTAGTAAATGCTTTATTAGCAAGAAGTGCTAATGTTAATAAAGTAGATAGATATGGACATACTCCTTTACACTTAGCTGTTCAATCAGGTAATCTTGAGATAATAAATGCTTTAGTAGGAAGAGGTGCTGATGTTAATAAAGCAGATAAGTATGGATCTACTCCTTTAAATTTTGCTGCTCAAATAGGTAATGCTGAGATAATAAATGCTCTAGTAGCACATGAAGTGGGTGATGATATATGTACACCTTTACATTTAGCTGTTCTAAGGAACGATATGGAGTTAGTAAATAGTCTAATAAAACAAGGGGCTAATGTTTGTCAAGAGAGTAGGGGCAGATATATACCTTTACATTTAGCTGCTCGAGCAGGTAATGTTGAGATGATAAATGCTCTAATAGAACAAGGTGCCAAGATTAATCAAATGAATAATGATGGATTTACTCCTTTACATTTTGCTGTACAAGTAGGTGATGTTGATGTAGTAAATGCTTTATTAGCAAGAAGTGCTAATGTTAATGAAGTAGGTAAGTATGGATTTACTCCTTTGCATTTTGCTGCTCAAGTAAGCAATGCAGAGGTGATAAGAGCTCTGATAGAAAGAGGGGCTGGCGTTAATCAAATGAATAGTGACGAATCTGTTTTCGGAAGTAGTGACAGATATGCTTACGGAAGCACTCCTTTACATTTAGCTATTGAGAAAGGCAATTTCGAGGCAGTGAATTGTTTATTAGAAGAAGGTGCTGATATTAATCAAACGGATGGATATGGACGTACTCCTTTACATTTAGCTATTGAGGAAGGCAATTTCGAGGCAGTGAATGCTTTAGTAGGAAGAGGTGCTGATGTTAATAAAGCAGATAGATATGAACGTACTCCTTTATACTTAGCTGTTCAACTAGGTAATCTTGAGATGGTAAATGCTTTAGTAGGAAGAGGTGCTGATATTAATAAAGCAGATAAATATGAACGTACTCCTTTAAACTTAGCTGTTCAATTAGGTAATGCTGAGATAATAAATGCTCTAATAGCACATGAAGTGGGTGATGATATATGTACACCTTTACATTTAGCTGTTCTAAGAAACGATATGGAGTTAGTAAATAGTCTAATAGAACGAGGGGTTGATGTTAATAAAGCAAATGAGTATGGATTTACTCCTTTACATTTTGCTATTGAGAGAGGCAATTTCGATGCAGTGAATGCTCTAATATCACATCAAGTGGGTGATGATGATAGATACACACCTTTACATTTAGCTGTTCTAAGGAAGAACGATATAGGGTTAGTAAATAGTCTAATAGAACAAGGGGCTGATGTTGATGAAGTAAGCAGAGATAGATACACTCCTTTACATTTAGCTGTTAGAAGCAACAATATACAGATGGTAGATACTCTAATAAAACGAGGTGCTAATGTTAATCGGATAAATAGGGATGGGTATACTCCTTTGCACTTAGCTGTTCAAGTAGGTAATGTTGAGCTGATCAATGCTCTAATAAAAGGAAGTGCCAATATTAATAAGGTGGATAGACATGGGCATACTGTTTTGCATTTGGCTATTAAAAGCAACAATATACAGGTAGTAAATGCCCTAATAGAACGGGGGGTTGATGTTAATAAAGCAAATAGGTATGGATTTACTCCTTTACATTTTGCTGTTAGAAGCAACAATATACAGATGGTAGATACTCTAATAAAACGAGGTGCTAATGTTAATCGGATAAATAGGGATGGGTATACTCCTTTGCACTTAGCTGTTCAAGTAGGTAATGTTGAGCTGATCAATGCTCTAATAAAAGGAAGTGCCAATATTAATAAGGTGGATAGACATGGGCATACTGTTTTGCATTTGGCTATTAAAAGCAACAATATACAGGTAGTAAATGCCCTAACAGAACGGGGGGCTGATGTTAATAAAGCAGATAGGTATGGATTTACTCCTTTACATTTTGCTGTTGAAAGAGGCAATTTTGAGGTAGTAGATACTCTAATAAAACGAGGGGCTGATGTTAATAGGGTGGGTAGACGTGGACATACTGCTTTACATTGGGCTATCAGGGAGAACAATATACAGGTAGTAAATGCTCTAATAGAACGAGGGGCTGATGTTAATAGGGTGGGTAGACGTGGACATACTGCTTTACATTGGGCTATCAGGGAGAACAATATACAGGTAGTAAATGCTCTAATAGAACGAGGGGCTGATGTTAATAGGGTGAGTAGAAGTGGACATACTGTCTTACATTGGGCTGTTAAAAGTAATAATATACAGGCAGTAAATACCCTAATAGAACAAGGAGCTGAAATTAAGGATGTTGACTATCCTTTAGATTGGGCTGTAGGTTATGAGTTTCAAGATATAGCAAAGCTTTTAATGGAACATGAAGTTAAGTTAAAGGGTTGCAATGTAAGAAAGCCACGAGATATCGTGCAACATAATCCCGATCTTGAAATAGAAGCGTCAGAATATATTGATAGATGTGTGAATGAAATAGAAGGGATAAAAAAAGAAATAATTAATGGTAATGTTACATTTTACGATCTTTTGACAAGCAAAGGTGATAAATTAGCATCTTTGATGCTTAATAAAGATATAGTAACAGTATTGGAGAAAGGTGAATATAAAAGTAAATTTCCTACGTATTCCAAGATAATGGAAAGTCAATATGAAATAGGAAAGGAGAATTTACACCTATTCAATCGAGCTTTGGAAGCAATCTTCAATCTTTTTGTAGTGAAAAATTTACCTCTAGAAATAGGTGAAATGATAGTAAAATATCTACCAAGTAGTTTCGATAGAAAATCCTTAATTAAGTTGGTAGAGGTGAAAGGGCTACCTAATGAGAAAGTGATAGAGAGAAGGTCTTCATTAGAGCATAAAACTATACCTACTACTCAAACTGTGCAAGACATATTAACACAAATAAGAGGGATTCTTGATAACCAACAGATAGAAGTAAATGATCTGCTTACACTGGAATTTGCAACAAGTGCTGGCTATTATGATTACTGGCTTCAACAAATTGATATAGCCCGTGCTGCAAGATTGCTATATCAGTTTTGTACTAAAGGTAATCACACTTTTGAAGTAGCTAATTTGGAGGGGAATGACGGTAACGAGCCCATTGTTGGAGTATTAAATCAATTTAGGGAAAATGAAGAACAACAGCGTTTAACCTTAATCATTACTTTAAATAATGCTCATTGGGTTACACTAGTGATTGAACGTCAAAATGGGAACTATGTTGGATACTATGCTGATTCAACTGCTACTGCTGTTCCAGGTGATATTACTGATATCATTCAAAATAACTTAGGAAATAATATCAGGATTAATAATGTTTCTGTTAGTCAGCAAACAGATGGCTGGAATTGTGGTTTATGGGCATTAGAAAATGCTAATAGTATTAATCGAGTTCTAAACGAAAATCCTGTTGGGAAAGTGCAGAATATCATAAATATAATACGCGATTTTCTTGAAAGAGGTCACCCAAAAAGAGATAGAAATTACTTTCAGAACATAAGAGTGGGCATTTCACAATTATTCAGGAATGATCCGGGATTTCAAGATGTGCAATTGCAAGCATACATTCAAAATAGAGAACAAATTGATCCATTACTACGTACTTATCTAGAATTAGGATATCACAGAGTAGGAGGAGGGTATGGATTAGTAGAAGCACCTATATCGCTTGGTGTTAGTGATCCCAGTAATTTTGGTGACCTGCTACAGTCTAGTTTAGAAGGTCCTGAAGCTAGTCGTGTTTCTGACCTTAGCAAAGGTAAAGGCGGTAGGTAGAGCTAATCGGTAGATGAAAGGAGTGTAATAAAAACCTTATGCATCAAGTAGAGATGTGAGCAATTTTGAAGAAGTTAAGGTGGGTAACCTGTTTTTTTCTACTTGCAGCAATGTTTCAAAAAGTATATGTGTCGAGTTGGGTAAAGTTGAAGGAGGTTCTGAAATGAGCAGTTATTAATTTGGTAGTGTATAACATTAATAAATTTAAATGATGCAACCATTTCCAGCAACAAAAATCAGCTAGCGTGAGAAGATTTTTTCTTGGAATCGCGTGGTCTACCATATGTACCATACGAACTTTTTAATATAACAATTTAACTATACGCTAAAACTAGCTACATTAGCCCATTTCATCCATATCTACATACGAACTGTTTTGCCTAAGCTTATTGAAATAATTTAAATCTTCTATTTTTATAACCTTATTTTTACGCGGCTTGTTCTCACAAATATACGACCTTTTTTGCAATCTTAGGAAGAGTCAATAATTCAATTCTTTATAACACTAGCTAGCATGGTATCTTCACTAAAATATTTTTTAAAAAGTTAGTTGACTTATAAATAATTCTCTACTAATACTGGCATGTGTTTGTTTATTCTGCTGAAGTGGCTCCGCAGGTTACTGTATAAGCTTCAGCAGTTTTTGCACTCCTTTAAAGCATCATATTCCTATATATTAAATATCGCTAGTGCTTCTCAAATTTGTTGATCTATAGTAAAACTGGCTAAAACTTGGAGTCATAAACAACTTTTAACCTAGTAGTAGTACTCACCATAAAAACTTAACAAAAATATGAGCAGTAAAAATATTACGTTGAAATTAGCTTGACCAATATTATATATTATACATAATACATCCTATATTTAGAATTAGGGGGTAGCTATGGTTGAGACTAAAGAATTTGTAGAACATATTATAAAACTTACCAATCGGCAAAGTGATCAAACAAATGAGCAGGAACCGAAATGGAAACCAAGCACTGGGCAAAGATGGCCAAGCACAGATGACCAGGAATTAGAAATAACTCAATTACCAACAAGTAGTAAAGATGACTACTACGAACTCATTAAACAAAGTTTATTTTGGATTAATATGAACTTAATGGATAATACAAGTAATTGGAGCTTATTAGAAAAAGAATGGGTTATTAAAGCGCATAGATCAGAATTAACAAAGAATCAGGAGAAGTTAATTCAAAAGTTATTTCATATTATCAATAGTCGTGATACTTCAACACTCCAACAATTTTTACAGAAAACTAAGAGTAATCCAGATCTAAAAACTGTTCTCGATCTTAAAGTAGGGGCGTCAGAGTTAACATTGTTACATATACTTCCAACAATCCTAAATTCATTTGATAGTTGTACTTTAGTGGATTGTCTCTTAAAAGCAGGAGCTGAACCAAATATACAAGATTATAAGGGAAAAACACCTCTACATTACTATGCTGCTACTTATCCTGTTGAAAAGAAATATGTGGATTCTCTTGTAAGCTATGGAGCTGATTTGAATATAAAGGACAATAATGGAAAAACTCCTCTACAAATTGCAATTGATAAAGGTACTTTGGATGTTGCAGAGTGCTTCTTTAATTTAGAGCAAAAGAAATTGTATGAAGAATTAAACAAGCTAATTGAAGGTACATCTAAACTTGAGAATGGTTCTTCCAAATATAACGTTCAAGGTGTTGAGGACCTGAAAAAGTTCTTAGATAAAAATAAAAACAATGAAGATTTAAAGATGATTTTGAGTATTAGGGATGAAGAAAATAATTTAGAAATACTTAAAGATTATATGTATACTGAAGTGATAAATTTACTCTCGGCAACTCAATCACAATTAATGGTAACTGAGCAAGAGACAGAGGAAACTTATGTACCACATCAATGTTTATTGGACATTTGTTTAACAGATCAACTACGGCAACTAAATCAGTTTGTAAGTGAAATACCAAAAGCTGCAAACATAGCTGAATTACAGAAAGTTGTCGATAAGGCTATCATGTCTGGAGTGGGATTGAATCTTACTAAAGATGGAGGTCAGTGTTTCACAGATTACATACTAGAAAGAATTGACCAACTAGAAAAAAACCATGAAGTTGCTAGCAATATAGTATGTACATTAATATCAAAAGGAGCAAGGTTAAGTAACTGGAATAGTTTAAACGTTATTGATGAAATAGAACTGGAGTTTAAAGAGCACAAAGCTAATATGATAAAAGCTCATGAACAGTGTGTTGATCGTACTCATAAATTTCTGAAAATCGCAAAAAATGCGACCAACGGCAAGTTAAATTGTGCAAAAATGGATAACGCTACTTTTTACTTAGAATATTCAGAAGACAGTATAATAGATGTTGCGCAGATTACAGATGGAACAAGGGATTTAGGACTAACCCATGGAGATGTAAAGTGTGGAAGAAATATAGTAAAGATCGGCAATAGTGAAGTAGAAATTAAAACTGAAGATGGCAAAAGGAATTACACAGACCTTACAGAAGGCAGCGGTATAGTATTAACTTTTTATACTAGTTTAGGAGAATTAGAAGTTAGATTATATCCTGATGAGAACAATAAAAAATTGATAAGAGTAGAAGTGAGCGATGAAGATCTATTTGAAGAAATAGCAAGTCATGAAGAAATAGGGCAAAATTGCTTATTGGGAGGTTTATCGGTTATTGAAGCTATAGATCAAGGTGTTTTTGCTAGATCTGGTGGATTAATGCGTCCTGAAGTAATAAGCGAGTCTAACAACAAATGGACAGGACGTGAAGAGTTAAGAAGAACTTATGATTCTAGGGCTAGGTAGATTAATTTGCCATAAAGGTTAAAGATTATTATTTAAATATAAACTACTATAATTTATAGATTTTGGATCATTTTCTACCATTGTTGCATCCAGTATGCTAAAATCTTCATTATTTATATTGATATTTTTCGCATAATTGATTCTGTAACATTGACTTACTTTTCTATATCAATTTCAGCATCTTTTTGTGTGGCCCTTTGCAGTAGCTCCTTTTGTAATAACCTTTTTTAATTTTCTGGCACATACTTTTTTCGATGTTTTTTCATATTGTTACTTTTATAAACGTTACATTGCTAATCCATAAAATTTCTCCAATTGCTCACTCCACAGCATCGGTATTTCTCTCAAATCAACTAATTTCAAATCTCTTGGCTGTCTCCCATTTACTATGTCTTCTTTAATCTTTGGTGCTAAATAGTTCAACCTCAAAATTTGCTGTATACGTCTTGTACCTATATTAATTTTGGCACTCAGCTCTTTTATATTTGCGTATTTTCCTTCCTCTAGTTGCCGTTTCCACAGGTAGGCTCTTACCACTGCTTTGAGTAGCGCATTATTTGTTTTTCCTTCTGGTTCTACTACCGTGCATTTGTTTCCTTTCTTTTTTATTGGTATAAATTTTTCCTCTGATTCAGAGTGCACCTCTATTCCATCCCTTTTTACCATTACTCCCTTTATTAACTTTTTCACTACTTCTTTTTGCTTTCCAAAACTTAAATTTTTCCACTCTTCCGCTTTTTCTCCCCATTTTTCATATAGGTGTTCAGCTTTCTTCATCACTTCTTTTTCCACTTCTCCAGCAACTATTGTTCGGTTCACTGATCCACAATCCTTCCCCCTTAAATGGTTATTGCACACATAATATCGGTACCTTTTATTTTCTTTTTTTGAGTATGTCAGCGTCATATTTACATCACAGCTCTTGCACTTAATTATTCCCTTTAATAGCGCTTCCTCATATTTTGCTTTTCTATATGGCTGGTTCTTTATCAATTCTTGTGCTTTTTGCCACTTTTCCTCTTCTATTATTGCTTCATGCTTTCCCTCATACTCTTTCTCATAATGTCTGATTTTTCCCACATATATTGGATTTGTTATTATTCTTCTCACCGTTGCCTTTTTAAAGATATCTGATTTTGTTCTGTAACCTTGGCTATTTAACTCCCTTGCTAGTTCTGCCATTGACTTCAGCTCCAAATATCTTTCAAATATGTGCCCTACTATTTTCGCTTCTTTCTCATTTATTATTAATTCTTTATCTTTTATATCATACCCTAGCGGCAAAGTTCCACCCATCCATAGCCCTTGTTCTTTTGATGTTGCTATTTTATTTTTTACTCTCTCTACTATCATCTCTCTTTCTAATTGTGCTGCTCCTGATAACACTGTTTGTACGAACCATACGCGTCAAGTTAAGAGATTGTGAGCAAATTTAGAGAGGTTAAAGTGGATACTCTAGCCCTTCTACGTTTGTCTTTTAATGAAAATAGCGACCAAGTTATAGTGAGTTTTTTAAGAAATGCTTTTAAACTATTAATTTTGGTTAATACTAAAAATAACTCTCTAACCCGCCTTTTTAGCTCAATAAATGCCTTTGTTAAGCTAAGTTCTGTATTCTTTTTCACTTCTGTGCAACCAACTATGCCGTGAAATATAAGAATTGCGCACAATTTAGCATATAGTTCACATAATACTCTGCATGGCTTTCCTTTTAGCTTATCAAGCCTGATATGGCTTTTATACAATTTAAATAATAACTCAATTTGCCACCTTACTCTGTAAATCGTTAATACTTGCTCAGCACTAATTTTATTTTCTGGAACATTAGTTATAAATATTGACCAGTTCAACAATTTTTGATTTCTTTTAGAGGATGTATATCCCTGCGATCTTGCTAATCTATTAGCTTTCCTTCTTCTGGCCATAGACTGTTCTTCAGTTAGTTTCTGACATATAATTCTTACTCTAATTTTTGCTTCTTTTCCTAACAATACCTCGTTTTCTAAAAATAACTTATCCTCTAAACATTCTAATAACTCCATTTTTTGATTTGTTTCTACATCATATATGTTGGTATCAGATTTATAACGACTTATGAAATAAGCTCCTATTTCATTGATTTGTTTAAAAGAACTTGGCACAAAATAACCGAGATCAGATATTAGCAAATCATTGCTTAATATATTACTTAAATGTTTCCTATATCCCTGGTCTGATCTTACCCCCTCCGTTAAATTAAGTTGGTCTATTATCTGATTCATGTAGTCGAAAACTAATTGTAACTTTATTCCAGACTTAGTATTGCTTTCATAGCCACTGTAGCTAGTACCATAACCTTTATACATCTCTTCCATACTGTTAGGTAGAGTAATATAGCTACTGTCCAATAATTTAACACTATTAAATTGCTGTAAGATTTTGCAATCAACTTGCAAGATATTTTTAAAGAGAATCACAGATTCATTATACATCCTTTTCATAAATTCCACTGCTTCTTCAGTAAATCTAAAATCCAAACCTTGTTTTGTTATATCTATCGAGTCCTCGTTTAGTAATTGACACATTGTTTCTACGCTACAATTATCAACTCCTATATTACCCAAGACCATGGCTTTTACGAATGATGAACCTTTTAGCTTTCTCTTTCTTTTTATAAACCTTGTTGTAATTGAGATTTTCTCTGCTTTTTCATTAAAAAATTCTTTGAGCTTTTTTGATAAGCAAGTTATTTTATTCATTGGTTCTCTCACTAAAAGTATATCTGGGAGAACTTATACCTTATTATTCTATCTCTTTCATACCTTTATTTCCTTAACTTGACGCGTATGATTGGCAAAACAGGCTTGGCTCACTACTTTGAACACTTAATGTTTGAAACTACAGGAAAATTTAAAGACATATAATCCACTTTGGGCAGCATTGGGGCCCAATTTAATGCTTTTACCACTAAAGAATACACCTGCTACTACGAATTAGTTCTCAAAAAAGATTTACCACTAGCAATGGAAATTGAAGCAGATAGAATGGGCAATTTTGATGTTACTCAAGACAAAATAGATAGAGAAAAAAATATCGTATTAGAAGAAAGAAAGATGAGATTTGATAATAATCCTGAAGCTTTACTATGGGAGGAAATGAACAGTGCATTTTATCGTAATGGCTATGGTAGGTCTGTTATTGGTTGGGAGAGCGATATTAAAACTTACAATAAAGATGACATAACAAGGTTTCATGATAACTATTATCATCCAGGTAATGCTATACTGCTCGTTGTTGGTGATGTAGAATTTGAAGAAGTAGCAGGATTAGCAAAGGAAAAATATGGTGCAATTAAAGCTGAGCCTTTAGTTAAGCATTATCCGAACCAAGATTCAATACATAATGCAGATATATCGGTAATTTTAGAAAGCACTGAAGTAAAAGAGCCAGTTTTATACTTTCGCTATAGTGTTCCTTTATTTGAGCAAATAAGTGAAACTTTTCCTGTTGATTTGGCAGTTGATGTTTTGGGGCATGGCAAGTCTAGTAAGCTATATAAAGATTTAGTTCTAGATAAGAATGTAGCAGTAGAAGTGTTTGCTTATTATAATAGCTTAGCTTTTAGTAATGGTTACATTGAGATTCGGGTAACTCCAAAAAGCGGGGTGAATTTGGATGCTGTTGCAAGAGAGTTAGAAAATTCTATTAATCACTTTACCTCTGAAGAAATAACAAGTGAAGAGTTGCAAAGCACAAAGTCTAAATACAAAGCAGCACAGTTTGATAATCCATACGCGTCAAGTTAAGGAAATAAAGGTATGAAAGAGATAGAATAATAAGGTATAAGTTCTCCCAGATATACTTTTAGTGAGAGAACCAATGAATAAAATAACTTGCTTATCAAAAAAGCTCAAAGAATTTTTTAATGAAAAAGCAGAGAAAATCTCAATTACAACAAGGTTTATAAAAAGAAAGAGAAAGCTAAAAGGTTCATCATTCGTAAAAGCCATGGTCTTGGGTAATATAGGAGTTGATAATTGTAGCGTAGAAACAATGTGTCAATTACTAAACGAGGACTCGATAGATATAACAAAACAAGGTTTGGATTTTAGATTTACTGAAGAAGCAGTGGAATTTATGAAAAGGATGTATAATGAATCTGTGATTCTCTTTAAAAATATCTTGCAAGTTGATTGCAAAATCTTACAGCAATTTAATAGTGTTAAATTATTGGACAGTAGCTATATTACTCTACCTAACAGTATGGAAGAGATGTATAAAGGTTATGGTACTAGCTACAGTGGCTATGAAAGCAATACTAAGTCTGGAATAAAGTTACAATTAGTTTTCGACTACATGAATCAGATAATAGACCAACTTAATTTAACGGAGGGGGTAAGATCAGACCAGGGATATAGGAAACATTTAAGTAATATATTAAGCAATGATTTGCTAATATCTGATCTCGGTTATTTTGTGCCAAGTTCTTTTAAACAAATCAATGAAATAGGAGCTTATTTCATAAGTCGTTATAAATCTGATACCAACATATATGATGTAGAAACAAATCAAAAAATGGAGTTATTAGAATGTTTAGAGGATAAGTTATTTTTAGAAAACGAGGTATTGTTAGGAAAAGAAGCAAAAATTAGAGTAAGAATTATATGTCAGAAACTAACTGAAGAACAGTCTATGGCCAGAAGAAGGAAAGCTAATAGATTAGCAAGATCGCAGGGATATACATCCTCTAAAAGAAATCAAAAATTGTTGAACTGGTCAATATTTATAACTAATGTTCCAGAAAATAAAATTAGTGCTGAGCAAGTATTAACGATTTACAGAGTAAGGTGGCAAATTGAGTTATTATTTAAATTGTATAAAAGCCATATCAGGCTTGATAAGCTAAAAGGAAAGCCATGCAGAGTATTATGTGAACTATATGCTAAATTGTGCGCAATTCTTATATTTCACGGCATAGTTGGTTGCACAGAAGTGAAAAAGAATACAGAACTTAGCTTAACAAAGGCATTTATTGAGCTAAAAAGGCGGGTTAGAGAGTTATTTTTAGTATTAACCAAAATTAATAGTTTAAAAGCATTTCTTAAAAAACTCACTATAACTTGGTCGCTATTTTCATTAAAAGACAAACGTAGAAGGGCTAGAGTATCCACTTTAACCTCTCTAAATTTGCTCACAATCTCTTAACTTGACGCGTATGATCTAGTCCTCTCGGTTGGAAAGATTTAAGTTATAATAAATTTCTTGCTAATCACATACCACTTAGCATAGTTATTTTCTTAACACTTGGTTTATGCACTTACCTTGCAATTGACAAAATTAGACAAAACAAACAGAGAATCTGAGAGCCAACTCTGAACCTAATACATGTGTTTATACTGCTTCAATAAATGATGTTCTAGAAGAACAAAATCAATTATAGAGATATTGGTTCTAGGCTTGTTTTTTATCTTTCACTGACCTTTTCATTTAGGTGCTTGTGATTAGCAACCATCCAGTTTACACTGTACCTAAGTATAGTTTAAATTTATGCTAAACAAGCTCACAGTTAAATCTCTTTCAGTATTGCTAATTTCTTTGTTATCTTTATATATAATACTGCCAAACTTCTTTGATAATAAGTTTCTCACCTCAAAAAAGAGGATAAATCTAGGGCTCGACCTGAAAGGTGGATCATCTATACTCCTGAACGTAGACTTAGATTTTTACTTCAAAGAGAAACTAAGCATGCTAACCGATGAAATAAAAGAAGGTCTGTTAACACAAAAGATTGAATTTAGCGCAAAAAACGATAAACAAGTGGTTGTAACTTTAAATAATATTGATGATTACAAAAAAGTTTCAACGTTAATACATAAAATAAACCCAAATTTAGAATTGAGTAGAAAAAATACTGCAATTTTCATTTCATATAAACCGCATTATAAGAATTCATTAATCAATGAAGTAGTTTCAGAGTCAATAGTTAATGTTCAAAGACGCTTAGATAAGCTTGGTACTAAGGAAGTAAGTGTGCAAAAACAAGGACAAAATAAGATATTAGTCCAAGTTCCTGGAGTAGAAGACACTCAGCAGATAAAATCTCTGCTTGGCAAAACAGCCAAGCTGGCCTTCCATTTGGCAAACACCAATGTAGCTAAAATGCAAGATATCGATCATGACACTACGATTATGCTCAAGGATTCTTTGGGTAATTCCTACCCGATATTCCGCAAAACTGAAATAGGCGGTGATTCATTAGTTAACGCATCAGTTAGATTTGGCAATTTAGGTAAACCAACAGTACATTTCAAATTCGATAGCATAGCAAGCAAAAAATTTGCAAAAATTACTAAAGAAAATGTAGGAAAGCCTTTTGCAATTGTTTTAGATAACACAGTCTTAACTGTACCAACAATACGTGAACCTATTCTAAATGGAGAGGGAGAAATTAGCGGTAATTTCACTGAAAAACAAGCGAGTGAACTTGCAATACTTTTAAAATCAGGTGCACTACCTGCACCACTTAAAATAATTGAAGAAAAAAACATTGGTCCAAGCCTTGGAGAAGAGTCAATAAAAGCAGGAGAAATTGCAGCAATAATTTCTATCATAGCCGTTGGTTTATCTATAATCATTACTTACGGCAAATTAGGCTTGTTAGCGTCTGTTGCACTCGTTTTTAATGTAATCTCTATACTACTCATTCTTACCTTACTTGAAGCAACTCTTACTCTCCCTGGAATTGCTGGAATTGCACTAACTGTTGGCATGTCGGTGGATGCAAATGTTTTAATATTTGAACGCATCCGCGAAGAAATAAGAGCAGGAAAAAGAACAGCTCGTGCCATTGAAGAAGGGTTTAAAAATGCAATAAAAACAATTCTTGATTCAAATCTCACTACACTGATTGCTGCAGGAATAATGTTCATTATTGGTAGCGGAGCAATTAGAGGGTTTTCTGTCACTTTATCGATAGGAGCTTTATGCTCGATGTTTTCTGCAATTATAGTCACAAAACTTCTGATAGAATTGTGCATCAACCCACAAAAGCTAGTACTTTAGTATCTGTTCAGCAGAGTGACAAAATAAGATAGACGAGAAAAGACAACTAAATGGTTGTCATGCAAGTAGCTATCCAGTCTTTTCGTCGTCAAAAACTTTGTAACATGCTTACCAATTTAGTGAGCATAAAACCAATATATTTGTGGAGGAAAAGGAAAAAAGAAACAGAAACCATCTTCAGGCTATCACAAAGGATATGGCCATAAGATTAAAGATATGGATAGATTTATCAAATTTCTGAATGGAAATCAGGATATTAGAATTGAAAAGATAATTGAAGAATTTGGTAATATGTGTAGAAGCACAGTATATAACTACCTTAGCAAAGTAAACTATACATATAAAAAAAACTTTTCTTTATCGAGAAAGAGATAAAGAGAAACGCAAAGAGTTCATAAAAAAAGTAGAAGAAATAAATAAAGAAAACTTGATATACATAGATGAGTCTGGAATAGAGGACAATGAATTTTATGAATATGGGTGGTCTCAAAGAGGCAAGAGGTTATTTGCCTAGGGTTCAAAAGAAAGAAGGTAAGCATGATTGGAGCACTGAATGAAGGAAAAGTTAAAGCACCATGGATAATTGATGGCTACTGCAACAGCGAGATTTTTGATGCTTATGTAGAAAATGTACTTGTCCCTGTATTTAAACCTGGACAGACTATTGTTCTCGACAATGCGAGTTTTTATAAATCTGCAAGGACGAAAAATTTGATAGAAAATATTGAGTGTAAAATTTTGTTCTTGTCTCCATACTCGCCAGATTTAAATCCAATTGAGAAGTTCTGATCAAGCACTCCATAAGAAAGGCTCTACAAACCTTTTGGCCCAATATTAATTCGGCTATTGATTTTGTCTTTCAGTGCTCGAGCAGATCTTACTTCGGTTAGCTATATCACTAAAATCTCGTATTCTACATTTGACTTTAATAGCTCTTTATCTTCCTGAAATCTGAATGTTTTATCAATGCATCTTCTATTCAGCCGTTAGCAATACTTTCACTTATTCCATAGCTTTGCGCTATATGGAAATATGTACGGTATTTACGCAAATATTCTAGTGCTATTAACAAACATGCATTGTTTATTTGGTTTTCCTCCTCTTGCCTTTTTCTTGGCCTCTTCCTCTATTAAAATTTCTATTATTTTTCCAATGTTTTTCTTTTTACTCCTCTTAGTCTTCGAAGCTTCTCTTCATCAAGTTTACTTACCTGCTCAAAATTTATACCTTCCCTAATATTGCTTCTACTACTTGTTTCTTAAGTTATCCAAGAAGTCTAATGGCAAGAAAAGAAGCACTGACCACTTTTGCTTCAGATGCCCTTGAACAGATATTATTACTAAAAATTAAACATCAAACCAACTTCAATATTATGAGTGGATATATCATCTGCAATAGGTATTGGGATACTAAAGTAACGATAGCCGAAAAAGGTTTTAACTTCTGGGATTATTGAGTAGTCAACACCAAGCTTTATTTGATAAGCAAACCAAGGAACATTCAGTGGCATTGAATTTTCTAGTGATCCATTAATCTTTTTTAATCTAAAAACTGTTGGCCCTATACCAAGACCAATATACGGAGCAAATTGTGTATCTCGAATGCTGGAGTTATAATAGAAGTTTAATAAAAATGCAAACACCCTTGCTGATTTCTCAAATACCGGAGGAGAATTACTATCTTCAATATTGGCTGTAGAATACATAGCTTCAAAATCAACTCGGCCATTTTCCCCAGCATAGTAACCTAAAGATACGCTCCTAAGCCACTGGAAATCAATTTTGCCGTTAAATTTCTCTATACTCTGAATTTCATCCACTAATCCCGCTTTGATAAACAATGATACTACTTTTTCTTGCAAAGAAAGATTAGGATTAGCTGTATTGATTAAATTAATAAACCTTTCTCCTATTGCCTTTATACCCTTTACAAATGTTTCTGAATTATCATGGCATATCTTACCACCGTTAGCACTAACATAGAAATCAAGTTTTTTTGATTTTTCCTTTGTAGGCTCAGCTTGATCTGCAATACTTGGCCACATATTTTTCTGATTAGCTACTTGGAAAACAGAAGGTGAACTACTTTTAAGTTCTTGATATTTTATTGGTATTTCTTTTTCAGCAACCTCTTCAGAACGTATTACACTTTCATTATTATCTGTTTCTAATTTTAACGGTTGTACTTGCTCAATGTGTGTATTGTTACTGATATAAGTAATAAAAAAATAGACACACGGAATGAAGATAAAAAATAAAGCAATAGATACTCTAATTATCATAAATGAATTATCACTTATAGTATAACTACTATATCATATATTCCTTTAATGTACAAAAATTAAGAAATAATATTTCCAATTAAACAATTATTTTCTATTCCTTTAACATGAGCTTTCACAATACTTTTAGCTTGAACTCTTGATGTAAGTTTTGTTAATGCAAAATTTTCTGTTCTACCAATATTATTCTGCTCAACCAAAACGCTTTGCTCAGTGCCGAGCAAAGATTGATAAAAACTGCTCATCATTTCTTTATTTATTTCTCTTAGATGCTTTACTCGTTCTTTACGTACATTCTCTGGTATTTGTGGCATCCGTGCAGCAGGTGTGTTTTTCCGCTCTGAATATGGAAAAGCATGTAGATAAACTACATTTATTTTTTTCAGTAAATCAACTGTATCCTGAAACATTTCATCAGTTTCTGTTGGAAATCCAGCAATAATATCAGCGCCAAATGCTATATTAGGTCTTAAGCTCTTCATTTTATGACAAAATTCTATCACTTGTTCTCTGTTGTGACGACGTTTCATTCTCTTTAGTATTAAATTATTACCAGACTGTAGACTCAAGTGTAAGTGAGGCATAAGTCTTGACTCATTAGCTATTAAATCCATTAGTTCATCATCAACTTCAGCAACATCAATAGAGGAAAGTCTTAGTCTCTTTAACTGTGGTATATCCTTTAAAACTCTTCTAATCATTGAACTGAGTGATTGCTTACCAAACAAATCTGTACCAAAGTCAGTAATATCAACACCTGTAAACACCACTTCTTGATACCCATTTTCTATAAAAATCTTAATTTGCCCTATAATATTGTTTACTGGCACAGATCGATTATTTCCTCTTGCCTCAGTAATTGAGCAAAATGTACAACTATGATTACAACCATTTTGAATTTCAATAAATGCCCTTGATTTATCTTCAAATCCATTAATGAGAATAGGTTCTACTTGGTTATCACTGACTAAGATTTCATCATTATTTAGTAGATAATTTTCAGCTCTTAGCTTGTCTTGATTACCTAGCACTTTACTTACACCAGGAATATCACTATATGATTTAGGATCTAATTGAACAGCGCAGCCAACTACGATAATTTCTTTACTTGGGTCGTTTTTATAGATCTTACGTATTTTTTGCTTCACTTGGCGTTCTGCTTCGTTTGTCACTGCACAGCTATGCACTACAACAACATTTTCTCTCTTTGCTTTTTTTAATGCTTCTTTGATTAACTCGCTCTCGTAAAAGTTTAGACGACAACCAAACGTTATCACTTCATTCATGCTTTTGCTTTAATAGATCTAAATTATATCAAATATCCAAGCAAAATGACTATTTTTTGGTGGATAAATGTATAACTAGTGCAAAAATACCATCAATCTCACTTTCTTCTTTTTAAATATAAAGATCTTTACACCAAGAAACATCATTGTGGCCAACCCTTTGATTATCGATCTTTTCTCCCTGGGCGAGATACTCACCACCATTTTCAATAAAGTTAACATCATATGATTGAGCCATATCTCTTAATTCACGGATAAAAGCAAGCTGAGCAATGTTTTGCTCAAAAAAATACGACTTTTCAGGTTTAGAATAAAGTATTGCACACATTATATCTTTTTCAGGCTTAGCTTGGAGTATCTCTTCAATTCTCTCTTTTCCTAGCTTTTCTTCAAATTTTGTCTTTATTCTATCTTGGCTAAGTATATTTTGTTTATAGAGAGTGATATTAGTTTTTCTGTCAGATTAAGTTGCGTCTAGTACAACTGACTATGCAAATAAGCTAACAGAACTTGAGATATTTTAATTATTATCAAGGTGAAGTTTCACGTTTTTTATTAAGAGGATCCACATCTGGATCTTCTATATAGTTTTGAGGTTGTTCTTGAAACACAAGACGTGCTCCCTCAAAGTTATACTCCTAACCTTCATATAAAGAATCTTCTTCTTCAAAATTGTGTTCTATTTCTACTTCAAACTTGAATCCTAACTTCTCGCAGAATTTGTAGAAATATTCTTTAATGGTATCAAATAAACTTCTGCCATCAATTTTGTAGTCTCTCAATTTTCGGGGCACAGTAAGTGACAATTTGCCATCTTTATATATCACATCATCTTTCCCATCTTGAGATTCAAGTGCGAATTCTAGTGAGCTGTTCAATTTACATAATTCTTCATTTGGCTTTACAAGTATGGTGGCAGAGATTAGCTCTTTAACTGTGACTTCTACACGTTCTGAATTACTGCAATTAATATATGTTGTATGACTGGAGCTGAAAGTTAATTCATGTATTTTAGTTACATGAAAAAGAGGACTATCCTCATTATATAATGCACCTACATAAGCAGCTTGGTTACAGTTAGTAACTAGTTCCTTTAAGATAGAATCGCTTGGAACTTGAGCTTCAGCATATTTGAACATTGCCTTGAAAACTTCTTTTCCAAACGCACGATAACTTTTATTTTCATCTCCTTCTTTTGGTAATAGATGAGCGTACCCTTTACCTAGATTATAAAACTTTTCAAACTCCTCTTTAATATTGGTCGGTTTTTTTATTGCCAGGTATCCCTTGATTTTTATAATACCTATCCCAAACTTCATCAAAATTGTATTGCTTAGCTCCGTCTATCAATGCACCAATTAAACTTTCGTCTAGATTTTTGCTGTTAATAACAAATCTCATTCTTCGAAAATCTTCATACATCTGCTCACCAGTGTTTGCTGACTCATTGGTTTTATCAGCCCTTAACCTGCTAAAATCAAACTTTTCCGCTTGAGCCTTTAGCGTAACTACTGGATTTCCCTTTTTTTCCTGTATAGAGTTGTTCATTGTTAATACTTTGATATGAATTGCTGATAGTATAATAATACATAAAAATAGTTAATATGTCAATAATATACTTAACATAGACAGTCATAATAGGGTGACAGGATTTTAGTAAGGCTCTATTATGAATAAACGGTTTTATACAGTATGAATGTTGATGAGCAGTCAAGTGTGCTGACTTTTCTAAATAGTAAAATTGAGAATATACCAAGGTTTTATTCCGCAATATTGCCTAAACTTTGCGGTGGAGAAAGAGTAATGAACTTGCTGTTTTATAGGCCGCTCAGCTATGTGGATAGAAGTAAATCACTACCTGATGCTCAAGTGGGAGAATTTACAACTTTTGTGGCAAAAGTGTATGAGCACCAGCGCCCCACTGTTAGAGGTAGGCCATATAAAATAATCGTTGAAAGTGAAAGTCAGTATTTATTTATAGTTTTTTTTAATTACTCAGTTAAATATTTGTATAAATTATTTCCAGTTGGAACAGATATAGTAATTAGTGGTAAACTTGAAAAGTTTGCCGAACATTGGCAAATTACTCACCCAGATTACATGTTGTCTGATATCAATCTATTTAAAGAAATAGCCTGCATAGAGCCAGTTTACCAATTATGTCGCGGTATTACTAACAAGAGCATTAGAAACATAATAAGTTCTAATCTAAAAGATTTGCCTGATTTGCCAGAGTGGATAGATGAAACATTAATCAAGCAAAAGAAATGGCTGAATTGGAAAGAAAGCATCATAAGATTGCACAGACCGAGCTCACTCGCAGAAGCAGAAGTTTGCAGAGAAAGACTTGCTTATGATGAGCTATTTGCGTACCAGTTGGCACTAAAGCTTGCAAGGGAAAATCATGTAAAAAAAGAGGGAAAAGAATTTATAATATTGAGTAAATACAAAGAGCAGGTCTTAAATGAATTACCGTTCCAATTAACAAATGATCAAATTCGAGCGATAGATGAAATCTCAGAAAGACAAAAATCCAGATACCGCATGGTAAGTCTGCTGCAAGGTGACGTTGGGAGTGGCAAAACTGTAGTTGCACTCTTTGCGATGCTGAATGTGGTAGAAAATAACATGCAAGCAGCTCTAATGGCACCAACTACTATCTTGGCTGAGCAACATTATAATTGGATCGAAGAAGCTCTATCTTGTACTGATATAAAAGTTGCTCTGCTTACTGGTAAAACTGCGCGCAAGGAAAGAAAGACTATCATGAACGAACTTGCAAATGGTATTCTAAATATAGTAATTGGTACTCATGCATTATTTCAAGCCAACGTTACATTTAAAAATTTAGGACTCGCAGTCATAGACGAACAACAGCGATTTGGAGTGATACAGAGGAATCGGTTGGTAGGAAAAGGAGAAAATACCGATATACTTTTTGTTACTGCAACTCCCATTCCAAGAACCTTGCAGCAAGCTATGTATGGTGATGTTGAATGTTCTATTTTAAGAGAAAAACCAAAATCTAGATTGCCAATAAAAACCGTTATTATGAACGTTAAAAAAGTATCAGATATTATTCAAAGACTGAAAGATGCTATAAATAGAGGCGAAAAAGCATATTGGATTTGTCCATATATAGAAGAAAACGAAGAACTCAATATTGCCGCAGCAGAAATGCGCTTTCAGGAACTACAAAAGACATTTTTTGATAGAGTTGGAATAATACACGGAAAACTAACTCAAGAGCAGAAAGATCAAGTGATGTTTTCCTTCAAGAGGAATGAGTTTTCTCTGCTTGTTGCAACCACTGTGATAGAAGTTGGTATAGATGTACCAGATGCAACTATTATGATTATAGAGAATGCAGAGCAGTTCGGGTTATCGCAATTACATCAGTTAAGAGGTAGAGTAGGACGAGGAAATAAACCGTCTTTTTGTGTACTGTTATATGACAATCTCAGTAAAAGTTCGTATTCAAAGTTAAAGATTATGTGTGAGTCACAAGATGGATTTTATATTGCTGAAAAGGATATGATGCTGAGGGGTAGCGGAGATATTCTAGGCACAAAACAATCAGGGTGCATGGAGTTTAAATTTGCTGATTTATATGAGGACAGAGAATTGCTCAACCTTGCATATAATAGTGCAAAAGGTACAATAGCTAATTTTGAATTACTGCTTGATATATTTGAATATAGAAGTAGACTACATTTTTCAAAATTTCAGTAATCTTCCAAGCCATAACCTTCATGAGTAGAAATTCCTTGACAGACGGGAGTATTTAACAAACCATATGCGTCAAGTTAAGGAAAAATAAGAGTGAAGAAGAAGTTTTTACCATAAGAATAAATTGTGCAGAGTTAATAGCAGGCCCTGTAAACAAAATGTTAGCAGGTCAAATTAATCAAGGGCAGGAAGTATAAAAATGGAAAAAAAGCAGTAACTTAGCCTAATGACAATAAATATATATATAGAAGGTACCGTTTTAAAGAGCACAAAAGGAATACACAGTAAAAGCGAGAAGAAGTTGAGAATATGTATGGAAGCAGTGTGGAGAAGTGGCTGCCAATGATCAAAAATTTACCACAATTACAGAAGTATACACAAGAGGTTTAAAAGGTGATGCAAAAAGGGAATTTTGGCAAAATGACTTAAGTATGCACAACAAGATCCAGATTTGCATAATTGATGATCAGATGTCATTCATGCTGAGCCTATATATAGAAAAAATTCTCAAGCTCAAGAGGGCTTAGGGTGGAACTAAAATTCATGGACTTGTTGACGCACGTAATTAATTTCTTTTTTTTAAGTTAATTAATGTTAACAAGCCACGTCTGCCTGTAATCATGTTAATACCAAAATATAATGTAAGAGAAGAAATGGGCAGTGCTATGGTTAAATACAACAATTTTTGTTTCTTTCTAACCATGCTTCCATATGAAAAACATATGACATAAAAAGGAAAACAAAAAGCTAAGAACCTTGACGCGCTTTACATCTTGGCTTTACCTTATTTATAATATAAACCTTACCACCCCTTTTCACAACTTTACAATTTTTATCTCTGTTACGATGAGATTTTAGTGACCCTTTAACTTTCATATCTACAGTAAGAATAGAATTACCTTACATTATGATCACTGACAGAGAGTTAGTCAATTGATAAATTTTTCACATTTTATTAAAATACTGTATAATTGTTGCTGATACTTCTTCGATTGACCTTTGCGTGACATCAATAATTGGCCAGTTATTTTGCTTAAAGAACTCCTCTGCTTCTTTAATTTCCTTTTCTACTTTTCTAGGGTCAGCATATATATTATTACCTTCATTATTAATTGAAGTCAGTCTATTTTTGCGTATTTCTATTAGCCTTCTTACGTCTATTGTTACTCCTATAGTCAGTTTATTTTTTAATTTTGCTAAGTCGACGTAAAAGGGTATCTCGCTAACAAAAGGAACATTTGCAACTTTATAGCCTCGGTAAGCTAAATACATACTGGTGGGAGATTTTGATGTGCGTGAAACTCCAACCAAAATTATATCGGCTTTATCAATATCTTGAATATTTTGTCCATCATCATGATTAATGGTATAGTTTATTGCCTCAATGCGCTGAAAATATTCGTTATTTATCTCAGCATGTAAGTCAAGTTTTTCGTCTTTTTCAATTTCAAGATAGGATGAGATTTCCCTAATAATGTGTGATAATATCGCTCTGTAGGGAATTTTTAGCTTTATACAATTATTTTTTAGATATTTTCTTAGCTCATCATTAGTAATAGTGCATATAACAAAATTATGCTCATCACTTTTTCTATTAATTTCCTCTAAAATTTTGTCAATCTGCTCTTCTCCTTTTACGAAAGACCAAACATATTCGATCGTTTCTACAGAACGAAAGTGTTTCAGAGCTGATTTTGCAACTGATATAACAGTTTCACCACTTGAATCTGACACTAAGTGTAGGTTAAGCTTTTTAAGGATCATCAACGTTATACTAAAAATAATAGCAAGCAATCTGGTACTGAAATTGTGCTAATTTATTATACTACGTAAATATAGAAAAACTATCTTGTTGATAAAACTCAAACTAATTGATAAATTCTTAACACAATTATTCTCAAAACGAATGTTTTTATTAAAGCCTACAAATTTCACTTCTTTTACTAAAAAAGCTCTACCTTGGCTTGGGGTTATTTGTTTCGCATGTTTTTTAATTGGAATGTTCTTGGCATTATTCTTCTCCCCAGGAGATTATAAACAAGGAGAAATCGTACGAATTATGTATCTTCATGTGCCTTCTGCATGGCTTGCTCTTGGAATATACGGACTCATTGCATCACTCAGTTTCATTTCATTGGTGTGGAACAATAGCGTTGCTAGTGTTTTGGCACATGCTGCTGCTCCTGCAGGGACAGTCTTTTCGGCAATATGTTTAATCACAGGTAGCATCTGGGGAAAAGGAACATGGGGTACTTGGTGGGTATGGGATGCAAGGCTTACTTCAATGCTGATTTTGTTTTTTCTGTATGTTGGTTATCTTTCATTGTGGAGCGCTTTTGATAATCAAGCAAGAGCAGAGAAATCATCAGCAGTATTTGCCATTTTTAGTGCTATAAATATTCCCATAGTAAAATTTTCTGTGAATTTATGGTCTACTCTTCATCAGCCAGCAAGTATTTTTAGAAAAGGTGGAGTAGCAATAGAAGGTTCTTTACTGCTGCCACTCATTGCAATGTTTATATTTTGTGCAACATTCTTTTTAGTAGTGTGGATACTTAATGCCCTTCATTTAATTAATTTGCAGAAGATAAAGAGAGAAATCAGTATGCGATATTAGGTATGCAGTTCCAGAGTGTAATGTTGTGAACAGCGACAGAGATTAAAATGTAGAGCAATCATCCATTAGCAAGTTCCAGAACTAATTACGTACAAACCACACTTCAAGATTATAGTGATTAATCACATGAAAGTAGAAGAATCATGACTCTCTAAGGTGAACTGTATGCAAAATTAGCAAAGATACGTTAGAAATTGAAAGAAAATTTTTATTGATAGATATGCTATATTTATAATGCAAGTTATTAAATTTTTAATTACTTTAGCTTATAATAGCTCCTAAGTTACCATGAAGTTTCTTGAAATGTGGTTTCTTTTACTCACATTAAATTTGTAGTTTTTTTATTTTAATACAATTTCAATTTTGACTGTAGAGGAGGTACCGATGTCAAAAAACACCTATAGTAACCAAATTAATAATAGTTATTTATATAACAACAAACTTTTTTATGGTGAAGAGGATATAGATGAGATCACTGAGGGTGAAACTACGACTGAGAAGGAATTTACAAATAGTTCCGTAGTAAAAGAGGATTTTGAACTAGTAGAAAAGAAGCTTACGAAATGTGAAGAGGAGGTTAAGCGAGCAAAAGCAGAGACTGAGTGGTATAAAAAAATAGCTGAAGAATGTAAAAAAGGAAGTGGTACGGGCGAACCTGTTAACGATGAAGGAGAAAATGAAAATGGAGAAATTACATCTCGAAAAGTAACCTCAGATTGTTCCAAGTATGAAAATTGTGGGCCGTATTCTCATTTTTATAAAGTTGATAATAAGATAGGTTGTCAAGGTTTTAGTGCATCTGATTTACTAAAGGAATTATATCCTGAGATGTACAGTAATCCTAAGATTGCAAAATATATAGAAGAGGGAGCAAATGGTAATTATGGTGCAGTAAATTTTAAATTTGCCTTTACAGAGGATCTTAATTCAATATCCTGGCTTGGTAATATAGAATGTGAAAAATGTGTGGATGATCAAATAGAGTTAGCGTGTCGAGAAGAAGAGATTAAGAGTTTCTGTTACCCGAACGTTTACCGTAGTAATCCAGAATTCAACAAGAGCTTTTTTTCTAGAGGATCATGCCCTAATCTCTTTAGAGAGTCCAGTGAAACAAGTGTTGTAAAAGCAAAACAAGTTGCACCATTGATACTTGTTAATACCTTAGGACAAATGGTAGATAAAGAGGGTAATAACACTAAAGTATACTATGATGCATTGAAGCGTTATCTAAATGATGATGGTAAAATCAAGGATTGTGGAGATAATCAAAAGTGTAAGGATTATATTCCAATTATGGAGAAAGTTGCATGGAATAGTGATAAGGAAGTACTATTAAAAACTGCTGTTAATAATACGCAAGAGGCAAATCCTTACTATTATGGAAATGAGGATAATTCTACTTCCGTTGAATTTGGTTCTATATAACGCTGAATTTGTCTAATTTTTTCTACACTAGACACAATTTAGTCGTATCTGAACAAATACATAATCTATATAAAGAGGACGTAGGTACCATCTGTCCTTTTAAGGCATTTATGTCAATGATATGCGTAATCCATGATTTTAAACATGATGACCCTCCTAAGTAATACAAAAAAACTCAGAAAAATGTATATAGCTATGATAGAAGTTATCTATACATAAGTACAATATACTTTAACTAGAGATTATAAATTAATGAAGTTGAAAAGTCTGCAGACGAAGATAGATTTCGAGCTCTAGAATATCTTCACTATCAAAATAACAAAGCTGTCAAAATTTGTCAAGTAATTTTTATCGCAACTGTACAAACATTGCACAGGACAAATTTAAAATGCTGTAAAATGGTGTCTGTTCAGACGCATGTGAAACCAGTGCTTCTTTTCATCCCACTTCCATGCGGCTAAACCCTTTTCATAATCTCCTATCTATCATTTCTTAAACCACTCCCCTGAACGGATACAATTAAATACATTTTTAACATTTTTATAGAAAACTATTAGTATAGATTTGTATGCTGCCCTCATGGCTATTTTAAAATGTTTAATACTCCTTTTCATTATTTCTTGTACACATCTACCTAATAAGCAACATTCTGTTAATATAGACAATTATAAGCACGATTATTCGTTGCAACAATATAATACTCCTTTGAAGAATAACGAACCAGCAATACCAGAAATGATACCTTTACCGGTAGAGTTTCCCGATCTTACAACCAGTAATCAGTTTCTTTCGATTAATGTTGATGAAAAAGTACCAGTAAAGGATTTACTGATTGAGATAGGAAAACTTTCTGACATTAACTTAGACATAGACCCCAAAATATCAGGTAATATTACTTTAAAACTAAAAGATAAGAACGTAAACGAAGTAATTCAGAATATAGCCAACAGCGCCAAATTGCGTTACTCAATGAATAATGGTGTAATTAGAATTGAACAAGATTTGCCATATGCACAAAATTATTACGTAGACTTCATCAATATTCAACACTCTGCGCAAAGGAGTTTTATCATTGGTAACAATATTACCGACAGTGATGGTGATAGAAACTATATGAAATCTCAATATAGTAGTGATTTATGGAATTCATTAGAAAAAGGCTTAAATGCAATAATGGATGTTAACGGAGTAGATGATGGTGAGTTTCTTTCATCCAACAGAGAAGCTGGTGTCATTATTCTAAATGCTAGAAAAGATATTCACAAAGCTGTTGAAGAATATATTAATAAAGTTAAGAAATTGGCGTCTTCTCAAGTAATGATCGAGGCCAAAATAGTTGAAGTTTTATTAGACGATAAATACCTTTCTGGTATCAACTTAAATGATTTGCATAATGAAACCAAATCTATAACAAATCAAGGTAACTCTATTATTGACCTAGCAATTAACTCTAGTGTTAGTGATTTAGGAGATTTAGTAAAAAATTTAGGCAAATTTGGCACTTCAACCGTAATTTCAAGCCCTAGAGTACATGCTATAAATAATCAGCAAGCAATGATTTCATTTACTAAAAACCATATCTATTTTACTTCCGATATACAGAAAAATACCAAAAATTCTAATCATGCATTAATTACCAAGATGAATAGCACTCCAATAGGTGTGGTGTTAATAATCCACCCAAGCATTAACATTGATACTAATGAAATATTCATGGATATACACCCAACCTTATCAAGAATTAACGATTACACTAAAGACCCAAATATAGAATATGTCGCACAACAGAATAAAATGAAATTAAATAGTGACATTCCAATTATTGAAACCAGAGAAATGCACTCTACGTTAAAAATTAAGAGCGGCGAAGTTATGGTAATTGGTGGGCTTATAGAGCATAGAAAAGATAACCAAAACTTATTGCATCAAAAGTCAAAAAAACTGGCTAAGACAGTAGAAACCGTCATCTTCCTGAAAGCAACAATCGTACCAACACTTGGTTTATTAGATACAAAAGATAGGAATTTATATATATATTAAACGTATCCGTTCAGGCAATGGCATCAACTTAAGGAAAGATGTTGGGGTTGCTATTATGATAAGAAGAGAGTATCGGAATGATAATTAAGACAGCTTAATCATAAAGCTTTTGCAGTAAATTTAAGTTACTTTAGTCATTTATTAAAGTTTTTAAACAGGTCTTAGTTTACTTACTTTATTGTTTTCTTTATTATCAAATATTGCTTTAAATAATATGGAGGAGCACATTGTCAGCAATTGCCGTTATTGATTTTGGTTCACAGTTTACACAGCTTATTGCAAGACAAATCAGGGAAATGGGCGTTTACTGTGAAATATTTCCAAGCAATATCGATTTCAAAACAGTATCAAAATTCAATGGATTTATTTTTTCTGGAGGACCGCAATCTGTAAATGACAATTGCTCTGAAGTAAGTGAAGTAGCACATAAAATTATAAAACTTAACGAAACAATAAACACTCCTATACTTGGAATATGTTATGGACAGCAACTCATTTGTCATTATTTCGGGGCAAAGGTAAGAAAAGAATTCAATCAGGAATTTGGCAAAACTAAAATCAAGATACTAAAAGAATCCCCAATTATAAAGGATACTTGGGACGTTAATTCCGAAATCGATGTGCTAATGAACCATGCAGACAGTGTCGAAACTATACCGCAAGGATTTACTGCTATTGCCTCAGGTATAATAAATCAAACAATCGCAATAATTGCCAACGAACAGCGGAAGATTTACTGTACTCAGTTCCATCCTGAAGTTAAGCCTACGACAAATGGTAGTAAACTTCTCTCTAATTTCTTAGATATTGCAAATTGTGAGAGAGATTGGACAATGAAGTCATTCATTGAAAAACAGAAGGAAAAAATTCAAAACTTAGTAGGGGAGAAAAAAGTAATTGCTGCAGTAAGTGGGGGAGTTGATTCAAGTGTTGCAGCAGTTCTTACACACAAAGCTATAGGAAAACAATTAAACTGTATTTTTATCGATACTGGGTTATTGCGTAAGAGCCAGACCACTGCTATGTTAAAAGAAATTCCAATAAATTACGTTGATAAATCAAACTTGTTTTTAAGTAGGTTAAGGGGAATAACTGATCCGGAAGAAAAGCGAAAAATTATCGGCAATACTTTTATCGAAGTATTTGAAGAAGAGGCAAAAAAAATAGGTGATGTGGATTTTTTAATGCAAGGCACCATTTACTCTGATGTAGTTGAATCAGGGCACGCTTCAGGAAACACTAGTACAATTAAATCTCATCACAATGTTGGTGGGTTGCCAGAAAAAATGAATCTGAAACTAGTAGAACCTTTACGCTATCTCTTTAAAGATGAAGTAAGGCTGCTTGGCAAAGAAATTGGGCTTTCAGATGAGATAATATTGCAACATCCATTTCCTGGACCTGGACTTGCAGTGAGGATCATAGGTGAGGTTGATGAAGAAAAGGTACGAATATTGCAAGAAGTAGATGAAATATATATCAACACAATGAAAAATTATGATCTGTATGATAAAATATGGCAGGCTTTTGCTGTACTGTTACCAGTAAAAACTGTGGGAGTTATGGGAGATAATCGTACATACGGATATGTTTGCGCTTTAAGGGCTGTGACTTCATCTGATGGCATGACAGCTGATGCATTTCCATTTGAAAATAAAGATCAACATTCGTTAGTATTTTGGAGGTTTTTGCAAGACATCAGTAGTATAATTGTTAACAAAGTTTCTGGAGTAAATCGAGTTGTGTATGATTTAACTTCCAAGCCACCAGCAACTATTGAGTGGGAGTAGCAATAATTTCATTCCAGTTTCAGCTACTCGAATCACACCAAAGAGGCTGCTTGCATAGCTCAAATTTTAAGGAAAACTATTTAATGTCATTCCAGCGCGTGACGCTGGAATCCAGAAAAAAAGAATAATGGATCCCAGTGTCAGCTACTCGGATGACATCGAAATGTTCGTACAGATGTTCGTCACACACCGGAATAAAAATTAGACTTTTGCTTTGTGCAAAATAATTTCAAGGCCGCATTTTCTTTATTTTGCTTATAGCTTCCACAAGCATTGCAAACATAAATGAAGAATACAAATATGCTTTTGGTAGCTCTATGTGAAGTCCTTCAAGTATTAAATATATACCGATGAGTAACATAAATAGAATGGCAATTACTTTTAAGCTTGGGCTGGATTTTATTAACTTAGCGGTATAACTTGATGAAAATAGCATTGCTAATATGGAAAATGTAAATGCTATAGCAATGATTATCATATTATGAGTTAATGCTATAGCAGTTAATATTGAATCAACAGAAAAAACTAAATCTATTAATATAATTTGTAGCACAACTAAAAAAAATTGTGATTTAACGTTTGCCTTTGTTTTGTTCTCCTTATGTACAAAAATTTCGCTCCATAACTCCATAGAACTTTTAACAATAAGAAATAACCCTCCTGCAATCATAAGCAAATCTTTTACTGAAATATCTAGTGATACAGAGTAAAATATAGGCTTTTCCATTGATAATATATGTGATATAAAAAATAATATTACAAAACGCATCAATAGCGCCAAGCCAAAACCTATCAGGCGGGCTCTTTCTCTCAGCAGATTTGGCACCTTATCTATTGCTAGAGAAATAAAGATTAAATTGTCTATACCAAGTATAGTTTCAAGTAGCGTAAGTATCAATAAAGTCCAAGCATCAGCTAGCATTTTCATTCCAAAGTCAGCCTTTGTACTTTACAATAGATGTGTAAAAATTAAGTAACTTCGACTAGGTAATTAAAAAATCCATACGCGTCAAGTTAAAAGATTGTGAGCAAATTTAGAGAGGTTAAAGTGGATACTCTAGTCCTTCTACGTTTGTCTTTTAATGAAAATAGCGACCAAGTTATAGTGAGTTTTTTAAGAAATGCTTTTAAACTATTAATTTTGGTTAATACTAAAAATAACTCTCTAACCCGCCTTTTTAGCTCAATAAATGCCTTTGTTAAGCTAAGTTCTGTATTCTTTTTCACTTCTGTGCAACCAACTATGCCGTGAAATATAAGAATTGCGCACAATTTAGCATATAGTTCACATAATACTCTGCATGGCTTTCCTTTTAGCTTATCAAGCCTGATATAGCTTTTATACAATTTAAATAATAACTCAATTTGCCACCTTACTCTGTAAATCGTTAATACTTGCTCAGCACTAATTTTATTTTCTGGAACATTAGTTATAAATATTGACCAGTTCAACAATTTTTGATTTCTTTTAGAGGATGTATATCCCTGCGATCTTGCTAATCTATTAGCTTTCCTTCTTCTGGCCATAGACTGTTCTTCAGTTAGTTTCTGACATATAATTCTTACTCTAATTTTTGCTTCTTTTCCTAACAATACCTCGTTTTCTAAAAATAACTTATCCTCTAAACATTCTAATAACTCCATTTTTTGATTTGTTTCTACATCATATATGTTGGTATCAGATTTATAACGACTTATGAAATAAGCTCCTATTTCATTGATTTGTTTAAAAGAACTTGGCACAAAATAACCGAGATCAGATATTAGCAAATCATTGCTTAATATATTACTTAAATGTTTCCTATATCCCTGGTCTGATCTTACCCCCTCCGTTAAATTAAGTTGGTCTATTATCTGATTCATGTAGTCGAAAACTAATTGTAACTTTATTCCAGACTTAGTATTGCTTTCATAGCCACTGTAGCTAGTACCATAACCTTTATACATCTCTTCCATACTGTTAGGTAGAGTAATATAGCTACTGTCCAATAATTTAACACTATTAAATTGCTGTAAGATTTTGCAATCAACTTGCAAGATATTTTTAAAGAGAATCACAGATTCATTATACATCCTTTTCATAAATTCCACTGCTTCTTCAGTAAATCTAAAATCCAAACCTTGTTTTGTTATATCTATCGAGTCCTCGTTTAGTAATTGACACATTGTTTCTACGCTACAATTATCAACTCCTATATTACCCAAGACCATGGCTTTTACGAATGATGAACCTTTTAGCTTTCTCTTTCTTTTTATAAACCTTGTTGTAATTGAGATTTTCTCTGCTTTTTCATTAAAAAATTCTTTGAGCTTTTTTGATAAGCAAGTTATTTTATTCATTGGTTCTCTCACTAAAAGTATATCTGGGAGAACTTATACCTTATTATTCTATCTCTTTCATACCTTTATTTCCTTAACTTGACGCGTATGGATGGCACAACAGTGCCATCAACTTAGCGCTTACAGCACTTATATGCTCTGGAACCAAAGGAGAAGAAATTTTCCTGTCTTACACAAAATTTATAATTCTTTCTCTAATTTTATATCATTTTTACTAAGGTATAATAAATTGCAATGAGAAATTCAGATATTAATATATGTATTATTTAGTATAATAAAAATATAAAAATCTTAGTGAAAAGATGTGGACTTAAATAATTTATCTTTTATACATAAGGAAATATTGGTCAGCTTGGGGGTCATATATGTCAAGAAGATTTAAAAATACTGTAGGAAAAAAAAGATCAATCAATAAGGAAAAAAGGAATAGATGGATTAGTATTGAATCAGAATTGCGAGATGTAGAACAAAACAGAACAATATATTTTCTATTGGGAGGAGGTGATTTAAAACTTAAGTATGTATGTATGCTTGACGATACATCTTATCGTATTCTTGTTGCTGAAGGAGAAATAGTGCATGCAGAAAATCCAAAAGTGATGATTGATAATATTGTTTCTGATCTCAAGAGTGGAAAAATACGAAGTTATAAAAGATATAATGCCAAAGAGTTTTATGAAAAGTATCTCAAAGAGTTTTTGAGTAATGAGAATTTGCAAAAGCTGGAAGCTGTTGATATTGAAAGTACAACAACAGAACTACCAAACTTAAAACAAGTAATGGAAGAAATGAAAAAATCAAACGCTAGTAATGGAATTACAATTCAAAATATAGGAAATGTTAAAAATACGACAAATATTTTGGGTAATCCTATGATTCATGATAGGAACTTGAGAAGATTTAAATTATTGGAAACATCTCGATCAAATAAGGAAAATATGGGAGTGTTAACAGTAGATATGTTAGCAATGGGAGTAGTCTTGTTAGCAGCTATCGCAGCAGCTGTACCATTTAAATGTTGGTTTTATAATAGAAAAAATAAAAGCCATAGTAGTTCTAAGGAAGAAACTTCATCTAGTAATTTATTAAGTGCAATAACCTTAGAAAGTAGAGGTAATAGTATTATTTAGTCACAATATTGCAAAAATAGAATTTTTTTATTATTTTTTTACAGTTTCCTCATTTAATAATTTTTATGCTCTAATTATTATACTTAATTTATCATTACCTGTTGTGTAAACAGGATGAGAATTTTCAATAATCTACATCCTTTAGTAAGAAAAAATCAATACATTCACGATAAATTTACCTCATATCTGTGTTTTATATGTGGAATTTCGAATGGAAAATTATGCAGGCAAAGAAAGAAGAATAGTGAATATAGTTACTCAACATTGGAGTGATATAAAAGGATCAGATAGAGAATGGCCAGAAAGACATGAAATAGACACTGCAGAAATCATGGAGTCATGGCAGCATTGTTTTATCATTGAAGTTAAAGATCGAGGTTATATTTGTGAAAATGCAGGAGAAAAAGCTATTGAATTCTATGGTTTTGAAAAAAAGATGTACATCGATGATAAGTATGCAATTGATGCACCATTTTTGCGGTTATATAAAATAGATGCAGTTATTGATAAACTTGAGACTGTAATAGAGAGTAAATGCTCAATTAACGAAGAGGAAGAAAGTGAAAGTGTTAAAATAAGGCAAGTATTGCTACCAATTGGGAATGAAGAAGGTATAACACATATACTGGGTGTGATTACATTCAAGCTGCTTTAAAATACAATTTTAATTTGATTCTTTAATAAAATTATCTATACTCATACTTAATTACTAATAAAGAACTAAATAGTGGTGTTTGTAAATTTGTTTAGAATATGACGAAAATAAAATTAAAAACCAAATCTTCTGTCAAAAAGCGCTTTCACCTTACAGCTAAGGGTAAAGTCATCTCTACTCAGTCAGGTAAGAGACATGGCATGGTAAAGAGAAGTAAATCTAATATTCGTAATCAACGCGGTACAACGATTCTCAATAAATCTGACTCGCGTATAGTTAAACTTTATATGCCTTATGGTATTTAATAAAATGGAGGTAAGATAAAAATGGCTCGGATAAAGCGTGGAGTCGCTACTCATGCTCGTCATAAAAAGGTATTAAAATTAGCAAAGGGTTATAGAGGACGGGCAAAGAATTGTTATAGAATTGCATTACAAAGGGTTGAAAAAGCACTACAGTATGCTTATAGAGACAGAAGAAATCGCAAGCGTGATTTTCGTGGTTTGTGGATAATACGTATTAATGCAGCGGCAAGAGAACATGGACTTACTTATGGTAGGTTTATGTATGGTCTTAAACTTGTTGGAGTTGATTTGAATAGAAAAATTCTTGCTGAGATGGCTGTTAATCATAAGGATGATTTTGCTAAATTAATAGAAACTGTAAATATTAAGTTAGCAGAAAATTCCTAAAGCAAACACACCTGAAAACATGAGAATTATTTTCATGGGGTCACCGGGGTTTGCTGTTGGTGCGTTAAACTTACTATTGAAATTACAGAGTGAAATAGTAGCAGTATATACTAAAGCTCCAAAGCCTTCTGGACGTGGGCAGAGGTTAACAAAATCGCCAGTACACATCGTTGCTGAAAAAAGTGACATAGAGGTATGTACTCCTACCTCTTTAAAATCTTCGATAGAGCAAGAAAAGTTTGGAAATTTTAAGCCAGACGTTGCAGTTGTTGCTGCGTATGGATTGATACTTCCAAAAGAAATTTTAAATATTCCCAAATATGGTTGTATTAATATTCATCCATCATTGCTGCCTAGGTGGCGCGGTGCAGCTCCGATACAGCACACAATTTTAGCCGGAGATCAAGAAACCGGAGTTAGCATTATGCAGCTAGATGAAGGATTAGATTCTGGCCCTATTTTAAAACAGAAAAAATTTCTTATTGAAAAAAGCGATAATTATAAGACGTTGTATGATAAATTGTCTGAATTAGGTAGTGATTTACTGCTGAAAGTACTAAACGAAATTGAAAAGCAAGTTCCCTTAAAACAGAGCGATAACGATGCGTGCTATGCTGACAAAGTAAAAGACTATAAAATTTACGCAAGTGACGCCTGTGAAATTGCTTATAGAAAGGTTAAAGCATTTTATCCAAAAGCATTCATTAAGGTAGAGAATAAACGTATCAAGATACTTGATGCTGAATTTGAAGCCTTCACTTCAGGACAAGGTGAGATCATTAATGATAATATGCATATAAGTTTAAAAGGTGGTACTTTAATTCCTAAAGTTGTACAAATGGAAGGAAGAAATCCTTGCGATATTAAAGATTTTGTTCGTGGCTTAAAATCAAGTTTAACAAAAAAATTTATAGAATAGACTACTTTGAAGGGAGGGTGAGAAGAGCTAAAGCAACTTCTACAATTTGGTATTCCGCTGCTTGTTAGCGGAATCTACAACAAGATACCGCGTTTTGGTGTACGAACATTGCAATTTGCAGGTAATTTGAGTAGTAGATGGTGTCATTCCAGTGCTTGACAATGGAATCCAGTTTCTATTGTACAGCCACCTGGTGCGTTCATTTAAAGTGAAGTTTTCTGGATCCCAGTGTCTGGGCACTGGGATGACATCTTTTTTGGTCTCTTGTATCACAATGTTCGTACAGTTGTGGATAACGTGGCGGTATGACGTAGTAGCTATATATAGACAAATTTTCTTTTCTTAGATATAATCTTAAGAAACCTTCCATATGAAAATTAAAAGAGCTTTAATATCAGTATACGATAAGACAAATATAATTGAACTTGCATCGTTTTTGATGCAGCAACAAATAGAAATTCTCTCAACAGGGAATACTTATAAAGTGCTATCAGATGCGGGAATAAAAACGCAAGAAGTTTCAGATTACACACAATTTCCAGAAATACTAGATGGCAGAGTGAAAACTTTACATCCTAAAATTCATGGAGGAATACTCTGTGATCGAAAAAGGCACGAAAAGGAAATGCAGAATCTAGAAATTAAGCCGATAGATCTGCTTATAACTAACTTATATCCATTTTGGAAAACGGTTAATAGCAACTCAAGTGAGAAGCAAATCATAGAACAAATAGATATAGGTGGAGTAGCATTAATTAGAGCTACAGCAAAAAACTTTCATTTCACTTCAGTGATTTCTAGCATTCAAGATTACGAAACACTGAAAGCTGAGATGATCAAAAATAACAATCAGACAACATTAGAATATAGAAAACATCTAGCAACTAAAGCATTTGCTCTGACTGCACAGTATGATTCTAATATTTACAATTGGTTTTTATCACAGGGTAAAAGCAATGAGTTACCAGAGTTTTTTACTTTATATGGATGTAAAGCACAAGGACTCAGGTATGGTGAAAATCCTCATCAAAAAGCTGCATTTTATAGCAATCAATTTAGCAAGTATCCACTGGAGAAAATACATGGAAAAGAGTTGAGCTATAATAATATAGTCGACATAGAGTCTTCACTTAACATAATTTCTGAGTTTCAAGAACCTGCAGCAGTGATAATAAAGCACAATAATCCATGTGGCGCTGCTGTTAGTGATAGTGCTTTAAAAGCATATGAAAAAGCTCTATCATGTGATGAAATAAGCAGTTTTGGTGGAATAGTTGCTTTCAATCGGGAGATAGATTTAAAGCTAGCAGAGAAATTAAACGAGATATTTTTGGAAGTGGTGATAGCACCATCGGTAAACAATGAGGCACTAAAAATTTTACAAAAAAAGAAAAATTTAAGAGTGATTATTCATCAATCTCTTCAGCAAAATGCAAAATATCAAATCAAAAATGTTGTTGGCGGGTTCTTAGTGCAAGAAAATAATAACCATACAGTAAAAGTAGAAGAAATAAACCGAGTGACAGAATGCACTACAACAAAAAAAGAGAAGGAAGATCTTATTTTTGCTTGGAAAATATGTAAACATGTAAAATCCAATGCAATAGTGATAGCAAAAGACGGTTGTGCTATTGGCATCGGTGCAGGACAAACAAGCAGAATAGATAGTGTGAATATTGCAGTAAAAAAAGCAGGTGAAAAATGTAAAGGCGCAGCGCTTGCTTCAGATGCATTTTTTCCATTTCCAGATAGTATAGTAGAGAGTGCAAAGCATGGAATTACAGCTATAATTCAGCCAGGTGGCTCATTGAAAGATCAAGACGTGATAGCAGCTGCAAATGAGAATAAAATTGCCATGTTTTTCACTGATGTTCGTAACTTTCTCCATTAAGCTTTGTATCCTGTCAAAATTATACCCACACAGGGCTTTGTTGCATAGCAGCTTATAGGTTTGAAAATTGTAGTAAATTGATGTAGTTACTTTAAACTCAACTATACCTATCTGTAATTGTAAGCTGTACTCTTGAGCTCCTGATGCGATTATAGCAAATCCTAAAATGCCTTGCTGTTTTTCCTTATAGACATTCAGCTTACCTTGTATATTAGTCTATCTGGATGATATTTTACTTTTTCTAGAATATAATAATTCCCTAGAAATTACCCTACTCAATTCTATTGTACCTTGTTTAACATTGAAACATGAGTCTGGAATCTAGAAATTTTTTAAGAACAAAAGTTATTCTAAGTTTTTGTTGGTAAGAAAGACTGGATTCCAGTGGGCTTTGTTGCATAGCTCAGATAAAAAGAACTGGAAGTTACTGACGAAATTCACTATAAAACAGGCATTTAACCTACGAAAGAAAAATATGCCAACTAAAATGAAGGTCAGTAACTGCCATGGATATAACAGATTTCTACAAGAAAGAGGAAATATTTTTCATTTTATTAATGAGGCAATAGAAAGTTGGTACGAAAATAGCCCCAAAATGCGAGGTGGAAATTATATTTATAGTAATAAAGTTGTGATTTTAGTGCATATGTCGCTAGTCTCTTTAGAATTGGCTTAAGACAAACGGTAGGGTTTATAAAAGGATATTTGCAGCAAGTAGTTAGCAGTCATTAGCTATTCGCAGGCTTCAAGAAGGTTTCAATATTAAGATCAATGATTGCAGAGTTGATAAAAACAATATGGAAGATATTGAAATTGCCATAGACAGTACAAGTATCAGATAATACCCCTGGTCACAGTAAGGAAAATAGCGAAGTATCGCAGTTATAAACAGGTAAGAAAGCTACACGTAATATTGAGTATAAATAGTAAAAAAGCTATAGCTGCACAATATAGCAATGGTGCCTACTCCGACCATTATAGTGCTTGTGACTTGCTCAGCTTTCAGCATGCTATAAAAGCATTATATGCAGACAGAGCCTATCAAGCTTTATAAATTGTGCAAAAAATATGATATAAAGACAAAAATTTTACCGAAAAATCGTGCAGCGGAGCATACAAAATTGGATTATATGGCTGAAAGGAATGTTGCCATTAGATTATGTGGTAAAGACGGTGTGAAAGAGTGGAAGGAGGAAGCGGTTTATGGAAAAAGGTCATATATTGAAGGATTTTTTTCAAGATTAAAGCAAATATTTGGGTTTAGTTTTAGAAATAGATCTGAAGTAAATCGAGAAAAAGAGTTGCTAATAAAATGTTACTTACTCAATAAATTTACTGATATTGGCATGGCTAAATTTGAGGTAGTTTCATGAATTTTTTATGCTTTACCCACTATCCGATAAGCGATGCAACAAAGCTATCCCAGTGTCAGCTACCATACGCGTCAAGTTAAGAGATTGTGAGCAAATTTAGAGAGGTTAAAGTGGATACTCTAGCCCTTCTACGTTTGTCTTTTAATGAAAATAGCGACCAAGTTATAGTGAGTTTTTTAAGAAATGCTTTTAAACTATTAATTTTGGTTAATACTAAAAATAACTCTCTAACCCGCCTTTTTAGCTCAATAAATGCCTTTGTTAAGCTAAGTTCTGTATTCTTTTTCACTTCTGTGCAACCAACTATGCCGTGAAATATAAGAATTGCGCACAATTTAGCATATAGTTCACATAATACTCTGCATGGCTTTCCTTTTAGCTTATCAAGCCTGATATGGCTTTTATACAATTTAAATAATAACTCAATTTGCCACCTTACTCTGTAAATCGTTAATACTTGCTCAGCACTAATTTTATTTTCTGGAACATTAGTTATAAATATTGACCAGTTCAACAATTTTTGATTTCTTTTAGAGGATGTATATCCCTGCGATCTTGCTAATCTATTAGCTTTCCTTCTTCTGGCCATAGACTGTTCTTCAGTTAGTTTCTGACATATAATTCTTACTCTAATTTTTGCTTCTTTTCCTAACAATACCTCGTTTTCTAAAAATAACTTATCCTCTAAACATTCTAATAACTCCATTTTTTGATTTGTTTCTACATCATATATGTTGGTATCAGATTTATAACGACTTATGAAATAAGCTCCTATTTCATTGATTTGTTTAAAAGAACTTGGCACAAAATAACCGAGATCAGATATTAGCAAATCATTGCTTAATATATTACTTAAATGTTTCCTATATCCCTGGTCTGATCTTACCCCCTCCGTTAAATTAAGTTGGTCTATTATCTGATTCATGTAGTCGAAAACTAATTGTAACTTTATTCCAGACTTAGTATTGCTTTCATAGCCACTGTAGCTAGTACCATAACCTTTATACATCTCTTCCATACTGTTAGGTAGAGTAATATAGCTACTGTCCAATAATTTAACACTATTAAATTGCTGTAAGATTTTGCAATCAACTTGCAAGATATTTTTAAAGAGAATCACAGATTCATTATACATCCTTTTCATAAATTCCACTGCTTCTTCAGTAAATCTAAAATCCAAACCTTGTTTTGTTATATCTATCGAGTCCTCGTTTAGTAATTGACACATTGTTTCTACGCTACAATTATCAACTCCTATATTACCCAAGACCATGGCTTTTACGAATGATGAACCTTTTAGCTTTCTCTTTCTTTTTATAAACCTTGTTGTAATTGAGATTTTCTCTGCTTTTTCATTAAAAAATTCTTTGAGCTTTTTTGATAAGCAAGTTATTTTATTCATTGGTTCTCTCACTAAAAGTATATCTGGGAGAACTTATACCTTATTATTCTATCTCTTTCATACCTTTATTTCCTTAACTTGACGCGTATGCTTGGCACATCATTAACAGTACGGAAGTTATTCACTAAACCTTTAAGACCATCTTTATGACTGTTACTAATGCTATTTATTGCTGCAATATTGGCATTCTTTCTCGTATCAAGTAGCGATAAATTTGTTGTTCCTTTTTCATCAATTCTCTTTAATAACTGCTTCTCTGATTCAGAGATCACTGCTAAAGAACTAGCTTTTTTATTATCCAGATCAGTTAAGTGTTTTTTTGCACTATCAAGAAGTTCTTTTAGCTTACCATCTGTCATCTGTACAATTTCAGAAACTGCACTTTTGTCGATTATTGATTCCAATGCTTTAGCAAGATATGCTAATTGATCTGGTGTACTGTTTTCTGCTAAATCCTTAAGCCTCTTTTGTAGTGCATCAATTATTTCTTTTACTTTAGTCATTTGCGCAATATCAGAAATAGCTTTTTTATCTGCTATCAATTCCAGCGATTTTGCAAGATATGCCAGTTGATCAGGTGTGCTATTTGCTGCTAAATCCTTTATCCTTTGGTATATTGCTTCTTTCATTTCCAAAAATTTAAAAAAGTCTCAAAATTAAACCGCTCAAAATTACTCTTAAGTTGATTATGCTCATCTTCTCTTTCGTTAATATCTTCATCTATTTTCTTAATTGTGGTACGGATACGAACAACATCCTGCACAGCAATATTTTCTGGATGTGGTAGTGGATACCCTCTGCTTGTTTTATCATCTGACATTCTGCTAAGTGATAATGATTCGTAGATTTTTGACTTTAGGGCGATAAACAACCGTTCCATTCAAAGCTAATTTTACCCTTGTCTCATTACCATTAAAGTTTGTTAGCACATGAGTTCTCTCTACCCAGTTTTCCCCTATTGGTTTTCCTGATGTTAAATTTACTAATTGCCAATCCACGTTTTTTTGCACATACGCTTTAACATCTGCAGTGCCAGGTATCAGCGCATCATATGTTATGGTAATCTTAGTGTTAGCTCCTGCTGTAATGCTTCTAGTTACATAATCTGCACTCTTAGAAAGATTACCCATAACTAGCTGTAACCCAGGATATAGCACTGGACTTTTCTCTCGCCCTCCTTTTAGGCTTGCTTTTACCGTTAATTCCCCATTTATTCTTTCACGCAGTGCAAGCGGCAAATTATCAGACAAAAAGTTTTCTCTTCCCTCTTCATCTGTTAAGATAAATTCTACATTGGTATCAAATGCTACTTTTTCGACGTTTGTCAAAACAATTAAATCTGAAGTATTGGTTGCTGTAACTTTGCCAAGATCAATAACATGAGAATTTTCGCTAAATTTTGCAGCTAGTAGTCGAAACGTTAAATCTAAATTTTGATGTGGAGTCCAGGTACTTGCATTGCTAGATGAAAGTAATACTCCTACTTGATATGGCTGACTTGTTACCCAACGGCTATTTACTGCATCATATTTGCCAAGTTCTGCTATTTTGACTGCAGTACCCTGATCATCAGTAAGCAGTACTATTGCATACTCCTCTCCTGCATGGCAAAACACTGGTGGCCATTCTATACGTGTTGCTGTGCCATCTACTTTTATATCTTTCGGCTCAATATAACTTTCAGCAATGACAGTCTACGAGGGCATTCCCACTGCTGTTTCTCTAATCTGCACAACAACACGTTTTTTGCTGCTATTTACGAACCATAGCTCCACGCCTCCTATGTGTCTGCTCTCATTTAGCGTAAATGTTTGGGCTAAAGGATCAAATCGTCTTGCTGCGATCACTCTTCTTCTTTCCTCTATGGTAATTGTTTTTTTACCAGTATACGTTGCTTCTCCATAACTTCCTTTATCACCGAAGAACTGCACTAACTTAGTCCCAGCAGGAATGTTTCTTGGTACAGTAAATCTTCCTTTTATTTTTCCTCTGTTATCAGCAATAAATGTTGCGATCATGTTTTTCTTTCAAATATTTTCTATGCTTGAGGTTGAATGCTTATGCCATCAAATTTTACTTCCTTAAGCTTTTCACCAGTTGCAAAACCTTCAATCTCAAAATTTTGAGTTGCTTCTCGCATAAATTCAGTTTCGTATGAGGTACTTGACAGCAGCTCTGTTGTTTCTTTAACATTAAACACTCTGGTTACTGGACTTTTCCAATTCGTGGTAACCTCCGTCCAGTGATCTATATTTTTATTTAGAGTAATTTGTGCCGGGACTGGATCAAAAGCTTGATATGGATTGATCTTTTCTCCTTTAGTCTGTAAAAGCTGCTCCAGTACCGGTTCAAGTTCATATGGCAACAAATAAGTTTTTTCTCCTCCATCAATATCAGCAATCGTTACATCTATTGGTAAAATTAGTTCCTTATTTACTATTGCTGCAGACTGCAAAATTCCTTGATCGCGCATATCATCATCAAAGAATGAATCAACAAATACTCCTTTTTTGGTGGTAGGTTCTCTTGAATTTGCATCATTGCGTAGACGTTCCTCTGCAACCAGCGCATAAAGATCATTTATTCCTTTTTTCATTGCTTCAAGCTCATTCATCGGTACAGCATGAATAGCATTATTCACTATTTTTACCCCTTCGCCTTTTTTCCACGTCTGATGAATGTAGCAGAGCAAAAGTTGTCCACTAGGCGCTCTAGGCATTGATGGTCGCCAAGGGTGAGAAATTCCTTTTATTCTTCTTACCACTCCTTTGCTATCGATAGTAATTAAATCATAGCGGGGCATTTTCCAGGTGTAATCAATCAGAACCAAGCTGTTATCAACTGCTCCTTTTACTTTGCATCCCTGTTCACTTATATCTTCAGGGCTTACATGAGTACGACAGCGGTAGGTTATTTGATAACTACTTCCAGGAGCTGGTTCTTTACCTGGTAATGACCAATCAACATTTCCTGCATTTAACTTATAGTCTATACTATTTTCATAAATAACATTGCCTTGTTTAACTTGAATAATCTCAAGTACTGCAGAGTCAGGTATCGGATCAACAGCTCCTGAATATGAACCGTGAGTCACAGTAATGGTTTTTTGAATAGTGATATCTACTTTTTTAATTTCACTTATTGGAAAATCATTAACCTTCAGTTCCATTACTCTTTGGCTATTTGGCTGAAAAGTATGTGGTTCTGATTCAACTGATTTTATATCCGGATCTTCATCAAAAGAAACACGAATACTGTGAGGAAGTTCAATCTCATAGCCATCAACATGAGCTTTGCCCTCATTAATCACAAATATTTTTTTTCCTCCTTCTCCCTCTTCCTTTTGCAGGAACATTACTTCAAGACCATTTACGACGTAGGAACCATTTGCTTCTTTGTCATAACGAGCAAGAGCAGTAGTTACTATGTTTGCTTGTGGAGGTGGTGAATGTTCTATTAATACTCCATTTTCAATGTTATAGATTGGATAAAACTCTCCTTCAGAAAAACGTGGAGAAAGACCTTCTGCTTGATAACCCCAAATGGTGGAAACTTTAAGCCTTGCAGCTCCTACTTCCTGATAGTTTCTTGTACCAATAGCAGGATCACGAAGGTTTTCATCCTCAAGTTCTGTAATCGTAGATTCTACATAATAAACACCTATGCGAACTGTGGTACTCAGTGGAATAACAAATTCTTCTTTTTCAACTTTTCTAACTGCACCGCGCAGATAGATTTTTCCTCCCTCAAGTGTAGCTTTACCAGTTTTTGCATCTATAATACAATTGCTTCCCGTTATAACATCACCATCACGAAATATTGCATCACCTATGCCTTTAAGCTTAGAAAGAGCATACTCCTGAGTCTCATTTAATTCTGCAGACTGTAGACCTCTTCCTGCAAGGAACAAACTTTTTTCGTACTCTTTGTCAGGATTAAAGCGGTTATAATAGGCGTTTAAAGTCATTTTATTCTAAAAGGTTACAACAAATGAAAAAGTTTCCCGAGTTGCAGATGTTCTGATAAGTGGTACAGTGTGTTCTAAAACTAATAAGATCCCTGGGTCTTCTATATCTTGTGGTTCAAAATACCTCTGTCCTATAGGTAATTCTTCTTTTACTTTAGTACCAACCATAACCCCTAATTCCCGTATAACTTGATTTGCTGCGTTTGTGAAATCGAAAGTAAATTTGAGATAGAGATTATTAGTTGGTACATTTGAGGGCCTAAACCTTCCAGATGGAGTTACAACATTTTTTGAATTTATCAACAATCATAAAAGTAGGAGTGTTAGTATGACAACTATTGAGGAGAACTGTCGTAGAGAAATTTTAGAGATAATAAGATTATGTAATGTATCAAAGATGCCAGAAAAGATAGGAGAATTTATTGAGCAAAGCGTAAGTGTTGAGCAAGCAAGGGAGGTTTTGATGGAATTACTTGCAGAAAGAACGAAGAAGACAGAGATACTGAGTGCAGTACCACAGAATTCGCAGGAAGATTTGATGACACAGGTAGCAAGAAGTCGTAGGAGTTAAAGTATTTTTATAACCGCCGTATATGCTCTGCGGTAAATAAGTGTCCAAAATGCGCCATAATGGCTAATTATAAGGTAATAACCGCGGTGTATAGCAATTGTAAACGCGGCGGTAAAAAAATAAAAAAAGGAGAGAAAAAGACATGATAAGTATAACTGAAGGAAATAATTTAGGCGATCTTCTGAAATATGAAGTGTCCAACCTATATTCAAGAGATCAAATAACAGTAGCTAAAGGTCAAAATCTTAAGCTTGGTGCAGTAGTTGCCAAAAAGACGGAAGATGGTTTTATTAGAGTACTTAATCCTGTTGGAACAGATGGCACACAAACAGCAATAGGTGCAATAGTAAGTGATGTAAATGCGACAGAAAATGCCAAAGCAGTAATTATTACTCGTGGTGCAATACTAGCAGATCATGCAGTTGTGTGGCCAGCAAATATCACTGAAGAACAGAAAGCTGAAGCAATAAAGCAACTTGAAGCACGAGGGATCATTATCCGCAAGGGAGTTTAACTAAAATTAATAAGGAGAAAAAGAATGCAAAATCCATTTACAAATACAGCATTTAGCATGACAGCGCTAACAAATGCGATAAATATATTGCCGATAAATTATGGACGAGTTGAAAATCTAAATTTATTTCCAACTAGGTCAGTAAGATTTAGACATATTACCATAGAAGAACACAACGGAGTTTTAAGTTTATTACCAACACAAGTTCCAGGAGCACCAGCAACAGTGGGAAAACGAGGAAAACGGAAAATAAGAACATTTACGATTCCACATATTCCTCACGATGATGTAGTGTTACCAGAGGAAGTACAGGGAATAAGGGCATTTGGATCAGAGAGTGAACTTAAAGCGCTGGCAGACGTAATAACTGACCATTTACAGCTAATGAGAAACAAGCACGCAATAACATTAGAGCATTTGCGAATGGGAGCGCTGAAGGGAATAATTTTAGATGCTGATGGGTCAGAATTATTAAATCTGTACAACGAATTTGAAATCACACCAAAAGTAGTAAATTTTGCACTAGGAACTGCAACAACTGATGTAAAGCGTAAGTGTCTGGAAGTACTCCGGCATATAGAAGATAACTTAAGTGGTGAATATATGACAGGAGTACATGCCTTGGTAAGCCCTGAATTTTTTGATGCATTAACTTCGCATAGTAAAGTGAAAGAAGCATATGAAAGATGGCAAGAAGGAGCAGCGCTAAGGAATGATATGAGATCAGGATTTACGTTTTGTGGAATCACGTTTGAGGAATATAGAGGGCAAGCAACTGATCCTGAGGGAAATGTAAGAAGGTTTATAGAAAGAGAAAGTGGAAACTGTTTTCCACTAGGAACAGCAAGTACATTTACGACATATTTTGCACCAGCAGACTTTAATGAGACAGTAAATACACTAGGAAAACCACTCTATGCAAAACAAGAGCCAAGAAGATTTGATAGAGGGACCGATTTACATACACAGTCAAATCCTCTGCCAATGTGCCATAGGCCTGGCGTATTAGTAAAAGTCGCTATAGCATAACATACTGGTAGAGTAATTACAAGTTGGTGAGGCACAGAACGACTCTACCGGTATGCGCTTTCTTAGCATGTAAAGGTTAGTATATCAAAAAGAAATATGCAAGAGAATATTAAGCGATTATTGGAGGATTGTTTTAAGCATTTAGGAGTGGAAGCCACATATTGTAATAAAAATAAGGAGGGCATTCGTAGAATAAAAGTGCTAATTAAACGTCCTGAGACTACGTACTCTTTAGGTGCAGGTGGAGAATTAACTCAGCAAATTGCTTCTATAGAAATACGTGATCAGGACGTTACTTCCTTTAGCATAGGCGATTATATCAAGATTGAAAAAAGGTTCTACAAGATTTTTGAACCACCGTTAAAAGATTCTTCGAGTGAAATATGGAAAATTGAAGCAATAGAAAGTGTTTGATATTAAAATTAGTAACAATATTAATGAAATAGTCTACAATATTGACGAAAAAGAGCAGAAAGTAAAACTGGCAGCTATAAAAGCACTAAATAGAACAGCACTATGGCTAAAATTGAAGACAGCAAAAGAAATTAGTGAGGAAAAGAAGATAAAATTAAGTTTGATAAGAAAGAGATTAAGAATTTTTAAAGCAAAAACAAGCAGATTAGAAGTGTTAATTAGAGCAAATCTCTACGACATTAGAGCATCGACAATTGGCAAAATACAAAAAACAAGAAGAGGATCGAAAGTAGGAAAGCATGAGTTTATAGGAGGATTTGCAGCAGTTATGCCAAAAGGAAATAGCGGTATGTTTAAACGTGAAGGAAGAGCAGCATTGCCAATAAAGGAAGTTAAATTGTCACTCGAACCTGAGGCTTCAAGGATAATAGGGAATCTTGTTAATTATGAGGTTGAGGAAGTGTTTAAAAAGTTCTTTGAACGTGATATTACAAGAAATGTATGAATTTTAAAGATTTGCATAATGCAATCTGCACTACGCTGAAGAGAGAAATATCGTCTATACAGACATGTGAAATTTATCCAGCAATAAGGAAAGAATTAGTAGCGCCAGCGTTATTTGTAGAGCTTGTGAGTTTAGAATCGGGAAAAGATCCAGGGACAGAAGAATTAGCGCTGAGAGCAAGATTTGAGGCAAGGATTGTAGTTGATGGAACAGTCGAGGATTCCTCGTTAGTTGTAAGGTCATTAGCAGCAGAAGTAGCAAGAGTAGTGAACAAGAATACCTGGGAAAAGAATGTATCTCCGGCTGAATTTCTTTCTGCAGAGCCAGATGGATTGAGACCCGAATTAGATGCATATTTGGTGTGGATGGTTGATTGGAGTCATCAGCTTCATTTAGGTAAATCAGTATGGGAAGAGGGGAAAATTAAACCACATAAAATAGCAGTGGGAGAAATGCATGTTGGAAAATAATTTTGCCATTGCAGAGTTACAGAGAAAAGTAGCGAATATCATTCGTATAGGAGTTGTAAAAGAAATAGATTATGAAAAAGCAAAAGTAAGAGTGAAAATAGGAGAATTTATAACAGATTGGTTGCCGTGGATAACGAGTAAAGCAGGAAAAGATAGAGATTGGTCTCCACCAGATATCGATGAACAGGTTATGGTATTTTCTCCTCTTGGTGAACTATCATTAGGAGTGGTATTAGGAGGAATATATCAGGAAAAATACTCTGCACCAGAGAATAAAAAAGAAATAAATAGTATGAAGTTTCAAGATGGAACAAGATTGTTATATGATAAGGAAAAACATTATTTAGAGATTGAAGTAGTAGACAAAATAACACTGAAAGCTGGGGGATCAAGTATAGAAATGACAAAAAGTGGAATAAAACTGAAAGCAGAAAGGATCGACTTAAATTGAACAAAGGAATAGTGAGGTTAGGAGACTACTGTGGAGAAGCTATACCACATTTCTGCATTAGCGGAAGTAATAATGTTTTTGTAAACGGTAAGTCAATATGTAGACAAGGAGACAGTTTTAGTGAAGGAAGAGCATTAACTGAAGGATCAAAAACAGTGTTTGCAAATGGTCTTAGTGTAGGAAGAGTAGGAGATATAGTTTCATGTGGGTTTAAAGTAATAAAAGGCAGTGAAAGCGTCTTTGCAAAATAGAAATGAAGGTATGGATGCTAAAACAGGAAAAGCGTTAGAAGGAATAGAGCACTTAAAGCAGTCGATAATTGATATACTGACCACTCCTATTAACAGTAGAGTAATGAGAAGAGATTATGGTTCTCGATTATTTGAATTAGTAGATAAGCCAATAAATAGAGATTTAACTTTGGAAATCTATGCAGCAACAGCAGAAGCACTGGGGAAATTTGAGAAGAGATTTAAGTTAGAAAAAGTAAAAGTTGAAGGAGTAAAAGAAGGGAGGGTAACATTGAATTTAGAAGGTGTCTATCTTTCAGAAGGTAAGTTCATAAATATTAATGGAGTAGTTGTTTAAAAATGCAGCAGCCAAATATTATCGAACCACTGAACTTTGAAGAGATTTTTTCTCGGATGAAGGAAGAGTTAGTAAATAGAGATGAAACCTTTTCAGCATTAGTAGAAAGTGATCCAGCGATAAAGATTCTGGAGGTAGCAGCATGGAGGGAATTGTTACTAAGACAAAGAATAAATGAAGCAGTAAAGAGCAATTTACTAAAATTTGCAACGGGAGAAGATCTTGATAATTTAGCTGAGTTTTATGGAGTGGAGAGGCAGAAAGAAGAAGAGGACGAACGATTTAGAAAAAGAATCAAAGCAAAAATAAAGGGGTGGTCAACAGGAGGAAGTAAGGAATATTATAGATATCATGCACTGTCAGCAGATAAAAGAGTAAAGGATGCGCTGGTTGAGTCAAAAGTGCCAGGAAGTGTAGAGATCTCAATTTTATCCACAGAGTTATCCACAGTGCCAGAAGACCTACTTGAAATTGTAAAAAAGCAGGTTACCAGAGATGATATAAGGGTTTTAACAGATACGATAACAGTAATTGGTTGCAATATTACGGAAATAGATATTCACAGCAGAATGAGTATAAGTCCTATAATATCAAAGGAGGAAATCAAGAAGCAGTTTATTAAGAAGTTTGAAGCAAATAGAAGGCTGGGATGGAATGTTACAAGATCTTGGATAATAGCAAATTTGTTTGTAGAGGTGTAGAAAACGTAGAATTAATCGAGCCAAGAGAGGATGTTGTGGTTCTGGGGAATGAGTGTGCAGTGCTTGGCTACGTCAAGTTAGATAGGATTTAAAACGTATTTTTTTTGTTTTGTGCCAGTGAGGGGATTGCGTGCAATAAGTGGTTTACTGGATCCAATGTTAGGGAGAGGAAAGTATTGATTTTCTTCCAGAAGTTGTAATTTGTTTTTTAAAGTATGGATAATATGGTCAAATATTAAGGAAAGTGTTTTTGATATTAAGAACATCTTTATTTTTCTGGAATGACCTCTTGCTTACTCATAAGCTACCTAAATAAAGGGAATTAAAGCAACTTGAAAGAAAAGACAAATGAAAAGTTTATTACCGCCAAACGCAACAAAGCAAGAGCAAGCACTGGTTGATGCAACAGATTATAAGGTTGATCCGAGCTGTATCAGAGGATTTAAGTTTAGTCTTAAAGAAGAAACATTGCCTTGGATAATAGAAGAATATGGTTTAGAAGAAATACTGCGCTGGGTAAAAGATAGAAGAAAAGCCGTAATAGAAGGAGTAAAATTTCAAAGACTGAGAGGAACTCCAGCATCACTAAAAATAGCACTAAAATGGGCAAATATAGAAGATATTACAATCATCGAAGAACCACCTGGTAAACACTTCTTTGAATTATAAATAGGAATAAAAGATGTTCCAAATGACTTTTTTGTAGATGCAGTAGTAGAACTTGCAAAACTATCATTACCAGCAAGATCAAGGCTAATGAGGATTTTTAATGACTACTATAACGTTGATAGGTTTATATTAGATGAAAGTATATTCGGCAGCTTATTATCAGACTATTCAGGTAGAAAAGTTGAAAAAAATGGGCCAGTGTTATCGTTTGGAAGAATAAATTTTTTCAGTTCTAGAGGTCCGTTAGTAGAGATTGTAGACAACTATTTAAGAGAGCATTATGAACAAGCATTTAGTAATGACATATATCGATTAGATGTAGCAGTACTTGGAGAAACAGAGGCTCATACAAAGGATTACAAAGGCATCTATGAAAGAGATCATTTGTGGTACAACTTAAAAGCGCTATATCCGCTACCACAGAGCTTATTACCGGCAATTAAGTTTGCGAAAGCGCAAGTTATATTATCGGACAGTTGGAACTTAGGAGAAACAAATGCGTGCTTTCCGGTTGGTAGCATAGAAGAAGAAGGAAATAAATTTGTATTGGGAAACGATAAACTTTCAGGGCAACGTTGGAATTTAAAACACAAGCCAATTTTAGAAAGGTTTAGCGTTACTCACCACTACAAAATAGAAAACTATACAGATCAGAAGATTACAAAATATGGTTTAGCAGAACACAACGTTTACTATAAAAATGATTTGGATTCAGAGCAAAAAGACTCAATACACGAATTAGAAAAGCACATTTTAGTATTTTATCCAGGAGTACTGAAGTGGCACGAACATCGACATTTGCACAGAAGTTGGAAAAATAGTCAAGCAATGTGTATAATAAGTTAAATACTTATATTTAGATCCTCATATATTATATTAATAATAGGTAAAAGTGTATGAAATAAAAAGAAAAAGACTTGCTTTCTCATGCTAAAAAGGACATGACTTGAATAGCAGCAGGTAAATATAAGAAATTTGTCTGGCGCTAGAAAAGCTAATTTTGTGAGGTATGAAATGAGTTTTAGCAAGAGTAAGTTTTTTAAAGAAGTATCAAGTAAAGATATTAATAGAAAAAATGAAGAAGGAGAGACGATATTGCACCAAGCAGCGGAAATCTCCGATTACAAAACAGTGAGATTATTAATAAAAAAGGGGGCAGAGGTAAATGCAAGAGATAAAAAGGGTTATACACCACTACACTGTGCAGTATTTGCGAAAAGCTTAGAAAATGTAAAAGTGCTGCTAAGGTCGGGAGCAGAAGTAAATGCCACTCAATATGTCAGTGGATGTACGCCACTCCACTCTGCGTGCAAAGGAGCAGGAGTTGAAATAATAAAAGAGCTAGTAAAGGCCGGAGCTGAGGTTAATCAACTGAATAAATATGGTGCAACACCAATGTATTACATTTGGGAAAGTGAAAAGTATTGTTCATGGAATAGAGAAGAGAATGAAAAGGCGAGTAAATTTCTGAGAGAACAAGGAGGAATAACAAGAAGTAGAGAACTGACATGCTATGGAATAGAGAGGCTAGTGGGAGAAATAGCAGACATGTTGAATGGGAGCTACATGCCGGAGCTAAAAATAATAGAGATAGGAGAAATAAGGAAGAGAGACAAATCGCTAATAAAGGAAGAATGTAAAAATTTAGCAAGCAAGATAATGAGCCAAGTGAACGAAATGATAGATGAGGTAGCGAAAAGGAAGGTTTAAAAGAGGGATTTAAATTTAAAGAAAAGGTGAGGTGGATTATGTTAAAGCTTGGCAAATTTAATAAATCAGCAAAAGAATTATTAGAGAACTCATATAAAAATATTTATGCAAGAGACGAGAATGGAAGAACAGCTCTGCATTATGCAATAAACGCAAAAACAGTGAGGGTATTAGTTGAAAAAGGAGTGAATGTATATGCAGCAGATGTAGGAGGATATACAGCACTGCACCTAGCGGTAACGGAGAAACGTCTAGAAATCGTGAGAGAATTGATAAAATCAGGAGCAGAAGTAAATGCTGAGGAATATGGAAATAAATGCATACCTCTACACCTTGCGTGCATGGTAGGTGAAAAAGAAATAGTGGAGGAGCTAGTAAAAGCAGGAGCAGAAATAGAGCAAGCAGATAAATTTGGAATGACAGGGATGGATTATGCGAAAAACAGCAAAGAGATAACTGAAATATTGAAGAAAGAAACAGACAGAATTGAAAAGTTATTTGAGAAATTATAAAAGGCTAAAAATATGGAGGAAGAAATAGCAAGAAAGGTAAAAGGTTTGGAGAAAAAAACATTGGAAGAGCTGAGGAAAATATGGAAGAAGGTATATGGAGAAGAAGCGCCTAGATACTCAAAGAAATATCTGATACCAAGATTAGCTTATAGAATGCAGGAAAAAGTATATGGAGAAATGTCAAGAAAAGGATTAAAAAGACTAGAGTATCTGGCAGATCGGCTAGAGAAGGGAAAAAGAATAAGTAGCGATAAATTACCAGTAGAAGGGACAGAATTAATACTAGAGAGAGGTGAAGAGACGCATGCGGTAATGGTAACAGATAAGGGTTTAATCTACAGAGAAGAGTTTTATACATCATTGTCAGCAGTAGCTGGAAAAATAATGGGAATGAGTTACAATGGGCCGCTCCTATTTGGTTTGCGTGATCAAAAGGGAAGTTGAAAATGCTGAAAGAGGTGAGATGCGCAATATATACAAGAAAATCAAATGAGGATGGACTAGAACAAAAGTTTAACAGTTTAGATGCGCAACGAGTAGCATGTGAGAAGTACATAAAGAGCAGAGAAGGCTGGGTAGCATCGGCCAAAAGGTATGATGATGGCGGATATTCAGGAAAGAATTTAGAAAGACCAGCGATAAAGGAATTATTTGAAGATGTTAAAGGAGGAGAAGTAGATTGTGTAGTAGTATATACTCTGGATAGGCTATCAAGGGAAACAAAAGACAGCATTGAAGTAACATCATTTTTTAGAAGACATCGAGTAAATTTTATAGCAGTAACGCAGATATTTGATAATAATACGCCAATGGGAAAGTTCGTACAAACCATACGCGTCAAGTTAAGGAAATAAAGGTATGAAAGAGATAGAATAATAAGGTATAAGTTCTCCCAGATATACTTTTAGTGAGAGAACCAATGAATAAAATAACTTGCTTATCAAAAAAGCTCAAAGAATTTTTTAATGAAAAAGCAGAGAAAATCTCAATTACAACAAGGTTTATAAAAAGAAAGAGAAAGCTAAAAGGTTCATCATTCGTAAAAGCCATGGTCTTGGGTAATATAGGAGTTGATAATTGTAGCGTAGAAACAATGTGTCAATTACTAAACGAGGACTCGATAGATATAACAAAACAAGGTTTGGATTTTAGATTTACTGAAGAAGCAGTGGAATTTATGAAAAGGATGTATAATGAATCTGTGATTCTCTTTAAAAATATCTTGCAAGTTGATTGCAAAATCTTACAGCAATTTAATAGTGTTAAATTATTGGACAGTAGCTATATTACTCTACCTAACAGTATGGAAGAGATGTATAAAGGTTATGGTACTAGCTACAGTGGCTATGAAAGCAATACTAAGTCTGGAATAAAGTTACAATTAGTTTTCGACTACATGAATCAGATAATAGACCAACTGTGCGACCCGAAGTTGCGATTTTGTGATGGTTAGATTCCATCTTCCCTAGACATCAGGGATAATGTATGTCTCACATTTTAAAGAATGGCAACCTTTAGGATGCAAGCATGAGATAAAAGCAGGTAATGCTAAACCTTATAGCAAACTCCTGCAAACAGAGTTAGATATGGTTACGAGAGAAACTTATGATTGAATTGTCGTTATATTGAATATGCGAAATTAAGGTTGTTTTACGCATAGACCAAAATGGTATGAAGCATACGAGGAATTAAAGTTAGATGTCTTTGATTATAGATGTTCTCAGCTTCCGGTAAAAAGTAAGAACCTAAGTCTAACACGAAACAAAATCGTGAAACGGGATAACCATATAGGTGCTCTTATATTCATTTGAATGTAAGTAGGCAGCCAGCCATAAGCACTTACATTGGAGGGATTGTCCAAGAAGCTAATGCCCAAAGTAATATTTGGGATATGCAGACGTGGACACTATAATTTGGAGGGTAAAGTTGTGAATAGTAGTAAATATGTTATAGACCAACAATTTGTTAGGTATGAATGGAATACAATTCCTTGGCGTAAAGTTGAGAAATTTGTATTTAAGCTACAAAAGCGAATTTACCAAGCTGCAATATGTAATGATAAGAAGAAGGTACATAAACTTCAAAGATTATTACTCAATTCAATAAGTGCAAAACTACTTGCTGTCAGAAAAGTAACTCAAGATAACAGAGGGAAGAAAACTGCAGGTATTGATGGAAAAGCAAATCTTAATCATAAAGAAAGATTGCAATTAGCATATTCTTTAAATGTTAGAGAAAAAGCGAAACCATCAAAACGTGTTTGGATTCCAAAACCTGGAAAACCAATAGAATATCGCCCTCTTGGTATACTTACTATCTCAGATAGGGCAAAAGAAACACTTATGAAAATGGCACTAGAGCCAGAGTGGGAGGTAGGATTTGAACCGAACATGTATGGTTTTAGACCTGGTAGGTCATGTCATGATGCTATTGAAGCCATATTTAATTCACTGAATTGGAAAACAGCGTACTGTTTAGATGCTGATATTTCTGGATGTTTTGATAATATTAATCAAAATGCTCTGTTGGAAAAACTTAACACTACACCAACCTTTAGAAGAATTATAAAAGGATGGTTAAGAGCTGGAGTAATGGAAAACAGAAAATTTGAATCCACAAAACGTGGTACAATTCAAGGAGGGACGATCTCACCGTTACTTGCTTGTGTTGCATTAAATGGATTAGAACAATATATCAAAGAAACGTTATGGAGTGAACTTCTTCAATATAGGAAGATGAAATGTGGTGTTGCAAGCAGTAGAGAAGCAAAAAGCTCATTAAGTGTAATTTTCTACGCAGATGACTTTATCATCATACATGAGAGTAAGGAAATCATTCTGAAGGCAAAAATGATAGTTGAAGAATGGCTCAAAACCATTGGACTAGAATTGAAACCTTCAAAAACAAAGATTTCTCATACTCAAAATGGAGAAAAGCCAGGATTTAATTTTCTTGGTTTCTCAATAAGGCATTACTCTACGAAAAATAATAAGAGGGGTTATAAATTATTAGTCAAACCAAGTCGTGAATCCAGAAAACAGCATACACTCACTATAAAACATAAGATTAGAGGATTAAGAGGATCAACACAAGAAACAGTAATAAGACAGCTTAACCCAATTACTAGAGGGTGGAGCAAATATTATTCTTCGGTTGTGTCAAACAAGACCTTTAGGTTTATTGACAGTGTAATGTTTAGAAACATCTGGAAGTGGGCAGTCTACAGGCACCCAACCAAAGGAAAATACTGGATTAAAAATAAATACTTTAAAAAGTATAAAAACGATAATTGGCGATTTATGACAAATAACAAAGTTCTTCTTATTAAGCACGGAGATCATGCTATTAAAAGGCATGTCAAAGTGAAAGGAACCAAGTCTCCATATGATGGCGATTGGGTTTATTGGGGTAATCGTTTAAGGAAGATACCAGATAAACTACCAAGAGTAATAAAATTGTTGAAGTTACAACAAGGTAAATGTGGTCATTGTCAACTTTGGTTTAAAAATGATGATATCTTAGAAACACATCATATTGACCGAAACAGACGTAATAATATGAAAAAGAATTTATCCTTGTTACATGGACATTGTCACGATGAATTACATAGAAAGTGTGCATGACAAGCACCAAATTATAGAGGAGCCGTATGAGGCGAAAGTCTCACGTACGGTTCTGAAGTCGAGTGGGGAGAGGCGACTTTTCCCACTTAGATAACTATATAGAATTTTCTGGGAATAGTAAGGTAGAGGTAGCCAAAATACTGGAAGCAAACAGAAAGTTAGGAAGTAATATCTTAAAAATTGGTAATGATGCAGTTGAAGTTAAAAGTGAGAAGGGAGGTATAAGAAACTATACCGATATTTCAGATGGCAGCTCTATCATGTTAGAATTTCCTACAAGCATTGGTGAGCTAAATATTATATTGTACCAGGACGTAAAAAATTGCAATCAAGTACAAATAAAAGTAGCGGATAAGGAACTATGGGCTGAATTACAACAAAGAGGGGAAGAAATTGGAAAAAATTGTCTTTTTGCTGGAGTAAAACTTAAAGAAGCAGTAGAAAAGGGAAGTTTTATAAGATGTGGAATATGGAATAGCAAGCAGCTTATGAAGGAGGTTGATAGCCCAAGTGAAAAATTGTCTTTATGGGTAGATAAAGTACGTGAAAATAGTAAAGAAACTTTTAGGGGGCTTTAATTCATTTATTTTAAGGTTCCAGAGTTTACCATTATATCTGGAGCCTTTGAGCTATAGTAGAAAATATTATATGTATGGTTCTTTGTATGAAAAAAAGTCTAGATTGTGAGGTAGGGCAAAAAGTAAAAAATTGGAGGTTAGAGCGAGGGTATACTCAGAAGGATTTAGCAGAGAAAATTGGTGTAAAGTACTGGGTAATACTGCAATATGAGAAAGGGAGTCGTAAAATTCCAATTAAGAAGTTATATGACATAGCAGAAGCACTATCAGTGAATGTGAAAGGTCTAGTTTGTAGAGAAACACTACCAGATGAAAAAAGATATTTTGAAGATGAAGAAATATTAAATTTAGTAAAGGGTTATAAAGATAAAGAATTAAGCGAGGTATTTTATTTATTAACCAAATTTATTCGTTTGAGTGAGGAAAAAAGCAGAAAAGCGGTAAAAATAGAAGTAGCAAGGGGTTTGATGAAAGTAGGAGTTTCTGCTCATGTTATCTCTCGAACAACTAACTTATCTATTGGTGAGTATGAGGAGAACAAAATTCCGTTCCATACAAAGTAGGGCAAAGGATAAAAGAGTGGAGATTGATACGAGGATATACACAAAAAGATTTAGCGAATAAAGTTGGCATAACAAATCAAGGAATATACGAGTATGAACAAGGGCGAGCTGCTGTCTCACTTGAAATGTTAGATGAAATAGCAAAGGTATTATCAATCAGTATCATAGATCTACTTCCCGAATCAGATGAGGATAGTGAAGCGGAAGAAAAGCTATCAAACTTGATAGAAGAATACAAAAAGATTGAGAGTCGGGAATTACGCGATATGCTAATCAAGTCTTTATTTAAAGGTATACATGTTTGTAGAGAAAAGGTCAGAGAGGAAAAGAAGATTGAAGTTGCAAGGAATTTAGTGAAAGAAGGAATTTCTGTTGATATTATCTTGCAAACGACAGGCTTATCAAATTATATGATTGAGAAATTTTTGTGATTTCATAAAAACTTAGCCAATAGTGGATTTTTTTGTGATAGAATATATGTTTGCTTCTGTAGGAAAAACAGCTTTTAGAGGACTTATCTATGATAATTCAGAGCATATTGAGCTACGAGCTAGGGAAAAAAATAGAAGGTTGTAGGATAGTACAAGGGTATACTCAGGCAAAATTAGCAAGCAAAATTGGTTTAACACATAAGGAAATACATAACTTTGAACTAGGGTGCAAGGCTATTACAATCAAAGAATCGTATATAATAGCAAGAGCATTGTCAGTCAATGTTGTAGATCTACTTCCAGGACCAACAGTACTAAGAGAAAACGGTTGGTACGAAGATGAGGATAAAGAAATAGTCTATCTAACAAAAATACATAGAGAAATTAAGGATCAGGAATTACGCAAGAAGCTGTATCCATTAGTAAGGTTTGTATATATTAGCGAGAAAATTAGCCAAGAAGAAGCGAAAATAGAAGTAGCAAAGAATCTAGTGAAAGAAGGAGTTTCAGTTGATATTATTTCCCAAGTGACTCGCTTATCTACTTATGAATATGATGATATAGAGAAAGAAATTTGTACTGATTCTATACTCTACAAAGTGGGGAAAAGGATAAAAGAGCAGAGATTAATACGGGAATACACTCAGGAGGACTTGGCAAATAAAATCGGTTCAACACCTAAAGAAATACACGACTATGAACGAGGATATACAGATATTCCAATTGAAATATTATATAAGATAGCAAAGACATTATCAGTTAACATTAAAGCTCTTGGACTAACAGAATATGAAAATGAGCCAGTTTTTAGGTTTGTAGGTAAATGCGAAAAAATTGAGGATCAAGAATTACTGGATACGGTAGCCAGATCTTTATCTGAAGGAATGCAAACTGGTAAAGAAAAGGTTAAAAAAGCAGAGAAAATCAAGATTGCAAAAGATCTAGTTAAGGAAGGTGTTGCTATTGATATTATTGTGCGAGCAAGTGGCCTAACTGCTGATGAGTGTGAAAATTGAATTGTGTTAAACAATATATTAAGATGTAAGTAAAGATAGTTATATATTTAATATTTCTATCACTTTCTGATTGTCCTCTATCATTGCCTTTGCCTCCTGTTGAAGAAATTTGATATTTTTTGATGTAATGTTATCCATGTCAGCCTACGCTAGCTTCAATTGCGATTGTATTCTTACGTATCTATTGCCTATTACTTGATTCATCTGATAATTTACGCAGTCCAATCCAGAGGCAAACATCACATTTAACAAAGGTTTTATCCAGCCTATTTTTCCAAATCTCTTTGAATTGGCTATGCTTCTGTCTGTTCTTCCAGTACCTATCGATAACAGTAGAATATCATCATTTGGAAATAACCTCTTACCACTTGCATATGCACAAGCCGCTGGATTATTGGCAAATACCCCGCCATCCACTAATACCATTTCCTTTTGGTTGATTTTTAGATGTTTTGGTATGAAATAAGTAGGGGCAGCCGTTGCAGCTCTGAGTGCATCTTTTAGCCTGATAAAATTTCTGTCTTCTCTCCAGCTCTTAAAAAAGAAAGGATAGTTGTTGTTAATATCATAACTTGTTATCAGTACCTTACTTAATGTATTTTTTAGAATATCCTCTCCAAAATATTTATCCAGTACAAATTCAATATTTTTATGTGGGTATTGTGCGCAATTAAGCCAAGAAAATATTGATCTTCTCAAAAATGAAGATTTAAAAATATATGACCCGTATTCTTGGTAAAGCTCGACTAAATCACTAGCTGAATATTGGGGATTTCCTTGTTTATCTTTTTTACATAATCCTGCTATAACAATTCCACCGGTTGAGGTTCCTGCCACTAAATCAAAGATTTCAGCTATCGGTTTCCTTGCCCTCTTTTCTATTTCTGCTAGTATAATGGCTGGTATGATGCCTCTTATGCCTCCGCCGTCAACTGAAAGGATGTATTTTGCCATGGTTAGGTATTTATTGATTTTATTAACTTGCTCGCTTTTATCGGGATGTGTTTCCTGCCCAAAAGCCACAGTCTGCTTCACGCCTGGAGAAAATTGCACCAACCTAATAATTGATTCCGTAGACTATGCTAAAAAATCTGTGTTGGTTCAGGCATACCAATTTACCTCAAAGCCTATTGCTGAATCCTTGGTTCAAGCTAAAAAGCGTGGAGTTGATATTAAGGTTATTCTAGATGAATCACAAACTAGTTCAAAACATAGTGTAATTAACGAATTATTTGAGCACAAAATCCCGATATGGATTGACTTTAAACCCGCTATTGCTCATAGCAAGGTAATTATTATTGATGAGCAAAAAATCATAACCGGATCATTTAACTTTTCAGATGCCGCTCAGCAAAGAAATGCTGAAAACCTACTGATCATAACAGGAGATTCTCCACTAGTTGAACAATACGTCAAAAATTGGAAAAATCGCCAATCGCAGTCTAAGCATTATACACCAGACTTTAAGTTGTTATCTAAGTGAGGAAAGTCACCTCTCCCCACTCGACTTCAAAACCGGACTTGATAGTTTCCCATCATCCGGCTTCTCTCTAATTTGGCGCTTTTCATGCATACTCCCATGTAATTCGTCGTGACAATGCCCATGCAACAAGGATAAATTTTTGCTCATATTATTACGTCTATTCCGGTCTTTATGGTGTATCTCTAGGATATCATCATTTTTGAACCAAAGTTGACATTGATCACATTTACCTTGTTGCAACTTCATTAATTTTATTACTCGTGGTGATTTTCCTGGAACTTTACTTAAGCGATTTGCCCAATATAACCAATCTCCGTCATATAAAGATCTAGATCCTTTCACTTTGATATGCCTTCTTATGGCATGATCTACGTGCCTAACAAGCAGTAAATTGTTATTCGTCATAAATCTCCAATTATCGTTATCTTTCTTTCGAAAGTATTTTCTCTTAATCCAATGCTTCCCTTTGTTACAGTGTCTAAAGACCATACGCGTCAAGTTAAGGAAATAAAGGTATGAAAGAGATAGAATAATAAGGTATAAGTTCTCCCAGATATACTTTTAGTGAGAGAACCAATGAATAAAATAACTTGCTTATCAAAAAAGCTCAAAGAATTTTTTAATGAAAAAGCAGAGAAAATCTCAATTACAACAAGGTTTATAAAAAGAAAGAGAAAGCTAAAAGGTTCATCATTCGTAAAAGCCATGGTCTTGGGTAATATAGGAGTTGATAATTGTAGCGTAGAAACAATGTGTCAATTACTAAACGAGGACTCGATAGATATAACAAAACAAGGTTTGGATTTTAGATTTACTGAAGAAGCAGTGGAATTTATGAAAAGGATGTATAATGAATCTGTGATTCTCTTTAAAAATATCTTGCAAGTTGATTGCAAAATCTTACAGCAATTTAATAGTGTTAAATTATTGGACAGTAGCTATATTACTCTACCTAACAGTATGGAAGAGATGTATAAAGGTTATGGTACTAGCTACAGTGGCTATGAAAGCAATACTAAGTCTGGAATAAAGTTACAATTAGTTTTCGACTACATGAATCAGATAATAGACCAACTTAATTTAACGGAGGGGGTAAGATCAGACCAGGGATATAGGAAACATTTAAGTAATATATTAAGCAATGATTTGCTAATATCTGATCTCGGTTATTTTGTGCCAAGTTCTTTTAAACAAATCAATGAAATAGGAGCTTATTTCATAAGTCGTTATAAATCTGATACCAACATATATGATGTAGAAACAAATCAAAAAATGGAGTTATTAGAATGTTTAGAGGATAAGTTATTTTTAGAAAACGAGGTATTGTTAGGAAAAGAAGCAAAAATTAGAGTAAGAATTATATGTCAGAAACTAACTGAAGAACAGTCTATGGCCAGAAGAAGGAAAGCTAATAGATTAGCAAGATCGCAGGGATATACATCCTCTAAAAGAAATCAAAAATTGTTGAACTGGTCAATATTTATAACTAATGTTCCAGAAAATAAAATTAGTGCTGAGCAAGTATTAACGATTTACAGAGTAAGGTGGCAAATTGAGTTATTATTTAAATTGTATAAAAGCTATATCAGGCTTGATAAGCTAAAAGGAAAGCCATGCAGAGTATTATGTGAACTATATGCTAAATTGTGCGCAATTCTTATATTTCACGGCATAGTTGGTTGCACAGAAGTGAAAAAGAATACAGAACTTAGCTTAACAAAGGCATTTATTGAGCTAAAAAGGCGGGTTAGAGAGTTATTTTTAGTATTAACCAAAATTAATAGTTTAAAAGCATTTCTTAAAAAACTCACTATAACTTGGTCGCTATTTTCATTAAAAGACAAACGTAGAAGGGCTAGAGTATCCACTTTAACCTCTCTAAATTTGCTCACAATCTCTTAACTTGACGCGTATGGTACTGTCTACTTGATCGTCGTGACGGATTTCTGGAAACATTAAAATCTCATACTCAAAGTCGCTAAGCCATACTGCTTGGTTAGGGAGAAAAACCCGCTCAGATTCTATAATTGGGACAATTCGGTGAAATCGAGTTAATTTGTCATCATGTGGTACTATTTGAATAATAGGTAAATCACTGTTTTTCCTGAGCTCCTGAACCAATTGCTGACCGCTTGCTTTTGCTTCGATTAAAATTGCGTGTGGCTTCCACCTTGCAGCCAGCGACAGAACTTTCTCTTTAAGTTTTGGATATTCAAGTTTTGCGCGATATACATCGAGTAAATAGAATGTATTATCTACTTTTGTCCAGGTAGTGCAGACACTAAAGTCACTTGTATTGTTTGTTGAAATTGCAGTATCCCAACTTTGTGTTACATGCAAGAGGCTATCAGGAAAATTTTTATAGCGCTTCAACCACTCTCGTTTAATTATAGCACTTGAAAGTGGTAGAGGGTTTTGTTGGTATTGAGCAGCAAAACCATAACTCCCAAGTTCAGCTTTTATCATCTCAATTTCTTCTTTTCCTTCAGTTAGGGAATACAACAATTGACCTTCTTTTCTTGAGTATATTTCCTGTTCATGCTCTGGAATATGATTATTAACTGAATAAATAATCTCCTTATCTTCAGCTATTATTGGTAAACAGACATGATGCCATATGTTTCTTGGTTTACAGAGGAGGTGACCAGTTAAATCTTCTAAATGGAGTCTGTGCATCACAAGAACGATAACTCCTTTTTTTCTGTCGTTGAGCCTGGTTACTAAAGCCTGATCAAACCAGTTTGCAGCACGCTTTCTAAATGTTTCGCTCAAAGCTTGTGCGGGACTTAGTGGATCATCCACGATAATGAAATCTCCACCTTCACCGGTTAATGTTCCCTCAACTGATGTTGCAATCCTACATCCTCTTTGCACTGTTTGAAATTTATATTTAGTGTTTTGATCTTTGCATAATTCTACTTTCGGAAATAGCTCTCTATACCAATCAGATTGCATTATGCACCTTGTATCGAGTGAGTGCTTTTCGCTAAGCAACCGAGAATAACTTGCAACTATTATTCTTGCAGTTGGCTGATTTCCAAGTATCCATGCGGGCCATGCAACACTTACACAAATGGACTTCATTGAACGCGGCGGCATATTGAATATTATTCTTCTTGCTTCACCAGCGCTTGCTGCTTCAAGCCTGTCTGCTATGATTTTTATATATTGATAATCATTATACTCACACCCCGGCACTACCGTTTGAAAGCATAATTCAATGAATTTGAGAAGGTTTATATTGTTCATAAAATTAAGGTTTGTTGATTTTTTTAAGATTTTGTTGTATAATTAAACCAGCATAGTGAGAGTTAAAATATGAAAGAAATAAGAGAGCAAACTGAGAGAGAATTTATAAAAACTCAAAACGGGATGAAAATAGAGACAATTACGCTTCTTGGTAAAAATCAAAACAATAATCAAGGTGAAAAACATCTGATATACTTTATTGGTGGAAATAGAGCGTTAAGCCCTGGTAAAGATTATTCCCCAAATTGGAATTGGGCCACAGAGCAAGGGATAACTGTACATCTTTTTAATTATCCTGGACTTGGTTTAAGTAAAAATAACTCATTGATACGTAGCAATAGAGTTAAATCTGGTGTAGCAGTTGTAACTAACTTATTGGAAAAAGGTATAAAGCCAGATGATATCATATTGTTTGGAGACTGCCTAGGTGGACATGTGGCTGCAGAGGTTCATAAAAATTTTAAGGGTAAGGATATACATTTAAGATGTATCGTTAGCAATGCCGCTAGTTCACTTAAACAAGCGTCTCTTTATTACTTTGGTTTTATGGCAAAATTAAAAATTTTTCTTGCTCCGATAATCAAATTGGTACTAAAGATTTTTGGCTGCCACTGGAAGACATATAAAATCGTAAATTCAATTACTCCTTATACAATGTACTTTAATCGAGAGGGAGATAAAACGATAAAACAGCCAGCGCAACTTGCAACAGAAATAGAAAAAATAGATCAAAGCGGTAGAAGAAAAGATTACCAAAAAAAAGAAGTATTTGAAGGATTTGAGGAATATGAAGAATTTTTCAAGCAGCATATAATATTAAGAAAAAATGATGAGTGTATTGATTCGAAAAAAGCTGATAAAGATATACATAAATTGCCAATTACGTGTTTAAAGTCTTCCAACAAAACTGATTACACTTTTCTTGAGTTGATTAGTTTATATATTTATATTACAGATGAATATTTTTCTAAATATGGCTCATTAAATAATGAAGAGAAGATTAAAGCATTTAAAGAAAGTAAATTTTATAAAGATTTTTCAAGCTGCAAAAATCCAAAGGACTTTTTGCATAATTACATGAAGAAGCAAGAGCATCCTTCGATGTCATTTCAGCATGTGACAATAGAATCTGAGGAAAAAAAGACCTTTCTTAACAAGTCAAAGAAGGCTAGTTGCTCTTAACTTGACGCGTATGCTTTCTTCAATATTTTAGCCATCTGTATCTGTTCAGATGCATGCAAATATTGAAACCAGTGTTTCTTTTCTTATCATCCGAGTACTGGGATCCAGAAGAATTAATTGTGAACAAATAGCTATACGATATTTTCAATAAAATTACAAAAAAGCTGGATTCCACACTGGAATGACACCGTCATAAACTGCTAGAGGTCTTCATAATGTCATTCCAGTCCTCATAGTGTTTATCCCGGCCTTCATAATTTCATCCCAGTGTCCTCTTTCTCTTGTCATCCCAGTACTTGATACTGGGATCCAGATGCATGGCTAATGCTGAAACCAATACTCCCTTTTCTTGTCATACGAGTACTGGGACCCAGAAGACTCAGGTAATAAGAACTAGATTCCAGCGCGTAGCGCTGGAATGACACCGTCATAAACTGCTAGGTCTTCATAATGTCATCCCAGTACTGGGATCCAACTAAATTGGTGAACACTTTACAGCATTTTTGATGGAAAGAACTAGATGCCAGTGTCAAGCACTGACCCATTTTTTCCTTAAGTTTTTGCAGCTTGTGTTCTATTACAAAACCACTGTGGTACTAACGAGTGGCAAAATGATAGCAAGTTTTAAATTTTATTTTCAATAACGAAATTTGGCACATCTTGCTACACTTCCAGTTTTTATTGTACAAAAGGGGCTTCTGTCGTCTGTGTCTGACATGAAGCTAATGTTATTCTCCCTCTTCCTTGTACTGGATTTAGCTTGTGAAACGCGTGGTTGAAATCTTCCTTACTCACTACCTTGGACTTTCTTTCAAGAGCAGCGTATATTTTTGCTTCATTAACTAATTGTTCTAACTCAGCTCCAGAATAGCCTTCTGTTTTTTTTGCAATATCTTGAATATTTAGCCTTCCATCAGTTTTTGTATTTTTGGTATAAAGCTCCAATATCTTTTGTCTCGTTTCCACATTTGGATTAGGTATATGAACCCTTTGACCTAAGCGTCCAGGCCTAATAAGTGCTGGATCTATCTCATTGACCAGGTTAGTTGCACCAATTACTATTATATCTTTTCTGCTCTTAAATCCATCTATTTCAGTTAGTAACTGTGTTAAGCTCTCTCGACAGTTGTAAGCTGAGTTATTAGCGGTACTTCTTTTTTGGGCAACTGCATCTATTTCATCTATGAATACTATACAAGGAGAATATTTTCTCGCTACTTTAAAAAGCTCGCGTACAGCATGTGCACCATGACCAATATATACTCCAATAAGTTCTGGACCTGAGATACTTATAAAATTCATATTGGATTCACCTGCAATTGCGCGGGCGATAAGTGTTTTACCATTTCCAGGAGGGCCGTGCAGTATATAACCTTTTAGTGAGTTAATACTTTCACTTCCAAACATCTCACGCATTTCTTCTGTCATTTGGTTACAGCAAATAATCTGCAATCGTTGTTTTAAGGAATCGTCAATTATAACATTAGCAAATGTTGTTTTATTATCTGAATTAGCTAATTCTATTTCTATAGGCAGCTCTACTTCCTTCATTTTACTAAATATTTGATCATATATAAACCAAGCGATAAAAAAGAAAACAGTGAGTAACACAAAAGGCATAGCTTCGCTAATATAATGTGCAGCCAGCTCATATCCTTTACTGAGAAACATTGTATGCATATAGGCAAACAAAAGAGCAATAGAGACCATAATTGCTATGCATAGTAAACAGATAGCAATTCTTTTGAGTAATTCTGAGATTTCAATTTTTTTCATCTTACTGTCTTATATCGATTTTAAACTGAGAACAATTTTATTTAGATTAAATACTAAAAAAATATACCCTTACACTTCTTTGAATTCTACTAAATTCACTTTTAAAAAGCAATTATAATATACTTTGTGCGTGGTTAAGATAGCTCTGGAATAGTATAAAGAACTATGTCATCATTGAAGAGAAACTCATCTGTTGCTGTGTACTCTTTATTAATTTTATAAGAATCATAAACATCGTAATCTGCTTTTGTATGGTAATCACAATATTGAAACTTACCCTCTTTATTGAAAGAGCCAAATTGATCAATTAATGTAGCCATTTTCTTACCTTTTCCACTTTTTGTTAATTCAAATATATCAGCTGGGCAGTGGCCTGAAGAATCTTGATTAGTAGTTCCTTTCACAATAAAAAACGATGGTTTATCGTTAAGTAACTTGCAGAAATCTGGCTTATATTCCTTTTTCATACAGTTTAAACTTATATATTGATATTTATTTGGAACATTTGAGTATTGAGAATCGTACTTTTTATGTTCAAAAAACTTATTACCTAAGAAATTACAAAACGTTAATTTATAATCATCATTATTACTAGACTTAACGACTTTAAGGTAATGAAAGTCTCTAGGAATTTTTATCTCTTCTTCTGTAACGTGATTATGTATGACCAATTGGTCATCAAGCATGCAGTAACCTATTTTCGGTAAAGTAGCTACGAGCTTACCGTTTAACATGATATCTGCTTGATAGATATTATCCGATAACTTCTCTCCTTGCTGCAAAGTAAAATTCTGCTCTGCCTTAGCTGGTGCACTGCATTGCTCAGTTTTAGTTAAGTTTTTTATTATTGTTGATATCTCACTAATTTCTAATATATCATGTTCATTTTTTGTGTATTGATACTTATAGCAACTACCATCTTCACATACTGGAAGACATTTTCCTTCTTCATCTGATATATAGATATAATCACCTTCTATTGTAAAATAAAGTCCACCTTTTTCTTCTTGAATTTTTTGTAGTACTGGGTCATTTTCATCGTTAAAATTGATAAAATTGAGTACTCCAGTTATATCTCTACCAGACAATTTGAGGCCAAAGTTAGGACTATCTTTTATGTTGTAAAGCGAAATCAAGATAGGTTTTGATTCAAGCTTTTCTATAATATTGTTTCTATTTGTACTTATTATAGCTTCTTGTTCTACAATAAGATCCTCTTTAATAGAGTTTCCACTTTCATCAGATCTTTCTGCCTGCAGGGGTAAGTTTCCTTCATATAAAGATATTTTATCTCCCTGCTTCTTTAACTTTAAACCATTAATATCCTCTACTTTAATTGTACCAATATGTGAATGGATAACCTTACTATTTTTGTTTAATATATAATATTCAGCAGGAAGTTTAATCAATTTTTTATAGAGCGGGTTTTTATCCTCTATTTTAAATATATGTTTTTCCATGATATTACCTTAAATAACCGACAACTTGCTGATTAATAGCACTGAGGCTACTAGGAGGAGAGACATAACTCATAAAACTCCTTGGCTGCTCATTATTTGCCACTATTTTTTCAGTATTAACGAAAGCTCTTTGCTGCTCATTGTCTTTTAATCTTTTTTCCATATGATCTTTAAAAGTAAACAAACATTTACTAGTTTGTTTGTAATTAGGGAGTGATTTTTTTGCAGTTATACACAAGAACTTCAACAACTCATTATGATTTTCATCATTAAGTAATGACTTATTGATAATGGTTGACTGCAGTTCCACTGGATCAAAATTTAGACTTTTCTTTGAAATGCCACATTTCACAGCTGTTGCTCCCAATACTTCTTCAAATTTTGTTACAACATCTGCTGCATCTATTATTTTTGCCACTTCCTGTATTTCATTTTTGTTATCTAAGTGAGGAAAGTCACCTCTCCCCACTCGACTTCAAAACCGGACTTGATAGTTTCCCATCATCCGGCTTCTCTCTAATTTGGCGCTTTTCATGCATACTCCCATGTAATTCGTCGTGACAATGCCCATGCAACAAGGATAAATTTTTGCTCATATTATTACGTCTATTCCGGTCTTTATGGTGTATCTCTAGGATATCATCATTTTTGAACCAAAGTTGACATTGATCACATTTACCTTGTTGCAACTTCATTAATTTTATTACTCGTGGTGATTTTCCTGGAACTTTACTTAAGCGATTTGCCCAATATAACCAATCTCCGTCATATAAAGATCTAGATCCTTTCACTTTGATATGCCTTCTTATGGCATGATCTACGTGCCTAACAAGCAGTAAATTGTTATTCGTCATAAATCTCCAATTATCGTTATCTTTCTTTCGAAAGTATTTTCTCTTAATCCAATGCTTCCCTTTGTTACAGTGTCTAAAGACTGCCCATTTCCAAAGCTTTCCATGCATATCATGATCTAAAGAACTAAATACTTTATGTGACACTACCGAAGAGTAATACTGACTCCATCCTCTAATAACTGGATTAAGGTTTTTAATTACTGCTTCTTGAGGTGCTGCACGCATTTCTTTAAGTTTTTGCTTAATGATTTTAGCATGTTGTTTTATAGAGAGGCGACTTGGTTTAATTAATAATTTATAACCTTTCTTACTTTGTTTTGTTAAGTATTGTCGTATTGTGAACCCAAGAAAATCAAAACCTGGTATTTGTCCTCCATAAGTTTTTAACGTATGAGATATTTTTGTCTTTGATGGCTTTAACTCTAATCCAATGGTATTTAACCATCTTTCCGTTAGATTTTTTGCCTTAAAAACAATTTCCTCATTTTCATGGAGAATCACACAATCATCTGCATAAGTAATCACACTTAGTGATTGACCAGCATGTTTATGTGAAGCTTTACCATATTTTTTCTTTTGATAATCAAATAGTTCCTTTCTCAATGCCATTTTTAGGTAATATTCTAACCCATGTAGAGCTATACTTGCTAACAAAGGTGAAATAGTTCCGCCTTGTACTGTACCACTCTTTGTGGGTCTAAACGCTTTACCTTCCATAACTCCTGCTTTTAGCCACCTTTTTATAACTTTAGTTAATGTTGGTGTGGTGTTAAGCTTTTTTTGTAATGCATTATGGTTGATGTTATCAAAGCACCCTGAAATATCTGCATCCAGTAAAAATGCTGTTTTCTGTTTTAGTGCTATGAATATAGCTTCAATGGCATCATGACACGACCTACCAGACCTAAAACCATATGTGTTTGGCTCAAATTTTGCTTCCCACTCCGGTTCTATCACCATTTTTACAAGTGTTTGTTTTGCTCGATCTGATATTGTAGGAATACCAAGCGGGCGATACTCCGATGGCTTACCAGGTTTTGGAATCCAAACTCGTCTCGATGGTTTTGCTTTTTCTCTTATATCCAAAGAATATACTAATTGTAACCTTTCTTTTTGATTAAGATTCGCTTTTCCATCTATACCTGCAGTCTTTTTTCCTCTGTTATCCTGAGTTACCTTTCTAACAGCGAGCGTTCTTGCACTTGTTGATCTGAGTAACAATCTCTGAAGATTATGCATCTTTTTGATATCATTACATTGTGAAGCTCGGTAAATTCGTTTTTGTAGCTTAAATGAAGATTTCTCCAGCTTGCGCCAAGGAATTTCATTCCATTCATACCTAACATTTTGTTGGCTCATAACATATTCACTACTATTCACAACTTTACCTTCCAAACTACAGTGTCTACGTTTGCATATCCTAAACATTACCTTAGGCATTAGCTTCTTAGACAATCCCTCTACATAGGAGCATTCGGCTGGCTACCTTCTTAGTTATCCTTTTGAAAATAAAGAATAATAAGAGCTTCTATGTAGTTACTCCGTTCCATAAAATCGTTTCTCGTTAAACTTAGGCTCTTACTATCTGCCGGAAGATTGGAAGCATCTTAATCAGGAAAAGCCGATCCTAATTACCCGTTTCTTCATACCTTTTGGTATATGCGTATTCAACCTTATTTCGCATATTCGAATTAACGACAGTTCAAACATAAGTTTCTTTTCGTAGCCATATCTAACTCTTCTCGAGAGGATTTATCATAAGGTTTGATATTACTCCCTTTTGATCCATGCTTACACCATGAGAATTTGCCACTTTCTTAAGGTGTGGATCATGATTTTACCCAGATGCTATGGGAGATGGAATTTAACCATCACGACATTTATGACCTTCGGGCCGCACAGCTTTTAATTCCTCAGGAATGATAAGTGTTACTTTACCATTTTCATACTCTACTTCACCGTTATGAAATTTAAGTGTGAACTCTAAAATAGCATCAACCCTGCATATTTCCCTATTTGTATCAAGTTCCCTGACAGGCATACTTGGACAATACTGAATATTGAGAGAACCTTGGCTATTATATACAATACTTATCTTTCTATCGTTGGCATGAGGCAAGCTTAGTTTATGCTTAGAGAATATAGGAGAGAGCTGCATTAACAAAGAGCCATCATACCCAGCCTGATTGCAACTAGTAATTAACTCTTCCAGTATATAGTCATTTGGAACTTCTGCTTTAGCATATTTAAAAATTTCCGTAAAAACATACTTTGCAAACAGACGTTTATCATCTCCCTCATTATATTTATCATATAACCCTTTAATGAAACTATTATCTATAGTGCGATCATTGATTACAAAAAAATCCGTTCTATATAGGTCTTGATAAGCTGTGTTACCAGACTTTACATCTTCATCATTCTCATTTGCCTTTACTTGACCCAGCAGAGATTGTGTTAGCTGAAATTCTAACGTAGTTACTGCACTAGATTTAGTATCAGAATTATTAACGCCAGATTCCTCTTGACTTTCATTACCTGAATCCTCAGAACGACGGCGCTCTTTTTCCTCTCGTTCTAAAATTTCAAACCCTTCTTCAGTTCCCGAATCCCTAGAATCTGATTTCTTTAAAATTTTGTTTGATTCCTGTGATACAAAATCTGAACCTAACATGTTTTTCCTCCTAATTAGTAGCTAAGCTAAGTGTAGCATTAAATGGCAATTTTGTCAACTTAGCAAGCATCTCTTCGTAGTCCACCAAGTTTTTATCTATTAACAATCAATATAATTATAATAAATTATTAAATGATAGACTACTATATTTATTACTTAGACTGACATTCTTCTGTCTGCATAACCTTTTTGACCTGATTATCCTCAATTAAGCTTTTAGGTCTACAGCAGTATGTAACTGTAGCTGCAATAAGACAACAAGCTGCAACTGCTATTCCTACCGCTAACATTTCCAAGTAAACTGCAACAGCCACCCCTGAAACAATACCGGCTATTGCAAGCGCAGAAGCAGCTACAACATACTTCTTTGTATTTTGTGGATTTTTTTTGAGGCCACTTTTGCTGCTTTGCTCATTAATTCTTGGCAATTCTGTTTTTGGCTGTCCATTTCCGTTAGCAACTTGTTCTACATGCTTAGTAGGTTGATTAACGTTAATATTATTATTAACATCTTCAATTTCAATCGAAAGAAGTTCATCTTCATCATCACTTGTTAATTCTACTCTTAAAGTACAAAGAACAGAATTACTAGAAACAGTACCATTAGCTGTTGCTTCAGCTTCCACTGTGTCAATTACAGATATTCTTGTTTCATGACCTTCTTCACTAATTTTTTCAAATGGAGAATTACTATTAGAGTCTGAGGAAGTTCCGGCAGAGCAATCACTTTTATTACCTTCAAGTTTAGAAAAATCATCATCTTCAGAACTCAGTGATGGTGAATCTGATTCACGTTCTTTAACCTTTTCCACAGGAATTTGTTGACCACTTGCATTAGCTTCTACATCATTGCCTACTGATGATGCATCAATGTGCTCGAGCTCGTTTTTAAGCAATGCTATTATTTGTGCAAGATCCTCTTTCTGCTTACCCTCTCCCAAGCTTGTCATCTTGTCATTTGCTTGACTCAAGAGCTTCTGTAAAGTGGATTTATATACACTATCATCTAATTTCTTTAATAAATCTATCATAGTATCACGATTGATTCTATCGACAGCATCAGACAATTTTTCCCCTATAATTTTTTCATTTCCAGGCATTTTACCCTCCTCACAATTATTACCTATAGCTTCTTCTATTGAAGCCTCTTCATTATTCATAATATTCTCTACTTTATCAACAATGTTTCTTTGCGGCTGTTGATTATCAATATTTTTGGATTCTGGATCTTTTTTAATATTTAAATGCAAAGGTGTTTTATCATCTAAACCTTCAAGAAATTTTGTGATTTTTGATTCACTAGAAGATTTTTCCCTGTTTTCTTCCCTTACCAAATATAAACTTTTCGTTCCTACCAGATCTAAAGCTGTTTTGCCATCTCTATCTTTAATGTTGCAATCAGCTCCCTTGTTTACAAGTAATTTTACTATTTCGAATTTATCATGGTAAGCAGCCCAATGTAAAGCTGTTCTGCCATGCCTCTCATCTTGAACATCAACATTAGCACCATTTTTAATAAGCAAGCCGATTAATTCTAAATTATTACGTGCCACAGCCCAATGCAAAGGTGCATGCCCTGAATTGTCTATACTATTAATATCAGCAATTTTATGATTAATAATAGTCTTTGCTACATCTATAAAATCTTGTTGTATAGCATAGTGCAAAAATTTTTCTGACATATCAGAAACTCTAGACCTGGCTTCAGTATCTTTAAATTTATCTAATACCGCTTTCACGCATTCTTGATTACGAATAGACAACGCCCTTCGAAGTTTTTCACATATGCTATGCCAAGGTAGAATAGTACTTCGATTTTTTTCCAAATCTTCTAATAAAAGCTTAGTATAGCGCTGTCCACCAACACCAATAAGTAGCCTATCGAGCCCTTCATCTTGCGTAAATAATATACTTTTATGCGTTTCTGCATACCTTTCCACAAGTGTGTCATCAGCTGCAATGGCTAGTAGTGAAAGCTCTTTTACTGAATAATTATAATAACCATTTGTTTCATCATAGCTATTATTCAACAGCACATTGTGCATATGATCAGTCAAATTAAGCTGTTGAGAGCAAAAATCCTTCAAATTACCACAATTCAAATCAGTAATAAATCTATCGCTTTCCTCTATATTATTTATAGTTTTATCTAAATCTGCGTAATCACCATAATTTTTTGCTTTATTTATAACGTCTATTAATCCATCAAAGGTTAAATTTTCAGGGATAATGGTAAATTCTTCTTCATTATGCCTTGGTTCTATATTAATCTGATCTTGAGGCCAAAATAACTCTGTTGCTACAACTGCTGTAACTTCTGCAACACCTACCAATACATTCGCAACATTACCTAAAATGCCTGGATCAGTAACTACTTTGTTTGCTACTTCACTACTATCAGATGAACTCTCAGTAATAGACAAGTCTTCAGCAGCAAATGACTTAGGTCCTTCATTCATATTTTTCTCAAGAGTCTCTGTAATTCTATTATCCTCATCTTCGAAATGCCTATTTATTTCATCTAACAAACTTTTGCCATCAGCTTTGTAATTCTCTAATTGTTCAGGAATGGCAAATATTACTTTGCCGTTTTCATACTCTACCTTACTATCTCGAAACTTAAGGGTGAACTCTAAAATAGCATCAACCCTGCATATTTCTTTACCCAGTTGCTTAACCATACGCGTCAAGTTAAGAGATTGTGAGCAAATTTAGAGAGGTTAAAGTGGATACTCTAGCCCTTCTACGTTTGTCTTTTAATGAAAATAGCGACCAAGTTATAGTGAGTTTTTTAAGAAATGCTTTTAAACTATTAATTTTGGTTAATACTAAAAATAACTCTCTAACCCGCCTTTTTAGCTCAATAAATGCCTTTGTTAAGCTAAGTTCTGTATTCTTTTTCACTTCTGTGCAACCAACTATGCCGTGAAATATAAGAATTGCGCACAATTTAGCATATAGTTCACATAATACTCTGCATGGCTTTCCTTTTAGCTTATCAAGCCTGATATAGCTTTTATACAATTTAAATAATAACTCAATTTGCCACCTTACTCTGTAAATCGTTAATACTTGCTCAGCACTAATTTTATTTTCTGGAACATTAGTTATAAATATTGACCAGTTCAACAATTTTTGATTTCTTTTAGAGGATGTATATCCCTGCGATCTTGCTAATCTATTAGCTTTCCTTCTTCTGGCCATAGACTGTTCTTCAGTTAGTTTCTGACATATAATTCTTACTCTAATTTTTGCTTCTTTTCCTAACAATACCTCGTTTTCTAAAAATAACTTATCCTCTAAACATTCTAATAACTCCATTTTTTGATTTGTTTCTACATCATATATGTTGGTATCAGATTTATAACGACTTATGAAATAAGCTCCTATTTCATTGATTTGTTTAAAAGAACTTGGCACAAAATAACCGAGATCAGATATTAGCAAATCATTGCTTAATATATTACTTAAATGTTTCCTATATCCCTGGTCTGATCTTACCCCCTCCGTTAAATTAAGTTGGTCTATTATCTGATTCATGTAGTCGAAAACTAATTGTAACTTTATTCCAGACTTAGTATTGCTTTCATAGCCACTGTAGCTAGTACCATAACCTTTATACATCTCTTCCATACTGTTAGGTAGAGTAATATAGCTACTGTCCAATAATTTAACACTATTAAATTGCTGTAAGATTTTGCAATCAACTTGCAAGATATTTTTAAAGAGAATCACAGATTCATTATACATCCTTTTCATAAATTCCACTGCTTCTTCAGTAAATCTAAAATCCAAACCTTGTTTTGTTATATCTATCGAGTCCTCGTTTAGTAATTGACACATTGTTTCTACGCTACAATTATCAACTCCTATATTACCCAAGACCATGGCTTTTACGAATGATGAACCTTTTAGCTTTCTCTTTCTTTTTATAAACCTTGTTGTAATTGAGATTTTCTCTGCTTTTTCATTAAAAAATTCTTTGAGCTTTTTTGATAAGCAAGTTATTTTATTCATTGGTTCTCTCACTAAAAGTATATCTGGGAGAACTTATACCTTATTATTCTATCTCTTTCATACCTTTATTTCCTTAACTTGACGCGTATGGTAGTTTCTACAGGATCTAGATCACTATGTGTAGTGAATATATGATTGATATTAAATCCACTATCTTTCCACCTCCGTAAATCAATTCTTTCTAATTTTATTTTTATTCGTTCAACTATGTTGTTCTTGCTTAAACCTGAAGTATCATTTATTTCTTCAAGCATTTTTAGAAAATCATCAAGCGTCATAATCTCCACTACTTATTAAAATAACTTGGTTATTATGTTCTTTGACACAAAAATCAAGAACTTTTTATTTTCCTAAAAAATCATTTAAGTTATACTCCAAATCATGAAAGTCAGGCAAAATATTAAGTTTTTTTCTCTATCATTTGTGATTTTGTCTTCTCTATGGATTACATTGTCTGGTTATTTTGAGCCTTTTTTTATTCTCTGTGGAGTATTTTCTTCTGTGTTCACATTGATTATCTTTAAAAGGTTAATTGATGCTGAAAGTGCCCTTAGTCAAATTCTAAATGATAGTGGTAGGCTGTCACTTTATCAGCTTATAAGTTATATACCTTGGCTAATTTACCAAATTATTTTTTCAAGTATTTATGTAACAAAAAAGGTGCTACGATTCAAATCTACAGTTGAGCCAATTGTTATTGTAAGAGAATGCATAGGACATAATGATAAGACCATTGCATTATTTGCTAACTCGGTTACGATTACTCCTGGAACTTTAACTATCAATGTTGAAAAGAAGCAGAAAACATATTTATCTACCATATGTTTGATAGATAAAGATCTTGAAAGTGGCATTTCTGAAATAGAAGGTAAAGTCTTAAAAATGCTACACCTAGTTAAGTAATTGCTTTAAATAAGTTAACAGCGTCTCTGTATTCTCTTCTTAAGCTCTCAAGCATTTCTTTTGGAAGGCTATCAATAACAGTAGAACATAAATAATTGTACAAATCTTCTAGCCTTGATATGTTATTTTTCTTCTTGCTGTTGAATTTGTACGGAAAAATGCCCTCCATAATTTCAATATCAACAACCTTATTTAAAAATGCATTTTCACTTGTTATGCTTATTCTTGTAAGTATAGTATTAATTTCAGGTTCATTACTCGTATAAATATCTGATAATTCTGCCATTTTAATGACGTATAAAGTTACTACTTTTGATAAACAATTATCAGAATATTCACAATTTTTTATTACCTCCCACTGAGTAACCTGAGACTTGCTTGTTTTTGCATTGCTTGGTAATTTATTCATTGAATTTTCTCCATTTAATTCAGTGTAGTAAATTATACTAATACTTTGTTAAATAAATAATAACACAGCCATAAAAATATGCATTTATTTACCATAAATTGTATAATATTCCTAAAATTAAATGTTAAAGTTACTTCAAACTGAATGATTTCTTTAATTCCATATTATCCAGCAGTGTAAAATATTGCTACACAATAGTATTTATTCTAAAATAAACTTTCCTTTTGAGCTATTTTATTAATATCCATTCTTACGTCTGCACTAAAATGAAAAAGATAAAACTCGGAATACTAATTTCAGGTAGAGGATCAAACATGCAGGCTTTAATAGAAGCATGTCAAGATCAGAATTTCCCTGCTGAAACTGTGTGTGTTATCACAAATAATAGTGAAGCTGGAGGCCTTAAAATAGCAAAGCAAGCAGGAGTTTCAGCGTTTGTTGTTGAAGATAAGCCACTTGATACTGATAAAATTCATGAAATACTTGTTCAACATAAGGTTGATTTAATTTGCCTTGCAGGGTTTATGAGAATTATAAAGGCCAATTTCCTGAATAAATGGCATAACAAAGTTATAAATATCCATCCCTCTTTACTTCCGTCATTTAAGGGCCTAAATGCTCAGGAGCAAGCTCTGAAAGCGGGTGTAAAAATTACAGGATGTACTGTGCATTATGTTACTCCTGAAATTGATGCTGGAGCCATAATCGCTCAAGCTACTGTTCCAGTGTTACCAAATGATGATGTTCACAGTCTCTCAGAGCGCATTCTAGCTGAAGAGCATAAGTGTTATGTAAAAGCAGTAAGATCAATAGCAGAAGGTATTAACTATTGACCTTGAGCGTTTCTTCCAACTTCAACAAAAAATAAATTTTCAGGATTCAGTAAAGAACTTGCCAGCTTGTTTACTTTTTCCAATTGAACATCATTAATGATATTTGCATAATTATTTATATGGTTAATATCACGATCATCTATCTGCATACTATCCAGTAACGTTGCTATATTCGCATTATTGGATAGAAAAGAGAAGATAAGGTTATTTACTAAACTGGTTTTTGCATCCTTGAATAATTGTTCGTCAATTCCTTCCTCTTTTATTCTGCTAAATGTATCTTTTACTGCTGATATAGCTTTGCTAGCAGTGGAACTATCAGTACTCATAAATCCAGATATAATATTTCCATGCTTATTAGGAACATTACGTGCACTAACACCATAAGTAATACCTAGATTTTGTCTCAACTCTTTCATCAGTATTGAGTTTAGACTCATACTACCAAGCGCATTAATCAAAACACTAGCATTATAGTAATTAGGGTCTTCATATGCTATGCCTTTTTGAGCAAAAAGTATTACACTCTGTGGTATATCCATAAAAACGCTCTTACTTTCTGCAGGCCCAAATTCATTTTTTACAGATACCTTCCTAACTTTCGATCTTTTTGATGGTAACTTAGATAAATATTTATCGAGCAGCGTACTAACTTCTTCTTTTGTTGCACAACCAACAATACTAATAACGATATTATCCTTAGTAAAACTACGCTTTATGTATGTTAAAACATCGTCTCTAGTAATGCTCATTATAGTGTCTAGAGTTCCATATGGATCTCTTGAGTAAGGATGTTTTTTGAACAACAACGTATCCAACTCTTTTGCAGCAATAAAATAAGGATCTTTTTCAAAATTATTAAAGTTTACTTTGGCTTTTTCAAAAACTCTATTCAATCCTTCAGGATCAACTTTAGGACGCATTATAGCATCACTTAGTAGTGAAATTGCATCCTCTAGATTCTCAGATAAAGTGTTTAATGAAACCCTAAATGCTTCTAAACCAGCAGTAAAATTTAAACTAATTCCTTTATCCTCAAGCTTTTTTACAAAATCTTTGGCATCATTTTTTCCTGCTCCTTCTTGAATTACAAGAGAAGTAAACCAAGCAAGCCCCTGCTTTTCTGCACTTTCATACACGTAACCTGCATCTTTGAATGATATATTGAGTGAAACTTTTGGTAGATCACGGTTTTCAATAAACAAAAACTTAAGCCCTTTATTAGTAGTAACCTCCTCTATATTTAGGTAGCTGCTCGCCTGCAAATTAAAGACCAGACAGAAAAAAAGTAGAAATACAAGCTTACTTATTCTCATCATCATTACCTCCTTTTGGTAACAAACGGCCGACTAATTTATTAGTAGAAAAAATAGTACGAATTTTGTGATTTACATCTTTCAGATTGACATCATTAATTTTGCTATGTGAAATGTCTATTTCATCAAGTGGGATACCTAGTGCTAGACGTGGTATATAAAACATTGCTACACTAGTTAAATCAGATAGATTATCAAACCATACGCGTCAAGTTAAGAGATTGTGAGCAAATTTAGAGAGGTTAAAGTGGATACTCTAGCCCTTCTACGTTTGTCTTTTAATGAAAATAGCGACCAAGTTATAGTGAGTTTTTTAAGAAATGCTTTTAAACTATTAATTTTGGTTAATACTAAAAATAACTCTCTAACCCGCCTTTTTAGCTCAATAAATGCCTTTGTTAAGCTAAGTTCTGTATTCTTTTTCACTTCTGTGCAACCAACTATGCCGTGAAATATAAGAATTGCGCACAATTTAGCATATAGTTCACATAATACTCTGCATGGCTTTCCTTTTAGCTTATCAAGCCTGATATAGCTTTTATACAATTTAAATAATAACTCAATTTGCCACCTTACTCTGTAAATCGTTAATACTTGCTCAGCACTAATTTTATTTTCTGGAACATTAGTTATAAATATTGACCAGTTCAACAATTTTTGATTTCTTTTAGAGGATGTATATCCCTGCGATCTTGCTAATCTATTAGCTTTCCTTCTTCTGGCCATAGACTGTTCTTCAGTTAGTTTCTGACATATAATTCTTACTCTAATTTTTGCTTCTTTTCCTAACAATACCTCGTTTTCTAAAAATAACTTATCCTCTAAACATTCTAATAACTCCATTTTTTGATTTGTTTCTACATCATATATGTTGGTATCAGATTTATAACGACTTATGAAATAAGCTCCTATTTCATTGATTTGTTTAAAAGAACTTGGCACAAAATAACCGAGATCAGATATTAGCAAATCATTGCTTAATATATTACTTAAATGTTTCCTATATCCCTGGTCTGATCTTACCCCCTCCGTTAAATTAAGTTGGTCTATTATCTGATTCATGTAGTCGAAAACTAATTGTAACTTTATTCCAGACTTAGTATTGCTTTCATAGCCACTGTAGCTAGTACCATAACCTTTATACATCTCTTCCATACTGTTAGGTAGAGTAATATAGCTACTGTCCAATAATTTAACACTATTAAATTGCTGTAAGATTTTGCAATCAACTTGCAAGATATTTTTAAAGAGAATCACAGATTCATTATACATCCTTTTCATAAATTCCACTGCTTCTTCAGTAAATCTAAAATCCAAACCTTGTTTTGTTATATCTATCGAGTCCTCGTTTAGTAATTGACACATTGTTTCTACGCTACAATTATCAACTCCTATATTACCCAAGACCATGGCTTTTACGAATGATGAACCTTTTAGCTTTCTCTTTCTTTTTATAAACCTTGTTGTAATTGAGATTTTCTCTGCTTTTTCATTAAAAAATTCTTTGAGCTTTTTTGATAAGCAAGTTATTTTATTCATTGGTTCTCTCACTAAAAGTATATCTGGGAGAACTTATACCTTATTATTCTATCTCTTTCATACCTTTATTTCCTTAACTTGACGCGTATGATTGTTTGAACATTGTAATTTGCATAGTAGATAATGTCATTCCATCACTTGACAATGATTTATTATGCAGCTACTTGATTAAAATTAAGTTTCCTAAATCCCAGGCATTGTCTTTTATGTTAATAATTAATATACAACTAACGATACTTATCAAAAACGACAATAAAGAATTCAAAAAAAGCTAGAAATTCTGTAGAATTGACCATAACATATAGAAAAAAAGGAAGTGTATGATCACATCCTTCAATCTGATCATTAATTTGTAAACAAAATAGTTTTGCATTTTTTGATAAGATTAAGTAATATCAGCGTATTAGTTATACAATTAATAATTTTTATGGATGAGCGTAATCCTTGGAATCTTGGAAAGAAACCGTCAGGTCCAGGTAATGAAGATATTTTAAGTAAAGCTGTGTCTGATATAAGATGCTTTTTTAATGGCTTAACCAGAAATAGAGGGAAAAAACTTTATTTCATCATTTTCATTGTTTTGTTGTTTTATTTTTGTACTGGTTTCTATATTGTCCATCCGAGTGAGGAAGGTATAGAACTTACTTTTGGCAAATATTCCAATACAGAAACATCTGGTTTGCGTTATCACTTCCCCTACCCTATTGGCAAGGTTTTTAAAGTGAACGTTAAAGAAGTAAATCGTGAAGAAATTGGGATAAGCAGCTCTTATGGGCGAGATACAGATCGTGGTGAAGGAGTGATGCTTACCGGAGATGAGAACATAGTCAACGTTAACTTTGAGGTCCAATGGAGAGTCAGGGATGCTAAAGATTATTTATTCAAAGTACGGGATTATAAACCTGGTTTTAGCGTTAAAAATGCTGCTGAAAGTGCTATGAGAGAAATAATAGGTAAGAATACGATCTCTTTTGCACTCGAAGGTCAAGGCAGGGCTGAAATTTCCAGAGATACTAGAATTTTATTGCAACAGATTCTTGATGGATATCAAATGGGTATAGAGATTTTATCCGTTCAAATGAAAAAAATTGATCCACCAGAAAAGGTGATTAGCTCATTTAGGGATGTACAAAGTGCTCGCGCAGATAAGGAGCGTACCATAAACGAAGCATACGCTTACAGTAATGATATTATACCTCGTGCAAAAGGTGAAGCAATAAAGATAAAATTAGATGCAGAAGCATACGAGAATGAAATAATAAATGAAGCAAAAGGTAATGCAAATCGCTTTTTATCTCTTCATGAAGAATATAGACAAAATCCTTCTCTTGTTAAGAACCGTATCTATCTTGAAACTATGGAAAATATTTTTAGCAAGGTAGATAAGTTTGTTATAACAGACGATCTGAAAGGTATGTTCTCTTATTTACCCCTTACAAATCTAGGAAAATAGTCATGAGTAGTAATATTAAAATTGTTTTTGCTTTTGTATTTGTTGTGTTATTGATTGCATTATCTAATTCAATCTTCGTTGTTCAAGAAACAAAACAAGCAATAGTTATACAACTCGGTAAAGTCGTAAAAGATGTTAGGGACAGTGGTTTATATTTTAAATTGCCATTTATAAATAACGTAGAATTTCTTGATAAGAGAATTTTAGATTTAAGTCCTGATAAAACTCCAAGGGAAGTGATAACTGCAGATCAAAAGCGTATTATAGTAGATGCTTATGCAAAATATAAAATAATAGATCCTATTACTTTTTATCAAACTGTGAAAAATGAATCAGGGCTAGTTAGAAGATTATATCCTGTCATAGAAGCTCACATAAGGGAGAATATAGGAAGATTTTCATTAATTAGTTTGTTGAATGAAAAGAGATCAGAAGTGATGCAATTAATTCAACGTGGAGTTTATTCTGAAGCTGGAAAATTTGGCATAGAGATAATAGATGTAAGAATTAAGAGAGCAGATCTACCAGAAGAAAATAGTTCTGCAATATTCCGCCGCATGCAAACTGAAAGAGAAAAGGAAGCAAAAGAAATTAGAGCAGAAGGAGAACAAGCTGGACAAGAAATTAGATCAAAAGCTGATAAATTAAAAAGGGGAATTGTCTCTAGTGCAGTAAAAGAATCACATGAAATAAGAGGCCGTGGTTATGCTGAAGCAACTAGAATCTATAATGAGGCATTCAAGGTTGATGAAGAGTTTTTTAACTTTTATCGCTCTATGAAAGCTTACAGTAAATCATTTGCTGAGGGTAATACTAAATTTGTGCTTTCACCAAATAATAATTTCTTAGATATTTTGAACAAGGGATGGAAATAGTTTATGAAAAGTAAAGCATTTATTTTATCTATATTTGCATATTTTTTAATTTCATTTTCTTCATATGCTAATCTGTTTGCAAAAACAGTTGCAGATCCTGTATGTAGTTGTAATAAAGGGCTTGCTGATATAGTGGAAGAACTTATTCCCGCAGTTGTAAATATTTCAAGTGAGCAAATAGTTAAGCAAGAAAATAACAGTAGAACTAAAATTCCCTTTACGCCAAGAAATAATTTCTTTGATGACTTTAGAGAATTTTTCGAGCATTTTGATCAATTTTTCGATAGAGCTCCTAGCATTAATAGAGAAGTGACGTTACTTGGGTCTGGATTTATTATAGATAAAAGTGGAACCATAGTAACCAACTATCACGTTATTAAAAATGCCCAAGATATTACAGTTACTATGAACGATAATACTTATTTCAAAGCAGAAGTTTTAGGCTATGATGCAAAAACTGATCTTGCTGTGCTTAAGATTAATTCTGATAAAGATCTTCCTTGTGTTGAATTTGGTAATTCTGACAAAGCAAGAGTTGGTGATACAGTTATTGCAATAGGCAACCCTTTTGGTTTGGGTGGCTCTGTAAGTACAGGGATTGTGTCTGCAAGATCTAGAGACATTAGTATTGGTACTATGAATGAATTTATTCAAACTGATGCTGCAATTAATAGAGGTAACTCAGGGGGACCACTATTTCATCTAAATGGAAAAGTTATAGGTATTAATACTGCTATTTATTCCCCATCTGAGTCTGGCGGTAACGTGGGTATAGGCTTTGCTATACCATCTAATCTAGCTATTTCAATTATTGACACATTAAAAAGTGGTAAAAAAATAAAACATGGTTGGCTTGGCGTGCAAGTTCAGCCTATAACAAAAGAATTTGCTGAATCCTTGAGTTTAAAAGATATCAAAGGTGCATTAGTTGCAAGCGTAGTAAAGGGCAGTCCTGCAGAGAAAGGAGGAATCAAAGTAGGTGATATACTATTAGAGTTTGACGGCAAAAAAATTGATAGAATGACGCAATTACCTCATATGGTTTCACGAACTGAGCCCGGAAAGAAAGTACAGGTTAAGTTACTTAGAAAAGGTAAAGAAGTCAATATCAAGGTTGCAATCGAGGAATCTGCAAACGATGATTCAGGTAATAATCAAGAAGAAAATAAATCAACATCTAGTTATATAAGTGGTTTAACCGTTTCAAATTTGCCAAAAGAACTAAAAAACAATGCACCCACAAAGGGTGTAGTAGTTACTAGTGTAGATAGTAGTAGTAATTCTACACTACGTGCTATTAAGAAAGGTGATATAATTATTCAACTAGATGGAATCGATATTGAAAATACTAATGATTTTCAAAAACAAATTGATTCAGCAGTAAAGAAAGACGGCAAAGATTCAGTAATGTTGCTTATTTACCGCAATGGAAACCAGTTTTTTACTTCAATCAAATTGAAGAAGTAGCTATTTATCTAGCTGGTCATGAAAAAATTGCTTGACAAATTTAACTAGCTTCTTTACCCTAAGGGTGAGGGCTTTTATGTAGATTAATAAAATTTATCCCTATACTGAAAACGTTTCCAACGAGATTATGGAAGAACTAGATTTCAGTATCAAGCACTGGAACAACATCATCTATAAGATGAAAGAGCTGGAGTGGTAAGAAATTCGATAATATAAAGCATTTTTACGCTCAGTTGTAAAAAAATAACTTTCTTTCACAAGTTAATTTATAATTAAATTAGTGTAAAATATAATTATATTTACTGATCATCATTATTAATCAATAATTAATACCCATAAATTAATTATATCTAATCGCAAAGGGAGGTGGAGATGCGTTTTAAACTAGAAAAGGAAGGTATCCTACAAAAAGATTGTAATAATAGAACTGGTCGTAGGATACCTGCACAAATAAGATTAAATAACAAAACAACATTTAGCCTGCCTAGTGTATCTTACATTATCATCGACACCAATATTGATCTGAGTTTTCACATTTGGGATTTGAAGCATGACGTGGCAAGTATACTAAACGACTTATCTGAATGGCCACAATTAAAGCTAGAAAGGGTAGGAAATGATTACAAATTCGCTTTAGTTACTACCTCTGATAAACCTTATTATTATTACTATGATGGCAAAGCTAATATCATCGCTACTATTGATCTTATACCTCAGAATTACACATATGGTTTCTATGTTAACACATATAATCGTGAAAGCTGTAGTATTTATTATGAACGGCTAGAAAACAGGAAAGTTTTAATAGATCCAAAAGACATAATTAGTAGCAAAAATGTCAGTTTTATTTTGGAAGATCTTAAAAGTTCACCTGATAAAAGACTCGAAATAAAAATAGGAGACTATTTGTTTAAAGAATCAAGAAATATATACAAATTATATAGGAGCGCTCAGGTATATGATTCAATTGGTAGAAAAGTTGGCATATTGAATGATATCAATTCAGCATTTACTCGTATAAGCAATACATTCGAGTTATTCCCTTTTCATGAAATGGAGAGCTTGAAAGCACAAGATACCTATTTCGCAGTAAAAAAGTTAGGCAATAATTATGTTGGTTGCATATCGTATGAAAATAGCACATGCAAAAATTTTTATAATTTTAACCCTAATTCTTTTGGGTATGAGCACGACAATAGACCAGGTCCATATCCTTATTATTATAACTTAGAAAATTTTGATAACTTTTTGGAGGTTGATGTGAATATTCAAGAACATATAAATTTAGAAACAGAAATTAAACTTTTAAAACGCAAAATTGAAAGATTAGAACGTACTGGTGTACAAGGTCCTAAAGGTGAGCCAGGTGAAAGGGGACAAAAAGGTGATAGAGGCTTCGATGGAGCGCCTGGTCCTCAAGGTAACAAGGGAGATACTGGATCGTCAGGTGCGCATGGATCAAAAGGCGATCAAGGACCTAAAGGAGAAAAAGGAAATCAAGGCACTAATGGAATAACTCCAAGTATTAATCAAGTTGTTACCGAATTTTCTTCTAACAGAGCCCATCTATATCCTTTAGCAGCAGCTATAATGGAAGAAGATAAGCTTAATTCCATGGGATTTTCAGAAAGAATAGCACATTTTTTTGGTGAGCGTGTAAAGCGAGAAGATTCTTTAAAAGCGTTAGTTAAAGGCGTACAAGGTCCTCCAGGCCAAAAGGGCGAACCAGGTCGTAACGGTGAACGGGGGTTAAAGGGCGAACAAGGTTCCAAAGGTAATGAGGGTGACCGAGGTTTTCCTGGTCCAGAAGGTTCTAAAGGAGATACTGGCTCAAAAGGTGAGAAGGGAGATGCCTCAAGTGCTATAGAAATTGCAACTGAATTAGTTACCAGTAAAAAAGCTGAGCTAGGAGAAGCAGTTCTTAACGCAAATGGTATCAAAGGTGAAAATCTTGCAACTCAGATTGCCGGTAAAATTAATCTTAATTCGCAGGAACTTGTGAATAAAATTGATGTAGCAAAACTTACTGAAGGAGTAGTAAGTAAACTTTCTTTAGAGGAAGCAAAAAACATTATAAAAGATACTGTGAGTAAGATAACAAGCGATGCCACAAAGAAAAATAATCCCGATCCTATAGCCTTCCAAAAATATGAAAAATTTGCAGAAAAGCTTGCTAAACTACTTGTTGATAGAAGCAGTATGAGCGAGATAGAAGCTCACAATCTTATAAAAGGTAAGGTGAGCGATTGGGCACTTGCTAAGTATCTTCTGCTTCATAGTGATTTAAATAAGCAGCCAAAGGCTCTAGAAATCGTGAAGCAAGAAATAGACAAGGAAAAATTAGTTGAGTATTTGCTTGAGTATGCCAAATTAAAAGGCGATGTGAATGCAGCAAAAACAATAGTTGAAAATATTGTTCATCAGTTCTTTGACACTCAAAAAGTAGGTGAATTAGGAAGAGCAGTACTAGAAGCAAAAGATGATCAAGATAAAAAAGTGCTGGTAAATGATCCAGTCTTACGTGAAGGAATAGCAGAAGAGTTGAGACAAAATCCAGGAAAGATAAAAGGTCCCAAAGGAGATACTGGTTCTAAAGGTGATAAAGGAGATACTGGAACAGATGGATTGCCAGGTGCACAAGGTCCTAAGGGAGAGCCAGGCATAAAAGGTGAGCCAGGTATAAATGGAACAAAGGGAGATATTGGTCCTAAAGGATTAGACGGAGCCATGGGAATAAAAGGTGATATGGGTGAGAAAGGAAAGATAGGTTCTAAAGGTGACAAAGGAGATACTGGGTCTAAAGGTGATAAAGGTAGAGATGCAAGTCCTGAAGAAGTTGCACAAAAATTAATTAATAGGCACTATTGCTAATCAGGTGCTTGAATATCGTGACCAAGGCGGAGATTTAGTATTAGAGAAGCAAGTTGCAGGAAGAATTATTAGTAATCAAGATATTCAAACAGGAATAGCCATTGCATTAGCTGATAACAGAATGGAAGAGCTAGCAGATGTGTTACTAAGTGATGCTAATCATACATTAGTAGAAAACCTTGCAAATAATACCGAGCTAACACAAAGCATTGCAGAAGAACTAAGGAAAAATCCAGGAGAAGTCCAAGGTCCAAAGGGAGAAAAAGGAGATATTGGTCCTAAAGGCATAAAAGGTGAGCCAGGTATAAATGGAACAAAGGGAGATATTGGTCCTAAAGGATTAGACGGAGCCATGGGAATAAAAGGTGATATGGGTGAGAAAGGAGAGATAGGTTCTAAAGGTGAAAAAGGAGAACCAGGTGCGAATGGATTGCCAGGTTCCAAGGGAGAAGATGGAATAGGTGCTACATTAGCTGATCAGTTTTTACGTGAGATAAGAAAAGCAAAAAATGAAACTCTGGATGCTAAAAAAGCAGCAGAGGCAGCTAAAAATGCTTCAGAAGGTTTTGCCAAACAAGCTAAAGATACGGAAGATAAGGTTAAAATACTACACAATCAAACAGTGAATCTTACAGGAGAAGCTGAAGATTCTGCTGATCAAGCACTTCAATCCGCAGAAAATGCGGAAGCATTGCATAGTAGCGTAAGAGATATGTTTTGTACAACAAATCCTGCAGATCAAGTTTGTAGTGCACACAGAAGAAGGAGGGAAACTAAAAAATCATCAGTGACGAGCGGAGCAAGCAGACCAACTTCATTTATATCTCAAGTAATAAATTTCTTTTACCCTGCGGTAGGACAGGACGAATATAAAGTAGTGCGGCCCGAAGGTCATAAATGTCGTGATGGTTAAATTCCATCTCCCATAGCATCTGGGTAAAATCATGATCCACACCTTAAGAAAGTGGCAAATTCTCATGGTGTAAGCATGGATCAAAAGGGAGTAATATCAAACCTTATGATAAATCCTCTCGAGAAGAGTTAGATATGGCTACGAAAAGAAACTTATGTTTGAACTGTCGTTAATTCGAATATGCGAAATAAGGTTGAATACGCATATACCAAAAGGTATGAAGAAACGGGTAATTAGGATCGGCTTTTCCTGATTAAGATGCTTCCAATCTTCCGGCAGATAGTAAGAGCCTAAGTTTAACGAGAAACGATTTTATGGAACGGAGTAACTACATAGAAGCTCTTATTATTCTTTATTTTCAAAAGGATAACTAAGAAGGTAGCCAGCCGAATGCTCCTATGTAGAGGGATTGTCTAAGAAGCTAATGCCTAAGGTAATGTTTAGGATATGCAAACGTAGACACTGTAGTTTGGAAGGTAAAGTTGTGAATAGTAGTGAATATGTTATGAGCCAACAAAATGTTAGGTATGAATGGAATGAAATTCCTTGGCGCAAGCTGGAGAAATCTTCATTTAAGCTACAAAAACGAATTTACCGAGCTTCACAATGTAATGATATCAAAAAGATGCATAATCTTCAGAGATTGTTACTCAGATCAACAAGTGCAAGAACGCTCGCTGTTAGAAAGGTAACTCAGGATAACAGAGGAAAAAAGACTGCAGGTATAGATGGAAAAGCGAATCTTAATCAAAAAGAAAGGTTACAATTAGTATATTCTTTGGATATAAGAGAAAAAGCAAAACCATCGAGACGAGTTTGGATTCCAAAACCTGGTAAGCCATCGGAGTATCGCCCGCTTGGTATTCCTACAATATCAGATCGAGCAAAACAAACACTTGTAAAAATGGTGATAGAACCGGAGTGGGAAGCAAAATTTGAGCCAAACACATATGGTTTTAGGTCTGGTAGGTCGTGTCATGATGCCATTGAAGCTATATTCATAGCACTAAAACAGAAAACAGCATTTTTACTGGATGCAGATATTTCAGGGTGCTTTGATAACATCAACCATAATGCATTACAAAAAAAGCTTAACACCACACCAACATTAACTAAAGTTATAAAAAGGTGGCTAAAAGCAGGAGTTATGGAAGGTAAAGCGTTTAGACCCACAAAGAGTGGTACAGTACAAGGCGGAACTATTTCACCTTTGTTAGCAAGTATAGCTCTACATGGGTTAGAATATTACCTAAAAATGGCATTGAGAAAGGAACTATTTGATTATCAAAAGAAAAAATATGGTAAAGCTTCACATAAACATGCTGGTCAATCACTAAGTGTGATTACTTATGCAGATGATTGTGTGATTCTCCATGAAAATGAGGAAATTGTTTTTAAGGCAAAAAATCTAACGGAAAGATGGTTAAATACCATTGGATTAGAGTTAAAGCCATCAAAGACAAAAATATCTCATACGTTAAAAACTTATGGAGGACAAATACCAGGTTTTGATTTTCTTGGGTTCACAATACGACAATACTTAACAAAACAAAGTAAGAAAGGTTATAAATTATTAATTAAACCAAGTCGCCTCTCTATAAAACAACATGCTAAAATCATTAAGCAAAAACTTAAAGAAATGCGTGCAGCACCTCAAGAAGCAGTAATTAAAAACCTTAATCCAGTTATTAGAGGATGGAGTCAGTATTACTCTTCGGTAGTGTCACATAAAGTATTTAGTTCTTTAGATCATGATATGCATGGAAAGCTTTGGAAATGGGCAGTCTTTAGACACTGTAACAAAGGGAAGCATTGGATTAAGAGAAAATACTTTCGAAAGAAAGATAACGATAATTGGAGATTTATGACGAATAACAATTTACTGCTTGTTAGGCACGTAGATCATGCCATAAGAAGGCATATCAAAGTGAAAGGATCTAGATCTTTATATGACGGAGATTGGTTATATTGGGCAAATCGCTTAAGTAAAGTTCCAGGAAAATCACCACGAGTAATAAAATTAATGAAGTTGCAACAAGGTAAATGTGATCAATGTCAACTTTGGTTCAAAAATGATGATATCCTAGAGATACACCATAAAGACCGGAATAGACGTAATAATATGAGCAAAAATTTATCCTTGTTGCATGGGCATTGTCACGACGAATTACATGGGAGTATGCATGAAAAGCGCCAAATTAGAGAGAAGCCGGATGATGGGAAACTATCAAGTCCGGTTTTGAAGTCGAGTGGGGAGAGGTGACTTTCCTCACTTAGATAACGGTAGGGAAAGTTTACTAGACGATATTAATGAACGTTTCACAGATTATGATAATGATGGATTTATTCGTTTACACGTTGCAGCACAAAAAGGTAATGTTGAGCTTGGCAGGCGTTTACTAGAATGTGGTGCAAATATTGAGATTAAATCAAAAACAAAAGTAGGTGGTGACACTGCACTTCATTTAGCTGCTAGAAATGGTCATAAAGATTTTGTGAAGCTTTTACTTGATAACGGTGCAAATGTTAATTCAGTGAGTAGTACAGGCAGCGGAGTAACTCCTTTATATGAAGCAGTGTATTATGGACATTTAGATGTTGCGGAATTGCTAATAGATCGTGGCGCAACAGTTGATGCTAAAGATCGGTATAACTTTACTCCTTTGATGTACGCTTCTGCAGAAGGTAATTCGGCAATGGTGGAATTACTTTTACAAAACAATGCAGATCTTTATTTACAGAATAATAATGATGAAACTGCACTGCACTTAGCTGCTGATAATGGCCATCCTGATGTAGTTGCTATTTTAATAAGTGCAGCAGAAGATAAAGAAAGGTATGTTAATATGCAAAGCAATAATATTGGTACTGCGTTGCATGTTATAGCTTATAATCGAGAAATAAATGAAGGGCGTAAAAAATCTGCAAAATTGCTACTAGACAATGGTGCAAGCCCGTATTTAGAAAATGATCCAATTATTAATACACCATTAGATACTCTTTTGAAAGAAAGCTCTTTAGATATGGCAAAAAAACGAGGAAATAAGGGATTTTTGGAATTTATGTCATTTTTAGGCTATTCAGCAACCGTACCAAGAAATTTAAAGAATGATCCACAAAACACAAAAAAGTATGTCGTAGCTGCTTCTGCGCTTGCAATAACTGTTATTGCCTTAGGAGCAGCTGTTGCAGTTTACTTGGAAATGTTAGCAATAGGAATAGCAGTTGCAGTTTGTTGTCTTATTGCAGCTACAATTACGTACTGCTATAGGCCTAAAAGCTTAGTTGAGGATAATCAGGTCAAAAAGGTTATGCAGACAGAAGAATGTCAGTCTAAGTAATAAATATAGTAGTCTATCATTTAATAATTTATTATAATTATATTGGTTGTTAATAGATAAAAACTTGGTAGACTACGAAGAAATATTCTTAAATAAAATCAAAGATATAAAAGAAGAAGGGCGCTATCGTGAATTCACGCATTTTGCGTCATTACCTGGCAAACTTCCCTATATTATGGATTATGAAAGAAATAGAGAGGTTATTGTCTGGTGCAGTAATAATTATCTGGGAATGTCACAAAACGATAGTGTCATTGCTGCTATTCAAAATTCATCTGTTGGTGCTGGAGGAACAAGAAATATATCAGGTACAACAAAGGAAGTTGTTGAGCTCGAGAAGTCTTTGGCTGACTTGCATCAAAAAGAAGCTGCTTTAACTTTTGCTTGTGGCTATCTTGCCAACCAAACTACACTTAGTACTTTATCGTCTGTTATTCCGGGCGTGGTAATTTTTTCAGATGAGAAAAACCATTCTTCAATGATAGAAGGTATAAAATCAGGAAAAAGACCGAAGCACATATTTAGGCATAATGATGTTGATCACTTAGAGCAGTTGCTAAAGTCTATAGATATAAAAACGCCGAAAATAATAGCACTTGAATCTGTATACTCAATGGATGGTGATGTAGCACCGCTTGAAGCGATATGTGATCTAGCAGATCAGTATAATGCAATTACCTATTTGGATGAGGTACACGCAGTTGGCATGTATGGACCGCGCGGTGGCGGAATTGCAGAAAGAGAAGGTTTGATGGATAGAATAACTGTTATTCAGGGTACATTATCAAAGGCTTTTGGAGTGATGGGTGGATATATAGCGTCTTCAAAGAGCTTGGTGGATGTAATAAGAAGTTCAGCCCCAGGATTTATTTTTACTACTGCTATGTCACCCGTTTTAGCAGCAGCAGCAAAGGCAAGCGTTGAGCATTTAAAATCGAGCAATGTTGAAAGAGAGAAGCAAAAGCAGTCTGTTGAAAAGGTAAAAGACTCACTGAGAAACGCAGGAGTGAATTTTATGCAAACAGAAACTCATATAATTCCAATCATAATTGGCGATCCTGAGTTGTCCAAAAAAGCATCAAAATTGTTATTTGATGAGTATGGAATATATGTACAACATATAAATTACCCAACAGTTTCAAAGGGGACTGAGCGCTTCCGTATTACTCCTACGCCTTACCATACAAATGAAATGATAGAGCATTTAACAAAATCTCTTGTAAAAGTTTTTGAGAAATTATCTGTTTGTGTCTGTTGTTGAGTTTAAAGTTGCCAAGAATAAGGTATCTATTTAAAAGCATAGTTAATGTACAAAATCAGTGCTTTATTTCTTATCATGAAAGTAGCTAACACTGGGATCTATAGCTCACACAGGTAAAGTTTACTCTTTTGTCATCCTATGGCTTGACCATAGGATCCAGTCTAAACAATCTGGATTCTAGTGTCACGTGCTGGAATGACACCTATTTGTTCCTATAGTTGTCTTTTCTCGTCTATCTTATTTTGCCACCCTGCTGCAATGAGGGGTAGGTAAGACCATTTATTATTTTCACTACGTGACTTTTGCTCTTTTGAATGAACTTTAGTTTATATCTCCAGCAATGACAAGCGCGTTATCTTCCCTTAATCTCCCACCGCTTTCTTGCAGAAAAAGCCTACCGAGTGAAGTTTTATATTTATTAATTCCAGAGTAAATTATTCCATTGTATCTTCCGGCAGCAAGATATGCAAAACCTAGTACCGTTGAGCCAAGGGAGCGTAGATTATTATTGTCAAGTGGTAATTTATTTAACAAATTACCACTTATGTCTATTATTCCCCCTTCACGAGCTTTCATCCGCATTTTTACATGGCGAGATTTGAAATCTTCAAGAAAAGCTCCTTTCTTTTCCTCTGCCCAGAAAGTTTCTCTAAGGGCTGGAGCATCAATCACAGCTGCTACAACTCTGTTTTTATGAATGAGACAAACTGATACTGCAAAATAAACCATACAACTAAAAAGGTTTTCCTTGCCTTCTATAGGCATAATAAACCAAGTATAACTGCCTTCTTTTAGATCTTGGCCTACATTGTCTTCAAAAATAAAGTCATAGTTCTGGTTGTAGTTTTTCAAGCAATCGTACATAAGTTGCTTGGATTTCGAATAAGTTTTATTGATAAAGTCTGCTGACTTAACGCTTGAAATTTGCAATTCATTAAAATCACGTATAAGCTGCTTGGAGGCACTGCGTACAGAATCAAGCATCACATTGATTCGTGGTGATGAAATGGCCATTTACTCTTTTACTCTTTCGTAATAGCTGTTATCAAGAGTATGTAATACAATTTTATCCCCTTCTTTTATAAATTGAGGCACGTTAACACGTATTCCGTTTTCCAAAATTGCAGGCTTATAAGAAGCAGTAACAGTCTGACCTTTGATAACAGACTCTGTCTCTTTTACAGTTAGTGTAACGTGATCAGGCACATGTGCAGAAATTATTTTATCTTGATAAGTTACTACTTTAATTTTCATATTATCTTGCAAATAAGCCTTCTTTTCCCCTAATAAGTCTAAATTTATAACAATCTGCTCGTAACTACTTGGATGCATAAGATTTACGATATTCCCTTCAGTAAAGAGATAAACATATTCCTCTTCATCTAAAATTGCCCTTCTGATTGTTGCATCAGAGCGAAACCTCTCATAGTACTTTGCTCCTGTTTGGATATTTTTCATTTCAGCTTGTATATATGCACCACCTTTACCAGGTTGAGTATGCATAATACTTACAACCAAAAACAATCCACCGTTATGTTCTAGTACCTGACCTGGCCTGATATCATTAGCCCTTTCTGCCATAATTACACTTTTAATTTGGTCTGATTATTATAAATAACTTTATACAAATATCAAAATTTTTATTGGCCAATGAATTCTGGCATGTTGATTACTATATACCTTTCCTTCATGTTGATGTATGGAAATACTTCTTTAGTAAAAGATAACATAATGTTTTTTTTTGTGCTGATAACCAAAATTTCTAATATATCCCCCGAGCCGAAATTATTCACAGACTTCACATAGCCATATAATTCATTACTCTCTAGTCTTACTTCCATATTCACAAGATCATCTTGGTAAAATTCATCCTCATCATTTAACTGTGGTAGCTTATCTCTTTCTATATATAACTTTTTATTTCTTAAAAGCTTTGCTTCATTACGGGAATTCACACCGCTAATTGTTGCTATTACTAAATTATTACTGACAACAGACACCAAGCTTATTTTATAATTTTCACTTCCGATTATTAGTTCACCATATAGGAAAATATTTTCGGGCTTTTCAGTAAAGGTTTTTATTTTGACGGCTCCTTTGATTCCATGGGGAGAAGTAATTATTCCGAGGCATATATTCATATTAATATGATAGTTGAAATCAGCTTTTTGTCCATAGAATTGGCAATTTATTGAATTAACATACAATTAATATTGTAATAATTATAGCGGGTAATGTGTGAGTTCTATCAGTAATCAAGAAAGGCAAAGTATTATAAGTAGCTTAGAAAAAATCAACTGCAAGCTAAAAGGTGAATCTATAAAACTTGATGATACAAAGGAATCTATAATAGTAGCACGTCGTAAATCTGTTGTTAAAGGGATATTGGAACATCTCAAAAACCCTTCCATTGCTAACTGTAATGTTATGATCGATGCAGAAACTGGATTTGGTAAGACTTACGACATTGGAATACTGAGTCATGTACTAGCCCAAGCAGGATTTCATCATCTGGTTGCAGTACCAAGTAGTGACCTAGTGAATCAAGCTAAAAAAATGATGAGCAGTGCATTTACTGTAAACATTAGGACACCTAAAACTGCTGAGGAAATTAAAAATGCACTGAAGGCAACTAAACCTACAACAATTATAGTGACACATGACCTGTTATTACAGCAAGAAAATGATCGTAAATTTAAAGACCAAAATACCAAGTTGTGGATTAGTGTTGATGAAGCAGACAGTATTAACAAGCAGCAGGATTTTGAGAACATGTGCAAGCTTGATGAGAAATATCCTACGACTTACCTCACTGCAACACCAAAGAGAAGGATTTTAAATAGATGCGGAAAAGTTATCAGCCCGACAAGATTGAGTAGACGTTGTATTGCAAACGCCATCGAAACAGCAAGTGTTATTGCAAAAACCAATAGGATAACAAATTTCAATCAAGCACTTGTAGTGAACATTGCTACCTCCATCATATCTTTAGCTATATTGTTTCCTATTATAAATAGTAATGTTGCTGCCGTAATTGGTTTCACTTCAGATTATTGGCTGTATTCTGCTTTGATTGGGCAGCTATACTATACAATTTCTATGTTTATATTTGGTATGGTAGTGTTGCCAGTTTGGTGGGTGCTAACTAAAGCAACTGGAGTGGAATCAAGAGAACTGCTCTCTAGATTTCTTGCTAACGTGCGTAGCTTATTTACTAGAGAAAAATCCAGTCCAGCTCATGAGTATGTTGAAGAAAGCGAAGAAGTTTTTAATTACAGTAAACTTGTCGATAACAATGATTTATTAACTTCTATAAGATGGAATGTGCAAAGCCCAATTGGAGAAAGTGCTCTGCTTTTAGTTGATGATGTAAATAGTATAGTTAACCTTAACTTTGCGTTGCAGGGTAGAGATAATTTAGTATATGAAGGTAGTACACGTTATAAAGTGTATAATAAATTTCAGCCTGAAGGAATGTCATATCAAGACTACAGGCTCCAATTACGTCAATTAAACTTTATAAACTGCGTTAAAAAGCAACATCCTAGTTTGACAGAAGAGCAGATATCTGAATTAAAAGAAAAGGTGGATTTCAGTAGTACTGCTGAATATCTAAAATATAGAGTAATGCATTCAATGATCGATCTTACTCTCTTATATTTAATGAAGTGTGATAATATTACCTTAGATAAAAAAAGAAGAGAAGGTTTGAGTGAATTGATAGAAGATGTTAAAAAGAATGTTAGCACCACTAATGATAACAATATTATAAGCTACCTAGAGAGAAAAGGCTTTAGTGAGCAATTTGCTAGAGATGAGCTCTTACTGCAAATAAAGACAGTAATTGAAGCACTGAGTAAAAGTGATAATGAGCAATGCAGCTTAATAGTTGATAATTGGCGCTTAAGCAAAGAGCTCCATGACCTCATGGAAAAAGAGGAAGGTATACTACATAGTCTCATTGATTTCTGCAAACAAAATAAATGTATCTTTGCAGGAATTGGGAAAATGATCTTGGTATTGGAGAAAATAGACCCTTTTCAGCGATAATACGTAATCAAATAGGTAAATATCGAGCTCTTTATTGTGATTATGAAAAAAGAGATTTTGATTCATTGGCTAAATATGCGTTGACAACGGTTATAGATGGATCGAAAGGTCGTGGATTTGATAGTGAATATAATCATGTTGCATCAATATTTGCAGATTCGGTTAGTCAGTTCAATAATCCATCTGAAGCCCTACAGAATCTTGGAAGAAATAGAGAGCGTAATGAGAGCAGACAATCATGGTTTTTCGCTGCTGCAGGTGAAAAAGTTGAGCTATTTGTGAATAAGATCTTAGCAAATTTTAAAAACGAACCACAGAAATTTTGTCAGAAAGTTTTGTTTCCAGCTACTAATAAATACAATAAGTTGCTAAAAAATAGAATGGGAGAAGAACTTGGAAGAAAAATAGAAATCTATATTAGTAAAAATATTGATGCATTAGGAAATATTGATGATTCAGCTCTGAAGAAGTTTTCTAGTGATTTGATAAAAGAAATGTATGAAAAAGTTCATGATATAAATGATTTTGATGTCAAAAAGACAGAACAAGATTCACATAGGATTTTAAAAAGTACAGAGGCATACCTTCGTTCATATGAGAACAGAATTAAAAACAACGGTAAATTATCTTGCACACGCTCAGCTTTATTTTCTGTGGGGAGTGCTATAACAAAGGTAATGTATTATCTTTGGGCAGGGTTTGACTATTTAGTCTTTTTGGCTAAAGCGTACAATATAGATAAATCTGGAGATACCAGTGCAAGAGCGTATGTACACATAATCAGAAACTGTCACTGTGAAAGTAGTGTGAAGGCGCAAAATGTATTGGTTCATGCATTAGAAATTGCCAAAGAACATGACAGCAGTTTCAAAAGAAATAGTTTGTACGAAGGCAATGAGGATAGATGTAAAGAAAAAATCATCTCATATTTTCAATCCAAGCAATATATACGTGCATTAGATAGAACAATTGCTCAAATTGAAAATAAACACTTGGTAACAATTTTGAAAGCTGTAGGCTACAAAGATGATGCTAATAAAATGGCACAAGAAATCAAAGATTTTTTATGTGATTTAAAGAATTTAAATTGTGTAGACTTGAGAGAAAAATATTATCAAGGCAACTTATATTAAGAAAGCAAATTATACAAAATCAATAATCAAGTTAGTACGATAATTGATGAAATTGTAAGGTGTCATAAGTGGCATCATGGAATAGAGGACTTAGAGCTAAAATTAAAAATCAACCATAATATTTTTGAAGTCAGAGTTAACAATGATTTTTCTAAGTTACGTGAGAAAAACTTTAACAAACGCTCTAAAGAAAGGACATATCTAGGTAGAGCTATGTTACTTATTGGGTTTATAATTTCAATGGAGCTTATAGGTAGAATATCATCAGGTCAGACCATTGCCTTTACTTTGCGGTTTTATAGTATTTGGACCACTGTCACTCTTGTGTGGTGCATTGTTATATGAAATAACGACCTATTTAGTGAGAGGAGCATTTTTTATTTTTGGAGTGCCAATTCTTTTAGGAGAACTGTCTAAATGTGTTTTGAGAAACGGCTCAATGAAAAGTTTGTTAGATATGACATTATCGCTTGGTAACTCGGCTTTTTTCAATATTCCGAAAGACATCGTGCAATCGTTTATATTTGAGGATATAACAAAATTTGACTCACTAAGTGATATAAATGAGCTTACACTGATAAGAGAACAGGAAAAGGCAAAGTGTACAAATGAAGTAGCTGATAAAGTTGTAGCTACTGCTTTATCTGCAATTTTGATACAGCCAACAACTAGTGAGCAGGAAGGTTTAATTTTTAACTAGAACTTTTCAGATAAATACTGAGTGAGGATTTCAATGCCTTCATCAATCTCTTTTTCAGTGATAATGAGTGGAGGCAAGATTCTCAGAACATTATCTGATGTTACTCCAACAGTAAGTAAACCACGTTGACTTAGCTCTTCTGCAAATTTTTGGTTATTCATTTTTACTTTTATTCCTAGCATCAACCCTTTCCCTCTCACTTCTTCTATCATTGGAAACTTGCTTGCTAAGTCCTCTAGTTTGTTTTTTAAAGACTTACCTCTAACTTCAACATTTTCTAAGAAGCCAGGGCTGAGCAATTCATCCAATACAGCATTACCTACTGAAGTTGCAAGTGGATTACCACCAAAAGTAGAACCATGCATACCGACCGCCATGTACTTAGCAACCTTTTCAGTTGCAAGACAAGCCCCCAGAGGGAAACCTCCTCCTATTCCTTTTGCAAGAGCACATATGTCAGGCTTAATTCCTATGTGTTCATATGCAAATAACTTTCCTGTCCTGCCAGCACCGCACTGAACGCAATCAAAAAATAGCAGTATGTCGTTTTCGTTACATAGTTCTCTTAGCTCTTTCATGAAGACTTCACTCATTACTTTAATACCACCTTGTCCCTGTATTGGTTCTATTAATATAACACCTATGCCATTAGAAATTGCTTTCTTTACACTCTCAATATTGGGCTCTATGTTATCACACCAGTCAATATAAGGATTCAGTAATTCAGAAAATTTCTGTCTATCGTTTGTTGTACAAGTTAAAAATGTCCTTCCATGAAATGCACCATGAAATGTTAGAATTCTATAGCGATTTTTATTACCTTTTCCATTTTGATAGGCCCTAGCGATTTTAAGTCCACATTCCACTGCTTCTGATCCAGAATTTGCAAAAAATACAGTATTAGCAAAGCTGTTGTTTATTAAATTTTCTGCAAATTTGTTGGCAGTAGATATATTATAGGTATTTGATATATGCCATAGTTTTTCTCCTTGTAATTTTAGGACATCAGTTAATCGTGGGTTGGCATGACCTAAACTGCTAACAGCTATTCCAGAGTGAAAATCTATATAGCGCTTATTATCGATATCATACAAGTAAATACCTTTGCCATAAGAAAAATTTATGTTAGTAGGAGAATAAACTGGCAAGATAGGAGAAATTGTCATAAAAGTATGATATGCTAATTTTTTATTAATACCATAAAAGACGTTATTTCACAATGAGAAGAATATGTATAAATTAAGTAAATTAATGTTTACTACACTAAAAACAAATAGATATACAAAAATTATCTCGCTATTCTTATTAATTTTTGTGGTTTTATTGGGCACAATATATCGCAATTATTCATTAAAGAATAATTTTCTTTCTTTTTACCGTAATTCAAATGCAAACTTAAAAGATCTATTGGAAAATAGTATAATAAAAAAATATCATTATTTACTAATAGAAAAACATCATATTAAATATAACAGTTTTGATTACATAAACCAGTTGGTAAAATTGCGTGCTGAATTGTTACAATCAGTAAGCAAAGTAAGAAATTTTAGCTTAATACTGTATGATCAAAATGCCAGAGTAATTTTCAGTAATTTTAATACTCAAGGTCATGACTATGAGCAGTTGCTTACAAATGATGAAATTGATAAATTGCTAAGCAATCAAGAAATATTTTACGCTACAGGAAATACATTAACTTCTACTTTCCCTATATTTCATGAAGATGACATTAAGCCTTCATTTTTTTTGAAGATCATTCAAAGCTATAATGACTCTTATATTATGGTATATAGTCTATTTTCAATATTAATTGGCTTATTACTGGTTATCTTAATACTAATAATGCTTTATTTGCACTTTTCCAACACCCAAATGCTAGCCAAGCAGCATAAAACTAATATTGAATTACAAAGGGTTAAAGAGGCATTAGAGCAAGAAAATGCAAATAAGATAAAATTTTTTGCAAGTGTTACACATGAGTTGCGTACACCTCTTAATGCTATTATTGGATTTGCAAAGTTGATCAAAAATGAAACTTTAGGTTCGGTAGATCACTCTGAATACAAGGAATACGTAGACGATATATATAATGCTGGTACACATTTACTTGCTTTGATTAATGATGTGCTCGATTTTTCTAAAGCTGAATCAAGTAGTTTAACAGTAGAGAAAGTGAAGTTTAATCTGAATAAGATAATAGATTCGTGCTTAAAAATGTTATCACCTAAACTAAAAGAAACAGGTATTAGTTTAAAGAAAGAGATATCTGATAAACAATTATTAGTTATCGCTGATCCCAAAAGAATGAAGCAAGTTATAATAAATTTGTTATCAAATGCAATCAAGTTCACTCCTCAAGGTGGTTTAATAAGAATGATTATTAAAGAGAATATAGAAAAAAATTTATTAACTATTGAGTTTCATGATAATGGAATAGGGATAATGCAGCAGGACATATATAAAGTTATGTCCGTTTTTGGCCAAGCAGATTCGGGATATAGAAACGAAGGCACAGGTATCGGATTACCTCTAAGCAAGAAATTAGTAGAGTTAATGGGTGGGACTTTCAACATTCAAAGTGAAGCAAAACTTGGTACTACGATAACATTGAGCTTCTTTTATGAAGAGCAAACATGTGAAAAGTTGATTGATTTTTAGTAAAATATATTTGATATTGCACTTTTATATCTAGCACATTCCTAAGTCATACTGACGTGATACCTCTTGGCTAATAATAAGTAGCGGAATGTAAGTAAATTAAACTTTTTTAGCTATACTTCCTGAAAACACTTTATAATTCTTGAGCATAAAGAAAATTCCTTTAATAATGAAGCATGCTAATCAGGAACTTAATAAAACAAGCAACTCAAGTAGGAAATAGTGAAAACGTAATACAATATGTCAAATATCTCTATCAATTTGAGAAGTTTAGAAATACATTAAACCTCACTTTGTCACTAATAAAGCAAAATAGACTCTCGTTTGAAATATATCAAGAAGGATTAGTGGATATGGAAGAGGGAGTGTGTAAGACAATTCGTTCTTCTGGTTTAAATAAGTATGTTATTGTGCTAAGAAGGTCAAATCCTTACATCATAGTACATGAACTTTCACATATGGTTGAAAATGAACTGAACTTAAGCTTAGAGCAAGAATTTCTCTATAAAGTTTATCAGGATATTGAGCAGAACTTAAAGCAGTCAAATATTCTGGTACAAAAAATTATTGGTCAAATTATATTTGAAGAGATACAAGCTTATCAAACTCCAAAATCACGTGCGTCTGAGTTATTCGCACGCTATTTTGAGCTGTTTGCTTGGGCTCAGGAAGTTTATCCTAAAGATAAAGAATATCTAATTCGCACTCAAGATTTAAATAAAGTATTTCTTGCTACTAACCAATGGAAAAAGAGCTACCTGGATCTACAAATAATGGAGAGAATAGATAAAGAAGTAAAGGAATATAGCGATAAAACTGCCTTTAAAGATATAAACAAAGTACAAAGCAGTTGGACTAATAAATTTTCCTCTGGGAGTAAAAAAATTGGTTCTATATTTGGAGATGATAATTAGCTTAACAGAACAAAGTTCACTTCTTCAACATTTCAAGTTATAGTTCTCACAATTAAAGAGTTCAAATATATATGAAAACTATATTAGCTGTTGAAACAAGCTGTGATGAAACTGCAGCAGCAATTGTAAATAGTAATAAGCAAGTCCTTGCTCACGAAATTCTTTCTCAGGAGGAGCACAAAAAACGCGGTGGGGTAATACCTGAAATAGCTTCACGTGCTCATATGAAGCATTTAAGTGGTTTAATAAAAAGTGCTATGGAAAAATATAACCTTAATTTTTGTGATTTGGATGCAATTGCAGCAACATCAGGACCAGGACTCATAGGTGGATTAATAGTTGGTACAATGATAGCTAAAGCAATTGCACACGTAACACAAAAACCGTTTATTGCAGTTAATCACTTAGAAGCACATGCGTTAGTTGTTAGGCTACTATATGAGGTTAAATTTCCGTTTTTAGTCCTGCTGATATCAGGTGGTCACTGCCAATTTTTAATTGCACAGGATGTAGGTAAATACATCAAACTTGGAGAAACGCTTGATGACTCATTAGGAGAAGCATTTGACAAAGTCGCTAAGATGCTGGGTCTAAGCTATCCAGGAGGTCCATTAATTGAAGAGTTAGCTAAAAAAGGTGATGGTATGAGATTTAAGCTGCCAAGAGCAATGATAAAACGTTCTGGATGTGACTTTTCATTTTCTGGAATTAAAACAGCGGTAAAAAACTTAGCACGAGAATTTGTAATGAGTGAACAGGATGTGTGTGATATGTGTGCTTCGTTTCAAGAGTGTATTAGCGACATATTACTCGATAGAGTCAGAAATGCTATTGGTATCGCTGTATCTTTAAATATTAAAATCAATGATTTTGTAATTACTGGTGGAGTTGCAGCAAATAATTTCCTGAAAGAGAGATTAAAAAAGCACATAGACTTGAACGTGCTTTCTCCTCCAAGCAATTTATGTACAGACAATGCAGTGATGGTTGGATGGACAGGAATTGAAAGGTTACAGAGAAACTATGTAGACTCTCTTGACTTTGCACCAAGGCAAAAGTGGGAATTAGAAAAATATTACTAGCACAAAAAATTATCTACTATATAATGCGGCCGCTGGTGAATTTTTGTAGGCTTAAAAATTACAGTGGTATCTACTAAAGCCTTATTCACTACCGGCATTATTATTTATGAGGTACAGTATGTTCAAAAATAAATTTGACACAGTTACTAGTGTTTTCAAAGCTAAATCTAGTACAAGCGCAAAGACACTCAGTTCAGGTTTATTTGTTGCGGGAAACGTTGGTATGGTCAGAGCAATTAGTAAGATAGACCTCTCTTCATTACAAGGCAATTCAGAAGATAAAGTCAATAAGCAAGACCTAATAATCATATATGATTATATTAATAAAGTAACTCAAGAAGAAAACTATAATATATGTACTAATAATCTTGATTGTATAAAAAGCAGGATTTTAGCAGAAAATATAAGTGATTCATTAGCTGAAAAATTTCGTCAAGATGGATGGAATATAACAAGTAATGATGGTTCTTCGCTATTAACAGTGGCTATTGAAAGAATTGGGAAAGAACAAAAGAAAAATAGGAATTATGATATTCATGTTGAAATAGCTGTATCTCTAATTCTTGGTATGGGCAGAGAATTGATTATAAAATTGGAGAATTTTGCAGATAGTAATGATAAAACACTTCTACATTATTTAGCTGAGTCGGGTAAAGAAGATATTTTATGTTTTGTGATAGAAAATTCTAATTTTAACATTAAAGAAGCAGTAAGGAATAAAGATAGAGATGGTAAAACACCACTACACTATGCGGCTAAATCTGGCAATAAAGAATGCTTGAAAATTCTCATAGAAAATGAAGCAGATTTTAGTTGCACTGCCAATAATAAAACCGAGTTACACTATGCTGCCAGAAGCGGAAGTCCTAACCTCCTAGAATATTTAAAAGAAATATTGACAGCAAAAGGAATTTTTGATAGAGAGAAAATTAAAACAGATAAATATGGAAATAACGCATTACACTATGCTGTGCAATCTGGAAATGCTGAGTGCATAGAATTCTTCATTGATAATCAAGTACAATTTTTAAAAAATAAATATAATGAGAATCCTTTTCATAAGATTGTAGGTAACTCAGAAACTCAAGAAAATGCCATAAATTTTCTTATAGAGCATCTAAAATTTTTAGGTAGACTAAAAAGTGAAATTAATCAAGAAAATGTAGATGGTAATACCCCATTGCATATAGCTGCAAAACATGGAAATAACCAGCTAATGAAATTGTTTATTAAATCAGGTGCAAAAATTGTTCAGAATAAACAAGGTAACACCCCCTTACATATTGCTATTATACATGGTAATTCATATTGTATAGAGCTATTTTATGAAAATATAGGAAATAGCATACTTCAATCCAAAGGTGATTATGGAAGAGATCTTGTACATTTAGCTGCAATGTACGGGAAGTATGATTGTCTAACATCTTTACTCAAGAAATTTCCTGATTACGATTTAAGCACAGAAACACGCAAAGGAAATATGGCCCTACACTTAGCTCTATCGAGTAATACAGAAACAGAACTAAGAAAAAAATGTGTGAGTCTATTAGTAGACAGAAGCATGCAAGTAAATAAGAGTAATAATGAAGGAAACACCCCTTTACATTTTGCTGCCCAACTTGATTTATCGTTTTTAAGCATGATAGAAAAAAAGTTGGAAGAGAAGAAATTTGACGTTTATCAAGAGGTTTTGCGTGAGAATAGCAACGGTGACACCGTCTTTCATATGGCAGCACGTGTTGGTAATAAATCATGCCTTGAGCACCTTTTTAAAAAAGAGAGAGTGGGAGAAATATTAAGTAAGAAAAATAAGGATGGACAAACTTTACTACACTTATCTATTCTCAGTGGAAGAGTAGAATGCGTTAAGTATTTGGTAAAAAAAAGCCCAAAGGGTATTTTTTTAGAACAAAATACACAAAAAAGGTTGTTATTTGCAGCTATTTTGAGCAGCAATAAGGAATGTCTTGAATTTGTGTCAAAAGAACTTGTAGGTAAAAAGGTGGCTGCTAGCATCAAAGTGTTATATGATGAAAATGACAATACACCGTTACACATGGCTGCTCTTGCCGACGACATAGAATTCTCTCAGTATGTTATTGAAAGTATTGCCAAGTCAACTATTAGGAATACAGTACCACTTTTTAACACAAACAGTCAAGGGCTTATACCTCTACATTTAGCTGCCATGAGCCTTAATGCTGAGTTAATAGAATATTTTATGACAGATAATCATTACCCCTATAATAAGAAAATGTTAAATGTTGTATCTAAATCTGGAAGAACAGCATTACACTATCTTGTAATGAGTGATAATGATTTTGAAAAAACTATAAATGAGGATTTTAAGCAAGGTCAATTTTTGAAAAAGTTGGTTTTAGAAAAGCGTAAACAAAATGAGCACTTAAGGGAAAAAGCTATTAAAGCCTTATTCTACCTAACAATCAGCACCGGAGAGAAAACTGTAAATAAGAAGATAAATTTTGATATAAAGGATAATGCAAAAAAAACAGCTTTAGATTATGCTTTTAAACATGGTGACACAAATATCTTGAGGTTATTTTTAGATTTCTTTTATGAAATAAGGGAAAACAAAAAAAGGAAATATGATAAACTTAATATGGAAGATCAAGAAAGAAGCAAAAAGCTTCTAGACTACTATAATCTGGCCATGTCAATATCAAGTGTGATTATTTCTGTTTGCGTTAAGTATAATAATGCAGAATCTGAAAAGGAAGAAATTCCTACCTGGATTTCCATTGCATTTTCTTCGATATCATTTTTACTTATCTTATACAACTTAGTGATTGGCCTTCAAAAAGAACCTGTTAAACGTAAGATAGAAAACTATACTGAAAAAATGAACAGAATTGAAGAGGCTACAGGAAAGTTAGCTAAGACAAAAGTAGGAGATCATGATTTGGAGGAATACAACTCAATATTGGAACTATTAATAAAGAATGCAGAAGATATTTCACGATTGGAAAATGAACTTTACAAGTTTACGCATGAGACTAGATTAGAGAGTAAAGACAAACTCAATATTTCTCCTCAGAAAATGAGTAGGGGTGGTAGTGCAGTACTATGTTCGAATAAGTCTTTAGAAGGTAGAAAAAGTTCACCTGTTTTGAATGATTTAACAACAAAACTTAGTCTGTATTCAAGACGCAACAGTAGAGTACAAAATACAATGGACAAGTTAGATAATCCATCATGTGTAATTACTATAAATGAGCATCCAGAAATTAAACCAAAAGCTCCGAAAAACAAATTCAAGAATGTTGCAACTAAGCTAAAAATAGGCAATATCTTTAGTAAGAAAAAAGAAGATCTTATTGCTTCATCAAGCTTATCAGAAGGTGCTAATCACGAGAATATTACAAAAATGAATGAAGAAAACTGTGGGTTGATAAAACGATTTGGTGATACCAATGGGTATTCAATATTTTCGACTCCTTTTAATCCAAGCGGTTCAACCTCAAGAGAAGAGTGTGGTAACAATCATAGTGCAGCGCGTCATGTGAGTTATGGTAGTGCAAATAATTCTGTGAGTGATAAGGAAGTTAGTAAATCTCCATCTCTAATACTTTCTAACTTTGAGGAGGGAATTACTGTTGACTGTTTTAAATTCGAAAGATATAGACCAAGGGTATATTCAAGTCCATCTTGTGTGAGAAAAAGAGCAATTACAGCTAGATCATTGGAATATATAATACTTCCTGATCATATAGAAAGAGGAAAAGAGATGCAGATTGTAGTCACTGACTCTGATAGCATCAACTTTCAGAGGAGTGATAGTAAGCATTCTAGTAAACTGTCATTTAGTAGTAGATAAGAAAAACGTAGAACAATTGGCAAGGCTATCGTATAAGGTTATAGTAGAGAAGAAATTAGATCGCCTTGCTAAATTTCCATGAAAAAGTTTATATTTGCATATCATTAATATTTTATTACATTAATGATATGGCAAGGCAATAACTGTTAATACTTTTGAAATAAAAACTATATATGGTAAATATAATTAAATAAAAAGGAAGATTGTGGAAATCACTCCGTCAATAAAAAAGGAATTAAAGCAAAGTATACTATATACTTGTCTAGAGAAGTGCAAGAGTGCGTTTTGGTTTATTTTCTGGTTTAGCTCAGGGATTAATGCGTTAATGTTATTTTTGCCACTTTATACCTCTCAGGTACTTGATCGAGTGATATCGAGCGAGAGTGTGTCAACACTAGTTATGCTGACGATTATTACTTTATCTGCGTTTGCATGTTCTGCAATGCTTGAAACTTGTCGATATTTAGCTATGGCTAAAATTGGTGATTGGATTGATAAAACTGCAACACCAGATCTAATAGTAAGGTCAATCAGGTTAACATCAGTACAAAGCTCAACTTCAAGTGGTGAAGCAATACGAGATCTTGGAGTAATAAAAAATTTCATTACAGGAAATGGTATATTTTCACTGTTCGATACTCCATGGTCGCTAATTTACCTTGTTGTGATCTTTATGATACATACCTCTACAGGGTTTATAGCTATTGCCGGGATCATTATATTAGTTTCAATGGCAGTATGGAATGAACTTGCCACTAAGCGTATATTGCGAGAAACCAATGAAGAAACTATACGTAATATTAATGCTATAGATGTTGCAACAAGAAATGCAGAGGTGGTTGAGGCTATGGGTATGTCAGAATTTATAGTTTCTGATTGGTGTAAACGGAATGATCAAAATCGTGCAATGCAAGTCACAGCACAGAATCGTTCTAATGTAATTACTGGTATTACTAAATTTTTACGTTCAACTCTCCAAATTTCAGTAATTGGAACAGGTGCATTACTTGCAATCACAGCTCACAAAACTGCCGGTAGCATTATTGCTGCCTCGATTTTGATGGGTAGAGTATTGGCTCCATTTGATGCAGCAGTTCATACTTGGAAATTTTTAAATCAAGCCAAGATATCATATGGCAGGCTGCAAAGACTTATCCTAACATCTCCAAAAAGAGAGCAAACTATGGCTCTACCAGAGCCTGAAGGGAAGTTGGAATTTGATAGGGTATTTTTTACTCCTTATGGGAGCAATAAGCCAACAGTAAAAGGAATCTCATTTGTAATAGAACCAGGGGATGTTGTTGGTGTTATTGGTGCAAGTGCTTCTGGTAAGTCGACCATTGCAAAACTAACCGTTGGTGTTTGGAAACCCATATCAGGTGTAGTCAGACTAGATGGTGCTGATGTATATACTTGGAATCGAGAAAACTTTGGTAATTATGTTGGTTACTTACCTCAAGATATTGAGTTATTTAACACGAGCGTTAAAGCTAATATTGCCCGCATGAGACCAGATCCAAATCCTGAAGAAATAATCAAAGCAGCAAAAATTGCAGGAATACATGAATTAATACTGAGCTTACCAAATGGGTATGATACAACAATAGGAGGACCTGGAGGAGTAATACTCTCTGGTGGCCAAAAACAGCTTCTTGGACTTGCAAGGGCTTTTTATGGTAATACTAAGCTTTTAGTGCTTGATGAACCGAATGCTAACTTAGACAGTAATGGAGAGGCGCGCTTGATTAATGCAATCAATGTTGCAAGAGAGCAAAATACTACCACTGTTATCATCACTCATAAGCTACCGTTACTATCCGTAGTTGATAAAGTGATTATCATGTCAGATGGTGTTATTTATGATATGGGACCAAAAGATGAGATTTTGAGCAGATTAGTTGCTCCATCACCAGATGCCACAGAAGATAAACGTTCTTCAGCAAGTGGTTAAGAAAGAGAGAAGCTGTCACACTTCTCTTTCTCTTATAGAGTACTATATGCACAGTTTATAAAATCTTAAGCAATTGTTATTCGAAAAATCCAATAATGATTAGCCGCGGAACCTATTTGCTAATTCTCTCACATTGACCTTAGACATTTCTGATGTAGGCTCTTGTGTATATGAGACATCAGATTTAACGCCTTTTTTGTCATGACCTTTAGTAATAGAACATACTACAGTATCAGCCTTTACATGCTTAACACTTGGATCTGATTGAAACCCATGCTTTCTTTCCATTTGTGCTTCAAGCTTACTGCTATCATGTGTAACCCTACACCTTTCTAGATTACGGTCACGTTTGCCAGGAGCTACATATCCATCTATATCACTACATAAGAACGGGCGCACTTTGAACCTGTCTGAACTAACACCATTTTCAACACTTGCAGAATTATGAGCTTTTCTATTATTGCGCATTTTATCTACAGCTTCCTTTATTTTTTCTTTTGATGGTTTTGGCAGCAGTGCTGGCTTATATGCACATGCTGGTAGTTCTGGAAATGAGTCCTCCTGAAACAGCAAATGACTTTGGTTTCTCTTACTATCTGATTCTTCAATATTCTTTATTGGTGTCTTGAAAGAGTTTTCATTTTTCTTTCTTAGATCTAACTCATTTAATCCGCTTCCAACATTATTTTTTCTTGTTGTAGTGTGAATAACACCTGGAAGTTTCACTTCATACTTAAATTTTTTACCAATGGTATCTATTGACTCATTAGATGAGGAATCTATTTGAAACCTATCGTTTGAAAATTTTGATTTTGTAGCATCAAAAGATATACTACGTTTTTCTATCTTTTTATCAGTCATATTTTACCTCTAAACCTATTAACTAACAAAAGTATAAACTAAGAGGTATTAATTTTATTATAATAATAAAGGCTCAAGAAGCATCACCGTAGGGTTTTCTATATAGTACTTAAAGGCATTTAAAAATTTTGCTCCGAGTGCTCCATCAACTGCTCTGTGGTCAACAGAGAGAGTAACTGTCATTATCTCTGCTATCTCTATTTTTTCACCTATGACAACCGGCTGTTTTTTAGATTCACCAACAGCCATAATGCAAGATTGCGGTGGATTGATTATAGCGCTGAAAGTTTTTATACCAAACATGCCTAAGTTGGAGATAGTAAATCCTCCTCCTTGAAATTCTTCAGGCTTTAGTTTTCCAGATCTTGCCCTATTTACTAAATCTTTCACTTCTTTTGATATAGATAAAACACTTTTTTCATCAGCATTTTTTACTATAGGAGTAATCAGTCCATCCTCAAGCGCTACAGCAATTGAGATATCTATATTTGAGTATCTTACTATTTTAGTATCTATCCACGATGAGTTTATATCAGGAAATTTTTTCATGCTGAAAGCCACAGCTTTTATAATTAAGTCATTAATTGTTACTTTATTGTTCTCATTTGCTGAATTAACCTCATTTTTGAGCGATATTAGCTTATCAAAGTGGCAGTCTATAGTTAAATAAAAGTGTGGAATATTTTGCTTAGATTCAACTAGGCGCTGCGCTATCACTTGGCGCATATTACTTACTTCAACTGTTGTATTTTCCTCAAATCTCTCATAGCTTTTAGTTTGATCTAAAAATTCTAATACATCAGCTTTGATGATACGACCATATGGACCTGTACCTTTTAATCGCTTTATATCAACACCTTCATTTTGAGCTATTTTTTTAGCTAAGGGGCTTACTTTTATTCTATTTTCTGTTGCTCTATCCTCTTTTTTAGATCCCAGTGTCACGCACTGGGATGACATTGAAGAGCTAGATGAAATCGAAGGGTTGGATGATACTGAAAAATCGGCTTCAACCTCCTTCTCAACCTTGGTATTGATGGCAGAAGCTAAATCAAGTGCGCTTTTATCTTCCCCTTCCTCTAACATTAGAGCTATCAGTTGATTTACAGGCACACCACTTGTTCCTTCCGACACTAAAATTTTTGCTAAAACTCCTTCATCGACAGATTCAAACTCCATTATGGCTTTATCAGTCTCAATTTCAGCGATTACATCACCTATTTCAACTTTATCTTGTTCTTTTTTACACCACTTTACAATTTTTCCTCCAGTTTTACTCATTGTTGGGGAAAGAGCGGGCATCAATATTTCTATAGGCATTTATTCTGCATTAAAAGATCTATTTAATTTTTAATTTACTCTTTACCCTATGTCAATCTAATCGTAAATTATGATACTTATATCATCCTAGTACGTGATGCTGGAATCTTGGTTGACTACTGTTATCCTACTATTTCTATTGCTTAGTCCTAGAAAGAGTACAAATAGTAAGATCATCATGAAAATAGACGAATCTGTTATAATGGAAATAGAAAAATGTAGTGCTCTACTATCCTCTCACAAACATATAGCTTAGGTACAGAAAAAATTTATATGAGGAGCTGGTTAAATTGATAAAAGATCAGAATTAATAGTAGTTTCCGAATCTTCTGTAGCAGGCTCTTCATGTGAAGCAGAGGACAGACTAACTTCTTTATCCTCTGTTCTCTGTATAGAACTACCACAAAAACTCCTTAACATCTCTTCAGCAGATGAATTTAAAATCTGTATAATAGACTTTTCACTTTGTTCTTTCAGCGATTGATCCATTCTAGAAATCAACTCGGAAAATTCACTACCTTCTTTTCTAGCTTCACTTTCTATCTTATTTTTTATGCTTTCTATATTACTTTGGTTAATTTCTTCTTTCGTTATGTTAAATGAATTAGCAATACCTTGATACTTAATCTCACAATCGCCACAGCCAACTATGCAAAGAGCAATAGAATCGGATATTTCACCTGCAGCCGAATTATGTATAGTGTAAGCTAAGCAATTGTCATGATATTTAATGCCAAGCTGTTGCTCTATCAACTAAGAAATTTCATTTTTTAAAGACATAAAGTACCTCCTTCTTACATTACTGTACCTTCTGATTAAAGTACAACAGCTGCTCCTAAATAGCAATCCATATATGGTTTACTTTAATAAAGTATTAAAGTAAGAAGCTTTTACATCCTAAAACATAACTTAGATAGGCCAATGTAAAAAAATTTTTAAATGAGAATTATTGTATATATATTACTTATTTGGTAAAATTATTTTGGCAAAATAGCATATAAAAGTTGAGGCTAATTATGAATATTAAAGAACGAAAGGATTTACAACAGGAGTTATTAGGAATTGTTTTCAATATACTCATAGAAAGTGAAGATAGCGCCATGGAAGCTATGGAAACAAGAGCAGTAGAGATAATTAAAAAACTAAAGGAACACATTAATGATGATATAGAGTATGGTGGTTAAAAAAAGCCAATTTTAGATTGGGTTATTGTTTGTGATTCTCAGAATAATGTCAGACTAAATAACAAGTCGCTATTAAAATTTGAGAAGGCAATTAAGGATATTGGAGGAAGAGCACCGCTAAATGAAATAAAAAGTACAATAAGATTATTAGTAGAACAAGCACAGCTAAATCATGTTAGAATTAGAGGTGAGAGAGAGAAGTACCACTAAACCTCTTTGAGGAAAACATAATAATGAGAGAGCGAAGAAGGGCAAGAGAACAACAAATGTGGCCAAATTTTATTAGAGAAAGAGAAGCGTCATTGAATCTCTTTGGAAACAGGGATGAAAATGTAATAATGAGAGGACAAATGAGGTCACGCTATATTAGGCGTATTAGACGTGAAAGAGAAGTACCACTTAGTTCAAAAATAGGACAATTAATTGGTGTAGTTTCATCCATAATTGTAGGTGCTTTCATTGGTATAATGGTTGGTATGGTCATTGCTGGTTTATGTATTGAGCTTTGTGTAATCACCACTGCAGAACCGATTCTTCTCATCATGGGTGCTACTGCTGTTATAGGAGCTATTGTAGCAGGAACTGCTCCTGTATTAAAGCTAATAGAGATGTTTAAAGGTCAAGAACCTAATCTTTCTCCTAGTAGCGGTCTGGAAAGCTCTAATACTGAATATGCTTATTTAAATAGGCAAAGAGTTATTTAGAAAAAAATTGGAAGAATGTTCAAAAAAGTCCATTTATAAAATACATCGGCTTAACTATGATCTTACAACTTAAGCTAATTAATTAAAAATTTTTGTTTTAGCGGTTAAATAAAGCCAGATCTTATTAGAGAGAGGATCTTCTTATCTCTTCTTTACCTTCATTTTCATTTCTAACAATTTTTTTTCCACTTAATATGTCTCTTATTTCATCTCCTGTTAAAGTTTCAAACTCCAGTAGATTTTCAGCAATGAGCTCCAAGTCTTTCCTACGCTTGGTTAAAATGTCTTTTGCTTTTTCATAGCAAGAAAATACGACTTTCTTTACTTCCTCATCTATAAGTCTTAACGTATCTTCAGAAATTGTCTCAGAATCATGTGTGATTTGTTCGCGATTATGATAGATCGGACCTATTTTGTCGCTCATTCCCCATTTTGTCACCATAGAACGTGATAAATCTGATGCTAGTTTTATATCTGAAGATGCACCGCTTGTGACTTTATCATAGCCAAAAATTAGCTCTTCTGCCACACGTCCACCCATTGCAACAGTTATATCTGCTAGCATCTTTTCTCTTGTGAGGGACACTCTATCTGTTTCTGGTAGTCTCATAACTAAACCGAGTGCTCTACCACGTGGAATAATTGTTGCTTTGTGTATAGGATCAGAAGCAGGCATATTAACTGCAACTACTGCATGACCAGCTTCATGGTAAGCAGTAAGCTTTTTTTCTTCTTCTGTAATGACTAAGGACCTTCTTTCCATGCCCATCATCACTTTATCACGTGCATACTCAAAATCATCCATGGTAACAATTTTCTTATTTCTTCTTGCAGCAATAAGCGCAGACTCATTCACTAAATTTGCTAGATCAGCCCCTGAAAAACCTGGCGTTCCCCTCGCAACTGTTTTTACGTTTACATCTGGTGCTATCGATATTTTCTTTATATGCGTATTTAATATTCTCTCACGCCCATTTATATCAGGTAAAGAAATAGTAATCTGTCGATCGAAACGACCAGGTCTAAGTAGTGCTGGATCTAGGACGTCTGGACGGTTAGTTGCAGCAACTATTATCACACCTTCATTAGACTCGAAACCATCCATCTCAACCAGTAACTGGTTTAATGTTTGTTCCCTTTCGTCGTTACCGCCACCAAGACCGATGCCGCGATGCCTACCTACTGCATCTATTTCGTCTATGAAAATTATACAAGGAGCATTTTTCTTGCCTTGATCAAACATATCCCGGACACGGCTTGCACCAACACCGACAAACATTTCAACGAAATCAGATCCAGAAATACTAAAAAACGGTACATTAGCTTCACCTGCAATTGCACGAGCAAGTAGAGTTTTACCAGTTCCAGGGGAACCAATTAAAAGACATCCTTTTGGTATCTTCCCACCTAACACTTGAAATTTTTGCCTTTGTTTAAGAAAATCAACAATTTCAACCAACTCTTCTTTTGCTTCATCAATCCCAGCAACATCATCAAATGTCACTTTTTTTCCAGTAGTCATAAGCCTAGCTTTTGATTTGCCAAAGCTTATAGTTCTATTACCTCCTGCTTGCATTTGTTTAAAAAGGAAAAGTAATAAACCGATAAAGATAAGCGTCGGAACCCATTGAATAAGTAATCCACCAATTATACCTATTGCAGAGTCTCCAATTGAAAAGGAGAACTTCACTTTCCTATCATGCAAACTTTTTATTAAGTCACTATATATAACACCACTTGAGTTAAAGGCTGACCCATCCCTAAACTTCCCTTCGATGCTTTGGTTTCTTATTGTAATATTTTCTATATCATTATCTTCTAGTCTAGTTAAAAATTCTGAAAAAGGTATGGTTGTTTTACTCTTACTTATACTTCCGCTAAATTGAATATAAGCAACTGAAATAAGAACAATAATCACTAACCAGATCAATAAGCCTTCTAAAAATTTTTTCATTTACATTTCTAATTAAATACTAATCAAGCTTACCAAATTTTGCTTTATTGTGCTATTAATAATGCATTGAACTTTATCGTCATTGGTATTTTTTCCGTTATAATTTATATCAGGATAAGCAAGCACCTTTCCATCTTTTTGTACTGTAGGCAAAGAGTAGAAAACTTCAGGGCAGCAGTTGTAATCCTTCAGAAATTCAGGAACTTTTTGTGTTTTTTTTAGCGGAGCAATAGTTACTGAACACTTCTGATTGCTAAGTATTGTACAGCTAAATCTATTGTCCCATTCAATAGGGACATTTAATGTTAGGTGTACAGTAATTTCCTGTATCTTTGATGATTCTCTCATTATCAAGATGCTCCCTCCATATTTTCTTATTTTGCACCCAGAGAGTGTACAGTTAATATCACTATCTTTTTGCGATATTTTGTTAAATATTGCGATAAGGCTACGGTACCTTGGCTTATAGTGCTTGTTGACAATTGCCATTATAGAATAAAGAAGAAGCCTTAAAGCTATTTCCTCTGGCAGTTTATAAAGTTCATCTAGTTTAATTTCAATATAACCAAGATCATGAATATTAACGCAGTCATTAAGTGCAAGGCGTGTGTAGTGCATCAACGCTTTTGCAGCTCTTTTCATATGAAGGGCTGTGAGGCATATTCGCTCTGTTAAAATCTCTTGATTGTCACTTGCTTTAAGTAAGTTACGGTATAAAGTTCGTCTGTATTTTAAGTCATAATTGCTTCTATCTTCGATCCATTTTAAACGGTGAAGATTAGCGTACTTTTCTATTTCACTACGACTAAAATTTAATAACGGCCTAAATATATAAATACCATTTAAGAAAGATTTGTAATCCATTGATGATAATCCATCTACGCCACTACCTCGCTCCAATCTTAATAAGAACGTTTCTGCTTGATCATCTTTGTGATGAGCAACGAGCAAACATTTAACATTATTGTTTTTACACCACTCTTCTAGTAACTTATATCGTGCTTTTCGTGCCTGTAACTGAATATTACCTTTAATATTTTGCTTCTCCCAATTTAATATGAACGATTCCTTTGCTCCAAGTTCTTTTGCATAACTTATAACAAAATCAGCTTCTTTTTGGGACTCTGAACGTAACCCATGATTTACTGTTAATGCTATAGGAAGTGAAAGCTTGTTTTTTTTTGCCCAGTTAGTCATTAAGTGCAGTAAGACTATACTATCTACACCACCTGATACTGCGACTGCGATTTGGTTATGGAAAGCAAAGCTATTAGCTATATTTTGAAATAATAACTCTAATTTCATTATGTTTCTTGATGGCCAGATAGTCTCTACGTCATACAGCGACTTATTTGTGGTATATATAGATCCCGCTAACAAGTAGCGGAATTGCTCTCTTTTGTCATCCCAGTGCTTGACACTGGGATCCAGGTTTTAATGCAAGAAACTACTTCTTTATTCCAGAAAATGAAAATTCCACTCTACGATTTTTAGCATGCTCTTTTTCATATTTAGAATTTCTAGAATCATCTTTTACATTAACCAAAGGCTCAGTTTCACCTTTAGAAGCAGTTTTTATTCTATTTTCTAGATAAGGTGTACAGCTGACCATAAATTTTTTAGCTGCATCTGCTCTTCTAGCTCCTAGTGCAAGATTATACTCGTGAGAACCACGATTGTCAGTATGACCAGTTAAAGTGACCTTTGCGTCAGGATTATTTTGTAACACTTCCATCACGTCAAGTAATGCATCTGCACTCACTTCACTGATACTAGATTCATCATAACCAAAGAAAACTCTTTTATCACCTATCTGCTTAACAACAGCATTCATTTTATTTGTCGTATTTACTCCTTTTGTAGGGCAAGAACTTACACCAGTAAGCAGTAAACAAAAACAACACATTATAATCAGTCTACTCCACATCACTAAACCTCCATAAATTTAAAATATAGTGCGTAATTTTAATTTTAGTACTAATAATCCCTCTATACTAGAATAGAGTCAAGGGAAATAAAATACTAAATGTTTTCTTTACAATCTTATAATTAATTTTCTGATAAGATGCTCAATTCTTAGCAATGAAGTACAATAAAAGAATAAAAATACAATTTTTTATTGTACTTTAAGCAAATATACTTTTAACTTTATTATTAATCTATTACGATATTAAGCGGATGTTTCAAAGCAATGAATAAAAATGAGATCTTATAAGTTTCTAGAGGAAGTATTACATAAGGTAAGGAATATCGAAAACATACTAAAACTACTAAGCAAAAGCCAACTGGATATAGAGGATAAGATCGAGCAAATGTGTCTTCTAGAGGAAATCAGACATGAAATTATCTCTCATGATGCAATAAAGGAATCATTAGCGAATGCTCTTAAGAATAAAAAGAGTGCGAATATTCAGCAGCTAAAGTTAATAGAGGGGATACACAAAAGCAGCAGTGCTATTCCTGTTGATTTAGTAAAATCTTTGTCCAAAGCTAAGATTGAATGCCAAAACTTATGGAGGCTAACTAATTCTGAAATTAGTAACTTAGAAAAGCTGAAAGAATGCTTTACTAACCTAATTAAGCTTACTCGTGAAGCAGCTTCTATAAAATCGCAGCAATTAAAGCGCTCAAACTATGAGTCATTGCTTGCTGACTATGACTCTAATATCACAGAAAAGAACATAAAGGAAATATTTCCTAAGCTAGGTAAATTTTTTAGTGAAAATGTAGAGAAAGTAACTCAAAAGCAGAAGAAGGATAAGGTTACTAATATACAAAAAGTTACGGTTCAGAGACAGATTGAACTTGGTTCCTTATTCTTACAGCAAATGAGTGTTACACCAAATGAGATTTCCATTTCTTATTACGATCCTATCGATTCAGATGAATCTGACCTTTGTTATGGTTTATTTTTACTTTTACGGCATACTGGTTATGCAATTCATCAAAAATGTTTAGCGCAAAATTCTATAAAGAGCTCAATTACAAAACATATTATGTATGAAACTCAAGGGTTATTCATGGAAAGGATCATTGGAACATCCAGAGAATTTATTGAGTTCATTCAACCACACATAAAGGAGAAACTTTCTACAAAAGGCAAAATTAATAGTAGTGTTGAAAATTTGTATTTGATTTTCAATAAAGTAAATCTTTCATCTTTTTTGAAGAATGCGGATGAATTTAGTTTATTGGCTCACATTATGCTAAGAACTAAATTAGAACAAGATCTAATAAATGGTACGTTAGAAGTTAAAGATCTACACGATAAATGGTTGGAAGGTATGAAGCATTACAAGATTTCAGTAAAAGCTAAAAATGAGCTAGACACTTATTTTCAAGATGAGTATTGGATAAGTGGTGTTATAGGCTACTTTCCTATTAAAGTCATAGCGTTAATCGCTGCTGTGCAGTTTTTTTCTTTCATTAAGAAAAATCATTACGGATTTTTAGATTCTATAGTAAAAGGAGATTTCAGTTTACTTATCGATTGGTTCTCTAAAAATGTATATAGTGCAAATTATGGCTTTTTGGAACAGCTAAAAAAGGTAACAGGTAGGGATTTAGATATTGAGTGCTACACTAGTTACTTATCTGAAAAGTATAATTTGTCTCAATAAATGGTTTTCTTGAGTTGTGTATGAGTTTTGTTCAGAATTTAATCAGAAATTTTTTTACTTTCAAAGGTTTATTTGCTAGCGATATTGCTATAGATCTTGGTACTGCAAATACTTTAGTTTATCAGAAAAGTCAGGGGATAGTGCTTGATGAACCCTCAGTTGTAGCAAGAGTAAAAGAAAAAGGAAGTTACGTTCCTTATGCTTTTGGCAAAAAAGCTAAGATGATGCTCGGAAAAACACCTGGAGAAATAGAAGCGATAAGACCCTTGAAAGACGGAGTTATTGCTGATTTTAAAAGCGCGGAAGAAATGTTAAAATATTTCATACGCAGCGCAAACACAAGATTCACTGTTAATAAGCCTAGTATTATCATATGTGTTCCATCTGGATCTACACCAGTTGAAAGGCGTGCTATACAAGATGCAGCAGAAAGTGCTGGTGCAAATGAAGTATTCTTAATTGAAGAACCAATGGCTGCAGCAATTGGGGCTGGACTTCCAGTTACCGAACCTGAAGGTTCTATGATTGTTGACATAGGAGGTGGTACAACTGAAGTTGCAATTATTTCTTTAGGTGGAATTGTTTATTCACGTTCTGCCAGAGTAGGTGGTGATATTATGGATGAGGCAATAAAGTCATACATTCGTGAAAATCATAAGTTATTGATTGGCGAAACAACTGCTGAAAAAATTAAGAAAAACGTCGGTTCAGCCAGTCTGCCAGTTGAAAACAACAAAGAGGGAATGATAATTAAAGGCAGGGATTTAGTGAGTGGTATGCCAAAAGAAATGCTTTTATCAGAATATCAAGTTGCAGAGAGCCTAATAGAGCCTGTACATCAGATAATTTCTGCTATTAGAACTGCACTGGAGAGTACTCCACCCGAACTTTCTTCTGATATAGTTGATAGAGGAATAATTTTATCTGGTGGAGGTGGGTTATTGCGCAACTTGAGTAAAGTTATTAGTGAAACAACAAAATTACCAGTTCGTGTTGCAGATGATCCACTTTGTTGTGTTGCCCTGGGTAGCGGAAAAGTACTTGAAAACATGGACTATTTTGGCCATGTTTTATTCAAGCAAGATTAAATTGTTTTTGAAGGCAGTTTATCGAATTGTTTTGATGGAATTATGTAATATAAATGAGATCCCAGTGTCACGCACCAAGTAATTTAAAGGCAACTTCCAGCAGGAAGGGGTGTCATCCCAGCGCTTGACACTGGAACTTGACTACAAATAAGTATGCTGTTTCGATGAAATTGTGTAATAGAAACTGGATTCCAGTGCTTGACACAGGTTTGTGTTTATAAATTATATGCTAAAAGAATTTGAAATTGAACCTTTATTAAAAGATAAAGCTCCGCATCAAACTAAGGCTATTGTTGCAATGTCCGGGGGAGTTGATAGCTCCGTTGCTGCAGCACTGCTGTATAACCTTGGGTACGAAGTGATAGGTGTGACTCTTCAGCTCTATGGCAGTGATGGTAATGCGAGAAAGGGTGCATGCTGTGCTGGACAGGATATTTATGATGCCAAATACGTGGCTGAAAGTGTTGGCTTTCCCCACTATATTTTAAACTACGAGGAAATATTCAAAAAGGAAGTAATAGAGGATTTTGCAAATACCTATATGCGTGGAGAAACTCCCATACCGTGCGTAAGGTGTAACCAAACAGTAAAATTTCGCGATCTATTGCAAGTTACAAAAAATCTTGGTGCGGATGTGCTCGTAACAGGACATTACGTAAGAAGATTAGAAGAAAATGGTGAGGTAAAATTGTGTAGAAGCATCGATAAAAGTAAAGATCAAAGTTATTTTTTGTTTGCAACTACTGAGGAGCAGTTAAAGCTTTTGCGATTTCCATTAGGTGGGTTCTATAAAAGTGATATAAGAAAATTAGCAAAGTATTTTGGCTTACAAATTTCTGAAAAGCCGGATAGTCAAGATATATGCTTTGTTTCCGAAAGCTATAGTAAAACAATAGCTAAATTAGCTCCACAATCTGTACAGAAAGGTAAAATAGTAGATATTCATGGAAAAGTGCTAGGTGAGCACAGCGGCATAGTAAATTTTACAGTGGGACAGAGAAGAGGCCTCTGCATCGCACACAATGAGCCTCTTTACGTGATAAAAATTAATACAGAAAATAATGAAGTTGTAGTAGGCCCGATCAATGCTCTAATGCAAAAAAAGATATTGGTCAAAGAGTTAAATTGGTTAGAACAACCAAAAGAAGGCATGGAAGTAACTGTGAAGCTTAGGTCATCACATGCAGGAAGCTTAGCGACAATATATTCAACTGACGAAAAGAACAAAGCCTGTGTAATTTTAAACGACGATTACTTTGGCATCAGTCCAGGTCAAGCCTGTGTAGCATATAAGGGCGAACAAGTTATAGGTGGAGGTTGGATATGCTCCTAACTTGGTGGTTTAATTTTTTAATGCAGAATGTAAACATACAATAAAATTTATTGCTGTTTTATCCTATATTCTTTATACTATAAAGATAATTATTATATTGTGGACTAGAGGGATGGTTAAAGAAGTTGAAGAGTTAATAAAAATTGTTGGTAAGGGCAATTTACTAGAGGCCGCATTTATTCGTTTGGGCAGTTTTCAACATGCTGACTTACATCATTGCATGGATTGCAGAAATCATATAGGTCTATCCGAATTCATTAATAAAAAAGAACAAGAGCCATTAGATAAATATTTTAACTTAAAATTTAGTCTACAAGGATTGTTTTTAATTTATGTTCAAGCTTATAGAGTTCTTGCAGAAAATGCTCAGTTCAATACTCAAGAAGTAATTGATAAAATATATGCTGCAGTTGAAAGTAAAAAAATACCTACTCTTTGTGACACTTCGAAGAAACTGCTAAGGGAAATTGTAGATCAAGTAGAATTGACAGAAGATCAAAAAAAACTAAAGCTTTTTAATATTCTAGCAAATCCGAAAGGTGAAGCTCTATTTAACAATAATGATGACTTTGAGAAACAAGTACTCAATAATGTTAAAAAGTTACTCAAAATAAGCTATGCAAATGAATTTGATAAAGAGTTTAGCTTATGTAAAGAGGTAATAAATCATTATTACTCGATTCACAGTATAAAAATAGATAAAGACATAGCATTACTATTTTCTAGTTATGGTATATTTTCTACATGTACTGGAAATGGAGATATTTTATCACTCAATCAATATATTAATGAGAAAGCTAGAGTAATCAACACACCACTATATTACAGTTACATCTTACAGTTAATAAACGTATTAAGAAAAATTGAGTTACCGTATAGAAATGGATTCACCAAGTATACACTTAATTATAGAGGTATAAGTGAATTGAACGGGACATTTACAGCTGCAAGAGAGCAAGACAGTCAAGATTCTCTATATCCTAAAAATATCAAACGTACTCTAGAGCAACTACTAAAAAACCAAAATAGTGATGCATTTGAACAATTAGTAACAAACCCTGAGAATACGTATTACTCAGTGCCACAAAGTGAATGCAGACTAAACTCTACTATCAGTAACAAAAAAAACAAAAATCATAAAAACACATTTTGTAAATTAGCTTTAGGTATGTTTATATTGTCTATTGGATTATATACTGCTGATTATTTCTTTATGGAGCAAAAGTTATTCAACTCAATAACAAATATTTTGCCACAAAATAATCTCATCAATTTCATAGTTGCTGCAGTACTTACTATCGTAATAGTATATGCTTTATTTCAACTACTAAAATCACCTCAAGAACCGCCACATTCAACGATCAATGATACAACTATTAACAGTTTTGCAAATGGTCCTATGCAATCATGAATCTCTACTTATGAATGATAAATGTAGCACTTTTAAAGTGTATGCTATATAATATCTTCTCTTGAATAACGAGGTAATCCATGGATTTAAGCAAAGTAACAACAAAACCAGATGAAATAAATGTAGTAATTGAAATAGGCGCAAATGCTGAACCCGTAAAGTATGAATTTAATAAAGAGCTCGGATTATTACAAGTTGACAGATTTTTGTCTACTTCAATGACTTATCCTTGCAATTATGGATTTGTACCAAATACATGTGCAGGTGATGGTGATCCTGTGGATGTTTTGGTGCTCACTCAATTTCCTTTAGCGTCTGGAGTTTTGATATCAGTGCGTCCAGTAGGTGCATTACTTACCAAAGACGAGAAAGGAGAGGATGAAAAAATATTAGCCGTACCTATCTCTAGTGTTGATAGCTATTATGACAATATAAACAACTATTCTGACCTACCTAAAAGCTTACTAGATAAAATAGCTCATTTCTTTTCTCATTATAAAGATTTAGAAAAGGGAAAAACGGTGACAGTTGGAGAATGGGCTGATGTAGAAGAAGCAAAAAAAATCATTGAAAAAAGTAGAAATTAGTTTGCGTTGATTTAGCCTTAAATTACAGTTATTCGGAAAAATGTTGTTGTTTTTAATGGGTAAATATTGGTATCCGTTCAGGATAGCGGCAAGGTAGTATAACCATAGAGTAAAAGTGAGTTTACAACAAATGGTGTCATCCCAGTGCTCCGACACTGGGATCCAGCCTTTTTTACCAACAAAAACTTAGCATAAACTTTCGTGCTCAAAAAATTTCTGGATTCCAGTGGGCTTTGTTGCATAGGTCAAATAAAAAGAACTGGCAGTTACTGACAAAATTCACTATAAGACAAGCATTTAACCTACTAAAGAAAAATATGCCACAAAAAATGAGAGTCAGTAACTGCCATGAATATAACAAATTTCTCCAAGAGAGGGGAAATATTTTTTATTACGTCAATGATGCCATAGAAAATTGGTACGAAAAAGGTCCAAAAATGGCTGGTGGCAACTATATTTATAGCGATAAGGTCGTGATTCTGGTTCACATAATAACTTATTTATTTAGAATAGGTCTGAGACAAACAGCGGGATTTATAGCAGGGTACCTTGAGCAAGTAAGGAAAAACTTGCAAGTTATTAGCTATTCCCAGGCCTCAAGAAGGCTTAAAAAACTTAACATCAAAATTAATGATCGAAGACATGATAAAAATAATACAGAAGATATTGAGATTGCCATAGATAGTACTGATCTACAATAATATTCCAGGTCATAGCAAGGCAAATGGTACAGATAGAAAGTATCGCTGCTATGAGCAAACAAGAAAACTGCATGTAATGCTAGAGATAGGTAGCAAAAAAGTTATAGCAGCAAAATACAGTGGCGGAGTTTATTCTGACCACTATGGAGCATGTGATCTTATTGCAAGGATTGATGTTAAATATAATATAAGCACACTATATGCAGACAGGGCATATAATCGAAAGAAGTTATACAAACTGTGCGATGAGCTTGACATAAAGACAAGGATTCCTCCGCAAAATAATGCAATAGAGCATCCAAAGTTGGATTATATGGATGAGAGAAATTCTACAATCAAGCTCATAAAGTCATATGATGAAGATGGTATGAAGAGGTGGAAAAAAGAGATAAATTATGGGAAGAGATCTTATATAGAAAGTTTTTTCTCGCGACTGAAGCAAACATTTGGGTTTAGTTTTAGAAACAAATCTGAGGTTAATCGTGAGAGAGAACTGCTACTCAAGTGTTATTTGCTTAACAAATTTACTGATATAGGCATGGCTAAATTTGAGATAGCTTCATGAATTTATTCCACGTTACCTATTATCCGAAGAGTGATGCAACAAAGCCATTCCAGTGTCAGCTACTTGCATGACACCACCTACTATGTAATTTACTTTTTTATATAATAAATATTATTAATTTATCAAGATGTTAGTTGACAAGTAGTGTAATTTATACCATTATTAAGATATATAGTTAATATCTTAATAAATAATATGCCAAAATATGTTAATCGCATTGCTCAACCTATTGTATTAAAAGTCTGTACTGATAAGGAACATCCTAGAGTTAAAGTGTTTTGTAAAACTGAAGATAGAGAAGATGGACAAGTTGAAATAAGACTCTCAAAACAGAAAATTGCGGAGTTTTTAAATCAATTTGCCAATAAAGGAAAGCACCAAATTTCTATCAGTAAAAATGTAGAACAAGGTATAATTAAAGATATAGAAGGTATACGTAGAGAAAATGGTAGATATGTATACAAAGCACCGGATTTATCAGCTGAAGAACAATATAATAAATTATTTGAAAGTGAGAAAGCTATTCAATTTAATTTGAATACTTTTATGTCAGATAGTATATCTAAAATTGTACAATTAAAAGATAGATTTGAAGAAATTTTAGATTTTGATTCCAAAAAAGGGCTATGTCACTCATTAAGTTACTTTATTACTTTTGTAAAATTAGAGAATAGGTAAGATTTTGTTGCATTTCTCGAGTCTGATAATATTATATCTGAACAAGATTTTATGAATTATATTGATGGAAAAAAAGAACAAACGAAAAAGTTATTAATGATGCAGTTTTTATCGCAATTCTTACCTATTCTTGATGTTCAGAGCATTGAAAAGCGAGAAGGAGATCAATTTTATTATGATGACATAATATATAAGGAATTAAATAATAATTTATCTTCAACAGAACTATGGATCTATACTGAGCAAGAACAAATCAAATGTGCGTTAAATGATGTGGAGATAGGATGCTACTTAGAATTTAGTTATTTTTGCTATGCTTGTAATGAAGAAGATGTCATTGAGGATGAGGGGCATTCTATGTTGGTGTATAAAGCAGAGAATGATAAATACATATTTTTTGACCCTAATAAAGGAGCGGTTGGCTTTTGTCCTGATACAGGAGCTGCCAATTTTACATTAGAGGAAATTTGTAGGGTAATGGAACTTGCTGTAAACCGTTATTCATATGATATGTATATTGAAAATTTTGCAGATTATTGCCAAGTTTATATTATGCTTAGAAATGCAACACTAATGTTAAAGAAAGCCGAAAAGCTTTACGAAACAATGGAAAGAATAAATTCAAAAATAATTGATATATCAGTTGATAAAGGTATGAATAAATTGTTGCTTACACCTGCAAGTCTGTGAACGATATAACTTGATCTTTTTGGCTATTTACCAAGTATAGACATCAGCTCATTCCATTCTCTTTTACCAATGCCACTTTCTTCTCTCGTAACATTTTCTCCTTTTATTAGCTTGCGAATTATTTCAAGACCAGTTTTTGAAATGCAGGCTGATTTTAGCGAGTATTCAACAAAAGCATTATAGGCCAGCGGGACCCATTTCTTCACTATGTCCAACATAACTTCTGCATAGACTCTAATTTCATATTGGGCGTGCTGATCAGCTCTAAGTCTTAAAAAGTGAAGAAGGTTGTGTAAATCTATTTTCCAATAAAACTGAGTATAGTAATTAAGTGTTAGATTAGTTCGGGCAATTTCCCTTGCAAGGCCCTGTTCAATAAATTTCTCATAATGAGAATATACTAAATTAGAATCATTTATTAGAGAATCTATTATTTCTTTTGAAGTACTTGAGTCAAAAGCTTCACCGCTGCCTTGTTTATTATTATCAGATTGTTTTGCAACCTGTTCTGGTATATAAAATTCATTATCAAGTATCGAATACCTTCCGGAATATTCATTCACATTTGCAGTTCTATGTCTTATCCACTGTCTTGCAATAAAAATTGGAAGTTTCACGTGAAACTTAATTTCACACATTTCAAATGGAGTTGTATGATGATTTCTCATCAAATATTTTATAAGCGCCTCATCTTGATTTATCTGTTTCGTTCCCTTTCCATAAGAAACGCGAGCAGCTTGAACTATGGCGCTATCAGAGCCCATATAATCAATTACTCGAACAAATCCATGATCTAACACCTTATGTTCTTCGTATAGAATTTCATCTATCTCTTTTACTGTAGTTCGCTTATTCATAACATGTCCTCAAGGAAATATCGGCTCCACACGAATTGAGTTTTTCGTCCATCGCTTCATAGCCTCTCCATAAATGATGTGAGTTATTTATTGTAGTTTCTCCTTTAGCTACCAAAGAAGCGAGAATTAAAGCTGCTGTTGACCTTAAGTCATTAGCATGCAGATTAGCTCCAGATAGGCTCTTTGTTCCACTTATAGTAGCTTTACTTTTTTCGATGCTGATATTAGCGCCTAATTTTCTTAGCTCATTTGCATGTGCAAATCTACTTTCAAAAATGTTCTCTTCAATGATTGATATTCCATCTGCAATGCACATTGCAGACATTAGTTGTGGTTGCATATCACTGGGAAAGTTGGGATATGGATTTGTTGCAACGTGAGCAGATTTAATAGAGCCATTTTTTCTAGAAATAATAATACCATCATCATGTAACTCAACTCTGGCTCCTATAGTCTTCAATTCATTTGCAATACATTCTATATCAGACAAACTTACTCCTTCCAACTTTAGCTCGCCGTCGGTAATGACAGCAGCCAAAGCATAAGTACCGGCCTCTATGCGATCTGGTATTATTTTATGCTCACACCCATTTAATGCTTCAACACCTTCTATTGTGATTTTTGTATTATTAACTTCAATATTGGCACCCATAATCTTCAGAAACTCTATTAAATCAAGAACTTCCGGCTCGATTGCAGCATTGTTTATTATTGTTACTCCCTCTGCAAGTGTTGCTGCCATTATTATATTTTCTGTTGCACCAACACTCACTTTTTCAAATGTTATTTCTTTGCCTTGCAATTTCCCCTTTGTTGTTGCAGTTATATTACAGCTATCAATTTCAATTTTAGCTCCCATTGCTTCAAGTGCCTTAATATGAATGTTAACAGGACGTTTTCCAATATTACATCCACCAGGAAATACTGTTGAAACTCTACCAAATCTGCTGAGCATTGGACCTAGCATTAAAAAAGATGCTCGCAGTCTGCTTGCAATTTCATGTGATATTAAATAGTTATTGATATTGCTACAGTCAATTTCCAAAGTGTGATTTGCTTTATAGTCTTTATTGCATATAAAATTTACTTCTGCACCAAGACTCTTAAGCAGCTCAGACATCAAATGCACGTCAATTAAATCAGGTACGTTATGCAAAGTTATTGAAGAATTACTAAACAAGCTTGACGCCATTATTGGCAAGACTGCATTCTTTGAACCATTAATCTTGATTTTTCCAATCAAGGGCTTATGGTTACTTCTTACTAATATTTTATGCATTTAATCAAGCGATAGAACTTATCAAGTAAGTATAATAGGTTAGCGGTAAAAGGCAAAATTTTGCTTTTTCTTCTTCTGTCATTCGAGTAGCTGAAACTAGAATCCATTTCTTCATCATCATCAAAATGTTATATTTCAACATTACTTTTATGCTGACCAATTTAACTGGATTCTAGTTTCAGCTACTCGAATAACATTTTCGTAGTCGATTCAAAATAGCATAATTAACTACACCTTTCCAAAGATGAGAGACGCGTTGGTACCACCAAAACCAAATGAATTAGAAAGCGCATATTGAATTTTATGCTCTTGAGCTTTAAGTGGTACAAAATTTAAATCACACCCTTCTGAAGGTTTGTGTAGGTTTAAAGTTGGTGGAACAATTCCATTGTTTAATGCAAGGATACTAAATATTGCTTCAACACTTCCTGCGGCACCAAGTAAATGTCCTATAGAAGATTTAGTCGAGGAAACAGGTATTTTATAGGCATAGTCACCGAATAACTGCTTCATTGCTATTACTTCAACTTTATCCCCAAGTGTTGTTGAAGTCCCATGTGCATTGATATACCCAATTTGACTTGGGCTTACTTGTGCACTCCTTAAAGCAAGTTCCATTGCCTTAAGTGCGCCTCTTCCTTCTGGATGTGGTGCTGTGATGTGGTGCGCATCTCCTGTTAACCCATATCCAGTGAGTTCTGCATATATTTTTGCTTCCCTTTTTTTTGCATGTTCATATTCTTCCAGAACTAATATACCTGCCCCTTCGCCCATGACAAATCCATCGCGTTCTTCGTCCCATGGCCTTGAGGCCTCTTCAGGATTATCATTGAATTTAGTTGATAGCGCCTTCATCGATGCAAAACCTGCAATTCCAACTCTGCATAACGCACTTTCTGCTCCGCCTGCAATCATAATGTCAGCTTCACCGAGTTTTATAGCTCTTGCTGAGTTTATAATCGCATGCGCACCTGTTGCACATGCAGTTACCGCTGAGTCATTTGGACCTATAAATTCGTATTTAATAGAAATATGACCAGATATCAAATTTATTAGACTTGCAGGAACAAAAAATGGGCTAACACGTCTAGGCCCCTTCTCCTGCATGGTAATTACATTTTCCTGAATTGATGGAAGACCACCTATACCAGAACCAATAGCTACACCTATTCGCTCTTTATTAATATTTTTATTTTCCAAAATTAGTGAATCTTCTACTGCCTGAACAGCTGCTGCAATTCCGTAGTGAATAAAACGATCTGTTCTTTTTAGGTCTTTTTCAAAAATATAATCTGGTGGATTAAAATAATGCTCAATGTTATCGGATTGCACAGGCACCTGCCCTGCAACCTGACAAGCAAGATCAGAAGAGTCGAACCTATCTGTATTGATTGCTTTGATGCCAGATTTACCTTCTTTCAGCTTTGACCAGGTGTTATTAACATCTGCTGCTAGTGGAGTAATTAAGCCGACACCGGTAACTACTACTCTTCTGCTCATTCAACATCAATTGTTTGCTTTGTTTACTATATATTCAACTATCTGTTCCATAGTTTCCATTTTTTGCGCATCTTCATCAGGAATCTCTATACCAAACTCTTCTTCAGCTGCCATAATTATTTCAACTGCATCTAAACTATCTGTGCCATGGTCTGAAAGCTTTGAAGAACTACCAAATCCCTCTACATCCTTACTGATGTGCTCTAGTATAATCTTCTTTACTTTTTCTTCTATATCTTCCCTAGTGCTTTTTGCTAATTCGCTCATTTCTTACTAAAAAATAACCTATTCTCTGATGTTATAAGAAATTTTGATGTTTGCAATAGCTTTTATGATTATATAAACTATTAAAAACTTCTTATCTCTTAGCACTCGATAGTTAATAAATTTAAAAATGCTAGACGAAACAACAAAAAATTTGCTTGTTGTAGAAGTGAATAAGCTCTTACCTGAAAATAGCGAGAATAGACTTATATCAGCTATGCGTTATGTGCTTCTTGCTCCTGCAAAACATATACGTTCTTTTTTAGTTATAGCATCTTCGTCGATATTCAACATAAAGGTTGAAAAAGCAATAACAGCAGCAGCAGCAATTGAATTTATTCATGCTTACTCCCTAATTCACGATGATCTGCCATGTATGGATAACAGTGACACCCGCAGAGGCCAGCCAAGCTGCCACAAAAAATTTGGTGAAGCAACAGCAGTACTGGCCGGAGATGCATTACTTACCCTGGCTTTTGAGGTATTATCTTTGTTAAATTGTGAGATCATAAAAGTGCTCTCTCAAGCAATAGGAATGAAGGGAATGGTGGGAGGGCAGATTTTAGATATAGGTGCAGATTTTGACAAAATAAAAGAAATTCATTTGATGAAAACTGCAAAACTATTTGCAGCTTCATGTGAAATAGGGGCTATAATAGGAGGCGCTACAGACAAGGAGCGGGAAGCATTATATAACTATGGAATAAATCTAGGGCTTATTTTTCAATCCAAGGATGATATCGAAGATTATGAGCAAGATAAAACAAACAATTTAATGTCCGTGCTTGGCAAAAATGAAATGGAAAATTATATAGATAGTCTCTTTAAACAGGCCTCAGATAATTTAAGTACGCTTTCAGGGAATACTAATGACTTATATGATTTATTGAATCAAGTAAAAAAAGATGGTTAGAAAAATTATATTACAAATGTTTATCTCTGTAGTAATGATTCTCGCTTTAGCTTCTGCTTTTATAATTACGATTGTTTATATAAACAAAGATAAACCAGAGAAAAGGGAAAAGCTTTACGAAATAAATGCTACACATGGTGGTTTGACACAGATGATAGCAAGTTATTTGGTCAGGCCGATACTTGAATCAGCTCTTGATCGTTATATTGAAAAGCATGGGTTAGCAGAATATTTAGAAGAAATAACACAGCAAAAAGAAGAAGAGATGATAAACTTTTATGAAATTACTGAAGGCAGTGGCAGTAAAGTTTTCTGTGGCCAAGAAGTTCTGCTACAAATGTACAAAGTCTCCAACAACCTAGCAACGCTACTTCCGACTGATGTCAATTTGAAAATAGGTCAGGATTACTTAAAAGAAGTGAGTTTAGGGGTAATAGGTATGAAAGAAGGCGGAGAGCGTGTAGTTACTATTGCTGCTGATGACAACAAAATGAGTTTTAACTCTTATTACATCAAACTGATTGAAGTAAAAGATAAATATCCCGATTCAGTAAATAACCTGATGATTTTTAATGACTTAATTAACAAAACTGGAAAACGAGTAAAATGTGGCGATGAGATATCAGTTCAATATAGCATAAAGAGACATAATGGTGAGTATATAATCAAAGATCAAATAGTGCAGTTTAAGGTTGGTGACAAAAAAATACCACTTGCTATAGAACTTGGAGTTGTGGGAATGAGAGCTGGTAATAAAAGAACAGTTCTTTCTCCACCTGATCTTTTAACTGATGTGTTAACAAAAGGCATAGATTGTGATATTGCAATAATTGATTTAAGCTTGAATTCTACTATTGCAAAATAGCTTAAAGAATTACGAAGTAAGAAAAAATAAAACCTCTTGAATGCTCTATATTACTTAAAGTAAGCTTCCTCTAAAGTATAAATTTAGATAAATCAAGCTGCTTTGAAATTGACTCTAGTTTATCTCTTACATATTTGCTATCTATAACAAATTTTTCATTATTTTTTTCAGAAGCGATAAAACTTATTTCATCCAAAAGCTTCTCCATGACAGTATGAAGTCTTCTTGCACCTATATTTTCCACTTCTCTATTAACTGTAAATGCTATTTCAGCTATAGTCTCTATACCATCATCAGTAAACTCAAGTGTTACATTTTCCGTTTTCATTAACGCTATATACTGTTTTAACAAACTAGATTCTGGTTCCTTTAATATTTTTATTAGATCCTCTTGAGTAAGCGCCTTAAGTTCCACTCTAATTGGCAATCTACCCTGTAATTCTGGTAAAAGATCAGATGGCTTAGATAAATGAAAAGCACCAGATGCAATAAATAATATATAGTCTGTTTTTACGGGGCCATACTTAGTTGAAACAGTTGTTCCCTCAAGTAATGGTAACAGATCGCGCTGCACTCCTTCTCTGTTGACTTCACCTTTTATTTCTGTACGTGCTGCAATTTTATCTATTTCATCTAAAAACACTATACCTTCATTGCTAACAAGATCAATCGCTTCTTTGACTATCTTGTCTTCATCCATTAACCTTTCGCTTTCTTCATTAATCAATATTTCACGTGCTTCTTTCACTTTAACTGTAATAGTTTTTGTTTTTTTGCTCCCATTAAACATCTTGCCCACGATTTCTGTTACGTTCATCACACCAATTTGCCCACCTGGCATGCCAGGTATATCAAAAGTGGGTAACATACCCTTGCTCTCCCTGACGTTAATAGAAACTTCTCCATCTTCAAATTCCTTATTTCTCAGTCTTTCTCTGAAAACTTTTTTGCTTTCCTCGGTTGCATCTTCACCAACCATGGAGTTGACTATTATCTTTTCAGCCAAACCTAAAGCTTTTTCAGTTAAGGCTTTACGTGCTTTTTCCTTAACTAAAACTATTGCTGCGTCAACTAAATCACGTATTATCGAGTCAACATCACGTCCAACATATCCTATTTCAGTAAATTTCGTTGCTTCAACTTTTATAAAAGGTGCACCAGCAAGCTTTGCTAAACGGCGAGCTATTTCAGTTTTACCAACTCCCGTATGGCCTATCATGAGTATATTCTTAGGTATAATCTCTTCACGTAGTGGAAGTGGGACTTTATTTCGACGCCAACGATTTCTGAGTGCAATAGCAACAGCGCGCTTTGCATCATTCTGCCCGATTATAAATCTGTCTAATTCTTTAACTATCTTCTGTGGTGGTAGATCATCTAATAAAGCTTGTGAGCTTTGAATGCTACTACTTCCTGTACCTTCATTTTCATAGAGGCTATTTTTCTCATTACAGTCATCATTATTATCAAATTGACCTACTACAGATTGACTAGAAAAATTAGCACACAAAGTTCTTGACATATTACTCCTCTATTTTTTCGATAATTAGATTATGGTTTGTATAAACACATATATCGGCAGCTATCTTCATAGCCTTTTTTGCAATCTCCTCTATTGATATTCCTTCAACGTCAATCAAAGCTTTTGCTGCAGATAAAGCAAAATTTCCTCCAGAGCCAATGGCTGCAATGCCATCTTCAGGTTCAAGAACATCACCCGTTCCTGTAATGACCAATGAAATAGACTTGTCTGCCACGATCATCATAGCTTCTAATTTTCTTAGATATTTATCCATTCTCCAGTCTTTTGCAAGTTCAACACATGCCCTCATTAACTGTCCTGGGTGCTTATCAAGTTTAGATTCTAGCCTTTCGAAGAGAGTAAATGCATCAGCTGTTGCTCCAGCAAAACCGGCAATTACGGAATCACCAGAAAGACGCCTAACTTTTTTTGCTCCAGATTTTATAACGGTATGGCCTAGCGAGACTTGCCCATCACCTATTACTACTACATTTTTGTCTCTTCTAATTGACAGTATAGTAGTACCATACATTTTACTGCTGTCATGATGAATCATTTTTTTGTTATTTTAATTAGTTATATTATATTAAGATTATAACTTATAATATAGTACTTTTCTTATAACATTTAAAGTGTAGATGCAAAACATAATTCATCCAAATCTGGAAAAAGATATAAATAATTGGTTCAAAACAAAATTTAATGGTTTTACATTACCATTTTATAGCTCCATAGATCTTAGGAATTCAGGCTACAAAATTGCTCCAGTAGACGCCAATTTATTTCCTGCAGGGTTTAATAACCTAAGTGAAGTATCAAAAGCGATAGCAGCAAAATTGATAAAAAGCTACTTCGAAACAAAACAATATAAAAAGGCCCTTATAATACCGGAGAATTACACACGAAATAAAATGTATATAGAAAATGTATTTGCCATAGAAAAGGTACTGCAACTCGCAGGTTTTGAAACTAGAATTGGCCTCTTTCATAATGAAACGTACAATTTAATAGAACAGTATGAAACTGTTGTGAAAGAAAACTCTTTGCTGAAGACAACTTCAGGATTTGTGCCTGATGTTATTATACTGAACCGTGATATGACGAGCCACATTCCAGACACGCTAGAAAACGTAAAACAAGAGATAGTGCCAAGTCCATTATATGGCTGGCACAGTAGGCAGAAATTTCAATATTTTGAAATCTATCAAAAATTAGTGTCCGAATTTTGTGGCGAATTTAAAATGGACCCATGGCTTATTTCTGTGCTTACAGAAAGCTGTAATGGAGTTGACTTTAATGATGATTCATCACTAGGAGCAGTAGCGACTAAAGTTGACCAAATATTATCTCTAGTGCAAAAAAAATATGAGGAATATGAAATAAAAACACAACCTTACGTTTTTATCAAAGCAAGCAATGGCACATATGGAATGGGCATTATAACAGCAACAAGTGGAAAGGAAATATTAAATCTCAATAAAAAAAAGCGTCATAAAATGAAAAAGATAAAAGAAGGAATAGCAATCAATAGTGTTATTATACAAGAAGGTGTACCAACTATTGACATATTTAAAAGTAGTTCTGCAGAACCGCTAATATACTATATAGGAGATACTCCAACATGTTACTTATACCGATGTAATAGCAGGAAAGATGTATATTCTAGCTTGAATTCCACTGACTGTGAATTTTATGACATCAGCCAAGAAAATAAAACTTTGCCACTTTGGAATATTGTTAGCAAATTAGCAGTGCTAGCATTGGCAGTAGAAATTAAGTCTTTTCATCTCTAATAATTAATTTCTACAATGCTGCTATTATGCTGAATATGGTGAGCGTCATCAAGTCCAGTAGAAGGATCAGTACCATTATTAGGTTGATTGACAAACTTATCGATGTTTGATACTAGATATGCTATGCTTAGTAGCAAACTAACCGTAACAGTTAAGTTGAAATTATAGATTATGCCACCACCCAAGTCTATTGGTATGGTTGGAAGTTCCATTCTTTTTAATATGAAGCTTAACAAGCCCAATGACAAAGCGAATGTGCTAAAAATAACTTCTTTGCCATATTTAGCAGACTTTTCAGAATCCTTATTATCTAGATACTTCTTCCATGTATAATAACAGTTTATGCATTCTGAAAATAGAAATAGAACTGCTGATGTTAAGCTAATATAACTTATTACATCCTTGTTGTTTCTAGCTAAGAAATGAATGATTTTTGTCTGCATCAATATTCCTATTACACAGTTTGCCAAGAAGGCTAAGCTACCCACAACCTGTATTGGTTTTTCAGGTTCATTTCCCCCTTTACCATTCTGAAGTTTTTTAGATTTATATCCAGCTAAATTGAGACCAAAGTGAAGAGCAAATATTATTGATGTTGGTAGTTTTATGAACTTAGAAATATCTAATATAGTACAAATATTGGATCTGTTGTTATCAATAAACTCGCAACAGAATTGCAATGAAATTTTACACAATATGCCTGTTAAACCTACTGCAATACAATACATCTTTCTAATATCATGATTGTGAGCATCATGTATACTTTCTATAAATGTATTTGGCTTACCTTTTGGCATAAGTAGATAATAAAATAATAACTTTTTAATATTATACTATAAAAATCTAAAAAGAAAAGTGCTATAAATCAGTACTTTGAGAGTGATCTAAACATAAATCGGCCAAGCACTTGATAAATAAGAGATCAGTACTGAGAGTTGGTACGCGAAAGTAATATCCGTCTTTGATAATTGCTTTATACTCTATATCAAGTTCAACCAGTGTTTCAGAATGCTCAGAAACAAAAGATATAGGTGATAAAACTACAGGTATATTATCGTCTTTTGCGCGTGATAGCTCACTTTCAGTGCTAGGCTCCAACCATTTTACAGGGCCAACCTTACTCTGATAACATATTCCCCAGTCAAGATCTTCAATATTCAATTTTTTTACTATTAATTTTACTGTTTTTTCTATCTGTGAAGCGTAAGGGTCGCCTTTTTTAATGATACTAAGAGGTAAGCTATGGGACGAGAATAGGACTCTTGGCTTACCGATTTTGCTAGCTAATTTATAATATTTAGACGTCAGATTAACATGAGCTTCAATAAAGTCTTCATTGTCATAATAATGGTGAATTGTTTTTGTGTTACATTCCAGTTTGGCATTTTTTTGCCAATTCTCGATGGATGATAGAGTTGTGGTGGTTGAATATTGCGGATATAGTGGTAACAGAATGATTTCGTCAGGGTCGAATTGCTTTACGCTTTTAACAACTTCATCAGCAAATGGATGCCAATAACGCATGCAGATGAATATCTTATATACATGGTTTCCATTTTCATTTAATTTTAGTTCTAAAGCATCAGCTTGTGCTTTCGTATTCTCCAAGATTGGCGATTTACCTCCAATGTGCTCGTATATTTCTTGTGCAGTACTTTCTCGCCTTTTGGAGATAAACTTTGCTAAAAGGAAGCGAAAAGGATTTGGTAGATTTATTATTCTTTTATCGTAAAAAAGATTAAATAAGAAAGGACGGACCGCACTTAGTGAATCAGGTCCGCCTAGGTTAAATAAGATTACTGCCTTCTTCACTGACAGCACCTTTTTTCAGGTTTGCCTATAAAATCAGCTACACACTCATCAAGTTTAGTTACAGGCACTAAATTTCTTACACTGGCATACAATAGATGAGCAGATCTCTTCATGTTACTCTGTGTAGATGCAAAGCCTCTATCGAAAACCACATCAACACAAAAACTTGGCACTGCTTCAAGAAGTTCAACAGCAGCCAAAGATATCATTATGCAGCTTTGTAGGGCCTTCAAAGGAACCATAAGCGGAAAAAGTAAAACCTTAACAAAGAGAGAGCGAGGACTTTCATTCATTATTTGTCCTTGATTAGGAGAATTATACTCAATATGCTGTCTGTTTTTATTAAAAATAGGAAATTTTATAGTGTCTTCCTCAAATTGCTCATCTATTTCTTTTCTACTATGGTTAGTGATCTTTTCCATTAATTTCTCACGCAATTGACAAGTAGTTCTCACAAAAAAACACGTGGCAATCATCAATATAGCACATATAAGCGCACAATGCATGAGGTTCATCCCACCTATCATAGATGGTAATGCAAGACAAACAAATGGCACTATGATAGCCATTTCGAAAAATGGAATAGTATTCCTTTTTATTGCAAAAACAGCGCCTTCTTTTAATTTTGTATTATTGTGTAAGCTATACTCTAAATAACTCAAAAATGCCAAATTAAAAGTTAAAAATCCTTTTGTCCCACAAAAAATTGATGACTTGAATTGATTAACCCATTCTTTAGCAGTAAGTGTAGTTTCAATTGATTGTTTAACATTAGGATCGACTGGTTTGTTGTTTTTTTTATTACAACACCCCATAAAACACCTCCTTGATGGTTTATTCTTAACTATAAGTGAAAAATTGCTTTTATCAAATCAAAGTTTATAATAAAATAAATCTATAAATATACGATCTTAATATAAGGAAATAATATGGCAATTGAGAGAACACTTTCAATATTAAAACCTGATGCAGTAAAAAATAATATTACAGGCAGTATAAATTCTTACATTGAAAAATCTGGACTAAAAATTATAGCACAAAGAATGATGATGCTGACAAAAAAACAAGCAGAGCTGTTTTATGAAATTCATAAGGATAGGCCTTTTTTTGGAGATTTGGTGGAATTTATGACTTCTGGGTCTGTGATAGTTCAAGTTTTAATCGGTGAAAATGCAGTCAGTAAATACAGACAAATCATGGGTGCTACAGATCCAAAGCAGGCAGATAAAGGTACAATTAGGGGTGATTTTGCTGATGATATTAGTGAAAATAGAGTGCATGGTTCTGATAGTCTAGAGAACGCTCATAGAGAAATAGCTTTCTTTTTTGCTGAATGTGAATTGGTGTAGTTTTACTTTTTTACATATTAAATTTCTGAGTTTTATGTTGAACTGTATAATATTAGCTCAATTTTTAGTTTAAGCAATATTAAGGGAAAGCTTTTTCATGCACTATAGATAATATTTAAAATGGATCATGTTGTTAACGCTTATAATAGATCTGAAGCTTCTATAGTTAGAGGAGAAGGAGTATATCTCTTCGATAAGGATGGTAAAAAATATTTAGACTTTGCTGCAGGAATTTCTACAACCTCTCTAGGGCATTGTCATCCATACATTACAGATAAACTGAAGGAGCAACTGGATTCATTATGGCACTGCTCTAATATTTTTACTATTCCTCAGCAGGAAAGGCTTGCTCAGCGTTTAACAGAACTTACCTTTGCCGATAAAGTTTTTTTCTGCTCAAGTGGACTTGAAGCAACAGAAGCTGCAATTAAATTTATTCGCCGCTATTTCTACTTAAATGGACAAGAAAAGCGCAGTCACATCATTACAATTGAAGGAGGTTTTCATGGCCGCAGTATTGCTGCAATTTCAGCTGGGGGAAATGAAAAATCACGCGAAGGTTTTGCTCCACTCCTTTCTGGTTTTGATAAAGTTCCAAGAAATAACATTGAAGCATTAGAAAAGAAAATCAATAGCGAAACAGCTGCCATATTTTTAGAGCCCATACAAAGTGAAGGCGGAGTACATCCATTGGAGGTAGAGTATCTTAAAAAAGTAAGAGAGATAACAAAAGCTCAAGGAATAATTTTATGCTTTGATGAAGTGCAATGCGGATATGGACGGATTGGCTCTCTATTTTACTATCAAAATATAGGAGTTGAACCTGATATGCTCACTTGTGCGAAGGCTATGGGTAATGGATTTCCTCTGGCTGCATGTTTAGTAAAAGATTATATAGCAGAAGCAATCACTCCAGGAACTCATGGGTCAACTTATGGAGGTAATCCACTTGCCATGACTGTTGGTAATGCAGTACTCGATGTAATGCTAAAGGAAGGCTTTTTTGACCATGTTAAGAAGGTCAGTAAATATCTAAAAGAAAAGTTGTTGCCTTTGACTGAAGAATTTCCGAAGATCGTTTCAGAAGTTCGTGGGGAGGGTTTATTGATAGGGATAGAGCTTAGAGTACCTTTGGCTGATAAAATTGTTAAACAATCTCTTGACAAAGGCTTAATGATGACTAAAATTTTAAATAATAGGGTAATAAGAATAACTCCTCCACTTGTTGTTGAGAATATGCATGTGAATGCAGTGTGTGATATATTTCATGATTTATTTTTTTATATTAAAGATATATAGACTTGCAAATGCTTCTTACAACATATAAAATCAACTCTGTTTCTATATCGCAATAACATCATACTTTAATGGATTGGTTATTGATTTCAGTATTGTCAGCAATTTTTTTCTTATTGATTTTATCGTTTTTGTTCTCAGGAGCAGAAATAGGGTTAACCTCAATTAGCCGATCCCGAGTGAATAAACTAAAGCTAGAAGGTAACAAAAAAGCCAAGATAATAGAGCTTTTGTTAGGTAAAAAAGAATTAACAATAGGAACAATATTACTGTGTAATACAATTATTAACATTACTTGCTCTGCTTTATTTACAGTAATATTTATAAATTCTTTTGGGAATGAGGGCATATTTCTTTCAACATTCATGATGACGTTTTGTATTTTGCTATTTTGTGAAGTTTTACCAAAAACTTACGCCATGCAAAATCCTGAAAAATTTACATTACTTTCTGCTTATTTTATGCTGTTTTTTGTCAAGGTTCTTTCTCCATTGACATTAGGCATTCAGTTTATTGTCAATATCATTCTGAAGTTATGTGGGCTTCATAAGAATAGGGAGGTAATATCTGCAGCAGATGCAATGCGTAATATGATTACTCTTCACCGCAGTGAGGGCACTATGTTACAACAGGATTTAGATATGCTAAATAGTATACTTGATTTGGCTGAGACAGAAATATCACAAATTATGACCCACAGGAGAAACTTATTTTCTCTTGATATAGATCGAAATAAAGAAGAGTTAATAAGAGAGATTTTAACCAGTAGCCATAGCAGAGTACCTTTATGGCAAAAAGAACCAGATAATATTGTTGGAGTGGTTCACGTGAAAAATCTAATAAATGCCTTGCGTGAAAAGGATAATAAAATAGAGATTGCCAAAGTTATGTCAAAGCCTTGGTTTATACCAGAAAGTACGCCACTCAGTGTACAACTTCACAACTTCCGTAAAAACAGGAAACACCTTGCATTTGTTATTGATGAGTATGGAGCACTACAGGGAATCGTAACTCTTGAGGATATACTGGAAGAAATAGTTGGAGAAATTTCAGATGAACATGATTTGATCACAGAGAATTTTATAAAAAAGATATCCGATAATATGTATCACATAGAAGGAAAATCTACTATTAGGGATATTAATAGACAGTTACATTGGGATCTTCCTGATGAAGAAGCTACAACTCTAGCAGGTATGATTGTAAACGAGATAGAGCGCATTCCTGAAGAAAATGAAGAGTTTTCCATGTACGGTTTTTACTTTAAGATTTTAAAAAAAGATAAAAATATTATTACTATGATTGAAGTACAAGTAAAAACTGATAATACTGTAGTAGCAATTAATTAGTTGGGTTCTATGGAAGATACAGTAAAAATAACGGCTGAAGATTTGAAGAGCTATATAGAGAGAATCGAAAAACTTGAACAAGAAAAGAGGGATGTGCAAGATCACATTCGTGATGTATATGCAAAAGCTGCAGATGAAGGTTGGGATATAAAAGTGATGAAACAGATTATTAGGCTAAGAAAGATGGATGATGATGACAGGGAGGAACAGGAAATATTACTTGATACCTACAAACGTGCATTGGGAATGAATTACGAAGGTGAATAGTAGGATTGTAATTGGAATAAGTGGAGCATCTGGTTCTATTTACGGTGTACGGATTCTAGAGGCACTAAAAAATACCAATCATGAAACTCATTTAGTGATCAGCAGTGCTGGAAAAATAACTATAGCTCATGAGATTAAAGAAAAACTTGAAGATATTATATCGCTTGCAGATTTTTACTATTCTGAAGAAAAAATAGGAGAAAAAATAGCAAGCGGCTCATTTAAAACCTCAGGTATGGTTATTGCTCCATGTTCTATGAAAACAATGTCTGAAATAGCATCGGGGGTGACTTCCAATCTATTAACAAGGGCTGCAGATGTAACTCTAAAAGAAAGAAGAAAATTAGTTCTTATGGTGCGAGAATCTCCACTACATCTTGGACATCTCCGAAATATGTTAAAACTAACGGAGATGGGAGCAATTATTGCTCCGCCGATGCCTGCTTTTTATATTAAACCAAAATCTTTGGATGATATTGTAAATCATGCTGTTGGTAAAGTATTGAATTTATTTGATATTGCATTACCTGACTTCAAGGAGTGGCAAGGAAATGTCAATTATTATTAACGGTAAAAAAATAGCAAATGATCTCTGTGAGGAGCTATCAAAAAAAATTGATATTTTAAAGAAAGAGTATAATGTTTTTCCTTGTCTTAAAGTAATTCTTGTGGGTAGCAATCCAGCAAGTCAGGTCTACGTTCGTAATAAACAAAGAAAAGCAGAATCAATAGGCATAAGTTCTGAAACTATTGTTTTGCCTGATAGTATCTCAGAAGATGAATTGATTGAAAAAGTTAATACATTAAATGAAGATTCATCTGTGCATGGAATTTTAGTTCAGTTACCTTTACCAAAGCACATCAGTGCAAGTAGAATAATTAATACAGTAAGTGTTGAAAAAGATGTAGATGGCTTTCATGATGAGAATGTTGGCAGGTTAGTTAAAGGTGAAAAAAATTGTCTGATACCTTGTACTCCCAAAGGTTCTTTGCATTTAATTAAGTCAGTTGAAAATAATCTGTCCGGTAAAAATGCGGTAATCATTGGCAGATCCAATATTGTGGGTAAGCCAATGTTTCACCTATTGTTGCAAGAAAATTGCACTGTTACCATCTTGCATTCACAAAGTAGGGATTTAGCTGATTATTGCTCTAAGGCGGATATAGTAGTTGCAGCAGTTGGAAAGCCAAATTTTGTTCAACCAGATTGGATAAAAAAAGGTGCAATAGTGATTGATGTTGGCATAAATAGCATTAACATAGGAAATCAAAGTAAGCTTGTGGGTGATGTTGACTTTGAGGGAGTAAAAGAAAAAGTCAAAGCTATTACTCCAGTGCCTGGTGGAGTTGGCCCGATGACAATAGCATTTCTTATGATAAACACTGTAGTTGCTGCTTGCTTACAGCGGGAAGTTGATCCTTCTAATTTTATTGCTTAAGATTTATCTTAATGTTAGCATAAACAGAATACCTTTGCAAATAGCACATATATAGCACCGAGCATACAACTGTATATAAGGATTCAAAGTGTTCATAGCTTAAAAATTATAACGTATACCTACTTCTATGATTGCATCTGGTTTTTTCATCGGTGGTTTAAAGCCACTTAATTGACCGCTTGCAGCAATAGCAACTGTGCTAACTATCTGTGGAATAATTTCACAATCAACACCTAACTTTACTTTATAGGAAATAGCACCCAGTATTTTATCTAGTGTTTCATTTTGACCTGCGGCTGCGGCTACAGTTGCAGCTGAATTTACTGCATTTGTATCCTCACCAAGACCAAAAGATGGCAATATTCGAATATATCCACCCAGTCCTATACTAGCATATAATTTAATAGGATCAATTTCAAGATCAGGATAGTAAAGGTAATTTGCCAATAAACTAGCTCCTACTTTTCTTTTTGCTTTATCAGTTATATCACTTATGTTAGCAAGAACCTCAAGTTCAAACTTAGAATTTTTGTTATGATGATAACCAAAGACAACGTTAGGGTTCAATTTAAAGCTTTCACCCCATCGAGTCCCAAAGTTTAAACCTACATAACCTACATAGTAATGATCTTCGTACTGGTCTTCATATCGATCTTCGTATTGATCTTCACAATGATCTTTGTGTTGATCTTCATACTGATCTTTGTACTGGTCTTCATACCGATCTTTGTACTGATCTTCTAACTCACTTGTACCATTACTAGCTGTACTTGCTAAAGCAACCAACACAGCGAACACTTTCATCGTTCTCATATAATTCATACACATTACTTCCTTAAAACAGACTGGAATAAGTGTTCAAACATGCTAGCAGCAAGTTTTGAGCATCGCTTGTGGTTACACCTAAACATTAAACATGTATTCAATGTTATCCAGCATTAAAAATTATAGCGTACTCCTACTTCCAGCATCATATCCGGTACTGTCATTGCTTTTACACCACTCAGTTGCCCACCTACGGTTAAAGCAGCTGTACCAACTATCTGTGGAGCAACTTCATAATCAACACCAACCTTCAGTTTGTAGGAAATAGCACCTAGTACTTTATCTAGTGTGTTATCTTGAGCTTCAGCTGCATTAGAGCTTCCTTCAGATTTACCAGAGCCAAAAGGTATTACTTGGAGATATCCACCTAAACCTCCACTGACATATAGTTTCACAGGATCAATGTCAACGTCAGGATAATAACGGTAATTTGCTAATAAACTAGCTCCCATTTTCTTGTCTTTGTCCTTTCCTTCTGCATCCTTACCTCCAAACATATCACTTACGTCAGTGAGAATCTCAAGTTCAAACTTAGAGCTTTTATCATAATTATAACCAAAAACTAAGCCAGGTTTTATTTTTAATCCAGTACCCCATCCACCACCAAAGTTTAAACCTGCGTAGTACTGCTCTTTTGCACTATTACTAGCTGCTTTATTACTAGCTGCACCTGCTAGAGATGAAGTGAGCAACACAGCTAAAACACACAATCCTTTTATTTTCATATAACTACCCATACAAAAAAATATATAATGCACAAGTATATATCCTTTATATTAAAAAAGATATAACCTCATATCAAAAAAAGTATACCTACGAAATTAGGGACATGCTACTCAAAATTTTTATATAACTATGTTTACTACCTTATTTGGTACAGCATATATAGTGCGAATTTTGCTTTGATCGATTTTGTTAGATACAGAATCTGTTGCTATTTTCTTCAATTTTTCTTGAGGTAAATCAGTTGCCACTTCAATGGTCGCACGTAACTTTCCATTGATCTGCACTGCTACAGTCACCATATTATCAATTAGTAGTGATTCATCAGCTTTTGGCCAAGGTTGCATATATAGCATGCCTTCGCCTCCTATTTTTTGCCATAAATTTTCAGCCAGGTGTGGCATGAATGGCTCAATTACTCTGATTAGTATGCATATACCTTCATCAATAAGAGATTTTCCAGTTTTTACGTCTATTTCAGCTATTAAATTTGTCATTTCACGAAACTTTGCTACCATACAGTTTAATCTGCAGTTTTCCAAGTCATCTGTAAGCCCTTGCAATAGTTTATGGATTTTTTTTCTGTACTCTAGGAGTTTACCTACAATGTTTTCATTATCATAGTGTATGTTTACGGGCCTAAGTTGCACTACCATACGCCACAATTTATTTATGTAGCGAAAACAACCTTCCACGCCATCATCAGACCATTCCATATCTTTTTCTGGGGGGATATCGGATAATACAAACAAACGAGCAGTATCAGCACCGTATTTTTCTATGATAAAGTTTGGGTCAACTGTATTTTTCTTTGACTTACTCATCTTTTCGACTTTTCCAACTTGGATCTTAGCACCCTTCGCAATCAACTCTTTTGCTTCTTCGGGAAAGAGCCATTTGCCATTCTCATCTTTATAAGTTATATGGCAGACCATTCCTTGAGTGATTAAAGTAGAGAAAGGCTCTTTAACGTCAAAATAGCCACATTTAGTTAAAGCATGGCAGAAAAACCTTGAGTAAAGCAAATGTAGAATTGCATGTTCTATTCCACCTATGTAATAATCAACAGGCATAAAACGATTACAAGTATCTTTATTAATCGATTTATTTTCACTGCAAAATGAAGCAAAATACCAGGAAGACTCAAAAAAGGTGTCGAATGTATCAGTTTCACGCTCTGCTTGCTTTCCGCACTTTGGACAATCAACAAATTTCCAGGTTGGGTGCTTATCCAGGGGATTACCACCACTTGTAAATTCTACATCCGTTGGTAGAACAACAGGGAGGTCTTTTTCTGGAACTGGAACAATTCCACAATCTTTACAATGTATAATAGGTATAGGACATCCCCAATAACGTTGCCTTGAAATTCCCCAATCGTGTAGACGATAGTTTATTGTTTTCTTACCTATTCCTTTTTCTTCAAGTTTTTTTATGATTACTTTTTTTGCCTCATTAATCATTAGTCCGTTTAAGAATTCAGAATTGAACATCACTCCATCACCGAAGTACGGTTCTTTTAAGATCTCTGTGGTCTCTTCACAAACTACAGGAATAATCGGTAAACCATACTTCTGTGCAAATTCAAAATCACGCTGATCATGTGCAGGGCAACCAAAAATCGCACCTTCTCCATACTCCATCAACACAAAATTCGCTATATAAATTGGTAATTCCTTGTCGAGAAATGGGTGCCTGACGTTCAGTCCAGTGTAAATTCCAATTTTTTCATCATTCTCCCCCTTTGCCTTCATATTACCAATAAAGTCTCTTATTTCTTTGTCCTTAAGGTCTTGTACAATAGGGTGCTCTGCTCCTACTGCAAGAAAAGAAGCTCCAAATAAAGTATGAGGAGAAGTTGTAAAAATCTTCAATTTCTTATTCAGGCCAACTATTTCAAAATCTATAGTTGCCCCTTCAGATTTTCCTATCCAGCGCTCTTGCATAGTTTTGACTTTTTCTGGCCAATTTTTTAAACTTTGCAGACAATGAAGCAAATCTTCAGCAAAATCAGTAATCTTTAAAAACCATTGGAATAACTTACGTTTTTCAACAACTGCACCTGATCGCCATCCTTTTCCATCAACCACTTGCTCATTTGCAAGCACTGTTTGGTCCACTGGATCCCAATTAACCCACGACTCTTTTCGATAGGCAAGACCATGCTTTAAAAAATCCAGAAAAAATTTCTGTTCGTGTTTGTAATAATCAGGCTCACATGTGGAAAGCTCGTGATTCCAATTGTAGGAAAGACCTATAGATTTTAGCTGTGCACGCATATTGTCTATATTCTCTTTTGTCCACGCTGCAGGGTTAATATTATTGTCCCTTGCTGCATTTTCAGCTGGTAATCCAAACGCATCCCAGCCAATTGGGTGCAAAACCTCAAATCCATGAGCTCTCTTGTAACGTGCTATAACATCTCCTATTGCATAGTTACGCAGGTGCCCCATATGAATCTTACCAGATGGATATGGAAACATTTCCAACACGTAACATTTCTTCTTTTTACTATCTTTGCTTACAGAAAAATCCCACTTATTTTGGTAGAATTTTTCAACGTTTTTAAAATCATATTTCATAAATTCAATCACAGTTTATATGTACTAAAGGATCGACTGCTTGACCATTATGCCTTATTGTGAAACACATCTGCGGATCTTTATCTTGTGTGCTTGATTTACCTGCAGATCCAATTACTTGACCTTGTTTTACTTTATCACCAATTTCAACTTGTATGTTTTTTAAATAGGAGTACATAGTCATGTAATTATCTTTATGTTCCACTATAATTAAATTTCCGTACCACCTCAGGCCTTTGCCTACGTATATTACTTTGCCAGGTGCAGAAGCAATAACCTTTGTTCCACTTTGAGCAGTAATTTTTATGCCATCTTGACATATTTTATCAGAAGAGGTAACTGCACCTTTAACCGGTATTACAAATTTACACATGCTTTGTGCATTATTGTTATATACCTTATCTACAAAGGCTTTTCTACTTTCTTTTCGCAGCGAAGAATCAACATTTTCTTTAATCAAATGATACTCCCTTGTGTACTCTAGGTCTCTTTTTCCATAAAATTCTTCGCCTTTAAGTAGTACAGGTGCAGGTTTTTGCAGGCCACAGCTTATCAGTATTGCTGATAATATAAAGAACAATGCTATACGACACATACACTTATCTCTAGATATATCAACTTTCACAAAACTTTATAGTGTTTTTCGTCTATTTATTACTTTCTTCATTTATTTTATCAGTCAAATAGTCTCTTAAATCGGTAAGTTCTTGCAACAAATTTCTTGAATAATGATCAATTCTTACATCGTTACCAAATTCCTTTTGTACTCCTTTTATTGTATATCCTTTGTCATATAGCATATATTTTATTTTCTTTATTGCCTCTATACACTTATGATCATATAGTCTTCTTCCCTTCCGTTTTATGGGTTTAATTTGATGGAATTGACTTTCCCAGAATCTTAAAACATGCTGCTCCAAATGTAGTTCTTCAGCTACTTCTCCAATTGTGTAAAATAATTTTTCCTTATTCATCGGTTGTTTATTAATTTCTTCATCATTTTTGAAGGTCTAAAAGAAATTGATTTTCTCGCTTGAATTACTACCCTTTCCGATGTCTTTGGTATATTTCCTGGTCTTTCTTTCTTGTTTTTAACCAAAAATGTTCCAAATGAAGATATTTTTACTATTCCATCCTTTGCTAAGCTCGTTTTTATCTCATCCAATATATCATCTATTATTGCAATAGAGTCTTCTTTCGATAATCCAATTTCCTGATTTATACATTCAGCTATTGTTGCCTTAGTTACTGTTGTGTCTTTTGTTGTCATAATTTATTACAGTATGTTAATATAATATAACAATCGACTCAAGATTCAGCTACTTTATTTTTATAGTATGTTTCTTTTGTAGCATAATTAAAAATACTAGCAAATGTTAACATTGCAAATATTGTGAAAAGCGCCATTTGATGATCTGAAAAAAGTGCTAAAATTGACACTAAAATTCCACTCATAACAAACATAAATCCATTGATAATGGATGATGATGTGCTAATATACTTCTGCTCAACAACCTCACTACCAACAGTAAAATTAAGCATATGTCCTCCTGCAAAAAAACCAAACATTAACATACAAAAGTATATAATATGAACTGTTAAATTGCCGCACAGTAAAATAATAGCTGAAATACTTTGCAATGTGGCAAAAGCAGAGATTACGTGCCTTCTATTTTTAAATAGATTTGAGATTAGATCTGCAATTGGAGCACCAACTGCAAGACCAAGCCACAATATTGCAGTTGCCACACCTAACTCCATTGTATTGAGTTCTAAGTTGCTTAGTAACCTTGGTGCCCACAGCATATTAAGCGCTAAAAATGTTCCAAAAGTAATAGCACCCACTATTGAGGTTATCCAGATATCTCTTAATTTTAGCACTGTTAGTACAGAACATATTACTGTTTTTATAGAGCTCTTTATTGTGTATTCCCCCAAATTTTTTTTTGAAAGTCCTTTCGGATAAAAAAACATAAGTACAAATATCGATACGCCAAATAATATTACGCATACAATAAGATTTTTCCAATCTGCACCTTCGGCAAGCAAGCTAGAGAAGCACATTTGAATCATCAAAGCAGAAAGACTTGAAATTGTCTGCACTAGTGAGAACATCAGTCCAAATTGAGTAAGGGGAAAATATGTGCTACTTACATGAGCAGCGCCAATAAAACCAAACGATGCTCCAATTGCGATCAAAAATTGAGATAAAATTAAATGGGCAAAATTGTCACTCTTGATAAGGACAAAAAAACCAAAGAGCATGATTGACAATGAGAAAAAATAAATTTTTTTGCTGGAAAAAACATTAAACATTGCCCCACTAAAAAATTGTGAGATAGCAAAAGTCCAAGTATATGCTGAATTAGCTAGTGCAACTTGCGCGATTGTGAGCTCAAGTTCTTTTTCAAGATTCACGCTTATAAAGGTGTAGATTATCTGCATATTGCTGAATACAACAATCAAGTTACTGATGAGCCAAATGAACCAAGCTTTATTTTCCATAAGATTTTTTATAAATAGTCCATTGATAATAAACCTCTTTTAGGCTCTGATTATTGTTAAAACAATTGCAATTATAGTATGATATAAAAGCTATGAAACAACAAATTTGTTGTGAGATTTAATTTGTTAGAGTTTGTACATAATCTCGAGAAAGAAATAAGTTCAACAATCATTACCTATAAGATAAAAGGTGAAAATTTGAAATTATCATGAACTGGCTCATTTTTCTGCCACCGAATGATGTTCTTTCAATTGTTGGTAAATCAAAGTCAGTTTAACTATTAATTATTTATCTTTTTTCTAGTTATGCAACGGGCCTATTATTAAATCTTTCAATAATACCTTTTATTTTTGCCGCCTCTTCAAACTCTAAATTTTCAGCATGCTTCAACATTTGCTTTTTCAGACTATTTAGATCATCCTGACTAAAATTCTCAACTACCACTTTTTCCTGTAAAGTATTTGATATAGGCTTTATTATAGTTTTTGGTACAATATTATGCAGTGTATTATGCTCTGTCTGTTTCTTTCTTCTCCTTTCAGTTTCTTTCAGTGCACGATCCATAGAATTAGTAATTTTGTCTGCATATAAAATTACTCTGCCCTCAACATTTCGTGCAGCACGACCTATCGTTTGAATGAGCGAAGTCTCTGATCGTAAAAACCCTTCTTTGTCAGCATCTAAAATTGCAACTAATCCACACTCGGGAATATCAAGACCTTCCCGCAACAAGTTAACGCCAACAAGAACATCTATTTCTTTAGATCTTAATTTGCATATAATTTCAATTCTTTCCAGTGCACCAATATCTGAATGTAGGTAAGTTACTTTCATACTGAGCTCACTCATATGCTCAGCTAGTTTTTCAGCCATTTTTTTTGTCAATGTGGTAATTAGAATACAAAACCCTTTTTTTATCGTCACTTGTGCCTCATGAATCACATCATCAACCTGACTCCCTGTTGGTTTTATGATGCAGATGGGATCTGTCAGTCCTGTTGGGCGGATAACTTGCTCTATAAATGCGTGATTAGTCTTTTCTAATTCATATTTTCCTGGAGTAGCCGAAACGTAAATAGTCTGTGGCCGTATTGCCTCCCACTCTTCCAATTTTAATGGACGGTTATCAAAAGCAGAAGGTAGCCTAAAACCATAATCTATCAATTTCTTTTTACGTGCTTCATTACCGCTATACATTGCACCTATCTGGGGAACGGTTACATGGCTTTCATCAACAAATAAAATTACATCTTTAGGTAAATACTCAAACAATGTAGGCGGTGGATCTCCAGCTTTCATTCCGTAAAGATAACGCGAATAATTTTCAATACCTTTACACACTCCCGTTGCCATCATCATTTCAATATCAAAATTAGTACGCTGCTCAAGGCGTTTTGCTTCAACAATTTTGTTCTGTGAATAGTAATAATCCAGGCGTTCATGTAGTTCTTTTTTAATCAATTGAACTGCTTGCAAAAGAGTCTCACGTGATGTAGTGTAATAGCTATTTGGAAAAATGGTGACTGTATCTATGCGTCTGATAATATTGCCGTTCATGGCATCAATCTCAGAAATTTCCTCTATTTCATCACCAAACAATGATAAACGCCAAGCTTTATTTTCATAATAGGCAGGAAATATATCAATAATATCGCCGCGCACTCTGAAATATCCTCGCTCAAATCTGACATCAGAACGTTTATATTGGAGATTAACTAAATTATTCAGAAAGTCATTAACATGAATCTTATCTCCAGCACTTAAAGTCAAGGTCATGCTGAGATAGCTCTCAGGCGAACCAAGACCGTATATACAAGAAACACTCGCAACTACAATCGTGTCCCTACGCTCCAAAAGAGAGCATATAGCAGAATAGCGTAGCATATCAATTCTTTTATTTATTAAAGAGTCTTTTTCAATATAAGTGTCTGTTTGTGGCGAATAAGCCTCAGGCTGATAATAATCATAATAAGAAATGAAGTATCCAACAGCATTGTGGGGGAAAAATCCTCTCATCTCCTCGTAAAGCTGTGCCGCTAAAGTTTTATTATGCGCCATAATTAACGCAGGCCTGTTTGTTCTTGCAATAACATTTGCCATAGTAAAAGTTTTTCCAGAGCCAGTTACTCCAAGTAAAACCTGATCTCTTTTTTTGTTATTTAGTCCTTCAACTAAACTATCTATTGCTTGTGGTTGATCCCCAGCTGGCTGAAAATTTGTAACTATTTGAAATGCCATAATCCCTATACTTTCATAATATATTTATCATTACATAATACACATGATATTATGAGTAAGGTATAAAAACGAGCGTAAATGAAGTTCTATTTTCCTTTTTTATAGAGTTGGCTCCAAACTCTATTGTTAGTGAGAACAAAAAATACCGTCAAAGTTATAAAATATGTCACTATTTTTAGCCCAAGTTTATGTCGGCGCTCCAGTTCTGGCTCTGCTGCCCATTGTAAGAAATTTACCACATCATATGCCATATTTTCAACTGTGGCTTGCCTTGTACCATCATATTCTACCATTCCTTCAGAGAGTGGTGGTGCCATAGCTAACCTGCCTGTTGAAAAATATGGATTAAAATATAAACCGTTCTCATCATGTTCACCGTTTTGATAACCAATTAGTAGTGAATAGACATAATTTGCACCATCATGTCTTGCTTTGACAATTAATGATAAGTCCGGTGGAATTGCTCCATTGTTGCTTGCTGCAGCTGCTTCTTTTGTATCAAAAGGTGCAATAAAATAATCCGAAGACACTCCCGGTCTATCAAACATTTCACCCAAATCATTCGGACCATCTTTAACTTGGTAAGAGGCTGCAATTTGTTTTACATCCTCTTCAGAAAAACCAACATCTTGCAAATTACGAAACGCTATTCTATTCATTGAATGGCAAGCAGCACAGACTTCCTTGTATACTTTATAGCCACGCTGAATTGACTCTCTATCGAAAGATCCAGTAATTCCATCAAAACTCCAGTCGATTTTCTTATTTGGTAAAGGTTTAAACTCCTCTGCAGACAAAGAATTAGTGAGAAATAATATACAAAATACAGCAACTTTAACCAACAGCATCACTTCATCTCCGGAACGGAATCGCTTATTGTTTTTGGTAATTTTTTTGGTTTCTCATACTTACTAAGTAAAGGTAAAACTATCACAAAATATGAAAAATAATAAAGAGTTGAGAGCCTACTTAAAGTAATATAAGGCTCTTTAACTTCCTGCCCCCCAAGCCAAGCAAGAAATGCAAAATTTATTGCAAAAACCCAAAAAAATTTCTTAAATAATGGGCGATAAGCACCACTTTTAACCTTTGATTTATCAAGCCAAGGCAAAAGAAACCAAACTAAAATAGATCCAAACATGGTAAGTACACCAATAAGCTTATTTGGAATTGAGCGCAACATCGCATAAAAAGGTAGGAAATACCACTCTGGTACTATGTGTACTGGAGTTACCATAGGATCAGCTTCTATATAATTATCAGGATGACCAAGATAATTAGGGGCATAAAAAACAAATCCAAACAAAATTATAAAAAATAAACCAAAAGTTATGCAGTCCTTTGCTATATAATAAGGATAAAAAGGAATAGTGTCCTTACCTGACCTTACTTCTATTCCACTTGGGTTATTAGAGCCAAATCTATGCAGAGCAACAACATGCAACATAGCTAAAGCAATAATAATGAAGGGCAGAAGATAATGAAGGGCAAAAAAACGATTAAGTGTTGGGTTATCAACGGAAAAACCACCCCACAACCATATAACTATTTTATTGCCAATTAAAGGTATGGCTGAAAATAAGTTAGTTATAACTGTTGCACCCCAAAAGCTCATTTGTCCCCATGGAAGAACATACCCCATAAAGGCAGTTGCCATCATTGCAAAAAATATAAATATGCCAATAAACCACACCATTTCTCGCGGTCTCTTATAAGATCCGTAATATAATCCACGCATGATATGAACATAGACCACCATAAAGAAGAGTGACGCCCCAACAGCATGAGTATAACGTATCAGCCATCCATAACTTACGTCACGCATTATACGCTCCACACTATTAAATGCATGATCAACATGCGGAGTGTAGTGCATGGCAAGAAATATACCTGTTATTATCTGCAAAATTAGTGCTATACCAGCCAAAGAACCAAAATTCCAAGCATAATTTAAATTTTTTGGTACTTGATAAGAAGCGGTATGTTTTAGAAAAGAAAATATAGGCAGTCTATACTCTATCCAACCTAATATACCTTTTTCTTCTGTTATTTCTTTCTTGCTATCATCTTCCATAACTTAAAGTTTTTTCATCTTAACTCATTTTATTGTAACAACTTACCTACAACGCACAATAAAAAGTTTAATTTAAATAATAGATTTCACGAAAACAAGCACTAAGACTTGAGTGCTTGTTTTAACTGATTTAGAGGGATTTTTGATGACATACACCTTTAGATATTGTTGAATTGCTTAATAAACTTCGAGGACATTGATCAAGTTTTTCAAACTCACTAATTACCATCTTAATATCCCTTTCTATAGCACTAACCTTTCTTTCTCTAATTTGCTCCAATGTCAAAAGTGAATCATCCAATGGTCTTGAATATTTCCTCCCGATAAACTTTCTGATTACCACGTCAGCTAGCAGAGCTGTTCCATTAAAATCAACTTGCGAAAAATCAATTGGGCTTCCAGTCAAATGTGCAACAGATTGCTGTGCGGGAGGTAAAGCAGGGGCACTCTGAAATAAGCTACTGAGTGCAGCAGTTGTTGAAGTTCCCATCCAACTAAATACACTATTAATAAAAGAAGAAGGCCTTACTGCACTGCTTGGTGCAGGATCTGGATTTACATTGATACTCTCTGCCTCTGCAGCAATTTCTTTTATCGTTTTACCTGGATAAAATAACTTAACATAATCTGATGGTGTCTCGTTCCTTATATTCTTAACATTATCAATATCAGCACCATTATCGTATAATAGCTTAATTATTTTTGGACGTTTTGAACTAATAGCCAAATATATAGGTGTTTGTCCCTGTTCGTTTTGAACATTGACATTAGCACGATATTCAATAAGAAGCTCAACTATTCTTGAGTAGTTTTTTTCAATAGCAGCATGTAGGCATGAATTTTGTGAATAAGCAAGAAGATCAAATTTGCCGTTTGGGCTAGCACCATGTTTAAGTAAGACCTCCACTTTTTCCGGACTATTCTTGTCTATAACCCAACCTACAAGAGTGCGTTTTTTATCAGCATATGAAAAATAACCACTAATGCTTGCTCCTTTATCGATTAGAAGCTCTATCATTTCTGTGGTGCCCTTTGTAACAGCATAGTATATAGGAGGCACACGAAAAAAGTCCTCAATATTAACATCTGCGCCATTCTCAATTAAAAACCTCATCATTTCTAAATCTTGTTTACTAACAGCAATCGATAAAGGTGAGTTACCATTTCTATCTTTAGAGTTAATAACATTAGTAGTATGTGTCTTTCCTTCTCTAATATACTTCTCAGCTTTTTGAAAATCATGTTCCTTTACTGCAGAACGTAGCCCGTCTCTCCATTTTTCAACTTCTGTTTTTGTAACCATAACCCCTCCTAAAGAGTAAAACTTTTGATTGTATATCACATAATTTATGCATATATATGTAAAGCTAAAGAAATTCCACAACGCAAGAGATTATTTATTTCATTGTGTATACCGTGCTACATTTAGTTTTTGTACAAAACGCTATAAGTTTCCTTAATTTACTTAAATTTCGTAGCAGCTTATTCCCAACATATAAGAGCTTAAACTTAAAGAGGATTATACGAAAATAAGCACTCAAGCTTGAGTGCTTATTTTAACTGATTTAAAGGGACTTTTGATGTATACCTTTAGATATCGTTAAATTGCTTAATGAACTTTCAGGACATTGATAAAGTTTTTTACACTTACTAAGTGCTGTCTCGAAGTTTTTTTCTATAGTGTTAAGCTTTCTTTCTCTAATTTCTTCTATTGTGAGAAGTGAATTGTCCAGTGTCCTTGAATATTTTTTTCCTGTGAACTTATTTATTGCTGCGGCAGTTAGCAGAATTATTCCATTACAATCAACTTGTGAAGAACTAATTGGGCTACCATCTAAGTGGTCAACAGATTGCTGTGCAGGAGGTAAAGCAGGAGCACTGCTGAATAAGTCGCTGAGTGTGTCAGTGGTTACCCAACTAAATATACTATTGATAAAAGAAGAAGGTTTTACTGCGCCGCTTGTGATGCTGCTAGCTTCTTTAAAATCTGCTCTGGTAGGAGTGGAGGAAGAGTTCACTGTGCTACTTGCCAAGTTTTTGGTATTACTAACTTCCAATTCTATCTTAATTGCTTTGGTAGGGGATAATTGAATACTCGCTGCACTACTTACCGAATCTGTGCCCTTGTTAGCGTCTAACCCTACCTTAATACCTGCTTTTATAGAAGTTAATTTTGCTTCACAGTCAGCTTCAGTAGCACTGCTCAATACAGATTCTATTTTTTGAATTTCACTACTACTACATTCATCTTTTCTAGCATTTCCAACAACATCTAATGCTGTTTTGCCGTAACGACTTTGAATACTAGCATCAGCACCTCTACAGAGTAGGAGTTTTACCATATCTAAATGACAATCATTAGATGCTAAGTACAAAGGTGTAAAGCCTTTATAATTTGTAGCATTGATGTTAGCATCACGATCAAGTAAAAACTTTGCTATTTCTAGTTTGTCATGTCTAGCAGCAATGTGCAAGGGAGTACTCAAATATCGATTACTAATAGTAGTATTAACATCAGCACCGCTGTTACATAAAAACTCTAATATCTTTAAATTACCCAAGAGAGTAGCATGATGTATAGGTTTCATATAGTATCTTTCATAATTCAAAACTTCATTTTTTATTTGTTTATACTCTATCTCTTTAATACATTCTTTAACTTTCTGAAAATCACCTCTGCTTATAGCAGAAACTAATTTTCTTCCTAAAATCTCAATTATTTTTTGTTTTTCCATCAAATACCTCCTAAAAGAGAATGCTCCCGGCTTTATATCATGCAACTTAATATGTGCAAGCAAAATTTACAGAGAAAAATTTCAATAATTAAAAATTAGGTCTTCAGCAATCTACCACGTTAACTTTTGTACAAAATATGCTGAGCTTCATTATTCAAATTTTTTTGCTCTTAATGAGAAGCAATCTGCTTTAGAAAAGGAAATAAGGGATAAGTTTTGTAAACTAAGCACTCGAATTAGAGTGCTTAGTTTAACTGATTTAAAGGGACTTTTGATGCATACCTTTAGATATCGTAAAATTACTTAATGAACTTTCAGGACATTGATAAAGTTTTTCACACTTACTAAGTGCTGTCTCGAAGTTTTTTTCTATAGTGTTAAGCTTTCTTTCTCTAACTTCTTCTATTGTGAGAAGTGAATCTTCTAGTAGGCTTGAGTATTTTTTCCCTGTGAACTTTCTGATCATTACATCAGTTAGTAGAGCTGTTCCATTAAAATCAACTTGTGAAGAACCAATTGGGCTACCATCTAAGTGGTCAACAGATTGCTGTGCAGAAGGTAAAGCAGGAGCACTGCTGAATAAGCTGCTGAGTGTGGCAGTGGTTACCCAACTAAGTATATTATTAATAAAAGAAGAAGGTTTTACTGTGCCGCTTAACACACTTGTACTATTATGATAGCTAGAGTGATTACTCGCTTCTATTACCTTAGGATTTGCTCTAGAAGCTAATGTCTGACAATTAACTTCTTTATCAGCGCATTCTAATATAAATATTATTTTTTGCCTTGTATTACTAATACATATAGATTTTGGATCATCTCCCACAACATCTAGTGGTATTCTACCACCCGCATCTCTTATATAAATATTAGCATCATGCTTGATAAGAAGTTCCACCATTGCCACTTGGCAATGGAAAGACGCTAAGTGCAAAGGCACCTTACCCATTATATCTTGCAAATTGATCTGAGCATAACGACTAAGTAGAAGCTGTCCTGCATCTTCTCTGCCATATTCAGCAGCGACGTGCAATGCAACTCTCAAACTTTCACTACTAGCAGCATTAACATCGGCGCCGTTATTAACCAAAAACCTCAATATCTTGAAGCTATTTTCTTTCACAGCAAAACTTATAGGTTTCATACCGTATTTTTCACCAATAAAAATCTGCTTTCTTAGGTTCATGTACGCTGCACTTCTGATACATATGTTAGCTTTTAGAAGACTATGCTCTTTTATGGCAATAAATAACTCATCTATGAAGTTCTCAGTTTTTATCTTTCCTTGCATCTCTTTCATCAAATACCTCCTAAAAGACAACGTTCCCGATTTTGTATCACACAATTTGATATATACAAGTGAAATTTATAGAAAAATTTCAATAATTAAAAATTAGGTCTTCAGCAATCTACCACGTTAACTTTTGTACAAAATATGCTGAGCTTCATTATTCAAATTTTTTTGCTCTTAATGAGAAGCAATCTGCTTTAGAAAAGGAAATAAGGGATAAGTTTTGTAAACTAAGCACTCGAATTAGAGTGCTTAGTTTAACTGATTTAAAGGGACTTTTGATGCATACCTTTAGATATCGTAAAATTGCTTAATGAACTTTCAGGACATTGATAAAGTTTTTCACAACTACTAATTGCCGTCTCGAGTTTTTTTTCTATAATAGAAAGTCTTGTCAGAGGTGGATTGTCCAGTAGCCTTGAATACTTTTTCCCTGTGAACTTTTTGACCACTACATCAACTAGTAGAGCTGTTGCATTAAAATCAACTTGTGAAGAACCAATTGGGCTACCAGCCAAGTGATCAACAGATTGCTGTGCAGGAAGTAAAGTAGGAGCACTGCTGAATAAGCCATTGAGTGTGGCAGTGGTTACCCAACTAAATATACTATTAATAAAAGAAAAAGGTTTTACTGCACTGCTTGGTGCAGGATCTGGAGTATCAACATCTTCCAATCCTATCTTAGTATTTGCCCTGGTGGAGGCTGAGAAAGGGTTCGCTGTACTACTTGCTGCATCTGGAGTATCAACAGCTTCTAATTCTAACTTAGTATTTATTCTAGCAGAGAGTAATAGTTCTGTACAATTATTTTTATGAAATTTTGATAAATCTAAGTATATTTTGCTCATGTCACAGCCATCACTGCAAAAACTTTCATAACCTGGTATAACCTCAAATGCCGTTTTGCCATTTGCATTTCTAATATTAACATTAATAATGTTATTATTGAGCAGAAGATTCGCGATATCTAATCGACAATAAAAAAAGGCTAAGTGTAAAGCTGTAAAACCTTGTATTACTTGGGAAGTGGTACTACTAGTACAATGATATATCATTTCTTTTATTTCTGTTTTGCTACTCATGGTAGTAACGTACGAGTAAGGAACAAGACATCCATCACTAACAGCATTAATATTAGCATTATTTTTAAGCAAAAACCGCACTATCTCTAAGCTACCTTTATAAACAGCAAGATGTATAGGTGCCATACCATCTTTTTTACCATTAATAATCTCTTTTTCTTTATTTATATATCTTGCCTTTTTAACATATCTTTTAACTTTCTTAATATTAAGCTCATCTATAGCCGCAAATAAATTCTTTCTCAATCTCTCAAGTTTTTTCATCAAATACCTCCTAAAGAATAATGTTTCCGGCTTTATATCATGCAACTTAATATGTACAAGCAAAATTTACAGAGAAAACAATGGTTAAAATTAGGTCTTCATCAACCTATCACGTGCTGCGTTTAACTTTTGTGCAAAATATTCCGATCCTCCCTTGTCTGGATGGACCAGTTTCATTAAATTTTGGTATGCCTTATTGATTTCATTTTGGCTTGCCTCGGAATTCAGCCCCAGTATTTTTAATGCTTCATCTTTGGACATATTATCACCAGTGTAATTTTTGGTGTAACTTTTACTGCTGTTAAATTCGTTCAAAAACTTACTTAATATAGAGTTCATCATAAAACTTATGTTATTTCTCTTTGCCAAAAAGAGAAAAAATACAACAACGCTAGGTAAAACAAACGTGATTATTGTGAATATCAAAAAAAGGAAGAAGATGAATGACATGTATATTTTTTTATCATTTTATGATTAAATAGTAACAATTATAATTGTCATGGTAAATAACATGTTTATCCAGATTGAAGAAACACCAAACCCAAACACGCTGAAATTTCTTCCTGGTTTTGAAATTCTGAGCGAAGGAGAAACAGCTGATTTTTCAAATGCAGATGAAATAAAGAACTCCAAACTAGCAGTAAATCTTTTTCAAATAGAACATGTTGTAAGAGTATTTTTTGGTCATGATTTTATTTCGGTAACAAAATCAGATAGAATGAATTGGGATATAGTAAAGGTGGAAATTTTAACTACAATTATGGATCACTTTACTTCTGGTGGAAAAGCATTTGATAAAGAAGGAGTAAGTGATAATAAAATGCTAGAGGAAGAATTCTTTAATGAAAATGATATAGAAATTGTAAATAGAATAAAAGAATTGATGGAAAGTTATATTAAACCTGCAGTTGCTCAAGATGGTGGTGATATCAAGTTCCGTGGCTATAAATACGGAATAGTTTACGTTGAACTGCAAGGAGCTTGCTCTGGGTGCCCAAGTGCTGCAATTACCTTAAAACAAGGAGTGCAGAATATGCTAAGCTATCACATACCAGAAGTTTCAGGTATAGAGACTATGCTATGACTAATCAAACAGTTAGAGGAACGAAAGATCTTCTGTTTGATGAATGGTATAAATTTAAATACATAGAGCAAACAGCAAATAGAATCTCAAGTTTATACGGCTTTTTAACTGTTCAAACTCCGATATTTGAATACACAGAAGTCTTTACAAAGACTTTAGGTGATAGCTCAGATATTATCACTAAAGAGATGTATACTTTTATTGATAAAGGGGGAAAGAGCATAACTCTGCGTCCTGAGTTCACTGCAGCTATTGTTAGGTTACTCATTGAAAAAAAACTGCAAACACCAATAAAATTATTCTCAACAGGACCTACATTCCGCTATGAAAGACCACAAAAAGGACGACAAAGACAATTTCATCAGATAAATTTTGAGGTTTTTGGTATAGAAGATCTAAGAGTTGATATTGAATTGATATCACTTGCTCAGCACCTACTAACTGAATTTGGCATCAATAGGAATGTAAAACTAGAAATTAATTCTTTGGGCGATGGTGAAACAATAACTAAATATAGAGAAGCTTTGATATCGTATTTAAAAAAGTTTCAAAATGACCTATCAGAAGATAGTCAAAATAGATTGATTAAAAATCCACTCAGAATATTAGACTCTAAGGATAAGACAGATAAAGAAATAATCTCTGACGCACCAAAAATCAGTGATTATTATACAAAAGAATCTTCATATTTCTTTGACCAGGTGTTAAATGGACTGCAAGCTCTTGGCATACCTTACACTGTAGATAGCAAATTAGTTCGAGGTCTAGACTATTATTGTCACACAGTATTTGAATTTGTCACAGAAGATTTAGGTGCACAAGGGGCAGTTTTTGCCGGTGGAAGATACGATAATCTAGTATCTTCAGTAGGTGGAAAACACACTCCAGCGATAGGATTTGCAGGAGGTATTGAACGCATAATGGAGTTAATCAATTATTCTCCGAAAGAAGAGCGACCTATTTACCTAATTCCAATTGGTAGAGAGGCTGGAGAACATGCTCTAACACTTGCAAATGAATTACGCAGGAATGGTTTATACGTAGCTTATGAACATAGTGGAACTCTAAAAACCCGAATGAAAAAAGCAAATCAAGCAAATGCAAAAGTTGTATTAATCTTTGGTGATGAAGAGCTAAGCAGTAAAACTTTAAAAATTAAAAACATGGACACGGGTGAAGAAAAAATGATTGCTCGCGATAAAATCGTAGAAAATATCTAATCAGAAGCAATAGGAGTGTTAGCTATAGAAGAAAATTCCTCTGCATAAGAATTTTTCATAGCATTTAATATATCATAATCTGTAAAATCTAATTTTATTGGTGTAATAGTAATAAAACCTCCTTTTATTTTATTTATACTACCATTGCCTGAGTGCTCTCGAGACCAATTTAAGCTCAAAGAACCATTCAAGTTTTCAGTAAAAGTTAAATCACCATCAATGTTATATTCACCTTGTTCAGCAAATTCGACCCCTTTCACTTTTTCTGTAGCAGGAAAATTTATACTCATCACTATATCTTTAGGCCAACCAACTTTCATTAGCTTGGCAATAACCTTTGGTGCAAAAATCTTTGTATTGTTCCAGTCTATTTTACCATGATAAACTTGGCTCAGCGCAATAGAAGGTATAGATCTTGCAGCACCTTCCATTGCAGCACCAATTGTGCCTGAATAACAAATATCATCTCCGACATTTGATCCAATATTTACTCCAGATAATATTAAGTCTGGTTTCTTATTCATAATTTTATTTAACGCGATAATAACACAATCTGCGGGAGTACCAGACACACTAAACTCCCTTTCACTATGTTGGTTTATTCTAATAGATTGTTTCACTGGGTAATCAAGAGATCTTGCAGATCCACTCCTGTCAGTATCTGGTGCCACTATCCATACTTCCGATGCAAAATTGTGTGCAATTTCTTTAAGTAGTCTTATTCCTTCACTGTCAAAACCATCATCATTTGTTATCAATATTATCATATTTAACACTCACCTATCAAAGTATACTAATGAGGTTTGAAGTTTCTTTTCATAACCATAACAAAGAACCTGCTACAAATCAATAAGAAAAAATTAGAAGGCGGCCAGATTGCCATCACCTAGGTTGCTGTGAGTTAATTGTAAATATCAATTTTAGCTTCACGCCTAACTCACAATCAAAATTTAGACAAGTCTTAGAGCTTTAAGCAGCAGAGAATCTTGTATGCCCTGCAAAAAATGCTTTCATCTTTTCAAGATAAGTAGATGGTTTTTCAGGGATTTCTATATTATCTATTACAGCACTTACTGCTTCCTTGATATCCTCATCTGTAATTAGTTCTTTCAATTTCTGCTTTATAGGACCCCTTCCAACTTCTTGGCCATATCTATTATAGTAATCGACATACAACTTATTAAAGACAAATTGCTTTGCCTCTTCCATCAACTTACCCATACTATCTTTTACTTCAGGATCCATACCATTCTCAAAGTAGAAATTGTTAAAATTATTCTTTAAAATCTTCATCTTTTTGCTTTCATAATGGTTGAGAAACTCTTCCGTAATGCTTGGCATTCTTTCGTATACTTGAGCATTTACCTCAACTGTAAAGTTATTTTTTGCTTCAAGGCAACTAAGCGAATAAATAATACGATTAAACATTCCAAGATGACATGCACCACTTCCTTCTTGTAAACGCATGAGTAACATGCATTTTAGTAAATCTACATCTAACTTTTGATTCTTGGCTGCAGCTAAAACTAAGTTTGCAGTTTGTGTTAGCGTTAATTCAGTTCTTGATTCTCTATAAGTTGCTCCATTGGAACCATTAAAGTTAAGATAAAGTTTTAATTGTTCTTTTTGATTCCCTGTCAACTCATCTGAATTATTTATGTAATCTTCAAACTCTTTATTGAGTACATTTGATTGATTCCCAAATTTCTGCTTTAAATCTTGAGCGCATTGGAGAATGCTATACTCAAAACTACTAGTATGGACGCTCTGACTGCCAGTACCTACATCACTTACATTAAACAAAAAGCTCATTTGCTTTACACTTAAACCCAGAGGCGAGAAGAGCTTTATTAATGGATACTTTATTAACTCAAGAAGTGCTACTGGGATCAATAATATAGTATTAATAAGCACTAAACATATTCTAAGACCCAACGCTCTACTATTTGATAATGTTCTGCTAAGCTCTGATATCTTCGATGAACAATACAAAAATGGTAATTGGATACAATATATTGAGTATATAGAAAAAAATAAAATCTTATCTTTCAACCCTATTGTCGGGTCATTATATACTTCAGAAAAAATGTTATCATCACTATTTTCATTTTTGAAAGATTGATAGCTACTTGTAATCTTTTCTGTAAAAATAGAACAGAGCTTATGCAGTCCGTAGCACAAAACACAAGTGGCAAGTAAAACTGCAAGTGTTCCAAAAGCAGCTAACACCTCACTTGAAGTTTTGGCAAGAAGGAATGCATAAAGCGCATCAATAAAGATCTCAAGTAAGTAGTCAAATAAAAAAATTGCTCCAATAGCAGCACCAACTAATAGAACATACCCACAAACAACCAAAAATGTTTTTAACCTCGGATTCATAAACCACTTCTTAATAACCTATTAATATACTCGTCATTATATGCTTAAATTAAAAAAATGCAAATTTTTATACAAAAAAGATCAATTGAAATTTTCGAGCTTCAGCTATATTGTTAATATATTCAGATAAAAATTAAACATTGTCGTGTCAAATAAAATAGGCTTTTTGGCTATTTTCGCCTTGGTGATCAGTAGCCAAATCGGCTCTGGAATTTTTATGCTCCCAATTAGCCTTGCACCATACGGCGCTTATAGCCTCATAAGCTGGGTTATATCAGGATTTGGTGCTATATCTCTTGCTTTAGTTTTTGCTTCACTCTGCGCAAAATTTCCAGAAACGGGTGGTCCTCATATTTATGTGAAACATGCCTTTGGCTCTACAGCAGCTTTTTTTGTTGGCTGGACATATTGGGTAAGCTCGTGGGTAAGCTCAACAGCTGTGACAATTGCAAGTATCGGTTATTTAGCCCCACTTTTTCATAATGATATACAAGATATACGTTTGCTTTTAGAAATAACATTGATTTTAGCTATTATGCTAATAAACTTAAGGGGAGTAACTACTGCTGGGCATGTTGAGCTTCTGCTGACCATTGTTAAAATTATTGCACTTCTCGCAATACCTATCGCAGGGTTGTTTTTCTTTGATAAAAATAATTTTATTGTAAGCGAGGAAGTATCAAACTTTACAATATCACAAACTCTTGCTCGTTCTACACTCCTTACTCTATGGTGTTTTATTGGACTTGAATCAGCAACAGCACCTGCAGGATCCGTCAATAATCCAGCTAAGACAATACCAAGAGCTATAGTGCTTGGAACAGTCTGTGTTGCTGTGATATATTTCATCAATAGTCTTTCAATTATGGGATTGATAAGTGGTAATGAACTAGCTAGTTCAAAAGCACCATATGTTGATGCGATAAAAATTATGTTTTCTGGTAATTGGCATTTAATTATTTCTGTTGTTGCCTTTATCGTTTCTGTAAGTAATTTAAATGCTTGGTTTTTAGCTGATGGACAGGTCACCTTAGGCCTTGCAAAAGACAAGTTAATGCCGCAATTTTTTGGCAAAAAAAATAAGCATGATGCTCCATTATGGGGAATAATACTCAGTACTTTGGGGGTGTTAGTTTTACTTATCCTAACGTCAAACAAAAGTTTTGCTGAGCAAGTAACTTCAATAATTGATATCTCTGTGGTGTCATTTTTGTTTATCTACTTAGCATGTAGCCTTGCTTTTCTCAAAGTTAATATACAAGACAAAAGCTACTGCAAATTTTTAATTGGAGGTGTGGCTGTATCTTTTTGCTGTTGGATAATATACGAGACTTCTATAAAAACATTGTTAATATCAAGTCTATTCCCTTTAAGCGGAACACTTATTTATCTACTTTGGTATCATAAACTAAAAACTTAACTTAAATTTTTTATTTGCTAAAATTCTTAAGCTATACTACTGGCTTACATTAATAGAATTAAGAGGTATTGTGTCAAATAAAATAGGTTTTTGGGCTGTTTTTGCTTTAGTCATTAGTAGTCAGATCGGCTCTGGGGTTTTTATGCTTCCAATTAGCCTTGCTCCATATGGCGCTTATAGCCTTATAAGTTGGATGATATCAGGAGCTGGTGCTGTGTCTCTTGCGCTAGTTTTTGCTACGCTATGTGCAAAGTTTCCAGAAACAGGAGGTCCTCACGTTTATGTGAAACATACTTTTGGTCCTGCTGCAGCGTTCTTTGTTGGTTGGACATATTGGGTAATCTCATGGGTTAGTACAACAGCTTTAATAGTTGTGGGTGTTGGCTATCTTACACCATTTTTCCATGAAGATATCAAAAGTATACGTTTATTTTTAGAGCTGTTGTTATTTACAATCATTACATTAATAAATTTAAGGGGAATAGCTACTGCAGGGCACGTTGAGTTTCTGCTCACGGTTGTGAAGGTTGCTGTATTGCTTGCAATACCTGTAGCAGCGTTGTTTTTTTTCGATAGAAATAATTTTATCATAAGTGAAGAAATATTAAGTCTTACAACATCGCAAATTCTTGCCCGCTCTACACTCCTTACTTTATGGTGTTTTATTGGACTTGAATTGGCAACAGCACCTGCAGGGTCAGTTGATAATCCAGCTAAAACTATACCAAAAGCTGTGGTGCTTGGCACAGTTTGTGTTGCTGTTATATATTTTATCAACAATTTTGCAATTATGGGATTGATCAATGGCAACAATTTAGCAAGTTCAAGAGCACCATATGTTGATGCGATAAAAATTATGTTTTCTGGTAATTGGCATTTAATTGTTTCTATAGTTGCATTCATTTTTTGTGTTGGCAGTCTAAACGCTTGGGTTTTATCTAGTGGACAAGTTGCTTTTGGTCTTGCAGAAGATAGACTAATGCCAAAATTCTTTGCTAAAAGGAACAAGCATGGCTCTCCTTTTTGGGGAATAACAGTTAGTTCAATTGGAACTGCAATTTTACTAATTCTCACTTCAAACAACAATTTTGCCCAGCAGATTACGTCGATTATTGACTTTTCTGTAATTTCATTTTTGTTCGTTTATCTTGCGTGCTGTTTTGCCTTTCTAAAGGTTATTATACAGGAGAGGAGTTGTTATAAGCTTTTAATTGGTAGCATAGCAACAACCTTTTGTTGTTGGGTGATATTAGAAACCCCTGTAGGTACTCTGCTGATTTCGAGCCTGTTCACTGCAAGTGGCATACCCATTTATTTATTTTGGTACTGCAAAACTTCTGTGCAACAAATTCAGTAGTGAGAGATACACTGTAAATGGTTAATATTTATGGGCCAAGATTTTTTTTCTCTTTATCTACTTGTTCAATATTACCATTCTCAAGTTTGCTACCTACTTCTTCTGTGCATTTATTATCTATGTAGATCTCATTTTTTGCTTTATTAGAAAGACCTATTTGCGATTGCAGTTTTTTATACTCTTCTTTTTCAGGCGTGAAAATTTTCACTAAAAATCTTCCCATTATTGGTATTGAACTTAAAAAATCTCTTAATCCAAAAGATTCTTGCTTCTTGTTTGAAAGATGCTGGTCTATCTTAGAAATTTTCACACCATACTTTTTATCATCAAAATTTATCGCTGTCTTGCTTTTTTTCGAAAGAACATTTTGAATCTCTAATCTATTGACTTTTTCAGGCTTTTGAAATTCAGATACTGTAGGTTTGACCTTAGTGTCATCATGTTTTTTACTCATTTCATTCTACCATGCAATATTACTAGTATCTTATAATTATAACTAAATTATGGTTAATTGCAAGGGAAAAATATTAAAGTAATTGTAAATTTTATCAGTAAAAATATAATATAGCTTTAAAGTCAGAGGTTTATCTAATGGGATATAAAATTGCTGTTATTGGAGCAACAGGAAGAGTAGGGCGTGAGGTATTAAGCGCGCTTGCCGAGTTTCAAGACGAAGGAAAAATTTCAATAGATTCTGTTATTGTATTTGCATCAAAAAAATCAGAGGGAAAAAAGGTAAGTTTCGGCGATGAAGAATTAACTGTCTTAGACCTTGAGAACTACGATTTTGTTGGAATTAATATAGCAATTTTCTGTGCTGGGTCTCATGTTTCCGAGAGATACGTACCGATTGCAACTGAAGCTGGATGTATTGTCGTAGATAATACCTCTCGTTTTAGGATGAAAGAAGGCGTGCCACTAGTTATTCCAGAGATCAATAAAGATAAAATTACGGAATATAAGAATCACAACATAATATCTAACCCAAATTGTACTACAATACAGATGTTGTTGGCATTGCATTTATTGCACCAAAAAGCAAAAATAAAGAGAATCGTTGCTTCAACTTATCAATCAACTTCTGGTGCAGGTAAAGCAGCAATGGATGAACTCTACAACCAGACAAAAAAAATATTCATGAACGAAGCTAAAAAATCTGAAATATTTCCTAAGCAAATAGCATTTAATTGCATTCCCCATATAGGAGGGTTCATGGAAGATGGCTCTACAGAAGAGGAATGGAAAATGCAAGAGGAAACAAAAAAAATTTTAGGAGAGAATATAAAAGTGACTACAACTTGTGTAAGAGTGCCTGTCTTTATTGGACACGCTATTGCGGTAAATGTAGAATTTGATCAGCATATAACTGAAAAGGAAGCTCGTGAAATGCTCAGTGAAGCCGAAGATAGTGGAATTTTAGTGTACGATAGGCGTGAAGACGGTGAATATACGACTCAGATTGATACTGTACAGGAGGATGCTGTATATGTATCGCGTATCAGACAAGACAGTACCATAAAATATGGACTCAATATGTGGATAGTAGCTGATAATCTACGCAAAGGTGCAGCACTAAATATAGTGCAGATCTTGGAGATCTTGATCAAAGAGCATTTATAGCTCAATAACTTAAATCTATATTGACATGTCCCATTTTACGCTTGTCCCTAACCTCTTTTTTCCCATATCTGGTTAAACTAGCTTTTTCGTTGCTCAAATATTTGTGAGAATTATATATATCATTACCTATTATATTTTTTGTCATGCAAGGAAAGCGTAATACTACTTCCTGCATAGATAGCCCGCATATTATCCTAACTAGCTGCTCGAATTGACTAACGTTGCATGCATCCAAGCTCCAGTGGCAAGAATTGTGGGGTCTTGGGGCCAGTTCATTAACTAGTAATTCATGATTTTGAGTGATGAAAAATTCAATAGCTAGAATTCCTACTACATCAAGCGCAGTTACTATTTTCTCTGCAGTTTTTTGTACCTCTTGGGCTAATTTATTATCTATTTTAGCTGGTGCTATTGAAGTATTAAGTATTCCGTCAACGTGGTGATTCTCTGCTATGGGAAAAAAAGCTACTTTACCGTTTTTATCTCTTGCAACGACTATTGAAACCTCTTTCAGTAAATCAACACTTGCTTCAAGAATGTACTCTTTATTCCAATCGAAGGAAGCAAATTGCTTCAGTTCAGAATCATTTTCAATCACATATTGTCCTTTTCCATCATAACCCATTTCTGTTGTTTTTAGCCTCACTGGATAGCTAAAAGTTTCACTACTTTCTAGTAGCTGATTATAATTTTGTATACTTTTGTAATCAGCAGTTTTTATGCTTAAATCTCTAATAAAATCTTTCTCTCTCAGCCTATTTTGCGAAATGTGTAATGCCTTTTTGCCTGGATAAAAATCTGTATGCTGCGACACAATATCAATTGCACTACATGGAATATTTTCAGACTCAATAGTGACTAAATCCACACTCTGTGCAAAAGATTCAAGTGCTCTCTTATCACAGAAGTCTGCTATTGTTAAGTCATCAGCAACAGAACAAGCTGGATCGTTTTTAGCACTGGCAAAAATATGCGTTTTGTGCCCAAGTTTTATTGCAGCGATAGCAGTCATTTTACCCAATTGCCCACTTCCTATTATTCCTATCACTTTTTTATCCAGTGGATCTGTTTTGTTCATCATGTAAATTAATACTTCCTAGTTAGAGTACGATAATATGCTTGGAAAATCCATGAAAAAAGTGTATAATTGAAGTGTGTTAAATTTTTATCATGAACACTTTACGATGACCATGAAATACACACTTATTACTAATTCTGTTGAAGTTACAGTTTTGCCAATTTACATTGAAGAGCAATCCATTCCTTATGAAAATTGTTACGTATGGATGTATAATGTTAAGATAAAAAATAAAAGCTCATCAACCATTCAATTATTAAGTCGCTATTGGCGAATAATAGATCATAAGGGCAAAATAAATGAAATTGCCGGATTTGGTGTTATTGGAGAACAACCTGTAATAAAATCTGGAGAGGTATTCAAATATACAAGTGGAACATACTTAAATACACCATCAGGAATAATGCAGGGTAAATATGAATTTCTGAACGAAGAGAGCATAAAAACCTTTGATGTTATGGTACCACCCTTTTCCTTAGATAGTCCATACGTTAACACTAGACCTCATTGATCATCAAGATAGTGTATTTGTTTAAGTGCATCTGAAACCAGTGCTTCTTGTTTTGTCATTTGAGCTTCCATAATGTCATCCGAGTAGCTGATACTGAGATCCAACTAAGTTGATAAACACGAAAGCACTGACCATTTGCTTCTATAGTTGTCTTTTTTCGTCTATCTTATTTTGTTACTCTGCTGAACAGATGCAAAATAGTTTATTTTTGATTCTTATCATCAAGTGTGAATAAGATTATTGTAGAGGTTAAACCTATAATAACTATCATTAACGAAAATGGGGCAGCTTCTCTGTAACGCTCATCGCTGACAAGTTCATATACTCTAGTTGATATAGTTTCAAAATTAAATGGTCTGATAATTAGTGTTGCCGTGAGTTCTTTTACCGTATCCATAAACACGAGCAGAAATCCCGATAGTATGCTTTTCTTGATAAGGGGAATATGAATATTCAGGCACGTGGAAATAGGCCCATGACCCATAGTATATGCAGTCCATTCAATTTCATTTGGTGTTTTTTTGAGTCCCGACTCTATCGCCTTGAAAGATATAGCAAAAAAACGAAATAAATATGAGTAAACTAATGCGCCAATAGTTCCTACCAAGCTAATTTCTACAATATATTGAGTAATGAAAGAAGATATTCTGCTTAAAAATATTATTATGCTAATCGCAATAATTGCATTTGGAATTGCATATCCAAGAGAAATGAGACGTGCTATATTGCTTATTACCTTATTTTTACGTGCTGTATATCCAATAATTATTGCAATGCTGATCGAGATTAGCGCGGTAATAAATGATAAACTAATACTGTTTGTTATTATATTGTAAAATCTTGCTTCGTATATGAAAAAGCCTTTCTCTATGCTCCAATATATAAGTGGAATCATTGGTAAAATAAAGCCTATTAATATCGGCAATAAACACATAAGATAAGAAAAGATCAACAATATAGAACCGTTTATACTACGTTTATTGTGATAATCTTCATTAGTATTGATTGAAGAGTAAGATATTTCTCTTTTTTGTAGTTTTTTCTCGATAACTATTAGTGTTGCAACGAAAATCAGTTCTGCAACTGCCAAAACAGTAGTTGAATATTTGTCATGCAATAAAAACCAAGTACGGTATATTCCTGTCGTGAAAGTATCGATAGCAAGAAACTGTGGTGTGCCGAAATCTGTAATTACTTCCATTAGTACCAAGGATAACCCAGCTATAATTGATGGACGTATGGAGGGTATGATGACAGAAAACAGACTCTGTAATGAGGAGAACCCAAGTGTTGATGCAATAGTGACTGAGTTACTAACGCTCTTTAGACTTGAGCGGACCAACATATAAACGTATGGATATAGACTAAATCCCATTACTAATATTCCACCACCTAGGGATTTGATCTCGGGAAACCAATAGTCACCTTTGCCCAATTGAAAAGTATCTCTTAACAAGCTCTGAATCGGACCTGAAAACTCTAGCGTATTTACATAAACAAACGATACTATATATCCAGGAATTGATATCGGAAAGAATAAGGCAATCTCAAAAATTCTACTTCCGGGAAACGAAAAAAATGTAGTAAGCCAAGCTGGAATTACTCCAAATATAAAGGATATTAACCCTACTCCTACCATCAAAATTAACGTATTGAGTATATATTCAGTAAAAAGTCTACTAATTACCCATCCAGAGTTTGCTGATTCTGTAAATAGAATCGATATTAACGATAGTATAGGGCAGACAAATAATACACTTACTAAAAACAAGAATATATTTTTAAATACTCTCAGAAACATTAACTTGAATCTATATTTGATATTAAAATGTTATATGCAAAAACTAAAGATATCCAGTAATTAACAGCCGTCCTATTGAATATCTTCATAATTTTATATATTATGTTTTAAATCGATAAACTAATTAATTATGAGTTTTGTCATTGCAACTTTCTATCATTTTGTAAAACTCTCTAATTATTATGACATGAAAGATGAAATAAAAGTTGCATGCGACAATGTCGAATTAAAGGGTACTATACTCCTTGCAGAAGAGGGTATTAATGCAACCGTATCTGGTGAAAGAAACGCGATTGATAAAATATTAGATTTTCTATGTTCTGATTATAGACTAAGGGACCTTACATGGAAAGAGAGTGCAGCAGAATATCAACCATTTAGTAAGATGAAAGTGAGATTAAAAAGAGAAATTGTGAATCTTGGTGTAAGTAATCTCGATACTTCCGTTAGAGGTCAGTACATTGATCCAGATTATTGGGATGATTTTATCTCTCAACCTGATGTTTTAGTGATAGACACACGAAATGATTACGAAGTAAAACTAGGCAAGTTTAAAAATGCAATCAATCCACATACTCAGCGTTTTCGAGATTTTCCTCAGTGGGCAGAGTCATTTTCTGAGAGTAAAGACCTGAAAGTGGCTATGTACTGCACTGGTGGAATCAGATGTGAGAAATCTACAGCATATATGAAAAGCCTTGGATTTAACGATGTTTATCACCTTAAAGGCGGTATTCTTTCCTACCTTGAAAAAACTCACAACAAAAGTGGTAGTTGGGAGGGCGAGTGTTTTGTTTTTGATGATAGAATTGCTGTTGATCATTCACTCGCCCCAAGTGATAAAATAAAATGCATATTCTGCTCAAGTAAAGTTTCAACTGATGAGCTGAAATCAGTTCCACGTGGCCAGGTAGTTTGCTCTGATTGTAAATCTTTAAGTATTGAAAGAAATTCAGAATACAACACGAACCTTTAATAATTTATTTCTCTTTGCATATTTGTAACCTTAATTTTATCAAGGCATTTACCTACAACATAGCCCGCTCCAGCTCCAAGTAACGCACCAACTATAGCAAATGCAATCAACACTACACCAGAACCGCCAATAAGAGCTAAAGTTTCTTGCACTAAACAACATGCTGCAACTAGACCAGCAACTAAACCAATTCCTACACCTATGCACCTAAGTTTCATGTTATTACTAATATTGTAACCTCTTCTATGCTTTAGGCTATGACTAGTATTGTTACTTATCCAATCAAAGATTTCGACATTTGGGTTTTTGTCCAAAAAATCGAAAGCTCACCTATTGTTTTGTTACGCAAACTATCTAAAAATATAACTTTATCTTTTACATTTTGTTTACGTGTCATTTTATTTTTCCATACTATTAGAATATATTTTTACTACACTTAATGTCTTAATAATTGGTAAATTCCCATACAAGAATAAGTAGATAATCTTACCACTATAGGTGGGACTAAAGCGGTATAAGATTAAATTCCTGAAAAATGTTGGTAAGAAGAGCTTTTCCAAAAACAATAAAGTTAAGAGTTGAAGAGATAGTAAAAGAGCGACTTACAGTTAATCCAATTGATTTTGGTGAATCGTTTTGTTACAAACTCAAAGGATACAGAAGATTAAGAACTGGTGATTATCGTATCATGTAAATGCTGCAAAGTATGAAGTAACCATTGTTTCAATAAAACACAGAAAAGACATTTACGAGTCTGAGGCTTCATACTAATATCCTTCCAGTATTAACTTACTGTAACCTTTCCGGTTGAGCCACTGCGATTCTTTGCAACGTTTATCTCTAATCCGTTATTAGCATCGATTTTATAGTCTGTAGAGTAGTAAAATTATAGGGGGTAGCCAAAAAAATGAGTTATTTTTGAGCTGAGCAAAGCCACCTAAGGTGAAGAATGGATCAGGAAGGAGGGTTGTATAATAATATATTTATAATTTCCTTACTTAACGAAACAGAGTTTATTGAAAAACATAGTTATTTAGTACTTTAAGAGCCTTCTCGTAAATAGTGTCTCTATGTCCTATTGTAACGATAGTTACTTCATGTTTTTTGGTGTCTGTATAATACATGATACGATAGTCGCCAACCCTTAGTCTTCTGAACCCTTTGAGTTTGTAACAAAACGATTCACCAAAATCAATTGGATTAACTGTAAGTCGCTCTTTTATTGCATCTATAGCTCTTGACCGTACTTTTTTTGGAAGATTTGGAAGATCTTCTTCAAGAACACTGTCTAGGAAGATAATAGTGTATTCCAATCCACGTCCTCACTTTTAGTTTTTTTTTCATTTTCAATATCATATTGATCAGCAACTACAGATAGTAAAAAATCTTCCATTTCACGATCTATTGCTTCTTTAAATAGCCTGTCTGCTAATTCTTGAGTGGGCTGCTTAGTGAGCTCAACTAGCTTAGCAAAATGCTGTAAAGTTTCTTTACTGAAAGCTAAATTAGCGTTTGCCATAAGTTTTACCGAAATCTACTAATAATTATAAAACATTTTTCTGAAATTTTCAATAAAGAATTGTTAAGGTGAAGAGGAAGAAGGGGTGTATAATATATATTACTTGTTTTAGCTTTTGTAAAAAACTATATTACAAAGTTGTTGTTCTATGGAGTTATGAAGTTGTTTGAGGATACAGAAAAAGAGTATTTCGGATTAGGTAGGAAAAGAAGAATGCTCTTTAGAAAACTGGATAAAGCAAAAAACATAGTTCTTAAAGAGAGTAAAAACGTTTTTTTGCTAGAAGATTATAAAAAGAGTGGAATTCCTGTATTGTTAAATCACGAAACGTTTGGTCCTATAATTGGAATTTTCATTGTACTTGATGGAGATTGCAAAGAACAATATGAGCTGATTTTAATCGCCCACGATTGTATTTCTAAGTCAGGTATAGAATATTCTAGTGTAACTACGATATATGAAGGAAATTTAATTCTGTTTATGCATAGAAATATAGAGAGGTGGTTTTTAGAAATGGAGGAAAAATACTAAAATAAAAGTTTGACAGTTAATTCTCGAGCTAGTACATACCAGTTTGCTGATGCTCGTGAGAAATGACACAGACTAAGTATAGTATTGCAAGAGATTATTAGGAATAGGGAAGGTATGCTGGCTACTGGATGTATTTCTATGATAACAACTACTCTTCGTCATCAAAAATCAAGAAGGCTCTGCAACTTGATGAACATCAACTCTATTCTTTTATTGACGTAGATGACTCTGAAAAATTGCGGAGCTGAAGTGCTAATGCTATATGGTTATTACGTTCAAGAACAAAACGGAAAATCCTATGTTATACTAGAAATAATGTGCGGAAAAGGGGGGATTCGAACCCCCGACATATTTTCATATGTGCACGCTTTCCAAGCGTGTGCTTTAGACCGCTCAGCCACCTTTCCATACTTATTCATAATATTAAAAATTATGCTGCTAAACAACTGGTATATATGGTTCGCCACGGAAATTCACAGTATTGTTAAACTTGTTTTTGCACGTTAAAAACGCTTTATCACAACCTGCAAGTATCGAATATTTATCTCCGGTAGAAATTTGATATGGAGGAGAAGCAAATAATGTAACTACTTTATTTTTGTATTCTTTAACTACAACTTCAAATGTTGCTGAACTAAAGAATTTTACCACTCCGTGCTTATAATATCCATCGCTTTCGATTAAATTAGTGTCTTCAAATCTTCTTTCATCTATCACTTTAGTAATTGTGCTCATTCTACTAAACTTTTTAGCATCAGCTTTACATCTATCATCGCAAAATTGTGCCCTGCATACAGGAGAATATAGCTCTGTTATGCTTCTCTCAAGCTTTGTCGCAAGACCTCTAATTTCAGCGATAAACCTCCCACTATTTAATGTTACTTTACCAAAAGTTCCTGCATGCAAATTCATAATTCCCTGACTCAAATCTTTATAATTCACAAGAAATATTTCAATATTTGCAAAGTCATGCCTTCCTGATAAAACATCTTTTTCTTTAATATCAGCACTATTTAATATTCCTTCAATTTCTATATTATCAGTTCTCAAATCGCTATTTAATATTATACTGCTGGCTATAAAACCGCTTGAAGATTTATAGAGTATATTATTGAGATTTAAATCTTCATCATAGTCAGTGAATCCCATTACCTCCCCACTTACAAGTGTTAATTTCCAGCAAGTAGCGATGGTAAGTAATTCTCCAGTTAAATGGTTTTTTAGTTTGGTTTGCATACTGCTTAATTGATTGAATTTGAAAACGTTCGATAGGTAAGGGATTATGATAATTTATCCATTATCTGAGTAGCCATAGGGTGTCATGCCAGCTCCCATACATTGGCATCCAGTTAAATTTACGAGTATAAAAGTAATGTTAAAATACAACGTTTCTGATGATGATGGAAAAATGGATCCTAGTGTCAAGCACTGGGATGACACCATTTACTATGCAAATTGCCACAATTTTCGTACAGCTGTGACTGGGATGACATTACTTATTGTGTGAATAGAATAAATACCCGTAGAGTTTGTTACGCACTGGCTTATGTTTATTTGATCGACAAATAAACACTAACAGACAAGACACACACCACATTCAAGTTGTGGTGTGTATTACTAGAACAAATTAGAAAGAAAACTTCACACCAGTTAGTAGAAGAATTCCTTGGTTAGAAGGTACATCAGTACCTTTTTGGTCTTTCAGCGCACCTTTTTCATCAGTCATAAAATAATGTAAGGCTGCATAAGGAACAAACTTGCTCTTATTGCAAGAAGATAGATCATACTGAACACCAAGTGCAACATCATGAAGCATATCTTTATCATTCATTGTACTGCCAAAGTATGTCAAGCTTGTATAAACATTCTCATATTGATAACCAGCACCTGCAGTCCAATACATGGTGTCCTTGTCATTAAATTGCTTTAAGCCATTTTTTCTAGCAATATCAGTAGTCTCTTTATATTCTTTTGAAGCAGGGTCGAGTTCCTTGATACTCTTCGGTTGACCAGATTTGCCTAAATATGCAAAAGAAGCAGCGAATTTTATATTTTGACCTTCATCAATCTTATAATCAGCGCTTACACCCAAATTAACACCCATCAGGTCATTGTACTCTACAAATTCCTTATAAAGATGCTTATCTTTACTCGGTTGCTTTGAAACCCCATATTCACCAACTACGGAAGTTTTAACTTTTACATTATGTTTACTAAAGTCATATTCATATGATGCACCAGCACTTATTATATGCTGGTAATCTGGTCCAACATGTCTTAACGTTTCCTCATTCTTTACCCCTGTTACCTTATTATTTGAATCTTTGAGGAAATCTGGAGCTATTTCTTTTACAACGGATAAACCACTATCGTAGCGAGGTGAGTAGCTAAGACCAAATCTTGCACCCATATAATTCGGCGAGTAGTAAGCAGCTCTAAATGGCAATGTGGTCATAACCTCTTTGTTGTATTTTCCTGCCATACGGAAGGAGAGTTTTTCGCTCTCGCTCGAGAAGCTTTCAGTGTAAAGACGTGGTGTTACGTAAAATGGAAAGTTTGCAGCACTTCCTTCTAAGTTTACTTTTCTGAACCAGTCACTATCTGCAGCTCCATCAACAGTTGCAATTCTTGTTGCATCAAGTCTCATCAGAGACTCAGGACCAAACTGATAGCCAAGTTTCAGATCACCATATTGTGAATTTAAGAATACATGCGCACTTCTACCTCTTGCAGCATTTACGCCTTGTGAAGCTCCTTTACCTTCAGTAACTGGAACATGGAATTGTACATCGGCACCATAACGAAGACCAATATCCTCATTTTTATTTTCAGCTCTTAAGTGCAATATTGCATCTGAAATCATGCCCATGTTTTCACTGTAATCACCAATATTCCCTATCCCTTTAGGAAATATTGGATTTGCTCCTTTTATACTATCTGGAGTATTGTTAAAATAATCTGTAGATTTACCTGGCATAATATTATAATGGTTATAGCCACTTAGCCCATGGTTACCATAACCTTGAGAATCAACAACGCCACCGAAAGTTATTCTTAAACCATCCCCTTGATTGGTATTGATAATATTAACCCCACCAACTGAAACAACAGGACTTGCCTTACCTTTTTCCTCTGTATTGCTGTTAACAACTTTTACATCCTTTTTTATATCTTTAGCTTCAATTTTAGCATTCTTAGTTTTAGAACCCTTAATTTTTGACTTTTCTACATTAGAATTTTTAGTGCTTAGAGCTTTCGCCTTTGAATCCTCTATAAACTTTGCTTTTTTCTCTTTTGCTAGCCTAATTTCATCTTTTTTCTTTTGTTTTGCTACTAATTTTAACTCTTCTTTTTTCTTCTTTTGTTCAGCTGCTAATTTTAACTCCTCTTTTTTCTTCTGCTCAGCTGCTAATCTTAGTTCTTCTTTTTTCTTAAGCTCCTCGGCTTTTTTTCTTGGATCAGCATTACATATCCTGTCCATTTTTTCTTTTAGTTTCTTATTTGACGTCTTCATCACTTCCATCTTTCCAGAAGTTTTGATTGACTCGTTACTCTCTTGCTTTTTTACTTCCTTCATACTCTCGTCAGAAAAGTCAGCAGCAAAGCCACTGAAAGAACATAAAGTCAATAGAGAAGCTAGAGCAGTTCTAGTATAAATAGATTTTTTCATGAAGTGCCCCCAAAAAATTTTAAAATCATAACATAAATAGTATAAAGGTGTTGAAAATCCAACTTAAAGCAACCTTATAGCGAAAATAAAAGTAAAATGCAATACTTTAAAAGCAACTTTCTTAATACGCTCAACGTTTATATTAACCAAAATTTAGTACAGAGGTTTGCTTGTTAGTGTATTATAACTCTATACTTATTCTATGGAAGTAAAATTTACTCAAAGTAAAAGCATAAAAAGATTAAATTATTAATATAAATTGTTGACAATAATATTAATTTGTATTATAGTTGGTAGATTATTGTTTTATTTTTGACAGATTGGGGTACTTATGGATTTTAGTTTTTTACGCAATTGGTTTAGCACTACAGGTGCTGCTACCATACGCGTCAAGTTAAGGAAATAAAGGTATGAAAGAGATAGAATAATAAGGTATAAGTTCTCCCAGATATACTTTTAGTGAGAGAACCAATGAATAAAATAACTTGCTTATCAAAAAAGCTCAAAGAATTTTTTAATGAAAAAGCAGAGAAAATCTCAATTACAACAAGGTTTATAAAAAGAAAGAGAAAGCTAAAAGGTTCATCATTCGTAAAAGCCATGGTCTTGGGTAATATAGGAGTTGATAATTGTAGCGTAGAAACAATGTGTCAATTACTAAACGAGGACTCGATAGATATAACAAAACAAGGTTTGGATTTTAGATTTACTGAAGAAGCAGTGGAATTTATGAAAAGGATGTATAATGAATCTGTGATTCTCTTTAAAAATATCTTGCAAGTTGATTGCAAAATCTTACAGCAATTTAATAGTGTTAAATTATTGGACAGTAGCTATATTACTCTACCTAACAGTATGGAAGAGATGTATAAAGGTTATGGTACTAGCTACAGTGGCTATGAAAGCAATACTAAGTCTGGAATAAAGTTACAATTAGTTTTCGACTACATGAATCAGATAATAGACCAACTTAATTTAACGGAGGGGGTAAGATCAGACCAGGGATATAGGAAACATTTAAGTAATATATTAAGCAATGATTTGCTAATATCTGATCTCGGTTATTTTGTGCCAAGTTCTTTTAAACAAATCAATGAAATAGGAGCTTATTTCATAAGTCGTTATAAATCTGATACCAACATATATGATGTAGAAACAAATCAAAAAATGGAGTTATTAGAATGTTTAGAGGATAAGTTATTTTTAGAAAACGAGGTATTGTTAGGAAAAGAAGCAAAAATTAGAGTAAGAATTATATGTCAGAAACTAACTGAAGAACAGTCTATGGCCAGAAGAAGGAAAGCTAATAGATTAGCAAGATCGCAGGGATATACATCCTCTAAAAGAAATCAAAAATTGTTGAACTGGTCAATATTTATAACTAATGTTCCAGAAAATAAAATTAGTGCTGAGCAAGTATTAACGATTTACAGAGTAAGGTGGCAAATTGAGTTATTATTTAAATTGTATAAAAGCTATATCAGGCTTGATAAGCTAAAAGGAAAGCCATGCAGAGTATTATGTGAACTATATGCTAAATTGTGCGCAATTCTTATATTTCACGGCATAGTTGGTTGCACAGAAGTGAAAAAGAATACAGAACTTAGCTTAACAAAGGCATTTATTGAGCTAAAAAGGCGGGTTAGAGAGTTATTTTTAGTATTAACCAAAATTAATAGTTTAAAAGCATTTCTTAAAAAACTCACTATAACTTGGTCGCTATTTTCATTAAAAGACAAACGTAGAAGGGCTAGAGTATCCACTTTAACCTCTCTAAATTTGCTCACAATCTCTTAACTTGACGCGTATGGTTGGTTGCACAGAAGTGAAAAAGAATACAGAACTTAGCTTAACAAAGGCATTTATTGAGCTAAAAAGGCGGGTTAGAGAGTTATTTTTAGTATTAACCAAAATTAATAGTTTAAAAGCATTTCTTAAAAAACTCACTATAACTTGGTCGCTATTTTCATTAAAAGACAAACGTAGAAGGGCTAGAGTATCCACTTTAACCTCTCTAAATTTGCTCACAATCTCTTAACTTGACGCGTATGGTGTCAGCTACTCGGTTGACACCATCATAGAGATCAGCTACTTGGATGATAAAAGTAAGAAATATCGAAGTGTTGTGCTAGACTTTATACCTCTTGCATTCAAACTCACATAAATCATGAATTATGCATGTTTCACACAAAGGTTTTTGTGCCTTGCAAATGTATCTACCGTGTAAAACTAGCCAATGATGAGCATAAAGCAGGTATTTTTTTGGAACCACATTCAAAAGAGATTGCTCTGTTTTAAATATATCTTTTTCTTTCACAAGCCCAACTCTATTGCTTACTCTAAAAACATGAGTATCAATTGCCAATGTTGGAATACCAAGCCCTGAATTTAAGAACACATTAGCGCTCTTTCTCCCAACCCCTGGTAAAGATACCAAATCATCGAAATTAGTAGGCACTTTGCTATTGTACCTCTCAATCAATATTTTGCTGAGCCCGATTATATTTTTTGCTTTGGAATTATATAAACCAATACTGCTTATGCATTTTCTCAGCTCACTTTGCCCAAGATTCAACATTTTTTCTGGCGTATCAGCGATACTAAATAGCTCCTTTGTAATTTTATTAACACTTATATCGGTCGTCCGCGCTGACAGAACTATTGCAACTAATAACGTAAAATGATTGGTATAATTTAGCTCTATTTTTGGCGCAGGATTTGACTGTTGAAATTTTTCAAATATTAATTCTACTTTTTTTGAGTCCATGCATAGAGCTAAAAGCTTATACTATACTGTTTGCTGTGCAAATTCAATTGCTTGAGGATTAGATAGTCCTTCAGTATTAACATCAGACATATCAGTTTTTACCTCATCAAAATTCCTTTCAGCAAATTCGCTTGCCACTTCTGCAAAACACTTTCTAACAAGAGGCATAATTATCGGCATTAATAGCCTTCGTGGATCATACCGTCCTAACAGATTAGTTTCCTTTTGTACTCTATCTCTTGGATCTTCCTCAAGTAAATCTTTCATGTGTTTTTCAGTGTATATTTCACAACCTTTTGAAAATGTAGGACTAAATATCTCAGTAGCTAGCAGTGCTAACAATGACAAAGTACCAAATATTGTCACATCAACATAAAGACTATTAGAAATAAACCCTTTATCATCAAAGAACCTGTTCATAATCTTTTGAGGAGGAAAGAAGTAAAAGCAAATTTGTAGGCTAGTATTAAGTTTACGCTCGCAATTTTTCCAAAGTCGCCTACATTTTTCCAACCAGGCAAAAGAAGATCTCTCAACAACCCATCTTTTTGGCAATACAGCAAAGGTGTGTAATTCGCTTCACCTCAACAGTTGCACCAATAGTTACTTTTATCTGTGTTGCAAAATTTTCTCCAGTGTAGCCTGCATCAACCAGTATGTTTTTAACTTCAGAGAGACTTTCTTTAGCATTTTTAACCATTGTCAAAGCACTGCTACGATCAGTTATTTCTGCCGTTGTTATATGAATTGCGTGTGTCAAACCTTGTGTATCAACTGCGATATGACGCTTTATTACTGAAATTTTCTTGCCAGCATCATAACCTTTTTCTTCAGCAGTATCGGTATTTTTTACACTTTGGGCATCAATGATGCAGAAGCTTGTTTTGGTATTCCGACCACTGTTCTCTCCAACCAATTTTTTTAAGACAATTTCTAGAACACTTTCTCTATCTTCATTCGTTTTTTTACTCCATTTCTTAAAGTAATCGTAACAATTTCGCCATCTTGGAAACTCTTTTGGAAGCATTCGCCATTGACAGCCACTTTTTAGTACATAAAGCACACCACAAAATAACTCATATAAACCTAATCTTCTTGGCTTTGTTTTCTTTCGCACACTTTCTAAAATTAGTCTAATCTTTTCGAATTTTTCACAACTTATGTCACTTGGATATGTATTCCTCATACTTTACCTCATGTCAACTATACCTCATCTTACCATATTCAGAGATCACTTACAGGCTCTTAGGTTAATATAAGCTTCCATTCAATTTAATACACTACAATATTACATATATTAGCTAATTTGTTAATAGATTTACAAAGATTAAATTATTGCTATTCTAAATTTAAGTGTTAGTTAATTGAGTTTACAATGAGTATTAGAAATTTTTTTACCAAGGCAATCGTTCTCCTTTTAGTTTGCTTATTAATCTTTATGGGGATTGGCAATTTTTTATCAAATGATGATGAAAGGAAAGAATTAGCTAAAGTAGGAAAGGAAGTTATAACATCAGATGAATATAAATTACTATATCAAAATTATGAAAAGCAAATTTCTGGATCTGATGTAAGTAAAGAACAAGTAAAAAAGCTGAAATATGATTTACTTAACGCACTTATAGAGCAAAAACTATTGTTTAACCTAATTAGCGAACTTGGATTAAAAGTTGGAGAAGAATCTATCAAAAGCCATATAAAAAATACCAAGTACTTTCAGGACGATAAAGGAGAATTTGACCATAATAAATTCCATCAAACTCTAAATAGCCTGCATATAACAGAAAAGGAATATATAGAAAAACTAGAGAAAATCCTGCCTGCAATGATGTTCATGACTTCGTTATTTAAAGATAATTATCCGGTAACTTTTGGTGAGGGTGTTGATGAGCAGATATACAAAAATCGCTACCAAACTAGAGTAGTTGATATTGTTAAAATAACTGAGGATGCAATTACAGACGTTCCTGAACCAGATGATCAAGCCTTACTTGATTTGTATGAAAGAAATAAGTCCAATTTTTATTACCCTGAGTATCGAACTGCGCAATACATTTCTCTGGATCAAAAATATTTTGAAGATCAAATCAGAATTTCAGATGAAGAGGTTGATAGTATAATAGAACATCAGGAACTTAAAAATCAAAGAGACATATTCAATGTGATATTTCCTACCAAAGAAAAAGCTGAAATAGCAAGAAGAGCACTTGAAGAAAGTAAAGCAAGCTTTGAACAAATAATAGAAGAGTTTAATAAAGTGAAACTCGATGAAACCAGAGTAAATAATATAACTAAGGATTTCTTACCTGAAAATATGAGAGAAAAGGTATTTGCTCTCAAAACAGGTGAAGTAAGTGAAGTTTTAACAAGCAATTTTGGATGGCACGTAATAAAGGTAGAAAGCATACATCAAATCTCTGATGAAGACTTGGTTGATTTAAAAAAAGACATAAGGTCAGTTTTAACCAATCAAAAGTCTTTTGAAAAAGTCAATGATTTCATAAATCAAGTGAATTATAAGATATACAATGGTGCAACGATTGAAGAAATCTCCAATAATTACAATTTACCTATACAAACCATTGGTCCAGTAGATGCTAGTGGAAAAGACCAAAGTGGTAATGAAGTAGGAAATTCCAGTGATTTCATTTCTTTCATTTTTTCACGCGAGAAAGATCAGAAGAATTATTTTAAGGGTGTTGGAGATACTGTTGTTAGTGTAAAAATCAGTGATATCGTTCCTCCTAAATTACAAAATTTTGAAGAAAGTAGGGAATCAGCCATAAAGCTTTGGCGTAGTGAATTTATAAAAGAAAGAATGTTTAAAATGGGACAAGAAGTAGCAGTTCAACTAAGAGAAAAGACAGATTTGGAAGAAATGCAAGGTATAAAATTGGTTAAAGGCCAGCAAATACAACGCAATGAACAAAACTACCCTTTTTCTTTCATAGAAGAGATTTTCAATATGAAAACAACTAATTCGGTAACAGATCCTATTCAATACAATAATGAAATTATAATAGGCGTTCTAAAACAAATGCATTCATCAAATGGTAAATTAAACATGCTTGACACCGGAAAACGTGTGATGATATCGCTAAAGGAACAGTTAATTAGCTATCTAAAATCAAAGTATAGAGTAGAAGTTAATCATGCTATGATTGATGATATATAAAAAAGTTTATTATCTTCCTTTTATGAGTGATTGGAGGGGGCTATATTGTATTTTTAGGTAAAAGAGGTACAATTAGTTTGACTTGAGCTGTTTATTGTATTTAAATTGTAATTAATATATGAATAAAGGTTGACATGGCAGTTAAAATAAGGTTAGCAAGGTTTGGGGCAAAGAAACGTCCTTTTTATAGGATAGTTGTAGCCGACTCACGAGCACCAAGAGATGGGCGCTTTATTGAGAGAATAGGACAATATGATCCAATGTTGCCAAAAGACAATAAAAATCGTGTTGTGGTAAAAGCTGATAGATTAAAACATTGGCTAAGTGTAGGAGCGCAAGCAACTGAAAGGGTAATGTGGTTCATTAAAAAAGGCATAGTAGATTTAGAAACAGAATCGAAAAAAATAGAAAAGAAAAAAGTTGAGAAAGTACAAGGGCAAGAAGCATAAGTCCTCTTAAATGCTAAACACTGATTTAACAAAAAGTAGTAAATTAGATGATATTTTATCTTCTGATTTATTGGCTATGAATGACTTTATCTTCAAAAATGTCAATGATGAAGGTACTAAGCTTGCTACCGATATTACATCTCATCTTATTAATTCAGGAGGAAAAAAGATAAGGCCTAAGCTCATTTTTATTATGTGTAAAATGCTGAATTACTCTGGAGAGAGTAGGGTCAACATTGCTGCATCGGTAGAATTTATACACAACGCTACTTTACTTCATGATGATGTGCTTGATGAAAGTAAGGCACGCCATGGAGTTGCAACAGCAAATAAAATTTGGGGAAATAAATCAAGCATTTTAGTTGGTGATCTATTATTGACCTTAGCATTTAGATGGCTTATAGAATGTGGGAATTTAAGTGTTCTCTCTATTTTATCTAAGGCATCTAATTTGCTTGTCAAGGGTGAGATAAAGCAGATGACAACGCGTTTTGACCCTAACACAATTAGGAAAAATTATTTTAATATCATTGGAGAAAAGACAGCATCTTTATTTTCTGCATGCTGCGAGGCTGCATCAGTAGTATCTGGAGCCACAAGTGACGAAACAGAGAGGCTAAGGAATTTCGGGTTTAATTTTGGTATGGCATTCCAAATAATTGATGACGTGCTAGATTATACTGCTAATCAAGGCACTTTAGGAAAGCAACTTGGAAAAGATTTCTTTGAAGGTAAAGTTACTTTACCTTCTATTATAGCATATGAAAAAGGCAGCCCATCAGAACAAAAATTCTGGGAGAAATCTTTTTCTTCAGCTAGACACAATTTTGACCAAGCATTACAATATATTAATCATCATAATGCCATTCATGTTTCTATAGAAGAAGCTAAACACTATATTAATATGGCGCAAAGTAATATTGATACTTTTTCTGATTCTCTTTATAAAACTGCTTTGATTGACTTTTTAAATGCAAGCATAGAAAGACAAGGATAGCTAACGCTTGATATTTTTAGATTGATTGTTATATATTTATTAAGTTTGTAAGGGTGAATGATATGTCAGATAGTAATAAAGAGAAAAAAAAGAAATTTGCAGATATGGTCAGTAAACGAAAAGGGGATGATCAAGAAGATCAGCAAACAGGTGATTTAAGTGAAGAGCTTAATATATTAAAAGAACGTGCAGTTCAGCTTGAAGATCATTTACGTCGCGCTGTTGCGGATAATGAAAACGTTAAACGTATAATGCAAAAGCAAATTAGCGATGCAAGTGATTATGCAGTCACAAAATTTGCACGTGATATGATCGACTCTTGTGACAATTTAAAAAAAGCAATGGAAAACTTGAAAGATGATGATCCTATTCATGAAGGAATAAAAGTGGCGCACCAAAAGATTGTGAGTGATCTAAAAAAACATGGAATAGAAGAAATAGATCCAATAGGTAACTCTTTTGACAGCAATTTACATCAAGCTGTTGTGGAAAGAGAAGATAATGAAAAAGAGCCTGGCACTATTGTAGAAGTACTACAAACTGGTTATACAATTAAAAATAGGTTGCTTCGTCCTGCAATGGTTATTCTTTCTAAAAAATCTGCTGATTGCGAAAGTAACTAATAAAACACTCAAGGTATGGAAGAAGTTATCTTCTCAGGTATTCAGCCAAGTGGAGTATTACATTTGGGCAATTATCTTGGTGCAATTAAGCAGTGGATAGGGTTGCAGGATAAATATAAATCTCTTTTTTGTGTTGTTGATCTGCATGCAATCACAGCAAATAAGCTTCCCGCAAATGAATTAAAAAATAATATTTTTAAAGCAGCAGCAACTTATATTGCATGTGGAATAGATCCGGAAAAGTCGATTATTTTCAATCAATCCGCAGTTAGTGGTCATGCAGAATTGGGCTGGCTGCTAGGGTGCTATACACCAATTGGTTGGCTTAATCGTATGACTCAATTTAAAGATAAGGCTGGAAGCGATAGACAAAAAGCTTCTCTTGGGTTATATAGCTACCCAGTACTTATGGCTGCGGATATATTGCTGTATCAAACTAAATATGTTCCTGTTGGCGATGATCAAAAACAGCATTTAGAACTTGCACGTGATATTGCATCAGCTTTTAACAATCATTATAAATGTAGTCATTTCATCATACCTGAAATCTTAACTTTGGATTGTACATCAAGGATAATGAGCTTAAGAGATGGAGCAAGCAAGATGAGCAAATCTGATTCTTCAGAATACTCATGCATTAACCTTGACGATACAAATGACTTGATTGTCAAGAAAATAGAAAAAGCAAAAACAGATTCAATTCCAGGCTTTGATTTTGCTACTTTAAAGTGCCGTCCAGAAGTAAACAATTTGGTAAACATTTATTCAGTGCTTAGTGATTTAAATGTGGAAAAAGTGTGTGAAGAAGTGAATAAACATGATATGAAACACTTTAAAAAAGAGTTAGCTGGCTTAATCATCAGTGTTATATCACCCATACGTGAGAAGTTGAACGGTCTTTTGAAGGATCAGCTCCATTTACATAAAATATTAAAAGAAGGTACAGAAAAAGCAGCAGAGATTGCAAATAACAATATAAAAAAGATCAAGGATATTATAGGGTTTGTTCAATAGGTTACAACTATTTCTTCCCATGGCTTTCAAATCGTGCAGCTATTTTCTTTACACTAACATGAGTGAGAAGAGGTTTTTTACTAACCGGAAGTTTAGAATCGGACTTTGCTGTTATGGGGTTCATTTTAGATCTTTTATTTCCTACCGGAAATGAGTGAGATTGGGAGGCAGTTTTTTGCGATGGTGCAGGATCTTTCTTCATACCGATATCTGCTTGTGTTGCAGGGGTGGCTTTGCTCTTAGCAACTTGGTTTTGCTCAAATTTTCCTACTATTGACTTTACTCTACCGTCCTTCTTGCTATTTACTTTTTCTTTTATAATAACCGCTTTTACTTCTGATGCTGCTTTATCAGCAGATTTTTTGAGGATTGGTTTACTTTCAGCTGATTTTTGCGAAGTCACTTCTACTATTATTGGTTTCGTGCTCACTTGTTGATCAACAATATCTAGCCTTTTAGGATTTGACAGTATTTCAGATTTATCTTCTTTAGTTTCTTGCCTAATTTCTTGATTGGTAGCGTTTAGCGCTAGTGGCTCTGGAGCCTGTCTCTTTTTATATCCTCTTCTTGTTCCTGCATTTTTCTTAGGTTTCGTTTTGTGAGTTGGCTCCTTTTTAGCTAACTTTGAGTCTTCCGAATCTTTTGTTGAAGATTTACTACTTTTCTCTTGATAATTTGATATTTCCTCATGTCCAGACTCTTCACTTAATGAACTTTCATAGCCTGAATCTTCAGGAGATACGTTCTCTATTTCTGGTTTAAAGTGTACCTTTTTTGAGGCAGTAGGAGGTGGCGGAGGTGCTGTTGTTGGCCGTTTTATTCTCTTCATAACTAATTTTCCTACCGGCTGTTTTCCTTCTTGCAGCTTAGGAGTATCTTCCTTCTGCTTTGATGTCGTTTTATTTTCCGTGCTTACTTCGTATGATTTATGTTCTTTATTGCCTTTTCCACTCTGTTTCGAATCTAAAATTTCTTTAAGTCCTTTCTTGAATAGATTAATTGTACTTAAAATATTTGTGTATTCGGCTGCTTTTTCTATAGTGAAACCTGATAATTCATCACCAACAAAATTTTTTATGTCATTATCATTAGTTGGAATATCTTTTCCCAAGACTCTATCTAATATCCCTTTTAATGTTCCAATAAAACCGAGTGGCTTTGTGATCAAAGGTTCTACATAATTATTCAAGTCGCTATATATAACAAATTTGGCTACATCTTTTGCGTTGTTTGTAAAATTCTTCAGAGCTTGAGATAAATCTTTCAGTGTTTCATCATATTGTTCATTAATTTTTTTTGTATCCTTCAGCTTTATGACTCTTATCAAAGAATTGAGATTTTTATCATAACTGTCACTTTTAAATAGATCACTCATACCAATTACTGTTTATCGTTTACTTAAATATAAATTCAAAGTCTTAAGATCGAGTAAATGTTATATGACTTATCCTCTGACTCATAAACGCTTGCGTTCCTTAATGTGCAAAAAAATTTCAATAATCTTCAATCAGCAATAGTATAGAAATCCAAAAAACAAGTAGCTAACACTGGAACCTAGGAATTATGATTTGGCACAAGTTGATGAGTATAGTTGTTTTATGTTGAAATACAGCATTTATGGAAAGATTAGATGTCAGTCTAGAATGACACCCTTTCTGGAAAACTCGGATTACAGTGTTTGTATAACTTAATAATTAGAAACTAAAGGAGTTCTTTTTTAAAAAACTTAAGTTATACTCATAAGTATTTGATACTTTTGTAGTGATTATGTCCAGTTTTAAAAATAACTCCTGTTTTTATGGCGATAATGTCGAATTTGTGGAAGAAATTTATAGCCGTTACTTGCAAGGCGATAAATCAATTGGAGAAGATTGGTACAGAATTTTTTCGAGCAATTTAGAAGTTAATAAAGCAGAACCCTGCAGAGCACAGAATGAAGCTAAGGTAGATGCTGATGATTTAGCAAATTTTTTCAGATTTTATGGTCACTTTTTTGCAGACTTAAATCCATTATCACCGAATGTAAATAAGGAAATAGATTATCAAAAATACTTGAATCTTTCTCCTACAAGTGACACTAGAATCTACAGAGATATTTACTGCAAGAATATCGGTTTTGAATTTATGCATATTTCCTCTTATGAGGAAAGAGTTTGGCTGCAGGAGAAAATTGAAAATCAGGTCTATACGCTAAGCCCTCAGGATAAAAAAGAAATACTAAGGCACTTGATTGAATCTGAGATGTTCGAGCAATTTCTCCATATGAAATTTCCTGGATATAAGCGTTTTTCTATCGAAGGTGGGGAGTCAGCCATTGTTGCAATTGAAAGAGTTATTAGTGATTCTGCAGCTTTTGGTATTGAAGAAATAGTTCTTGGTATGGCCCACCGAGGACGGCTCAATGTTCTAACCAAAGTGATGGGAAAAGATTATGCGGCAATGCTGTCTGAATTTCAAGGCAACCTTGCATATCCAAGTGGTCTTGAGGTGTCTGGTGATGTCAAATATCACCTTGGTTACTCTTCTGATCGAGCACTTGCTGGTGGTAAAAAAATACACTTAAGTTTATGTCCTAACCCATCTCACCTTGAGGCGGTAAATCCGGTTCTAGCTGGAAGAGTAAGGGCAAAACAAAATACGAGATCTGTGCTTGGAATATCAATTCATGGTGATGCAGCTTTTATCGGGCAGGGAGTGGTTGCTGAAACCCTGACTTTGAGCAACATTGAAGGTTATAAAGTTGGTGGTATCGTGCATATTGTCATCAATAACCAAGTTGGTTTTACTGCGAATCCTCGTTGTGCACGCTCTTCTTTTTATTGTACTGATGTAGCAAAATCAATAGAAGCTCCAATATTTCATGTTAATGGAGATAATCCAGAAGCCGTGAGTTTTGCCGCGAGTTTGGCAATGGAGTATGTGCAGAAATTTAAAAAGGATGTGGTGATTGACATAATATGCTACCGCAAATATGGCCATAATGAAGGTGATGAACCAAATTTTACTCAGCCACTTATGTATAAAGCAATATCAAGGCATAAAACTCCGGGAACAATTTACGAAGAGAAGCTGGCTGCAGAGAAAGTCCTAATTAGTGATGAAGTAAGTAAATTGCGCAGCGAATTTAGGGTAAGGTTGGATAAAAGTCTTGCTGAGTCAGTGACTTACACTCCAAAAAAAGCTGATTGGTTTGATGGAGTGTGGTCGAAATTGAGAAGAGCAAAGTTGAACGATTTGAGTGAATATTATACGGAATCTGGTGTTTCACCAGATGAGCTAAAAAAATTAGGTGTACACATAAATAGCAATATTCCAAGTAGTTTTAATCTCAATAATAAAGTGAGGAAAATACTTGATGGCAGAATAGAAAGTATAAATTCCGGTAGCAATATAGACTGGGCCACTGGTGAAAGTCTTGCATTTGCGTCATTGCTTAAAGAAGAAATAGGAGTGCGCTTGTCAGGACAAGATTCTGGTCGTGGTACCTTCTCGCACCGTCATTCAAGGCTTGTTGATCAAGTAACGGAAGAAGATTTTATTCCACTAAACAACATAAGTGAGAAGCAAGCTCGCTTTGAAGTTATAGATAGCGCACTATCTGAGTATGCTGTGATGGGTTTTGAATATGGATATAGCCTTGACTCTCCATATTCACTGGTGCTCTGGGAAGGGCAATTTGGTGATTTTGCAAATGGTGCGCAAATCATGATCGACCAGTTTATTGCATCAGCAGAAACAAAGTGGTTGCGATCAAGTGGTCTAGTTTTACTTTTGCCTCATGGTTATGAAGGGCAGGGGCCTGAGCATAGTTCTGCTCGTATAGAGAGGTTTTTGCAACTCTGTGCAGAGGATAATATGCAGGTGGTTAATTGCTCTACTCCTGCGAATTATTTTCATGTTTTACGCCGACAAATTAATCGAGATTTTCGTAAGCCTTTAGTGGTGTTTACACCTAAATCACTATTGCGTCATAAAAGCGCAGTTTCTAACCTTTCTGACTTTGAAGGAAAATTTCTTACGGTAATTCGAGAGTGTAGAACAGGTTTAGTTGCAAGTGATAAAATACGTAAAGTTGTAATATGTAGTGGTAAAGTTTATTACGACATAATTGAAATGCTTGAAGCACAAAAAATAAACGATATAGCAGTAGTGCGTTTAGAACAATTTTATCCATTCCCGGCTGATAAACTAAACAATGAACTCGAAAAATATAAGAACGCTGAAATTATATGGTGTCAAGAGGAACCAAAAAATATGGGAGGATGGTTTTTTGTTAATCCGTTAATAGAAGAGGTTCTATCTAATCTAGACACTCAAGCAAAAAGGCCTAAGTGTGTTGCAAGACCCGCTGCTGCATCTCCTGCATGCGGTTATGCTAATGTCCATGCTCAACAACAAGCAGAAATTTTGAAGCAAGTTGTGCAGGGTATCTAGCACAATCTTGCAGATATTGAAGCGAAAGCTAGCAAGCGAACATTGTTCTTAATATTTGGCACTGCAGCCGGGTGCGATAGAAAATATATCACAACAATCAAACTGCTTGTATACTCATACAAATATAAAAAGACTTTACTTTTTTAATAAAAGCTTAATATTTATTAACATTTTCATTTATTTTTCTTAATATAGTTAATATTAATATTAACTATATTAAGATATATATGAATACAGAAGTATTTGAGAGGTTAATAGGGCAAACTAGGCTACGCAGCAATAGTAAGGCTGAAATCATACAATTAAATAGAAGCGAGAAGGCTTTTATAGATGAGGATAAAAAGTCTATCGAATTGGCTAAGGCTATTTTTGCAGAAAATAATATGTTTCGTTTTCGCAAACCAGGTTCTGCTACAGATTACATTTTGCACAAACTAATAAATGATAAAAAGCTTCTAGAGGAAATGAAAGATAGAGGTACAAGTATAATACGTCTTTTTTCTTTGCTATCAATGTATCGTAATCTTCCCGATTGCTATGTTGTGAGAAAAGAAGGGTGTATTACTGAGTTTGGAATACTTACTGATGTTAACGAATGTTTAGAATCAGTACCTTTAGAAGACTTTATACTTATTGAGTCTGCTTCGTACCTAGAGTACATTTTGTTTGAGAATGATGATATTAGAAATAGGTTAGCTGAAGATAAAACAAAATTAGATATTTTCGTAAATGGAATTTTAGCAATAAGTAGCTCGGATTTAGTATTATCTTGTATCAACACAATCGAGGCTTTTAATGAGGAAGCTAGAAATTTTGTCAATCACATACAGAAAACCAATAGGATGGACTACCTCTTTAAGGAAAATGGTACAACACTTGTAAAGTTAGTTCTAAAAGAATTATTAAAACTTTCTATTTTACAAGAAAGAGAAAACACTACATTAGAATTTCCTCAAATTTCGAGTGTGGAACATTGTAATGGGCGATAGACTTTAAAATGTGCAAGGCTCATTTAAATATGAGCCTCAGTATCGCTTAACTTTTATGGAGCATACTTTAACTTTATTTCACTTCCACCAAGGGAATATTGTTCCAGCTATTGCTGCCATAGTTATCAATAGAAGCGTTTAGGTAATCTGTATCAAATCGTACTGGCACATCAAATTCGAAGCTTGCGGTGATTATTGTGCCTTTTGCTGGTGGTTTCATAAATGCTATTTCTCCAGTTGAATAATTCACTGAATATTTTTCTGTCTTTTCACCATCTAGGTAAATTTTTATTGTATCATGCACTGGCTTTTTAATAGTTCGTGTATGCTTGTCTTTTCCACTTATGTAAGTTTTCATCAGTTGAAAGATCGTTTTTTTATCGTCTCCTATGCCAATTTCTTGATTGATAACTGTAAAGTCTGACCAATCCTTAAAACGAAACCCTATTGCTTTACCTTTTCGTGCCTGAAAAAATGTTATGAGTTCTGTTAGCTGCTCGTTTGACCTGACTCCATAAGCTATGTTATACCTGGCACGTGCACGAGACCAATTAATATTGCGCTGCTCACAACCATTATGAGTTGTTACAACGTCAGTGGAAAATTCAGGTCCTCCAGTGGAACCATAAGATATATTTTCTGGAAATCTAATTTCTGTAAATGACATATGCCCTCCTGTAAAAATAAAATTGAGTTGATATAGATGAAGTAGGAAAGATCTTAAATTTTTGAAGCTGCTTTATCAATCAGGCTATAAATTTTAAATCCCGTTTCTTCTAAAAAAGTAAAGGTGTTGTTTTCTCCTACCTTACCTTTCAGTTCGTTAATGTCTTGATGACTCTGCGTTAACTGATATACACAAACACATGCAATGGCTAAAGCAACTCCAGCAAGACATGCTAAAGGAATTGGTTGGGTAAAAATAGCAACTGTAGCAAATGCTGTGAATGCTATAGCTGTTATTACAGCAGCTATGCTATAAATAGCTTCTCTTCTGTAACTATTGATTAATTTCTTTTCTATTGCCTCTTGTTGTGTTTCTTGCCCTTGTTGATGAGAAATAGTAATTACTGTATCTGTATGAATTGGCTCACTAGCGCTGGTATCAATTCTCTCTTTTTGTGTTTTTTGTTCTTTATGATCTTGCGCAATTGCTGCTTTGCTAGTTCTGATATTATATTGTTCTTCTTGCTCTGATTGATCAGAAGCAGGAACTTCTGTCACTTCACCAAAGATTTCTTCATTAGAAACTGGTTGACTTTCTGTTATATCTTCAGAAATTTCACTTAGGAGTGGCACAAAATGCCTCATGTAATTCACTACTCCTACAGTTTTTTTGCTACTATCTATCTCTAGTTGATTGAGATTTATATCTTGTATAAAAACTTCTGGATCATCATCATGTGCTGTAATTTTAGTTACTGTAATTTTTTGACTATCTTCCTCTATTGAATAAACACGGAGCTCCACTTTGTACTTGTCGCATATCATTCTGCCTTCAATGTTTGAACGACCCCATATAGGTGAAGAATCAGTTTCTGTAACCGTATTTTCAATGTCTTTTAAGTATTTACGAAAAGTCTTCTCTTCATCTATCATATTTATTTTAGTTTTTGGGTTTTGTATAGGACCATACGGACCTTCTAGTGCAACAAAGTAGTCACCAATAGCAGCGTCTTTTATTATTGCTTTATAGGTCCAACTATCTTGTTCACCATGTTGCTTAGCATAATCTGCACAATCTTTTCTTAATGATTTTGCGGTAAAATGATGACCGAGTCTTAACTAGTTCAATCCTTGAGCCACAGAGTCAAAAAAGCCATACGCGTCAAGTTAAGGAAATAAAGGTATGAAAGAGATAGAATAATAAGGTATAAGTTCTCCCAGATATACTTTTAGTGAGAGAACCAATGAATAAAATAACTTGCTTATCAAAAAAGCTCAAAGAATTTTTTAATGAAAAAGCAGAGAAAATCTCAATTACAACAAGGTTTATAAAAAGAAAGAGAAAGCTAAAAGGTTCATCATTCGTAAAAGCCATGGTCTTGGGTAATATAGGAGTTGATAATTGTAGCGTAGAAACAATGTGTCAATTACTAAACGAGGACTCGATAGATATAACAAAACAAGGTTTGGATTTTAGATTTACTGAAGAAGCAGTGGAATTTATGAAAAGGATGTATAATGAATCTGTGATTCTCTTTAAAAATATCTTGCAAGTTGATTGCAAAATCTTACAGCAATTTAATAGTGTTAAATTATTGGACAGTAGCTATATTACTCTACCTAACAGTATGGAAGAGATGTATAAAGGTTATGGTACTAGCTACAGTGGCTATGAAAGCAATACTAAGTCTGGAATAAAGTTACAATTAGTTTTCGACTACATGAATCAGATAATAGACCAACTTAATTTAACGGAGGGGGTAAGATCAGACCAGGGATATAGGAAACATTTAAGTAATATATTAAGCAATGATTTGCTAATATCTGATCTCGGTTATTTTGTGCCAAGTTCTTTTAAACAAATCAATGAAATAGGAGCTTATTTCATAAGTCGTTATAAATCTGATACCAACATATATGATGTAGAAACAAATCAAAAAATGGAGTTATTAGAATGTTTAGAGGATAAGTTATTTTTAGAAAACGAGGTATTGTTAGGAAAAGAAGCAAAAATTAGAGTAAGAATTATATGTCAGAAACTAACTGAAGAACAGTCTATGGCCAGAAGAAGGAAAGCTAATAGATTAGCAAGATCGCAGGGATATACATCCTCTAAAAGAAATCAAAAATTGTTGAACTGGTCAATATTTATAACTAATGTTCCAGAAAATAAAATTAGTGCTGAGCAAGTATTAACGATTTACAGAGTAAGGTGGCAAATTGAGTTATTATTTAAATTGTATAAAAGCCATATCAGGCTTGATAAGCTAAAAGGAAAGCCATGCAGAGTATTATGTGAACTATATGCTAAATTGTGCGCAATTCTTATATTTCACGGCATAGTTGGTTGCACAGAAGTGAAAAAGAATACAGAACTTAGCTTAACAAAGGCATTTATTGAGCTAAAAAGGCGGGTTAGAGAGTTATTTTTAGTATTAACCAAAATTAATAGTTTAAAAGCATTTCTTAAAAAACTCACTATAACTTGGTCGCTATTTTCATTAAAAGACAAACGTAGAAGGGCTAGAGTATCCACTTTAACCTCTCTAAATTTGCTCACAATCTCTTAACTTGACGCGTATGGATATGGCTTTTATACAATTTAAATAATAACTCAATTTGCCACCTTACTCTGTAAATCGTTAATACTTGCTCAGCACTAATTTTATTTTCTGGAACATTAGTTATAAATATTGACCAGTTCAACAATTTTTGATTTCTTTTAGAGGATGTATATCCCTGCGATCTTGCTAATCTATTAGCTTTCCTTCTTCTGGCCATAGACTGTTCTTCAGTTAGTTTCTGACATATAATTCTTACTCTAATTTTTGCTTCTTTTCCTAACAATACCTCGTTTTCTAAAAATAACTTATCCTCTAAACATTCTAATAACTCCATTTTTTGATTTGTTTCTACATCATATATGTTGGTATCAGATTTATAACGACTTATGAAATAAGCTCCTATTTCATTGATTTGTTTAAAAGAACTTGGCACAAAATAACCGAGATCAGATATTAGCAAATCATTGCTTAATATATTACTTAAATGTTTCCTATATCCCTGGTCTGATCTTACCCCCTCCGTTAAATTAAGTTGGTCTATTATCTGATTCATGTAGTCGAAAACTAATTGTAACTTTATTCCAGACTTAGTATTGCTTTCATAGCCACTGTAGCTAGTACCATAACCTTTATACATCTCTTCCATACTGTTAGGTAGAGTAATATAGCTACTGTCCAATAATTTAACACTATTAAATTGCTGTAAGATTTTGCAATCAACTTGCAAGATATTTTTAAAGAGAATCACAGATTCATTATACATCCTTTTCATAAATTCCACTGCTTCTTCAGTAAATCTAAAATCCAAACCTTGTTTTGTTATATCTATCGAGTCCTCGTTTAGTAATTGACACATTGTTTCTACGCTACAATTATCAACTCCTATATTACCCAAGACCATGGCTTTTACGAATGATGAACCTTTTAGCTTTCTCTTTCTTTTTATAAACCTTGTTGTAATTGAGATTTTCTCTGCTTTTTCATTAAAAAATTCTTTGAGCTTTTTTGATAAGCAAGTTATTTTATTCATTGGTTCTCTCACTAAAAGTATATCTGGGAGAACTTATACCTTATTATTCTATCTCTTTCATACCTTTATTTCCTTAACTTGACGCGTATGGTAGGACCCACATAGTAATACAGAGAAAAACATGCCGACAAAAATAAAAGATATAAAAGCCTCACAAACCACACCTAAATACACGGCGGTAGTCTACATCATAGTTTAATCATCTGTCAACCCATATTCCTTCCACTTCTCTGTAACTTTCTTTATTATTTCCTCGCTCATTTCAATTTTTCTTCCCCATTCTCGTTTGGTTTCAGGTGGAAGTTTGTTTGTTGCATCAAACCCTATTTTACCTCCGAGACCACTTTCAGGAGAAGCGAAGTCTAAATAATCAATTGGAGCATTCTCTATCATGATTGTATCACGTACAGGGTCCATTCTTGTTGAAACTGCCCACATTACTTCCTTCCAATCACGTATATTTATATCATAATCAACAACTATAATAAATTTCGTGTATAACAACTGTTTGAGAAAAGATAGTGTGCCCATAACAATTCTTTTTGCATGCCCTGGATAAGCCTTTTTTATCGACACTACCGCTATTCTATATGAACAACCTTCTGGGGGCAGATAAAAATCTACTATTTCCGGAAACTGATTGATGAGAATCGGCACAAAGATTTCGTTGAGTGCTTCACCAAGAATTGATGGTTCATCAGGTGGTTTGCCAGTAAAAGTGCTGAGATAAATTGGATCTTTGCGCATTGTAATTGCAGTGATGTTAAACTCAGGAAACTGTTCAACAGCATTATAGTAACCGGTATGGTCTCCATATGGCCCTTCATCTTGGTAATTATCCAAACTTACATATCCTTCCAAAACAATTTCTGCATGAGCTGGAACCTGAAGAGGAATAGTTTTACAATTTACAAGCTCAAGTGTTTTTTTTCGCAGCAGCCCGGCAAATTGGTATTCTGATAAAGTCTCCGGCACCGGAGTTACCGCAGCAATAATCGTTGCAGGATCGCTACCAATCACAGCAGCCGCAGGAAACTTCATATTTTGTCCCCTCTCCTTCCACCGTTTATGGTGACCTGCACCACCACGATGTGCAAGCCAGCGCATGAGAGTCGTTTTTTTATTCACAACCTGCATACGATATATTCCAAGATTGAAATTATCTTGCTTGTCTGCTGTTGGTCCTTTTGTTACCACAAGTGGCCAAGTGATAAGCGGTGCAGGCTCGTTTGGCCAGCATGTCTGAATAGGTAGCAAACTAAGATCCACCTTATCCCCAGTTAGCACCACCTCTTGACATGGGGCTTTGCTCACAACTTTGCTCCGCATCGACAATACAACTTTTAGTAGAGGAAACATTTTCACAGCATCTTTGAAGGTTTTTGGCGGCTCAGGTGATCGCAAAAATGCTAGAAGTTTACCCAGATCCCTTAATTCATCAGAATTTATACCAAGTCCGAATGCAATTCTCTCAATAGTACCAAATAAATTCACTAAAACGGGAATTGAATTTTTGCCATTTTCTGTGACAACATTTTCAAAGATGATAGCTGGTCCCTTGTTTGACAAAACCCTACGATGAATTTCTGTCATTTCAAGAATAGTTGAAACTTCTTTTTTAATTCTAATTAGATCTTTTTTTTCTTCTAATGCTCTGATGAAGTCGCGTAAGTTATTGTACATATTTTAAAAATTTTAAGCCTTTTAAGAAGTGCTTTTCCCAGCACAACTCATTCACTTATTATTATAGAGGCTCTAGAAAAATTATTCTCCAATTCGCTTTTTAAGTTTTTATATTCAGCAGTCTTTAATTCTTCATTGGTAATAAAGCTTTTCTTTATGGTTATTAAATTGCTAAATTCGGTTCCATCATTTTTATATTTACAGAACCTATTTACATATAACCAAGGAGAATCTATTTCAAAATTCAAATTTTCACAGTTTTTAATTTTGATATCTTTTATTATCATATGGCTTTCCTTAGTTTTAGGAACACCAATAAAAAGGTCTGACACTTGGTCAGAAGCTGTATTGACAACATCATTAAGCCAATTATCTCCTAAATTCAAAGCCGGCCCTAGATTTGTCTTGAAAATCTTATTTTTTTGCTGGAACTCATATTTTATTGTAAGATCCTCTACATTACGCAAGGTAAGGTCAGGCAATTCTAAGAACTTCTTTTCTTCTTCATCAAGATATACTCCACTAATCATACGAAAAACAGAATCTCTTAATTGCTCATCTGAATAATATAATCCAACACCTGTTAAGCCTAAGGCTGCTTCCCCTTGCACGGTAAGCTGGCCATATTCATTTACAACGTTATCTTCTATAGTTAATTCACTATGGGATATCACTTTTGAATTTTCACCTTGTACAGCAGGAATTTTTATGTAACTAGCTTCCTCAGAATCCAGTACTAGAGCGTTCCTATCAGCAATGTCTGGAAAAATACCCTGCGCCATACTGATGGTATTAGTTGGATCAATCCAGTATATTTTTCCATCTTCATTCATTACTCTAAGCATCACATGATTAAAATTACCCATATTGGGTAACGCTTCAGGATTAGAAGTATTAGTAGTTCCTCTCATAACTAAAATAGGTTGAACTTTGTAACCAAGTTCTTGTAAAATAGCAGCCGTGCTAGCAGAAAAGTCTTTGCAATCCCCAATTTGAGAATCAGCAATTTTCTCTAAATCTCTCGGGAAATATTTTCCTGATACTGTACTCCAGTCTCCCATGTACTGAACTTTTTCATTCAATAAAGAAGTAACAGCATTGATCTTATCTTCATCAGTACTCTCACTGGTAGCAGATTCTGCTATAGCTTTAAAAGTTGCAGGAAGTGGCTGGTTAATGATGCTATGATATCCAGGGGCTAATTTTTTAGCCAAATCCTCCCATTTAGATAGGCTCGACAGTGATACCCAAGTGTTATGTTTAATATTCAATATTCCATTATGTGGTTCATTTATTGTGTTTTCATAAATTGCTTTCTTTAAGGTAATGTTTATATAATGTACACTATCCTTTTTTTCCTCAGCAATCTCTAATACTTTTCTTGGATCATTCACTTTAATCTCTAGAGGCAATTCAGAGTTGATTTTAGTATTTTCTGCTTGTAAATAATCTCCATAATAAGAGAAGCTCAAGCCATAAAAATTATCAACAGGAACCTTTTTGTTAACTTTTTTATATCTTAAATATACTTCTGTGCCAATTTCTATTTTGGGAAATGGTATGGTTACTTGCCTTAGCTGATCAAAGCCTTTGCCAGGACTAGCCAGTGGCTTATCCTCCATCATATCTTCAGTAACTATATATTCCTCTCCATTATAAGCTGCTTTAGCCTCTAAAACAGTAAAATCTGCACCATCATCATTGTAAACAAGACTGTATAGAGAGAATCTATCACGTCCAGATTCTTTGAGTATTTTTGCTTGAAGTTCTACTTCCGTTTCGTAGGTACCATCTCTATTAACATTAATGTTAACATTAGAAAACTTAACCTCAACAGAAGCATCTTCGTACTTGCTCCACCTTGCTTCAGCTATAGTAGACATGAAAAATACTAGTAATGCTAAGTTAAAGAGAGTTTTTAAAAATTTCATTATGTCCCTACACTTATTGAACCATTAAATCCATGCAATTTTGTTCACAGTGTAAACAGGAATAAACTCAGCAGATTGGGAAAGAAGCTTATTTTCTAGAATGGCTATTTCTTTCTCTCTACCAATTATTGGTTCCGTATAATTTACCGCCGTGTTTGTCATCATTATATGCGGCGGTTATAAAATAATCAACTTTTTTACCGCCGCGGTTACAATTGTTATACGCAGCGGTAAGGAATATCTAAAATCTCTTAAATGCTCAATTTTGCACATCGCCAAGTTTTCTACTGTGTAAAGTTTGCGCTTCTTAATGTAAATGTTTTAACATTGAACATTTTTTTACTATAATATGTCTTATTATTTCCCTTAGGTAAGTATATGTCTAAGATACCACTTTTATTGATTTTTATATTTGCAGTAGCAAGTTTACCAGTAATAAACAATTGGCTTTCACATCGCAGTCAAGTCTTAAACGATGATCATATAAGTGAGAGATTAGATGACTACATAAGTAAAAATTTTGATAAGATCATAAAAACTCTCCAGGAAGAGTCAGCTAAAAATAGTTATGCTAATGCAACCAAAAATAAAATTTCTCAGCATAAAAATGAAATATTCGACTCCACTTATCCTTACTCAGGAAATGAAAATAGCAATGTCATAGCTGTAGGTTTTTTTGACTATTCTTGTGGATATTGCAAAGCTATAAAGAACGATGTAAAACAATTGATCAATGATGGCAAAATTAAGTATATCTTTAGAGATGCTCCAATACTTGGTAACAATTCTTTAAAGGCAGCAAAAGGTGCTTTAGCAACTTATTTTATCGATAAAGAAAAGTACTTAGATTTTCACTATGCTGCACTAGATCACAGAGGAGAATTTTCAGATAAAACTATATTAGGTATAGTGAAAAATATAGGGGTTAACGAGAACGACTTTAATAATTCTATGAAAAATAATGCAGACAAAATTGAGCAAATGATAAACAACAGCAAACTTTTAGTAAGGAATTTAGGAGTAGGCGGTACACCTTTTTTGATAATTGGAGATAGTCTTTTTGTAGGAGCAACTGATTTAAATGTGCTACGCAAAAAAGTGGATGAGTTAAAAGATTAATAAATTCCCTGCTTGACAGCACAAGAGAGTTTAAGTATAGTTAAAATATACTAAGTAACAATATGTATATGCTACATATTAGTTCAAGAAGAATAGTTGATGTCTGCTTGCAACATAGCATGACCTTAAGTAATTAGCCTTCCTAGGCTGATTAATCTATTAAAATACAATCATTATTTTGGAGTTATAACATGAGAGATTCTAACTATGTAAGAGAGCCAATTGCTCTTTTTCAACAAATCAAAGAAAATAAAAAATCAAGTGATTTATTGCATAATCTAAAGAGCGCTCATCCTGAAAAGCTAAAAATAGGAGCTGCTATAAAGACAGGAGATTGCTTTTTTGACCATACGCGTCAAGTTAAGGAAATAAAGGTATGAAAGAGATAGAATAATAAGGTATAAGTTCTCCCAGATATACTTTTAGTGAGAGAACCAATGAATAAAATAACTTGCTTATCAAAAAAGCTCAAAGAATTTTTTAATGAAAAAGCAGAGAAAATCTCAATTACAACAAGGTTTATAAAAAGAAAGAGAAAGCTAAAAGGTTCATCATTCGTAAAAGCCATGGTCTTGGGTAATATAGGAGTTGATAATTGTAGCGTAGAAACAATGTGTCAATTACTAAACGAGGACTCGATAGATATAACAAAACAAGGTTTGGATTTTAGATTTACTGAAGAAGCAGTGGAATTTATGAAAAGGATGTATAATGAATCTGTGATTCTCTTTAAAAATATCTTGCAAGTTGATTGCAAAATCTTACAGCAATTTAATAGTGTTAAATTATTGGACAGTAGCTATATTACTCTACCTAACAGTATGGAAGAGATGTATAAAGGTTATGGTACTAGCTACAGTGGCTATGAAAGCAATACTAAGTCTGGAATAAAGTTACAATTAGTTTTCGACTACATGAATCAGATAATAGACCAACTTAATTTAACGGAGGGGGTAAGATCAGACCAGGGATATAGGAAACATTTAAGTAATATATTAAGCAATGATTTGCTAATATCTGATCTCGGTTATTTTGTGCCAAGTTCTTTTAAACAAATCAATGAAATAGGAGCTTATTTCATAAGTCGTTATAAATCTGATACCAACATATATGATGTAGAAACAAATCAAAAAATGGAGTTATTAGAATGTTTAGAGGATAAGTTATTTTTAGAAAACGAGGTATTGTTAGGAAAAGAAGCAAAAATTAGAGTAAGAATTATATGTCAGAAACTAACTGAAGAACAGTCTATGGCCAGAAGAAGGAAAGCTAATAGATTAGCAAGATCGCAGGGATATACATCCTCTAAAAGAAATCAAAAATTGTTGAACTGGTCAATATTTATAACTAATGTTCCAGAAAATAAAATTAGTGCTGAGCAAGTATTAACGATTTACAGAGTAAGGTGGCAAATTGAGTTATTATTTAAATTGTATAAAAGCCATATCAGGCTTGATAAGCTAAAAGGAAAGCCATGCAGAGTATTATGTGAACTATATGCTAAATTGTGCGCAATTCTTATATTTCACGGCATAGTTGGTTGCACAGAAGTGAAAAAGAATACAGAACTTAGCTTAACAAAGGCATTTATTGAGCTAAAAAGGCGGGTTAGAGAGTTATTTTTAGTATTAACCAAAATTAATAGTTTAAAAGCATTTCTTAAAAAACTCACTATAACTTGGTCGCTATTTTCATTAAAAGACAAACGTAGAAGGGCTAGAGTATCCACTTTAACCTCTCTAAATTTGCTCACAATCTCTTAACTTGACGCGTATGGTAGAAACTACATTGTTGCATTTTGCTGCTAAGAGTGGCTATGAGAACATAGTAATAGCTCTAATTGAATATGGAGCATATGTTGATGCATGGGACAGCGATGGATGCACTCCTTTACATTTTGCTGCTGAATGGAACCACAAAGGCATATTAGATATTTTAATTGAAAGTGGAGCAAATGTTAATGCGTGGGACAATGATGTATGTACACCTTTACATCTTGCTACCGAAGGTGGGAATGAAAGTGTAGTAAGAGCTCTAATTGCATGTGGAGCAGATGTTAACGCGCAGAACAATGATGGACACACTCCTCTACATTTTGCTACTAAGAGTGGTATGAGAACATAGTAATAGCTCTAATTGAACACGGAGCATATGTCGATGCGTGGGATAATTATAGAAGCACTCCCTTGCATTTTGCTGCTGAAAGTGATAATGAAAACATAGTAAGAACTCTGATTGAACATGGAGCATGTGTTAATGTGTGGGATAGTTGTGGACGCACTCCTTTGCATTTTGCTAGCGATCATGAAAGTATAAGAGATATTTTAATTGAAAGTGGGGCATATGTTAGTAAACAGAACAATAATAGATATGCTCCTTTACACTTTGCTATTGAATGGGGCTGCAAAGATGTGATAAGTTCTTTGTCAGGTAATGCTAGTCCTAGGGCTGAAATGGCAGTAGGAAGAGTGGAACAAATTACACTTGCAGGAAGATTGGAGCTTTTTTAACCAAACTTGCATTTACTGAGATAATTGTTTTGTTATGAATTAAACCAAAAGTTCTGTAATATATTGAAGCTTAAAGATATCTTTAGATATGGAAGTTATTGCAGAAAATAGAAAAGCAAGGTTTGAATACTTTATCTTAGAAGAATTTGAAGCAGGTATGATCCTCTTAAGTAGTGAAGTGAAATCACTAAGGGAAAGAAAAGCAAACATTTCTGATGCTTACGTTACTGAAAAAAAAGGTGAAATATGGCTAAACAATATGCATATCGCAGAGTATAAAGCTGCAAACCAAAAGAATCACAAGCCAAAAAGAGAACGAAAATTGCTTTTGCATAAAAAAGAGATAAATAAGCTAATTGGTCAAATTAAAACCTCTGGAATAACTGTTGTGCCACTTTCTATCTATTTTAATGATAAAGGGTTGGCAAAAACTAAAATTGCCATTGTGAAAGGAAAAAAACTCTATGATAAGAGAGCAACCATAAAGCAGAGAGAGTGGGAACGTGAGAAAAGTAGATTGTCTAAGAATAATTTGTAGTAAAATATGTCTTTAAGTCCAGTTATTTTTAGCATCGGTCCTGTTTCTATATATTGGTACTCTTTAGCATATGTTTTGGGTATAGTTTTTGCATATTGGTATTTACATAAGCTAGACAATCAAAAAATATTTACTAAGAATTTTTACGATTCGTTATTAACAGCCGTTATTATAGGCATTATCCTTGGAGGTAGGCTTGGGTACGTATTGATATATGATCCAGTTCTCTATATAAGCAATCCTATCGAAATACTAAAGACCTGGGAAGGAGGTATGTCATTTCATGGCGGTGCTATAGGAGTTTTGCTTGCAGTAATAATCTCCTGTAGAAGACATAACATTCCTATATTTTACACACTGGATCTAATTTCTTGTGGAGTTCCGATAGGTTTACTTCTAGGCCGCATAGGTAATTTTATAAATGGAGAGTTATTTGGCAGGGTTACAAATATGCCGTGGGGTATGGTATTTCCAGAAAATGGTGATAATTTATTGCGCCATCCAAGCCAACTTTATGAGGCATTTTTTGAAGGAGCGCTACTTTTTGTAGTTGCAAATTCACTGTTTTTCTTGACTAGAGTGAAACTGTATTACGGTGCAACAACTGGTATTGCAGTTATGTGGTATGGAATAGCACGTTTTGTGGTTGAATTTTTCCGTGAGCCAGACTATCAAATTGGCTATTTATGGTTCAATTTAACTATGGGACAATTTCTTTCTATACCTATGATTTTGCTGGGAATGCTTATATATTTAGGTGCGTTGAACTTAAGATTTAATACGAAATCTGTTCAATAGAGAAAAGGTGAGTTTAATCGAAAAATATAGTGGAAGTTTATTTATTCCATACTATGTACAATTATGTGAATTTTTTGTCTTGCAGAGAATAAATGTAAGACCAGCAAACCTTCGTTGTATAGCTATAAGAAAAACTTAGTAGCTACTGACCAAATTCATTACTAAGTAGATATTCATTTTCCACCAGAATATTCCTGATTGAGAAGCTACTTTATTAAAACATATTTTTAAATTTTTGCCAAAACCCTGGTTGATTATCATTAACCTTTGTGAAGGCTATGTTTAAACTGTATCTCGAATCATTTGGCATGTCATATCTAATATTCAGTATTGAAAATTTGTTTTTATTATGAACAGAAACATCGTCATATGATAACTTTGTCGTGTAGCACTTTATATGTTTTTGCTTATCATATACTATATCACCTGATTCCCCTTCTAGTTCTACAAATTTAGTTTTTTTCTGACATTCTTTTATTTTTATTAGATCCTCGTTTAGTGATATTGAAACCGGTAGTGTATTCCCAGCATACTCTTTAGCTAAAAGCTCACTTTGAGGATACATTTTTATTTCCTTTCCAAAATGTGAGTCTATAAAATTATTGCTCCAAAATTTGTCTCCAGAATGTACATATTCGTCAGTAGCATACGGTACACCACCATAATTGCATTGAACTTTGTAATCTCCAACACCATTATTTTGAAAAAAATCATGAATGGCAGCGTAACTATCAGCAGCATCATTTATGTAATCCATTACCTACCCCTTAAAACCTTTTAATTTATTATATCACAAGAAATTACATCTATCAATAAAAAGACTTTTTTTGATATCAAGTATCTAGGGAGCATATTGATAGGATTGTGACATTCGTATTTCCCAGTTCTTCACATACTGCTGGACTAATTCAGGATAATTTTCAATAATTAATAAATTTTCAGCGTTTCCCTTTTCAGCTGTCTTACTGAGGTTAAACGATCCTGTGATGACTTTTTGATTATCAACAATTATTACCTTATTATGAGCAATTTTTGGCTTATTATCGATCCAAATCGGTATTCCATTTGAAAACAATTCGCTTATGACACTATATTTTGAATGGAGTTGTGATTTATCTAAGACGACTTTAACATCAACACCACGCTCTTTGGCGTTAATCAAAGATTTTGCAACTGTTCCAAGAGTAAATGTATATTCTTGAACTAAGATAGATTCTTTAGATTGGTCTATCTCGCTGATTATCGGTACAGCACAGTCTTGTTCAGGTGAGAAGCAAACTGTTGCTTTTGGGCAAGGCGAGAATGTAGGACCCACATACGCGTCAAGTTAAGAGATTGTGAGCAAATTTAGAGAGGTTAAAGTGGATACTCTAGCCCTTCTACGTTTGTCTTTTAATGAAAATAGCGACCAAGTTATAGTGAGTTTTTTAAGAAATGCTTTTAAACTATTAATTTTGGTTAATACTAAAAATAACTCTCTAACCCGCCTTTTTAGCTCAATAAATGCCTTTGTTAAGCTAAGTTCTGTATTCTTTTTCACTTCTGTGCAACCAACTATGCCGTGAAATATAAGAATTGCGCACAATTTAGCATATAGTTCACATAATACTCTGCATGGCTTTCCTTTTAGCTTATCAAGCCTGATATAGCTTTTATACAATTTAAATAATAACTCAATTTGCCACCTTACTCTGTAAATCGTTAATACTTGCTCAGCACTAATTTTATTTTCTGGAACATTAGTTATAAATATTGACCAGTTCAACAATTTTTGATTTCTTTTAGAGGATGTATATCCCTGCGATCTTGCTAATCTATTAGCTTTCCTTCTTCTGGCCATAGACTGTTCTTCAGTTAGTTTCTGACATATAATTCTTACTCTAATTTTTGCTTCTTTTCCTAACAATACCTCGTTTTCTAAAAATAACTTATCCTCTAAACATTCTAATAACTCCATTTTTTGATTTGTTTCTACATCATATATGTTGGTATCAGATTTATAACGACTTATGAAATAAGCTCCTATTTCATTGATTTGTTTAAAAGAACTTGGCACAAAATAACCGAGATCAGATATTAGCAAATCATTGCTTAATATATTACTTAAATGTTTCCTATATCCCTGGTCTGATCTTACCCCCTCCGTTAAATTAAGTTGGTCTATTATCTGATTCATGTAGTCGAAAACTAATTGTAACTTTATTCCAGACTTAGTATTGCTTTCATAGCCACTGTAGCTAGTACCATAACCTTTATACATCTCTTCCATACTGTTAGGTAGAGTAATATAGCTACTGTCCAATAATTTAACACTATTAAATTGCTGTAAGATTTTGCAATCAACTTGCAAGATATTTTTAAAGAGAATCACAGATTCATTATACATCCTTTTCATAAATTCCACTGCTTCTTCAGTAAATCTAAAATCCAAACCTTGTTTTGTTATATCTATCGAGTCCTCGTTTAGTAATTGACACATTGTTTCTACGCTACAATTATCAACTCCTATATTACCCAAGACCATGGCTTTTACGAATGATGAACCTTTTAGCTTTCTCTTTCTTTTTATAAACCTTGTTGTAATTGAGATTTTCTCTGCTTTTTCATTAAAAAATTCTTTGAGCTTTTTTGATAAGCAAGTTATTTTATTCATTGGTTCTCTCACTAAAAGTATATCTGGGAGAACTTATACCTTATTATTCTATCTCTTTCATACCTTTATTTCCTTAACTTGACGCGTATGCTTGGGTATACACTCCTCATATATCCTAATTTATACACTCTATTTCTTACTTTATGCCTTTCTTGAGATTATGAACAGGTTCTTAGAAAGCTAGCGTTCTACTAGTCATGTTCTTTATCTTGCTTTACAACAATGCATCTTTTCATTCCAGCCAAGTCGTATACGTATTCCTGAAAAGCCAGTCCATATAAGGGTATTATTTTGTCAATATTGCTTTGATCTTCGCCTATTTCCAGTATCGCAAACCCATCTTTTTTAAGGCACTTTTTCAATATTGGAAAAATACTCAGGTAACAGCTCAATCCATCGATACCACCATCAAGAGCAATTCTTGGCTCTTTTTGTACTTCAGCTTGCAGATCTTTTAACTTACTTCTTTTGATATATGGAGGATTGCTTATTATGAGATCAAATAAATCTCTACATTCTGTCCACGAATTTGGAAATATTTTAGCTCTGTTGAGAAGATTATGTTTCTTTGTGTTCTGGCAGGTAATTTTGTATGCTTCCAGGCTTTTTTCAAAACCAACTCCAATAGCATATTCATACTCACTAAGTATGGAGATCAACAAACAGCCTGTGCCTGTGCCAAAATCTGCAATTTTTATTTTTTGCTTCTTATTTTGGTAATATTTTAACACTGTTGAAATTACTGTTTCACTATCTGGTCTTGGATCTAGAACATGTTGGTTAACTATAAAATTTTTACTCCAGAATTCACGATTACCTATTATTTGCGATATTGGATATCTTTCTGCTCTTTTTTTTGTTAATTTCCAGAATAGAAGTTCTTTGTTTCTTGGTACCTGATTGGTGTGATTCATGATTGTGAATGATCTTTCTACTCCAAGTACGTACTGCATGATGATTTCACAATCCAAATGTGGTGATTCAATTCTATGTGATGATAGTAGCTTTGACCCTTCTTTAATTAAAGCGCTGATTGTTTTCATTATTCTAAAAACGTGTTCCTTGTATACAAGAACAGCAAAATTGAGTATAGAATTTTGAACTTAGGGTAGCTGCATTAAATCTAAGTGTCAAGAGTAGGATTGTAAAAATCATCTGGCTTTACTGGTAATTCGGTTAGTATTTTTGCATTAATGTTAGAAGCTCTTGGCTCTATTATAAGGATTATTTTCTGCATATTCTTTGATAGCTATCACAGTATATTACTTGTTCCATATCTATATTAATTCGACCACAGCAAGTGATAATTTCTTAATATTAAAACCAATATGCGCTTTAGCATATAATTATCGGTAGCTTTCAAAGCAATTAGGCTGAGATTATTAGAGTAGTAATGTTTATTTTTATATTGACTATTGAGGTTTATTATTTTATAACTAAGACTTAGTTATTTTCAGAGTTTTAAATTTACAGTATATGCCTACGATAAATCAATTAATATGTAAAGGTAGATCAGGGTTAACTCGCAAGAAGAAGGTGCCAGCTTTGGGAAAATGCAATCCTCAAAGAAGGGGTGTTTGCACTAAGGTATATACTACAACTCCTAGAAAGCCTAATTCAGCACTACGTAAGGTAGCTAGAGTAAAGATTAGTGGATACGGTGAAGTGACGGCTTATATACCTGGCGAAGGTCATAATTTACAAGAGCATTCCGTTGTTTTAATACGTGGTGGGCGAGTTAAGGATTTGCCGGGTGTACGTTATCACATAATAAGAGGTGCTCTTGATCTGCGTGGTGTGCAAAATCGAAAGAAAGCTCGTTCAAAATATGGTGTAAAGAAATCTGGTTAAAATTTATGGCACGTCGTAATAAAGCAAAAAAAAGAACAAGCCCTGACTCTCGTTATGGTAGTGTCTTGCTTATGCGTTTTATTAATATAATTATGAAATGTGGTAAAAAATCTATTGCAGAAAAGATTGCTTATAGTGCTTTGTCCTTAGCTGAAAAGAAAATAGGCAAAGATGCCTTATCAATTTTTGAAACAGCAGTAGAAAATGTTACCCCTTCTATAGAAGTACGCTCTCGGCGTATTGGTGGTGCAACTTATCAAGTCCCTGTTGAAATTCGTCAAGATAGAGCAATTTCTTTGGCATTAAGGTGGATTGCTAGAGCAACTTCTGCTGCTCGAAAAAAGAGCGGTAGAACTACTATTTATTGTTTGCAGTCTGAAATATTAGATGCTTATAATAAATGTGGTGGTGCATTTAAGATGTGTGAAGAAAAGTATAAAATGGCTGAAGCTAATAAGGCATTTTCTCATCTTCGTTTTTAATATTAGCTGATTGATTGTGGTATGGAAGTTTTAATATCTAGGTATAGAAATATAGGAATAATGGCTCATATAGATGCTGGCAAGACCACCACAACAGAGCGTATTTTATTTTATACTGGTAAACAAAATAGGATTGGTGAAGTGCACGATGGTGCGGCTTCTATGGATTGGATGGAGCAAGAGAAGGAGCGTGGCATTACAATTACCTCTGCTGCAACAACATGTTTTTGGAATGATCATAGGATTAATATAATAGATACTCCTGGTCATGTTGATTTCACTATTGAGGTTGAGAGATCTTTGAGGGTTTTGGATGGTGCAGTTGCTGTATTTGATGGAGTTGCTGGAGTTGAGCCTCAGTCTGAGACAGTTTGGCGTCAAGCTGATAAATATACCGTTCCTCGTATCTGCTTTGTTAATAAAATGGATAGAATCGGGGCAAATTTTTATCGATGTGTCGATATGATAAAAACAAAGCTTGGCGCATCACCTTTAGTTATTCAGTTGCCAATAGGAAGTGAGAAAGATTTTAAAGGCATAATCGATCTTATTTCTATGAAAGCTATTATATGGCAAGAAGAAACATTAGGCGCTAAATTTTCTTATGAAGATATTCCTTCCGATTTGCTTGATAAGGCTCAAGAGTATCGAAATCTTTTATTAGATGCTGCAGCTGAAATGGATGATGAGGCGATAAATACTTACTTTGAATCTAACGATCTGCCAATTGATTTATTGAAAAAGTGTGTGAGAAATGGGACCATTAAAAGAAAATTTGTCCCTGTATTATGTGGGTCAGCTTTTAAAAACAAAGGCGTGCAATCACTTTTAGATGGTGTGGTTGATTTTTTACCCTCTCCTATTGATATTGATGTAATTATTGGAACTGATCCTAAAGATTCAGAAAAGAAAATTGAGATCAAACCTTCAGAAAAAGAGAAATTCGTTGCTCTTGCGTTTAAAGTGATGACGGATAAATTTGTAGGTAGCTTGACGTTTATTCGTATTTATTCTGGTAAGTTAAAATCTAAATCTGCTGTGTTAAATGCTGGAAAGAATGAGACTGAAGGAATTGGTAGAATGTTGCTTATGCATGCAAATAACAGAGAAGATATAAACGAAGCTAAAGTTGGCGATATAGTTGCCTTAGTTGGATTAAAGAAAACAATTACTGGTGATACTTTATGTTCATCTGATTTTCCTATACTATTAGAGCGTATGGAATTTCCTGATCCTGTTATTGAAACTGCTATAGAACCGAAAACTACCTCAGATCAGGAAAAATTAGGTGTTGCTTTGAATAGATTGGTTGCAGAAGATCCTTCTTTAAGGATGTCAGTAAATGCGGAGAGTGGGCAGACTATATTGAAAGGTATGGGTGAGCTGCATCTTGAGATTATTATTGATAGAATGAAGCGCGAGTTTAATGTTGAAGCTAACGTTGGTGCGCCTCAAGTTGCATATCGTGAAACTATCACTAAATCTGTTGAAATTGATTATACTCATAAAAAACAATCAGGTGGTGCTGGTCAGTTTGCTAAAGTTAAAATAAAATTCGAACCTCTTGAGCCTGGTTTTGGCTTTCAGTTTGAAAGTAAAATTGTAGGCGGTGCTATTCCAAAAGAGTATATACCTGGAGTGCAAAATGGCTTAGAGTTGATAAAAGAAGGTGGTATAATTTCTGGCTTTCCATTGATTGATTTTAAGGCTACTCTTCTTGATGGTGCTTTTCATGATGTTGATTCTAGTCCTTTGGCTTTTGAACTTGCTGCTAAAGGTGCTTTTAAGGAAATGGCAAATAAAGCTGGTCCAAAAATGCTAGAACCTATAATGAAAGTGGAAATCATTACTCCTGAAGAATATATGGGTGATGTTATGGGTGATATAAATAGTAGAAGAGGCAGTGTTGTTGATATGCTGGATTTAGGTAATAATAGCAAAATAATTACTGCTTCGGTTCCTCTTGCCAATATGTTTGGTTATATAAATGTTTTGCGTTCTATATCTCAGGGAAGAGCTCAGTATAGTATGCATTTTTCTTGTTATGAACAAGTGCCACAATATGTGGTTGATGAGTTAAAGTTAAAGTATAATTAAAGGTTAGTAATTATGACAGCGATAGTAGAAGCATTTGGAAAGCCGCATGTAAACGTGGGAACGATAGGACATGTGGATCATGGGAAGACAACGTTAACAGCGGCGATAACAAAGCATTATGGTAATTTTGTAGCATATGATCAAATAGATAAAGCGCCAGAAGAGAGAAAGAGAGGTATAACAATAGCAACAGCGCATGTTGAATATCAAACAGAAAAGAGACACTATGCACACGTTGATTGCCCTGGACATGCTGATTATGTAAAGAATATGATAGTAGGTGCAGCACAGATGGATGCAGCGATATTGGTAGTGTCAGGGGTTGATGGGCCGATGCCACAAACGAGAGAGCATATATTGCTGGCAAAACAGGTGGGTGTTGGATATATCGTGGTATATATAAATAAAGCTGATGTTGCTGATGCTGATATGATAGATTTGGTAGAAATGGAAGTGAGAGAGTTGCTGAGTAAGTATGGATTTTCAGGTGATGAAGTGCCTATGATAGTTGGGTCTGCGTTAAAAGCATTAGAGGATGATAGTAGTGAGTATGGAAAGAAATCAATAGATAAATTGATGGAGAAGTTAGATGAGTATGTGGCAGTACCTCCAAGGCCTATAGATTTGCCGTTTTTGTTGCCAATAGAAGATGTATTTTCAATATCGGGCCGAGGGACGGTAGTAACAGGAAGAATAGAGAAGGGGGAGATAAAGACAGGGGACGAGATAGAGATAATAGGTCTGAAAGGGACGCAAAAGACGATATGTACTGGTGTTGAGATGTTTAAGAAGTTGCTAGATAAGGGAAGTGCAGGACTCAATGTAGGAATACTACTAAGAGGAACAAAGAGAGAAGAAGTGGAGAGAGGGCAAGTATTGGCAAAACCAGGGACAATAACCCCGCATAAGAAATTTAATGCGGAGGTGTATATATTGAAGAAAGAAGAAGGAGGAAGGCATACACCATTTTTTGGAAATTATCAGCCACAGTTTTATTTAAGGACAACGGATGTAACTGGGAGCATAAAATTGCTAGATGGAAAGGAGATGGTAATGCCAGGGGACAATGTAAGTATAGAAGTGGAGTTGCAAGTACCAATAGCAATGGATAAAGGATTGCGTTTTGCGATAAGAGAAGGTGGTAGAACTGTTGGTTCTGGGGTTGTTTCGGAAATTTTAGAGTAAACTTTGAATTATAGGAGTGTAGCTCAATTGGTAGAGCGCTGGTCTCCAAAACCAGAGGTTGTAGGTTCAATTCCTATCGCTCCTGCATTAATATTATGGTAGAAATGTTAAAAAACCTATATGTTTTTTTTTGCGATATGAAGCAAGAAATAAGGAGAATTGCTTGGATAAAAAAACAGCAAGTATTGTCATCTTTGTTTATTGTAATAATTGTTATATTATGCTTTTCGATTTTCTTTTGCTTCGTAGATTTTATGTCTCTTTACATAATTAAGACTTTATTTGGAATTATTTATGGAATATAAGTATAAATGGTATATCATTAAAGTCGATTACGGGTATGAGAAGGATATATGCGAGTTGGCAATCAATACTGTTTACTTTAAGGAGGTGTTTATTCCTTATCAGACAGTATGTGATGTAAAATCTGATATAAAAGAGTTATGTGAAGTATATATATGTATGCATCTGTGTGATGAAAGCAAAAATATTTTGAATCAAATGACTGGGTTTTGTGGTGATGAGTCTGGTCATTTTGAGATGATTTCAGATGATGAAGTAATTTTAAAACGTAAGGAATTTAATAGGTATAAGTGGTACATTTTAAGAGTTGCCTCTAATTATGAAGAGAAAGTGCGCCAATATATATTAGAAAATTCTATGAGATTGAATATTAATAATTATTTTAATAGGGTTTTTATTCCTTGTGAAGAATTAAGTGAGATGGATTTAAAATCTAAAAAAAATGCTAAACGAAGGAAGTCCTTTCCTGGTTATGTCTTTTTATACATGAATTTATGCGATGAGGTGTTAAATTTTATTAATAATATACCAAAATCTCTTAAGGTTTATGGATTTTTGAAAAATGGTAATGTTCCAAAGGTGATTGAGGATAATGAGATTCGCTCAATGTGTAGTGCGCTTTACAATGCTCAAGAAACGAAAAAGTTGAGTTATGGTTATGAGAAAGGTGAAAAAGTAAAAATTAATGATGGTCTTTTTCAAAATTTTACTGGTAAGGTAGATATGGTAAATGACGAGAAAAAAATTATTAATGTTGAAGTATCAATCTTAGGTAAGCCAACAATAATAGAGCTTGATTTGGCTCAAGTAGAGAAAATAGAGGATTAATTATGAGTAATATAGTTGCTAAGATTAACTTACTTATGGAAGCTGGGAAAGCAGTTCCAGGACCGAAAATTGCTTCAGTACTTGGCCCGCGTGGTATACCTGTTCCTAAATTTTGTGAAGCTTTTAATAAAGCTACTAGCGCTGCTAACGCTAGTCATAAAGTAGGTGATTTAGTAACAGTGAGAATTTCCATAAAGGATGATCGCTCTCATGATTTTACTGTCAGCGGTCCACCTGTGGCTTATTTGCTTAAGCAGGAAGCTAAATTAAGTAAAGGTTCTGGTAATTCTGGTAAAGAATTAGTGGCTAAATTATCTATGTCTGCTATCATTAAAGTGGCAAAGTGTAAGATGGTTGATATGAAAGTGGATAATGAAGATTCAGCAGTGAAGATGGTTATAGGCACTGCAAAATCTATGGGTATAGAAGTTGTGGAAGGTTAGGTAAATGAGTACATATAATGATAATTCTAAGCAGTGTTTGGAGAAGATTGTTGAGTCTGCTTCAGCAAAATTTAATGAATCAGTTGATATCGCAGTCAATTTAGGTGTAGATTCACGTAAATCTGAAGAGCAAGTGCGTGGTACAGTAGTTTTGCCTAAAGGTATCGGGAAGAATATTAAAGTAGCTGTTTTTGCTCAAGATAAACATTTATTAGAAGCTGAAAAAGCTGGTGCTGATATTACAGGAGGAGAAGATTTGGTTGAAGAGATAAAAAAAGGTAGAAAGTTGAATGTTGATTGGTGCATCACTACTCCTGATTTCATGGCAAAAATCACTTCTATTGCAAAAATATTGGGTGCTAAAGGGCTGATGCCTAACCCTAAATTTGGTACTGTGACTTCTAACATTGCGGAAGCTACTAAAACCATTAAGTCTGGTCAAATAAAATTCAGGACGGATAAAAATGGTGTTATTCATGGTAAATTAGGAAGTATTAAATTTGATATTGATGATTTGCTGGAAAATTTAAAAGCCTTTCTTAAAGTAATTAGAGACAATAAACCTGCTTCTGTGAAAGGAGTTTACTTTAAAAGCGTTTTTTTAAATTCAACTATGGGTAAAGCTCATAAAATAAACAAAGTAGAAGATATAATTTAAGGGAGCGAAATTGTGAAGCGTAAAGATAAGGATGAATTTATACAAAACATAATGAATGTGTTTGTAAATAATGATTTCTTAATATTGGTAAATTTCAAGTCTATGAATGTTAGCAATTCATTAATTCTTAGGAATAGTCTAAAATCTGTAATGGGTGGGATGTTAGTAGTTAAAAATACTCTAGCTTGCTTGGCTTTGGAAAGGACTGGTAAATTTTCTTATTTATCAGGTAAATTTTCTGGTTCTGTTGCTATTATATACTCTAGCGCTATAGTAGAAGCTGCAAAGTTAATAGTTGATTTTATTAATGCTAACAAAGAAAAAATGTCTGTGATTTGTGCGGCTCATATAAATGAATTATTAACAGTGGAAGATGTTAATAAATTGGCTAAGCTTCCCTCTCTGGATGAATTACGTGTTAAAATTATGCGTTTAATATCTTATGATATTCCTGCTCGGTTAGCATTGTCTATTAATTCATCTTCTATGAGGCTTATGAGAGTTTTGGATTACTATAGTTCTAAAAAATAAATTTGTTGTTAAATAAGGTGGTCAGTATGAATAATGTAACAAGTGATTTGGTTGATAAAATATTATCTTTAAATCTATTAGAAGCTTCTGAACTTGTAAAAGTTCTAGAAGAAAAAATAGGGTTGCCTAGTGGTTCTTTTCTTGGTGGAGCTGTTGGTGCTGGGGTGCCTATTAGTGATAATGCTAATGCTCCTGTTGCTCAAGAAAAAGCTGAATATAAAGTTGTAATCAAAGAGATTGATGCAAGCAAAAAAATAGGAGTGATTAAAGCTATTAGAGAAGTTAATTCTACATTGAATTTAAAAGAAGCGAAAGAATTAGTTGAGTCTTTACCCAAAGATTTGACTGCTAATGTTTCTAAAGACGAAGCAGAAAAAATAAAGCAAAAACTTATTGAAGCAGGAGCAACTAAAGTTGAGCTTGAATAAAATGTTAGTATATTAATTTTATGTTGATATAGCTCTTTTAATTAGTGAAGGTATTTTAATGGTTGATTCTTCTTATATGTGTGCTTCTAGTGCTTTTGTTCCTAGAGTTTCTTATTCCAGGTCGATTGATTTAAAAGATTCTTTGTTGGATTTGGTTAAAGTCCAAAAAGGGTCATATAATTCCTTTACTCCTAATGATGAGAGTAATGAAAGACTTGAAGCTATCTTTCATACAATTTTTCCAATATCTGATCCTTTGCATAGGGCTACTATCGAATTTTTGAATTGTAGGGTAGATGATCTTAAGTATAGTGAATCTGAATGTATAAAACGTGGTATAACTTTTTCTGCTCAGGTTATTGCTTCTATACGTCTTGTTATTATGCAGGATGGTGTTTCTCTTGAAAAATATCAAGAGATTAAAGAAGATGATGATCATTCTAAGCTTGCAACTGTTATAAAATCTGCTGAAGAGCAGGAGGTTCGCTTTTGTGAACTGCCTATGATGACTGATAAAGGTACTTTCATCATCAATGGCGTAGAGAAAGTTATCGTTTCACAAATGCATAGATCTCCTGGAGTGTTTTTTGATAGTGATAAGGGAAAAACTTACAATTCTGGCAAATTAATCTATTCTGCTAGAGTTATTCCTTATAGAGGTTCTTGGCTTGATATTGAGTTTGATGTTAAAGATCATTTGTATTTTCGTATTGATAGAAAGAGAAAGTTGCCAATATCAGTTTTATTAAAGGCTTTGGGCTTATCAAACAATGACATACTTAATAAATTTTATGAAAAAATAGAGTATATAAAACATAAAAGTGGCTGGAGAGTACCTTTTTCCCCTGATAAATTCAAGGGAGTGAGGCTTCCTTTTGATTTAAAGAATGTTGAAGGCAATGTGTTACTTAAAGCTAATGTTCGTATTACTTCAAAATTAGCTAAAAATCTATATGATAACGGATTGAAAGAGTATCTAATTCCTTATGATTCTATATGTGGTTTATTTCTTGCAGAAGATTTAATAGATAGTGCTAGTTCTACAAAAGTCTTATCTGCTGGTGAATCTATAAAATTAGAGGATATAAAAAAGCTTGAATTATTATCTATAGATAAAATATCAGTGTTGAACATAGATAATGTTTCTGTTGGACCTTACATATTAAACACACTTTTCTTAGATGAAAACATGTCTTATGAGAACGCTCTATATGAAATATATAAGGTTTTGCGTCCTGGTGAAGTTCCTGTTTTAAAGATAGTAGAGGAGTTTTTTCGTAATCTTTTCTTCAGTTCGGAATATTATGATTTGTCTAACATTGGTAGATTAAAACTTAACTCTTGCCTTGGGTTAAATTATGAGGAAAATTTAACTACTTTAACACATGAAGACATTATTGAAATTATAAGAAAAATAGTATTGTTACGTGATGGTCAAGGATCTGTAGATGATATTGATCATTTAGCAAATAGAAGAGTCCGTTCAGTTGGAGAGTTTATAGAAAATCAATTTAGAACTGGATTATTAAAATTGGGACGGGCAGTAGTTGATTCTATGTCTACTTCTAGTTTAGATAAAGTCTCTCCATCTGATTTTATAAATCCAAAAGTGTTAACCAATGTCTTAAGAGATTTTTTCAACTCTTCCCAATTATCTCAATTTATGGATCAGACTAATCCATTATCTGAAATAACACATAAAAGAAGGTTGTCAGCGTTAGGTCCTGGTGGTTTAACAAGAGAGAGGGCGGGATTTGAAGTGCGTGATGTTCATCCAACTCATTACGGAAGAATTTGCCCTATTGAAACTCCTGAGGGGCAGAATATAGGCTTAATTAACAGCTTAGCTATATACGCTCGTATTAATAAATATGGGTTCATTGAAAGTCCTTATAGGAAAGTAGTTAATAAGGTTGTTACTGATCAAATTGAGTATCTGTCTGCTATAGATGAAGGTTTATATTATATAGCCGATACCAGCGCAAAGCTTGATGAGAACAACTGCTTTGTTGATGATATGTTATACTGTAGGTATGCTGGTACCTTTGTAATGGTAAATAGTAGTCAAGTAAGTTACATTGATTTATCTCCTAAGCAGGTAATATCGGTTGCTGCTTCTTTAATTCCATTTTTAGAAAATGATGATGCTAATAGAGCGTTAATGGGTTCAAATATGCAGCGTCAAGCTGTACCTTTATTGAAGCCTACTGCTCCTTTGGTTGCTACTGGCATGGAATCTTTCGTAGCTTCTGGCTCTGGTGCTGTAGTTTTAGCAAAACGTGGTGGCATAGTTGACAGCTCAGATAGTAACTCTATAGTTATACGTGCTTTTGACAAAGGAGGAATTAACTACTTGGATGTAGATATTTATCATCTAAGAAAATTTCAGCGTTCTAACCATAATACTTGTATTAACCAGAAACCACTGGTGCATGTAGGTGATTGTGTTAAGGAAGGTGATGTGATAGCTGATGGTCCTGCTATTAATAACGGTGAATTGGCACTTGGCCAAAACTTGCTAGTCGCTTTTATGTCTTGGCAAGGTTATAATTTTGAAGACTCAATCATTATTTCTAGTGAAGTTGTTAAAAAAGATCTATTTACTTCTATTCATATAGAAGAATTTGAATGTGTTGTACATGACACTCCTTTAGGGTCGGAAAAAATAACTCGTGCCATACCCGGTGTTAATGAAGAAAATCTTTATCACTTGGATGATAGTGGTATAGTAAAGGTTGGTACAAGAGTTGGTCCAGGTTATATTTTGGTGGGGAAAGTTACACCTAAGCATTCTCTTTCATTGCCTCCTGAGACAAAATTGTTAATGACAATTTTTGGTGAAAAGTCATTTGATTGTGTGGATTCCTCTTTATATACATCTCCAGATATTGAAGGGATAGTAATTGATGTGCAGGTCTTTACACGCAGAGGGGAAGAAGAAAACGAAAGGGCATTTCTTATTAAACAAAAAGAGGCAAACGACTTTGAGAAAGAACGAGACCATATAATCAATGTTATTAATCAATATTTCTATGATGAATTAAGAAAAATTCTTATTAATTCTGGCTCTCAAGATCGAGAAAGTATTAATTTTATTGAACGTGAGGGATGGTGGGATATAGGATTGAAAAACCAATCTATTTCTAAGCAAGTTGAGAGCTTAAAAAAAGATTTTGATGAAAAAGTATCACATGCGATAGCAAACTTTAAGCGAAAAGTAGAAAAATTGCATGAAGGCTATGATCTGCCTCAAGGTGTGTCGATGTCAGTAAAAGTTTTTATTGCTGTAAAACATAGTTTGCAGCCAGGGGATAAAATGGCTGGTAGACATGGAAATAAAGGTGTGATTTCTCGAGTTGTTCCAGTAGAAGATATGCCTTATTTAGAAGATGGTACTCCTATTGATATTATTCTTAACCCTCTTGGCGTTCCTTCGCGAATGAATGTAGGTCAAATATTGGAAACGCATGTAGGTTGGGCTTGTAAAAAATTAGGAGAAAAAGTAGGCAATATTCTTGATGAGATCAATAAAATCAAACGTGCTTTTTGTGAGGCAATTAGATCTCTCAGTGATGATGATTTTGAAAAATTTGCAGCATTATATCTTGATAATAAAAAATTTGAGGATATTAATGATGATGAAATAACGGCTTCTATTTTAGATACGCCTAATAAGGATGAATTAAATAATGAATTGACTACATTAGTAGAGAATTATTTCAACTCTTGTAAAGATGCACACAGTAGTTTACGTCACTTCCTGATTGAGGTTTATAGTTGTGGCAGTAATTTATCTATTTGTAATAACATTCGCGATATTAATGATAATCACCTCATTGAATTTGCGTATAAGTTGCGTGATGGCATTCCTGTTACTGCACCTGTATTTGAAGGTCCAAAAGATGAACAAATAGTAAAGCTATTTGAACTTGCTGGATTGGATAACTCTGGGCAAGTTGTATTATATGATGGTTGCTCGGGTGAGAAGTTTGATCGCAAAGTTACAGTTGGTTACATGTACATGCTTAAGTTGCATCACTTAGTAGATGGTAAAATTCATGCGCGTTCAGTAGGACCTTATAGTTTGGTTACTCAACAACCTCTTGGAGGAAAGTCTCATTTTGGTGGTCAGCGTTTTGGTGAAATGGAATGTTGGGCATTGCAAGCCTATGGTGCTGCTTACACTTTGCAGGAAATGTTAACTGTGAAGTCTGATGATATTAATGGCAGGGTTAAGATTTATGAATCGGTAATAAAAGGTGACAGTAACTTTGAATGTGGAATTCCTGAATCCTTTAATGTCATGATAAAAGAGTTGCGTTCCTTGTGTTTTAATGTGGATTTGAAGCAAAATGACATAGTAATTGAAGATATATCTCACACTAATATCGCACAATCTTTTAATGAGGTTAGCATTTCCATTGCTAGCCCTGAAAGTATTAAACGTATGTCTTATGGAGAGATAACAGATGTTTCAACTGCAAACTACCGTACATTCAAAGTTGAGAAAGGTGGATTATTTTGTCCTAAAATTTTTGGTCCTGTCAATGATGATGAATGTTTATGTGGAAAGTACAAAAAAAGAAGACATAGGGGCCGTATATGCGAAAAATGTGGAGTAGAAGTTACATCTTCTAAAGTAAGAAGAGAAAGAATGGGTCATATAGAGCTTGCATCTCCTGTTGCTCATATATGGTTTTTGAAGTCACTTCCTTCAAGAATTGGAGCATTATTAGATATGTCTCTTAGAGATATCGAAAGTATTTTGTATAGTGATAATTATGTTGTAATAGATCCTCTTGTTTCCTCTTTTGAAAAAGGTGAAATTATTAGTGAGAAAGCTTATAATGAAGCTAAAGATAGCTATGGGGTCGATAGCTTTATAGCTATGCAAGGTGTTGAAGCTATAAGAGAATTGCTAATACGCCTTGATTTACATGAAATTAGGAAGAATTTAAGACAGGAGTTAGAGTCTGTTGCTTCTGAAATGAGAAGAAAGAAAATTATAAAGAGATTACGTATTGTTGAAAATTTTATCAAGTCTGGAAACAGACCTGAGTGGATGATACTTACAGCTATACCTATTTTACCACCTGACTTGCGTCCCTTGGTATCCCTTGAAAGTGGTCGACCTGCAGTTTCTGATTTAAATCATCATTATAGAACTATTATTAATAGAAATAATAGATTGAGAAAATTGTTAAGTTTAAATCCTCCTGAGATTATGATTCGTAATGAGAAAAGAATGTTACAAGAGGCAGTTGATTCTCTTTTTGATAATAGTCGTCGTAATGCTCTGGTAAATAAAGCTGGCGCTACTGGATATAAAAAGTCTATTAGCGATATGCTGAAAGGAAAGCAAGGTCGTTTCCGTCAGAATCTTTTAGGAAAAAGGGTAGATTACTCTGGACGTTCTGTAATAGTTGTTGGTCCAACTTTGAAACTAAATCAGTGTGGATTACCGAAAAGAATGGCTCTTGAGTTATTCAAACCTTTTGTTTACTCAAGGCTTAAAATATATGGAATGGCTCCAACTATTAAATTTGCTAGTAAGTTAATAAGAGCAGAAAAGCCAGAAGTCTGGGATATGCTTGAAGAAGTAATAAAAGAGCATCCTGTTTTGCTAAATAGAGCGCCTACGCTACATAGGCTTGGTATTCAGGCTTTTGAGCCAGTCCTTATTGAAGGTAAAGCAATACAGCTTCATCCACTTGTTTGTACAGCATTTAACGCTGACTTTGATGGTGATCAAATGGCGGTACATGTGCCAATTTCATTGGAAGCTCAACTTGAAGCTAGAGTGTTGATGATGTCAATTAATAACGTTTTAAGTCCTTCTAATGGAAGACCGATTATAGTTCCTAGTAAAGATATAGTGCTTGGTATATACTACCTAACTTTACAGCAACTTAAGGAGGATGATTTACCACTTTTCTGTGCCTTTTGTGAAGTTGAGCATTCCTTAAACAACGGTACTCTACATATTCATTCTCATATAAAGTACAAAATGGAATACATCAATAGCGATGGAAACATTCAGTATAAAACTATTTTTACAACTCCTGGACGTTTAATATTATGGCAGATTTTTCCTAAACATAAGAATCTAAGCTTCGATTTAATAAATCAGGTATTAACAGTTAAGGAAATAACTAGCATTGTTGATTTAGTATATCGTAGCTGCGGTCAAAGTGCTACAGTGGTATTTTCTGATAAATTGATGACACTTGGCTTTGAGTATGCTACATTTTCCGGTACTTCTTTTAGTCGTTGCGATATGGTCATACCTGAAACTAAAGCTACACACGTTGATTATACAAGGGGTGAAATTAAGAAATTTTCTGCACAGTATCAAGACGGACTAATCACTAAAAGTGAGAGGTATAATAAAGTTATAGATGAGTGGTCTAAGTGCACAGATATAATAGCGAATGATATGTTAAAAGCGATATCTCTGTATGATGAAAATAGTAAGTACAATTCAATATATATGATGGTTAGCTCCGGTGCAAGAGGTTCTACTTCCCAGATGAAGCAGTTAGCAGGAATGCGAGGGTTAATGACCAAACCTTCTGGTGAAATTATAGAAACACCTATAATTTCTAATTTTCGCGAAGGATTAAATGTATTTGAATACTTTAATTCTACTCACGGTGCGCGTAAAGGTTTAGCTGATACTGCACTTAAAACTGCAAACTCTGGATACTTAACTCGTCGCTTGGTTGATGTATCTCAAAATTGCATAGTTACAAAACATGACTGTAAAACGAAAAATGGCCTTATTGTAAGAGCTATAGTTGAAGGTAGTACTATAGTTGCATCTCTAGAGAGTGTTGTACTGGGTAGAACAGCTGCAAATGATATATATAACCCAGTAACCAAAGAGTTATTATTAAAAGCAGGAGAACTAATTGATGAAGATAAAGTAAAGCAAATCAACATTGCAGGTCTTGATGCTATAAAAATTAGATCGCCTTTAACTTGTGAAATAAGTCCTGGTGTGTGTTCTTTGTGTTATGGAAGAGACCTTGCAACTGGTAAAATTGTTTCAATAGGTGAAGCAGTTGGTGTTATCGCTGCTCAATCTGTTGGAGAGCCAGGTACTCAGTTAACGATGCGTACTTTCCATATAGGTGGGGTAATGACTAGAGGTGTTGAATCCTCAAATATTATAGCTTCTATTAATGCTAGAATAAAACTAAACAATAGTAATATAATTATAGATAAAAACGGAAATAAAATTGTGATAAGCCGTTCCTGTGAAGTCGTTTTAATTGATAGCCTTGGTAGTGAAAAATTGAAGCACAGTGTGCCTTATGGTGCTAAACTTTATGTAAATGAGGGTGAGTTAGTAAAAATTGGTGATAAAGTTGCGGAATGGGATCCGTATACACTACCTATTATTACGGAAAAGAGTGGTACAATATCTTACCAGGATTTAAAAGATGGAATTTCAATCACTGAAGTGATGGATGAATCTACAGGAATATCAAATAGAGTAGTAAAAGATTGGAAATTGCACTCTGGTGTAGCTAATTTACGTCCTCGTATTGCACTGCTTGATGATAATGAAAAAGTAATAACACTTTCAAGTGGTGTGGAAGCATGTTACTTTATACCAGTTGGTGCAGTGCTTAATGTACAGGATGGCCAAAAGGTTCATGCAGGTGATGTTATCACAAGAACGCCGAGAGAGTCAGTTAGAACTCGTGATATTACTGGTGGCTTGCCTAAGGTTATAGAATTATTTGAAGCACGTCGTCCTAAAGAGCATGCTATCGTTAGTGAAATAGATGGCTATGTAACGTTCTCTGAAAAAGACCGTAGAGGAAAACGCAGTATAGTAATTAAACCTTTAGATGAGCAAGCTTCTCCAGTTGAGTATTTAGTATCAAGAAGTAAGCATGTAATAGTCAATGAAGGTGATTTTGTGCGTAAAGGTGATTTATTGATGGATGGCGATCCTGATCTTCATGATATTCTACGTGTGCTTGGGTTAGAAGCGTTAGCACACTATATGATTTCTGAAATACAGCAAGTTTATAGATTGCAAGGTGTGCGCATAGATAACAAGCATTTAGAAGTGATCTTAAAGCAAATGCTACAAAAAGTAGAAATTACCGATCCTGGTGATACTATGTACTTAATTGGAGAAAATATCGACAGGCTGGAAATTGATAGAGAAAATGATGCTATGAATAACTCTGGAAAACGACCTGCTCATTATCTTCCTATTCTGCAGGGAATTACTAGAGCAAGCCTTGAAACTAATTCCTTTATTTCTGCTGCCTCTTTCCAAGAAACAACAAAAGTACTTACGGAAGCAGCATTTTGTGGAAAGAGTGATCCTTTGAGTGGGTTAAAAGAAAATGTTATAGTAGGAAGATTAATTCCTGCTGGTACGGGTTTGGTTATGAATAAGGTGAAAGCACTTTCGCTTTGTGAAAATATAGATAAATATGAAAAATATTTTGATATTGAGACTTATGACGAAAAATTGCTGAGTGATAATAGTTATCAATTACATTCTGATGAAGAAGAGAGTGTGGTGGTATCGCACTATGATCAGTCAAGTTGAATATAGCTAATGAGGTAGTATGTTTAATCTGTTTTTAACTAAAAAAATCAATTATATTTTCTTTCACCTCTGTGCTGTCTATTATGTTATTTACTCTTACACGAAATTCAGATGAGTTTTGAAGCCCGCTACTGTACCATCCTATATGTTTGCGGGCCATCTTTATTCCTGTATCGCTTCCATAGTACTCAAGAATACTGTCATAATGCTTGAGTATTATGCTTAATCTCTCTGAGGCTGTTGGCTCAGAAACTTTATTTCCACTCAAAAAGTTTATTGCTTGATTAATCAGCCAAGGTTTGCCGTAAGCACCACGACCTATCATTACTCCATCTGCTCCAGATTCTTTAAGTGCACTTTGAACATCATTCAAACTCTTAATATCTCCATTTACTATAACTGGAATTTTTACCTGCTCTTTAACATTTCTAACGAATTTCCAATCTGCTTGACCATTATAAAGCTGTGCCCTTGTCCTTCCATGTACAGTAATCATCTTTGCTCCCAAATCTTCTGCAATTTTTGCCAAGCGCGGAGCATTACGATTTTCGTCATTCCATCCAGTACGCATTTTTACTGTAACTGGCACACTCACTGCCTTGACTACAGCTTCTATTATCTCAGCAGCCTTTTTTTCATCACGCATAAGTGCTGACCCTGCGTAACCGTTTACAACTTTTTTAACTGGACAACCAAAATTTATATCTATGATTTTTGCACCCATGCCCTCATTTAACTTTGCAGCTTCCGCCATAACATCAGGCTCACAACCAGCAAGTTGTACAGCGGTTAGTTCATCGACTTTTGCTTTTTGCATGCTCTGGCGAGTTTGTATGATCATAGCTCTGCTTGCAATCATTTCTGAGACTAGCAAACTTGCACCAAGTTTCTTTACAATACTCCTAAATGGATAGTCAGTCACTCCAGACATTGGCGCTAAAATAACTGGAGAATCAATAGTTAGATTTCCTACTTGGAGAGACACAGGCTTTCTAGTTGCTAAAAAATGCATTTTTGACACTGTTATAAGCTGTTATTATAACATCTTGCACAAATGAACTTGTGGCAGGTTGTGTTTCCTCTTTCTTACTATCTTCAAGACTAAGCTGCTGTAGAGCATCATGTAAAATTCCACCTTCAGCAATAGCTTCTTTCCACTCTTCGTCCTCCATAAGTGCTTTTGTAAACTCTCTTCTTTTCTTTTGCAATTGTTCTGAACTAGGTTTGTATTTTGATAACTCTCTGTCAATTTCATCAAATGATTTATCCTCGTTGAACATTTGCGTAATCCTATGAGCATTTTCTAAAGCAAACACTCCACAATTACAGCCATCTTTTTGCTGCTTAGTTGGTGAGCTTCTTATGTTGTCATCATTTCCTATCTCCAACGTTTCCTGCAATATACTCACTATATAATTGCCATCAATTTGCTTACTAACTAATTTGTTTTTGTGTTTTCTTGCGCAATTTAATGTTTCTTGAACATCATCTTTTTTTTCCTTAAGGATGACATTGTCTGGATTATTTTCTTTTTCCCTTATCAAATCTCCGATTTCATTGTCTAAAGGCTCCACACATTCCGCAGTAATCTCATTAGCAAGACTTATATTATCTTTTATTGTTCCATCAATCTTATTTGGTAATTGAGTGCCAAATGAGTCACAATAGTAAGCTCTAAATTGTTTATTTGTTGATTCATATGTACCGACTAATGTTACCCAATGATAATTTCCTATATTAACAACTGCAGTAAATGTTTTTTTTGAGTTTTCCCGCTTTACTTCATTTTTGTACTCTTTTAACCTTTCATTTAATGAGTTTACATCTCCAGGAATAGAGAAAAATACATTATTCGTGGAGGATTCTGAATATCCATATTTCACTCTTGCAATATGCGCAATATCATGCTGCCGCAACAAGTAATCATATTTTTTGAGATTTGTCTGATGCATAAGAGTTTGTAAATCTCCATGAAACTCTTTGCCACCCAAACCACTATCTCCTGAAGCATTAGAATTTCTACGACTATTGTTACTTGAGGCAGGTTCACTTCCTGGTGCAATACCACTATCTGTAGATGGAGAATAGGAATTTCTACGTACCCTCTTATCCGAATCATTTGTTTGTCTTGATATAGTATCTAGTCCACTATCCAGTGATTTACTTCTTGTGAATTTTTGCTCTTTTGGACTCTTTTCTTCCTTTACAGTTCCTTTTTCATCAACATAACCTTTTACCAAGTAAAATAAAGGTTCAATAACCATCTTGTATGTCGCTGCAAGCACTATTCCCATTAAGATCCAAGCTATAGGGTTGGAGATGAGCATAGCAAGTGGTAAGGTTAAGAGGAAAGATCCCATTATCAATCCCAAACAGCCAATGGTAAATGTAGTCGCCAAATATATACAAAAAGCGTAGACAGCAAATCTTCCACTAGCCTTAAGTTTAGTGAAGTGAGTACTCTCTTTAGATTTATTGTATCTTTCTATGATGGCTAACATATTATATTTCAAGTTTATCAATTCTAGCAAATTATGAAGGTAAAATCAATATTAGCATTTATATGTAAAAATATTGAGCATTCAAAGCTTTTGAAGTAGAGTAATGATGTTAGTAATAGCACAACATATGCATGATATAGAACATATACGCAAAAACCCTAAAGGATTTGAAAAAGCAATAAAAAGCAGAGGGGTGAAAGAATTTACTACAGAAGAAATATTAGAGATAGACCATAAAAAAAGATTACTGACTACTAAATTGCAAGCTTTAAATAAGCAACGAAACGAGGTCACGGAAGAAATAAAGAGGCTTAAAATGAACAAAAGCCCATGTGAAGAACAAGTAAAGTTATCAAAAAGCATCACAAGTGAGATAGAGACAATCAGCCTCAAGGAGCAAACAGAAAAAAATAAGTTAGTGGATATTTTATCTAACTTACCAAATATTTCTGCACAAAATGTACCAATAGGTGAAGATGAGAGCTCCAACGTAGAAATCAGAAAATATGGAGAAAAAAGGCAATTTAGTTTTATGCCAAAATTTCATTATGAACTCGGAGAAAGGTTAGGCTTGATGGATTTTGAGCAAGCAGCAAAAATTTCTGGATCAAGGTTTACAATATTAAAAGGACAGTTAGCTAAGCTTGGACGAGCATTAATAAATTTTATGCTGGAAACACATGTTAATGAATTTGCCTATACTGAGGTTTATCACCCAGCCTTGGTGAAAAACGAGGCGATGTATAACGTTGGTCAGCTACCAAAATTTTCTGATGACTCATATTTAACTACCGATAAATTAAGATTAATTCCCACAAGTGAAGTAGTTTTAACAAATTTAGTTGCTGACAAAATAATAGAAGAAAAAGAACTGCCTATTCGTTTTACTGCATATTCAGAATGTTTTCGTAAAGAAGCTGGCAGTGCAGGACGAGATACAAGAGGTATGATAAGGCAACACCAATTTGGTAAAGTGGAATTAGTAAGCATCACAACTGAAGACCAGTCAAATGATGAGCTTGAACGCATGACAAATGCTGCTGAGGAAATATTAAAAAAATTAGAACTACCGTATAGAATAATGCTGCTTTGTAGTGGTGATATGGGCTTTGCTGCACAAAAGACTTATGATATAGAGGTATGGTTACCTGAGCAAAATAAGTACAGAGAAATATCAAGCTGCTCAAATTGCGGTACGTTCCAGGCAAGAAGAATGAACACTAAATACTTCTTAGAAACTGACAGAAAAACAAAAAAATACGTTCACACTTTAAACGGCTCAGCTTTAGCCATAGGAAGAACAATTGTTGCCATAATGGAGAACTATCAAAATTCCGATGGGTCAGTTACAATACCAAACGTGTTGCAAAGACACATGAGTAATGATACTGTTATAAGCAAACAATAATTTTGACATATAGAAAAGCGAGGAAATAAAGATGAAGGTTTTGGTTATAGGTTCTGGTGGGCGTGAGCATGCTTTACTTTGGGCTTTAAAGAAGTCTCCTACCTTGACTAAGTTATATGTTACTCCTGGTCGCCCGGCCATGGAGAATTTTGGAGTTCTTGTGAATATAGATATTCAAGATTCAGTGGATGTTACACAATTTTGCAAGAAAGAAAATATAGAGCTAGTGATTATTGGTCCAGAGCAGCCGATAATTAATGGCCTTGCTGATGATTTAACTGCGGAGGGGATAAACGTTTTTGCTCCAAGTCAAGCAGCTGCAAAACTTGAGGCATCAAAGTCTTTTACGAAGGAACTATGTAAACAATATGGTATACCGACCGCCAAGTATGAACGTTTTATTGATGAAAGGTTAGCTAAAAATTTTGTCCGTAGTAATAAAATAAAATTTCCGCTTGTAATTAAAGCAAATGGAATTGCAGCAGGGAAAGGCGTCATAATATGCCACACAGAAAATGAAGCTTTTTCAGCAATAGATTCAATGCTAGTGGAGAAAAATCTTGGTGAGTCAGGTGAAGAAATAATCATAGAAGAGTTTTTAATTGGAGAGGAAGTAAGTTTTTTTGCTCTTATTGATGGGTTGAAGGTAGTAACCCTTGGGTGTGCAAAAGATTACAAGAGAGTTGGTGAAAATAACGAGGGACAAAATACTGGAGGCATGGGGTCATACTCATCACCTTCGATTATAAGTAAGGAGATGGAGCAAAAAATTATTCAAAAAATAATATATCCTACAATTCAAGCACTGACTAACATGGGAACATCCTATAAAGGCGTACTCTTTGCTGGTTTAATGATTTGCAAAGATAGTCCAAAGCTTCTTGAGTATAATGTTAGGTTTGGGGATCCGGAAATACAATCTATTTTACCTAGACTTGATCCAAATTGTGATTTGTTAAAGTTGATGTTGTCAGTTGCAGAAGGCAAGTTAAATACAAAAATGGTGGAGTTTAATCACAAAACTACAGTTTGTGTAGTTGTTGCAAGTAAAGGCTATCCTGGTGATTATCAAAAAGGAGAGGTAATTAAAGGATTGGATAAAATTGAAAACATTCCTGGTGTGCTAGTTTTTCATGCTGGTACTAAGTTGGATGAAAGTGGTAATTGGATTTCCGATGGCGGAAGAGTGCTAAATATAGTAGGAGAAGGAAACACTGTGGAAGAAGCTAAAAGTAAAGTGTACTCAGCGTTAAATTTTCTAGAATGGTCAGGTGGGTTCTTCAGGTATGATATTGGTAGTTAATTTAGCTCATGCAGAAACAAAAAAAGTCACTTTGTAAGCAGTAAACTAAAGAAAAACATGATATCTGTTCAGATTCATGTGAAACCAGTGCTTCTTTTCTTGTCATGAAAGTAGCTGACACTGGGATCCAGGTTGATGAAAGCACACTAGCATAGAAAGTGGTTACAACGTTTTCGATGAGATTATATGGAAAACTGGATTCCAGTGTCAAGCACTGGAATGACACCCTCTATTATGCAAATTACCTGCTAATTGCAATGTTCGTACAGATGTGGGTCACGCGCTAGAATAACACCCTTGGTGGTAACAACTAAAGAAAAATATCAACTAGGTTTATAGTATACCACTACTGTTTTTGCAATTTTGTCATAAAATGTTTGTTTGTGCTGGTCGAATATTGTAAACATTAAAACTGAGGTTAGTACAATAAAAAAACATCCAGAAACATAATCAGGCAGAGGATAAGATAGCAAATTACAAATAGTCCACATGCCGTCCTTAAAAAAATATCTTCTTATTGCTTGTTTTAGAGTAACATTTTTAAATGTGTTTGAATCTTTTATATATATTCCGCACAGTAATTTCCCTGGAGTGCCACCAAATCTTATTGTCATTAGCATATTAAAAATTATATATATTGGTAGTATCACCATAAAAACTGTCATGCGGATAACTATCTTGTAAGTATTGTCTGCATCGTTGTATGATGTAGATGAATGATGTAGAGAATATAGAAAAAATAATATAATAAAGGCTATTATTACCCATAAAACACAATCAATTACAGATGCGAAGTCTCGCCTAAACATCCCTGCATAACTTATTTTAGTATCCATACACTTTCCATATTTTGCAATGCTATAACCAGTATAAAAGTTCATTATTAAATAACCGTAAATATGCTATTTTAGCAACATTGACCCACTTTATTATTTGAATTAACATTAAATCATTTACAGTTAAGGAAGTTATGTCAACATCAGTCACAGTTGCGTATGGTGATGGTATCGGACCAGAAATTATGGAAGCGGTGCTGTCGATATTGCGTGAAGCGAAAGCAAAGATCTCAATAGATATTATTGAAATAGGGGAGCGTGTTTATAGTAAGGAATGGTCTCATGGAATTTCTCCGAGTGGTTGGGAATCTATCGAAAGGACAAAGATATTACTCAAATCTCCAACAACAACCCCTCAAGGTAAAGGGCACAAAAGCTTAAACGTTGCACTCAGAAAGAACTTAGGGCTGTATGCAAACATTAGACCATGCATTTCGTATCACCCTGTTATAGAAAATAAATTCGATAAATTTGATGTTGTTGTAATACGTGAAAATGAAGAGGACGTTTATACGGGAATAGAGCATAGGCTCACTGGTGACTCGTACCAATGCACTAAAATTATTACTAGATCTGGTTCAGAAAAAATATGCAGGTACGCTTTTGAATATGCGAAAAAACATAACAGAAAAAAAGTAACTTGCCTGACTAAAGACAACATAATGAAAATGACTGACGGCGCTTTTCATGCAGCGTTTGATCGTATTGCAAAAGAATACCCAAATATAAAGATAGAACATTATATAGTTGATATTGGAATGGCAAAAGTTGCTACAGAGCCCGAGAATTTCGATGTTATAGTAACTGAAAATCTATATGGCGACATATTATCAGACATAGTGGCACAAACCTCAGGTTCTGTAGGGCTTGCAGGAAGTAGCAATATAGGTAATGAATATGCAATGTTTGAAGCAGTGCACGGTTCTGCTCCTGATATTGCAGGAAAAAACATGGCTAATCCTTCTGGTCTTTTAAATGCCGCAGTACATATGTTGGTCTATATTGGTCAAGTGAGTACTGCAAAACTAATCTATGATGCATGGCTGAAGACTTTGGAGGATGGAATACACACTGCCGATTTATATAAGAAGAAAAGGAGTAAGCAGAAAGTTGGTACCAAAGAATTTGCAAAAGCTGTTATAGATAATCTAGGGAAAAAACCCACAACGTTATCTGAGCTTATAATTAGCAGTGATTCGGATAGTAAAATAAATAAAGTACAAGACAATTACGAACAAGATTACAAAGTTAAAAAGCTAGTGGGTAGTGATATAACGCTTGCCTGGGATAAATCCAACAATTTTGATCAAATAGTTAGGTTATTTGAATCGAGTAATCTGAAAATGATAGCAATATACTCAAAAGGACTTGCAATTTGGCCAGGAGGATCAAAGTCTTCAAGTGACCAAATAACCTGCAGGTTCATTGCAAATAATGAAATTACAAATAGTGATGTGAATAACTTGCTAGTCAAATTTGAGGAACATAATTTTGATGTGGTGAGAATGGATAAGTTGTATTTGTATAATGGGAAAGGGGGTTTCTTCTCTTAGTGGTTGCTTGATATTTTTATGCTTTTGTGAAACATTAAATATATTATACTAATAGTATCGTGTATTTATGTGAGGTGTAGTAATGAGTCAACATTTTAAGTTAACTGGTCAGGAGTTTTATGATAATAATGATCTGTTTAACGTACTAGAGATAAAAGCTGAACAAATTGTAGGTAAGGATTATCAAGCTCTTAGCAAGTTTCTGGAAAAACAATATAATAAATTGATACTTGTAAACCATCCTGACAAAGGTGGAGACAAAAATAGATTTGATCAGATTTATAAAGCTTATCAAGATCTAAAAAAGTACATTGAACCTTTGGAGTCAGGAAATCCTTGTGTTAAAGTCAGTGTTGTTGCTGAAAGTAATGGACGTTTAACGGCAAGAGAGTTTCACTATAGGAGAAAGTTGTTTAACGAGCTAAAAATCAGTGAGGAAGAAGCTGTAGGTAAAGATTTTGATGGGTTGATTGCTATACTAAAAAGAAATGATTGTTCGTTTGGAGAAGACCTAAAAAGCTATAATGAACTTCAAGCTCAAATAGAGAGGATTTTGCTAAATCCAAATTTAGATAATTCTCAGAAGAGTGTACAAAGTGCAAAGTTAATGCAAGAGTTATATCAATATATAGCAAAGCCAAGCATACAATTATTCAATTATATTACTCCTCTAAAAGAAAAGAGAAGCCTAATTGAAGAAGATAAAAAGACATTAGCATTGAAATTTATAGAGCGCAAAAATGCTCTAATGTTAGTACCAAAAATAAGTTTTCTGCCTTTAGCTATATTAACTACAATTACTATAGGTTGCTATTTTTCATGGTGGATCATAGCACTTAATATCATTATTAATAACGCCTCTCGTTTATTAGTAGGTCATTATATGAAAAAGTATGCCAATTCAGAAATTTCTATTGATGAATTCATAAGTAAGATGAGCTATATCGAGCTAAGCAGTAAATTTCTTATCAACTATCCTTTAGCTGCTTTTTCTGTTTATTTAGTTACAATAAATTTCATTGCTAATGGATTAACTGTTGGTGGAGCTGTACTTGGTTCACTATTGTTATTGGCAGTATTAATTGAAATGTTAGCTCCTGTTTTCTCAAAAGGCTGTGAAATATATGCTGAAAAGCACGCAAAAGATTTATTAGAGGAAGATCCAAGAGATAGAGTACAAAAGGAAACTAATCTGTTAGGACGGTATGATCCACGAAGGCTATTAATGCCGATAATTATGCCTCTTGTTAGAAAGTGTTTTGCAGAAGTGGCAAGCGAATTTGCTGAAAGGAATTTTGATGAGGTAAAAACTGATATGTCTGATGTTAATACTGAAGGACTATCTAATCCTCAAGCAATTGAATTTGCACAGCAAACAGTATAGTATAAGCTTTTAGCTCTATGCATGGACTCAAAAAAAGTAGAATTAATATTTGAAAAATTTCAACAGTCAAATCCTGCGCCAAAAATAGAGCTAAATTATACCAATCATTTTACGTTATTAGTTGCAATAGTTCTGTCAGCGCGGACGACCGATATAAGTGTTAATAAAATTACAAAGGAGCTATTTAGTATCGCTGATACGCCAGAAAAAATGTTGAATCTTGGGCAAAGTGAGCTGAGAAAATACATAAGCAGTATCAACTATGTTTTTTAAAAAATTTTTTATTGTGTAATTTTGCAACTTGATCCAATCATGTAGGTAATAAAAATCCATTCGTCATAGGAATAGAATTTTATGTCAAACAGCTATTGCCTGCTTAAGCCAATGAATATGTGAATAAGTACTTTAAGTTTGTGTGGACGTACTTATTCACAATATTCATTGTCAGTTGCTACTGTGTGAAGCAATTGCTGCTTTAAGTCTTGCATTAGCAATTACTATAATTTTACGCATAAGAGCTGTTATAGCCACCATCTTCTTCTTACCACTTTCAACAAGCTTAGAATAAAAGGCACCAAGTACAGATTTTGACTTTGTAACAGCTATGGCTGATATGAAGAGCTTTGAACGAACATTACTTCTACCGCCCATAATCCTTCGGTAACCAACAGCTTTACCACTTTCCTTAGGATGAGGTGCTACTCCGGCAAGACTTGCTACTTCTTTTCTACTTAAGTAGCCAAGCTCTGGCATTAAACACAAAAAATCTTGTGATAACTTTTTGCCTATTCCAGGAACTGTTTTAAGGATTTTTTGACGTTGTTGTAGCTCATGGCTTTCATCAATAATTTTTTGTATAGTGTCATTGAGTTCGTTTATTTGATTATTGAAAAATTCAATGGTCTTCTGGCAACTTTCCTTTATATGGTCATTTTCAGGAGCTTCCAGTCTACACTTTTCCTGAGTTCTCATTTGCGTAATGTCATCACGACGTTGACACAGTGCAGCTAGAGTTGATTGTTCTTTTGAAGTAGGTACAAATAGAGAGAGAGTTTTATGGCGTTCACATCCGTATTGAGCAAGAGCCATCGCATCTGATTTATCAGACTTTGCTAAAGTTCCGTGAGACAAGATAAAACTTTTTACTTTTCGAGTATTTGCTTGATGTACTGCAATATTCTTGCCAACAAGAAAATGTGATAAACCAAGCTCATATTTGCCTGTATTTTCTAAAGTTACCAAAGAATTAGGTAGAATATCTGAAAACTTTTTAAACAACAGTTGCCAACCATCAGCATTATTGTCGAACTTGATAATGTTATTTTGGTTGTAAACTGCAGCAACATTTTTAAATTTTCCGATGTCAATGCCAATAAAATTTTGATAAGATGTAACCATAATAAATCTCGATAGTTTTAGTTAATTTAAGATTGTAAACGGGCGTATATATATTTCCCAAACAACTATTCAAACGTATCGAGAGATAGGGCTAGTGTACCTTGATACAAACGGTTGTAATACCAATTGGTTTTCGGTCGCACACGCCCGTGATAACTCTATTCCTATAGTGAGTAGAGTTATCTTCCCTCTTACTTCATTTATATCATGTTTTTAACTTACAATTGGTTTATATAATTCCAAAGCAAAAAATATAATCGGGCTCAGCAAAATATTGATTGAGAGGTACAATAGCAAAGTGCCTACTAATTTCGATGATTTGGTATCTTTACCAGGGGTTGGGAGAAAGAGCGCTAATGTGTTCTTAAATTCAGGGCTTGGTATTCCAACATTGGCAATTGATACTCATGTTTTTAGAGTAAGCAATAGAGTTGGGCTTGTGAAAGAAAAAGATATATTTAAAACAGAGCAATCTCTTTTGAATGTGGTTCCAAAAAAATACCTGCTTTATGCTCATCATTGGCTAGTTTTACACGGTAGATACATTTGCAAGGCACAAAAACCTTTGTGTGAAACATGCATAATTCATGATTTATGTGAGTTTGAATGCAAGAGGTTAGTATCTCTTCTTTTTTAATTCAAGTAGCTCACAGAGGTGAAAAAGATTACTTTACACATTTTTCCATTTTCCTTATCATAAGACTGAAGGTATTTTATTATCTTCAATCTGTGCAGATTAAACGACAAAAGTATTATACAGTTGGCGTCTTATTTTTAATTTTTTGCACTACGTGCACCTTATGTCTTCACAATATTTCTAGGTTTTTACCTACATAAGCTGAAACGAGCTTATAAAACGTTTAAGACAGTATAGAACGCCAATTTTCAGGATTAGAGAGTAACAACTAGCTAACGTGAGAGATCTTTTGCCTGGTTGGAAAAATGTAGGCGACTTTGGAAAAATTGCGAGCGTAAACTTAATACTAGCCTACAAATTTGCTTTTACTTCTTTCCTCCTCAAAAGATTATGAACAGGTTCTAAGAGATAAGAAATATAAACCAAAAAGCCATTGGATGACAAAGTTAATGCTTTTTTAGTTTTAATGGTTTATATTTTATTTCTATAACAGTAAAGGAATATTAAAATGGGAGATGTTTTTTCGATGTCAATGGAATCTTCTAAAGACAATAAAGATAGAAATGAACAATTTCTCATGCAAGTAGCCGCTTGGTTGGTTGATAACACTAGCTTAACTTTTGATCAAATAGCACAATGTTGCAAGTTATCCCTTGGAAAAGTACAAGACATAGCTGATGAGGAAATAGAAGTTGAAAAGTATGACCCTATTATTTCTGAAATAATTACTGAAAAAGAAATCGATAATTGCAAAAAAAATCCAAATCGTGTACCAAATTTGATTATAAAAAATATGAAAAAAAGTGCAAAGACGATTAGCTTTCTTGCCTTTGCTTCCACAGCAAGGCGTAGAGATAAACCTAATGCGATTTATTATTTGGTAAAAAAATTTCCTATCTTGAACAATAATGTGATAGCTAAGCTAGTTGGTACAACAAATTACACAGTTGAGCAGGTAAGAAATAGATCTCATCATAACATACTCAATATCAAACCTCAAGATCCTGTACTACTTGGTTTATGTAGCCAGGAAAATTTAGAAGCGGAAGTAGAAAAAGCGAAAGTAGAAGAAGAGAAGAAACAAAGATTAAAAAATATAAATAATAGCTATTGATGATTCTCAAATTCTTGTACTTTGTTAATATTAAATTGACTTGACTTGTTAGTTTTTATCAGTATAATATGAGTAAAGTATCTAGTTTAATAATAATTAAGTCTAAATACGCACTAAAAACTAGCTCAGCCTAATTTATTGTTTTATACTCACATTTTAGGTTAGTAAGCATCAATTAAAATTTTTGGAGGATTATGACAACAATCAATGAAGATGTCTTAGCAAAAGGAGAGGTTGTAGGTCAACCTGAAAAAAGCGAACAAATTCATAATGCTGACGCAGTAAAACAAATTACCAGTGAAGGTGCTGAAAAAAACAAGAAAACGTTGGACCTGAGCGAATTGAAAGAGAAAACAGCAGAAGAATTGTTAGAGCTAGCTGAAGAAAGAAAAATTTCAACTAGTGGTAAAGGCAATGGCAGGATGCTAAAACAGGAAATGATATTCAGTTTAATGAAGAAAATGAGTGAAGAAGGAGGCATAACCACAGGAAGTGGAGTAGTGGAAATATTGCCTGATGGTTTTGGTTTCTTACGTTCATCAAGTGCAAATTATGCTCCAAGTACCGATGATGTTTATATTTCCAATGGCCAAATAAAGAAGTTTAATTTACGTACAGGAGATATGGCATGTGGAGAAATAAGGCCACCTGGTGATAAGGAAAGATATTTTACTTTAACTAAGGTTCACAGTATAAACTCTACTGAAATCAGTGAATTAAGAAAGTACGTACATTTTGATAATTTGCTTCCACTTTATCCTGAAAAAAGCCTCATCCTTGAAAACAACAGTAGCGGAGATAATAAAAAAGATATAAACATGCGTGCTGTAGATATAGTTACACCTCTTGGAAAAGGACAAAGAGCATTGATAGTTGCTCCACCTCGTACAGGAAAAACGATATTGCTTCAGCAAATGGCTCACTCTATAGCTACAAATCATCCTGAAATAGAACTAATAGTATTACTTATAGATGAAAGACCCGAAGAGGTGACAGATATGATACGCTCTGTAAAGGGTGAAGTGGTAAGCTCTACATTTGATGAGCCTGCCTACCGTCATGTCCAACTTGCTGAAATAGTAATAGAAAAAGCTAAAAGAATGGTTGAACACAAAAAAGATGTAGTGATTTTGCTTGATTCTATAACTCGCCTTGCACGTGCTTATAATGCAGTTATTCCTTCGTCTGGAAAGGTTCTAACCGGTGGTGTAGATTCAAATGCGCTGCAAAGACCAAAACGCTTTTTTGGAGCAGCTCGTAATATTGAAAATGGTGGTTCTTTGACAATCATCGCTACAGCCCTTATAGAAACTGGTTCAAAAATGGATGATGTTATTTTTGAAGAGTTTAAAGGCACAGGTAATGCTGAAATTATACTAGATAGAAAACTTGCTGATAAACGTATATTCCCTGCTATTGATATTACCAAATCCGGAACAAGGAAGGAAGAGCTATTAGTTGATAAGGCCATACTAAATAAAATATGGGTATTGCGTAGGATACTTAACCCTATGGGATCTGTTGAAGCAATGGAGTTTTTACGTGACAAATTACTTTTAACAAAGAGCAATGCTGACTTTTTTAACTCCATGAATCACTAAAAGTAAGCCAATTCTAATAGAGCAAAAAAGCAAAGCTCTCTTATAGCTAAAATAATTTGGATTCATCAAAATATATTAAGCTGGCAATCTGCCTTAAGTTGCTATTCCAACTTATAGCACTGATTTTGATCAAAAATTTTATGTAGTCAGTTTATTTACAATCGATTTTCCAGTGTCAGCCACTTAGATGACATCTTTTTGACTCTTAATATTAATATGTTTATACAATTGTGTACCAGTGTTGAAATGACCATACGCGTCAAGTTAAGAGATTGTGAGCAAATTTAGAGAGGTTAAAGTGGATACTCTAGTCCTTCTACGTTTGTCTTTTAATGAAAATAGCGACCAAGTTATAGTGAGTTTTTTAAGAAATGCTTTTAAACTATTAATTTTGGTTAATACTAAAAATAACTCTCTAACCCGCCTTTTTAGCTCAATAAATGCCTTTGTTAAGCTAAGTTCTGTATTCTTTTTCACTTCTGTGCAACCAACTATGCCGTGAAATATAAGAATTGCGCACAATTTAGCATATAGTTCACATAATACTCTGCATGGCTTTCCTTTTAGCTTATCAAGCCTGATATAGCTTTTATACAATTTAAATAATAACTCAATTTGCCACCTTACTCTGTAAATCGTTAATACTTGCTCAGCACTAATTTTATTTTCTGGAACATTAGTTATAAATATTGACCAGTTCAACAATTTTTGATTTCTTTTAGAGGATGTATATCCCTGCGATCTTGCTAATCTATTAGCTTTCCTTCTTCTGGCCATAGACTGTTCTTCAGTTAGTTTCTGACATATAATTCTTACTCTAATTTTTGCTTCTTTTCCTAACAATACCTCGTTTTCTAAAAATAACTTATCCTCTAAACATTCTAATAACTCCATTTTTTGATTTGTTTCTACATCATATATGTTGGTATCAGATTTATAACGACTTATGAAATAAGCTCCTATTTCATTGATTTGTTTAAAAGAACTTGGCACAAAATAACCGAGATCAGATATTAGCAAATCATTGCTTAATATATTACTTAAATGTTTCCTATATCCCTGGTCTGATCTTACCCCCTCCGTTAAATTAAGTTGGTCTATTATCTGATTCATGTAGTCGAAAACTAATTGTAACTTTATTCCAGACTTAGTATTGCTTTCATAGCCACTGTAGCTAGTACCATAACCTTTATACATCTCTTCCATACTGTTAGGTAGAGTAATATAGCTACTGTCCAATAATTTAACACTATTAAATTGCTGTAAGATTTTGCAATCAACTTGCAAGATATTTTTAAAGAGAATCACAGATTCATTATACATCCTTTTCATAAATTCCACTGCTTCTTCAGTAAATCTAAAATCCAAACCTTGTTTTGTTATATCTATCGAGTCCTCGTTTAGTAATTGACACATTGTTTCTACGCTACAATTATCAACTCCTATATTACCCAAGACCATGGCTTTTACGAATGATGAACCTTTTAGCTTTCTCTTTCTTTTTATAAACCTTGTTGTAATTGAGATTTTCTCTGCTTTTTCATTAAAAAATTCTTTGAGCTTTTTTGATAAGCAAGTTATTTTATTCATTGGTTCTCTCACTAAAAGTATATCTGGGAGAACTTATACCTTATTATTCTATCTCTTTCATACCTTTATTTCCTTAACTTGACGCGTATGCTCAAAAGGGGATTGTATTTACTCTGAATCAGATGATAAATTAGATGCTTGGTAAGCGTAATTTGGAGCTTCCTGTGTAATGATTATATCATGAGCATGACTTTCTCTTAACCCTGATGAAGTAATAGTGACAAATTTGCAGTTTTTTTTCATCTCTTCTATATTACGGTTGCCAGTGTAACCCATTGCAGCTTGCAACCCACCAATTAACTGACAGATCACTCCTGAAGCTGGACCTTTAAAAGGAACTCTTGCTTCTACTCCTTGTGGGACTAAATCGAGTTTTGAATCTTGAAAATAACGGCTAGCTGACCCTCGTTTCATTGCACTAATAGATCCCATTCCTCGATATTCCTTATATGCTCTACCCTTATACATGATAATCTCACCTGGGCTTTCCTCAGTACCAGCAAAGATTGAACCTATCATCACAGTATCAGCACCAGCTGCAATAGCTTTTGCAACATCTCCCGAATATTTTATTCCACCATCAGCAATTAGTCTGACGTTTTTTGTTTTACAAACCTCTGCAATATTCTTGATCGCAGAGAATTGTGGCATACCAACGCCTGTAACTATTCTGGTAGTACAAATTGATCCTGGCCCTATTCCAACTTTCACTGTATCAACACCAGCATCAATCAACGCTTCAGCAGCCTCTGTTGTTGTGATATTTCCGCCGATTAATTGAGTATTCGGATACATCTTTTTTATTTCCTTAATAGTACTGATAACGTTCTGGGAATGACCGTGAGCGGTATCTACAATAACCACATCAACTTCTTCTTCGATCAAAGCTTCACATCTTTCTATACCGTCTTTTTTACCAGTACCAATTGCAGCGGCAACTCTGAGTCGACCTTTACTGTCTTTACATGAATTTGGATATCTATTGTATTTTTCGATGTCTTTAACTGTGATTAGACCTATGCAACAAGAATTTTCATCAACAACCAAAAGCTTCTCTATTCTATTTGCATGCAACAATTTCATTGCTGAGGCGCTGTTTACTGCCTGCTCTCGAACTGTTACTAACTTATCTTTTGTCATTACCTCGGAAACTTTTATATTCATGTTCTGGTCTTCAATAAACCTCACATCTCGATTAGTTAAAATTCCCACTAACTTGCGTTGATCAACTACAGGAATGCCGGAATAATTATACTCTCTCATTAATGAAACTGCTTCTGCAACTGTTTTATCTGGGGAAATTGTAATTGGGTTATACACGATCCAGCTTTCATATTTTTTCACCCTTCTTACTTCTAACACTTGTTCATCTATTGATAAATTCTTATGTATGCAACCTATTCCACCATGTTGGGCAATAGCTATTGCAAAGCCTGATTCAGTGACAGTGTCCATTGCAGAGGATATGAGAGGGATATTTAGTTCTATATTATTTGTTAGATAAGTTCTTGTGTCTGCATCACGAGGCAATACATCAGAATAGGCCGGTAAGAGAAGTACATCGTCAAACGAATAACAAGCTTCCATTTTTTTCATATGCTTTATTTAAAGCTTATACGCCAATTAATGAAATTGCAATAGAGCTTTTGCAAAATTAGCCTGGATCCAGCTATTTTTAGATCAAAATAGGATAGAAGAGGTATGTAGCTCCTAATATATTTATCGCAAAATTACATTATTTGCTAGCAAACAGAACTGCTCAATAGTTAAGCTTTCTGGACGTTCGTCTCCACTCAGTTTAGCATTCTCAAGAGTAGTTGAGACATCACTAGTTATACTTTGCAAGCTATTTCTCAGCATCTTTCTTCTTTGAGCGAACACAGCACGTGTTAGCTTTGTTCAGGTTTCTAAATTTACTGCAAATCTTGGAGTGGGTAAAGGTTTTACTGTAATTACTGAAGAATATACTTTTGGTCTTGGAAAAAATTCCTTAGGTTCAATATCAAATTCCTTTTTTATGTCGCATAGTAACTGGCTTAGCACTGATAGGGAACCATAATCTTTAGAATTAGGTTCTGCTGTAATACGCTCTGCTACCTCCTTTTGGAACATTAACGTCAAATTCGTAAAAAATTTTATATTATTTAACCACTTTAAAAATAACGCTACTGAGATATTGTAAGGCAAGTTAGCAATGACTTTGACTGGACATTCTACCAGCTCTTTTTCTACAACATTAAGTGCATCTGCTTCTATAATTCTATATTTTCCCTGATGCTCATTTAGCAATTGTTCGTGATGTTTCACTAAACTACTATCTTTTTCTATAGAAAGTAGAAACTTTGGATTATACGCCAATATTTCTCTTGTTAACGCACCATACCCAGGACCAATTTCAATAACATTAAAATCTTTCAGGCTACCAGCTAAAGCAACTATTCTTTTTGTTATCTCATTCGATAAAATAAAATTTTGTCCTAGACTCTTTTTTGGCTTCAGTGAAAATTTTTTCATATGATCTTAGTATGCAGTATTTTAAAAATTAGTTGACGAAAATTCATCAATAATTGTATATTGTCAGTGTATTTAATGCCGGCTTAGCTCAATTGGTAGAGCAACTGACTTGTAATCAGTAGGTTGTCAGTTCAAGTCCGACAGCCGGCACTCTTATCCATACAAGTAAAGTTGATGTCCTTTTTAATAGTAGCAAATTGGAAAATGAATGGAACACGTTCTTCATTTGTTAACTTTATAGGCAAACTTAACAACAAGAGCAACGAAATTACCTCTAAATTAGTAATTTGCCCTCCTTTTACATCATTTCCAAGCAGTATAGAGTTGAACAATAATATTAAAATAGGAGGACAGAATTGTCATCATAAAGAGTTCGGTTCTTACACAGGTGAAATTAGTGCAGAAATGTTGAAGGAACTAGGATGTAGTTACGTAATACTTGGACATTCTGAAAGGGCTCATGAAAAAGATAGTGAAATAAAACTTAAATCGAAAACAGCAATAGAATCAGGATTACACCCAATCATCTGTGTAGGTGAAAACTCAGAAGATTATAAAAATAAAAAAACAAAAGAAGTAATAGAATATCAATGCAAAAACCGTTTGCCAACACAAGGTGAATATACCATAGCATACGAACCGATATGGGCAATAGGAACAGGAAATGTGCCAAATAATGACGCAATTGCTGAGGTGATAGAGATAATAAAATTGTGTACTGGTAAAAAACACATTATATATGGTGGCTCAGTCAGCTCAGAAAATATAGGAAACTTGCTCAGTATTCCAAATCTATTAGGAGTTTTAATTGGTAGTGCAAGCTTAGATTTTGATCACTTTTATCAAATTATACAACAAGTCGAGAAAAAACTTTCTCTTAATTAATTCTAAAGGATAAATACTCTTATTGTCATGGTAAGGGAGTTGGCAAAATGTGTCAAGGAGTTTTCTATTGGCTAAGGTTGTGACAATAAAGTTAAGCACTGCCAAAAACTATGGAAGAAGTCATTATAATTTGTATTATATCTTTATAAAATGGTTCGCATAAGTTATCTAGAAGTGCAACTAAACAAATACAAAAATCAAAGTGTTGCGGTTTTCGGCCTTGGTAAAACTGGTTTGTCCGTTATTAATGCTCTAACAAAAAGCAGTGCAAAAATATATGCATGGGATGATAATAAAGAGCAAATAGCAAATGCAAAAAAGATATATAAAGAGTGTAACTATACTCATCCCAATGAGTATAATTGGCATGAGATAAGCACACTAATTTTGAGCCCTGGAGTGCCAATACCAACGCATTGGGTAGTAAAACTTGCAAGAAGCTTTGACTGCAAAATAAAATCAGACATTGAGCTATTTCTCGAAACGAAAACTACAAGCCAGAAGGTTGTAGGCATCACCGGAACAAATGGCAAATCAACCACCACGTCACTAATAGGGCACATATTAAAATCCACAGGGAAAAAAGTAGCTATTGGCGGGAATTTAGGTGTGCCTATTTTGGATTTAGAAAGAGATGCAGAAATTTATGTAATTGAATTCTCCTCTTTTCAATTGGAGCTAATAAATAAAATTAATGTAGACATTTCTGTATTGCTCAACATCACACCAGACCACATAGATAGACATGGAAGTATGAATAACTACATAGCAACTAAATTAAAACTGATAAACAGTAGCAAGATTGCCGTGATAGGATGTGATAACAAAATTACCGCTGATGTATTCAATAAATTCACTGGGAACAAAATTCCAATTTCAGTAACATATTCCCTGGTGTCATTCCAGCGCATGACCAGAAAAGAAAAACCATTGCCAACTACTCAGATGATAGAGGGTAGTGCAAGAGATCTAATATCATTGGCAGATAACAATTTGCTTGATTATAGTGAACAGATTACTGGTATAGATCGAAATTATCTGGATCCCAGTGTCAGCTACTTGGATGACAAAAGGAGTGCTGAGATTCAGGAGATCTCGATAAAATTAGAGAATCACAACTTATCAATGAGTGATATGAAAGTAAACCTAGTATCCAATGTAGAAAATATAGTAGCTGCACACGCTGTGTGCAAGTTACTTGGAGTAGATAGCAGCACTATTGTCAATGAAATCAAATCCTTTCCAGGGCTAAGACACAGAAATGAATTTCTTGGCAAAATACATAATGTACTTTTTATCAACGATAGCAAAGCAACCAATGCAGAATCGACCGAAAAGGCAATTTTATCTTATAAAAACATATATTGGATTGTTGGCGGAAAAAGCAAAAAAGGCGGAATAGAATCATTAAGCAAGCATTTCACCAAGATTAGAAAAGCTTTTCTTATTGGAGAATCAACTGAAGTTTTTGCAAACATTATGGAGAACAAAATAGATTATATGAAGTGCTATAATCTAGAAAACGCATTTAAACTGGCTTTTGAAGAGGCCATAAATAGCAAAGAAGAAGTAGCGATATTACTTTCTCCTGCATGTTCTTCTTTTGATCAGTGGAAAAATTTTGAAGAGCGCGGTGAAGCATTTTGCAGAATGTTTGAAAATCTCAGGTACAATTATATGTGATGTTTAGTATAGTATTGTATGGAACAAAAGTTAATAGTAGATGAGCTGATTAAGGTTATTCCATTTGAAGGAATAAGTGATGCAACCTTATTGAAAGTGTGCACGAACCTTAACCTAGCCAATAGTTTTTGTAAATTTCAAAATGGAATATATAGTGCTTTGGAGTACATAGCAGAGGACTTAAATAGCTCAATAGAAACTGAACTTTGGAATTCCAATTTAGAAGATATGAAGGTAAGAGAGCGGATAAAGTTAGCTGTCCAAATACGCCTTTCAAACTATGCTAAGTTACAAAATTACAGAGAGTTTTTAAAAAATGTTTTATCATTCTCTATATTACCCCAAAATACATATTTTTCTAGTAAACTCTTGTACAGAACTGTTAGCGCGATTTGGTATGGCATTCATGATCAATCAACAGATTTTAACTACTATACAAAAAGAGCAATATTAGCTGGAGTGTACTTAAGTACGATACTTTTTTTTATCAATGATTATTCAGAAGATTTTGCAGATACCCTGTCGTTTCTTGACAAACGTATCAACAATGTCATGACATTTCAAAAGTTTAAAACCCGTTTGAATAGAATGGTAAGAAACTTCTTATAGCCTCTTTACTTATACGAGTTACTCGTATTTATACCTAAAGCTGCCTTGATTTTTATGTTAAGATAATTGAACATCCACTAACAGTGAGCTTAACAAAGAACTTGATTGAAAGCAATACATTAGAAAGTAGTTTTGCTGGAAACTTGAAGTAGACAGAGTTGATACACATAAAGCTGATTCATGTACAAAAGTATCTGTTCAGATACACGACTAATGCTGTGTGATCCATAGAGGTTATTACAATAAGAATGTAAGATCAAATAGAAATTTGGATTTGCAGTAGTTTATAGACCTTATTACAATTGCAAAGGATAAATTAGTTAATCTAGGGTTAAACTACGTCTGAGTTGGATAAAACTATACAAAATGACTACTTTTAGCAGCAAACATTAGAGCAGTTTTTCCAAGAGCAGTTTTTTCATAGTCAAAATGAGGTAGACTAAGAGTACTAACTACATAATTAACACCTGCGTTTGCTATTTCTACTAAGTATTTTACTACATCCAAGTGACCTGCTTGAGCAGCATCAAGTAAAAAGAGTGGAGCAACTATCTCCATGAGGCTTCTTTTGCCTTTTTTTGCTTGCTTAATATTTATAGCTAAAGCTTCAGGGTGTCATTTCAGTGCGTGACGCAGAGATGTACGGAGATTGAAGATCAGTGCTTGACACTGGAATCCAGAAATTTTTTGAGAACAAAAGTTATGCTAAGTTTTTGTTGGTAAGAAAGGCTGGTGTCTGGGCACTGGGATGAAAGTAGTGTGAAATGGGGCTACTTGGGGATGACAAAAAAGAATGTACTGGGATGACAAGAAATAGGGCAAATGTATAAAAATAAATATTTCTATATTCAGGAAATTGTGGACTTTAATATATCGGAATTTAGTAACTTCAATAAATTGTGATATATCTTTTACAGATTCATTCAAACTTAATTAAGTGGGAGTATTGTTAATGCGAAAAGGGTTTAATTAAAATGGTATGGCGTGTGAGGAAGACATACATCAATTGGTAGAAAGTGGATTTGATATTAACTCAAAAGATGTAAGCGGAGTCACTCTCTTGCATAAGTTTACAAAAGAAGGCGATTTAGTTGGAGTAAAATCATTATTAGAGCACGAAGCTGACTTTAATGTTGTGGACAACGAAAATAGAAATCCACTGCATTATGCTATTATGCATGGACACAAAAAAATTGCTAAACTTCTTGTTAATCAACTGACAATTAATTCTAGAGATAAAAATGGATTTACTCCACTTCACCTTGCTACACTACAAGATGACACAGAATTAATGGATTTTTTAATAACAAAAGGCGCAAAAATTAATGAAAAAGATGCTGAGAAAGGCTATACTCCTCTTCACATAGCTTCATTATACGGTTCTAAAAAGAGCGTCCAGATTTTAATTGATAGCGGAGCAAATCTTGAATGTGAAGATAACAACTTTCGTACTCCTTTATTTTTGACCATTTATCAATGTACTACACATTATGAAAGTAGAGCAGAGATTATAGAATATCTGATAAAGAAAGGTGCAAACATAGAAGCAAAAGATGCAGAAAATAATACTACGCTTTTTCTAGCAGCATATAACAACAAAATGCAACTGGTAAAGCTTATTGTAAAGCAAGCAAAAGCTAAGTTAAAAGAGTTTATTTGCACAAAAAATAAACATGGTTTTGATGCACTGGATTGCGCTATTAAGAATAATAATAGGCAAATGGTAACATTTCTTGTTTCAAAGGGAATAGAAGCAGATGACCAAGATTGTAGCGGTAACACCAGGTTACATAAAGCTAGCTATAATGGTGATACTAAAGCAGTTAAGTTCTTATTGGAGCTTAAGGTAAACGTTAATGCCGTCACTAGATGCAACAGAACTCCTCTGCTACTTGCAGCTAAAAAAGGCCATGTAGAAATTGTAAGAATGTTGTTAGCAGTAAAAGCCAATATGAATATTTGTGATCAACAAGGTTTTACACCTCTGCATCTTACTATTCAAAAGGATTATTTTGATATAGCTCAGCTATTAATAGAAAAAGGGGCAATTAATTGTAGTAATGATTATACTGCAATAGATATGTTTATTGACAAGGCTCATAGCAAAAAAAATATTGAAGAAAATTACAAAAAATTTTGTAGGTTTTTGATGCTTTACTTGAAAGAGCTACATAGTAAACACAAAGCCTTTTGTGTACTTTCAATCCTAGCTCTAAGCTTAACAATTATAGGTTTACCATTTATTTTCAAGCCTATTATTAAATATAGAGAAAGAAGTAAAATATATAAAAAATTAGGGCTATGCTGATTTATATTTAAGTATAACAGGAGAACTAAGCTAATATATGACAATTATCTGCTCGATAAAAATGGAATTAAATGTATCCGTTTAGCAGAGTGGCAAAATAAAATAGACAAAACCATAAAAATAAATGGTGTCATGCAATTTGAGCTTCGGCATAGATCCCACATAAATTTTTTGGTACATATTTTTTCAACATTAATTTCGTATTCCATTCAAAGAATATTAATATTGGCATATAAGTATGAATATTATGCTAATATAATTACTTTTTAGGTATACATGGCAAATTTATGCCTGGAAACAGTTTTTAGTTATTTCCTAGACTTTCTTTATAAAAATCACAGGCGCCTGTTATTAGCTAAAGTAAAGGTCAAGTATCTGGAATTCTGGACATAAAATCCTCCTGTATAAAAAGATTAGAAAAAAATGCAGCGCACATATGACAGACGTGTGTATACGCTGAAAAAGATACGCTACGTTTTTTATTGAAAAGTTAACTGAAAGTCTGCAGACAAAGATAGATTTTGAGCTCTTAAAATATCTCTAATTGTCATTATAATCAGATTCAAAATATGCGGAAGTAATTTTTTTGACAATAGATTTCTTGCATAACCAAGTGTTATTCCAGCTGGGATCCAGCTAAGTTGGTAAACACTTTACAACGTTTTTTGCGCGAAAAGGCTGGATGCCAGTGTCAGCTACTTGCATGACATCGTCTTGGATGAAAATCAGTACGTGATGCACCAAAAATTGTGCATCAAAAGGGTGTCATTTGAGTAACTTTTTTGTTGTCATGCCAGTGTCAGCTACTTGCATGACACCTATTTGTTCCTATGATAGTCTTATCTGTCTATCTTATTTTGCTACTCTGCTGAACAGATACGTTTCTTTTACCTTTTTTATTCTGTAAATTTTTTAGTATTTGTATGTTTAACATAAGAACTACACAAGACTACAAATGGTGAATCAGCATTACCTTAAAGAGAGTACCCATATTTTCAGTTAACCTTAAAAATTCACTGAAGATCTTATTCTTCTGTTCATTACTTGCATTTTTCATTAAAGCTTGCGCTCTTTCCTTTATACCAAACAAATATAAAAATTCTCTTTGAGTTAAAATCTCACAATTTAAGTATTTTAATGAATCTTTTAACGCTTGAAAGTTTACAAGTGCAGTAATATCACTGTTACCAATATTTTCAAGAAAATTAGCATACTGATGCTGCCTTATCGATTGCAAAGTGCTCTTGTATGAAGGATATAAATAACCATAATCTATAATCAGGGCAGCTCCTCCGTTATTGACTATCTTATTCTCAAGTTTCTTTAATATTTCGATTCCGGCTAGGTATACTTCCACTACTGCACCATTGAAACCCCCTGTCATTCCAGTCTGGAGTCCAGTTTTTGGTCTGGTTAAGCACTGGAGTGACAATGAAAGACTGCCATCATCTTGTTTTATTACTCTATTTTCATACCACTGCCCATCACGATAAACAAACTGATCAATTGGAAGAGCATCAAAGAACTCATTTGAAAAAAAAATAGTTGGCTGATTTGGTAAGTTGTCGACATCTGTGTGCCAATTAATATCTAATCCCTTTAATTTTTCCTTTTGTATTTTCTGTAAAATAGGGCTTATCTCAACTAGATGAATGTCCATTGAGCTAAAAAAACAGCTATATTTTTTGGTGACTCTTATTACATCATGAATGAGTGTTCCTTTACCTGGCCCAAGTTCAGCTAGAGAAAATTTTGATGGCTTTCCTAATTTTTCCCATGTATCCATTATCCAAACTGCAGTTGTTTCACCAAACAGCTGACTAATTTCAGGTGCAGTAATGAAATCACCATCTTTGCCAAGTGGTAATTTATTCATGTAATAGCCGTACTCTTTATGATATAGAGCAGCATTCATAAAATTACTGATGGATATTGATCCTTGGCTTTTATCAATTAATTCGTGTATATAAGTAAGCATATTATTAATAAATGTTTAACTATAGCGTGCCATACTATAAAATAGTGGAGTATTTATATATAATATAAGTTTAAAGGCGATAGTGCTTTGGTTATGAATAGTCAAGATACGGATTATGTTACCCTTATACCTCAAGATGATGGTGTTGAATATAAATTTGAAGAAATTGTCAATTTTGTAGAAAATAAGGTTGTAGGTGCTGATGGATTAACTTTAGCGGAGGTATTTCAAGCATTAGTTAAAATGCTGAATGGTGACCTAGAGTTAGTAAAAAAAGTGTTAGCATATGCTAATATTATGGTAAAGTATGGAATGAGGTTAGCAAAAGAGTCACAATTGAGCAGAGCTGATATTCGCAGAGCTTTAGAAGGGGAAGAAAGTGTTTTCAATAGGCAAGATTTTATCAAAAAACCACCTCTTGTACCTTCTATAAAATCGGTTAAAAAGAAGAGCAGAGGTCTTTAAATGGTTGAGTCTATAAAAAAATTTACTGTACAGTGTGATTTCAAAGGGCAAAGTTCACCTTTTGCAATATACATAGGAGATCCAAAGAGTGATACTCATCCAATTCACTATCAAGATTCCTGGCTTGCAAAGGAGCGTGGAGGAAACATACCTAATAGAGTCAAAGAAAGTCTGCAAAAATTATATAAGTTATCTAAAGAAAATGGAATCTCTTTCTCAGAATTATGTGCATATGCTATTACTGTAGTTAGTAATAATGATAAAAAAAATGACTGCAAGTAGTTAGGTTCTCAATATTTCATTTATAAAAGTTTTTGATCTCGTCTTCTCGTCCACTTTTTTTACTATAACTGCACAATAGGTTGAAATGTTATTTTTAGGTGGAGTAGATCCTGGTACAACTACAGAGTAAGGTGGTACTTCACCATAAAATACCTTGCTTGTTTCTCTGTCAATAATTTTTGTTGATGCTCCAATAAACACACCCATGCCAAGGACTGATCCTTCTCTTATTATAACACCTTCGGCTACCTCACTACGCGCTCCAATGAAGCAATTATCTTCTATAATGACTGGAGAAGCTTGAATGGGCTCAAGAACTCCGCCTATTCCCACTCCACCGGAAATATGGCAATTTTTCCCTATTTGTGCACAACTACCAACTGTTGACCAAGTGTCTATCATTGTGCCAGAATCAATGTATGCACCAACGTTGATAAAGCTTGGCATTAGAACAACATTTTTACCTATGTAAGCAGATTGGCGGACAAAACACCCAGAAACTGCTCTAATTTTTGAATGGTAAAATTTTTCTTCATTCCATTCACTAAACTTACTACCGATTTTGTCAAACCAGCAATTGGTGTTGTCTATTATTTTGCTTTCCTCAGTGAGGAAATGTAATAATATTGACTGCTTTATCCACTTATGTACTATCCATTCTCCACTTGATAGCTTTTCTGCTACTCTAATTTTACCACTGTCAAGTAACTCAATTACCTCTTTGATTATTAATCTTGCTTCGTGTTTTAGATTATAGTCGTTAAGTTTTTCTTTATCTTTCCAAATATTTTCTATCTCATCTTGTAATTTTTTAGTTGCAAATTTTTCATTTATTATATACATATTGATATCAAATTTATATTATTTTATACGTAAGCACTATGAAAATACAATGTCATAATTGTACTAAAACTTACTTAGTATCTCGTGGGCAAATAGGTGAATCTGGAAGAAAAGTGAAATGTACAAACTGCAATCACATGTGGCATGAGTATCTAAAAGAAATGTCAAGTGAATTGTGCCCTGCTGGTATACAAGAAAAAAAAGCTAACTGGAGGCAAAGTTTAACTCTAGCTTTTGCAACAGTTGCAGGGTTATGCGTTATAATTGTTGGTGGTATCTTTCCAGGAGAGGTAAGTAAGATATATAAAGCAGTTAGTGCATATAAAGATTCAATAAGCCATAAATTAGGATACAAAAAAGTGCAAACGGAAAATTCAAGTGCGAGAGAACTTGTTGTAAATGAGTTTTATCAAGATTACCTTTTTCTATCTAATTTTAGATCTAATTAAATAGGCATAAGTCATCAATGTTATGCAAATAACTACACTTATTCCTTTATGATAGTGTCATTCCAATTTCAGCTACTTTCATGACGCCCTATGATTGTTATTACATCGTTTACTATAGATTTGTTTCAGAAGCTTACATCCAGAAAACTTGTATAGATTTTTTCTACTTCTGTGATATTATAAGCCTGTGATGATAAAATAAGTGGATATGGATAAGTCAGCGTATGAAATCATAGAGCATGAGTATGATGTGGTGATAGTAGGTGCAGGTGGAGCAGGGCTTAGAGCAACACTTGGAATGGCTGCAACTAATTTTTCAGTTGCCTGCATTTCTAAAATTTTCCCTACACGAAGTCATACAGTTGCAGCGCAAGGAGGAATTAGTGCAGCTTTGAGTAATATTGCTGAAGATGACTGGCGCTGGCATGCATATGATACAATAAAAGGTTCAGACTGGCTTGGCGATCAAGATGCAATAGAGTATATGTGTAAAAATGCTGCCAAAGCTGTGATTGAACTTGAAAATTTTGGTGTACCCTTTTCTCGTACGGAAGATGGAAAAATATATCAGCGTGCCTTTGGTGGAATGACAACTCACTTTGGTAAAGGAAAATCGGCTCAGCGTACTTGTGCAGCAGCAGATAAAACTGGGCATGCAATTCTTCATACTCTATATCAGCAATGTCTTAAATTTAACGCTGAATTTTTTGTCGAATATTTTGTAATCGATTTGATTATGGACAAAGGTACATGCTGTGGGGTGATAGCTTGGTCGCTGTGTGATGGTACGTTGCATAGATTTCGTGCACATTCTGTGGTAATAGCAACAGGTGGTTATGGACGTGTTTATTTTTCTGCAACAAGTGCACACACCTGCACAGGTGATGGTAATGGCATGGTGGTAAGAGCTGGGTTGCCACTTGAAGATATGGAGTTTGTGCAATTTCATCCAACAGGAATATATGGCTCAGGGTGCTTGATGACGGAAGGATGCCGCGGTGAAGGTGGGTACCTCGTTAATTCTCAGGGTGAGAAGTTTATGGAACGTTATGCGCCAAAGGCAAAAGATTTGGCTTCTCGTGATGTAGTAAGTCGAGCAATGACAATTGAAATTAGAGAGGGAAGGGGAGTTGGGCCAAAGAAAGATCACATGTACTTGAATATAGCTCATCTTGATCCGGAAGTAATAAAGCTCAGATTGCCAGGTATTAGTGAAACAGCAAAGACCTTTGCAGGAGTTGATGTTACTAAAGATCCGATACCTGTTATTCCAACTGTTCACTATAACATGGGAGGTATTCCAACCAACTATCATGGGGAAGTGATCACGTTGCAAAAAGGTAAAGAAGAAGTGGTAGAAGGATTATTTGCAATAGGAGAAGCAGCATGTGTTTCTGTACATGGTGCAAATCGACTAGGTTCCAACTCGCTTCTTGATCTTGTGGTTTTTGGTAGAGCTGCCGCGCTTAGGGCAAAAGAAAAATTGAAACCTGATACACCACATAAAAAATTGCATTCAGACTGCACAGACTTGATAGTAGATAGATTTAATAAAATGCGATTTGCTTCTGGAGAGTTCAAAGTAGCAAAAATACGAAGTGAAATGCAGCACACTATGCAGAAATATGCATCGGTATTCCGTGTTGCTGAAGTTTTAGAGGAAGGTAAAAAAGCTATAAAAGAAGTAGCAAAAATGATGCCTAACATTGCAGTTGAAGATCGCAGTATGATATGGAATAGTGATTTGGTTGAAGCGCTGGAGCTTGCCAATATGATTCCACAAGCAGTTATTACCATGGAATGCGCAGCTAATCGCGAGGAAAGCAGGGGTGCTCATGCTCGTGAAGATTTCCCTGAACGTGATGATAAAAACTGGATGAAGCATACTATAGCATGGCTTAAAGAAAAGAAAAACCAGGTCAGTGTAGAGATTGACTATAAAAAAGTTGCTGAAAAAACTTTGAGCGATGAGATTGATTTCATCGCCCCGGAAAAGAGAATTTATTAGTCAATTCATCTAGTTTATTTATAAATCGTAGTATTGATATATCGCTCATTTTAGTAGCTGGGCTCTCTGTATGTTCTGACTGCTCTTGTGCTGCTGAGTTGTTAGCTAAATTTTGTTGTTCAGTAACATTTTCAGGTTGTGTTGCAGTTTGGAGATTATCTTTACTGGTTTGCTGATCATTGGTTAATTCTTTAACATGTTTCCTAATGCCGCTAAGTCCCAAAGTGAATATCAGACAGACCACTCCTGTTATAGCTATGATGGGTAACGCTGCTCCAATTGCAATTTGTCCTTGAAAGCAAGAAAGTGTTACCATTGTAATAATAGTAGTTGCTACTGTGATTGCTAACAATACACTAGCTCTCCTACCCGGATCAATGCATTTCCATACAGCAGATGCTCCTTTTTTTACACCAGAACCTAGCTTTTTAATGCCTGATTGACATTTTTTCGAAGCAGTTCCACAGTGGTATTTTTCCTCAAGCTTCTCTTTTAGTTCTTTAGCTTTCTCCTGTGCTTTCTGTGGAGTACTTGAACAATCTTTTAGATCTCGTAAAGTTAAATAGTACTTTTTAGTATGGAGTTCTGGATCTTCTAACCATAAAGAATCAGGGTTAGCACCGTTTTGTAATAATGCTGCACAAAACTTTGTTGTATTATCATAATTAGTGGCTAAATCAAAAATTGTTTCTTGCAATAGGTATTCGATACTTTTTTTTTCTGCTTTTTTCTTTAGTGCTAATTCTAGAGGTGTATTGCCTTGCCTGTTAGTTGCTTTTATAGCTTCATCTAATTTATCTTCAGATATTTTTCTTTCTTTTACTAAGGCTGATATTAATTTCAAGCATGTAACTTTTTGCTTCCCTGTCAGCAAGGCAATATGGTGTAAAGCATTATTGCCATTTGCATCTTTAAGGTTAATATCTGCTCCTTTTTTCAATAATTCCTTAAAAGATTTTTTATCTTTATCTTTAATTGCTAAATGTAGTTGATAATTATCATTACTATCTGGAGTATTTATGGTATGTGGTATAATTTCTTTAATTTTTGTTCTTATTTCTGATTTTAACTCAGGTTTCTTTACTGACTTTGCTAATTTTTCTAAGAAATCACAATAGTATGTCTTTTGCTCTTCTTTTAAGTATTGTAATTCTTTTGTAGATAATCCTAAATTGTCAGAGCTGGCTCCATACTCTAGCAATTTTGTAAGAAACTTAAGTGTTTTATCGTTATCTTGGATTGTGTGAGAATCATGTTTCCCTTTTATTATCTTGTTAATTAGTGCTACCTGAAAAGGAGTCTTTCCTTCTTGATTTTCACTATCAACAAGTTGTGCTAGATCTTCCTTGGTGACCGTTTTTATTAGGGTACCTAGAAACTTGCATTTCTGTTCCTTTTCGAGCGATGCAATAAGATGTAAAATATTATTTCCTTTTTCATCTTTTATGCTGTTAACATTTGTGCAATCTTTTAGATATTTTCTAAATTTCCTGCTATTTCCATTTTTGATTGCTTTTAGTAATTGAACATCATTATCAGAATCTGATATTCCGTTTACTTCATTTTCAAAATTGCTACAGTAACCACTTTCTGACTCATTGTCCTTGCGATTTTTATTAGAGTGACTTTTAGTGACTTCAGAAATTGCTTGCCTTACTTGGTTTTTTGTTTCATCTGATATTTTTTTTAATTGTTCGATTACTTCACCTAGCACTGGAAGGAAACATTGGACATAATATCTGTGATATTTTCCCTGTTCTCTAAGAGATTCTTCTAATTTAGTTAATACTTCAGGACTAGCGCCTTCCTTAAATAACCTTTTACATTCCTTGAGTGTTCCATCTCGACTTCTTGGTTTTTCATGCTTATGTTTTTCTTTTTTTACCTTTCTCTCTATAATATTATACAATTGCTTGTCTTTTTTATCTTGCTCTTGTTTTTCATTTTTGTTTATATATTTATCTAGTTTGTTTGCATTAGTAACTAATACACTTAGATCTATACTCATATTAAAACCTCAATATTAAAAGCTATTTGGCGTTAACGAATTGGATTAAACTTTTAAATTGAGCTAGATGTTATCGAAATATAGGTGAAAAGGCAGAAAACTAGTTTCTATTAGAAAATCTATTGTCATATTCAAATCCCCACTTTAGCACTTGTCTACTATTTTAACTATTTTATCTTAAAAAATAATAAATGTGGCTAAACTGTGAAGCATGAGTGCTACTGAAAGAGGTAAACCAATGTTTTTATAGATCTTTCAAACTTGGTTTTTCTTCTAATTTTTTAAGCATTCCTTTACTTAGTATTGATTTTATCTCTTCTACGCTTTTATCAAGATCATCATTAATTATTACGTAATCATATTTATTACTTTTACTTATCTCTTTTTGCGCTTCGGCTAATCTCCGCTCTATTTCAATTTCATCATCACTATTACGCCTTTGTAGACGCAGTCTAAGCTCTTCCATTGAGGGAGGTAGTATAAAAACACTTACAACTTTTTCTCTTAAGATTTCAAATAAATGAAATGCTCCTTGCCAATCTATATTCAGTAAAACACTTATGCCACTACTCAGGTTTTGTTCTATAAAATCTTTTGGTATACCGTAAAAATTTTCAAAAACTTTAGCATATTCAAGCATTTGACCAGCCTTACATAGTTCATGAAACTTTTCTTCAGTAACGAAAAAATAGTCTTTTCCATTTACTTCACCGGGACGAGGTTTGCGTGTAGTCATAGAAACAGACATAACTAAATCGGTTGATTGCTCAAGTAATTTTTCTGATATAGTAGTTTTTCCAGCTCCAGAAGGAGAGGATAGAATCAGTAGTATGCCCTCATTTTTTACGGTCATTTTTCTTTATTTAACAAGTACATTATAGAGCTTTTTTAAGACTTTGTATTTTTTGAATCAAAGTTTAAAAGACTAGAGCCCTCTAAATTAGAATTTGATAAATTGGTATCAATAAGAGAGGAATTATCAAAGACAGTATAACGTAAATCGGCTTTTTCAAGATTTGCCTTATTCAAATTAACGTTTACAAACTTTGCTCTACTTAATATTGAATTAGAAAAATTAGCATTTTCTAAATTCATGTCTTTAAACTCAAAGTAAGAATAATTTACATCAAATTTTTCACCCTGCGATATTTTCTCTTGCAGATCTTTAATTGAAGTTATAGCACTCTCTAGACCTGTAATTTTGCTCTGTCCCTGATTGTCAATCAAAATTGAATTATCAAATTTGCAATCTGTTAAATGAATATCAGCAATTGAACTTTTATATATGCTTGAAGAGAGAAAAGACATATCACTTATTGTCGAATCACTCAAATTGCTAAGAAAAAAACTAGTCTTTCTAAAGGTATTATCATAAAACACGGAGGATTTGAAATCACTTTCAATAAAATTTGAATTAGTGACTTTTAAGTTAGACCAGCTCGAATTATCAGCTAATAATTTGAAGAATATTGAATTTTTTATCTCACTGAAGTCAATACTATGGTGGGAAAGAGTACTATTATAAATTTGAGAGTCTTGAATTTTTGTCTTATACATTGAAGTTGTGCAAAGATCTGAATCTTCTATTTTTGCAGAGGTAAACAATGAATGGTCAAAGAACGAACCATTCATGTCAGAATTCACAACTTTAGTATTATGAAACTTTCCGTGACAAATGTTAGCATCATAGGCGTTAACTTTATACAATTCACTAAAACTAAAATCAATATTAGATAAGTCAGCATCCTGAAGGTCTGATTCAAAAACATATGCATGTTTTATCTTGGAACCATTTAGTATAGATTTAATGAAGTTTGAATTATCCCCTTTCACATAGGAAATTTGTGAATTGCTTAAATTGGCTTTTTCAAAGTTACTATCAACTATAATAGAAGCATTAAAATAGGCGTTCGAAAGATTGCTACCTGTAAAATCCAATTTTTTTATTTTAGCACCGTATATATTAGCGTTTTTTAGTGAAGAGAATTGTATCTTGAGCTTGTGTGCATCCACTCCAAAGAAACTTGCATTGTCGAAATTATTCTTCTGCATAACAGTGTCGTTTATTTCACTATCACTAAAATTTATGTAGCTAGCATTTGAGTTTGATAAATCGGATAAATTCATTTTTACATTCAAAAATTTGGTATGCAAACCAATTATATTACGCATACTTACTTTGTTGAGATTAGAATTGACAAAATCAGCATAACTGATATTAGATTGATCAAATATGATATCTGTTAGATTTGTAGAAGCAAATTTTGAAAAACTTAAATTTGTGCCTTGTATTTTAACACCATGTAAATTAGCATTGGAAAAATTAGCACCACGTAAATCAACATCGATAAAAGACACATCTGATAAATCGGTGTTAGAAAAATCAGCACCAATTAAACTTACTCCCTCAAAAATAGATTTATTTAAATATAATTGACTAAAATTAGCCCCATTCAAATTAGAGCCAAAACCTTTCTTAAAATCTTGTGGTATTCCTGCTTTATTACAATGTACTAAAAATTTAGCGAAATCTTTTTTATTGTAAGATACGTATTTTACATCGTGCAGAGCGCTTAAAAAATCATTGATTGGATTTTTTTCATCATCTATTTCATTTCCATAGCATAAATGACCAACTAGAAAAGTTAATATCAAAAGTCTAATTATCTTTTGCATCGCAGGTACTTTCTTTTGTTTTTATAGCAAAGTTATACATCTCTGAGTCTTCTTCATTGTTTATTTCTTTATCCTCTAAAAGGTATGGCATCATTTCGGCAATTGCGTTTATTATGTTGATCTGCTTCCTTTCGATTGCTATTTCAATAGGGGACTTAAAATTATTATCAACTACTCTAGGATCAGCACCTTGTAATAAGAGAAAGCGAACTGTGTCTATTTCACCTTGTTTCACTGCATAAATTAGAGGAGTATCACCCAATTTATTTCTAAATCTTAGTATTTCTTGAATTGTTAATCCAATTTTTTCTAGCTTATTTATTACTCCTCTTAGACAAATTAAGTTGCCCTTCTTTATGCAGTAAAAAAATTGCTTACTGTAATCATCAGTAAATATAGTTTTAGGAAGGTGCTCATTTAGGCTATCATATTGTCTTTTATATATAGACTTGCTTTTATGGTTCCATTCTTTTTTTATTTCTTTGTTTAGCTTTGTCCATTTTTCGCTTTCTTCATTTTCTTTGTTCACAGGTGTTATATTGTCAGGCTGTTCTTCTTTCTTTTTCTCTGTTAATTGGCTTGTTGAAAGTTCGGTGTCTTTTTTGCTAATCTCCTCTTCAGGCTGTAGGTTTGTTTGATTATTGTGACTGATTTTCTTCTCTTCAGGTTCTTCTTTTTTTTCTTCTGATAAAGGACTTGTTAGAGCTTTGGTATCTTTTATATTATTCCCCTCTTCAGGCTGTAGGTTTGTTTGTATATTTTCATTACTTGAAGGTACTTCTTCATTGATTACATTTTGGGTTGTGCTTTCTTTTGGCTCGCTGGAAGGTATTTCGACTACATTTGTTGAGTCTGTGCTTTCTTTTAGTTCGCTCAGAAGCGGAGAAGTTTTTTCAGCATCAGTATTGCTTTTCGATACGTCTTCTTGATTTATATTTTCTTCAGACTGCTCTACAGCAAACAAGTTGGATGATAAAAATATAGCAACTAATAGTATCAAATATAAAGTGTTCTTCATAGATATTGCAGTCATAAGCTTAATTAGAATGATACTATAATCAAATGATTAATCTACAGTAAAAAATGCCTTAAGGTTTTATTTATAAAAAACATTTGTATTACCTTTTCTATACGAGTAGAATTTTGCAAAGACTGAATATCAAAGTTTTTCCCATTTATTTAGATTTTACCTTAAATTGTCATTGGAGTAGCTGACACTGTTTTTTTCTCGATTCCAGCGTCACGCGCTGGAATGACTACCTTCATAATGTTATTCCATTTCTCTTGTCATCCCAGTACTTGATACTGGGATCCAGAGGACTGACCAGATAATAAGAACTGGTCACGCGCTGGAATGATAAAGGAGGAAGTGCTGGTTTGAAATTAAATTTTCTGGACTTTAGTGTCACGCATTGACCCTATAGTTTTCTTTTCTCGTCTACCTGATTCTATCACTCTCCTGAACGGATATAAATTACTTGACACATTTGGTAGTTTGATTATTATTAGTGAAAATGAGGGTATTTTAGAGCTCGAAATTCACCTTATTCAAGTCTGCAGACTTTTCAACTAATCTCTCAATAAAAAAATATAGCACAGTCTACTTCAGTACATACTTAATTTCTGTCATGAGGTGTGTTATATTTTTCTAAATCGTTTTTTATAGGAGGATCATTATGTCTAAAATTCCTTAAAATTAATTAAAGTTAAACATTAATTAAATAGTGCAGTACTGCCTTACGAGTTGCTAATCCAAACTTTACTTGCTGTAAAATAACACAATCTGCTACATCATTGCTAATCTCAATACCTCTGTTTATTGGTCCTGGGTGCATAACAATTGCATCGGGTTTTGCATGCGATAGTTTTTGTTCATCAAGTCCATACAAATGAAAATATTCTTTTTCTGAAGAATTATTATTCATGCGCTCTTTCTGCAACCTCAAGAGCATAATTACATCAGCATCCTTTATACCTTCAGTTAATGAATAGTGAAGTGAATCTACTTCAGAAAAATGCTTACAAATCAAAGCTGGTAGTGCAACTAAGCTTATTTTTGCTCCAAACATTTTTAGCAATCTTATATTTGATCTTGCAACTCTACCGTGCAAAATATCTCCACATATCACAATTTTGAGGTTTTTTATTTGCTTTTTATGACTGATAATTACGAGATAATCTGCAAGAGCTTGAGTTGGGTGTTCACTGCTTCCATCGCCTGCGTTGATTAGCGAGCAGTTGACATGCTTTGCCAATGTATTAATAATACCACTACTTTTATGCCTGATTATCATATAGTCAGGATTCATTGCATTTAGTGTTTTTATCATATCTTTTAGATCTTCCCCTTTGTTAATAGAAGAAGATTTTATTGGTAAAGTTATAACATTTGCTCCAAGGCTTTTTGCTGCTATTTCAAAAGATGCGAGCGTACGTGTTGAATCTTCAAAGAATAGGTTTATGACTATTTTATTTTTCAGAACATGACTATTTTCAACTTTTTCTTCAAGGTATTGGTTGGCTAATTTAGTTATATTTTCTACATCACCGATTGTGAGGTCTGAGATATTTAATAAATTCCTTCTCTTGTCCATAGCTCCTTTTTTGAGCTTATTCTACTTTCTTAATTTCAATTACACAACTGTAAAGTAAAGTAGAAGGAAGCTATAAAATTTTATTTCCACTTACATTCATCTGCTATCATAACAGCCTCAAAGAGATGCTTCTCAAGCTCACTTATAGGCAGAGTACTTTGTAGGTAATTTCCCCAAGATTTTAACACATCAGAAGTTTCAATACCTTCAACAATAGGATATTCTTGATTTTTTTTAGCATATAGCTCTTGAGCCTGTTTGCTTACAAAAAACTCCAATAAAGCTATGGCATTTTCTCTGTGTTTTGCGTTTTTTGTTACTGCTGCACCACTAAGATTCACCATTACACCATCATTAGGAAAGAAAGCTCCTAACTTTTCTGTGGTATTCTTTTTATTTTCTGATGAAAGGATTCTTGCAAAGTAGTAGCTATTTACTATTGCAATATCTCCTTCACCAGCGGCTACAGCATAAATTTGATCTGTGTCACCACCGCTTGGTTTTCTTGCCATGTTGCTTACAATTCCACTCACCCATTCTTTTGTTTTTTCAAAACCATTTTTTGCAATCATAAAAGCGATCAATGATCGGTTATATGGACTTGTGGAAGAGCGTACTAATATTTTCCCTTTCCATTTTTCATTCGCTAAATCTTCATAGGTACTTAATTCCTTAGGATCTACTGATTCTTTATTGTAAACCAATATTCTAGCTCTTTTTGTGAGACCAAACCAATAATCTTCATTATCTCTAAATTTTGCAGGTATGGCATTTTTTAGAGTCTCTGAATCCACTTGAGATAAGAGCCCTCTTTTTTTGGCTAAAATCAAATTCACTGCATCTGCAGTTAAAAACAAATCAGCTTCACCACCATTTTCCATACGTGAAAGCAATTGGGAATAATCGTCAATGATATAACGTACCTTGATGCCAGTGGTTTTTGTAAAATCATCAAACAAACTATGTACTAATTCTTCTTTACGAGATGAATAAACGTTTACTACTTGTGAATCATCAATTCCGCTATTTTTATATAAAAAATTAACGACTATCAATAAAGCCGCTACTAAAGATATAAATATTAAACCTTTTTTCATAAACAAAACCCTTCCTTGTCATCATCTCAAGCTATCAAAATAGCAAGGTCTTAGCAAGTGTAAATCTTCAAAACGTTGCAGTTACAGTACTGGAATAGCGATAAAAAGAAGTACGAGCCAGATTTAATTAATAATATAAGTAATATCTGGATGGCCACATCGTTCAGCAACTACTTGTAACAATTTTGAACTAATCTTTTCTTGACTGCTTTTTACAGTTTTAATAGCTGTTTCATTAGGATTTTCACTATTAGCATCTTTTGTATCTAATAACAAGTAATCTTTAAAATCAGTTTTGCTCCAATGATGAATTGTGCAAGCTAAAGTGAAAAGCAGTAGAGTGCCTGAAATTGCAACGATTGGCCAGTAAATAGTAGGATTTGTGTATGAACTTACTATGTTGCTCAAACCACCTGTTGAATAAAGTGCTAAAGGGAAGGTTATGTTTCCAGTAATAAGAACTGTTCCTAAGATAGGAAGCCATATTCTATCATTGATTAATGAATTTACTTTACTCTTGTAATAGATTGGCTGGCCTGTAAGTTCTACGATCTTCGGATCACTTTTTGCTTCTTCTGGAAGAGAATGAAATGTAAAGTAAACGCGATTACCGTTGCTATATTTTAATACCAAAGACTTGATGCATTTCTTGTCTTTTGAAAGTGTATTTGATATCTCATCTAAAACTTCTTGAGTATCTCTTTTTGTGATCTTGTGCTCCTTAGTACGGACTGCTTGCATAAGTTCCCACATAATTCCCAAGGCTAAACAAGACGCTAATACTCCGCCAAATATAGTTACAGGATTTATGCTGCCGATGAATCCAATGAATTCTCTTTGCTTCACAGCTAAAACGATTGACGTAATACAACATGCCGTAACAAGACCTACGAAAGGCATTGTAACTTTCTTCTTTTGCATCGTATACTTTACTTTCTGTAAAAATCTGTTTGTCTTTTTATTATCTTCAAGCAAGGAGTTTTCAGAGTCATCTGTTTTATATGATGGTGGAGGAGTTGTATGTGCCTTCATTAATTTTTCTAAAGTTTCTGATGTTTTTTGACTATTCCAAGGTTCGCTATATACTGTTTTTTGAGAAGGTGATCTGCTTAGAGTTGGATGTTGACTATCTATTTGATTATCACGACTCTTTTTTGGAGATTTTGTATTTGGATCTATGGATGCATAAATAGGTTCTATATTTGCACCATTCGATTCTTCTTGCCTTTCTTCATAAGAACTTGATTCGCTAGCCGAACTTGTTTGTAACGCTGTGTTTCTAGGTGCTGGTGTTGGTGAAGTTGCTGCACTATTTTCACTCACCGTTGTATGAGAAACCAGTGTGACGTTATCTTTATTTCCTGATCCAGGCATATTCGCTCCAAAATTAATTACAATGTTATGTTGATTACGCTATAGTTATTAAGATATAGTGAATACTAATTTAAGAATAAATATTAGTATAAGAACTGCTGATCAAAGATCCTTTCATTCAAAGGGCAATCTTTGTCAAAAAGTAGAGTGACTGTATTTTCGTGATCTTTCTGTATTTTTACCTGCGATATGTCGTGAAATTCCTTGTAATCTGATACTACAAGTGCTGGACGATTTTTCACATCATTGATATCAATTTGCACTATTGTATCATTTGAGATTAGCGCTCCATTCCAACGCCTTGGGTAGTAGCTATTAATGGAAGTCAGTGCAAGTAAATTTGAATTAAGTGGTAAGATTGGCCCACCGGCAGAGAAGTTATATGCAGTGCTACCTGTTGGGGTAGACAATATAATTCCATCTCCTCTGAATTTTTCTACTTTTAGCTTATCATTAATGGTAATATTCATCTCCACTATTTGATTTGCATTTCTAAAGACATACACTTCATTTACTGCGATGTAATGGTGTTTTTTGCCACTTATGTCTGTGGCTTCCATTTTTAGTAAAGTTAGCTGAGTAGGAACTGCATGTTCTATATGATCAATTAGATCTTTAAAACATTTATTCATTAAAAACCCGACATTACCGGTATTTATTCCATACACATGTATATCTTTATTTCCTATGACGTGGTTGTGTAGGGTGCGTAGCATAAAACCATCGCCACCAACAACTATCAGCAGATCAACTTCATGCTTACCTGCTTCTGCTATATTGATAAAATTGAGTTTCTGTAGTAGTTTAGATACTTCCTGAGACTTGGGTAGCGAAGAAGCAATATAGCCTACATTTTTATATTTATACATGTAAATAAAGAGGGGAGGAACTAAAAAAGACTCCCGTATTTATCATTAAACTTAGCTATTTTACTATCCTTCTCCCCTGAACCGCTTGTCAAACTTCCAGTCCATGCAGGATGAGTAAGAGGATCTCTATCAAGCTTTATTTTTTGACCTTCTTTTCCATAAGTGGAATAAGTTTCAAACTCTTGACCATCTGTCATAACTATAGTAACTTTGTGATAATCGATTTCTGCCATTGTTCTTACAAATTTCTTACCAGCTAAGATTTTAGTGAATCTGGTTCATTTGGTCAATCATTATTGTGAAATATTGACAAAAAATAAATAAAGTAGTATTCTCAATGAAGAATGAAAAATTTTTTATGATTTTTGCTTTTCCTGGTCAGGGCTCCCAATTTGTAGGAATGGGAAAGAGCTTATATGATGAATTTTCAGTTGCAAGGAACGTATTTGATGAAGTAGATGACAGATTGGGTAGAAAGCTGTCTCATTTGATTTTCAATGGCCCTATTGAGAAATTAACCATCACGGAAAACGCTCAGCCAGCTATAATGGCAGTGTCAATTGCAACGCTACGTGTTATGAAGCACGTATTTGGTGAATCTCTTTACAGCGTTCAGTATGTTTGTGGGCATTCAGTTGGCGAGTATACAGCGCTGTGTGCTGCAGGGGCATTGACGCTTGAGTCTGCAGTCAAATTGCTAAAAGTTCGTAGCGAAGCAATGCATGAAGCTTCACTAAAATGCAAAGGTGGAATGTTTGCTCTACTTGGAGCAGAAATAAGTGAAGTAGAAGGTATATTAAAATCAGCTCAAATTGATTGTGAAATTGCAAACGATAATGGTGGTGGGCAGGTAGTGGTGAGTGGTACTGCAGAGGCTCTTGAGGTCTTACCTGATTTATTCAAAAACTCAAGTGTCAAGAAAATGATAAAATTACAAGTTAGTGGGCCTTTTCACTCATCTTTTATGAAACCTGCTGATGAAAAACTTCTGGAATTTTTAAAAAGCATCAACATAACTCGCCCTTCGATTCCTTTTGTATCAAACGTTACAGTTAAGGAAGAAAGTGATCCAGAGATCATAAGAGCTTTGCTCGCTAAGCAAGTTGTAAGTAGAGTAAGATGGAGAGAGATGGTTTTATATATGACAAGCCATGGCACTAATAAGTTTGTTGAAGTTGGCCCTAACAAAGTTTTATCTAATCTAGTTAAAAGAATTGACCAATCTATCAGTGTGAAAAATATAGATAGTATTGGTGATATTAATAGCTTCTTTGATGAATCATTAGTACTAACAGCGAAAAATTTAAAAGTTGGGTTAAGTTAAAGCATATCTATTTAATATCATTCAAGTAGCTAACACTAGTTCCTTTATGATGGTGTCATCCCAGTGCTTGGCACTGGGATCCAGATTGGGCATTAAGTTGGTAAACACTTTACAACGTTTTTTGTATAAAAGGACTGGATGCCAGTGTCAAGCACTGGGATGACACCGAATAGGCTACTTGAATAATACCGAAAGAGCTACTGGAACGACAAGGTGCTACTGAATGACACCTCTGGGCACTGCCATCATAAAGTTGCTACTTTTTAGATGAACAAAGATGGTCAGCGCGTGACTCTGGAATCCAGGAGTCAAGAAGAATGGGATCCCAGCACTGGGATGACACTGAAGGGGCTACTGAAATAACACCGGTACTACTTTGAGTGACACCCTTACGATGTTTCAAACTACAACAGCTGTGCATAGAGAGTAATGCGAAAAATTATACAATCAACGAACTACCTGTCATTTCATTTGGCTTTTTGAGCCCAAGTAGCTGTAAAATAGTGGGGGCAATATCAGATAATTTTCCATCTCTTAGTTTTAGATTGTTACAAGATATAATGAATGGAACTTTGTTTAGAGTGTGTGCTGTATGAGGTGTGTTATTTTCTTCATCGAACATACATTCTACATTGCCATGGTCTGCTGTAATAATGAGTGCGGTGTTACCAACTTCTTCAGCAGCACTTAGCACTTTTGCAAGGCAATCGTCTACAGCGAGTACTGCTTTCTCAGCTGTTTTTATATTACCTGTGTGTCCCACCATATCAGGATTAGCATAGTTTGCAACTATCAGCGCAAATTCTTGAGAATGAATTTTTTTTACAAGTTCTTCTGTGAGCTCAAAGGCTGACATTTTAGGCTGCAAATCATAAGTTTTAACTTTTGGTGAAGGAATTAGTATTCTTTCTTCACCAGAAAAAGGTTCTTCTCTTCCACAATTAAAAAAGAAAGTCACATGAGCATATTTCTCAGTTTCTGCAATGCGCAGTTGCCGTAATTTATTGTCTTCTATTATCTGTCCCAAAGTGTTGGCAAAAGATTCAGGAGGAAAGAGATAAGGGATTTTTAAGTCCGCTTTATATTGCATCATACTTAAAATTGAAGAGAATTTTGCCACTTCAGTATAGCCTGCTTTACCAAGACAAATACTTGCCAATTGTATCATTCGATCAGCACGAAAGTTAGCCAATAGCAATCCATCTTCTGGTTTTATACCTTGATAATCGCCTATTACTGCGGGCCTGATAAATTCATCGGTTATATTATTTTGATAATTTTCATCAATAAGCGATACTGCATCATCATAACGAGGCGCCTTTGCAAATGCGATGGCTTCATAAGCTTCAATTGTTCTTTCCCACCTACTATCACGGTCCATAGCATAATAACGTCCAGAGACAGTGGCAATTTTTATATCATTGTCTTTTATACTCTCTGTAAATTCTTGAATGCATCTTTTCCCTGAATTTGGAAATGTGTCTCTGCCATCTAAAAATGCGTGTATTACAACTTTAATTCCGCGCTGTGATATTTTGTTTGCTAAAGATGAAATGTGCTTTTGATGCGAATGAACACCGCCATCTGATATCAATCCCATTATATGGCATATGCCATTCTTACTTTTTAGATCATTAATAAAATTCTGTAGATTTGCATTATTTTCTATCGTTTCGATTTCTTGATTAATACGCTGAAGGCTTTGCATTACCACTCTACCACTGCCAATATTCATATGGCCAACTTCTGAATTGCCTATTTGACCATCTGGTAATCCAACATCAGTGCCACAGGCAGATAGACTGCATTTTGGATAATTAGAGCTAATATATTGCCAGCAAGGGAGATTTGCATTGCTAATAGCGTTGTATTTACTATTTTCTATTCCATTACCCCAGCCATCTAATATACATAAAACGACTGATTTAAAGTTCATATAAAAGTTATCATCGAGAACCTCCGATGATACCAAAAACAAACTCTTCTCACAACTTTTGTGTTAAAATAAGAGATATAAAAAGCTGCTTGGAGGCAATGGTATATGAAGTTTTTCATAAAATATTTTATTAAAGTGATTGACAGTTGCTGAAGTGTTTACTAAAACACTTGCATAGCTTTAATAGTGAGGTCAAATGAGTTATAGCCAATATATAAAGGATAATACTTTAGCAACATCAGGTGCTATAATTAATGTTGATAGATTAGTAAACTTTTTAAAAAGCAATACAAAGATTACAAGACTTATTTTACGATGTTCAAAAATTAATTATGAGGTTATAAAAGAATTAGCTCAGCTTTCTCATCTTACTTCACTTGATCTAAGTTGCAGTTATGTTGGTACAGAAGGTACAAAGATTTTAGCAAGCGGGAATCTTATAAATCTTACTTCGCTTGATTTAGGAGGAAACGAAATTGGTGATGAAGGTGTAGAGGCTTTAGCAAGTGGAAATCTTACAAGTCTTACTGAGCTTAAATTATATGATAATAAAATTGGCGATAGGGGGGCAAAAGCTTTAGCGAGTGGAAATCTTACAAATCTTACGTTGCTTAGTTTAGGATGGAATGAAATCAGTGAAAAAGGTGCAGAGGCTTTAGCGAGTGGGAATCTTATAAATCTTATTACACTTAAAGTATATGATAACAGCATTAATTACAGAGGTTCACAGACTTTGGCGAGTGGAAATTTGGTGCATCTTACTTCAATTATTTTTAATTATTGTTATATTGATAGCACGTTCCCTAAAAATGTCCTGCCTTCACTGCAAAGTAGGTGTAATAGAAGAAAAATAGGGGAAGAATCAGGTAGTAAGCTAAGTGAGGTACAGGCATCTTTGCATTTTGAAAGTAAAGGTTTTAAAGCTATATAACTCCACAGTTTTGTCTGTTTAAGAGACAGAGAAAAGTTAGTGAATTCTGGGCTAAAAATGAAATGTACAGATTGTATAAAACAATGCTCCCCGGGCCGGATTCGAACCAGCGACCAATTGGTTAACAGCCAACTGCTCTACCACTGAGCTACCGAGGAATAAACTGTTTTTAATTTATCATATTGAACGTAGATTGTAAATGATTTTTATGTAGACTTTAAACCTAGATATCATTCCAGAGCATGGAGCTGTAATCCAGTTCTTATTACCTGATATGCTCATTTGACAGTTAAGTCTTCTCTACCCTTATTTGCATAATACCTTGACGATTCCGTTCACGGTTAAAAGATACCGAGGTAGTAGGGTGTATTAGTTTTTGCAAGCTGTTATTTTGCTATGGATTGCTGTAATGGCATCATCTATTTTATTGTTATCACAGCCTGTTTGGGCAAGTTCGGCATTTCCACCGCAATCCCTTCTGGTTACAGTAGATACTAGCTCTTTTGCATTGATCTTATTAGTTAAATCTTTACTTACTTTGACAATCAAAACTGTTTTATCTTTTTCTGTTACCATGAAAGCTATTACAGTTTTCGGTTTTTGTTGCTGTAGAGCAAATTCCCTTATTATACTTCCTGGAACGTTATTGAAAGTGTGGCTTACGAAATTTATTCCATTTATTTCGGTACTTTTTACAGTTTCTACACTGATAAGCTTTTTATAAAGATTTTTTATTTTGACTTCAAATTCTTTGCGCTCCTGGCTTAAAATACTGAGTCGACTTATTATTTCATTTACTGGTGCTTTTACGCATTCTGCAACTTTTTTTAAGCTAATTTCGTTATTGCGTACATAATTAATTGCTTCTTGACCGGTTAAAGCTTCAATTCTTCTTACTCGAGATGCAACGGAACATTCTGCTGCTATCTTAAACAAACCAATTTCTCCGGTACGCTCCACGTGTGTACCACCACATAATTCTTTTGAATCTCCAATTTTTACAACCCTAACATTATCACCATATTTTTCACCAAATAAGGCCATCGCTCCTTCGTCTATTGCCTCATCCATACCTTGAACTTTTGTGGACGTAGAAAGATTTTCTCTGATTAGAGAGTTTACTATATCTTCTACTGAAGACAGCTGATCCTGAGTGACTGGCTTATTGTGACTAAAGTCAAATCTTAGTCTATTTGGTGCGACTAGAGAACCTTTTTGAGTAACGTGATCACCTAAGATTTTTCTGAGTGCAAAGTGTAGAAGATGTGTAGCTGAATGATTTCTTCTTAAGTCTTGTCTTCTTTTTTTGTTAATACTAGCTGTAACTGTGTTACCTTTACAAATTGAGCCGACGCACCTGTGCAAATACAAGTCATTAATCTTGTTGGTATTTTCGACTGTTACCATACTTCCATCAGACTGTATAAGATTTCCAATATCTCCCACTTGTCCACCTGACTCTCCATAAAAAGGTGTTTTATCAAGTATAATAGTTATCTTTTCTCCTTCTTTTGCAGAATCAATTACTTCATTTTTAGAGGAAATTATTGCGAGTACTGTTGCATCTTTTACTTCATCACGTTCATAACCAACAAATTCCGTTTTGCCAAACTGATCGATTAAATTAAACCATACTTGTTCAACAGACTTTTCACCAGATCCAGTCCAATTAGCACGTGCTCTTTCTTTTTGCTCTTTCATTGCATTATCAAAACCTTTTTGGTCAAAATTTATTTTTCTTTCTTTCAAAATATCAAGTGTGATATCCAAAGGAAATCCATAAGTGTCATATAGTTTGAATGCTGATTCTCCAGATAGAGTGTCACCTGATTTTAAATCTGCAGTGAATTTGTCCAAGAGATTAATGCCTTTCATTAAAGTGTCTTTAAAGTTTTCTTCCTCTGATTTTAACGTTGTTTCTATTAAGCTTTTAGCCCTGATTAGCTCTGGATAAGCATCTCCCATATAAGCCAAACTTGTGCCATCTATGAGTGCAGGAAAAACAAGGTTCAATAGAGAATCATTATATCCAAGTAGGTGGATATAACGTACTGCTCTCCTGATCAATCTGCGTAGTACATAATTTCTTCCTTCATTTCCAGGAAGCACTCCTTCTGCGATGAGAAATGCAGCTGCACGAAGGTGATCTGCGATAATCTTATGAGCTACTTTATTTTCCGTATTTCCACAGTACTCTTGCGATTTACTTACCAGAGCAGAAAATAAGTCAATATCATAGTTATCATGAACGTTCTGCATAACAGCTGCTATTCTTTCAAGGCCCATTCCGGTATCGATGCATTTTTTTGGTAATTTTTGTAAATTACCTTCTTCATCTTTATTAAATTCCATGAACACCAGGTTCCAAATTTCAACAATTCTGTCGTCTTCATGCAAATCCTGATTTGCATGATCGTAAAAGATTTCAGAACATGGGCCACATGGACCAGTATTGCCCATGCTCCAAAAGTTATCATCTGTTGTAATTCTTATGATTTTATCATCTGAAAAGCCACTTATCTTACGCCAAATTTCATATGCTTCATCATCAGTGTGGTAAACAGTTATGGATAGTCTGTTTTTATCAAGAGACAATTCTTCAGTAATAAATTTCCACGCAAATTCTATCGCAGTTTCTTTAAAGTAATCACCAAAGCTAAAATTTCCGAGCATTTCAAAAAATGTGTGATGCCGAGATGTATAGCCAACATTTTCAAGATCATTGTGTTTACCACCTGCTCTGAGACACTTTTGACTTGAGACGGCACGTTTCATTTCAGTTTTTTGCGTGCCGGTAAAGATGTTTTTGAACTGTACCATACCAGCATTTGTAAACATGAGTGTTGGATCGTTCTCTGGAATCAAAGGAGAAGAAGGAACTTGCTCATGATTATTATTTACAAAAAATTTTATAAATCTTTCTCTAATTTCGTTTAGCTTCATCATTTTTACTGAGGTTATCTATGCATAATAAGTTGTAACAGAAGTAAAATCAATTTATCAATCTAAATATTAATATATACATTACTTAGTATAATAAAAGTAACTTTTACATAAAAATTTTAATAAAAAGATATAGGTTTAAATATTTTATCCACTAACATAGAGAAGTATTTATTAATTCAAATAATACTTTTATTAATTAATTTAAGGAGTGTGAAATGCCAAAAAAATTCCAAAACACTAAGAATAGCATGCGAAAGAGAGAAACAAAAAATAAGCAGGAGATGGATGGTCCAACAATTAGAATTGTATCTGACTTGGAAAGTATAAAACAAAACAGAAGGGTAGAATTTTTAATTAAAGGAGAGAATTTAACAGTAAAAGACCTCTCTATATCTTCTAGAGCAGCTGAGATAGGCTTGGTTACAGGAATAGTAAATTCAATAGACATTCCTCAAGCAATTCGTGAATCGACAATAGATAGAATTATTTTAGGTCTTAAGAGTGGAGAAATAGAAAAAGGTAAAGAATATAATTATAGAGAATTTAAGAAAATATATCTACAAAACCTTGTAGATGAATTGGGTAAGGATAGTTCAAAAAAGCTAAAAGAAAGAACTGATGAAAATAGCCAATTGAGAGGATCTACTACTGAAGAAATTGATTATCAGATGAAGGAAGGTGTAACTATCGAATCAGCTTCTTTAACAAAACAAGAATTCGATTTTGCATCAAGCAAAGTAACTACTAAAGAGATTAATGACGTAATAAATGAAATAGAAGAATCAAACGCTAGTTATGGAATGACACCTGAAGGTATAAGTAGTGTTTCCCGTTTTGATAGTAATTCACAAGAAGTATTAGATCATTCTATATTTAATAGCACAGATGTGGAAGGGCCTAAATTACCCGAAATAAATGGAGGACAGTATATAGGAATAGCAGGGATTGCTGGTGGTATATTGGGTGGAGTGCTAGCAGTAGCTTTTGCAGGATTAGGATACTTTGTATGGCATAGAAAAAATAGGGAAGGTAGCTACGATGTTGAAAAAGCTATGAAAAACCTTCCTGAACAAACTCAACTTGAGCATTCCGGATCTACATCAGAAATAGAATCTTTGCTCAGCAATGCTACATCGGTAGCACATCTATCTTCTCAGATTAGTGTTGAGTAAAATTCCAGAGTTTGATGGCACAACCATACGCGTCAAGTTAAGAGATTGTGAGCAAATTTAGAGAGGTTAAAGTGGATACTCTAGCCCTTCTACGTTTGTCTTTTAATGAAAATAGCGACCAAGTTATAGTGAGTTTTTTAAGAAATGCTTTTAAACTATTAATTTTGGTTAATACTAAAAATAACTCTCTAACCCGCCTTTTTAGCTCAATAAATGCCTTTGTTAAGCTAAGTTCTGTATTCTTTTTCACTTCTGTGCAACCAACTATGCCGTGAAATATAAGAATTGCGCACAATTTAGCATATAGTTCACATAATACTCTGCATGGCTTTCCTTTTAGCTTATCAAGCCTGATATGGCTTTTATACAATTTAAATAATAACTCAATTTGCCACCTTACTCTGTAAATCGTTAATACTTGCTCAGCACTAATTTTATTTTCTGGAACATTAGTTATAAATATTGACCAGTTCAACAATTTTTGATTTCTTTTAGAGGATGTATATCCCTGCGATCTTGCTAATCTATTAGCTTTCCTTCTTCTGGCCATAGACTGTTCTTCAGTTAGTTTCTGACATATAATTCTTACTCTAATTTTTGCTTCTTTTCCTAACAATACCTCGTTTTCTAAAAATAACTTATCCTCTAAACATTCTAATAACTCCATTTTTTGATTTGTTTCTACATCATATATGTTGGTATCAGATTTATAACGACTTATGAAATAAGCTCCTATTTCATTGATTTGTTTAAAAGAACTTGGCACAAAATAACCGAGATCAGATATTAGCAAATCATTGCTTAATATATTACTTAAATGTTTCCTATATCCCTGGTCTGATCTTACCCCCTCCGTTAAATTAAGTTGGTCTATTATCTGATTCATGTAGTCGAAAACTAATTGTAACTTTATTCCAGACTTAGTATTGCTTTCATAGCCACTGTAGCTAGTACCATAACCTTTATACATCTCTTCCATACTGTTAGGTAGAGTAATATAGCTACTGTCCAATAATTTAACACTATTAAATTGCTGTAAGATTTTGCAATCAACTTGCAAGATATTTTTAAAGAGAATCACAGATTCATTATACATCCTTTTCATAAATTCCACTGCTTCTTCAGTAAATCTAAAATCCAAACCTTGTTTTGTTATATCTATCGAGTCCTCGTTTAGTAATTGACACATTGTTTCTACGCTACAATTATCAACTCCTATATTACCCAAGACCATGGCTTTTACGAATGATGAACCTTTTAGCTTTCTCTTTCTTTTTATAAACCTTGTTGTAATTGAGATTTTCTCTGCTTTTTCATTAAAAAATTCTTTGAGCTTTTTTGATAAGCAAGTTATTTTATTCATTGGTTCTCTCACTAAAAGTATATCTGGGAGAACTTATACCTTATTATTCTATCTCTTTCATACCTTTATTTCCTTAACTTGACGCGTATGGAGATAAGGACAGTCTCAAAGATCGTAAAGAAAAATGTTGTTTAGTGCTTGGTGAGCTAATAAAAAAAGAAAGAAAAGAAATATTGGAGATTTTGAAACAAACGGAAAGTTGTGACAAGCTTAAAGAGGAAGTAGAGCTAAAATTTAAGGCCAACTCACCTAAAAAACCTCCTAGAATTTTTGAGCATGATGATATTTTACTTTTAAAAGAGCCCATTTATGATGAGGTATATGACGCTAAGGTTAGTAACTCATTAGAAGAGTTGAGAGTATCGGAAGAATCCATTTATGCTGAAGTATATGATTTGCATAAAAGATCTGCTGAAAATTTATTATTGAAAGATAGTGGTTGTTCTAGTATATCAGGAGAACCTATTTATGAAGATGTAGATGATTTCTCAGAGCAAAAAAAGCCTACTAGCTTAAATCATAAAGAGCAACCAGAGCCTATTTATGCTAAGGTAGATTTATCGAAAAAGAGATCAGAAAGACAAGCAAAACATATAAAAGATAATTCTGGGACTTATCATGGATTAGTGCAGGATAAAGTGAATAATTTGCAAGTAAAACTAAATGAGCAAAGTGCTAATAAGCCAGCGAGTCAGCAAATCAAGACCAAGGCTGGCTTTAACGTAAAAGAAATAAGGCAAAATTTTGAGCGTAGAGATTCTGGATACGATTCTGGCTATGATTCAGATACAAAAGTTGAACAAAAATTAGAATTAGGATCTAAAGCTCCTAAATCTGAGATAGGTTCAGTAAGCATTGAACATGGGGTAATAGGAGGCTGTCGATATAAAATCACTGATATATCACTCTAACTGTGTGATTCAAAATAATTGAATTGACTTTATATGTATAATCGATATAACTCAGTTAGATTCAAGTCGACTCTTTCGTCTAGTGGTTAGGACACCACCCTTTCACGGTGGTAACACGGGTTCAAATCCCGTAAGAGTCACTCAAACAGAATGCAAATAACTAAAGTTTTGAATGAAAAAAATTAGGCTTTATGTTGAAGAAGCTTTATCACAAAATGTAAGTTTGGTGCTTCATCCACGACAAAGTCACTATATTTACAATGTAATGCGGCTTAAGAAGCATGATAACATCTATCTTTTTAATGGAAAGGATGGAGAATGGTTAGGAGAAGTAGTGAATATATCAAGTAAATCGACAAAAATTATAATAAAAGAACGCACTAAACAACAACAACATGAAAAAAATCTATATTTGTATTGTGCTCTGGTAAAAAGCGGCGCCTTAAGCAACATAGTAAGACAAGCAACTGAAATGGGAGTAACCTGCATTCAATTTATTTCAACAGAACGTACAGTAGTAAAAAACATTAACCTAAGTAGAGCGAAATTACAGGCAATTGAAGCTGCGGAACAATCCGGTAGGACAAGTATACCACAGATTTTTCTTCCTATTAATTTTTGTGAATTATCCGATTCTCAGAATAAAAATTTTGTTTTGTGTGATGAAACAGGTGAAGGACAACCTCCTAATAAAGTTCTAAAAGGCAAGAAAAACGTTGCTATTATTGTTGGCCCCGAAGGTGGTTTTTCATCTTGCGAACTTGATTCTGCCAATAAATTTTGTCAGAAACTGAGTCTAGGAAAAAGAATTTTGAGAGTTGATACTGCTGTAGTTGCTGCATTAACCTTCACCAATTGGTATAGCTAGATTTTTTAATATGGCTAGTGCAACTTGACACTCTATATAAAGATCTGCATTATATTTTTCCTAAAAGAAATAAATGAAACTTGCATTTTTCCGAACTATCGATACTCTTAGTAAGGAAGTCGGGGCGTAGCGCAGCCTGGTAGCGCATTTGGTTTGGGACCAAAGGGTCGGGAGTTCAAATCTCTCCGCCCCGAGATTAGAAAAATTACAAGAGCACTGTAACCTAAGAGCAATTTTTATCAGCAAGTAAATGATTGACAACAGAATGAAGCTTTTTTCATATAAATCACTGCATATCATATTCTATCGCTCAAGTTTATAAAATAATTGACAATGTTAATTTTCTAATTTATAAATGGATTTTGAAGTGATTACCGAAGGAGGTATAGAGTTTGATTGAAGTATCAGTCCATTATGGTGATGTAGATAGAGCTCTTCCAGTGTTGAAAAAAATAATTCAAAAGGAAGGAAGAGGGATCAAAATGAAAAAAAAATATCACGAAAAGAAATCAGAGAAAACAGCTAAAAAAAAAGCTGAAGCAAGAAAAAAGAGGTATCAGCAAGAATGCAGAAGACAGCGTTATGGTTGGTAGCTTTTACTAAGGTTAATAATTAGTTATCTTATGAATATTCACGAATATCAAGCAAAGGAAATTTTACACAAGTTTAATGTCCCGGTACCAAAGGGTTTTGTTGCTACATCTGCAGAAGAAGTAGAAACTCAAATAAATCAACTAAAATCTGACGTGTTTGTGGTTAAAGCTCAGATTCATGCAGGTGGTAGGGGTAAGGCTGGTGGCGTAAAGCTAGCAAAGTCAACTAAAGAAGCTCAACAACTTGTAAAGGACATGCTTGGCATAACTTTAGTTACTCATCAAACAGGGCCAAGCGGACAGCAGGTAAAGAGAGTATACATTGAAGAAGGTTCAAGCATTAAAAAAGAGTACTATTTGAGTCTAGTAGTCGATCCAAAGCTTAGCAGGCTAGTATTTATATTTTCTTCAGAAGGTGGAATGGATATCGAAGAAGTGGCAAAAAATTCTCCTACAAAGATTGTGAATTTTAATATTGACCCTGCTACTGGTTTTACAAGTTTTGATAACAATAAGCTTTGCAATAGCTTTAATCTGAGTTCAGAACAAATAGGAAAGGTAACGAATATTGCAAAAAATATATATGATGCGTTTATTACAACTGATGCGAGCCAGATAGAAATTAATCCACTAGTTGAAACGAATGCTGGAGATTTTATTGCACTTGATGCTAAAATTAATTTTGATGACAATGCTCTATACCGTCATTCAGAAATCGTGAGCCTACGTGATTACGATGAAGAAGTCAAAGAAGAAATAGAAGCTTCAAAGCATGGTCTCAGTTATATAAAAATGGATGGCAATATTGGTTGCATGGTGAACGGTGCAGGTCTTGCTATGGCAACAATGGATATAATAAAGTACTATGGAGCAGAGCCTGCTAACTTTCTAGATGTTGGTGGTGGAGCAAGTAAGGAAACTGTCACTGAAGCATTTAAAATTATATTATCTGATAGTAATGTAAAAGGAATTTTGGTTAATATATTTGGCGGTATAATGCGTTGTGATATCATTGCAAATGGAGTAGTTGAAGCTGCAAAAGAAATAGATATTAAGGTCCCTTTAGTGGTTAGATTATCAGGCACTAACTTCAAAGAAGGAAAAAGAATTTTAGAAGAGTCAGGGCTAAATATTATTGCTGCAGACGAACTTGACGAGGCTGCACAGAAAATAGTACAAGAGGTGAAGTAGAGTATGTCTGTTTTAGTAAATAAAGATACAAGATTAATATGTCAGGGCTTTACTGGTGCACAAGGTACATTTCATTCAGAACAAGCAATTAGCTATGGAACCAAAATGGTTGGCGGTGTAACTCCTAGCAAGGGTGGAAGCACTCACCTTAATTTACCAGTTTTTAATACCGTAGCAGAAGCTAAAGAAAAAACTGACGTGAATGCTACTGTGATATATGTACCTGCTAAATTTGCAGCTGATGCAATACTTGAGGCAATAGATGCAGAGATAGAATTAATAGTTTGCATCACAGAGGGCATTCCTATACTTGACATGGTAAAGGTAAAGCACGCTCTCGCTGGTTCAAACAGTCGATTGATTGGCCCAAACTGTCCAGGGGTTATTACACCCGAAGAATGCAAAATAGGAATTATGCCAGGACATATTCACAGACGTGGACATATAGGAATTATGTCTCGCTCTGGAACTTTAACTTATGAAGCGGTAGCACAAACAACCGCTGTTGGTCTTGGTCAGTCAACATGTATAGGAATTGGAGGGGATCCTGTTCATGGTATGACGTTTGTTGATTGTATGGAGTTGTTTTTAAAAGATGATGATACTCATGGTATTGTAGTTATTGGTGAAATAGGTGGAAACGAAGAAGAGGATGTATCACATTTTGTGAAAACAGAAAAAACTAAAAAGCCAATCGTTGGTTTTGTAGCAGGTCAAACAGCACCTCCAGGAAGACGTATGGGGCACGCTGGGGCTATTATCTCCTCTAGTGGCGGAAGTGCTGGTGCAAAGTTAGAGGTTATGCGTAGTGCTGGGATTGCGATTGCAGAAACCCCTGCTGTGATTGGTAAAAAGGTGTTAGAAGTAATGAGTGTCAGTGCCTAGCCTAGGTCATAAAAACCCTATATCCCCAGTCATCAGTATATTTTTTGACCACTCAATCAGTAACTGACCTCCTGGTAAATGCACTGAAGTTTGTTTAGTAGCCAAACACTTACGAAGTATAGATGCAACAAATGCTGCACAAGCCGCACTACCACATGAAGCAGTAATACCTGTTCCTCTTTCCCAAACTCTTAAGTTTATTTCTCCAGATTTTTCTATTTGTGCAATACTAACATTTGTTTTCTGAGGAAATAATTCGTGATTTTCTAGCTTTGGTCCTAAATTCTGCAATGGTATTTCGCTTATGTTATCAACAAAAAAAACTATATGAGGGTTACCAATATTTACTGCAACTGGCTCTTTCAGCATTTCAAGCTCTATAGGTAGATAAAGGGGATCGCATTCACAAGAAAGAGGAATTTCATTCCATTTAAGCAGTGGTTTACCCATATTGACCTTTATTGATTTATCACCTACTTTAAAACATTCTAAGATACGATTATTTATCAGCTCAATAGTGATATATTCAGTACCTTTTTCTAACATTATCAAATATCCAACACAGCGTGCTGCGTTTCCACACATTTCAGCTCGACTACCGTCAGCATTGTAGATATGCATAAAGCAGTTTGCAGCATTAGACATTGTTATAATTATCACTTGATCACAACTGCCTTGATCAGCAATTTGTCTATAATTCCAGTCTAAATTATTTGCTGAACGTGAGTCTATGATAACAAAACTATTGCCAGTACCATGCATCTTTACAAACGGGATCTTGTCTGTTAGGTTACTTACCATTATAGCAAAATTATATAAGTGAAAATTTTTCTTCTAATTACAGCTGTTTTGTATTCTATAGTTTTCTGTAATGTGAGTGCTAAGTCAATACCGGAGAACAGCAAAATGCTCTTTTGGCAAACTGGAGTTAGAAAGGGAGCAAATGTTTTCAATAGAAAAGTTGATAGTGACTTAATCAAAGCAGCAAAGGAATACAAAATTGGTTTTATTCGTCTTGCTCCTGACAAATTTGAAACTACGCAACGTGACTTCCTCTTAGGCAATGCAGACAATTATCTGGGCCTGATTTCCAAAGACCTGAAAGTTCTGAAAGATGTTTTAGATGCTTTTCATCAACAAAAAATACCAGTAGTGTTAACGATGCTTAGCTTACCTGGATCTAGATGGAAGCAAAATAATAACGATAAAGATGATTTACGTTTATGGTCAGATCAAGCTTTTCAAAAACAAGCAGCAAAATTTTGGCAAGATCTTGCGAAAGAGCTTAAAGATCATCCTGCTATTGTTGGATATAATATCTTAAATGAACCACATCCAGAAAGGCTTTATAATACTGCAGACTCGGCTATTTATAACGTAGAACAAAGCAAAGTTCAGAAGAATCTATTTGGCTTTTATAGCAGCGTGGTAAACAGTATCCGCCAAGTTGACTCAGAGACCCCAATAATATTTGATAGCAGCAGTTATGCTGACTCTAATACTTTTAACAAATTTGAACCAGTTAGTGATAAAAATGTTCTTTATTCATTTCATATATATGAGCCCTTTGCTTATACAAACTTAAAATTAAACCAAGGTAACTTCGCCTACCCTGGACATGTTCAATCTTTTGATGCAAAAAAAGTAGAGTATTGGAATAAAGATAAGTTAAAATCATATATAGAACCTGTAAAAATTTTCCAAAAGAGGTATAATATACCAGATTATAAGATCCTTGCTGGAGAGTTTGGCGGGCACCGCTGCTCAAAAGGATTAGAGCACTATTTTCGAGATCTTACTTCTATTTTTAATGAATATAATTGGCATTTTGCTGTTTATGGCTTTCGAGAAGATATATGGGATGGTATGGACTATGAACTTGGAAGTAAGAAATTATCGTGGAAAGATTGGCAAGCAATTGAAGAGGGTAGGATGAAAAAAAATTATTTGCCAAATAATTCAATTTTTAAGATATTAAGAGAAGAATGGTCAAGTCAGCTCGCTGGCCATTCGTCATAAAAGAATATTTCTTTTATTGATCTTCTTTGTTTTTCTTTGACTTCAGCACCCTCTTTTTCGTAACCAACTGCTATCACTGACATTACATTAAAATCATCAGGTATATTGAATCTCTTAACTATTTTATCTCTATCAAATCCACCCATTTGATGAGCCATTAAGTTCATAGCTGCAGCCTGCAGCATAAGTGCATAATTTGCTGCACCAGTATCATGCTTAGCCCAAAAATTTTCTCCTTTACCTTGTTTACGGAAGTTCTTAGCGCTTAGAGATATAATTAGTATTTGTGCATCTTTTGCCCACTTTTGATTAGATTCATCAAGGCAACCGAGCAATTTTTTCCATGCGCTTTGATTGTTCTGTTTGTTGCATATCACATATCGCCAAGGTTCATCACCAAAACACGAGGGTGTGAGCCTTACAGCTTCTATTAAAATATCCATTTCTTTCTGAGATATTGCTCTTGTAGGATCGTATGAACGTCCGCTGTGTCTTTCTTTCATCAACGATAATAGATCTTGTTTACTCATCATTTTTAAATAGTGCATAAATAATTCATTGTAGCGCAATATAAGCAAAATTTAAATTGCAAAACCTCTTATACACATATATTACATTTAGTAAGTTATTTTTATTGGGAAGATATGTTTATAACACAATCAAGCAGTAGGTCAACACTGGCTGAAATATTGTCTTGTGTTTTACTTTTATTCTTGATGGCTCAAATAAGCATACCATTGCAGCCTGTGCCTATCACATTGCAAACTTTAGGATTAATGCTTGTTGGGCTTAAATTTAACCGCAGAACAGCATTCTATTCTGTGCTTACATATCTATCACTTGGTGCAGCAGGATTTCCTGTTTTTGCGAATTTTTCTGGTGGTCATCACATTTTTCTCGGGCCAACAGGTGGATATTTGATTGGCTGTTTAGTTGCTGTTGTAGTAATGAGCAGAGTAAATGAATTACTGAACTCTAAATATAAATCATTTATGTGTAATTCTTTAAGTTGTCTGGCGGGTACAGTCGTAATCTTTATTTGTGGTATTAGTTGGCTTACTATTTACGTGGGTCTGAAACAAGCAATAATGGTAGGTGTTTTACCATTCATCCTTCCTGGTTTGGTAAAAATTTTTCTACTTGTAGCAGCTTTGCAGTATTTGAAAAAGTGATAAGGTTTCGTCCTCATCATTTTATGTGCACTCTTGCATTTCAAGGGTATGGATATTCTCAGAGCTTTGTAGAAAATTACAAAAAGATAGCAAGTAAAGTAATTAGTGATCCTAATACTAAAATCGAAGTAGTTGATAATCTTGACACTATTTGCAGTGTTTGCCCAAACCAGACTAAACAAGGTAAATGTACCACACAAGCTAAAGTTTTAGAGCTAGATAGAAGGCATATGGAAATTTTAGGAATAAAAATTGGCGAGATTTTGACCTGGAGTGAAGCAGTCAAAAGAATTAGAAAGAAAATGTCTTTAGAGAAATTTGACTACGCATGTGAGGAGTGTAATTGGCAACCATATGGAATGTGTAGAAGTGCTCTTTTAACTCATTCTAAATAGTATCTGCCAATTAATAATATCTTTATTATTATATTAGATAAGTAATTTAGCATTTATGAATTTGTAATGTGTTGCGTATAGTTCAAAGAAATAAGATTTACTGGTTACGCGCTGCAGCCAATGCCACAACACTAGGATCTATGTTTGTCTGCATGTTAATTTGCGTTGTGATTTTATGGAGGTCTTCTGTTACCTATGCTAGTGAAAATTTGGAGATACAGAAGGTCTTTGATAGTGTTGTCAAGCATATAAAAGCTGATAAAAAATATAAAGATCTTGATGTTCTCGAGAGAAAAAGTGACAAATTTAATATCAAAATTTCGCAGAATTCTGGCAAGAATTTTGACATATACTCTATTTTAAAAAAAGCAAAAGATTCCTTTGAGTTAGGAGATAGTGAAACAGCTACTTCTCTCCTCAATCAGATTATCGCAAGATTTCCTTATCATGAAAGTGCTTTAATTGGACTAGGGAATATCTATTACGCTAACAAAGAATTTAAAAAAGCTGTAGAGATTTACACAAGACTGTTAAAAGAATCATACGCGTCAAGTTAAGGAAATAAAGGTATGAAAGAGATAGAATAATAAGGTATAAGTTCTCCCAGATATACTTTTAGTGAGAGAACCAATGAATAAAATAACTTGCTTATCAAAAAAGCTCAAAGAATTTTTTAATGAAAAAGCAGAGAAAATCTCAATTACAACAAGGTTTATAAAAAGAAAGAGAAAGCTAAAAGGTTCATCATTCGTAAAAGCCATGGTCTTGGGTAATATAGGAGTTGATAATTGTAGCGTAGAAACAATGTGTCAATTACTAAACGAGGACTCGATAGATATAACAAAACAAGGTTTGGATTTTAGATTTACTGAAGAAGCAGTGGAATTTATGAAAAGGATGTATAATGAATCTGTGATTCTCTTTAAAAATATCTTGCAAGTTGATTGCAAAATCTTACAGCAATTTAATAGTGTTAAATTATTGGACAGTAGCTATATTACTCTACCTAACAGTATGGAAGAGATGTATAAAGGTTATGGTACTAGCTACAGTGGCTATGAAAGCAATACTAAGTCTGGAATAAAGTTACAATTAGTTTTCGACTACATGAATCAGATAATAGACCAACTTAATTTAACGGAGGGGGTAAGATCAGACCAGGGATATAGGAAACATTTAAGTAATATATTAAGCAATGATTTGCTAATATCTGATCTCGGTTATTTTGTGCCAAGTTCTTTTAAACAAATCAATGAAATAGGAGCTTATTTCATAAGTCGTTATAAATCTGATACCAACATATATGATGTAGAAACAAATCAAAAAATGGAGTTATTAGAATGTTTAGAGGATAAGTTATTTTTAGAAAACGAGGTATTGTTAGGAAAAGAAGCAAAAATTAGAGTAAGAATTATATGTCAGAAACTAACTGAAGAACAGTCTATGGCCAGAAGAAGGAAAGCTAATAGATTAGCAAGATCGCAGGGATATACATCCTCTAAAAGAAATCAAAAATTGTTGAACTGGTCAATATTTATAACTAATGTTCCAGAAAATAAAATTAGTGCTGAGCAAGTATTAACGATTTACAGAGTAAGGTGGCAAATTGAGTTATTATTTAAATTGTATAAAAGCCATATCAGGCTTGATAAGCTAAAAGGAAAGCCATGCAGAGTATTATGTGAACTATATGCTAAATTGTGCGCAATTCTTATATTTCACGGCATAGTTGGTTGCACAGAAGTGAAAAAGAATACAGAACTTAGCTTAACAAAGGCATTTATTGAGCTAAAAAGGCGGGTTAGAGAGTTATTTTTAGTATTAACCAAAATTAATAGTTTAAAAGCATTTCTTAAAAAACTCACTATAACTTGGTCGCTATTTTCATTAAAAGACAAACGTAGAAGGACTAGAGTATCCACTTTAACCTCTCTAAATTTGCTCACAATCTCTTAACTTGACGCGTATGGTTGCGCCTAACTCTGAAGAAACTTCTGATTGTACATTAACTACATTTAGCTGGCTGACTAAGACTTGACGTTTTTTTTCAGCAATAGCCTCCTTTAACTCATCACAAGGCTTATACACTTCATACGTAATACCACCAGCAACAAGTCCTGTGAGTACAGCAGCAGCCACAGCTATCCCAGCCATAGCACCTACTGATAATGACACACCAATAAAATATGCAGAAGTAACTACTATAGCAGCTACAATAGATGTAATAATAAATATACCAACACCACAGACTATTCCTCTCATAATCGCGTCTTCAGTAACCATTTCTGCTAGATCTTTGTTACAACGACCTTTTACTAAAGGATCAGCACCTGCTTTTAATAGAGCTCTTACTATCTTGTGATGACTCTTATAAGCAGCAATACACAAAGGAGTGTATCCACATGTATCTGGCAAATTAATATCGTTAGGCCCATTAGCTAATATAGCCTCTACTATCTCCATTTTGCCTTTCTCAGCAGCACGAGATAAAGGGGTGCTTTCACTTTTATCTCGCAAATTCAAACTAGCCCCCTTATTTAATAGAGCTTTTACTATATTTTCATTACCTTTTTCAATAGCCAAATGTAAAGGAGCTTTTCCATATACATCTTGCAAATTAACATCTATACCTTTTACTGCTAATAGAGCTTTTACTACATTTTCTTGATTATCTAGAAATGCTACACGTAATAATGTTAATTCTTCTTTGCCATAATAATTATTATTACTAAATTTATAATTTATATCACAATTTTTCTTCTCCCATTCTTTATAAGTAGATAGTTCTCTTTCTTGTAGTTGCTTTCCTATTTTTTCAACTATGTTATTACCATTCAAATCATTTTCACGATTTACTATACTTAATATCTGTTTCAACAATTCTAAATACACATCAAACTCTCCTATAAAAATAATAATAATATACTTTAATTATTATATATCTAAGCAATAAAGTCAAGAATTTAATTAACTATCATAAATATTTAAACAAGAAAAAGGGGCTTTTGTGCGAGCGTTATTAATCTTCAGTTTAATAGGATAAGATTCGTCAACATTTCTGTAAGTACCTGCTATACAGAATAGTTGCCACCAATAAAGCCTAAACTTACTAAATACATTTCTGTAGATTCAGATCTACTTGATTTTGGTTTGAAGTATCTTACTGTTTTGAACATTTTTTTTAGCTCATTGCAGAAATCTTTATCAGACTCTCCTTGAAAAATTTTTACTACAAATTTGCCATCATGATTCAAAAAATGCTTTGCAAAATTGAGCGCTGCTTCGCATAAAAGCATAATTCTGATATGATCTAACGATTTTAAACCGCAAGATTCTGGTGCCATATCAGATAAAATTACATCAAATTTGTGATCCTTGAATTTTTCTCTTAAAATTTCAAGTTCGCTGATAATATCACACTGTATACACTCTACTCCACTAATTGCGTTTATTGGTTTTATGTCAACAGCAATCACACTCGCTCCTTTCTTAGATGCAACTTGTGACCATCCACCAGGAAAAGCGCCAAGATCAATAATTTTTTGCCCTTGTTGGAGTAGTTTAAATTTATCGTCTATTTCTATTAACTTATATGCCGAGCGCGATCTATAACCGTCCTTATTGGTTTTTTGCACATACTGATCATTCAAATGGCGATGTAGCCATCTTGTTGAAGATAATTTTCTACCTCTAGCTGTTTTTACTCTGGTCTTTATACTAATAACCTACTTATTATTGATTATATCTTTGAGCTCTTTTTCAACTACTTCTTTTACCAATGCATGTAGATACTTATTCAGCCACTCTGAAAGCTGAGGTTTTAAAAGAGATACAACTAATTCTTCAACAGTAAGATCCGCTCTTTTTTGTTGTTTATGCCGTAGTTCGCTTTGCATCTTTTCAAGCAATGTTTTAATTTCCTCCATATTTTCTTTTAAAACTAAATGCTCGTTACTTTGTTCTTGATAGCTCACTTTGTTACTACTCATTTGGATATTATTATACAAATTTTTCTCTTCTGAGTTGTAACTATTAAATTGGTTATTCATTTTCTCACTTTGGCAATTATTCTCTTCTTCACTATTTTCTTTTTCTTCGATGTCTTCTGGGTACTCCTCTTCAAGGCATAATACGTCATCATCTTCATCTATTATTTCTGCTCTATCGCCGCTTGGATTTTTACCCGATATAGCTTTTTTTATATCTTCTAGTATATCTTTTACAGATTGATTATCGCTCATACCATTAAATTTAAAGGTTTATACTATTTATCATAAAAAGCAAATTGTAAACACTAATTACATAATTGCTTTTTGCCTGAATTAGATCGGAACGTGCTTTAAATAATTCATCTTCAGTATCCAAAAGATCAGTTGTACTCTTTAAATGCAAGTTTACTTCTTGCTCAACTCCTTCTAATGCTAAAGCTGCCGCTTTTTCTGCTTCTTGACTTGCTTTAATAATAGCTTTTGCTGTCAGCACGTTATTCCAAGCATTTATAACTGCTTGTTCTATATTTTTTACTGCTTCGTAATAATCGTAAGTGGATTGTTTTGCATCCATTTTAGCTCTACTAACACCAAAAACATTAACTCCTCTTTTAAAGATCGGAATATCAAGAGTAAAGACAACATTCACATTTTCTAGTAACGTGTCTAATTTTATATTGTCCTTTCCAAAATTTTTACTTGCGCTTAGATTCAAAGAAGGAAGCCACTTGGAACTTTCAGCAATCACTTCCATTCCAGCAGCTCTTTTTTTATAAATAGCTGCTTTTAGGGACAAGTTGTTGGTTTTTGCTAACTGTAAACATTCATTTAATTCTGGTATAGAAGGTAGTTTACCATTAGTCTCGTGAAGATTATCAGCATCTTCACCAATTAAATGATAGTAAGCAATATTAGCGAGCTTTAATTCACCTTCAGCATCAACTCTTTTGGATATAGAAGATGAAAATTTTGCTTTTGCGAACAAAACTTCAGCATTAGTAACTTCTCCAAGAGAAAAGCGTTCTTTCATAGCTGACAAGTGTTCTAAAGAAACACGTTCTTTATGTTCCCCCAATTTTAATATTTCTGCCTTTTGTAAAACGTTAACATATGCTTTCACAGCCCTGAGTGCAACTTCTTGCTTAGATTGCTGAAATCTAATTTTTGCTGCTTTGAGAAGATGATTTGATCGGCTGAATGTAGCAAAAGTGCCACCACCATCTATTATTCTTTGACTTAATGTTAGACGTTTTCCAGAGTTTTGTAGACCGTTAATAATATTAAAATTACTATCGAAATTATATTGTAAATTGATGTCAGGTAAAAACCCAGCCAATCCAGAAGATTTTAGTTGTTTTTCAGCACTCTTATATTGGTAAAATCGAGACTTTATTTTTGAGCTGTTTTTGATAGCTTTGCTTATAGCTTCCTCCAAATCAATTGCATAGCAACCTATGGTACAAAAAGCAATTACAAATATAATAATCAATCGAAACATTTTGCTTTCTAGCATGTTGTTTAAGTTATTAGCATAAATTACTTTAATAATCAATAACTAATGTTGTTGACACTATCAAGCAACTTAGTATATCATAACCTACTGTTATGTATTGATATATGAAAACTTTTTTCTTAAAAGAGAAACAAATTAATAAAAAATGGCTTGTTATAGATGCAGAAGGATTAGTAGTAGGAAGGCTTGCAGCATTTGTAGCAATGTTATTGCGTGGAAAACATAAACCTGAATATACACCTCATATGGACTGTGGTGATAATGTAATCATTGTTAATGCAGAAAAGGTACATTTTACCGGAAAGAAACTTAAAGATAAAATCTACTATAGGCATACAGGTTATTCTGGTGGTTTAAAGAAAACTACTCCAGATAATATTTTAAATGGCAAATTCCCTGAGCGTGTGATAAAAATGGCAGTAAAAAGAATGCTTGATGATGGTCCTATGGCACGTAGAAGGTTTGAAAATTTGTATGTTTATTCTGGTTCAGAACATAAGCATCAAGGACAGCAACCTGAAAAAATAGATTTTGCCTCTTTAAATCGTAAAAATAAGAAATAATGGAGTAAAAAGTGAAAATAAACAATAATGATCAGCCAAAAAAGGCAATGATTGACTCACTTGGTCGTTCATATGCCACAGGTCGAAGGAAAGAATCTGTAGCAAGAGTATGGATGAAGCCAGGAAGTGGAAAATTTAGTGTTAATAAAAAAGATGATTTAATTTCTTATTTTAAAAGAGAATCAGTGTGTCAAATGATTAAAGCGCCATTCATAGTAACTTCTATGTTAGATAGGTATGATGTGTTTGCAACTGTAAAAGGTGGAGGACTATCTGGCCAAGCAGGTGCCTTAGCTCATGGAATAAGCAGAGCTTTAAGTAGTATAAGTCAAGATCTACACTCTATATTACGTAAAGGTGGATTCCTAACTAGAGATTCACGTGTTGTTGAGCGTAAGAAATATGGTCAACATAAAGCTCGGAAAAAATGTCAGTTTTCTAAGAGATAATTGTTTCATAATGGTATTTTTTTGTAAATATTATACAAGTTCTTACAAGGGTTTATGACATTTTCTCTTTTTATGACGAATTTAGTTGACTATTGGCATTAGCATAATATGCTGTTTATGTAATTTTTCAATATTAAGGTAATTTATGAGTAAAGAAGATATAGTAAACCAACTGAGTAAAGAGTGCTCTAGTCAAGGTATAGATATAACAAAAGCTAGTTTGGGTAAGCTTCATGATATTTTTATGGAAACAATCAAGAACGATCTAAATCGTAAAGGTGAAATACGTTTACATGGAATAGGGACATTCTCTACTGCTATAAGTAAGGAAAGACAATGCCGTAATCCTCAAAATGGTGAGATTATGACCGTTCCTGAAAAGAAAAGGGTAAAGTTTAAAGCAAGTCAAGCTCTTTCAAGTACTTTAAATAACAAAGAGAAAGCATCAGCTATTTAGATATAGTCATTTTCATCTTTTTAGTTACACTGTGTAAGCCATGAAATACAGCCTCGCTGATTAAAGAATGGCCTATATTAAGAGCTGAGATGTGAGGTATCTCTTTTATTCTTTTAGTATGTTTATAATTTATGCCATGCCCTACCTGGCATTCTATTCCTAGCTTATTAATGTATTCTGCAGAGTTAGTAATAAGTTTCAATTTTTCTTCTGATGGATTATCACAGTAATCCCCTGTGTGAATTTCTATTATGTCAGGCTTTCTTTCTAGCTTCTCAAGATATTTTAGTTGATTAATATTTGGATCAATAAACAGTGAGACTTTTATGTCAAAGCTGTTCATTTCCTCTATTATACCAGAAAGTTTACTGTGCATATTCACGATATCCAGGCCACCTTCGGTTGTTAATTCTTCTCTTTTTTCTGGTACTATACAAATCGAATAGGGTTTTACTTCTTTTGCTATGTTGAGCATTTCTTCCGTAGCTGCGATTTCAAGATTTAACTCAGTGCTAATGTTTTGTTTTAGATTGAATACATCCTCATCTCTGATATGCCTTCTGTCTTCTCGTAAGTGTACGGTGATAAAATCTGCTCCAGCATCAATAGCTATTTTTGCTGCTTTTAATGGATCTGGATAAGAAGCTCCACGTGCGTTGCGAAGGGTTGCAACGTGATCAATATTAACGCCCAATTTCACAATTTACCTCAAAAATTATTTATAAATTATACATATTATTAGATCTTATGCATGTCATTGTTTAATGCCATAGCTGAAAGACGGAGCTAGCAGTTATACCAATTCTCATTGTTGACAAGTCAAATAAGAAACATTCAAAATTGTTTGATTGTGGAAGTGGAAAGAGAAGTAATAAATTTGCATACACTTGCCCTTTTTTACAGTTAATCTAGTTTATAGAACTACTCGTGGTAATCCAAATAAGATTTTTTCTCATAATCAAGTTATAGTAAACGGGGAAAATTTTTCGCATCTAAAAAATTTTAGATTTAGGATTGAAATTAATAAGTGGAATGATTATGTAGTTCATGTATTAGTAAAAGGAGGTACAACATGAGTAATATAGTTCATTTAAATAAAAACAATAATCGTGATAATTTTAGTGTAAGAGGGTTACAAAGAGCCGTTGATGACATATTTGATAGCTTTTTTACAGGATGGAACCCAGAGCTTTCCAAAAGAGGCAGTAGTCTACTACCAGTTTGTGATTTTTATGAAACAAAGGAAAGCTATTGCCTATCATTAGAATTACCAGGTATTCCTAAAGAAAGCATAGATATTAGTATATCTGGCGATAGCTTAATAGTGAAGGGTGAAAAAACATGTGATAATGAATCAAAAGATAAGCAGTTTTACCATAAAGAAAGGTACTATGGTTCTTTCTATAGATCTATTCAACTTCCAACAAATGTAGAGCAAGATAAGGTATCTGCCAACTTTTTAGATGGGGTATTGCATGTAACCATACCTAAGTCAGAGAAACACATCAAGAAAATTGATGTAAAGTAACCAGTAAGTAATAGCAGGCTTCTGACCTTGAGGCTTGCTATTTTAATATCTGTTCAGCAAAGTGGCAAAATAAGGTAAACGAGAAAGACAACTAAATGAGTGTCATGAAAGTAGCTGATGCTGGCTCCCTTATGAAGGTGTCATCTTAGCACCCAGACACTGATTTTTTAATTGAAAATGTTGTCTTGTTTGTGATAAATTTTGCTCGATGCCAGTGTCGAGCACTGGCATGACATTATAGAAGCTGGAATTACAGTGTCAGCTACTTGAATGACAATATTTGCTGTGTAATTTACCTTAAAAAATGAATATTCCTACAGCTATGTGTAAGCTACTTTCATGATACTCATTTACTTGTCTTTTTTGCCACTTTGCTGAACAGATATGCAAAATATTAACTTAGCAATACAAAAAATTATCTATAGATTAGACACACCATTAGATCTTATGCATAGTCATTTTTTAATTCCATAGCTGAGACGGAGCTACTCTGCCTGCTCCCCTTATCATGAAACTGAAGTCTATATGGTACCACAGTATAATGATATAATAAAATATGAAAAAAATACCAATAAAAAAAGGCAAAAAAAGCCCGTATTAACTTTAACAATTTAAAATGATTTAATGTGATTTAATGTGAAAACCATAGGCGCCAATTGTTTTTTTAACTTAAAAATAAAAGTCAAGTATCAGGAATTCTAGACATAAACCCTCCTATATGAATAAAGAGCTAGCAAAAATAAACTTATATATTTTTTGCTGAAATTTGATTATTTGGTGAAAAAACCTGCAGGTGAAGGTAGATTTTGGATCCTAAAAAACCTTCATTCTCCACTATAATAAAGCCACCAGAGTCTGTCAAGTAATTTTTTATTTAAACTGCTCGCAATCTTTTTATACACTCATCTTTACCAAGAATTACCATGATATCGATGATTCCAGGCGCATCCATTATTCCAGTTATTGGGGCGCGTAATGAGTGGTATATATCGCTCATTTTTATATTATGTAATTTTGAAAATTCCTTAATCTGAGAAGATAAAAAATTCTTATTCCAATCTTCATCTCCTATACTCGAGAAAAATGCTGCAAGTAACTTAATTATATTGAGGTTAGACTTGACAATTCTCTCAGCTTCTTCACTAAAATCAACTTGAATATAAAATTTTGCTAAATCCAATAATTCGGTCAGATAGTTTGCTCTTTTTTTCAGCTCTGTCAGTCCCTGCAGTAAATAGCCCTTTTTTTTGTCAGTTAGAGTATTTTCTCTAAGCATTAGAGTCAGAATATCTTCATTGCTCATATTACTAATATAGTGGTTATTCAAATGCTCCAGTTTTTTGAAATCGAGCCGTGCAGGTGAACGACCGATGCTTTCTAAATTAAACCACTCTATTGCTTGCTCATCGCTAATAATCTCATCGTTGCCATGACTCCAGCCAAGTCTTAGCAAGTAATTACGCATTGCCTGTGGCAATATTCCCATCTTTTCATAATCGCAAACACTTGTAGCCCCATGCCTTTTAGATAGCTTATTCCCGTCTTCTCCATGAATTAGCGGTACATGTGCAAAGCGTGGAACATCAAAATCAAGAGCCTGATATATTAGTAATTGTTTGAAGGTATTAGTGAGATGATCAGAGCCACGTATAATATCGGTTATTCCGGCATCATGGTCATCAACCACTACAGCAAAAATATATGTTGGAGTATTGTCAGAGCGCAAGATTACTATGTCATCAAGCTGATCGCTACTTATTGTAACTTGGCCGTATATTTTATCGTCAACAACAATATTTTCTGAGTCTGGCACTTTAAAGCGAACAACAGGCTCTGCATTTGATGTCGAATGAGTACACTTATGCTTATATATTTTTCCTTCTTCTCTTGCTCTTATTTTCTTCTCCGCAACTTCATTCTCGGGGCAGTAACAATGATACGCCCTACCCTTTTCAACTAAAAGATTTGCAACCTCAATGTGCTGCTCTATTTTTTTTGATTGATATATTATTTCCCCATCATAGTTTATTCCAAGCCATTTTAACCCATCTATTATTGCATCAATTGCTTCCTGTGTTGAACGTTTTCTGTCGGTATCCTCAATCCTTAGTAAAAACTGGCCACCATGACGCTGCGCATAGAGCCAATTAAATAAAGCTGTGCGAGCTCCTCCAATATGTAAAAATCCTGTTGGTGATGGAGCGAATCTAGTGACTATACCTGGCATATTTGTCTATTGTGATAACGTAACCGATGATAACTAAAATTTGCACTTGCAACAACGTGGAACTATAGTAAATTTGAAAGATCAATTTACATTTATTTTTAACAAACTGCATTGTATAATTTAATATTAGTGAATGCAGTGAGGTGTATATATGGATAATTTATTTAAAATTGCAAGAGGAGTTGTCACAAAAGAGGATGAAAATAAATTTATTGAAGCTTGCAAGAAAAGAGTTGCTTGTGTAGCTAAGCATAGAATTGATGAAAATGGAAACCCATTTCATATAGCAGCAAGTAAAGGGTTTCTATTATCTGCGTTACAGGAGATCATAAAGTATTTAGAAGAAGATACTGAGAACAAAGTCAAGAAAGCTAAAGATTGGGAAGAAGTAAAAAGATTAGAAAAGGAACTTAAGAATAATAAGAAATATATTAAGGAAGCACTCCTCGATAAAAGCTATATTAAGGATGACGGGAAGAAGGCAGTATCACCCCTTTATTTCTTGGACCCTGCAGAGCGGAAGGAAGTTAAGCAAATTGCAGATATAAAATGTGGCTTTATATGTAATAAGAAGTTTCATATATGCTTATATATAGTAGGAGCTATAGTGTGTGCTATCACTATGTGTGTATCTTTGTATCTTCTATTTTCGGCTTCTCAATCTCTTGCATTGGCTTCAATAGCAACAATAGCTTCTGGAGGATCTTCATATATGTTATTTAAGGCATGTAATGAAGTATATGGCCTCTATAACGAAAGTACTATAGTGACAGATCCTGATGTTATGCAACTTTTAGATAGTGGTTTAGCCCCAGTGTGAAGTATTTGCAGGTAGTAATATAGAAATTTACTTTCTTAACTTAAGAAAGTATACTGATAAGATGATAAGAAAGAAGTATAGTAAGATTTTAGTAGCGAACAGAGGGGAGATTACCTGCAGGATAATCAAAACTGCGCACAAGATGGGCATATCTTGTGTGTCTGTGTACTCAGATGCAGATGCAAATTCTGTGCATGTAAAGCAAGCAGATGAGTCAAGGCACATTGGCCCTTCGCCTGCTTATCTTAGTTACTTAAATATCGAAAAAATATGCGAAGTAGCAGTTGAAACAGGTGCCGAGGCGGTTCATCCTGGCTATGGGTTTTTAGCAGAAAATCCAGATTTTCCCCGTGCTCTGGAAAAACATAACATAGATTTCATTGGTCCAAGTGCAGAAACAATAGAAGTTACAGCCAATAAAATAACAGCAAAAGAAGAGGCAAGAAAAGCTGGAGTAAATGTAGTGCCAGGATATATGGGTAAGATCGAAGATGCTGCCCACGCAGCCATCGTTGCTGAAGAGATTGGTTTTCCCGTTATGCTCAAAGCTGCATCAGGTGGTGGTGGCAAAGGAATGCGAATTGTATATTCCAAAAAAGAAATTGAACTAGCATTTACATCAGCAACAAATGAAGCAGAGAAAAGTTTTAAAGATGGTAGTATTTTCATAGAAAAATATATAGAACTACCAAGACACATCGAAATACAAATTATTGCAGATAAATACGGCAATATAGTGTGTCTTGGGGAGAGAGAGTGCTCGGTACAGAGGAATAACCAGAAAATAATAGAAGAAACACCAAGCCCATTTATTAGTGAAGAAGTAAGACAAAAAATGTATGCTCAATGTGTTTCTTTGGCAAAGCAAGTTGATTATTTTTCAGCAGGTACTGTCGAGTTTGTTGTAGATAAGAACCAAAACTTCTATTTTCTTGAGGTAAATACGAGATTACAAGTTGAGCATCCAGTAACAGAATTTGTCACTGGAATAGATATAGTGGAAGAGATGATCAGAATTTCTTGCGGAGAAAAATTAAGATTTGGTCAGAATGATATTAAACTTATTGGCTCTGCAATAGAAAGCAGAATTTGCGCTGAAGATCCATCAAAGAGATTTTTTCCTTCCAGCGGAAGAATCAAATATTACGACAAACCAGATGAAAATGGTCATGTAAGAATAGATGATGGAGTAGCTAGCGGTTCAGAAATCAGCATGTTCTACGACTCAATGATTGCAAAAATTATAACCTATGGAAAAGATAGAATAGAGGCGATCAGCAGAATGCAAAAAGCTTTGTCTGAGTGCTATATAGGGGAAGTAATAAACAACATAGAATTTCTAGAATCCATCTTCCATAATCCAAATTTTATTGCAGCAAAGCTCCACACGAGATTCATTCCAGATCATTACCCTAGCGGGTTTCAAGGTGATTTTATTACAGAGGAATATATTAAAATATTTATTTTTATTGCACTGTATGTTCACTTAGAAAATGAGGGAAAGTATTACAGTAAGTCAATAGATGAAGCATTCATAGTGAAAATAGACGATAATGAGTACTCCGTAAATGCAAAATATCAAGATAACACATTAACAACAGTATATAACCACAATAAATACTCCGTGGTAGGTAAGTGGAAACCAAGTTACAGGTTGTTATATATAACAATTAATGATGATACCAATATAGCACTTAAAATAGAAAGGCAAGGCAGCAAATACTTTATAAGACACGCAGGTATGAAAGCTAAATGTTGTGTATTGAAACCTCATGTAGCTGAACTAAGCAAATTAATGCTAAACAACAAAACAGAAGGGATTTCAGTAGATGCTGTAAAATCTCCAATATCAGGTTTATTGGTTAAATTACACGTCAATGCTGGAGATCAGGTAGAGGTAGGACAACCTCTATTTGTTGTAGAGGCAATGAAAATGGAAAATATAATATGTGCTGAATCAGAAATGGTGATAAAAAATATCCCTGTTAAAGAAGGAAAAAATATACATGCTGGTGATTTGGTATTAGATCTGATTTCTTAAATAACGCAAGCAGTATAAACCTGATCCAAATAAGATAAATGAAAACATTTGATGGGCTATAGCAATGGCCATTGGTATATGCAGCAACAAAGTGACTACTCCTAGAATTACCTGAATGATGACAGAGAATAGCATAACATATAATGGCTTTATACTGGCATTTTTTATTGTGAGTATTGCTGTCAGAACTAATATCAGCAATGCCAATGCCCGGTGTATGAATTGCACTGTTACTCTATTTTCAAAGATATTTAGCCAAGCAGGCTGTAAGTAAAATAAATCTTCTGGAACAATTTGTCCATCCATTAGTGGAAAGGTATTATAAATTAAACCAGCATTTAGCCCTGCAACAAATGCACCGAAGATTATTTGTATTGTAACTAGGATTAAAATTATCCATATGTAACATGTAATGTTGCTATTAATTTTAATTATCTGTTTTGGTTTGATTTGGTAATCAAAAAATTGATATGACAATAATGCAAAGATAACCAATGCAAGCAGTAAGTGAAGTGCGAGCTTATAGTGACTAACATGAGGATTAGATACCAAACCGCTTTTAACCATATACCAACCGGCAAAAGCTTGTAAAATTCCAAATAATAGTGCTGTAGATAACCTTATTACTGCATTTTTAGGTATTCTTTTTTTTAGTGTAAAGTATATAAATGGTAAAATAAAAACTAAACCTGTCAGCCTTGCAATTAACCTGTGCACATATTCTATTAAGTATATGGTGCGAAACTCTTCCATACTCATACCATAATTAAATGCTTTATATTCAGGTGTAGCTTCATATTTTGATTTTTCTTTTAGCCAGTCTTGTTCACTCAGCGGTGGCAATGTTCCGGTAATTGGTTTCCATTCCGTGATTGACAATCCTGCTTTTGAAAGTCTGGTAAATCCACCAATTCCCACCATGCAAATCACCATGAGAGAGCAGAGAAAAAACCAAATAGCTACAGGTTTTGCTTCCATAATCCATGCTGAGTTTTATTCCATTGCTGAGGGTGAATAACAAATTCCCACAAAGCTAGAAAAGCTGCAACGCTATGTAGTAGACTATAGACGGGAAAAAATATTGATACTATATAAAAATAAAAAGGCATTTTTTGTTGTCTGATAGCTATTATCAAAAAAATCAAGTTAATACCGTATACTATTATAAAATAATATAAGAATAATTCATTCAAAATTTGAGTCAGCACCAATGAAAGTAACAAAAAAGGAGTCGTGAAAAATATAAAAGCTGAGGAACCAACAAAAAGGTTTAATAGCAAAACTCCCTTAAGCCCAGTGTGCTTAAAAAGTAATTTTATATTTTTTAAATGAACGATATAAGTTTGCATATAACCTTTAATCCAGCGTGCTCTTTGTTTGATCCAAGCAAACACAGTAGTTGGTGATTCTTCCAATGTTTCTGAATCAATAATCCTGGTTTTATATCCCATTTGCGCAAGTCTCAAACCAAGGTCAGCGTCTTCAGTGACATTGTAAGCATCCCAAAAAAGCACTTTCTTTAAAATTTCCACTGAAAAATGGTTACTGCTACCACCCAAAGGTATTGGCATGTTCATTTTTTGAAATCCAGGCAAAAAATATTGAAACCAGTTCATATACTCGAGAGAAAAGAATTTTGTAAGAAAATTGCAACCAAAGTTATAGTAATTTAATTTCGCCTGTACACAAGCCAACTTTTCGTCGCCCTTATTAAATTCAATTAGTGCTTTTTTTAACTGCAACGGATCTGGCTTGTCATCTGCATCATATATTACCACATACTTTCCTCTAGCAAAGCTCATAGCATAATTGCATGACTTAGCTTTTGTTCTAGGCAGAGAATGAGGCACTTTTATTACTTCAAAATACTGTGGTAAAGTGCACTTTTCTATAGCTGCCAACATTTCTTGGTCATCGCTATCTATCACAAGCTTTACATCTAATTTTGATTTTGGATAATCCAAACTTTCAATGCTCTTAATCAATTGCTTTATAACCGCATTCTCTTTAAAAGCAGGCAATAAAATAGTATATATAGGTTCATTCATCTTATCATAATCTGCTTTTTGGTTAGAAATTTTACGCAAGCCAAAAATTTTAGTTACAAATTTGAATAAAGAACTAGAACATCCGATTATAAATATCAACATCAAAGCAAAATATGCATATTTTTTTGTCAGTGTTAAAGTTGAAATCATAACAAAGAAAGAGGAAAAAAAGATTGAACTGAGCCTAATGCTTTTAGCTGAAAAATTAGGATTCTTATAATATAAGTAGTTACTTGCAAATTCTGAAATACCAAAGTGTGAGTTAAGAAGATTTAAAATCTGTTTGCTATCTACTTTTATCAATACATATTCAATACCGTAATGAGATTCGACCCAAAGATTGATATCTTGGCTTATGTCTTCAACCATAAAAAAAGTAGTATCATTTAAATTTTGCCAAGGAATTATATTAAACCTATAGTAGAAAAGTTTCTCTTGTTCTTTGCATAAACTAGAATCAAATTTAATTTTTTCTACATTATCAGTTTGAAGTACAGGCATTAAACTTAATGCAACTTTTTGCTCAAGTCACGTGAAAACGAAGATATAACCTCACTACTACGCTTATCATCTTTACGTTCATGCATTATTTTTTTTACAGCATCAGCAGCTATACTCGCTGTGTTAGCTTGTAAATCCCCAAGAGCTTTTTCAACTTGGTCAGTAACTTTCTTCAAATTAGAATGGGCATTTTCATCTAACGTTTGATCGAGTTGCTGTCTATTATGCTTAATAATACTATTAGCCTTATCAAGTGCTTCATTCATCATTTTGTTAACTTCTACATCTAATTTTTTGTATTTTTCAGAAGATTTTTTGTAATACTCCAACATATCTTTTCTGAATTTTTCAGTTTCTTCACTTGAAAACTTGCTTTTGTTACGTTTATTGTTAAGCGCGTTTTTTATTACCTTCCTTAGCAATTTATACGAGAGGATAAAACCTACTAAAAAAGCAAGGCTTATAACTAGTAATGTAGACATAAAAACCCTAAAATTCTTTGGATACCAAATCAGCAACAAATTCCTCTTCAATCTCAGAATTAGTTAACTTAGTATAGTAAATCAAAGCAATACTAGTAGCCATTTGTTTTAATTCACTAATATACTTAGATTTAAATTGTACTACCTTTTCTTCAACAAGTTTAATCATCTTCTTGTCTTCCTCTTCCAATATATCCTTAACATTCGCTCTCATTTCTTCTACTTGAGCAAATGCATCATCTATGATTTTTTTTGCCCGTACTCTAGCTTGATTTAAAGCTGCATTATACTTGGCAATTTGCTCTTCTGTAAGTCTTAAAAGGTGAACAGAACTATTAAAAGAATCTAATATCCCCTTACTCCTAGTGTTTATTATTTCATCTAACCTTGGTAAGAACAAACAACTTACTACAAAAAAAAGTGAAGAGAAAAAAATTAAAAACCAAAAAACTTGAGAAAAGAAAGTGGAAACATCAAGCTGCGGCATGTGTCAAACACTACAATATTAATATCATCGCAATTACAAACGCAAGAAATCCCATAATCTCAACCATAGCAGCACCAACATAAACGTAAGTTTTCATTTGACCTTCCGATTCAGGGTTTCTCGCAATCCCACTTAGCATAGTAGAGAAAATATTAGCTACACCCAAACCAGCACCTAACATAGCAAACGCCATCAAACCAACCGCTACAAATTTTAAAGCTACTAAATCCATATACTACCTTTAACTATTCCTTAATAATATTATAAAATGTTCTACAGGTAAGTCAAGCACTCACTTTACTGTATCTGACAAATATACGCACGTTAATATAGTAAATATATAAGCTTGTAAAACTGCAACAAAAACTTCAAATCCTATTAGTGCAATTATAAACAAAAAAGGTGCAGGAGTAAGAAATATGTTCATATTTATGACGAATCCTGCTATCACTTTGATGATTGTATGACCTGCAATCATATTTGCTGCAAGCCTTATTGATAAACTAATCGGTCTTACTAAATAAGCAAATAATTTAATAATGATGATTATAGGTGCAAGCCACGAAGGAGTTCCTTTTGGTAGCAATATGCGTAAAAATTCTACTCCTCTTTCTTTAAAACCAACAATCGTTATATAAGTAAAAACCACCATTGATAAAGCGAAGGTAACTATCACATGACTTGTGACCGTGAAACTATAAGGAAGAACACCAACTAAATTACACGATAAAATGAAAATAAATACTGTAAATATCAAAGGAATGTGCTCCAAACCTTTGCTTCCAGTGTTACTTTCTATTATTGAAATAACAAAATCATATACATATTCAACTGCAGCTTGCAAATATCCTGGTATTACTGCACCTTTTCTTATTCCAAGGAGCAAAAACAGTACCATTAATATCACCGAGATCATCATAAAAAGAGATGAGTTGGTAAAGTTTATGTCATACCCAAATAATTTTGGTAGTTCTATTATTGTATATACTTTAAATTGTTCTAGCGGATTTAACGCCATCTTGATTTATATAATTAAACTATAATAGTAAGTAAAATATAGATTTTATAGGGTAAAGTCAAGAATTAAGATAGAAGATCCATACCATTATGGCATAAATATATCAACAAAGTATGTGATTAGAATGCTAATTATAGCCAGCGTTCCATTTAAAAATTCACTAATCTTATTAAGTTACTTAATACCTTGACTTAACATCTTATTTTAATTATAATTTAACTTTTAGTTGAGGTATTATTATGGATGGAATAGATTTTATTAATCAGCCTTTAAATTTAGAACAGGAGTTTGGTAACGGATATATCAAATTGACAGATGGTTCCTTTAACGAATACACTGGCCATTATCAAATAGGAAGCGAAATACTAGATGAAAGTCATAATATGATAGGAAACTTAACTATTGATGGTTATATTTGTAATTTCTATGAAGATAATCACAATATGAATCTCAAATTTTCTATGGAAGTAGATTTAAAAGGTGATATAGAGAAGATAAGCTTTCTTCACAAAAATATATAAAATTACAATAGCTTCTACATCACTGCTCGTGATGTAGAGGTATTCCACTACAACAAACTTTAAAAGCATCACATTTTATATTACAATAAATTTTTGTTTCTTGTTAGATAGATGAAATTCACATTATCTTGGTTATTAGAGTACTTAGAAACCAATGCCAGTTTAGAAGAAATTACTGATAAGCTAACTCACATAGGATTGGAAGTAGAAGATGTGGTCAACAATACCAAATTGGCCGAGTTTGTTATTGCAAAAGTATTAGAAGTCACACCTCATCCAAATGCTGATAAATTAAAATTATGTAAAGTAAATGATGGAAGTAAAGTTCTGCAGATAGTCTGCGGAGTAAAAAATGTTAAAGAAGGCATGAAGACTGTACTTGCACCTCTTGGTAGCACATTGCCAGAAAGCAACTTTACAATTAAGCCTAAAAAAATAAGAGGAGTGCTAAGTGAAGGGATGCTCTGCTCTGCTTTCGAACTTGCGTTGACTCAAAATGAAAGTGAAGGAATAATTGAGCTTTCTGACGATTATAAAGTAGGGGATAAATTTTTTAATTGCGATCCTGTAATTGATATAAATGTCACTCCAAATCGTGGAGATTGCCTAGGTGTTTATGGAATAGCACGTGATCTAGCAGCAACTGGAATTGGAACGTTAAAGACTTTAATCATTCCACAACTTACCTGCTCTATAAATTCACCAGTAAACGTCAAAGTTACCGACGGGGAGAGCTTTATTAGTGGAATATACATCACCAATGTAAAAAATAGAGAGAGCCCAAAATGGTTAAAAGATAAATTGGAATCTATAGGAATGCGCTCCATTTCTGCAATAGTTGATATTACTAATTACATCATGATATCCTTTAATCGCCCAATGCATGCATATAATGCAAAAAAAATAGAAGGAGAGCTCACAGTACGTAAAGCAAACGATGGAGAAAAATTTATTGGTTTAAATGATAAAGAATACTCATTAAATAAAGACATAAGTGTTATTTCTGATGATAAAAATGTTCATGCAATTGCTGGAATTATAGGTAGTAAGTACAGTGAATGCACTCTTGAGACTACTGATATTTTTTTAGAGTCTACTTGGTTTGATCCTATCTCTATCACTAAATCTTCAAGGCAACTAGGCATCTCCACAGACTCAAGTTACAGGTTTGCACGTTCAGTTGACCCTAGTTTTACCCTTGATGGACTCAATCTTGCAGCCCAGATGATTTTAGATTTATGTGGCGGAGAAGTGTCAAGCATAGTGTCTGCTGGCAATTTGAATAAGGCTGATACCAAGATAAATTTTGATTATCAGAATGCAAACAAACTTGGAAGTGTATCTGCATCACCTAATGAGGTATTCGATATTTTAACAAAGCTAGGGTTTAGTATCGATAAAAAAACCGAAGGTAATTGGAATATACAAGTACCAAGCTGGAGACCGGACGTAACCATACCTGCTGACTTAGTTGAAGAGGCAGTAAGAATATACGGCTATGATAAAATAAAGGAAGAGCAACTAGCAGAAGACGTTACAGTAGAAGAAGAGACACAAGATGATTTACGCATTTTAATGACAAGCAGAGGGTTTCATGAAGTGATAACTTGGTCTTTTATGAGTGAATCAATAGCTGAAAAGTTTGGTTACTTGAATAAATTATTTATTATCGACAACCCATTTAATAATGACTTTAACATAATGAGACCAAGCATCATACCAAATTTGTTAAAAGTTACTGCAGATAATACTGCCCATGGTACACCTGATTGTGCAATTTTTGAAATTGGGCCAATTTATAATGATGAAGCTCAGTCTAAGTATGTTTTAAGCGGAATCAGGTCAGGAAATAATCTACCACGAAACCATTATAACACTGACAGGAAAATAGATGTTTTTGACGCAAAGGCTGACCTCATAACAGCTTTGGAACTTTTTAATATCAATTGTGATAATTTAGCAATAAAGAGAGCAGAAAAAGAATATTATCACCCAGGAAAATCAGGCTCCTTATCTTTTAGAAGTAAAATAGTTGGTTATTTTGGAGAATTGCATCCGAGTATATTGGATTTTTTTAACATCAAACAAAAAATTGTAGGCTTTGAGTTGATATTAGAAAATATCGAAAATTTACCTATAAGTAGAAAAAAATTTATCAATTATAAATATCAAAGTGTAAAACGCGATTTTGCGTTTATTGTAAATAAAGATATAGAAGCAGGTAGTATAATCAATATGGTGAAAAAAAGCTCAGAGCTCATCACAGAAGTTTTGATATTTGATGTATATCATGGAAACAATATAGAATCGAATAAGATGTCTATAGCATTTTCAGTTACTTTCTGCTCTCCAACTCACACTTTAACTGAAGAGGAAATCCAAAAAGAATCAAATATGATAGTCAACTTAGTGTGTAAAAATACTGAAGGAACTTTGAGAGCTCATTATTAAGCCGTAATCGCCGTTTCCTGATTTTGCTGTGTCACGTTTACTTCATCCAATTTATTTTCTATCTTGAATCCAATATCCTTGAAAAACCTATCCCACATTCCATGCAAATGCTCTTCTACTTTAGGCCAGACATCATTTTTAAATGTCGTTCCATCATCAGAAAATAAATTACCTAAAAAAACTCCAATTTCTTCATAACTTGATTGAAAATGTTGAAGAAATGTCTCTACTTCCTTATGAGTATCATGTGCCACACTCAATGCTTTCCCTTCTGTGCTATTATCTTTGTTTACAGTAGCTGACCATCCAATCACATTATAATTAAAACCAACTTTGAGAGAGTTCCAAATCCTCCACAAACCACTCTCATTATCTTTTGGTACATTATTTATTATAAGATTTGCTAATCTATCTACTAGAGGAGACAATAAATCTTGACAAAAGTGTTTGATATTATTTTTTATTTTAATAATAGGAGTTTTTATGCACTTTTCTGCCAAGTAGCACTCAAGTTCCGCTTCTTCTAATAACTTCTTAATTGCTTCTTCATCAAAAGTTTCATGCTCGAATGCTTTCAGTAAAGCATCTTCTATTATTGCAAATTTTATTTTTTCACGAGATTCTAGTTCTTCTCTATAATCATTTTTTGTTTTTTTATTTATCAACAATCCTTCTTTTTCTAATTCTAACTGTTTTAATGCTTTTAGAATTTCTTGGTTATTTTGCAAGTGCTTCTCTATTAATTTTGTACTTGGATGCTTTTCTCCTTTTCTCTTTCGCTCATCTTCTAAGTACTTATTTAAATCCTCACTTTCTTCTATTACTTCTCTTAACGATATAGGTTGATCTAAGCATTCTGCAATTTTCACTCGGTGCACATTAATCCTCTGTACTAAATCCGGCTCCTTTTCCTCTAACAGCTTACATGAATTCTCTATACCCTTTGCTTGACTTTTAAACAAATCTTGCGTTTTACGTTTCGTTATTTCTAAATACATCTTTGCTATAAAATCATTCACTTCATCTAAAGCTTCTTTTAAACTTTTCTTGCTAGAAGGATGTTTTATCTTCTTTTCTAAACTTTGAAACTGATCTATTAAGCTAAGCATGACTAATCGATCTAACTCACTCTTTGCTTTTTTCATTACTGATTTTATTAGCTTTTGCTCAACTTCTTGATCATTATACTCGAACTTAAAAAGATCCTCTGATTTCCTTTTTAAATCATCATTTATTGAGTTATTTCCCTCTTTATCATCATACATTTTTTCTAATTCTTGACGTACACTTTGATACCTTTCATGCCCTGCCTTTCTTAAATTCTCAATCTCTTTTTTAGCACTATTTAGGGCTGTTCCTGTTTCTTCATGATACTTCTCTTTATAAACATCAATGATTGTCCTCTTAGCTATTTTCCCTTCTTCTTTAAGCCGTTCCCATTCTGCTTTAAATACAGGAAATTCACTATCTTCTAAGATATCTGGTACTTTTGCTCCTGCTTCTCTCAGATCTTTTATTATCATCTCTTTCTCATTTGGTAATTCCTTACCTTGACTTTCTAATTTCTGTTTCACTAAAGTATTTTTTAGCTCATCCTCCAGTGAAAAATCTTCTCCCCGTCTATTTTGCTGAAACTTAATTGCTTGTATAAAAGCAACTTGATAAGCATTTTCTATTAAGTGAGTTGTCAACTTAGAATCTATGCTACTCACCACTTTCAGCCTGAATTCACTCAATAATTCCTTCAGTTTATCATGTGTAATATCTTTCTTTTTTAGCTTCATCAGCTCTTCCATAGTTCTTGCGCATTCTTGAATCGAAGTTGCAAGCACATTCTTGATTTCACTATGTAAGGGCTTAAGACCATTTTTTAAATTGATGTTAGTTGACAATTTCAGTACGATATTGCGCTCTGAATCCCGCGTTACACTAAACCACTGATTATTTTCATTATCGCATAAATCTCTAAGTAATTGTTTAAATTGCGGTGGAAACTTTATTTTCATATCATATGCAATGCTTGACTCAGAAACCTCCATTTCATGAAAAGATACCTCTATATTTTGGTGCTTATTAGAATACTGCCCCATAGTTATTTTAAGAGCAGTAACTAAAGAGTGAGGTAAATCTCTATTTAAAAGATAAAAAGTAGCTAAAGCAACTGTTGCAGGAATAACTAAGGCTGTTAGCACAGCCACATTAACAAAAATTGCTATTGCAGCAAGAACGCCATATGCCAGTCTTTTTGGTACACTTGCCTCACTCTTTTGTGTCTTATCTTCTCCTACACCTTCTTGTGTCTTACTGTTTATTCTCAATCTATTGTATATGACCAATCCCAGCGCAGTAAAAGCAATATAAGGAAGCATTAAAACTGACAGAGCTAAATTTAATACTTTCTTCTCTGGACAAGCTCTGTTTATTTCCTTAAATATTTCACTTGACATATTATACCAGGAAGTAAAAAACTCAGAATTATAATCTTTATAATGAAATATACTGAGTGGAACATTAAAAGCAGCTATTTGTTTAATTAACCAATCCTGCTTACTTACAGCATCAAAAAACTCTTCTTCCTCTTCTGAATTAGCAAGACCTAAATCATTCCCTTCTTCTACATTAGAAACATCTTCCATAGCATCAAAAAACTCCTCTTCTTCTTCCGAAGTAACATCGGAAGTAGATTTTACTTCACCTGAACCATCACTGTTGTTATTTAAATCAATAACTTCTCTATGACCATCTGCAACAACTTGATTCATATCACCACCCTACTTAAAGTAATTTAAGTATAGCATAAACATTACTAACTTTGCAACTTTATTAACTTAATACCAACTGTCAAACCTTGGTATTCCTTAGAATAGAAATCGGCCTCGATCTCTTTATTAGTGTCCAAAGATAAGGCAAGGGTCTGCTCTTTTATATACTCATCCCACCTGTTTATTGCCTCTTTAACTTTCTCATCTTCTGCTTTGATTATTACTCTGATTCTATCTGATATATAAAAATCAGCCTGTTTTCTAGTTTCTTGAATAAGCCTCACAATATCTCTTGCCAGCCCTTCTAGAATTAGTTCATTATTTAATTCAGTATTTAGAATAACAACTCCTTTGTTATTATCAAACACAGCAGAATATTCACTGTTTGCTTTTAATAATAGTTCATATTCACCTTTTTCCATAGTATAGCTCTCTGTTTCATCCCCCAGAAATATTTGCTCATTCTCAACTTGCTTCCACTTTCCTTCCTTAACGTATTGAACTAGTTTCTTGATTTTGTCTGGAACTTTTCTTCCAAGCACAGGAAAATTTAATTTTAACTCTAGTGATGCAACCTCTTTCAATTCACTTACTATTTCTAGTTCTTTTACATTCACCTCATCTCTTACCATCTCTTGATATTCATCTTCAAGAAAATTGCAGGAAGACTTATGATAAATAGTCATGCTACCAAGTGGCTGCCTTATACGTATGTTAAACATGTTTCTAATAGAGAGTGCAGCATTACATATTTCCCTTACCAAATCCATATTGGCAATGAGTTCACTATTATATCTATCTAATTGTGGAAAATCAGCCAAATGAACAGATGTTTCTTTATACTTCAGCCCCTGCCATATAGTCTCTGTTATAAGTGGCAACAAAGGAGCTGCAGCCCGTAGTATGTAATAAAAAACTGTGTACAGAACATTATAAGCGTCGGTTTTATCTTGATCTAAGTCACTTTTCCAAAAACGCTCGCGACTGCGACGAATATACCAATTATTTAGCACTTCAAAAAAATCTGTCAAGATTTTGCAAGCTTCCTGAGAGTTATAGTTGTTCATAGAAGCTCGCATACCTTCCACAGCTTCAAAACATTTTGAAATCATGTAGCAATCAATAGTATTCTGATAATCCCTACAAATCTCAGCTTTAATTCCATCTGCATTTGCATACATAGTAAAAAAGTGATAACTGTTCCAAATAGGTTTTATTACGTTTTTCAGAACATCACGCACTAAATTTCCTTCTTTGTCGAGTAGTAAATTACCACCGCAGACAATGGAACCAGACAGCATAAGAAAACGCAGCGCATCAGAACCATATTTGTCAAACACTTCCATTGGGTCCGCATAATTATTCAGACGTTTGGATAATTTCTGCCCTTTCACATCAAGAACCACACCGTGGCATATGCAGTTCTTAAATGGCTCACTGTCAAATAAAGCAGTGGAAAGCACAAAAAGCGTATAGAACCATCCTCTTGTTTGTGCTATATATTCAGTGATAAAATCCGCAGGGAAATTTTTCTCGAACCATTCTTTATTTTCAAACGGATAGTGAACTTGCGCGAACGGCATCGAGCCAGACTCAAACCAACAATCAAACACATCAGGCACACGACGCATAACTGATTTTCCTGTTGGATCATCAGGATTTGGTCTCGTCAAAGTATCGATAAACGGTCTGTGCAAGTCATCTATCTTAACATTAAAGTCTCGCTCTAGTTCTGCTATTGAGCCATACACATCCACTCTTGGATATTTTGCATCGTCTGATTTCCACACAGGAATTGGAGTACCCCAGAATCGATTGCGTGAAATAGACCAGTCGTGCGCTCCTTCAAGCCATTTTCCAAATTGACCATCTCTTATATGATTTGGCATCCAATTAACTCTCTTATTTAGCTCTGTCATTCTTCCCTTAAATTTTGTCACAGCAACATACCAAGAAGGCATAGTGCGGTAGATTAAAGGAGTGTCAGTTCTCCAGCAGTGTGGATAATTGTGAATATATTGCTCAGTTTTAAACCAGCTCCCCTGCCTTTTTAATTTCTTGATTACTGTATCATTGGCATCAAAAACATGAACTCCTGCCAAATCTGAAACTTCAGTAGTAAATTTTCCAGCGTTATCAACTGGACAAACAGCTCGAATATCATGGCTTTGGCAAAGGTAAAAATCTTCTTCACCAAATCCAGGAGCAGTGTGCACAACACCAGTACCATCTTCTGCTGTAACATAATCGGCAATGAAAACACGGAACGCATTCTTTGTATCTTTAAAGTAATCAAACAGTGGTCTATAAGGAAGACCTGCAAGATCACTTGCTTTAAGTTTTATATTACAGTTTTCATATTGAATATTGCTTTGTTCACAGTGGCTGACAAATTTCTCTAAATAACTTTCAGCAAAGATGCAAACTTCACCATTTACTAACACCATACAATACTCAATATCCTCCCCTACTGCCAGTGCGAGGTTGCTTGGCAACGTCCAAGGGGTTGTAGTCCAAGCAAGCAACTTACATTTTTGTTTAAATTGCTTTGGGTTTTCTAAAAGTTCAAACGCAACAGTTACAGCCTTGCTAGCTTTTTCTCTATAAGCATTATCTAGTCTTGTTTCAAAATTAGAGAGTGGAGTTTCGCACGCCCAGCTATAGGGAACAACGCGTATTGATTCATACACCAGACCTTTATCATAAAGCTGCTTAAATGCCCACATGACCGACTCCATGAATGACTTATCCATAGTCTTATAGTCATTGTGAAAATCTACCCATCTTGCTTGTCTATTTACATACTTCTCCCATTCTGATGAAAATTTCATCACAGAAGTACGGCAATGATTATTGAATTTTTCAATGCCAAACTTCTCTATCTCAGTTCTACCAGATATTCCAAGTTCCTTTTCTGCACCCATCTCAGCTGGTAAGCCATGGCAATCCCAACCAAATCTACGTTCAACCCTTTTTTGCAGCATAGTTTGATATCTTGCAAATGCATCTTTTATAAAACCAGTAAGCAAGTGTCCGTAATGCGGAAGTCCATTTGCAAACGGAGGCCCATCATAAAATACAAAACAATGACCCTTGGAACGTTTCTTGACTGACTGCTCAAAAATTTTATTTTCCTGCCAAAATTTTATGATTTCCTTTTCTAGCAATGAAAAATCAGGACTGCTGCTTGTATCAGGATAATACTTCATATTCATTTTAACTGGATAAAATCAAAGAATATAGAGCTTTCTGGAAAATTACAAATTCAAAAACTCTGTTTCTATAAACATAGATAGGTATTGACATCATTATACAACATATTAATTCATTAGACTTATTTATTGAGGTTGAAGATGAATAAAGACAATAGAAGTTGGCCTTATCATAAATTTCATGATGCTAACAAAAATAATAGTAAAAGTAGCTTTATTTGGAAATCGCTTTCTTATGAATACAACAATTCTGGAGAGATTGAGAGAATACGCTATCAGTGGGAAAAGAAAAAAAATCCCGCGAATCTATTATATCAAGTCTCATATGATTGCGTAACAGAGAGCTGTAGTCCTTTAAGGATTAAATCTAGATAGCTTATAAACTTATAAAACACACAAAGTACTTCTACATGAGACCATGGGAGCACTTTTCTCTAATTAGGCAGCGCATCCCAACAAACTATTTTGCCGAGCTTCCAATATCCTTACATTTACTATTTTATCTTTGTATTTATCGTCAGGATCATCAACGCATACTGATTGCATGTATGGGCTTTTACCAATAATTTGATTTTGGTGTTTACCTTTTTTATCACTGAATAGAACAGGAATAGTTTTTCCTATCATACTCTGATTAAATTCAAGTTGTTGCTTGCTAATTAATTCCTGTAACCGAAGAAGACGCTCTGTTTTAACCTCTTCTGGTACTTGATCTTTTCTTTCCGCCCCTGGCGTTCCTGGCCTTGGGCTATATTTAAAACTATAAGCCTGAGCGTACTTTACTTTTTCTACTAACTTCATAGTTTCCTCAAAATCTTTTTCAGTTTCTCCAGGAAAACCAACAATAAAATCAGAAGAAAATTCGATTTCAGGTTTCAATTTGCGAAATCTGTCTATTATTTCCAAATACTCCTCTGCAGTGTGTTTCCTGTTCATTGCATGCAATATTTTATTCGAACCTGACTGCACAGGTAGGTGAACAAACGGCATGAGTTTTGGCTCTTCCGCATGCACCAAGTAGAGAGATTCGTGCATATCTCTTGGATGAGAAGTTGTGTAGCGGATTCTTTCTAGGTTTTCAATTTTAGCAATGTGACTAATTAATTTTCCTAAATCCCAGACCTCTTCTTCGCACTCTCCATGATAAGCATTAACATTTTGACCGAGCAAATTGATTTCCCTTGCCCCATTTGCAACTAACTTCAATATTTCACGGAATATTTCATTTACTGGTCGTGAATACTCAGCCCCGCGAGTGTAAGGCACCACACAAAACGTACAAAATTTATCACAACCTTCTTGTATGGCAAGAAACGCAGAAGACCCCTGGCTATTGCCATAACATTCATCCGGCAATTTATCAAACTTTGCAACTTCAAGAAAGTCAGTATTTATTATATGACCTTTACTTCTACTTGCTTTGACTATCAATTCCGGTAAAGCAGCGATACTCTGTGGACCAACAACAATATCAACAAAAGGAGCTCTTTTGAATACCTCTTCCCCTTCTGCTTGCGCTACACATCCAGCCACTACTATGGTCCTTTCTTTTCTTGACGAATGAATTCTTCCAAGCTCTGAATAAAGCTTTTCTGCTGCCTTTTCTCTAATATGACAAGTATTCAATATCACCAAATCAGCTTGTTCTACATCACTAACAACGTTGAATCCTAGAGGCTTAACTATATTCTCCATTAAAATGGAGTCATAAACGTTCATCTGACAGCCGTAAGTTTTAATGTATAGGCCTTTCATATTTAAAATTCTTCACACAAATTCTAGCAAATTATACGAAAAACTGAATTCTAGTACAACAGCCAATAAAGATTGCTTGACAAACCTTCTCGCTTTCCTTACCCTAACAGTAGAGGTATTTTAAGAGCTCAAAAATCTATCTCCGTCTGCAGGCTTTTCAGTCAATTTCTCAATAAAAAGTGTAGCGTATCTTCTTCAGTGTATACTGTAGTATGTGCGCTGTATTTTTTTTCTAATCTTTCAGGGGGATTTTATGTCCAGAATTCCAGATACTTGACCTTTATTCTTAAGCTAAAAACCGATTGGTACCTATGGTTTTTATAAAGAAAGTGCAAAAAATACTTTAAAGAATATGAAATAAAGGTAGAAAAGGTTTGAGTAACCAAAAACTGTTTCCAGGCATAAATTTGCGATGCATACTTAAAAAGTAATTACATTAATATAATGTTCACACTTATATGCCAATATAGATATAATACTAATTAAAGAGCATGTTATGCAAGAAGAAGTATTAGATTTTACAGATGCTCTTTGTCAAAATAAATGTGATTCCTTTCGAGTGACACTCTCTTATATCCTTCTTTAGGTTATACAGAAGTCTAACACAATTATAGAACAAGCTTAAAAGTTCTGGTAAAGTAGTTTTATTTATAAAGAGCATGCTACTTGATATTGAAAAACGCAGCATAACAAATGCACTGTGGAAGTTACAAGAAGCAGATCAAAGGGAGATTTTTACTCTTATACAGAGATTTGAGTTGCCAGAAATATTAGCAAGAATATTAGTTGCTCGTGGTGTTAACATAGAAAATGCACATGACTTCTTACACCCACTAATCAGATCGCTATTACCAGATCCCTTTCACCTCCTTGATATGGATAAAGCTGTTTCTCACATAATAAAAGCAATAAACAATAATGAGAATATTGCAATATTTGGTGATTACGATGTTGATGGTGCAACGTCATCAGCATTGATTAATAGATACCTAAGAGCGATTGGGACACACTCTATAATCTATATTCCAGATCGTGTTGATGAGGGCTATGGATTGAACACAGATGCTTTATTACAACTTAAAAAGAATGGTATTGATTTATGTATTTCTGTTGATTGCGGTACGCTTGCATATCAACCAATAGAAGAGGCAAGGGTTTTTGGACTTGATATTATAGTTATCGATCATCACCTTGGTATAGAAAAATTACCAAGTGCTGTAGCAGTTGTTAATCCCAACCGCCTTGATGAGAGCTCTCCTTATAATAACTTAGCAGCAGTTGGAGTGTCATTTCTGCTAATTGTTGCTCTTAACAGAAGCCTACGTGAGCAAGGATTTTTTACCAACAAAAAAGAACCAGATTTATTTGATCTACTGGATTTGGTTGCTCTTGGAACTGTTTGCGATGTTATGCAGATTACAGGCCTAAATAGGGCTTTTGTTTTACAAGGATTAAAAGTTATGTCAGCAAGAAAAAATGTTGGCTTACGTGTTTTGTTTGACGCTTTGGGAATCCTTGAAAAACCAAGTGTTTCACGATTAGGGTTTAGTATTGGGCCATGTATAAATGCCGGAGGAAGAATTGGAGAAGCATCGCTCGGTGCAAGGTTGCTTTCCACTGATGATGAAGAAAAGGCGCATTCAATCGCGCTAAAACTAATAGATTTGAATAATGCAAGAAAAATGCTAGAAAATGAGGCTATTTTGGAAGCTACAACACAAGCGGAAAATTTTGCCCACTTAGGTGTAAATTTTATAATGGTAAGTGGTAATTGGCACCAGGGAATAATTGGTATCATTGCATCAAGACTAAAAGAGCAGTTTCACTTACCAACGATAGTGATATCTTTAAACAATGGAATAGGAAAAGCAAGCTGTAGGTCAATTTCTGGAGTAGATATTGGTGCTGCGGTTCTTTCTGCAAAATTTACCAACCTAATCATTGAAGGTGGTGGTCACAGTATGGCAGCAGGATTTTCGATTGAAGAAGATAAAATAAGTGATCTACATGATTTTTTTACTGAAAGATTTGCAAACTCTACAAATGACAAAATCATAAAAGCCGATGGCATAGTAACAGCTAAAGCAATAAACTTATCCCTTTGGAATCAATTGCAACGCTTAGAGCCATTTGGTGTTGGCAATCCTGAACCGAGATTCATCATTCAAGGAGCAAAGATAAGAAAGCCGGAAGTTATAGGAGTTGACCATATAAAATGTTTTATTGCTGACGATAATGTTATGGTCAAAGCTATTGCGTTTCGCTGTGCAAATACTGAGCTTGGCTCTGCTATTATGCAGGGTAATGTTAAAGCCATTTTGGGTAAAATCTCTATGAATTACTGGAATGGCAATGAATTTATACAATTTATGATAGAAGATGTCTTAACCATTAGTTAAGTTACTATTTTACAATAATTACCTATCAATCTCACCAAAGACTATGTCGAGTGAACCGATAATTGCTGCAATGTCAGCAAGCATGTGTCCTTTTGCCATGAAATCTAAGGCCTGTAAATGCGCAAAGCCAGGTGCTCTTATTCGACATCTATAAGGTCTATTGGTACCATCTGAAACTATATATACTCCAAACTCACCTTTTGGCGCTTCAACAGCTACGTAAGCCTCACCCTCTGGCACGTGATATCCTTCTGAATAAAGCTTAAAATGATGAATCATAGCTTCCATGGATTCTTTCATTTCCGCTCTTGGCGGTGGAGAAATTTTTCTATCTTCAGTTTTTATTGGCCCTTCAGGTATCTTCTCTATGCATTGCTTCACCAAGCTGATAGATTGCCTAATCTCCGCCATTCTTACTAAATAACGGTCATAACAGTCACCATTTTGACCGATTGGTATATCAAAATCTAACTGATCATATATCTCATATGGCTGGCTTTTTCGCAAGTCCCAAGCAAGTCCAGCAGCACGGAGCATTGGTCCAGTAAAGCCCCAATCAAGCGCCTGTTTTATTGATATTTCACTAATTCCTACAGTGCGTTGCTTCCATATCCTATTTTCTGTTAGAAGCTCATCAACATCATCTATATACCTTGGAAATTGCTCTATAAATTTTGCAATATCTTCAATCAAACCTTCTGGGATATCTGCTGCAAGTCCACCTGGCCTTATATAAGCTGCGTGAAATCTTGCACCTGAGGCCCTTTCATAGAACTCGAGTATTTTTTCTCTCTCTTCAAAGAGCCATAAAAGAGGAGTCATCGCCCCAACATCAAGTGCTTGGGAAGAGATATTTAGTAAATGATTTAGTATTCTTGTCAGCTCACAAAATAGAACACGCAAATATTTTGCCCTAATCGGAACTTCGCACTGCAATAATTTTTCTACACATAACGAATATGCATGCTCTTGTGACATTGGTGACACATAATCAAGGCGGTCAAAATAAGGCAGAGCTTGAAGATACGTTTTATGTTCTATTAACTTCTCAGTGCCGCGATGCAAAAGTCCAATGTGGGGATCTGCCCTCTCGATCACTTCACCATCCATTTCTAAAACAAGACGTAGCACCCCATGTGCAGCTGGGTGCTGAGGGCCAAAGTTTAGCATCATTGTCTTTAGATCTGGCATGTTTGGAAGTTTAAGATATTAAAATTGTATAGGGTAAAATGTGCTTAAAGTCAATAGGCTTCTTGTACAAGCTATAACTCATCGTTACAATAGAAAAACTCTCAAAAACTTCACCACTTCTTCATGATCTGATAGACAATGTTTATGTGTCACATACAATTATTGCACTTATGTTGATCAAGGCAGCGAAATTATGTATAGATAATTTTGATTGAGTTTGATTGAGAAATAGTTTTTCTACTATATAAATTCTACTTTAGAGTAATCAAAATTAATGAAAAACAATAAATATAGTTTAGGCTTAAGGATCATTCATTGGTTAATGTCTGCTCTTATTATTGGTATGCTTTATTCTGGACTGTACATGAAAAGTTTGCCGATTAGCAGTGAAATTAAATTCAGCATATACGCTATTCATAAGGCTTGTGGTATCACCGTTTTTGGATTAATTATAGTACGTATATTTTTTCGTGTCTTTACTTATGTTCCTCAATTACCGGCAAGTTTTTCTCGGTTCGTAATTAATGCGAGCAAAACGATACACTTTGGTTTGTATTTTTTGATGGTGCTAATGCCATTATCTGGTTATGTCATGTCTTCTGCTTCTAGTAAAGAGATCAAATATTTTGTTCATATCCCTTTGTTAATCAATGAAAACAAAGAGCTAGCTAGTGCAGCTAATCAGCTACATTCGATGCTTGCATATCTTATGATAGTCTTTATAACCTTGCATATACTTGGTGCTTTAAAACACACATTTATAGATAAACAAAACATTTTTAAACGTATGATATAGGCTATATGTTGAGCAACCTTTGGAAGAAAGGAACGAATTTTCTCGGTAGTGAGTTTGCAGTAATGGGTGGTGCTATGAGCTGGGTTTCAGAGAGAAATTTAGTTTCAGCAATCTCAAATGCCGGTGGTTTTGGTGTAATTGCATGTGGTGCAATGTTTCCAGACTTACTGAAAAAAGAAATCATAGAGACACAGAAATTAACTCATAAGCCATTTGGTGTCAATCTAATTACTATGCACCCAAATTTGAGTGAGTTAATAGATATATGCATTGAAACAAAAGTAAGCCATGTAGTTCTTGCTGGCGGATTACCAACAAAACCTAATATAGCAAAAATCAAGAATGCAGGCATTAAAGTTATGTGCTTTGCACCAGCATTAAGCCTTGCGAAAAGGTTAGTAAACATGGGAGTAGATGCGTTAATAATAGAAGGTATGGAAGCAGGAGGACATATCGGTCCTGTTAGCACTTCTGTTCTCGCACAAGAGATATTACCTCATTTTAAAAATGAGAAAACACCGGTGTTTGTTGCAGGTGGAATAGGAAGAGGCGAAATGATAGTGAACTACCTAGAAATGGGAGCAAGTGGCTGTCAAATAGGTACATTATTTGTCTGCACGAATGAGTCAATCGCTCACAAAAATTTTAAAGAAGTATTCATCAAATCAGCTGCGCGTAATGCTGTATCTTCTGTGCAGATTAGTGCTGATTTCCCTGTAATTCCAGTAAGAGCTATAGCCAACAAAGCAAGTGATGATTTTATGAAGCATCAAAGAGACATTATCGATAAATATCAAAATGGAGAAATCTCAAAAGAAGAGGGGCAACTTGAAATAGAAAAGTTCTGGGCTGGAGCTTTAAGAAGAGCAGTAATTGATGGAGATGTTGAAACAGGATCTTTAATGGCTGGTCAAAGTGTTGTCATGGTTGATAGAGAAAAGCCTGTAAAAGAAGTAATAGATATACTAGTTCAACAGGCAAGCAATTATGTTGAAATGTAAAATCAGTAATCAGCAAAGAAAATAGTTAGCAAATTGCTATAATTATCTGCAATAAGGCATAACTGCCCAGTTTTAATGTAAAATTAACGCTAAAGAGGTATTCATACATTTTGTTATGTATGGAGAAATGTTACGCTAAGTCGTTTTGCAAAACATCAGAAGAGTAAAGAAGATATTAATCAACAATTGTACAATGCTATATACAAAAAGGTCACAAAAAAAACACATAATAATGAAAGTCCAAAAAAGGGAGATGGAACTATCGCAAAATGCATAGAGTTGTTCAACAAAGGAGCTGCTCCCAACGTATTAATTGAATTAGAAAAGTCATTGAGAAAACAAGAAAAATATTATAATTATTACACCGAGAAATTTCTTCCAGAATTGGAAAAAGAAGTAATGGGATCAGAAGTCGGACTTCCAGTATTTAAGAATGAAATAGAACAATCACAAGGATCACCAACAAGAAGAGGAAAAATATTAGGAATAATTTCAAGGATTACTAATAAAAGTAGTGACAAAAATCATTCTAGTAGCGTTATTCAAAATCAAAAAGATAGACAAGGTAATGCTATGGAACTATTTAACAAACAAAGTCTTTCTGGTGAAGTTGAAATTCCCAAAAATTCAGGTATTAATCCTCTGGAAAAGGATTCTTTAGCTAAGGGTGTAAGTGGAAAAGGAACCCCTGGAATATATAATCCCTTGAGAAGTTCAGGTTGTTATGGTGCTTTAACAACTCCTACATCAGAACAATTGCAAGCAAGAGGTCCTGTAGAAGTGCCAAGCGGTGCAAATACTTCTAAACTCAGTAGTAGTAGTGATTTAGATAGTGGAATAAATTCATCTAGCTTGGCATCAAGTAGCAGAAGGAACAGCTTAACTTCAGTAACAAGCATTTCATCTGAGGAAAGTGTACACTTAAAATTAAACCCTGCTGAGGAAGATAATAGTTTGCAACTAGAAGATGAAGGAAAAACAAAATTAGCACATCCGAACAAAACAAGGCCCAAAGGCCCAAGCGGCAGAATATCCCCTTCTAAACATTATAAGAAGACTGAAGAAGGGCCTCATTGTGTGATCTCAGTGACAGGCAGTAAGGTAAAAGATACAATGCAATCCAATAATTATAAAAATAGTAGTAAAAACAAAAATCTTCACGTCGCACTTGTAACAAGTTCTGCTCTCTTAGCAATAGGGTGCATTGTTGCAGGAGCAATGACATCAGGATTAGTAGGAGCAGGACTGTTTGTGGTGGCTGCAGTGTTTGCTACAGCAGCTGCTGCTGAATTTTGTTCAAATATTCTGTCAAGTAAATTGACATCCATTAGTGTGAGTCCTCTTGTTGATAATAAAGAGCTAACACGGTGATAAAAGTTAAATATGAGTTACTTATGGTGAGCAAGTGAATTCGGTTCTTGCCTATTGATGTAAAAATTGTTACATTTGAGGAGTATCTTAAAGGTATTTAGCTGATGCATATTCAATTGGGTAGAGTTTTTGCTATTGTAGCCCTGTTAAGTTTTATCTTCATGTCATGTTCTAGCAAAGCAAGTGATGAATTGAAAAATATACCAGGAACGTTGAAAGAACTTATTTCTTCATTTTCAGTTAAAGATACTGTAGAAAATATGAGTCCCTCAACAATTATAGGTTTATGTATAGCTACAGTGATACTTGCAGTAGTGTTCAGAGGCCTAATTCTTTTCATGATAATATTTGGCGTACTGATCATGATGTTTGGAAGCACAGAAAAGGCAACAGATTACCTGAAAGAAAAATTCAACTTTGCAAAGGACATACAGTTACAATCCAATAACAAAAAAGAAGATAAGGATTAAGTAAGATAGATGATTCTTTATTATCTTTTTATTGAATACGCATGATATTATATGCAACCAAAAGTACCAGCCACTAGCTCTAATTCTGAAAAAAAGAACAATTTAGCGTTACTAGAAAGTATTAATTTAGATTTTATCCCTTATGCTTGCCAATACGATGAAGAAACTATACTAACAAAACAGGGGGAATTATTAAAAATAATCAAATTAGAAGACTATTCTTCAGTTGATAACTATGGTGATCTTAGAACTGAAATTAGAAAAAGTATATCAAAAAATATCAAGAGTTTATATTTTACCGTTTGGATTCACACTGTCCGTAAGCGCAATAAACTGAGCTTACAGTGGAATAAAACTGCAGACTTTTCCGATCAGCTACACTCAACGTGGTTTAATAAACTAGTTGATAGTAAACTACAGTATATAAATGAATTGTACATTGTGGTGTTACTTAGTGATTTTGGCAAACATATTAATAATGCATTTTTTTTTGGCGGGATAAAGAATAGGCACAAGTTATTTTTACAAAAAAATCATCAAGAATTACAAAAAATAACTGACCTGATTCAAAAAGATTTAGAACCTTTTGGAGCTAAAAAACTGGGCCTTAGGTCTAGTGAAGGCAAAATATATTCTCAAATGATGGAATTTCTCCATTACATTATTACATTAACGCACAAAGATTATCCAATATGTGAAAGGGATCTATCGCAGCATGTTAAAAATTTAAAAGTAGCTTTTGGTTTCAATAAATTTCAAACATCGTTTGAAGGTCAACAGAAGTTTGGTTCTATTTTTTGCATAAAGGAATATCGAGAAATCCCCTTAGAAAATATAGATAGGTGTTTGCAACTTGACTCTGAGCTTATCATCACAGAAATAATAATATTTACTAGTAATAATAAAGCAGTAAAAGAATTTAAAAAACAAATTAATATACTGCAAATCAGTGAGGACAATACCTTACTTCAAAACTCAGGAATAAATGAAATAATAGAGCTTGAAAAAATTTCTGCTATGGATTTTTGTCAACAGAAAATTATTGTTACAATCTTTGCAGATGATAAGAATAGGTTAGCTAAAAATATCAGCGATTTATCCTCTGTAATGTCGTTAATCGGGTTGATGATGTTTAGAACTGATCTGCACATGGAAAATCATTTTTGGGCACAGCTTCCTGGAAACTTTGCTTTTGTTACACAACCAAAAAATATATTAGAAAAATATGCTTGCAGCTTTGCTATGTTGCATGATTTTACATCAGGTACGTTAAAAGGAGGAAGATGGAAAGAAGCAGTAACAGTTTTTTTTTCAAAAAAAGGCAGTCCTTACTTTTTTAACTTTCATGGAAAGAAAAATAATGGTCATACCACAATACTTGGAGCTCCAAATTCAGGTAGAACCTCACTGATCAATTTCTTACTTTCGGAATCAAGAAAATTTAACCCTAGGATTGTTATATTGGATAATACTGGAAAATCAATAATATTTACTAAAGCAGTAAGCGGTCAATATTACATAATTGATCCAAAATATAAAGATAAAAGTCTAAAATTCAACCCACTGAACATTGAAAATAGTGCTTCTAATCGCAATATGCTTGTTGAATTGATCAAAAGGATGGTTGCAGATGCAAGTTTGGTAGACGTAGAAGAAAAGACAAAAAAAATTGTAGATTCTATATTTGCTATACCAAGAGAATCGCGATCTATTTCTCAAATTTCTGAAGTGCTTTTACTTCTTGGGGGTAAAATAAGTAAATGGTGTGGTGATGGTGAATTTGCTTACTTATTCCAAGATGGTGATGAGTCAGACATTGACTGGGGAACAAAAACTATATCCCTCAATACTGCAAATCTCACTAAGCAAAAAGAATGTATGTCCGTGATACTTTACTATTTCTTATACTCTTTCGAAGCAAAATGTGATGGCTCACCTGCAATACTTGTTTTGGATGAAGCATGGGAGATAAGTAATATTTTTCCTACAGAGGGAGAGTTTGACAACTGGATGCAAAGAATGACAAAGTTAAATGTTGTAGTAATTCTAAGTACTGAAAACTTAAACCTAGCATTTGCTAGCAAGTTTACTCAATATTTAGATAAGCATGTCGATACGAGAATCCTGATGCCGAACATAAATGCAAACAGGTTATACATGAAAGCATTTTCTCTGTCGAAAGAGGAACTGAATGTCATTTTGCAAACACCAACACAGGAAGGTTTATTTTTGATAAAGCAATACAAAGGTTTAGTAACTTTAAATCTAGATTTGAAGAATATGAAAGAAATACATGTACTTTCAGCTAATAAAGAGACTATAAAGTATATGTATGAAGCAATAAAGGAAAAAGGCGAAAAAGTGAGTAAGTGGTTACCGGCGTTCTATGAAAAATGTAAAGCTTAATTTTTTATTGATATTCTCCTTGATATTTTGTCTTTCTTATCAAGGATATGCTGATTGTCCAACATTTGTAAAAAGTAATACTGAAATTGAAGCTACAGGAAGTAAAGCAGGAAAAGGTATTGCGAATTTTTTTAAAGGCAAGTGGAGCGATTTAGATTTTGACGAAAAATTATTGCAATTTATTAAAGTTACAGCAGTAAATAATCAGGGACCAGAAGGTTACTTCGATCCAAAGATTAAGGTCTGCGATTACGAAGGGAACGACAACTGTTATATATTATCCAGTGGAACATTCTGCCGCCAGATATATGGAACGCAGAGTACAGGAGCTGGAGTTTCTGCAGCAGCTTTTATCGATTGGGAAGGAGATAAAACAAAAGCTGGAGGAGAAATTGCCCAAGGTCTTGGATGGGAATGGGCAGATGGTGTTACTGATGAAGAAAAAGTAAAATTTGCTAATGCCCCTAAAATATGCGCTTGTAGTCAAAAGGGGGCTTGTATGTCAGGAATTTCTTCATGGGGCTCTAGAGTATTTTCTGGGGAAAATATTTTTCGTCCTGGAGAGATGGAAAAAGCTTGTGATACATGCTATCAAACAAAAGTAAAGTGTGCCCCTGTGCAACTTGCACCTGGCCCACCTGCATTTTGTGAACAACTTGCGATGTCACCACCACAAGTTAAAATTGTTCCTATAACAAATGAAGAAAATGATTATTTCCATCCAAGAGTTGGAGTCATTATTGGTAAGCTGAAAGAAAGAAGGGAGATATATGTTCCATCTGCTGTTTCAAATCACAAGAATATTCCAAGTTGGGCATATACTATTCCAGATAAAGATACTATCCATTATTTCAAAACCTATAGAAAGAAAGATCAGCTCTGCGCTGAATATTATGGCACTGAAAAAGAAGAATCAAAAAGAAAATTACAATTTCCTGCCCGTTGTTTTCCATCACCAACTGCTCCAAAGCCTGAGGAAATAAAGGTAGTAAATGAAAATACGCTAGAGGTAAAAATGAAGATGGATGAGAGAGTTTGTACTGAGAGGGCACGTGGAACTCACAATAATGGAGTCTGTACTTTTAATATTAATGCTGACACCAGTCGCTCTATAGAAGTCGGCCCTCTATTCTTAAAAGTAGTAAAGCCGGCAATAGTAGAAAAAACAACTGGTACCGGTAACATAAAAAGCGATATCGATAACATAATAGAAGGTATATTAAAAAATAATTCGCAATTTGAAGTTCTAGAAAAATATGGGTATGTTCCCGATATCGAAGCAGAATGTAAAGAGTTTCAGGGAAATAAGTGCAAACTGGATAATTTAGGATATCCTAAAATAGAAGTAAAATATAAAGAAAATCCTAAAAGCAAAATGCTATGCCTTTCTGGTTGGCAGCCAGAACCGGAGGAATTCGTTCTTGAAAAAGGAAGTGAGCTAATATCACTGAAGTCAATGAGAGCAAGCTATGCTAAACACAATACTGTTTACTCGAAAGAATCAAATCAATCTTATTATTTTCCTTGCAAAAAAGGGGAAATTATTGAATTAGTTGATGTTTTAGCAAAGCCACAAGATGCACTAGATGAAATAATATTCAATAAGAAAGGATATATTTCTATTCCTGAAGAAAATAAGCCTAGAGATAATTGCATGGCAAAAGAGGATAAAGAGGTAGATACAAAACAAAATTGTGACAAATGCAAAATAGTATATGAGTTAACAGATGGAAAGTATGAAGAAAAAAACTGTAATCACGGTGATGATGGTTGCCTCTGCTTTGATGGAGTGTGTAGTCGCTCAACACAGCATGTGAACAAGGACAACAAGCCTTTTTACTTAAGAGTTTCACAGGATGAAAATGGAGTTGTAAAGAAGTTAGATCATCCAATTAAAGCAAATAGAACAGAAGTCTTTTTTGCTGATAAATTATGCAGATTCGATTTAGATGGTTTAAAAAAGAGATTGCGTGAAATAATAATAGCACAATTGAAACATAAGAAGCAGATTATTGAAGACAGGGATCAAAAACTTTATGAGCTTGGAGATGGCTATACAGATGATCTGTCAATGTATGATTACGTTGAAATAGAAGCATGGGGAGGTGGTGAAGCTGGTCATATAGCTGATAAAGCTCAGTCTACAGAAAATAGACCAGGAATGCCAGGTGATTACATTAAAGCTAAACTGAGAGTCAACCCTAGTTATCCATATATTAAAGTAAAAGTAACAGAAGGAGGTGGTGGACAAGAAAATGATAAATCTAACAAGGATGGGGGACCTACTTTAGTAAAAATGTGCAGAGACCTTTCAGAAACAATTTGTAAAGATTTAATTACTGTTGCAGGTGGAGGTACATACAGAACCTATGGGGGAAAGAATTACAAAGATACAATAATTCATGAACAAAGTTTAAAATTAAAAGAAGAAATTAAGAAAGGGGACAAGCTAAACTCTAGTAAAGATAATAAAATAGCATATATAGAAAATGGTGAGATTGGGTATAAAGATGTAACAAAATGTAGTAAAAACTACGTGAATAAAACATATGGTGCTGGTGGTTGTATCAACGAAAACAGCAAAAGTTATAGCAAGGGCGCTCCTGGTTATGTGAAAATTAAACCTATATTTGATGAAATTAATAAAGAAAGAGTAAAAAAAATAGATGATGCTATTGAAAAAATGATACAAAATCCAGATGACATCACAGGTATTGATGATTCCTTAATAAATAAACTTGATAAAAAGATTATTGATACAATTAAAGAAGAAATTAGAAAAGAATTGTTAGGTCTATAGTCAAAGAACCCTGATGGTTGCAAATGGGGTAAAGTTGAATTTACATCACTGAGAGTATCTGTTCAGATGCATGTGAAACCAGTGTTTCTTTTTTTGTATCTCAGTTCTCATAATGTCATCCCAGTGCATAATGCACAGCTGTACAGAACATTGAAGATGTCATTCCAGTGCGTGACACTGGAATCCATGTAAATTTAACTGGACGCCAATGTCACAAACTAGTTTTCCCATCTATCTTATTTTGCTACTCTGCTGAACAGATACGTCAATTTCATCTACTGATGAGCTAGGTCTGCTGTCCTTTATATGTTGTACCAAAAGCTCCATAATTTTTTTTTGCTCATAAAATTGCTGAAATGAATATATTCCATTCGAGCCAACTAACACGAAGAATCCTCCTTGTACATTTGGAGGATTATCATGCCAGCTAATGTTTCTTACGTATTCAGCAGCTTGTAAGGAAGTATCTCCTGAAAGGTTTTTAATATTAGGATCAGCACCTTTTTCTAGCAGTAATCTTGCCATTTTTTCATTACCTTTCATAGCTGCTATATGTAGAGGTGTATTGCCAAGCTGATTGCCAATATTGACATTCACCCCTCCTACACTAAGTAATAATTGAGCTACCTCGTCATGGCCATTATTAATAGCTACACACAAAGGATTCATACTGGTATCACAGCCATTGACTTTAGCACCATTATCAAGAAGCAACTTAACTACTGCTGCATGCCCATTCTGAGCAGCTAGATACAAGGGTGTGACATTATTTTTTTTATCTACTATGTTAACATCAGCATTTTTTGTGCTAATTAATAGTTCAACTATTTCAGTATGTCCGTTCTGAGAGGCTAAGTACAGAGCTGTTATACCAAATTCATTGTCTTTAGCATCAATCTTAATTTCTTGAGTATTAAGTAACACCTTTACAACTTCTACAAGTCCATTTTGAGCAGCAATATGTAAAGGTGTCTTACCATCAGTACAGTCTTTTATATTGGGATCAGCTCCCGCTTTAATTAACTCCTCTACTATAGCTTTGCTTTTAGCTACAACAGCAAAGTGTAAAACTGTACTGCCTTTAGTAGTTCTTGCATGAATATTAGCTTCTTTACTGATTAGTAACTTTACTACGTCTAAATGTCCTGAATAAACAGCAAAATGCAAGGCTGTAAATCCTTTTTTATCCTTGATATTGATATCAGTTTTTACATTAAGTAATAACCTAACTTCATTTATGTTACCGTTATAAGCGGCTTGATGTAATAGAATATTTTCAACCGGAAGCGATTGAGTGCTGAACATATTTACCTCTATATAATAGTATGCCTAGTGGTACTACATCAAAACAAGGAACATTCAAGAAAAATTTTTGCATCTGGCAATCTATTTTCTCTATTCTAATATATACAAACTCTTTAAACCCACCTTGTAATCAGGATAAACTAGAGAGACACCAAGATCTTTTTTAATTTTAGTATTGCTTACTTTTTTTGACCCTAAATAAAAACCCCGTGCGTAATTTGGTACGGAAGAAATCTCAACTGGCTCTGGAGGGCTAATATTGAGAAGCTCGGCTGCATACGTGACCACTTCAGATTGCGTAGCAGGTAAATCATCTGCACAATTGTATATCTCATAAGGCTTTATATTTTGCATGGAAGAAAATAAAATATTCGATATATCTTCAACATGAACACGAGAAAAAATTTTTTTCACATTTCTTGCTTTGCCAAGCTGCAGGTCAATTAGCGCATTTCTACCAGGACCATATATCCCAGCCAAACGAAAAATATGTACAGGCAATTTGCTACTTAGCCACTTCTTTTCAGACTCAAGGCGCTTTTCTCCTCTAATTTCTATAGGCTTTGTTTCAGATTCCTCATTCACCCAATTACCACAGTGGTCACCATAAACATTAGTTGCAGACAGATAACCAAGCCATTTAATATTCTCCAGACAATGACCGTATCTCTCCATAACATCATCGCCGTCTGGAGGAATAGAAACTAAAACATGCGTTACGCTTTTAAGCAGATCTTGATCAACCTTTTCATAATCAAAAAGTTGTATATCTTTATTTCTTGATGTACCGTTAACTTTCCAGCCTAAGTTTAGCAATTTTTTCGATAGAAATTTAGCTACATATCCGTAACCAAAGCAAAACAAGTGCATGGAAATTAATTTCCAAAATTCTTCTTGATAAACTCAACCCCTAACCTTATTCCTTCTTCATTAATAATATGGCCTAATCCATGAATTGGGTATCCTTGAGCGTTTACTCCATTTTCTTTCAGAGCTTTAACCGCTAAATCAAGGGAAGAAAAAGGTACCACATCATCAGCGTCACCATGAATAACACATATGCTGGGTTTTGATTTGATCTCCGGTGCAATTTTTGAAGGTGAAAGAAACCTACCAGAATATGCAACAACCGATGCACAAGACTGAAGCCGGGTAAGAGCTACATGCATTGCAAGCATTGCCCCTTGAGAAAATCCAACTAAAGAAAGCTGAGTATCTTTTAAATTAAGCTCCTTTAATTTTGTACCAATAAAATGATTTACAATTGATGCAGCATTTTTCACCCCATTATATAGTGCTTCCTCACTACGATCCTCTAAACTAAACCACTGATAACCATCACCTATTTCTCTTTCAAATGGAGCATTGGGAACTACTAAATATGAATCAGGCAAAAACTTGCTCATAACTTTAGCAAGATGCATGAAATTATCGCCACTTGAGCCCCAACCATGAAAAAAAATAATCAAATTTTTCTTATTTTCATTTGGGCAAATTTCTTGGCTTTGTAGTTTAATCATCTCTTTTGTGTTTATGTTTTTTTGTAAAACTGACTCATGCATCAATATTAAACAAAATTCTATAAAATTCAAGAATTTCCACATCACCCAAAAAGGTAAAATACTATTTTAAAGATAAAAATCCTATTTAAAAACAAAGCAGTATCTCAAAAGAGCTATATCTTTTCAAATACTTTTTTATTGTTATTTAAATCCGAGCTTCTCGTCCTTAGCATACTGTCGGCCAGGTACTCCATTGAATAGTAAGGATATTTTTAAGTGCAGTAACTACTGCTATACCTGGATCTTCACGTTTTTCTCTTTTTACTTTTATAGCTAAATAACCAACTACTGCACCCAATAATAAACCAGTAACAGCTGATGTTGCACACGTTGCAATAGCTGCTTGTGTATTATATGCTACCGCAAAACCTGTAATAAAACCTACTGCACCACAAACGCTAATGCAGACACGCTCCTTCCGAAGTTCTATTTCATTAATTTTTCGTACATGATTTTTCAAGTACTTTCTTACATCTTGAGTAGTACGTGTTAGAGCAGTTGCTCCATAGTAGTTTTTTGTGTTAGCATCTGCTTTTGCTTCTACCAGGCACTTTACTATACCTAAATCACCTCTCTGAGCAGCTAGCATTAGAGGAGTGTTTCCTTTTCTATCTTGCGTATTAACATCTGTATTTCCTTCTTTTACTAGATACTTTACTACATCCAAATGAACCTTATATATAGCTGATATTAGAGCAGTTGTTTCTTCAAAGCGTCTACCATTACTTCTTGCATTAACATCTGCTTTTGCCTCTACCAGGCACTTTACTATACCTAAATGACCCTTTTCAGCAGCAAATATTAGAGGAGTATCTTCACAGTCATTTCTTGCATTAACATTTGCTTTCGCTTCTTTTACTAGATACTTTACTACATCCAAATGACCATTTTTAGCAGCAAACATTAGAGCAGTTTCCCCAAATTCATTTTTTGCATTAACATTTGCTTTCGCTTCTTTTACTAGATACTTTACTACATCCAAATGACCATCTTCAGCAGCAAATATTAGAGGAGTGTTTCCAAATTCATTTCCTGCATTAACATCTACTTTTGCTTCTTTTACTAGATACTTTACTACATCCAAATGACCACTTTCAGCAGCAAACATTAGAGAAGTGAATTCAAACATATCTTGTGCATTAACATCCACTTCTGCTCTTTCTACCAGGTATTTCACTGCCTCTAAATCACCATTTTTGGCAGATGAAAATAATTTAGAAAGTAGCTCAGTACGACTTCTAACTATTCGTGCAATTGATAATGCTTGTAACGTAGAAGGTTGTCTCAATTCTTGAGTATCACCTTCTAATTTTGGTACAAGATTTTTTAGCCAAGGAGCTACATGTGTGAAATAATTAAGATTCTCTTTTGTGAAACAATTCAATAAATTTTTTACAGTATTAGATTTGTCACTTTCTTCAATTTCTCTATTTATACCATAATATTCTAACAAAGCATCAAGTATTGCTTTATTGTTAAAATTATACACCATTTACTAGCCCCCTGAATAAACTTCGAAACCATCTTAACCCCTATTAAGGAATGAAAGCATTTTGTAGACTTTTTCTTTTAATACTTATGCCTTTTATTTAAAATTGGAATGAGAGCAACCTCACTACTGCCATAGCTCTTTGAATACTACTTGTAATAAAAACTACTTAGCTTCAACTTTCTCTATCAATTTCTTGACCAAGCCTCTCAATCTTCTGCTGGAATCATCAAGCTCTTGAATTTGTGAAGGATCTTTTCCCATGAGCTCTTTGTGATTACTCTTTATGTAATCATACATCTCCTTCATCTGAGCAATCATCTTGTTGATATCCATACCACCCATATCAGGTATCATGCTAGGCATATTTCCTTCTAGCATACCACCAGCCATAAGTTGCTGAGACATTTGCATGAATGGCTTTAAGGTCTGTTGAAGCAAATTAGGGTCGCTTGCCAATTTTTCTATTTGCTCTTTGCAAGTATCCATGTACTGCTTCATAAATTCATCATCTTGCACTTTATCTGTCATAATTACACCTATTTGAAACTAATATTATATATTGTTTTTAATTAAAAACAATACAAGAACAACTATATTAATACTTGATTAAATGACAAATTAACTATTTTAAAGGTTCACATACTCTCTTTAACCATTCCTTATCTTTTATGCCATTTTCTATATTTTTATAAACAAATTGGTGATAGCTATTTATCCATTTAACTTCATCTTCAGTAAGCATTTGTATATCTATTAGCTTTTTATCATAAGGAACAGAGGTCAATTGTTTAAAGCTTAAAAAGACGTTTTCTCGCCTTTCAATATACATCAGATTCTCAATTCTTATTCCATACTTTCCTGGAATATAATAACCAGGCTCGTTAGAAAGTATCATGCCTGGAATGAGTTCCACTTTATTTCCTCTTGATATTGCTTGCGGTCCTTCGTGTACCGAAAGGTAACTTCCTACTCCATGTCCTGTACCGTGCATGTAATCCATTCCAAATTTCCATAAATGTATACGCGCTAATATGTCCAATTCCCCACCAGTGGTGCCAGAAGGAAAGACCGCACTTGCTATCGCAATGTGAGCTTTTAATACTATTGTGTAGTGAGCTCGTTGCTCATTGGTTGGACTACCAATTGCTATAGTTCTTGTAACATCGGTTGTGCCATCAAGGTACTGACCACCAGAGTCAATTAAATACAGCCCATCTTCTTGAATGACTTTATTTGTCTTATTGCTTGCACGGTAATGAATGATTGCTCCATTCTCGTTAAATGCTGAAATTGTTGGAAAACTCGATTGCTTAAACAAATTCTGCTCTTTTCTGTATTCTAAAACTTTTTCTTCAGCTTCAAGCTCAGTAATTTCACTGTCAATATTGTTTTCAAGCCAATATAGAAAATTTGTAACTGCTACTCCATCTTTGATGTGCGCACTTATAGCTCCAGTTATTTCAGTTTGATTTTTTACTGCTTTGTGAATCAAACAAGGATCCTCCTTCTCAATTATCTGCTTATTTTCTATTAGACCTCTTTCATTACTTATTGTCATCTCAGTGCTTGACACTGGGATCCATGCTTTTTTATTTCTGGTCAAGCACTGGAATGACACCGAAGCTGATTTTTCATTTAAATAATGGTTATACAAGGAATCTATTGCATTCATAATGCTCATTGGAGTCGTGCTTGGATCTATCACCACCAAATTTAACTTATGTAGTGAATTTTCTAGCTCACTAATATCAAAAACATTTATATGGTTATCAAAATTTGCTTCTATAGTTGAATGTTTTTTATCTTGAATAAATAAATCAACATTGGCATTTTTATACAATATAGCACGACCCAATATACAAGGAGTATATTCCGCACTTTCATTTCTTAAATTTAATAACCACGAAATTGAATTTGGATCAGTCAGAAGAACTGCTTCAGCCTCTATGTTTTTAGCTACTCTTTCACATTTATCCTTACTACTCTCACCAGATACATGTGAGACTATTGTTTGTGCTTTATGACTACTATCTTTTTTAATTAAGTATGGTACTAGTTTACAAATGCCTTCATATTTTCTTATGTCCTTCATAGTAAAATATTGCGGATAGTAACCCAGTGAGGTAGTCAATGTTAAGTTTGCTTTTACCCATTTGTGTGGATCCTCTTCTTGTATATTATATACTCGAAAACTGCCCTGATCGAGCTGACTGCGAGCTTGTGTGATATAGCGTCCATCTGTAAAAAATGGGCACTTATTACTCTTTGTAACGATAAGTAGCCCATTTGTTCCCGTGAAGCCACATAACTCTGCTAACTCTTTTGAATATTCATTTAAATACTCGTCTTTAGTATGCAACATAAATGCATCAACATTTATTTCGTGCATAAAAGAGCGAAATTCTTCGATTTTTGACATGGAATACCTTACGCAGAATTAGCAGCTATTTTCGTTTTCTTATTCCTAAGGTACACTAATATGCTAACTATTGCTGCTGGAGTGATGCCCTGTATTTGCTTTGCAATGCCAATTGTTGCTGGTTTTATTGATTGCAACTTCTCTATCACTTCAGTTGACAAGCCTTTAATCTGTGAGTAGTTGAAATTAGTTGGAATTTGAGTATTAACTTCCTCTTGTAGAAACTTCATATCGGCTTCTTGTCTTACTAAATAAGGCTTGTATTTTGCTTCAATTGCAACTGCTTCATATATTTCATTCTTGGCTATGCTATCAGTTATAGTGTTATTCCACCACATGACGCTGGAATCTACATTTTTTTCAGTGTCAACTGCATCCATTCTATCATCATTCAAGTACTGGATCCCAGTGTCAAGCACTGGGATGACAGGAAGAGGTGCTTTGGTGTTATGCAAGTAGCTGACACTGGAATCCATGTTTAACTCTGGCCATATTTCTCGTAATTTATTCCAGTCAATATTTGGATAACCGAGCAAATCTAATGCTGTTTTTCTTATTCCATCATAAGATATTTTAATGCCATAGGACCTGAGCTGCTCAGGAGTAATTGTTAGGCTCTCTAATTTCTCCTCAAGTTGCTTAATGGATTTAAGTTTACCCTGCAAAACAGAGTATCTCTCATGCGACACAAGAGAGATGTCATAACCTTTTTGTGTCAATCTTCTATCTGCATTATCTGACCTGATTGCCAGTCTATATTCTGCACGCGAGGTGAATAATCTGTAAGGCTCAGCAATTCCCTTAGTGACCAAGTCGTCTATCATTACACCGATATATGAGTCTGTACGATGAAGAACAAAACTTTTTTGAGATAAAGAGAGTGCTGCATTGATTCCGGCAATAATTCCCTGCCCAGCTGCTTCTTCATATCCAGTGGTACCATTAATTTGACCAGCAAAATATAGTCCTTTAACTTTCTTAGTTTCGAGAGTATGAAATAGCTCTCGTGGATCGATATAATCGTATTCAACTGCATATCCAGGTCTTAATATTTCTGCATTTTCAAGCCCTTTTATACTCTTTATCATTTCATACTGCACTTCGATGGGCAATGAATTTGAAATTCCATTTGGATATATAGTGTTATCATCAATCCCTTCTGGTTCTAGAAATATTTGGTGATTATTTTTTTCTGCAAATTTTTTAACTTTAGTTTCAATTGATGGGCAGTATCTTGGTGCAATAACGTTATCTAAATATGAAGAAGCTGATCTGTGAAGATTCTCTCGAATTACTCTGTGTGTATGTTCATTAGTATGAGTAATAAAACATGAAACCTGAGGCTGGTTAATTTTCTCTGTAAGATAAGAAAATGGTGTAGGTGGATTGTCACCCACTTGTTCTTGTAATACCGACCAGTTTATAGTGCCACGATCAAGCCTCGGTGGAGTTCCGGTACGTAATCTGCCCAGTTTAAAATCATACTTCTTTAGCGTGTTTGCAAGCTCTATTGCAGGTTTATCTCCCATTCTTCCAGAAGGAGTTGTTTGCTCTCCTATATGAATCACACCACGTAAAAAAGTCCCTGTAGTCAAAACAACTCTGCTTGTCAGTATACGTTCACCTGAGTCTGTTATTACAGCTTTTATATAAGATTCTCCATTGCTATCACTTTCGATAAGAAAATCGTCAACTGACTCTTCTTTTACTTTCAAGTTGTGATAATTTAGAATAATTTCCTGTATTGCTTTTTTGTATAATTTTCGGTCTGCCTGTGCACGTGGGCCCCATACCGCTGCGCCTCTGCTGCCATTTAAAACGACCGAGTGTATGCTTGCTCGGTCGATAGCTCTTCCCATTATTCCATCAAGGGCATCCACTTCCCTAACTACAACACCCTTTGCAACTCCTCCAATTGCTGGATTACAAGACATTTCTCCTATAGTTGAAATTTTGTGAGTTATAAGTAGCGTGCTTGCACCAAGGCGTGCTGCAGCTGTAGCTGCTTCACACCCGGCATGACCGCCACCTACTACCACTACGTCGTACTTATGCATCTTCTTGAGTAATTCCTACTCTATAATATTCCAACTATCAGTGATTGATGTCAAATTTTACAGATTCCAGTGTTACACACTAACTTAGCTCAAATTATCGTCTCTTTTACAGAAGAAAATCTTTCAACTGTAGGAGAGGTAATACACTCATCCACTTCTTCTTCCTGAGATATTCCAACATATTTAGAATCTGTAATCGAAGTTGCACTTGCTGCAAATGTAATTGCTGCTTCATCTGCACAATGCACTAAAGATGTGGCTACATAAACCCCCATAATTGTTGCTATTAGCCCTGTTATTGCACTTACTAAGATAATCACTGTTACTACTGGATTAGGAAGAACAGCAATCACACTTGCATTAAGCACTGCCCCAATCATAGTACTTATAGGTATAGCCATACCCAAAAAAATTGCTATTTTTCCATGATCTTCCTCAATAGGATCTCTTTTGCAAAACCTATATAGCAAACATCCTACGTGCAAAACCGCAATCAATACTAGAGCCATAGAACCAGCAATTGCACCCATGGCTAAAGGTGATGAAGTGTCAAAACTTAACCAACAAGCTAATACTCCTAGTGCTGACACTATACTATAAGCTAACAAACAAATATACATACAATCCCTCTCACTAATTAATAGGCATCATTTTTACTCTAAATTGCAAACTTTCCCTCCGCCATCTAAATACTAGAGCAACAAGGAATGCTAACGGCCGTGCAAAAATATCTAATGTTTATATTTATGTAAAGTGGAAATTTTGAGTGGGGCGAGCGACCAGGATTGAACTGGCGACATTCAGTACCACAAACTGACGCTCTACCAACTGAGCTACGCCCGCCAAGATATAAAATTTTTAACATACGAGCACAAATAGTCAATTGATTATTTAAGCTACCTCCTTTTGCAGAGGGTTTTAAATATTTTCATTCATGCTTTTATCATTATACTCAATCGTATTGACACCGTGATATGTTTAAAAGTATTTTCACATTTAGTTTTTTTACAGCTATTTCAAGAATCTTAGGGCTAATAAGAGATGTATTGATTGCTACGGTTATTGGTGCAACCTCTCTTGCAGATATATTCTTTTCCTCGTTTCGCTTTGCTAATTTATTTCGATCGTTTTTTGCAGAGGGGGCATTTACTACCTCATTCATACCATTATACTCTGCAGAGTCATATGATAATAAAAAGGCATTTAATTTCGCAAGTAGTGTAATATCCATTACGTTTATTATTCTAGTAATTTTTTGCCTTATCACACAAACCTTCTTCCCCTACATGATCAAAATCTTCACTCCTGGATTTGACCAAAATAAATTTACCTTTACTGTAACTTTGTCGAAAATTATGATGCCCTACATAATCTTCGTGTCAATCGCATCACTTATTGGTGGAATGTTGCAAGTAAAACAGCATTTTGCTTCAACAGCTATTTCACCAATCATTTTGAACCTCTGTTTAATCATCAGTTTGTTTTTACCTTACATTGAAACACCGGCTCATAACCTTTCTATAGCCGTCCTGATTGGAGGGATTTTGCAGCTACTTTTAATAATATTTAGTGCATACAAATTAAAGGCTTTCTTTTCTTTTAGTTTAGAATTAAGTAACGAAGTAAAATTATTTTTTAAACGTGTGATACCTGCAATTATCAACAATTGTGTAATACAAATAAGTGTATGGATTGACACAATCATGGCAAGTTTTATACCAAATGCAGTTTCTTATATATATTATGCCGATAGACTAAATCAACTACCGCAAGGAGTAATTGGCACTGCAATTGGTACAGTACTTCTTCCTCTGATTTCAAAACGAATAAATGATACTGAGAATATAGTCAAAATACAGAACAAGGCCCTTAATATAGGGTTAATATTAATTATGCCAATAACTGCTGCTTTTATCATTATTCCTGACATAATTTTACTTACGCTTTTTTCTTACGGCCGATTTGATTATTATGCAGTGCAGCAAACTGTTCCTACATTAGTAGCATTTTCTCTTTCTTTACCCGCATTTATTATAAATAAAGTATTGCTACCCACATTCTTTGCTAGGGGAAAGCTAAAAATACCAACTATGTTCTCATTAACGTGCCTTGGAATTAATGTAATACTAAATCTCATATTAATGAACAAATACCAACATATAGGAATTGCTATTGCTACTTCCATTTCCACTTGGATAAATTCTATTTTATTGATTAATTATTTAACAATAAATAAGATGTATAAGATTAGCCAAGCATTATTACTAAATATTGTAAAAATTCTCACTGCAACATTGGTTATGTCAATAGTTCTTTATCTCTCTAATTACTTATCAGCAGGGTTGTTTTGCGATAGAGGGCTAGCTCGTATTGTTTATTTAGTAACTTTAATAGCTTTGAGTGTTATTATTTATTCTAGCACTCTTTACCTAATTTTTAGAGGAAATTTGAATAATTTGAAATATGTATAAATTACACCCTTTGTATTGCTATATGTCATTTCAGCTACTATTCCAATATCCACTCCTTTCATCCCATAACCTATTCCTTTCATCCCAGTGTCAAGCACTGGGATCCAGAAATTTTGTTGATTATATAATCTGGAAAACCTTATTTAAGTCACACTGGATCACAGTGTCACACACACAACTGTATGAGTGTTGTGGTTTGAGAGCAATTTCCACTGGGAACCCAGTGCTCATCAGACCAGCTTCTCATGTAAAAATGCTGTGTTTTAACATAAGAATAGCTACTTTTTTGCTAATTAACTTAATGTCTAATCAAATTTCCTGGATCCCAGTGTCAAGCACTGGGATGACAAGAAGAGAAGGGATGCTGGAATGAGAGGTCTATTATGAAACTTTCTTTATACGCCATATTATCAATCTCGTTGCTATTAATTCTCATGCACGTTGCTGCAACTTTTAAGGATTGGAGTAGCTACAGAGAATATATCGTAAAAGAGTTAGAGAAGACGTATGATGCTAAAGTACATGTTGGAGGAAAAATTGAAGTTTCGCTCATTACTCCAAAACTTACTATTTACAATGTATATGTACAATATAACAAAAACAAGGAACAAAAATTATCAGATTTAATTAGTGCAAAAAAAATTGAAATAAGGCCATCGCTATTATCGTTGTTTTCATTTTCATTGCAACCAAAGTCAATCTCATTTTTGGGCATGAAAAGCAACAAAGAAAATTTACTTAATATTATAAATACGAAAGCCAATGATAATATAGTTGATATATTAATAAAGGACAGCCAAATAAGTTTTAACGCCGATACTATTAACATCAAGGAAGTTGCTATAAAAAAAAATAAGAAGTTTTTTGGTGAAGTACAGATTGGTGACAACAATTACGATTTTTCTGGAAAGGTTAATGTCACAAAAAATAATGTACACATTAGTGTTGATTCAAATTTTGCAAATTTGCTATTTAAAGGTAATAGAAATCAAGAAGAGCTCAAGGGCAATTTAGTATTGACGATTAATAATAATTCTGATTCTATGAGCGACTTGGCAAAAATCATTAATCTTAGCTTCCTTTCTTATGTGATTCCCAGCGAAAATATTGAGATATCATCCAATATCAATCTCAATGAAAGCGAATTTACGGCAACTGATTTAAAAATTGAGTCCAAAAGCATGCAAGGCACTGGTATAATACAAAATGATAGAAAAAGTGATCATACTAATATCAATATTAGTTTTAGTAAAGTCGACCTAAAAAACGGCTCACACAAAACAACAGATATGAAGGGTCTTTTAGAATCTTTTAGAGAGGTTGTGCCAAAGAACCTGAGCTTGGATTTTAATATGGAAGCTTCAAATATTCAATATCAAAACAGGATATTGGACAAATTTCATGCTACGCTAAAATTTGCTAATGGCGAAATAAACGTTGATACTCTTCTTCAATTTCCTGGAACCAATAATATATCTCGCTTATCAGGAAGAGTTTCAAACAATGGCAACTTGTCTGAATTTAATGGTGATATATTGATAAAGGGTGAGTCGTTCATTTCACATATTTTACCTTCTATCAAGATGCAAGAAAGAGAGAAAAGTCAATTTACAGCAAGTTCTAAACTATATTTAGCACCTAGAATATTATCTCTTTCAGATATCAGATTGCTAAATAACAAAGAATCTTGGCAAGGATCAATTAAGGTAAATCACACAAAAAAACACAATATGATCGATAGCAAATTTAGCATGCATAACATTAATATAGATAAATATGATTATTCATTATTCAGCAAAGTGCAATGGCTGAAAAATCTTAAATATGATGTAAATATAAGAACTAGTGTTAAAGATTCTATATTCAATGGTACAAAAATTGAAGATTTGGATTTTTCATTAAAAATACAAGAGAACAAGCTATTTGCAGATAAAATAAAGTTATTCGGAGAAGATTTCGACATTACCGGTAGTGTAAAAATATTAGTGGATCAAAAATACACTAAGCCTTTATTAGACGTAAACCTTACAGGTAATAAATTTAATGGAAATATCTTTAAATTACCAAAACTATTAGAGGTAAAAAGAAACTCAAGAAATGAAATAAATCAAATTCAATGGTCAACAAAGCAGCTTAATTTTTTAGATGAGAAAGGAGATTTTGATGCAAACGTGCAAATCAAAACTACAGAATTTAAAATTGGGCAAAACGTCTTAAAAGATTTTAACTTGGATACAGTGATAAGAAACAACACTATCACTATCAAACAGATAAGTTACATACTAGAACATGGACAAATGTTTTTTCAGGGTTATCTAAAAGCAGGCTCAATTCACACAAAATTTTCTATTGCAAATTTGGACACCAAGGAAGTTATAGGAGTTAATAACATAAATGGCAAGATAAGCTTAAGTGGTGAAATCAAAACTCAAGGAACAAGCTTTGATGATTGGGCTAGTAACTTATCAGGAAATGTAAACTTTCAAGCACAGAAAATAGAGTTTACAAATGTGGATTTTAATTCATTCATCACTAAGTTGTTAAGTAGTAAGAATAAACCTGAAATTTCCAAACTTGCTTACGTTGATATATATAATGGCAGTACGCTTTTTGAAAATATTAATGGAAAAGTAAGTATTAACAGTGGTGTATGTTCAACTAGTTCACAGTTTAGTACCGATCAAGCATCAGGTTCTATCTCTTCTAATTTAATCTTATCTAATTTCTCCTTAACTTCTATATTCAGACTCTTTTTCATACTACCAAATCATAATAGTCCTCTTTATATCGAGGCACACTTAGATGGCCCTATTTGGTGCCCTAAGATGAGTTTTGATGTAGACCAAATTTACAACACCTTAGTTAGCAAGAAAAATAGTTAACTCATTTAGATGTAGGATTTAAGGGACCATCTGTCTTTAAGTTAGACTTAGTAAAAGATGTTCCACTCTCACCAATGATAAAACTGATTGATTGTTTGTACCTTCTCAATGTTTGCGTCGCTGCAGCTTGTGCTTGGACTCTCTGTCTCTCCAAGCAATAAACGTGTTATCTCCCTATAGTCTTTGAGAACAGATAAATGTAAAACAGTAATACAAGAATTACTTGATATATTAATATCTGCTCCTTTTTCAAGCAATAATTTTACCATACTTGTGTGGCCTTCACGAACAGCATGGTATAAAGGAGTATAACCGAAACGATTTTTTATATCAATAACTGCTCCTTTTTTAAGCAATAATTTCACTTGCTCTAAGCGATTTCTTTTAGCAGCGTAATGTAAAGGAGTTTCACCATTACGATCTGCTGCATTAATATTTGCTTTGCGTCTCGATGACAATTCTATATGAGGAAGAATAAATCGAGAATTACCTACTGAATTTTCTTGTTCTTGATACATAAAATACCTCTAATTTCTTACAGCTTAGTATAAATATCTACACTATATAAATATCAATTCAACGCATCACCACCGGGTAACGGTAAAAGTTTCTCCTTTTATAATGAGCATAGGCCTGTGTACATTACTCTAATTATGAGCTTGAGCAGCTGCTTGAAGTTGTTCAGCACTTGGATTATCCAAATTCTGACTTGGAAATGCCTCTATAATGTTCTTTAACTCTTTATCTGTTAAGTGATAAGTTATTTCGTCAAAAACTTGATGTAACACCCGCAAATTAGAATTCTCTATAGCTGCTTTACTTTTATCTAATAAATCCCTTCTGTCCGATGCCTTATCAAATTGGCTTACTATTGTATCAACGTGTTCAGGAAATTCTGATATATATTCCAATGCGTCAGAACACCTTATTTCATCATATTCTCTATCAGACAAATAACCTGCTAATTTATTCTCATCAGTCTCTCGCAGAAACTGATATAACGATATATTGCTGTTACTAAGCCTGACGTTCATCATCTCATTCTGATAATCATCCCAAAATTTGGACAATTCAATATTTTTGACAATACACTCTGGTTTCGTTGTGATACCACTATGTACCACAGCATATGCAATTATAGTTCTTACTACCATCGGTTTATCGCAATACCCTATTTTGTAATCATCACTAGCTACAATAGATAAAGGGGTCCTTCCTGTCTTGTCTACTGCATTAACATTTGCTCCTCTATCAAGCAGCAACCTTACTAATTCCTCCCGATCATACTTAAGTGCAAAATGTAAAGGAGTCATATCCAGATTATCTACTGCATTAACATTTGCTCCTCTATCAAGCAGCAATTCTGCTACTTCCTTATGACCATACCTAACTGCAGTATGTAAAGGAGTCCACTTTCGCCTTTCTATTGCATTAACATTTGCCCCTTTATTAAGCAGCAATTCTTCTACTTCCTTATGACCATACCTAACTGCAATATGTAAAGGAGTCTCCTTTTGCACAGTTGTTACTGCATTAATATTTGCTCCAGCTTCTATCAACTCCGTAATCTGCTGTATATTCTCTCCTTTAGAAGAATTCATTAATAGTTCATCCAATTCTCTTTGTTCCCTTTCATTCATAATTTACCCCACAATTTCATTGTAGTTAATTTAATATGCAAAAAAATAATATCAACCCAATTTATCACCACCGGGTAACGGTTGCAAGCCAAAAGCTTCTCTTTTTTCATTAAGCGTCATGAAGCTTGCGTTTTGCACGTATTTCCACATCTTTTGTCTTTTCTCCATTAGAATTTCTATCGCGTCTTTATCATATGACAAACATAAATCTTTGCCAAACTTGGGCACTAGCCAAGAATTTAAGTGACAAATAATATTTTCTAGTGTTGGTAAAATCGTCTGTTCCCAAAGGGAAAGATGTGCTTCGATCAAATTGCTATAAGTATTATCACCTGGTATGCCAAGCAACTGCGGCGGAACGCCAAAAGCTAGAGCAATATCACGAGCTGAGCTATGTTTTGACTCAATAAAATCCATATCCCTCGGTGATAAGCTCATTTCCTTCCACTCTAGACCCCCTTCAAGCAATATAGGTCTTCCAGCATTGACAGGACCTGAGTAATGATCATTTATCTGTCCTTTTAAGCGTTGGTACTGCTCTTGACTTAAGTTTCCACCACTTCCATCCTTTTCTGATTTTACAACTATTGCACCACTTGGTCTTGCTCCATTTTGCAGCATTGCCTGATTCCAAGCTCCCGCTTGGTTATGCTGATCTATACTATATGCAGCTGCCTCAATTGGTGATAGTCCATACCAATCATTCAAAGGGTTAAAGGTTTTAAGATGCAGTACTGTTGAACGCCCAGTCAATTTATCAACTTTAAAGTCATAACTGTTGTTATTTACGGTATAACGATAGGCATAAGGAACGTTACTTCTCCCCGGAACAATTTCAACTCTATCAGGGCGCAGAAGATAAAGCTCTGTTGGTTTGTTCTGCGCCTCAATCATCAATACATAAGAATTGCCATTAACTAATCGATAAGTCACAATCCCTTCAATAAATTCCGATTTTGATGTCATTGGATTAGGAGAATAAAGTAACTTCAGTAATGGATGCGCTTTTAGTTGTGATTTTCCCTGGTCAGTAAGCTGGCAGAGAGTAAAAGGTACCGAAGATGCAGCACTTGCGATCATATTAATTGCTCGAAAGGCAATGACATTTTTTATGTAGCCTTCCTCAGCAAAACTTGCATAATCGCGCCTACTCCAACTTGGTTCCATCATTAGTTGCAAAGCAGAGTATTCACTGCTTTTCTTTCTTTGAAAAATATTAAAATTCATATGTGCCTCCTGAAAAATTGAATTTGTTAAAAGATTGAAATTGTAGTTGAATTATATCAATTAGTGTTACAAGAATGATGTCATCCCAGTGCTTGACACTGGGATCCAAGAATTTAATTGTAGATAGCCCACTTAACTGGTGAGCATAGCTGTTTTATACCAGAACGAACACCTTTGACTAGATTGTATGAAAAGCTAGATCCCAGTGTCAGCTACTCGGATGACAAACATGGACTACTTCAACTATACCATCGTTAAAGAAACCAGAAAAGCTATTATCAAAGCTGAAGCTCTCCTTGAAACCCCTCAATTTTTGGATCGTTAATTTTGCTATTGCAGCTACTCATTGCATAAACATTAAGACAAATGTTTGTCACTATTCCAACAAGCATACACATTCCTGTAATCATTGCAGCTACAGTAAAAGCTGTGCCTAAGGTTCCACTTGTAAATATAGCTGCTATTAACGTTGGAACAAATAGACAGAATGAAGGTTTGATTACGTAACTATAAATCTTTTCAATTCTATCGAAATTTTTCCATGGTCCAGCAAGATCTTTCAATGGACCAGTAAGATTTCTTGCCATTTTAACCTGGGTTTCTAAGTTTTGCTTAAAGTAATCACTAAAACTAGTACTTGGAGAATCGTTATCAAGAATTGAAAGAGAAAAAGAAAAACCTACCTTCTTCATCTTCTGGCCTTTAAATTCTCCTTTCATGTACTTAAAATTCCTAACATTCAATATGGATCCATCAATATACCTAAGGTTAAATTGCATGTTAGGATTCAATACATGATTTAAAGTGCTTGCCTTCCTATCTATTAAAGCTTCAAATTTTTCTTTATTCTGATCATAATAGTCAATAAAATCCTCTAACTCTTTTGATAGCTTTTCTAGATCTATTTTTATGCCATAGCTTCTCAATGTGGTCAGAAAGGTATAAAAGTTTTGTAAATAACTTTTGGTGCCACTAAAGATCAAATAAAATGATCTACCATGATCAATTTTTGCCCAGAGTTTTTCTTTTACTTTTTTACCCTTTGCATTTTCATACTCCTTTTCTATTACACCAAAATTTTCTGGGTTCACAATATCAGCTTCTACAAGTAATATTTGAGCAGCCAGTATTTTCTCAAAACCTTTTGCATCTTGGTGGTTTTTGCCTTTTTCTTTAAGATCCATTAATGTTGTAAATTTGTCCAAAAACTTTGATCTCAAATGAAGTTGCCCTTGATTTTTCTCTTGCTCAATGCGCTCTTTAAATTGATCATTACCATTAGCAAATCTTTCCTTTGGCAAATCGTTATTTGTTACCAATTCAACAATTGGAGCTCTATCATATAAAAACAGCTTATATAAATCACCAGCAACATATTCCCTGATAAAATCAGCAATATTAAGGTCATCATAACATATATCGCTTTCTACTGACTGCCATAATAAATCAAGATTATTATTTATCACAAAATTTGGCAAATTAAGGATTTTGCAATTTTGTAGCTTTTCTTGATCCTTTGTAAAAAGATTCTTTGAATTGTGCTAACTTAGACTGTTCTTCCTCTTTTGTAAGCGTGTGATTTAGAACAGACTTAATCATGAAAGCTGCCTTATCACCTTCATTGTCGCTATACTCGTGCTCTGCTTGAAATCCTGAACTGCAGACTACTTCTTTCTCTCCTACTTTCTTGAACTCGCTCATAGGCTGGAGTGTTCTATCATGGAAATGTTTTTCAAGAAGTTGAGTTTTTTGTTTAAACTCTGTACTTATATTTGGCATAATTACTCCCTAGCTAAAAATATAAATGTTAAATATTTATTAATGATGTTAGCATATCTAGCAACATATGTCAAATTTTTCATCATTAGGCGATAGCTTCCCTTTTTTGTTACAAAGCCTTATATAGCTTTATATGGAACGCTTTAAAAGCTCACTAACAACCTAAACTTGCTTGAAAATCAAGTAAGTATTATAAAATTAAATAAAAGAAATTGAATATGACAGAATGGCTAATATCTAACCAATTTGCTGATTATAACCATTCTGTGAAATTCATGGAAGCAAAAATTCAACAAATTCACAATAATTTATCTGATGAGTTAGTATGGCTACTCCAGCACCCTCCACTTTATACTGCAGGAATCGGTGCAACAGATGATGACATTATTGAAAAATTATTTCCTATATATAAAACAGGTAGGGGTGGTAAATATACATATCACGGACCAGGGCAGCGCATTATATATTTAATGCTAAATCTTAAAAAAAGAAACAAATGTGACATAAAACTATATATCAGAGACCTAAGTAATTGGATCATAAATGTTTTAAAACACTTTAATATATTTGGGGAATTTAAGGAAGATAGAATAGGCATTTGGGTGAACAACAACGGAGTAGAAGAAAAAATAGCAGCTTTTGGCATTCGCTTGAGAAAATGGATAACTTATCATGGCATAGCACTTAATGTCTCTCCAAACCTTTCCCACTATGAGGGTATTATTCCTTGTGGACTAAAAGATTACGGCGTTACATCAATGGAAAAACTAGGAGTAAAAGTTTCTCTTTGCGAATTAGATGATATATTAAAGCAAGAGTTTCATAAGATATTTTAATGTATTCCTTTATTCTTTATTTTCTATGCCTTTTACTCACTAATCCTGCACACACAATCAATCAAGTTGATATTATTGCTCCTTCTTCGAAAGGAAAAGAATCAGATCTGCCTACTATAAGAGAATACGTAAAAACTTTGGGTTTTAATCCCCATATTTCGGAGAAAATATACAGTAATGACAACCCATTTTATTCTAACTCTGATGAGTTTAGAGCGAATGATTTGGTTAATGCGCTCACTGATGATAGCAAAATAATTTGGTGTATCAGAGGAGGAGAAGGGGCTTCTCGGCTAATTCCTTACCTAGAAAAGCTGCCCAATGATAAAAAAGAAAGAATTGCTCAAAACAAAAAAATTCTTATAGGCTATAGTGATATCACTGCTTTACATATTTATCTGCAAGTTAAATATGACTGGCAAACTCTTCACGGTACCATGTTGGAAATGATAGTAAATAACTCTGTTGCTGAAAGCTCTGTTGAAAAATTAAAAGAATTAATTCTTAACCAACACAACTCTATCAGATTTGACAACTTAAAGATGATAAATAATGGAGTTAGACTAAAAAATGGCATATTAGAATCTAAAATCATCGGTGGTAATATGACTTTGGTTGAAAATAGCATAGGAACTGCTTGGCAAATAAACGCAAAAAACAAAATTCTATTTTTAGAAGACATAAGAGTTTATCCATATTCAATTGAACGCAGTTTAGATCACCTAAAACAAGCTCATATTTTTGATGGAGTAGATGCAGTAATATTCGGTGACTTTGTTAACTGTTATAATGATAATCTTGTCGAAATTGTAAAAGAAAGGTTTGCAAAAAGTGTCAACTTTCCAGTATTTACAATGAAAGGAGTAGGCCATGGAGATATAAATGACCCTTTACCTTTCAACACTCACGCTACCATTAGCGTTCAAGACGAGAAGGAGTTTATGGATGTGCAACAGTTATACAAGTAGCTTTATCTAACACTCCTTTCATTCCAGCACCTTCGTTGTCATCCGAGTAGCCCTCTTTCTTGTCATTCGAGTAGCCTCTTTGGTGTCATTCCAGTGCTTGACACTGGAATCCAACTAAGTTGGTAAACACGAAAGCGCTTTTTTTTGACGGAATTGCACAAAAAAAACTGGATGCCAGTGTCAGCTACTTGCATGACATCATCTTTTTTATCAGATGCATATGAAATCAGTGCTTTCTTGTCATCCCAGTACTCCTTATTCTTGTCATTCGAGTAACCCCTTCAGTGTCATCCCAGTGCCTAGACACTGGGATCCAGAAAACTTCACTTTAAATGAGTGAACTAGATTGCCTTTATATAGATTCCAGTGTCAGATAATTGCATGACATCTTCAACTCTGTACAGATGTGCGCAACGCGTTCCACTATGAAGAAATGACAGTAACTCCCTGCTGTTCATTTGTTAAGTTGACAATTGGTTTTTCTGCTCCATCAACTTTAGTACTAGGCTTTAACAATTCATATGTAGCACAACCAACTACCAGTGCTGCTGCTGTAACTGCAACCACTGCTATAACGATAGGTATCAACTGAGCTGCAATTGTTCCAGTTGTAAAAAGTGCCACTGCTATAGCAGTGCCTAATAATGTATTCACTCCACCAGCAATCATTGCCTTATTACGTGCTTTCACAAAAGAACCTCCTACTTCATTTAATAGAACTGTTACTACGTTTTGACTTACAGCATAATCTAAAGGGGTCTCTCCATATTGATCTGCTGCGTTAACATCTGCTCCTGCTTTGATTAAAACCTCTACTGTCTTTTCGTGACCATTACAAGCAGCGAAATGCAAAGGAGTCATATCGTGGTAACCTTTCTCATTAACATTTGCTCCTTTTGCTAGTAAAAACTCTACTGTCTTTTCGTGACCATTCTCAGCAGCTAAATACAAAGGAGTCATATCACACCAATTTTTCCGATTAACATCTGCTCCTTTTTCTAGTAAAAGTTTTACTATATCTACGTGACCATTCTCAGCAGCTAAATGCAAAACAGTATTACCCGAATGATATCTCTCATTAACATCTGCTCCTTTTTCTAGTAAAACATTTACTATATTTGTGTAACCATTCTTAGCAGCTATCTTTAATAACATACACTCAATACAGAAGGAGAGAGAAAATACATAATTTACATCAAAACTACCTATCTCCCACAACAAATATAGAAATAGATTCTGTTCCTTTAGTTCTTCTTGTATTTTCTTAATTATATTATATTTATCTAAGCCTTCCTTAACCTCAATCGTACTCAGTACTTTTTTCAGTGATTTATATTCTCCTGTCATAATTCTACCTTCAATATTAAACAATATGTTTAATTATTTCATAATTATGATGAAAAATCAACTCAAATAAGCTAATAACCGGGATTGTGAATAGTAAATTAGATTCAAATAGCCTCTTTGTGTTATTTCAGTGTTAGACCTTTTCATATCCTTACAAGCAAATTAATGTTATCCTTTTATTGCTAATCTAAAGTTTTTTATGTTCATACACTTGCGTGTTCATAGCGTTTATTCTCTGCTTGAGAGTTCGGTTAAAATTGAGGAGCTGATTGGTCTTTGTTTGCAGAACAAAATGCCGGCAGTTGCAGTTACTGACTCAGGTAACTTATTTGGCTCACTTGAATTTGCAGAATATGCAGCTAATAGGGGAATACAGCTAATAATAGGATGTAATATTATCGTTCGACACTTAGAACAAAATTTATCAATACTGCTACTTGCAAAAAATGAACAAGGGTACACTAATTTAGTCACTTTGGTGAGTGAGTCTTTTAAAAAGCGTAAAAATAGCAGCGATATTCCCTACGTTGATTTTGATGAGCTATTAAATTTAAGTTCAGGCCTAATCGCCTTAACTGGTGGATATGACGGCATATTGGCTCAACTGTTATTGAAGCAAGATAAAGAAACGATAAAAAGACTGCTCTCAGCATTTGATGGTCATTTATATGTTGAATTGCAGCGTCATGGGCTGAATAAAGAGCTAGAGCTTGAAGAAGCTTTAATAGATTTTGCTTATCAGCGCAATATACCACTAGTTGCAACGAATGATGTGTTTTTTTCAAATAGATCTGATTATGAAGCTTATGATATATTAACGTGCATATCGGAGGGCAGTTATGCTCTCGAGAATAACAGAAAGAAGCTAACCACTGAACATTATTTCAAATCTGTGGCGGAAATGGAGGAGCTATTTAGCGATATCCCCGAAGCAATTTATAACACTTTAGTGATAGCTAAGCGGTGCTCTTACATGCCAAGAAGCAGGCAGCCTATCTTGCCTAAATTTCCTTGTCGAGAAAATAAAACTGAGAATGAAGAACTGAGGGAGCAGGCAGTTTCAGGGTTGAAGCTGCGTATTGCAAATGAAACGGACATAGACCTTAAACAATACTACGATCGGCTGAATTACGAACTAAGCGTAATAACTTCGATGAACTACGCTGGCTACTTTTTGATAGTTTCTGATTTCATTCGTTGGAGCAAAGCAAATGGCATTCCAGTTGGACCGGGAAGAGGTTCTGGTGCTGGGTCGATTGTTGCTTGGAGCTTACAAATTACAGATCTTGATCCAATAAAATTTGGTCTGATCTTTGAAAGATTTTTGAATCCTGATCGTGTATCGATGCCTGACTTTGATATCGATTTCTGCCAAGAGAAAAGGGACCTGGTTATTGATTATGTTCAGAAAAAGTACGGTTATGTTGCTCAAATAATCACTTTTGGAAAATTGCAAGCAAGGGCAGTATTGCGTGATGTTGGTAGAGTATTGCAAATGCCTTACTCTCAAGTGGATAAAATATCTAAAATGGTTCCATTTAATCCAGTAAATCCTGTAACTTTATCGCAAGCGATAGAGCTTGATCAAAACCTACAGAAAGAACGAGATAGTGATGAGGTAATTGCAAAGCTTCTTGATATATCACTAAAGCTCGAAGGAATATATCGTCACGTTTCAACTCATGCTGCTGGAATTGTAATATGCGATCAAAAATTAGAAAATTTTGTTCCCGTCTATTATGATCCAAATTCGGCTCTGCCAATCACTCAATACAGCATGAAATATGTAGAGAAAGCTGGGTTAATAAAATTTGATTTTCTTGGACTTGGTACGCTAACACTAATAGATCATGTATGTCGTTTAATTAATCGTGATGAAAAAAAATTTGATATTTCCTCGGTTTCTTTGATTGATCAAAGAACCTATGAAATGCTCTCAAGAGGTGATTCAATCGGAGTGTTTCAGCTTGAAAGTTCGGGAATGAGAGAAGCTTTAATCAAACTAAAGCCAGACTGCATTGAAGATATCATCGCTTTAATTTCTCTTTATCGCCCAGGGCCTATGGATAACATTCCAACTTATGTTGCAAGAAAGCATGGACTTGAAAAGCCAGATTACATTCATCCATTGCTTGAGGAGGTGTTAAAAGAAACATTCGGAGTAATAATCTACCAAGAACAGGTAATGGAAATAGCGCGTATTCTCTCTGGATATAGCTTAGCAGAGGCGGATTTACTCAGACGTGCCATGGGTAAGAAAATTAAGGAAGAGATGGATAAACAACGTGAACTTTTTGTTCAAGGAGCAACAAAAAACGGTGTTGATTACGACAGGGCAAGTTATATTTTTGATCTTGTTGCAAAATTTGCTGGTTATGGATTTAATAAATCCCACGCTGCAGCATATGCGATTATATCTTACCAAACAGCTTACCTTAAGGCTAACTACCCGCTAGAATTTTTTACGGCCTTGATGAATCTCAACATTGATGATAGAGACAAACTGAATTTGTTTTATCATGCTGCAAAATTCAGTGGAGTTGCTGTTCTTTCGCCTGATATCAGCAAATCTAAGGCTGAATTTTCAATAGAGGGTGAGCACATACGCTACGGAATTGCTGCTTTGCGTAATGTTGGTTTTGCTATAGCAGAAGGAATAGTAAATGCACGCTCAAGTTCTTATAAGGACATATGGGAATTCATTCAAAATTTGGGGAATGTAATAAATAAAAGGGCATTAGAAAGTTTAATTAAATCTGGAACATTCGATAGTGTGCACAAAAATAGAAAGCAGTTATACGAGTCAATAGACACATTGATTTACTTTGCAAATAAAAATAGGCAGTCAAATCAAGCTGCTTTATTTGGTAATCTTGATATTCTGAAGCCAAAACTTGAGAACGTGGAAGATTTTAATGAAGAGGAAAAATTAGAGCATGAGTTATTTTCATTGGGATTTTACTTAACTAATCATCCACTTGAAAAGTTTAGAACTCTCTTGAAAAAATTAAATATTGGGTTTATCGGAGAGAGTAAAACGATAAAAACTGCTGGTGTAATATTAAATGTGCGTATGAGAACCTCAGAACGTGGAAGATTTGTTATCCTAACACTTTCTGATCCCCACAATGTTTCTGAAATAGCATTCTACAATAATGAAATAATAGAAGAAAAAAGGAATCTATTTTCACCTGGAGCATTTGTGATAATTGATCTTGAAATTTCAGAAAACACAACGAGACTATCAGGAAAGGACATATCTGAATTTACAGAAAAGGTTACTTCTCTAATGAAAGGATTAGTTTTAACTGCTGTATGTGCAGACTCGCAAAAAGTTGCTGAGGAGTTGAATGCAGTGTTGAAAAATGGAGGCAAAACCAAAATAATGCTAAAGTTTCTTCTCGAAAAACATAAAGTCAGCATCTTGTTGCCAGGTACATATTCAATCACCCCCCAAGCTATTTATGAAATATCTCACTTAAGTTGGATTGAAGGCGTAGAAATTAATACAAATAACTTGCTTACATAAAAAAGTTTTATATAATAAAGTGTTTAATTGATATTAAAGGAAGATATAGTGAATCTCTATGAATTTACTTTTATAGCACAACCGAACTTATTGCAGCAAGAAGTAGAAGAAATGGTCCAAGAATTGGCTATTTTGTTGAAAAATATTAAAGCAGATGTTATTTCTCAGGAGGTTAAAGGTCTCATAGAAAGAGAACATAGCACAGTTACAAAACAAGAGCTAGAGGCAAGTACTGAAAGCATTAAAAAAAGTCTGATTGTTTACTCTGATTTCTTGGAAACTCTGACAAAAATTTTATGGGTTGAATTGGAAGAAGATTTTTCAAATTTAAAAGAAATAAAGTCAAGAATCGATAAAGAATTGAAAAATGAACTAAGTGATACGGGAATAAAACAAAATTTTATGGACCTTCCAGGAGCTAACACTAAAAGTGCATTTATTTATAATGTAGTAAATGCTTTTAAGGAAAATATTTCACAACATCTAATAAAGCCCCTTCAAGAGGTTTTAAAAAGTTTTAAAATAGTAGACTCAAATCAATTGAATAAAACGCTGGAAGTGCTTTTGAAAAATATTGAAGCTTCAGGATTGATAAAATATGAATATTGGGGTCTATTAGATTTTGCATACCCAATAAATAAGATGAAAAGTGGTCATTACTGTATGATGTGTATAAGTTTTACTTCAAGCATTATGGATGAATTTGAGCGTAGAGTAAAACTGAATGAGAATATTATTCGCCACTTGTCTGTACGGGTTAATGAGTTTTTTAAAGGTAAATCTTACATGATGGATAAACAAATTGAGGAGAAAAGTGCATAATGATGAAAAGACGAAATAGTTTTAATAATTCTTACGTGTCTGTAAATAACAGAACTGGCTTTAGGCGTCCTAAGGTCTGTCCTCTTGCTGCATCTAAAGATGAGGACATAGACTATAAGAATATAGATTTATTGTCCAAATTCACCTCTGACTATGGTAGAATATTACCTAGAAGGTTAACAGGTGTGTGCGCAAGAAAACAAAGAAAGTTGCGCTTAGCAATTATAAGAGCACGCTTTTTAGCTCTTGCTCCTTACTGTACTAAAAAAGTTAGGTAATTTATGTTAATAATTTTAAAGGAAAATATAACAACTTTAGGTAAGATTGGTGAAGTTGTCAAAGTTAAGCCAGGTTATGCACGTAATTTTCTTTTTCCACAAAAAAAGGCGATGAAAGCCACTAAGGAAAATTTAATAAAGTTAGAGGAACAGCGTTTATTATTGGAAGAAGAAAATACCAAAAAATTAAATGTAGCAAAAGTGCTTGCATCATCACTGCATGATAAATTTATTATATTAATAAAGCAAGCTTCAGAGGATGGAAAGATTTTTGGCTCTGTAACCACACGTGAAATTGCAAAAACTTTATTACAAGAAGGATATGATATAAGTCATCATAGTTTATCTTTTGGTGGAATAAGTATCAAAAATTTGGGCGAGTATCAAGTGAATATAGAATTACATAGTAAAGTGATAGTGCCAATTACTATATACGTTGTCAGATCTGAGAAAGATGCACATGAATTAAGGCAAGCAAAGTTGCAAAATCAGAAATCTGAGCAACAAGAGGCAGAGCAAGATGCGAGTAAAGAAACTACTGATGGTGATGATAGCTGATCAAAGATGATCCCTTGTTATAGTCGTAAAGAAATGTCTTCCATTGCTAAGCTGGTATCATCCCAGTGCTCCTTTCATGTCATTCCAGTGCGTGACACTGGGATCCAGTTTATTTCATCATGGACATTATTTTATGCTTCTAGAATCCGTTGTCCATTGAATAATTTGCAAATACTTTTATATCTGGATTCCAGTGTCATGCACTGGAATGACACCATTATTGGAATAAATCAAAAATGATCCCACGCTATAGCCGCAAAGAAATCTCTTCTATTTGGGAAGAAAAAAATAAGTTCAACATATGGCTCAAAATAGAAAAATTAGCATGTGAAGCTCAAGCAAAATTAAAAGTTATTCCAAATGATGTTGCTGAAAAGCTCTCTGGTGCTATTGAATTTGATATTGAGCGTATTAACGAAATTGAATCCATTGTAAAACATGATGTTATAGCTTTTTTGACATATATTTCTGAAAAAGCGGGAGTTGATGTTCGTTATCTCCATTACGGAATGACAAGTTCTGATGTTTTAGATACATGCCTTGCAGTGCAGTTGAAAGAGTCATGTGATATTTTACTCAAGAATCTAAAAAATTTACTTATAGTATTGAAAAAAAAAGCTGAGGACTATAAAGATATTGTTTGTGTTGGGCGCAGTCATGGAATGCATGCAGAACCAATAACTCTTGGATTAAAATTTGCTAGATTTTATGCTGAATTTAAACGCAATTATCAGAGATTAATTAGCGCGCAAAAAGAGATCTCAATTTGTAAAATATCAGGTGCAGTAGGTAATTTTGCAAATATTAATCCATTTGTTGAAGAGTATGTAGCGAAAGAAATGGGACTCATACCTGAAACCATATCGTCTCAAGTCATCCCTCGTGATAGACATGCCATGTTCTTTTCAATTTTGGGAGTAATTGCAAGCTCAATAGAAAATATTGCAATTGAGATTCGTCATTTGCAAAAAACTGAAGTCGGCGAAATCTCTGAATATTTTTCCACTGGGCAGAAGGGAAGTTCTGCTATGCCGCATAAGTGTAATCCTATTTTAAGTGAGAATTTGACTGGGCTCTCACGCTTAGTACGCAGCTATGTTTTTCCTGCATTAGAAAATGTTGCATTATGGCACGAACGAGATATATCGCACTCGTCTGTGGAAAGGTGCATTGCCCCTGATGCTTGTATAACAATGGATTTTGCTTTAGTGCGATTAACAGATTTGATAGATAAATTGGCGATCGATAAGGAAAACATTGAAAAGAACTTAAACTCTTCAAAGGGTTTAATTTTCTCACAACGTGTATTGCTTGAGTTGGTAAGTAGTGGTTTAACTAGGGAAGAGGCATATAAAATTGTTCAGAATAATGCAATGAAAGTAAAGCAAGATAACAGTGATTTTCTGTTCGAATTGAAACAAGATAAATCCTTGCACGGAATTATTGACTCTGAAAAACTTGAGTCTTTGTTTGATTTGAAGTATTATATGAAACATATAGATTACATATATAGCAAGGTTTTTAATTAGGCTGAGTAGCTCAGCGGTAGAGCAGGAGGATCATAATCTCTTGGTCGGGGGTTCAAATCCCTCCTCAGCCACTCAAGCTAAGCTATGGTTTGGCGATAGCAGCGCACTTGACAAAATAACGTGATTCATTGTCAATTAACTGAAGTTTTTTTTCAGTTGTTCATATAGTATATGGAATAATGTATGTGAAGTGATAAAGATACAACATTTGTTGTATCTATTCAGGGGAATGGCTAATGGTATCCGTTCAAGAAAGTGGTAAGGTAGATGAGAAAAGACAACTAAATGAATTTCATCCGAGTAGCTGACACTGGCATCTATATAAAGACAATCTAATGCACTCATTTAAAGTGAAGTTTTCTGGATCCCAGTGTCTAGGCACTGGGATGACAAGAAAAGAGTTGACTTGAATGACACCGAATAGGCACTGGGACAGAGGCTACTTGAATAATATTTCACCATGTCATTCCAGCACTTGATGCTGGAATCCAGAAGTTTTTGAGCACAAAAGTCATGCTAAGTTTTTGTTGTTAAGAAAGGCTGGATAGCTACTTGCATGACACCATTTGTTACTGTATTTTTGTCTATCTTATTTTGCTACCCTACCGAACGAATACACAAAATCTAACTTTTTTCTATACAACCAGCCAGGTCAAGAAAGGTGAATCTATCTCTTGTTGCAAATGTAAGATTGACTACCTTGCAGTATTGCTCTTTGTTCCAATTAAGATGCTCCGGTAAGTACGGAATTGATAGATCTTCAAATACTTTCTGCAGGTGTTTTGCAGATAGTAAATTTTGCTTAATTAAACTAGAAATATTACTCCATTCTTTGCAAATAATCTCTTGAATTTTTTGCTGCATCATTTGCTTCTGCTTTAGAATTTTTATAAATTCGGTATTACCAAAGCACTGAGTTATATGTTTTACATCTAAAGTGATCGGTTTGGTAATCGGGTTTTGTATTGACAATATCTCCTCTTGCAAGTTAGCCATGGTAATCGTTGTCACAGCAATTTTTTCCCCATGTAACGAGGAGGAATAATCCTGTGTTACCATCTCAATTGCATGAGCTATCATATGTTCTCCTTGACTTGCAGAGTAGCTGCCTTTTGACATCACCATTCCGAGTCCTGAAATCAATAAGGCTTCCATAAGTAATAAAACTACTCTTTTATCTTTTTTAGCAAGTGCCAAGTGTTCTCTGAGCAAAATTTCCTCCAGATTGCGAACAAGTTTAAAGGGTAATTCATTATATTCTGTGCCAAGTAATAGATGAGATAATAGCCAATCGGCTTGTACTGTTGAACGGCAGATGAAATCTGCAAATCCACTTAATGTGAGGCGTGGTGGTGCGTTGGCAATTATATCGGTATCAATGTATATTGCCTTTGGAAGATGTGCTCCGAACGATTTTTTATATCCATCAACTAATATTGAAGCGTTTGCAGAGCTATATCCATTCATGGAAGCAGCTGTTGGAAAGGATATGTAGTCTTTGCCTTCTAAATAGCTTGCGCACTTACAGATATCATTAACAGTGCCACTGCCAAATGCAACCATTAAGTCACTATCTTTTGCTTTATTTCTAACTAGGTTTACAGCTTGGAGAGAAGCAGCACTGTTCAGTCCATTTGGTGTCATCCAAGTAGCGTGACACTGCGATCCATCATAGTCACGCGCTGGAATGACAGGTGTGGCTGGAATAATTAAATGAGAAACTTTATTAAGTATGTTTTTGTTTAAAAGTTTTGCTGTATTTTCATCTGCAATCAGAAAAATGTCATTTCCGTATTGTCTACATATTTCATAGATATTATCAGCAAGTACTTTTACTTCCCTAATAAGAACTTGTTCTGTGTGCTGTAATATTTGTTTTAAATATCGCATAGAATGTTTACAATACGGTAATGTTAGTATTTCAAGATTGATATGAAGATTGACCCTGTAGAACTAACTAAGAAATTAATTTCTTTTAGAAGTATAACACCAAAAGACGATGGGGCAATAGAGCATATAGCAGCCATTCTCAAGAAAAGTGGTTTTGAATGTGAGATTTTAGAGTTTGGTGATAAAGTTAAAAATCTTTATGCGAAATATATAAATGGAGTACCAAACTTGTGTTTTGCTGGACATGTTGATGTTGTACCACCAGGTGAGTTAAAAGATTGGATATCTGATCCATTTAAGCCAGAAGTTAGAGATGGAATGCTATATGGAAGAGGAGCATCTGATATGAAAGGCGGAGTAGCTGCATTTATTGCTGCTATCGTAGATTCAGTTGCAGGTAAGTTTCGATTCAGCGGTTCAATCAGTGCATTGATTACCAGCGCTGAAGAAAGCACGGAAGAACATGGAACAAAGGCCGTTTTGGAATGGATGAAAAGCAAGCAAAAAAAGATAGATTTTTGTGTAGTTGGCGAACCAACTAGTAGTGAGAAATTAGGTGATACCATAAAAATAGGTAGAAGAGGTTCTGCAACATTTAAATTGATTTGCCATGGTAAACAAGGGCACGTTGCCTACCCAGATCTAGCAGATAATCCAATATATAAAATGGTATCGATACTAAGTAAGATAAAAGATACCACTTTTGATACTGGTAATAAATACTTTCAGCCTTCACATTGCGAAATTACTACTATCGACGTTGGAAATAATACTAATAATCTAATACCTAGTTCAATAGCAGCAGGTTTTAATGTTCGATATAACAATACACAAACACCAGACGTTTTATATAAGATGATTGATGCAATATGCACCAATGTGACTAACGATTATAAACTGTCTATGCAGAGCAGCAGAAACGTTTTTCTCTCTATTCCTGATAGAAATACTGATATTATGCTTGATGCGATAAATAAAATTACCGGCATTGATGCTGTGCTGAGTACAAATGGTGGCACATCTGATGCTGCGTTTACTAAGGATATTTGTCCAGTAATTGAATTTGGTATGATCAACAAAACCGCACATCAGGTAAATGAATGCGTATCAATAGACGATATACATAAATTAACAGCTATATATAAGGAGTTTATAAAAAATTATTTTTACCCCACTAATAAAATATTAAACCAGATCAATGTAATTGGTAATACGCCTGATGGTCCATTATTAGCTTGAGGTGCAGTTGCATAGAGAAGAAAACTTACTAGACACATTTTACCAGCCCCTTATTATAATATTAAGGGTATTTTTGACTCAAAACTTGTCTTTGATCTGTGTGAGCTCAATAACAAAAATTCAGTAGAAAGCTTATTGGCGAAAATTATCTGTTCAGCAGAGTGACAAAATAAGATAGACAAAAAAGCTATAAGAACAAATAGTGTCATGCAACACTGGCTTTTGTACACAAAACGTTGTAAAGCGCTTTTGTCAACCTGGATCCCAGCTCGGATAACAAGAAAAGAAGCACTGGTTTCACATAGATCTGAATAGATATAATTTCTTAAACATTTATAGCTCACATAAAACCCGGTCTGACTGTCATAAAGGCTACTCATTGCAGCAGACAACTTTCGCACTACTTCAAATTCTAATTTTCAACTTAAAGAGGTACATAATGTCAAATAACTTCAATTTCAAAGAATTTTTTCACCATCACGAAGCAAATAGCACTTTAGATGATATACAAAGGTACTGCATACTGTGGCAATCAGTGATATCACAGGCAATGATTGATGCAGCAAGTAACTGTAAAAAAACAGAAAGCTTGGTAGAGAAACGTAAAGCAATTTCCTGGCTATCAGACTTCAGTCAAGATTTTGTTGAAACATGTATACTGGCTGATTGCGATCGGTTATACGTAAAAAACAAAATACAGCCAATTCTAAAAAAGATAAAGCCCTTTTAATGAGGTTTACCCCTCTCACCAAGAAAAATATCATTTAATCTTTTTTCTATAGCTTCATCTATATCTTGGATTAATAGCTGCTTTATCATATTCACTTTCCGTTCTGCCTCTTGAAGATTATTGTTACCGTAACTGTTCTTATTACTATAACCATAACTACTGCCATTTGGTTTATTACCCATTTTTCTTCTTGTGCTGAGTATCTGAACTATCTTCTCCTTGAAAAAAGACTTCCAGCCTGTGCCAGAAAATAATTTGTAGAGAAAATGCGGAGTAAGAAACGCTACTAATATTCTAATAGAAACTCCATAACCCAAATCATCTCTATTTTCATAATACCATTTTAAATATTGATATAAATGGTAAAATGCATTTTTGAAAGAGCTAAATTCTACAGCATACCAAAAGCCACTGGTGAGAAACATGAGCATAATGCTCGATGTATAAAGATACAAAGTGAAAAAAAATAGCTTGACAACTATATCTTTCAAACTGCCCAGTATGTAATTAAATAACCTTAATTTATAAAAAAGTGATATCATTTCACGCACACTTCAATAAAGCTGGGGTGGAAGGATTCGAACCTTCGCGTGGCGGTATCAAAAACCGCTGCCTTACCACTTGGCTACACCCCAATATTGTTTATATCAATAACATTATTAACCCAATTAGTAAAAGATTTATTCGCTTTTCCTATGGGTATTATCAAAACGGCTGGTTGACCATAAGAATGCATTGCCTCGATTTTTTCTACAATCTTATCAGCCTGATCATTCCTACTTTTCATAATTGCCACTACTTCACAATTACTATTAATTTTACCTTCCCATAAATACAGAGAATTTACTTCAGGAAATATATTTACACACACAATTAACTTCTCGTTTAACAATTCTTCAGAAATAGCCTGAGCCTCTTTCAAGTTTGAAAAAGTTATATAGACTAAAACTAAATTGCTCATTAATCGCTACATAAATGCATTTTTACTATACTCTACTTAGATTTATTCATCAAGAGAAAATAGGAGAGACCTCTTCAGTGCTTGACACACAGAAATTGAAGATGTAATTTAGTAGTTCTCCTCTTGTCATCCCAGTGCGTGACACTGGGATCCAGCCTTTTTTACCAACAAAAACTTAGCATAAACTTTCGTGCTCAAAAAATTTCTGGATTCCAGTGGGCTTTGTTGCATAGGTCAAATAAAAAGAACTGGCAGTTACTGACAAAATTCACTATAAGACAAGCATTTAACCTACTAAAGAAAAATATGCCACAAAAAATGAGAGTCAGTAACTGCCATGAATATAACAAATTTCTCCAAGAGAGGGGAAATATTTTTTATTACGTCAATGATGCCATAGAAAATTGGTACGAAAAAGGTCCAAAAATGGCTGGTGGCAACTATATTTATAGCGATAAGGTCGTGATTCTGGTTCACATAATAACTTATTTATTTAGAATAGGTCTGAGACAAACAGCGGGATTTATAGCAGGGTACCTTGAGCAAGTAAGGAAAAACTTGCAAGTTATTAGCTATTCCCAGGCCTCAAGAAGGCTTAAAAAACTTAACATCAAAATTAATGATCGAAGACATGATAAAAATAATACAGAAGATATTGAGATTGCCATAGATAGTACTGATCTACAATAATATTCCAGGTCATAGCAAGGCAAATGGTACAGATAGAAAGTATCGCTGCTATGAGCAAACAAGAAAACTGCATGTAATGCTAGAGATAGGTAGCAAAAAAGTTATAGCAGCAAAATACAGTGGCGGAGTTTATTCTGACCACTATGGAGCATGTGATCTTATTGCAAGGATTGATGTTAAATATAATATAAGCACACTATATGCAGACAGGGCATATAATCGAAAGAAGTTATACAAACTGTGCGATGAGCTTGACATAAAGACAAGGATTCCTCCGCAAAATAATGCAATAGAGCATCCAAAGTTGGATTATATGGATGAGAGAAATTCTACAATCAAGCTCATAAAGTCATATGATGAAGATGGTATGAAGAGGTGGAAAAAAGAGATAAATTATGGGAAGAGATCTTATATAGAAAGTTTTTTCTCGCGACTGAAGCAAACATTTGGGTTTAGTTTTAGAAACAAATCTGAGGTTAATCGTGAGAGAGAACTGCTACTCAAGTGTTATTTGCTTAACAAATTTACTGATATAGGCATGGCTAAATTTGAGATAGCTTCATGAATTTATTCCACGTTACCTATTATCCGAAGAGTGATGCAACAAAGCCATTCCAGAATCAAGTGCTGGAGTGGAATGTTATCCAAGTAGCTGACAATGGCATGACATCACCATAAAGGAATCAGTGTCAGCTACTTGAATGACATCATTTATTCCTCTAGTCGTCTTTTCTCTTTTTCTTATTTTACTACTCTGCCGAACGGATACAATTGAATATAGTATAGTCTTCTGTTCTGACGAGAATAGTTTTATTCCATCCATTAAAAAATGCTAAATTGAGGTATGTATCACCCTTATAGGGCTTGTGAATTTCAGTTATAATAAATTCTGAGATTAGGTTATGCTCTAAAAAAAGGTGTGCTATTTGTGCCCCACCAATCACAAAGACTTGAGAACTACTTTGAATTGACAGAAATTCTTGCATGGAAGAGACAACAGTACATTTTGGACCTCTATTAAAACACTTGTTACGGGAGAAAACAATAGGTGTACGATTCTTTAGTATGCTTTGAGGCACGGTTTCAAATGTCTTTCTTCCCATCACAATAATTTGTTTGTCGGTCACTTGACAAAAATGTTTAAACTCACTTGGATAACGCCAGGGCAAATCATTATTTATTCCAATTACCCCATTAGGGTCAACAGCCATAATTCCAATAATCTTCATCCTTTTAAGACAGCTTGGGCTACAAAAAATCTCATGTGGTCGCGTACATTATGCACTCTAAGGAAATCAACCTTATTTTGCAGTACAGCAGATGTAGCAATTGTTTCTAAATCTCTATTAGAGGGAGATTCTATGGAAAAAGAGGAAATAAATGACTTTCTGGAATGGCCAACTAAAACCTTGCAGCCAAAATTTTGTAAAGTTTCTATACTGCGTAAAATCTGAATATTCTGATACATAGATTTGCCAAAACCAATACCAGGGTCAATAATTATTGAATTTTCATCAAAACCCAGGCCTAGTAGTTTGTTAATGCTCTTCTCTGCCCAATTATTTATGATATCAATTGGGTCAGTGTCATGTGGAATAATATTGTCCTTATGTGGTGGTATCGAAAGTGAATGCATAATAACGACACTACACCCACTGCTAGCAACTTCTTTTAAGGTATTACTACTCAGATCTCCCTTCTGATCATTTACCCAGGCAATATTGTAGTGCTTCAAAACGTTTAAAATAACGTCTGGCAAAAAACTATCAATGCTGACTTCAATATCACCATTTTTCATATAGTCGCTAAGATTATCAAGTACTGGTTTTAGACGTTCATACTCTTCCTCTGGCGTCTTTATTGAAGCTCCAGGCCTTGTTGATTGAGCTCCAAGATCAACTATGCTTGCACCATCTGATACCAGCTGCAATGCCTGCTTGGTTGCTCGATTCGCATCATAATAAAGACCACCATCTGAAAATGAATCAGGGGTAATATTGACGATACCCATAAGCTTTGGTGAAAGCGTAAAACTCTTTGAAAAACAGTCTTGAACATTGAAAGCAAAGGTTTTGTTAACCATTGCCATCAAGTGGAGCAAAAATGGTCTATTTACTAATTCTGGGTGAGGAATTTTAAGGTCAGGTATATCAAGCGTTAGATCATCCCATAACAAAATATCTAAATCAATAACACGAGGTGCCCATTTTTCGTAGACTTGTGGACGACCAATATCACATTCGATTTGTTTTAAGCCTTTTAGTAGCTCCTCAGGAGAAGAAGAACAACTTCCATAGACAATCATGTTGAGAAATGGCTTGTTCCAATCAGGTGGAGCACCATTTGGTAAAATAGCCTTAGTTTCTAGAATGATCGAAGACTTTAAGTCTTTTAAATAGCGCTTCTTTATTAACTCAGTAGCTCTTTGTAAATGGGAAAGGCGATTCCCTATATTTGATCCAATAGAAATATAGATCATTCTTGCAATTCATTACAGTAAGTAAAAAAAACGCCCCCATGCACACCAGGAACTGGTGGTGCGATTTTGTGAGTAGTCACCCTGACAGAAGAAATAATATGCTTCTTTCGCAGCAAAAGGTTATTAATGGCTCTGTATATCTCATGAGTTAAATGCTCGATTAAATTAAATTGCTTGCCCTGAACAAGAGATTGAATATTTTGCACTACTTCCAAATAGCAGATAGTATCTTTAAGTTGATCAGTTGTAAGCCCTGAAGGAGGAGATTTAAAAGTGAAATCAACGTCAATACTCACCAATTGGGGAGAAGACTTCTCTTCTGCACTACATCCCAAATGAACCCAAAGCCGTAAATCAGATATAAGAAGATTACATGCTACCACTGAATTTAGTATCTACTTATAATTAATGACAAACATCAACATTCATCATGCCATCAAGAAAACCCCATAAGAGTTTTGCTCCTTTTTCAGCGCCTTGCATAACTTTCTCTTGTTCTTCTTCGTTTAAATCTGCAATAAGGTTTGCACATTCTTCAGAATGCCACTCATCAGCTTCCATATGAACGGTAAAAAATTTGAGAGAACGCTCATCATTTATTGAATAGTGTTTTTTCAGACCTTCAATTTTAGATTTAGAAACCTCTGGAGTTTGACGTTCATAAGCGTACAGAGCTCCAAGACCTTCTACAAAACCTGATCTTACAATATCAAAGTAACCGTCAACTAATTCTCGTGTCTCCTTAACCTGTGCATCCTCAAGAAGTTGAGATCGTGCTACTCCCAGTCCTTCAGCAAAACGCTGCCATAATTCTGGGTGATTCTCGTCGCCTTGTTCTTCCTCTATTAAATTACCAAGTAAAACTTGCCGCATTTTCAAATTTGGACACAAGGAATGTATACCGCTGATATAACGAGGAAAAGCAGCAACATGGTGATAATATTCCTTAGCGTAGGTTTGCAGAGCCTGCAGACTTAAGCTACCTTCATTCCATGACTCGTAAAACGGGTGCTTTAATAAGTGTAAACTATCTAATTGATTATTAAGTGATTGAACAAATGTCATAAATAAATAGTAAATTGTTTTAGGCTACGTTTAGGTTTATCAAATGTCAAGAGGCATTTCTCACTACTACTTTAATTCCAATAAATATAAAGATAGATATGCTATAAGTTAATTTTTTAGTAAAATTGATTTTTTCTAAAATTTCATGTATTATTAAATCAATATAATGAAAAACGCAAAATGAAAGTAACAGAAGAAAATACAATAAAAATTAGGGAAGAGTTCGTAGAAGTTCAAAATGGAATGCGAATTCAAAAGATAGTGATGTCAAACTCGAAGAGCAGTGCAGATAGCAGAAAGAAAAAGCATATAGTTTACTTTCCAGGGCTTACATATACTTTTGAAAAAGAGCCAAATGAAGACAAAAGTGAATGGAATTGGGCAGCTGAAGCAGGTATGGATGTTCACCTTATTAATTTTCCTGGTTCTGGAAAAAGCAAAGGCCATTCTTTAAACGGTCGAAATCGAGTAAATGCAGGAATTGGAGTCATTTCAGATCTTCTAAAGCAAGGCATTCACCCAGACAATATAGTACTGTATGGAAGCTGTGCTGGAGGACCAATAGCTGCGGAGGTTTATAAAAAGTTTAAAAAAGATGACAATATTCATTTAAGATGCATTATCAATAAATCCTTTAGCTCATTCAAAAAACTTGTAGTGAAATTACTACACATATCAAAACCTAAATGGCTATTTCCTCCTATAATAAAATTCATACTCAAATGCTTTGGTTGGCACTTTAAGCCACACACAATAGTAAACGACATTACTCCATACACAATTTGTTTTAACTTAGAGAACGATGGCTTTATTAGTAAGCAGGCAAATATAGGTACTAAAATTGCTGACATAGAAAAAAGTCATAGGAAAAAAAACTACCAAAAAAAAGAAACTTTTGAAGGTTTTGAGCAATATAAAGAGTTTTTTATGGAGCATGCCAACTTAGCTAAAATAAAAAACCTTGAACCTGAAGTTGGAATAATGAAAAAATGCTGGAATAAGTTTCTATCGTTACTACCTATTAAGGCAGATGATATTCACTTTTCTTCGATTACAGAATTGTGCTCATCAAGTGAACACAAATACACTATTCCTGAGCTGATTTCACTCTTTTTAGAATTCACAGATAATTATTTTGAAAAGAAGGGCTCTCTCAATCAAGAGAAACAACCAGAGATAAAAACAGAAGCGATATGTGGAAAGAATAGTGAAAAAGAAATAGAGGAAAAGAAACAGTATTTTACCAATTTAAAGAATTATTCAATAAGTCAAAGTATATCTAAAAAGCTAACATCTCTGCAAATATTGAAATAAGTGTTTCTTTTGTGATTAAAAAAACATTGCATCTAGAGTATCTGCCATAAGTGATAATTTTGTGCTTTCATCATAGAGATTGTTTTCACTAGCTAATAATTTCTCACTAATTTGTGGATAAAGTTTAGAAACGTACTTCTCATAGCATTTATCTAGGCATTCTTGGTCTGTCCGTTTTGTTTTGTAGGAATGGCATTTCTGCTTACATTGATTATATCTAAATTCAATCCCTTTCTCTTTGTTTGATGCTTGTTGTTCCATAATACTCTTCAATTTAAATGATATTAATATTAGCATACAAATATGAACATTATGCTAATATCATTACTTTTTAGGTATACACGGCAAATTTATGCCTGGAAACAGTTTTTGGTTATTTCCTAGATTTTCTTTATAAAAACCAAAGGCGCCAGTTGGTTTTTATTAGCTAAGGTAAAGGTCAAATATCTGGAATTCTGGACATAAAATCCTCCTGTATAAATTAGAAAAAAATGCAGCGCACATATGACAGACGTGTGTATACGCTACGTTTTTTATTGAAAAGTTAATTGAAAGTCTGCAGACAAAGATAAATTTTTGAGCTCTTAAAATATCTCTAATCGCAATTATAATTAGATTGAAAATATGCGGAAGTAATTTTTATATAATGGAATTTTCAAACACTAACAACCAAGTACTTTAATAAGGCAAAAAGCTTATCTAAGAGAGTAGGCCTTGCAATTGTATCAATAGCGGTGGGATTGGTAGGACTCGAACCTACGACCAATTCGTTATGAGCGAACTGCTCTAACCGACTGAGCTACAATCCCTTTTATTAACACTTATAATACACGCAAAAGGAAATTTGTCTACTCGCTTATTTCACTATCAACCCAACTGTGTAAATCATTTATTGCGCCAATTTTGCGTGCAATTTCCTTACCATCTTGAAATATGATTAAAGTAGGTATAGATTGAACTCCATACTTACTTGGCACTTCAGTTTCTCCATCTATGTCAAACTTACAGATTTTGATCTTGTCTTTTCTATCCTTGGCTAACTGCTCGATACGTGGCATCAGACTTTTGCATGGTCCACACCATTCTGCCCAAAAATCTACCAGCACAAATCCTTTGTGGTTAGCAACTTCAGATTCGAAATTTTGATCATTTACCGCTTTAATATCATCACTCATAAAATACCTAAATTTTTATAAATATAGCGTATCAATTAACAGCTGATCAACTAAATTTTTCTGGATTCAAGTGAAGTGATTACATCTGATGATTAAAGATATCTACACTCCCCCAACCCATTGAATCTAGCTCAATACGAGTAGGAAGAAATGCAAAGCACTTTTCGGCTAATTCTTTTCTATTTTCACGTTCTAGCATTAAATCTAGCTTTTCCTTTATTCTATGAAGATATAAAACATCAGATGCAGCATAACTTTTTTGCTTGTCTGTTAAATTTTCATTTCCCCAATCAGAAGATTGTTGTTGCTTGTTTAGTTTTATATCAAGTAGTTCTAAGCACAACTCTTTTAAGCTATGACTATCTGTATAAGTGCGAACTAAACGTGAGGCTATTTTCGTGCAATAGCAAGGCAGTGCCCAGGTTTTTAAATAATAATGTATTATGCTTACATCAAATCGCGCAAAGTGAAATATTTTGGTTATATTTTTATCCTCTAATATTTTTCTCAAATTTGGAGCTGTATAATCGTTTTTGAATTGAATCAAATGAGCGTTGCCATCACCAAAAGAAAGCTGCACAAGGCATAATCTATCTCTGCTATGCAGTAGCCCCATTGCCTCTGTATCAACAGCTATAGATTTTATATCACTTGGTATTGCACTGGCTGGCAGGTCGTCTTTATATACAAATATTCTCATAAATTTAATATGTTTTATGACACATATAATAATCAAAAATGAGCTTTAAGTATACGAAAAGATCATAGAAAATTGGCTCTCATGATTTTCATGCATGTAGGGTTTACAAATTATGATACGCACCTATAATAAGAATAAGCAGAATTTAACTGCGGGAGTAGCTCAGTTGGTAGAGCGCAACCTTGCCAAGGTTGAGGTCGAGGGTTCGAACCCCTTCTCCCGCTCTTCGAGTTTTAATCACATTTAATCATAAAAAAATCAATTGATCTATCTAAGAAATTTAGCTATACTAGAAAAGTTTTTTAGAAATTTATATTTAAGGAGATTATATGAATAATAATACTAAAGGAATACCATTTGGCTTAGGTATAGCTACAACAATAGGAGCACTTACAGGTTGGGAACTCAGTTTTACAGCTTTATCACCATTGGTGATGGGTGGGATTGTTGGTTCTATCATACGCGTCAAGTTAAGGAAATAAAGGTATGAAAGAGATAGAATAATAAGGTATAAGTTCTCCCAGATATACTTTTAGTGAGAGAACCAATGAATAAAATAACTTGCTTATCAAAAAAGCTCAAAGAATTTTTTAATGAAAAAGCAGAGAAAATCTCAATTACAACAAGGTTTATAAAAAGAAAGAGAAAGCTAAAAGGTTCATCATTCGTAAAAGCCATGGTCTTGGGTAATATAGGAGTTGATAATTGTAGCGTAGAAACAATGTGTCAATTACTAAACGAGGACTCGATAGATATAACAAAACAAGGTTTGGATTTTAGATTTACTGAAGAAGCAGTGGAATTTATGAAAAGGATGTATAATGAATCTGTGATTCTCTTTAAAAATATCTTGCAAGTTGATTGCAAAATCTTACAGCAATTTAATAGTGTTAAATTATTGGACAGTAGCTATATTACTCTACCTAACAGTATGGAAGAGATGTATAAAGGTTATGGTACTAGCTACAGTGGCTATGAAAGCAATACTAAGTCTGGAATAAAGTTACAATTAGTTTTCGACTACATGAATCAGATAATAGACCAACTTAATTTAACGGAGGGGGTAAGATCAGACCAGGGATATAGGAAACATTTAAGTAATATATTAAGCAATGATTTGCTAATATCTGATCTCGGTTATTTTGTGCCAAGTTCTTTTAAACAAATCAATGAAATAGGAGCTTATTTCATAAGTCGTTATAAATCTGATACCAACATATATGATGTAGAAACAAATCAAAAAATGGAGTTATTAGAATGTTTAGAGGATAAGTTATTTTTAGAAAACGAGGTATTGTTAGGAAAAGAAGCAAAAATTAGAGTAAGAATTATATGTCAGAAACTAACTGAAGAACAGTCTATGGCCAGAAGAAGGAAAGCTAATAGATTAGCAAGATCGCAGGGATATACATCCTCTAAAAGAAATCAAAAATTGTTGAACTGGTCAATATTTATAACTAATGTTCCAGAAAATAAAATTAGTGCTGAGCAAGTATTAACGATTTACAGAGTAAGGTGGCAAATTGAGTTATTATTTAAATTGTATAAAAGCCATATCAGGCTTGATAAGCTAAAAGGAAAGCCATGCAGAGTATTATGTGAACTATATGCTAAATTGTGCGCAATTCTTATATTTCACGGCATAGTTGGTTGCACAGAAGTGAAAAAGAATACAGAACTTAGCTTAACAAAGGCATTTATTGAGCTAAAAAGGCGGGTTAGAGAGTTATTTTTAGTATTAACCAAAATTAATAGTTTAAAAGCATTTCTTAAAAAACTCACTATAACTTGGTCGCTATTTTCATTAAAAGACAAACGTAGAAGGGCTAGAGTATCCACTTTAACCTCTCTAAATTTGCTCACAATCTCTTAACTTGACGCGTATGGTTGGTTCTATAGCTCCAGCATTGATTACAGCTCTGTGTGCGGGGGAGCTACTATACAAATTTTGCAAAAAAGATAATATTGAAAAGAATGAAAAATATGCGCCTATCTATTTTGGTATTTCCGCACTTGCAAGTGCTGCAATTGGAGTTGGTCTTGCTGCAGCTGCAATGGCTATTTTCCCTGATGTAACCCTTGGAATGGGATCTGCAGCTTTAGCAGGTGCAGTAATAGAAGTAATAGCACCAGTCGCAGCTATATTTGCAACAAAGCATATTATACAACCAATAGCTCAGAAAGTGAATGAGTATATTATATCACCTATAGTTGAAAAAGTTGGAAAATGTTTTTCTTCAAAAGAGGAAGAGCAAGCTATATAATAATCAATTGACGTTAGCATTTAGTTTTCTTTATAATTTCCTTTGTGAAAGAACAAAAATGCTTATTTGTAACGATAGCTGGCTTGCCAAATGCTGGAAAGTCAACGCTAATTAACAGCATCGTAGGCAAGAAAATTGCAATTGTCACCCCTAAAGTGCAGACAACAAGGACGCAGGTAAGGGGTGTTGCTATATGCAACAATGCGCAAATTGTTTTTACTGACTCTCCAGGAGTGTTTTCAGCAGAAACAAATCTTGAAAAAGCTTTAGTCAAATCTGCATGGGGAGCAGTTAAGGATAGTGACATTACTTTGTTGCTTGTTGATGTAAACAATTACCTAAAAAATATAGAAAGAATAAAAACGATATTTGCACGACTGGAGCGCACAAAAGGCAGATGCATTTTGGTTATCAATAAAACTGATTTAGTAAAGAAATCAGAGCTCAAGATGGCACATGAGCACCTAAATTTGCTTTATAAGTTTGAAAAAATTTTTACGATATCGGCACTGAAGAATGATGGACTTTCTAATTTGATGAATTACTTATCTGAAATTGCACCGATAAGCCCTTGGTTCTATGAAGAAGATCAAGTAACCGATTCCTCAGCTGATTTTTTATCAGCAGAAATTACAAGAGAGAAGTTATTCTTGAACCTACGTGAAGAATTGCCATACTCTACAGCTGTTATAACTGAACAATTTGAGGAAAAAAAAGATAAGAGTTTAGTCATAAAACAGATCATATTTGTATTGAAAGATAATCATAAGAAAATAGTGCTAGGAAAAGACGGCAGTAGCATAAAAAAAATTAATATCGAGGCGCGTACAGAATTGGAAAAGTTATTTGAGTGTAAAGTTCATCTCTTTTTGTTCGTAAAAGTGCGACCTTGGACTGATCGCCCTGAGGAATATATAAGTAATGCTTAATTCTTTGTTGGTATTTGATATTGAAACTATACCAGATGTAAATTCCTGCAAGAATTTACTAAATATTAGTGATGATAGCAGTGTAGAAGAAAAGAGGAACGCATTAACAAAATATCATCTTGAAATAACAAACGGGCAAAACTCTTTTCTGCGTCAGCCCTTCCACCTTGTTGTAGTTATTAGTTTTTTACTTTGTAATATAACACGCCAGAGCGGTTATGAAATGTTCACACTACAAGAAATAAGATCTGGAGGCACAGTAAACTCCAATGAAAAAGAGCTAGTAAAGGGATTTTTTAACTACATATCAGAGAAAAAGCCAAGACTAGTTTCGTTCAATGGGCGCACTTTTGATATACCGGTACTGAAGTACCGTGCTATGGTTCATGGCACTCAAGCAGAATATTTTCACAAAGCTGGCGATAAGTGGAATAGTTACAATCAGAGGTACAGTAGTGATTGGCATTGTGATTTGCTTGAATCTCTCTCTGATTTTGGAGCTTCTGCAAGAATGAAGATGAACGAAGTTTGCGCAGCACTTAATCTTCCCGGTAAGATTGGAGTTGATGGTTCACAAGTTATGGATTTATACGATAGTGGAAAAATACAAGAGATTCGCGATTATTGCGAAACAGATGTGATTAACACCTATTTGATTTACTTGAAGTTCATGCATCATCAAGGAAGAATTACTACAGAAAGCTATAATAAGAGCATAGAAGAACTGCTTTTGGAATGCGAAAAAAAAGAACACCTAAAAAAATTTAAAGAAGAATGGAAAATAACTTCTGGTGAAAATTTTTATATTGAATTTAAATGAGTAGATGCTACAGAGCAATCTAATGATTGCTCTGTATAGTAGTTATAAACTCCTTGTAGTAGAAAAGACATTTTGATGTGCCCTTTGCTTAACTTCTGCTTGTTCAAGCTTAGAAAAATTTTCTAAGTTTTTATCTTGGTATTCCTTTTTTACTTTCTCGAAAAAATTTTGTCCACCAAGAATATAATTACCTAAATTAGCAGCATAATATTGAGCATCACCTAAAACTGCACAGTTAATTCGACTTAATATTCTCGAAGGGTAATAAAAGAGAGAAACGTTATTGTTCGATCGGAAATCCTCTTCATCCATTATTTTAATGGCTTCATGATAACCATCTATTTGATGAACAAAATATCCTTCAGGTACTGATATTCTCAATTGTGCACCTACATGAGCATAACCACAAATACCAGGTGATACCGCTGGTACTGGGTCTTGTCTATGTTGAGTTACTCTAATGGTTTTTTCTTGAAGAACATCATTATAAAATTCACTAGCAGTAAGATCAAAAACTCGTGGATCACCAAAAGTTGCAACATGAACATCTTCAGCTCCTTCTGTTTTATTGAGGCATAAAGCAGCTATCTTAGCAATAGCTCCTCCCATACTGTGACCTGTGAGATTAATTTTAAAATCCTTGATTTCTGATCCCTGTTTTTCAGCATGAGATTTTAAAATGCCATACAGATTAGGCCATGAATCCATAAATGAATTATAGAAACCACAATGAATTCTTCCACCTTCAGGTAAAAATTCCGAAGTAGCAAAAAGTACATTTATATCAGTAATTCCATCATTAAAACTCTGGCTCAGACGAGTACCATGGTAGGCTATTGTTATTTCTTTACCTTTTATAAAAACGTGACCAGCATCTTTTTCAAAGCTATTACCAAATGGAATAATTTCATAACCTTCGCTGATGAGTTCAGCTCTAGTTTTATACATTTTTTCAGTAGATGGAACAATTTCAAAATCTTCTACAATTTCAAATTCAGTTTTGTATACTCTTTGAGCTAGGTTGTTACATCTTTTTTTACTTAATTTACCATCATCATCGCCATAGCTTATCTTGCAGAAATTACCCATTTCTAATAATTTCTCTCTATCAAATCCTGCAATTTTTACAATACTTTCATCTATTTTATAGTCAGAAGGTAAAGAACATGGCTCATTTGGATCAGCACGATTTATAAATTCATAATCTTCAATGATCTCAAATTCATCGTCATATTCTTTCATCTCGTATTTGCCATCATCTACTGAAATAGAGTCTGGCTGTTCAGTATTACCTGGCTCTGAGCCTGTAGCAGCACCCATACGCGTCAAGTTAAGAGATTGTGAGCAAATTTAGAGAGGTTAAAGTGGATACTCTAGCCCTTCTACGTTTGTCTTTTAATGAAAATAGCGACCAAGTTATAGTGAGTTTTTTAAGAAATGCTTTTAAACTATTAATTTTGGTTAATACTAAAAATAACTCTCTAACCCGCCTTTTTAGCTCAATAAATGCCTTTGTTAAGCTAAGTTCTGTATTCTTTTTCACTTCTGTGCAACCAACTATGCCGTGAAATATAAGAATTGCGCACAATTTAGCATATAGTTCACATAATACTCTGCATGGCTTTCCTTTTAGCTTATCAAGCCTGATATGGCTTTTATACAATTTAAATAATAACTCAATTTGCCACCTTACTCTGTAAATCGTTAATACTTGCTCAGCACTAATTTTATTTTCTGGAACATTAGTTATAAATATTGACCAGTTCAACAATTTTTGATTTCTTTTAGAGGATGTATATCCCTGCGATCTTGCTAATCTATTAGCTTTCCTTCTTCTGGCCATAGACTGTTCTTCAGTTAGTTTCTGACATATAATTCTTACTCTAATTTTTGCTTCTTTTCCTAACAATACCTCGTTTTCTAAAAATAACTTATCCTCTAAACATTCTAATAACTCCATTTTTTGATTTGTTTCTACATCATATATGTTGGTATCAGATTTATAACGACTTATGAAATAAGCTCCTATTTCATTGATTTGTTTAAAAGAACTTGGCACAAAATAACCGAGATCAGATATTAGCAAATCATTGCTTAATATATTACTTAAATGTTTCCTATATCCCTGGTCTGATCTTACCCCCTCCGTTAAATTAAGTTGGTCTATTATCTGATTCATGTAGTCGAAAACTAATTGTAACTTTATTCCAGACTTAGTATTGCTTTCATAGCCACTGTAGCTAGTACCATAACCTTTATACATCTCTTCCATACTGTTAGGTAGAGTAATATAGCTACTGTCCAATAATTTAACACTATTAAATTGCTGTAAGATTTTGCAATCAACTTGCAAGATATTTTTAAAGAGAATCACAGATTCATTATACATCCTTTTCATAAATTCCACTGCTTCTTCAGTAAATCTAAAATCCAAACCTTGTTTTGTTATATCTATCGAGTCCTCGTTTAGTAATTGACACATTGTTTCTACGCTACAATTATCAACTCCTATATTACCCAAGACCATGGCTTTTACGAATGATGAACCTTTTAGCTTTCTCTTTCTTTTTATAAACCTTGTTGTAATTGAGATTTTCTCTGCTTTTTCATTAAAAAATTCTTTGAGCTTTTTTGATAAGCAAGTTATTTTATTCATTGGTTCTCTCACTAAAAGTATATCTGGGAGAACTTATACCTTATTATTCTATCTCTTTCATACCTTTATTTCCTTAACTTGACGCGTATGATCCTCCTAACTGGGTCGGAATACTTAAAATAACCAGATAGGTTTTCCCAATTATTCTGCCAAGATTTTATAACCATAGGGTACTTTGTGCCCCATTTTTCATCTAATTCCAACAGATAATTCTCGGCAATTTCCTTACTTGAAGCTTGATACACCTTCTTTAAATCACTCAAAAAACTCTTTGCATCTTTACTAGCTACATACTTCAGTGAGTTACGTATCTGATGCACTATACACATCTGCACTTCTGCATAGCACTGATAGGCATGTAAATCACAGTGAATTTACGCAGCTAATTTAAATTTAGCCATACCTATATCAGTAAATTTGTTCAATAAGTAGCACTTAATTAACAGCTCTTTTTCACGATTTACCTCTGATTTATTTTTCAAGCCAAACCCAAATATTTGCTTCAACCTATAGAAAAAGACTTCAATATAAGACCGTGCTCCATACTTAACTTTTTTCTTCCATTCATTAATACCATCTTCATAATTCTCATATGACCTAATTCTACTAATATACTTGTTTCTTTCTGATAAGTAGTCAGCTAAACAAATTTTAGTATCCTTCCTAGGGCGAATAATAGGCACAATATTGTATTTTCTGCATTCTTTATACACACTTTTTATATCATAAGCCGCATCTGCTCGAATAGAACAAATGTTATATTTATCACTGACTTCTTCTAACATATCGCAGACCGGCAAATAGTCTACAGCAATACCACTAGTGTAGTTCATGCTTATTGCTTTCTTATCATTTATGTTTAAAACAACATGTAATTTTCTTACTTGACCATAACCACTGTATTTTCTTTTTCGAATATTAAGCTTACTATGCCCACCGTTATTATTGTAGATACTAACTCTAGTGCTATCTACGGCAATTTCAACATTTTCCAGATCGTCTTTATTGCTTCTATGGTCATCAATCTTCAAATTAAGCTTTTTAAATCTTCTGGAAGCTTGTGTATAGCTGATAATCTTAAGTTTTTTGCCTATTTGTACCATATAACCTTTTACAAAACCTACAGCTTGTCTCAAGCCAATTCTAAAAAGATATGTGTATTAAAATTACAACTTTATCACTATAAGTGTTATTGCCACCTGCAACTTTTGGACTATTTTCATACCAATTTTCTATGGCTTGATTAACAAAATGAAAAACATTTCCTCTTTTTTTGAGAAACTCGTTATATTCTCTTTGGTTACTTACTCTCATTTTTTGTGGCATAAGTTGTACTTGTTTGAAAAATGCCTATTTTACAACAAAATGCGTTAGTAGCCATATATTAAAAAGCTTTTCTTCTTACAATAACCTCAACCAACACTAGCTATGCAACAAAGCCATGAAGGATAACGGGAAACTGTTAAGTCCGGTTTTGAAGCCGAGGGGGGGAAAGGCAACTTTCTCTCCTTAGGTAACAGGACCCCACCTCAAGCTTGATCGCCTCGAGAACCCTATGCAACTTTCTTTCTCTGTATGCAACGCACACAAAATGTTCACCATTTTTTTTATCTGCTACTTTGAGAATTCTTGGAAGATCTCGCTTGTAAAAGAGTAACAAGGGTTCTAAAAAGCAATCAAGTCTTTTTTCTCTTAAAATATAACATAAAAAGTCCACTTCGTTGTCATACCCTTCGCTGTAAAAATCTGAACAAGCATCTGAATATTTACCATTTTCAAGATTGGACTTTATAGAACTTACTATACACGCTTTCATGATACAGATCTCAAAAAACACATACTGCCATTAGTACACACTATTAACTATTTGTAAAGTTTTTTTATGATAGCAGGATCAATATTAACATCGGTAAAATGACCCATCATACTATCAAACTCTTCCTTCTTTTCAACAGACATCTTATCTCGTATAGCACAATATTCATCTGTATCAAGCTTATCTTTTAGGTATTTGAAGGCTTGAATGGAATTCCATGGCGCTTCCCATCATAGTCACGTCCATGCCAATAACTAAGATTCTGAAGAGCGTAACTGAATATCAATAGCTTCTCTTTCCAGGAAATCTTGTTCTGAAAAAAATTTAATAAATTATCGACTTTGTTTTTATATTTTAAGCTGTCCACAGCATCTAAGTAACATGCACAGTGAGCAAAGACTTGCTTATACATCTCAATTATTTCATTATGATTAAGTTTATATTCACATTTCTTCAGCAAGCCTTCAATCTCCTCAGCTTGAATTACATCAACCTCAGCCTTAACATATTTATAATGTTCTCTTTTTATTTCACTTGCGGTTAAAGTTGCTTTTCGATTATTTTCTTCTTTTTTTATACGTTTATTTTTACTATTGAAATTTTTATCGTGGAAATTAACACAAGGCAACTCAAAACTGAGCTTCTTAAGATCTATTTGCTTTACAACATTTTTCGAAAACTTATTTGGAAAATTGCCATTTAAAATTTTTGTTTGAAGATTAAGTAAAATTTTGTTTGCAGAATTTTTATCTTGAGGATCAGTAATAATGGTTAAGAGATCGCTCTTACAAATGTAATCAAATATGCTCAGACCTTGAGAGTCTGTTTCTTCCTCAATTAGATATTTATAACCTCGAGGTCTAGAAGAGAACACTTTTTCTGTTAAAAGTTTAAAAATTTCTTTTTTTGTATTATTCTCTGCAGTGCCTAAAATTGTAAAAATCAGCGAGTTATGCCCTCCATGTAGCGTATTGCGTAAAGGATCAGCATTGTGTTTCAATAAGTACTTCACCTCCTTTATAAGTCCTTTATAGCAAGCAAACATTAAAGGTGTAACTTGTTGTTGAATGGAAGAATATTTCTTATTTTTTAAAAAATAACATGGCAAATCAACCTCTTCTTCGTTTACTTCGCCTTTATTGAATTCAGTTTGAAGTTTCGGGAAAAGCACTTGTTTATGCAATTTGGTTAAATAAATCTCATCACAATCATCGAAGTCGAAAATTTTCTTCATACTGCTTAATGGAACTGTGTCTTTCGTTATCTTCAATAGTTCATATCCCTTATTAGCAGCCACTTTTTCCTCATATGAAAGATCATTATCAGTTGGATGTAAATAAACGATATTGATGTCAAATACGTAAGAACCACCGTAGTCAATGAGCAGCTGCTCACCTTCTTTAATATTTTTTAGCACTTGAATAGCCCTACCATCATTGCTTTCTGCAAAATAACAGTTACAAGAAAAGCTTGAATGATTTAAGAAACGTGTCCAGTTAAAAATACACGTTGCGTCTAATTGTTGATTTTTATTCATAATCATCAAAAATTTTCCATCAAAAACTTCACCAGACTTAACATTTTTCCCTTTGTAATAACCAATAACATCACCTTTTTTAATATACTGCCGAGCGTACACGCCAAGGTTGTACTTACCCTCAATCGCAGCAACTTCTGCAATCCTAAGTTTAATCGGGTTATTGCTTTCTTCTTTTTTATCCTTTAAATACTGACACTCACCTTTACCTTGCTGCCTACTTACATATTTCAGGAACTTTTTTTCTTCTCCTTTTTCAAAGGGGATACTAACACTAAACTTCATCTGACAAAACTTATTATAAAAAAGTTATTTTAATAGCTTAAGGAGAAATATAATACAAAAAACGGAAGTGATTACCAATTTTTTTTATTGGAGAGAATATAACGAGTTTCTCAAAAAAAGAGGAAATGTTTTTCATTTTGTTAATCAAGCCATAGAAAATTGGTATGAAAATAGTCCAAAAGTTGCAGGTGGCAATAACACTTATAGTGATAAAGTTGTAATTTTAATACACATATCTTTTTAGAATTGGCTTGAGACAAGCTGTAGGTTTTGTAAAAGGTTATATGGTACAAATAGGCAAAAAACTTAAGATTATCAGCTATACACAAGCTTCCAGAAGATTTAAAAAGCTTAATTTGAAGATTGATGACCATAGAAGCAATAAAGACGATCTGGAAAATGTTGAAATTGCCGTAGATAGCACTAGAGTTAGTATCTACAATAATAACGGTGGGCATAGTAAGCTTAATATTCGAAAAAGAAAATACAGTGGTTATGGTCAAGTAAGAAAATTACATGTTGTTTTAAACATAAATGATAAGAAAGCAATAAGCATGAACTACACTAGTGGTATTGCTGTAGACTATTTGCCGGTCTGCGATATGTTAGAAGAAGTCAGTGATAAATATAACATTTGTTCTATTCGAGCAGATGCGGCTTATGATATAAAAAGTGTGTATAAAGAATGCAGAAAATACAATATTGTGCCTATTATTCGCCCTAGGAAGGATACTAAAATTTGTTTAGCTGACTACTTATCAGAAAGAAACAAGTATATTAGTAGAATTAGGTCATATGAGAATTATGAAGATGGTATTAATGAATGGAAGAAAAAAGTTAAGTATGGAGCACGGTCTTATATTGAAGTCTTTTTCTATAGGTTGAAGCAAATATTTGGGTTTGGCTTGAAAAATAAATCAGAGGTAAATCGTGAAAAAGAGCTGTTAATTAAGTGCTACTTATTGAACAAATTTACTGATATAGGTATGGCTAAATTTAAATTAGCTGCGTAAATTCACTGTGATTTACATGCCTATCAGTGCTATGCAACAAAGCCATACTGGATCTCGCCTCTTCATAGATAATAGCAGAATGTTTCTTACATATTGATCACTTATCGGATTACCTTGACTATCTATCTCTTCTGGAGTAAATTGACCCTTAGAGAATGCAAGCTGTTTATTGAAAAAATCACCTATCTTATCCATTATACAATACCTAGATGCCATATCATACCTTGGCAGTGGGGTATCTATTCCACCTATTTTCTCTTCAGTCAATTTCTGACCTAAAAAAACATTATTTAACCTTGTATCCGACCAACAATTTTCATCTTGGAATATATTGTACAAAAACTGCAGCTTATCATCCTTAAAGAATTGCACATACTCCATATAGTTTTCTACCCATCTCTTGATAGCTAATTTCTTTTCAGCAACATTTGGATCTGTACGTTGAATAGAATCTTGCAATTTTTCAAGTACTCTAGCATGACGATCTGTCCATCTTGGCATTCTACCTCCTATATAAAAATATTTACTGCATTATGCAAAAGTTAGAATCAAATATCAACAATAAAATTATCAAGGATAAAAAAATTTTATGAAAAACATTTTCTATATTTAGGCATTCTATGTTTGACTGATACGTAGAATTAGTGAGAGAATCAAATAGGCCAGTAGCAAGAATAGTGGAAGAGTTAGATATAGGCTTTAATATATTAGACTAATGGATAAGGGCTCTAAAGGAGTTACAATACTTAGGCTTTTTCCTTAAGTTTTGAAATTTCAACTTTAGGAAGACCGGTAGATTCAGCTATTAAGTCAACAGATACACCTGCTTTAAGTAGGTTTTTTGCAACTTCAATTTCTCTTTCTTTTCTGCCTTTTTCCTGGCCGATTTGGATGCCTCTTTCTTCTCCAACCCTAAGACCTTCATCAAATTTTTGAGCTAAAGCAGCTATTTCATCCATTATACGTTTTTTCATTTGTTCATATGCTAGTAATTCTTCTTCTGACCAGTTAAACTTATTCATCTCTTCATAAGCTCGTTTTATTATTACATCACTACCAACTATCTTATCTAGATCCTCTTCCCTTGTTTCTCCTGCATATCGAAAAAAATAACACCATTTCTCTACTATATTTTCTAGTTGATCTTCCTTTGTTTTTGTAAATTTTGGTAATTCTATGAATACGAAGTAAAAATCCTTTAAGTCATGTTCAAAGCTATTTTGATCTAAAATGACATGATTAGATTTGTACTCAGCTTTATCTGGAAAAATAATACAATCAGCAACAGCAATAAAGATAATTTCCTTGAGGTTATGATAGTCATCACCTTGATCAGCTTGACTTGAATAGGCTTTAGCAGCATAATATTGAGCACGCTTTTCGAAGCCCTTGGTCTTAGTGAACTGCATCTCTATAATGTATCTTGAACCTTGAGAGTCCTTACAAAGAACATCGACAATACTTTGCTTTTTAGCGGCAATTTCGGGATCTAAAATAGTAGCTAAGAATTCAACATCGTGAATAGCAGCTAAGCCAGTGAAGCCTAAAATATCGTTCAAGAAATGAATGAGGATATCTTTATTCTTCTCGGTGCCAAATATTCTTTTAAAGGCATAATCATTGCGTGCATCAAGAAACTTCGAAAGAGCCATAAGAAATCAACCTAAAAAGCATTAATAATTATACACAATTGTGAAGAAATATTCAACTAAAATGCAAACATAGAAGTTTTTGTATATCTTTGTTTGGTAGTATTAACATGTATAATATTTATGGCAAACATCTCAATAAGGTATCAGATAGCACAAAAAGTAAGGAACTGGAGGTTAAAGCGAGGATATACTCAAAAAGATTTAGCGAAGAAAGTCAGTGTAACGTATCAAGTAGTACTACAATATGAAAAAGGAACACGTAAAATTTCGATTGAAAAGTTGTATGCTATAGCAGAGATATTGTCGATTGGTATTGTAGACCTAATTCCTGTATCAAATGAAAAAATCTGTCTTGAAGATGAGGGAGAAGAAATACTAAATCTAGTAAGAGAATATAAAAAGATTAATGATCAGGAATTACGTAAGATGTTTTGTTTGCTAACCAAATTTGTCCAAGTCAGTGAAAGAAGTAGTAGGAAAGCAGAGAAAGTAAAAATTGCAAAGGGTCTGGTTAAAGCAGGAGTTTCTGTTGATACTGTTTCAAAAACAATTGGTCTATCTGCTGATGAATGTGTTGAAGAAAAAACGGGTTCTATCTACTACCAAATAGGCAAAAAGATAAAGGAATGGAGACTAGTGAGAGAGTATACTCAAAAGGATTTAGCGGAGAAAATGAGTACAACACGTGACGAAATAAGCAACTATGAACAAGGACGCGTAGCTACTCCACTGGGAAAATTATATGAGATAGCAGAAACATTATCGATTAGTATTACAGATCTACTAACAGAGGAAGATGAAGGTAGTAAAGTGGAAAATGAGCTACCGAATTTGATTAAAGAATACAAAGAAATTGAGAGCCAAGAACTACGTCATGCACTAATAAAATCTTTGTTTGAAGGCATACGGATTTGCGAAGAAAAAGTGAAAAGAGCAGAAAAGATCAAAATTGCAAAAGACTTAGTAAAAAAAGGAATTTCTATCAATATTATTTTAAAAACAATAGGCATCTCTTTAGACGAAATTCAACAAATTTAAGTAAAAAAATCAGTATCTATTAACATCTTTACTTTTTGATGAAAAAATAAGTAAAAAAGATTGAGAAATTGATTTGACTTCACTCGGAAGCTATGGCTCTATGCCAATGCTGATAAAAAAACAGCAGTAAATATTTAAAAAAAGTTTGTTGTTAGTGAAGGGTAAATTATATGAATAAAAGTAAAGAAGAAATCGAATTCAGAATATTAGAAAGCAAAGGCAAAGCACTACTTGATCGTGAAATAATGGAAACATTTCTAAGTGCAGTACATGAAAGGCCACAGGCTCAAGAAATTGCTAAAAATCTGGTGAATACTTATACGGGAGTAGGAAAGATTTTAGGTAGAGAAATGGATGACCTGAAAGTTATAGAAGGAGTAACTGATTCTGCAGTAGCAATGATTATGTGTGTTAAGGAAACACTAGAAAGAGTACTGAGAGAAAAGCTCAAGAGTGAGCCAATAATGGACTTACAAGGGCTAGTAGAGTATTTGAACGTAAGTATAGGACACTTAGAAAGGGAATGTGTAAAAATACTGTATTTGAATAAAAGACGCCAACTAACCGGAGAAGAATCCTATATTGGTGAAATGGAAAAAGCACCAGTATACATAAAGGAAATTACAAGAAAAGCATTAATAAAGAATGCAACATTAGTAATAATGTCACACAACCACCCTGGGGGAAGTTTAGAACCTTCAGAAGAAGATCAAGAAGTAACAAAGAGCTTAGCAGCAGCATGTAGTACTGTAAGCGTTAGATTATTTGATCATATTATCATTACAAGTGGGGGTTATTTTAGCTTTAGAGAAAACGGATTGTTATAGCAGAAAGTATTTACAAATCTACTCATATTAATTTATAATGAGTAATATAATGTATAATAACAAAGTTTATTGTACACTTAAAAAGTATTTTTAATATGAGGTTTATATGACTAGTAAAGATCAGAATAAAAAGACTAATGTTAATCACAAGAAAATATTTGGTGCTCTTGAAAGCGTTGATATAGAGCAGTCTAAATTTGTGAGTAAAATTAATAGCCAGAAGGAGATAAAACTGGAAGATACAATGCCTTTCCCTAGCAGAAACGTTCGCGAAAACAAAGTCAACTATGGAAAAGGATTTGACTATGTTTATGGCACAAAACCTGTAAGTGATCAAGAAGATAAAAATCCATTTGCTTCAGCTTTGAAAAAAATAAAGCCGAGTGCAGAAACTTTGAGCTGGTTAAAAAGTGAAGTGGTAGAGGCAAAGAATGTAAATGAATTGCACAAAGTTATAGACAAAGTACTAGCTTCTGGAGCAAGGCTAAATGCATGTAATGATGGAGAATGGAGCTTCAATTATTACTGCTCACCATATGAGAAAACCAAAAGGAGAAAAACCTATACTAACTGTTGAGCAAGCAAGAGATGCAATTAGAGGTACCTCTGCCCTTGTTAATGGTGTTAGATGTTCATATGCTTTTTGGCCAATAGAAGATACAGCTAAGCAAGAAATCTTTAGGTCAATGGGTGAGACTCCAAGACAAAATGCTTTATTTTCCGGGGCAGTTGTTAAAGCAAATGGGTTAGCTGATCGCACTGTACGTACTTACCTAAGAAATCAAGAAACAGGACTACTAGAAGATATAACGGCACAATTAAAAGTTAAAGACATTAGTGATAAAAGTCTTAAGATATACCTTATCAATGCAATTAAACGATCTGCTATTGCAGGACATCCATTTACTCATACAGGAAGCACAGGAGTATATAAACAACGGCATAGGCTACCTGAAATCTTTCACAGTATGGGAAGAGATAGATTAGAACGTGTGGTGCAGGAGCTTTTACAGGCAAAACAATTAGTAAAAGGAATGTCTAAAGGTTCAAGAGAAGATAAGTGGCTTGACGTTATAACAGGACCATTTGCTTGTGGTATAGGAAAATTCACTCCTGGAGCTGAAGATTTTAGCTGTAGACAAAGCTTATAAGTCTCTATCTTTATTTACAAATCCCTCATACAGGTTTAAAATACTATAAATAGGGATTCTAAAATATACTATCAGTTTTCTTAATATATTATCAAATTATTTATCATTATATGATACAACTTACAGCATATTTATAGTAAGGTGTTAATCATGAAAGAGGCAAAGAAGAATCCAGTAGTTAGATTAAAGGCTACAGCTAAAGAATTCAATTTTAGTAAATTAAGAACAAATCAAGATAATAAATTAGCGAATTCCGGTGAAACAATGTTCTTAGATTTTCAAAGGATGAATTTTATTATTAACGGAAAAGAAATAGATAAAAATTTTATTATTGCATTTAAGGAAGGAGCTAAGTACCGCAGAAGCGAACTTTTTAATAGTGATGATATATATAATGACGAAATATTTAACAAAAAAGGAACAAGAGAAATAGATACGGATCATGGCAAAGCATTTGTTGCTTCAGTACTTAAAGATATTGAGAAAGAGCTTGTACAAGATGCATTTGGCGAGTTGTGGAAGGATCATTGCGAAAATCCTGAAACTGCTGATAATCAAAAAACTGATTCATATAAGAAAGAATTTGAAGAATTTTACAATGCTGGTCAAGAGTATACCGATCTACTACCTATAGAGAGAGATGAAAACAAGGATTACCGTTCCTTTGCAAAAAAAGTTTTCAAAAAAATGTTTAGATACGCTGGGGCAGAAGTTCCAAGTGATGCTATTTTAGAAGAGCTAGTCACCAATTGTAATCAAGCTGGGTATGAGGCTGCTCCATTTATACAAACCCAACTTGCACTTGGACAGTCGTTCATAGTAGAAAATCCTAAAAAAGTAATAAACATTGATTGTGCTAACCAAAATAATGTAAGAATTAGATCTAACATGAAGCTACCAATACTTTCTGTCAAAGATCATATGCATGGAGATAAAATATGTAATCTGTCCAGTTCATTGGAATTTATAATTGAATCTTGTGATGGTGAAGACTTTGTAACATACAGAGATGGTAAATTATCACTTACTATTCCTAAAGAGTTGGAAAACTATAAAGATAATGGCAAGACCTTGTTTGACATTATTAAAGAATATTTTCAGAAATTCTGTGCAGAATTAGGGTTTAAATATGAGACAAAAATACAAATAGAGCATGTCTTAGGTACTCAAATTAAAGTAAGTAACCATTTAGATGGTACGATATCAACCACAGGATCAGATGCAAATGAAGAGTTCATCAATCTTTTAAGGAAAAATCTCAGAGGGAGGTTATTGGGATCAGGAGTTACTCTAGGGGGTGAAGATGTTGATGATATTATTGAAGTCAGAGTATCTGCAGTTATGGATCTATTAAGTGATTATGCTAAATTGGAAGATAATAAAGAAAATAGAGAGTTATTAATAAGTGAAGTAGCAGATAATTTAGGGCTTTTCTTTCAAGGTAAAATAGCACCAGAAGTATTGAAAGAGTTTGATGATAAAATAATAAAGTTGATGAATAGCGAAGGTATAGAAAGTAATATAGATCAACATGTAATGGAATTAGAATCTTTACCTTCTTTGATAAAAGGTGAGGTTAATCATAATCAAGTCCAGTGTGTTGTAAATATTTTTACCAATTTAATTATTGAAGGGAAAAGAGAAATATGCGAAAAAAAAGGTGCGATTAATGCAATTGATGCAATTCATAAGAAGGTAGATAAGGCAATTATTGAACAAGAAAAACAAGCAACCAATAAACAAGATATAGAAAATGATAAATGGACAGATAGAATCAAAAAACAGAGATTATCTATGGAACCACATGAACATTTACATTAAAAACACTGGTATGCTCTTTAAATATCTTAGAGTTTAATCTATTTTTTTATTCAATCTACTTAATCAAAAATATTAACTTTGGAGCCAGAAACTACAACCTATTATAAGCTATGATTTCAATTAAAAAGGGATAAGACATCAAATGGTTGAATTACATTCCTGATTCCTGGGTTATTCACTAAACAGTTAGAAATCAAGGAAGCTAAAACCTGCATAAAACCTAGACTTTTTGACCTACATTCCTAAAAGCATTCCTAGTAACTACATACTTAAAGTGAGCTAATATGGCTGATTTTACCATTCCTAAAACCCTTATATATTATATATATATAATAACAATAGTAATAAATAATAAATAAAATAAATATATAAACTACAAATAAAAATTATCAAAAAGAAGGAAGATCAAAAAGACCACTGCAAAACATTACTTAGATTTTATGAAAAAGATACAATTTAGAGATAATTGCAATTAGTGCGGTTTTAAAGGGATTTTACGACTTCATGGTACAATTTGATCACTGAGACCTAAGTTGCTCGTGTAGGATAGCTTAAAACTCAATTACGAGGCATTTCTTTTGCTTTAAACTTTTATCTTTGTAAAAGAAACCCTTGCCTAGCTTATCACGTTTTTTATTCGTTGTAAAATATTTTTTCAAAATAATAAACCAGATGAACGGCAAAGAACAGAAGCGACTGCGAGACGGAATGCTTTGTGTTGAAGGCCTTGTTTTCCTTTTCTACCTTACTATAAACTACTGATTAAAGATACAAAAATAAAAAGAAGCAAATACAGTATTTTAAAGCATTTTATGAGTTTAGGTTTGTTGTTTCTATCTTATACTAAAGAGCCTCTATAATACCGCTAAAAACGCGAATAAAAGGCATACAAACTCTATATGAATGTAATCCATTATAAGAGATGAATAAGTTAGAGTTTTGAGATTAACTCAAGTAAATTGCTACAAAAAACGTCCTGTAGACTTAGCAGCACCTAAAGAAAGTATAAAAGGATTGAGACGATAACCATGGTCTTTGCAAGAATATCCTGGCCAGCCAATGTTTTCAATAACGTCGTTACAATTTGCACCAAGCTCTTTGGATAAAATTTCTTTTATTGCTTTAATCATTCTATTTAGTGGCCTTCTAATCTTGTACTCTAAATTGTGAATTTCTGAATTAAAACCCAAGTGCTCTCCTAGTTGATTGATATTAAGGAACTTATATTTTTCTGCTGGCAATCCGCTTTTGAAATCCTGCCAAAACTGAGCTAACAAAACGTGCATAATACCAAGGCGTGCTACTGAATGCTTACTGATAATTTGAATGTTATTTATGTAGATTGAGTTATTTATAATATGCAAATGTAGTATCTTAGGCTGAGATAGCTCAGTGGATGGAACGAGCAACATTTATTAACTTATTATGTTTAATAAACTTATTATAGTATATTTTCAATAAAAAAGTAGATTTTTTGGACGAATTTTGAAGTTACCGTGTATATATATTATGTACACACTACAACGTACCTCTAATTTCTAGTAATGTCAATCTTAACACTCGACCTCGGCAAACAAACGGGCTGGGCAATTCTTACAGATGGAGTAATTGAAAGTGGGAGCAAAAGTTTTCATGGTAGCCGTTTCAGTAGAGGTGGAATGTGCTTCTTAAATTTTCGTAATTGGCTTAATTCTTTGAAGGACATTTCTGCAGTGTATTTTGAGGAAGTAAGAAGACATCTAGGAACTGATGCAGCCCATTGCTATGGCGGTTTTCTTGCAGTGTTGTCTGCTTGGTGTGAAGAACATCATGTGCCATACAAAGGTGTTAATGTTAAAACTATAAAACGCTTTGTAACAGGCAAAGGTAATGCAAGTAAGAGTGAAGTTATTGAAGCGATACGTGAAAAAGGTTTTGCACCTAGAGATGATAATGAGGCCGATGCTTTGGCATTAATGTTTTACGTTATGAATCTTAGTAAAGATTTTAACATATCAAGAATGCCATAAAAATGGGTCCTTTCGGCCATATTGGCGGGTTTGGTGGGTCAGACCCCAGGCCTTTTCTAGTGTTAGACATATTTTGAATATTAACTTTTTAATTATTAAGATATGAATTTAGCAATCCACTACTATCCTACTCGAAACCTAGTTGAATATGATCGTAATCCTCGTAAAAATGATGACGTAGTAAATAGAATGTGTGTGATTCATAGAGGTTATTACAGCAAAAATGTAAGATAAAATAAAAACTTTGACTTGTGATAGTTTAAATACCTTATTACAATAATATGAATAAATTCATCAACAAGAGGCAATCAGTAAATGGATACCAAAGTTAAGTTGCGTTTGAATTGGATAGAATTATACAAAAAATTAGGTCATGCAGGCAAAGTGTGTCAACACTATAACATTTCACGCTTTACCTTACGAAAATGGTACAAACGTTATGAAAAGCTAGGTGCACAGGGATTGTCAAACCTTAGTAGCAGGCCTAAAACTTTACCCTTACAAAAAATCAACGAGTCAAATGAGCAGCTCATTCTTCATCTGAGAAAAGCTAGAAAATTAGGAGCAAGACGTATTCAAGCTGAATTGAAGCGTTTACATGATATCTCTTTTGCATTGGCTACTATACACAAAGTTTTGAAGAAACACGATGTAAGTCTTTTACGTATTAAACGCCACTATCGCAAGCAGATTAAGCGTTATAACTGCAAAGTGCCAGGAGAGCGTGTACAAATGGATGTTTGCAAAATATCCTCGGGGCTTTATCAATATACTGCTATAGATGATTGTACGCGTTATAAAGTTATCGCATTATACTCAAGGCGTACTTCAAAAAATACTCTGGATTTCTTAAAACAATTAAGGGAAAGGGCTCCATTTCATTGTCAAAGGATTCAAACCGATAGAGGACAAGAATTTTTTGCTTACGAAGTGCAAGAGTGTCTAAAAGAATGGAAAATAAAATTCCGTCCAATTAAGCCGTTTTCACCACATTTAAATGGTAAAGTAGAAAGAGCGCAGCGTACAGATTTAGATGAATTTTATAGTAGCGTTAACATTAAGGATCATGAACTGCAAGTCAAGCTTAGGGATTGGGAAGAATATTATAATAAACAACGTCCTCATAGCTCTCTTCAGGGAAAGACTCCTTGGGAAAAATATAAAGAACTGGAAAAAACAATTCCTTGTCTAAGTGAAATACAAAAAAATTATATTTCATCAAAAGAAACGTTTGTCATGCAAAATTACAAACATGACCAAGAGTTAAAGTCACTTCAAAAATACAAAACCTCTTAACAGGTATTTCAAGTTCAGACTTGATCTGACAAATTAGTTGCAATAACCTCTATGAATCACACAAGTTAGGAGAGTAACAGCTTGCTAGCAGGCTGTTACTCTCTCTACATATCGTTTCAATACAGCTGCATTAGGGAATCTATTTTAAAACTTTCGGCATATAGTTCTCATCATGTTTTGCAAACACCGTATTTGCAAGAAAGGTACTATTATCAAATATTTTACCTTGCACAACAACACCACTTTTTTCTGAAAACATTGGTGGAAGTATTCCCTGATATTTCACCATAATGCTCTTATTAAAATCTGTCATTTGAAAAATCACTTCGCTTTCGCTCCGTATCACGCTATTTTCAACAACCATTCCACCAACACGGATTGGCTTTTGATTATTTGGCAAGACTATGGCTTCACTTACTGTATAGAAAAATGAGATATTTTCTTTGAGCGTTGTTAAAATAAAAAAGACTATGCAGCTTAAAAAGCAGAAAATTCCTAAAGTTATAATTAATCGCTTATGTTTCTTCTTCATTATTATCTTTCAGGCTTTTTAGAATTTTTTTACTTTTAGTATAGCAAGAAATGGTAAGGATCAGTTCTCCGGTAATCAACGTAAAACTAATAAGGTAAGCAAAAATTACATACGTATTCATAATGCACTGCCAATAAATAACTCACCTGCATCAAAATAAATTAAGCTTCCATCCTTTTGCTGCAATACCAATTTACCACTTTTATCTATATCAGCAAAAATTCCTTCATACAATTTGTCAGCTAACTTTACACTGATTTGCTCATTCATTTTGAATGCTTTTTTTAACCACATTTCTCTTATAGCATAAAACCCATCAAATAGCCATTGCTTTCTTAGCTTATTAAAGTTTATTATTAATTCTTTTAACAGATCCATGTAAGACACAGATTCACCGTAATTGCTAATGCACGTTGTGCCTGGAAGTGGCGCATGATTGACATTAATTCCAATTCCTATAATGAGCCAATTTGAATTGGATTTTTTTTCAAGCAATATTCCGCTTATTTTCTTGCCATCGATTAGAATGTCATTTGGCCATTTATGTTGAAGATTGAGATCGTTTATGAATTGATCTCTTGTCATCCCAGTGCTTTGACACTGGGATCCAGAAGAGAAAGTATGGATTCCAGTGTCACGCACTGGAATGACACCGCAGTGGGTTTGATTATTCAAGAAATTTAACGATAATAAAGTATTTCCAACAGCAAGAGCAGTCACAAAAGTCAATTCTGTCAATTTGCTGACATTCTTTTCTTGGTTAATTATCAAACTTGCATAGAGATTACCCTCTGGAGAAATCCAGCTTTTTCCAGTGCGTCCCCTGCCTTCTGCTTGTTTATCGGCAATAATAATAGTTTCATTAGATATCCCTTTCTCAATTAAACCCAATGCTTCTTTATTAGTACTTGGAACTTCTTTGTAATGATAAATACGAAAACCTTCAAGGATCACCTTGTCAGCCCTTTAGTTTAATGAGTGAGTCAAGATCTTCTACATACAAGAAAAGAACGAGATTGATCAGTGAAACCACTGAAGTGATAATGAATAGACCCCTAGAATAAGCAACCTTATTACCACTAGCTTTATCAAAATACATAACTTTCATGATATTTAAATAATAGTAGCATGATATCACACTCGCTATTACAAGGATCAAAGACAGGCTGATAAAGCCAGAATTTATTAAACTTTTGAATATAAAAAATTTAGCGATAAAACCTGCAAGTGGAGGTATTCCTGACATCGAGAGTAATAGTATAGAAAGATGGAATGCTAAAATTGGTTGCTTTTTTCCTATACCAGACAAGTTTGCGATATTGCAATCATCATCGTCAATTTGTACGAGATATGAGAATAGCCCTATGCTTGTGATGATATATATCACCAGATACATTAAGGCACTACCTATTCCTGCTTGTGTAAAAATAGAAAGTGAAGCAAATATAAAACCAATGTGACCAATTGAACTGTAAGCAAACAGCCTTTTTAAGTTTTGCTGATGCAAGGCCCCAAAAGCTGAGATAAGCACAGACAATGCTGAAACGTATAAGAAAATAGGCTGAACATAACTTTTTACATTTACTAACTCTTCATTCATCAATCGAATTAAAAATGTTACAAGTGTAGCTTTTGGGGCCGTAGAAAAAAACGCAGTTACTATGGTAGGTGCACCTTGATAGACATCTGGAGCCCACATATGAAAAGGAGCAATAGCAAGCTTGAAACACAAACCAATAAGGATAAAAACTAACCCAAAAACTATTCCATAAGTTATCTGATGGTTTTGCAAGAATGAACCGAGCTCAGAGAAATTGACTTGTCCTGTATATCCATAAAGCAGCGACATTCCATATAGCATAATGCAGGAAGATAGTGCACTAAGTGTAAAATATTTCACTCCTGCTTCACATGAATAAGCTGAATCTTTATTAAAGCTCGCAAGAACATACAAAGATATACTCATCAACTCAAAAGCTAAATAAAAAGAAATCAGACTATTTGCTGAAACCAAAGTTACCATGCCAAATAGCGCAAAAAGAATCAATATTGAAAATTCATATTTATAGTCATATTTTGATAAATTCAGCATCAAAAGTATTAAAATTCCTGTGCTGAGAATTAACCCTTGGGCTGACCTGATGTATAAATTGAGTTTTAACAACGAATTAAAGAGAAAAATTTCATTGTTTTCTGCCGAAAGAATTAAAATAATCAAAGTTACCACTGTGCAGCCAAGTGCTAATAAGTTGATAGTTCGGCGGTTAAATATAATTCCAAGCAGTAGCAACACTAACGAGGAGATAATAGAGAACGTTTCCGGCAATATCTGTATATAATTCATAGCGCATTATATTTGATTAACAAATTTGCCATACATGGCTTCAAATAATTCAGTGCAAGGGTTGGGTAGAATCCAAGCAAAATAACAAACACTGCAAGCAGAATTAAGATAGAAAATTCTATGCTATCCAAGCGATTATTTAATAATTTAGAATAGCTAACCCCCCATATTATTTGCTTACATAAATTCAGCATATAAACTGCGCTTAAAATAGTGCCAAGTGCGATAAATCCTGTAAAAAACCCTATGCTCTTAAACATTCCAACCATAGCCAAAAACTCACCTATGAATCCAGATGTTCCAGGTAGCCCTATTGAAGCCATTGAAAATAAAATGAACATAAAACCAAATTTTGGCATTGTGTTTACTATGCCAAAATACTTTGCAATCTCCAAAGTTCCAGTTCGAGTATATAGCATTCCAACACACAAAAATAAAGCAGCAGAAATAAGGCCATGACTAATCATTTGAAATATGCTACCCAGTACTCCTTCCTCACAAAATGAAAAGAGGCCAGCGGTAACGATCCCCATATGTGCTATTGAAGAATAAGCTATTAACTTCTTTATATCATCTTGAGCAAACGCAACTAGAGAAGCATATATCACCGCAATAATGCTCAGCACAACAACGAAATTTGAAAAATACAAACTTGCCTGAGGAAGCATTGGAATAGAAAACCTTAAAAATCCATATCCCCCCATTTTAATAAGCAAGCCAGCTAAAATCACAGACCCAGAAGTTGGTGATTGCACATGTGAATCAGGAAGCCAAGTGTGAAATGGAAACATCGGTACTTTTATTGCAAAAGAAATAAAAAATGCAATCCATAGCAATGACTGCACTTCAAGATCAAGGCTTGGCACTAATGTAGCTAATTTTTGTATACTAAACGTTCCAAAAACACTATAGATGTATACTAACCCAAGTAGAAATAATAATGAACCAGTTAATGTATAAAGAAATAACTTAAACGTCGCATATATCCTTTGCTTCCCTCCCCAAATGCCAATAATAAAGAACATTGGTATTAAGACAGCTTCAAAAAACACATAAAAGCTTATAGCATTCAGTGAAACGAAAAAACCGACTACAAAACTCTCAAGCAGTAGAAATAATGCCATATAGGCTTTTAGGGTCGTATAACTCATTTTGCAATTATAGAGCATACAAATAACAAACAAGAAAGTTGTAAGCAGAAGGAAAAGCAACGATATTCCATCCACCCCTATTCCAATATCTCTTACTGGATAGCTGACAAACTGAAAGTCCGTATTGTTATAATCAAATTCTATACAAGCTACAATGCTAAGCAAAAATGGAAGTACAGCAAAAAATAGGGCAAGGAATCTTAAGTGTATAGATTGATGATTAATCCTGATCGAGGATAAAATCAACGCTCCTATCAGTGGAAGCAAGAATATACTAAGTAACAACACCTTCTATTTAATTCCAATAATATATAAAGCACCGATTATTAAAGTAACAAACATAATAAATGCATAATCAAATATATAACCAGTTTGTAACTTTATAGAACTTTTTGAACATTCATTAACCAACCTTACAACACCATTTGGTCCAAATGAATCAATAGCCTTAACATCAAACTTCCATAGAAGCCTAGATATAAACCTTATCGGTGCAATTATAACAAACTCATACACCTCATCAAAGTACCATTTATTCTGCAAAAACTTAAGTAAAAATTTACTCTTAATTTGTCTAATTACTTGATATTGGTAAATTAGGTACGCAAGTGCTATTCCACTTAGGCTTGCTAAGGTTGGCAGTAGTTTTATAAAGAAATTATGAACTCTATGCTCATCAATCATCACTAAACTTGATTTCCAAAACGCATTACTAGTTATGTTCAAAATATTTGCTCCCCATATTCCAGAAAATACTGATCCAAAAGCGAGTATCAGTAATGGTATAAGCATAATCTTTGGTGCCTCATGTATATTAATTTTACTTTGTTTTTGGCTGTGGAACACAAGAAGCAATAACCTCCAAGAGTAAAACGCTGTGAAGAATGCAACAACTAAGCTTATTACAAAAGCAAAGCTATCCGTGCTATAAGCATGTTCAATTATCAAATCCTTTGAGTAAAAACCTGCAAATGGAAATATTCCAGAAAGCCCAAGAGATCCAATCCACATGAGAGTATAAGTGCAAGGGATTTTCTTCCAGCAATTTCCCATTTTCTGAATGTTTTGCTCATGATGCATTGCATGAATCACATTGCCAGCACCAAGAAATAGTAGAGCTTTAAAAAAAGCGTGTGTCATTAAATGAAAAATAGCAACATTGTAAGCAGAAAGCCCACATGCCATGAACATATAACCAAGTTGACTGCAGGTTGAATAAGCAATTATTTTTTTTATATCGTTCTGAGTAATCGCAACCGTAGCTGCAAAGAAAGCAGTAAGTGCCCCAACAATAACTATTAATTCTCGTGCCACATTTGATAGCTCAAATAATGGAGAACATTTTGCTACTAAAAATATACCTGCTGTTACCATCGTTGCTGCGTGAATGAGTGCAGAAACAGGGGTTGGCCCTTCCATTGCATCTGGCAACCAAACATGTAAACCAAGCTGTGCAGATTTACCCATACAGCCAATAAAAAGTAATATGCATATTATATGAGTTACTTTGAATTTACAGCAGAATGCTCTAATGTTCTGCGTGCCAAGAAGATCAGTTGTATCAAAAACTTCAGTAAAATTCAAAGAGTGAAATGTATAATAAATAAGAAAGATTCCAATCAATAGTGCAAAGTCTCCTACCCTATTCACAACAAATGCTTTAATTGCTGCATTATTTGCAGAATATTTTTGGAACCAAAATCCTATGAGTAAATAAGAACACAGGCCAACCCCTTCCCAGCCAAAAAAAAGCTGCACGAAATTATCGCTTACAACCAGCACAATCATGCAAAACGTAAATAGCGATAGGTAAGAAAAAAACCTCGACTTCCCTTTTTCATGCTCCATATAACCGATAGAATAGAGGTGGACTACTAGTGAAACGGTGGTAATGACAATAAGCATTAAGGATGAGAGAGCATCCACACTAATTGCCCAATTTACTTTTAATACACTTAATGAAAATAGAGGAAATAAACTCAAGTGATAATTTTCAGAGAAGGTGAGAAAAACATACCAAGATAAAACTGCAGATATTCCAATCCCTGCCGTTGTAACTAACTGACTTTTTCTAAAAAGTGCTGCAAATAGCGAACCAAAGAGTGGCAAAAATACTATTAATTTCAGTATATCCATCATACTTTCATTCTTTCATTAAGTTCGCTTGTTTAACATCTATATTCCCACGGTTTCTATAATATACAACCAATATTGCAAGCGCAACTCCTGACTCTGCTGCTGCAACAGTCAACACAAACATCACAAAAATTTGCCCAACTATATCATTCATAAAGGCAGAAAAAGCAACTAAATTGATGTTAATCGCCAGCAATAATATTTCTATTGATAACAGTATGTTGATTATGCTCTTACGGTTGATGAAAATACCACACACTCCAATAGTGAACAAAACAGCAGCAATTATCAAAAAGTGATTTAATCCTATTTCCATTCCACTCCTTTTCCAAATTTAGCCTTAATCAATTTTACAGATGAAGATTGTGTCAATTGCTTTAACACGTTCTGTTTTCTAACTCCTTTTTTCTTTTCCTGCAAAGTAAGAGCAATTGCACCAACAATTGCAAAAAGCAGCAGAATACCAGAAAGATGAAAAGCGTACATGTAGTCAGTGTAGAGCAAATTACCGATAGCTTTCACGTTATTGGTATTATAGTTTATAACATTGCTTATATTCGGTGCTGAGCTGCGAATTACAAAGCTGATGATTAGAAAAAACACAACACATAATATAGCACCAAGAGTGAAATGCTTTGCAAAACCCTGATGCAATCTTATGTAGTCGATATCGAGCATCATGACTACAAAGAGGAATAACACTGCAACTGCACCGATGTATACTATCAGCACCATCATAGCAATGAATTCAGCTCCAAGGAGAATAAAAAGCACTGCAGAGTTAACGAAGGTGAAAATTAAAAATAATACTCCATGCACAGGATTCCTTACGCTAATTACACAAACAGCAGATAAAATGCTAAGAATTGCGAAAAAACAAAAGAAAAAAGGCATCGATACTTTAACTGCAACAATAGTTACTAACTTAAAATAATTATTGCCGTAAAGTCAATATTATATTAAACGTTTAAAAACATTGTACTACAAGCTTCAGCTCCATTTTAAATTATTATATAGAGCATTTCCTCAGTCACACAAACACTCTTGACAATTTTAATTTATTAATGTATAATATATGCATGTTAATAGTTAGTCATAGCTCAAAATGTATAACATATTTGGTTACTTCAAAACTTGTGACAAGCAAAGTGAAAAATTAAATAGAGAGAGTTATCAATATACCACAAGAGATTATGTGACAATTTACTTCAATAAAATACACTAGCCAGTTTAGGCAGATCATGGAGAGAATTTAAAGAAAAAGCATATGGGTTTATATATGATATCGGAGCTTGGTTGAAAGAAACATATGAAAATCTCACTGAACGACCTGAAATGCATAACTTCTATGTTCCAGAAAAACTTCCTGTTAAAGCTGAGGAAATAGAGATGAAGGAACTGAATCGTAAGCCTAAGCCATTCAAAACTCCACCTATCCACCCAACAAGCAGAAGCTCTAGTGCCAATACCTCAAATCAAGTTGTTGTTACTCGACATACACCTGAAGCTACTAAAACAAGATAGATAAAAAACCTACGTTTAAATATGTAGTACTTGAGTGAAGCATTCTTTAAACTGTTCTATTCAATAAAATCTTTACAATATTTGGATCATAGGTTTAACTTTACGGAGTTATAGTCTATAGGGCTTCAATGAACGATTATCTCTCACTGTTAAATCCAGAGCAACAATTAGCTGTAACTAACTTAAATGGGCCAATTTTGATACTGGCAGGGGCGGGAACGGGAAAAACAAGAACGATTACTTCAAGAATAGCGCACATAATTAGAAACGGTCACGCTTATTCTGATGAAATATTAGCAGTTACATTCACGAACAAAGCAGCAAATGAAATGATATCAAGAGTGCTTGAACTCACGGGCACAAACATACCATGGCTTGGCACTTTCCATGCAATTGCAGCAAAAATTCTACGTCATCATGCTGAAGTCGTGGGGCTAAATTCCAATTTTACAATTATTGGTGTGGATGACCAATTACAGGTAATAAAAAACATCATGAATGAAATCAGCCCTGATTACCTATCAGAAAAATGTAAGACCATTATGAATATTATTCAGCAATGGAAAGAGAAGTGTTTACTGCCATTCGAAGTGGAAGACGTTCAATCATTTAGGCCAGTGTACGTAACTGCACTCAAAGTCTATCACCAGTATCAGGAAAGGTTAAAATTCCTTAACTCTGTCGATTTTGGTGACTTATTGCTATATAACATACAACTCTTTAATCAAAAGACCGAGGTTCTATCCTACTACCAAAACAAGTTTAAATATATCATGGTAGATGAATATCAAGATACAAATGCAATACAATATCTTTGGCTAAAATACCTTGCAAAAGAGCACTCAAATATTTGTTGTGTAGGAGATGACGATCAATCGATATACAGTTGGCGTGGTGCAGAAGTTGAAAATATTTTGAAATTTTCCGATGATTTTAAAAATGCAAAAACCGTTAAACTGGAGTGTAACTACAGGTCAACATCCCACATACTTGCAACTGCATTATATGTTATCAATCACAATAAGACTCGCTTAGAAAAAAAGTTGTGGACAACAAACATTGAAGGGGAAAAGGTAAATCTAATAAAATTATGGGACGGGAAAGCTGAAGCAAGGTTCATAAGCGAACAGATATTAAAGCTCAATAAATACAGATTTAGTGACATTGCAGTGCTCGTAAGAGCGACTTTTCAAACTAGAGTGTTCGAAGAGTATTTTATAAAATATTCAATTCCCTATAGGATTATAAGTGGCGTAAAATTCTACGAACGTCAAGAAATAAGGGATATAATTGCATATTTGAGACTTGTTACAAATAATAATGATGATCTCGCTTTTGAAAGGATCGTAAATCGTCCCAAAAGAAGCATAGGAGCTACAACTCTAAAGAAAATATACACGACTGCTCAGGATAACAAAATTTCTTTTTTTCAGGCAGCAAAAATATTGGTTAATAGTGATCAAGTAACCGAAAGAATTAAACTCTCAATAAATGATTTTTTAAATAAAATTAAAGCTTGGGAAGAAATAGTAAGCGTAAAACCACTGCATGAATTTGTTAAAATCGTAGCAAATCAATCAGGATATATGGAAATGCTTGAGAATGAAGGAGTGACGGGTTTAGCGCGAATAGAAAATGTTAAAGAGCTCATTTCATCTTTGAAGAATTTTGACAGCACTATAACCTTCTTGGAGCATATTAGTTTGGTGATGGAAGTGGATAATATGAATAGCGATGACACTGTATATGTTATGACTCTTCATGCGGCTAAAGGGCTTGAATTTCCGTGTGTGTTTTTACCTGGTTGGGAAGAAGGATTATTTCCTCATCAAAGATCTTTTGAAGATAAAAGTGGTAAAGCTTTAGAAGAAGAAAGGAGACTCGCATATGTCGGCATAACCAGAGCCAAAGAAAGGTTAATCATTTCATGTGCAGATAGGAGGGAAATTAATAATCAGTGGCAACCAATGCACACTTCTCGATTTATTAAAGAACTGCCAAGAGAAAATGTTGAGGTGATAAAGAGTAGTGCCTACTGTTGAAGCTATAACTGCAGTTCTTACGACAAACACATCTAAATTACTTCAATTATATATTTCTCCTGACAAAAATTCTCTGATGGTCTTAAATAAAATTTTCAGTGAATAATTATCAGACATGTTGTGTTTTGCTGATTTTATTAAGTGTACTTCAACGTCTGTTGATTTGATTTTTTTAGCTAAATTTAATGAAACTTGATAAGGAACATCTTGATCATTAATGCTATGCAGCAAGCGCACAGGACAGTTTACATCTATTGTTTTTTTATTTAAAAGAAGATTCTTTCTACCGTCTTCGATCAGATTTTTAGTTATTTTGTATGCACAATGCTCCGAAGTAAAATCTATTACACCTTTAGAGCTTAGCTCTTCTTTTTGCTTGTCTGACAATTGCTTGAATATTAAATCTTCAGTGAAGTCAGGAGCAGATGATATGCCGATTAATGCTGCAATTTTTTCTGGAAATTGAAGAGCAGTGAGCAGCATCAGCCATCCTCCCATACTTGAACCTATAATTATTTGTTTATTGCTAGTTAATTCACTTATCACTTTAGCACAATTTTTTTGCCAATCACTTATTGTATAATCAGCAAAATCACCACTTGAATTACCATGGCCAAAATAATCAAAGAGCACAAGTGCTATATCATTTTCTTGGCAAAATTTGTAAACGGCAGTTGCTTTAGTTCCATCCATATTGGATGCAAAACCACTAAGAAAAACTATAGAGGCCTTCTTTCCTTGTAGCTTTCGATATGCTATATGGCCATTACTTCCATCGAGTAATTTACAATAATTCATACTACTTTGGCAAGGCAACCGGACTATCGCTCATCGAACGCAAATAGCTGACTAGATCTGCAATCTCTTGTGGATTGGAAATGCCTGCAAATGCCATACGTGTACCTTTTATGTAGGCTTTTGGATTTTTTAAAAAAGCAAATAACTCCTCATACTCCCATTTCCCACCTTTTTCAAGTAGTGCTTTTGAGTAATTGAATGAGCTGCCAAGATGGGCCTTTTTATTTCCAACCACGTTCCATAAGTTTGGCCCCACTTTATTCATTCCACCTTTCTCAAAACTATGACAAGCTATACATTTTTTTGCTGCTGACTTGCCTTTTTCAAAGCTAGCATTCTGCATGAGCTCTCCAATATCAAGTGCCACTTGTTCAATCTTTTGTTGAGGCTCATTGCTGGCTGCTACTATTGTTTGGTGTTCAATTTTATAATCCTCTGGGTTGTAGAGCATATCAACTACATTACTAACTATCATAATTATTAATCCAGAAAGTAAAATCGATGCTGCAATCTTATTAAGCTCCATAGTTAATTCTTATCAAGTAATGTTACTTAAATTATGCAAATATTTTCGCAAACAGTAAACAATTACCTTTATTTCACCAAAGATAGAAATTTCTATTACTTAGCTAAGTTAGGAGACTGCAATTCTATTTCTATCGGAGTAACTTGTGGTTCAATTACATAATGATCTGGAATAACATATTAAAATAGATTTCCTGCAAACTTGTCTGCAATGATTGAAACTGGAACCACTTCTATAATGTTCGTTTGCTTGACCTAAGATTCAGGAGCATTTAAACTGAATTTTATAAAGTACTAGAAATGATAGGAAATCTAAGAGGAATAGTTGATGAGGTGTGTAGCGATCACATAATCCTGAATGTAAATGATGTTGGCTACATAGTATATCTTTCAGCCAAAACTTTAAGTGCTTGTTCGATTGGAAGTAGAGTAAAATTACTTATCGACACTTATGCAAATAGCAGAGAAAACGTTACTCAGCTATATGGCTTTATAAGTAAAGAAGAACAGCAGTGTCTGCGTTTATTAGTTAAAGTGAGCGGTGTCAGCTATAAAACCGCAATGTCAATTTTGAGCAAATTAACTCCAGAGCAACTGTTTTTGGCAATTATAAATGAGGATAAACTAGCACTTAAGGTGAGTGGACTTGGCCTGAAACTCATAAATCGAATTATTACTGAGCTGAATGGCAAAGTAAGTAAATTAGAGACAAATAACAATCATTTTCACTCAATTAGTGAAGATGCTCTTTCAGCTTTGATCAATCTTGGATATGAAAGAACAAAAGCTTATGATACAATAAAAAAAATAGAAGATGAATCACCAAACTTGGATACTAAAGATATTATTCGTATGGCGCTTAAAACAATATGAAGTCAATATCATGTAGTAAGGAATACTCTGAAGATGTACGTAATTTAAATATCAGGCCTGAGCAACTTGATGATTTTGTCGGGCAAAAAGACTTAATACAAAATTTAAAAGTGTTTATAAATGCTGCACAGACGAGAGCTGAAGCTTTGGATCACGTATTGCTCTATGGTCCTCCAGGGCTTGGTAAAACAACTTTAGCACAAATTGTCTCTAAGGAGTTAAGGGTTAGCTTTCGTGCAACTTCTGGTCCATTGCTTAGTAAAGCTGGGGACTTAGCTGCAGTGCTCACTACTTTAAATGCAAAAGATGTTCTATTTATCGATGAGATCCATAGATTAAATCGTAGCATTGAGGAAGTTTTATATACTGCTATGGAAGATTTTTGCCTAGATATACTAGTAGGTGAGGGCCCATCTACCAGAACTTTAAGAATAGATTTACCACCATTTACACTGATTGGGGCAACAACACGGCTTGGACTGCTTTCTGCACCGCTGAGGGATCGTTTTGGTATTCCCCTGCATCTTGAGTTTTATTCTTTTGAGGAACTGGTTGATATTATAAAAAGAGGTGCAAGAGTTCTTTGTGCTGAAATCGAAAAGGATGCTGTGCAAGAAATTGCCTGCCGCGCCCGTGGTACTCCAAGAATTGCTTTGAGATTACTCAGAAGAATAAGAGATTTTGTTGAAGTAAAAGATGATAAAAAAATTACCTGTGAAATTGCCGGTTCTGCACTATCAAAATTGGGTATAGATAAAATGGGACTAAATAAATTAGATATGGATTATCTGAGATTTTTGTTTAACACCTCAGGACCTGTTGGAATTGACACCATATCTATTGCACTATCTGAAGATGTTGGCAATATTGAAGAAACAGTAGAACCTTATTTAATCAAGGTCAGTTTCGTAAAGCGCACACCAAGAGGACGTGTTTTAACTGATCAAGCAAAGGAATATCTCAGCATTAATTCAGTGGTATGCTAGTATTATACTATATTTTATAACATTGTATAGTATTACACTAAACATTATAATATTCTTTTATTATATGATTTGCAGGTGTTTTAGAGGCAAATAAGAAAGTATAGTGAATATGTTCTTGAAAAATTACGTAATATATTCTAGGCTGTATATAGTATGAATGTAAAAATATCAATAAGTTATTGATATTTTTTAAGATTAATACTTATTAAATACTTCATATTGTAAGATTGAGTTATTGTATTTTATAGACTTAAGATAAAATGGTAAAAAGCTTTCTAAACAATTATAGAAACAGTAATTCAATTAATGGAGAAAAAGCAATGGGAAATTTTTTAATCAATAACAACGAAGAGGACGGTAGCTCAATCTTCATTAATCGAATCAGGGAGCAAGATCTCTCTGCAGAGCAGAAGCTCAATGAATTAAAAGGATTCATGGAGGAGCTTGCTAGGAAAGCTGAGCTCAAGAGAATAGAGCTTGAGCGTCAGGCTGCGAGTTGCATTGATGAAACATTATCTCAAGTAGAGCTACAGATACAAGATAGTGAGGATTACTTTACTGATAATAGTCAAGGGGTATTCGCAAATTTCTTTGAATCCCTCTTTAATCTTTTTGAAGTAAATGTAGATCCGAAAGTCTACAAAATGCTCAAGGAGAAGAAAGAGAAAAATCTGCTTCTTTCGATAATTAAGTTTTTGCGTGATAAGCTTAAGAAATTAGTTAAAAAGATCTTCAAAAAAGATTTAGACTTAAGTTGGGATAAAAGGCTAGACAAAGAGATAAAAGAATTGCAGGAGAAATTACTCAGTGGTGGGTTATCTCCGGAAGAGGAAATAGCAATACTCGAACGTTTGCAAGCGTTGCAAAATTTAAAATTGAAGCTTCAAACTTTTCTCGTGGGCTCAGTCATTGCAATGTTTGCAGAAATTTTTGCAGTTGATTTAGCAGCAGTAGTAGAGCAAGATGCAACCGAGAAAAAGGAAGATAAAAAAGCAGAAAAAATAGAATCAAAAGAAGTTTGTCAAGAAATAGAAACAAAAGTGAATGAAATCACACCAATTTCCCTATTTAATTTTTCATCTCAAGTTCCAATGCCAATCACTCTGAATAAGCAAGAACGTGCTATTTTACCAAAGCCTATAGAAAAATTAGTAGACACTCTACCTAAACCTGTTATAAGTCACAAAAATAGTGAAGTACAAAAACTGGAAAAAATGAATAAAGAAAAGAAAGAAGCAAAAGAAGAGAAAACTGAAAAACCAAAGCTAGCTGTCTGTCCACCTGCTCCACAGCAAAAGGAACACAGGAGAGTTAAAAGAAACAACACATCGAAGGATGCTAATGGGAAGAAACGTAAAGGAGAAGAGTCTTCTGCTAAGAGTAAGCAAAAAGCTGCTAATGCTGCTGTGGAATTGCCAGGAGGATTAACTGAGGACATAAAAGTTGAAAACCATACTTCTTCAGTCAAAGAGAGAGGTGTGTAAAGGTTCTCTCTCTTTTTGTCATTCCAGACTGGTTTTTTATCTGGATTCCAGCATCAAGTGCTGGAATGACACCGTCTTGAATGGAAGCCAGTGCCAACGATGCGCCATATTGCAATGTTCGTACAGTTGTGTACTCAGACACTGTTATCCAGACACAATTTCATCATATAAATCTTTCCATTCTTGATTTGTTTTTTCAATTAAGTTTATTTTCCATTTTCTCTGCCAGCTTTTTAGGAGTTTTTCTCTACTAATTGCTAAGTTTATCTCTTGAAATTCTTCAAAATAGACTAGTTTACAAACATTGTACTTTGACGTGAAACCAGAGATGGCTTTGCTTTTGTGTTCCCAAATTCGTTTAGTCAAATTTGATGTTATACCTGTATATAGGTTTCCATTGCGTTCACTTGCAAGTATATAAATATAATAACTTTTCATATATAATAAATAAATTTACTAGATTCCAGACTGGAATGACATTAAAGGAGCTACTTGATGATACCAAAGAGGCTACTTGAATGACAAGAGAGGAGGTAATGGAATAACACCTTTCCTTATTGACTTAAGTCGCAACTGTACAAACATTTCAATATGGCACATCGTTGGCACTGCCTCCCATTCAAGACGGTGTCATTCCATTACCTCCTCTCTTGTCATTCAAGTAGCCTCTTTGGTATCATCAAGTAGCTCCTTTAATGTCATTCCAGTCTGGAATCCAGAAAACTTAATTTAAAAAGTTGTTATTCCAGCACTTCTTCTCTTGTCATCCCAGTCTGGAATCCAGGAGTATAAAAATGGTGAATAAAATTTATGTAAAAAAACTTCTTGTGCTAGTAGTTGATTCTTAATATACTCATTACATAATAATTTAATTCGGAGGCTAATATGCATGGTAATAATGATCCAAATAAAAAAGTACCTGATTCAGGGAGAGTAAAGATTGATCTGAGCAAAATAGATCCAAAGAAAATAGATGATTTTAGAGACATGATTAGACGTGAAGAGGAAAGAAAGAAAAATCAATCTAGTGTTCAGGGCACAAGTAGGAGTGGTAAGTAATTATGTTGATTAATTAGAGAGGTGGCGTTATGCCTAATAAAAGTAAAATAAATCGAGAATTAGTAAAAGCGTTTAATAGTGTTCTTCTTTCTGATAATACTGCTATTACTAATCTCACTATAGAAAAAGATTATGTTGTTCTCTCATTTGATAAAAATATGAATATTGATCAGGGCAGAGAGTACTTGAGCAATATGAGAGAGAGTATAGTAAGAAAATTTTGTGGAGATAATGAAAATGAGGGTGACAAAGCTGCTGCCGAAGAGGCTGCCAATGATCTTTTTTATACAGACTCTTTTCCTTTTAACTTTAATCAAGGGAAATGGACTACAGATAGTAGCAGATATAGGTTTTCAGTGCCAATTGAAAAAGAGGTAGTTTGTAATCTAAAATATTTGCTAGCTAATGAACTTATAAGATTCACAATAGAGAGTATTATAGACGCTCATCCTGATCAGGGTTATGTGGAAAACAATGTATACGATGTGAGCTTTGACAGAAAATCTTATTTATACTGTAAGGGCTTTGATGATCAAGAATTAAAAGACTCTTTTGTAAAATCATTCTCATCGAGAATGGAAAGTTATGAAAATAGTCCTAAAAGATCTAAGGGTTTTTTAGAAGAGAAGGGGAATTATGTATATTTAAAGAAAGGCGTTTTTGATGATCTTAAGTTCGTCAAAGACATAGTAAGGCATGAAATATGCTTGACATGTCGTTGTTTTGATACTCCAAAAGGCGAGATTGGAGTTACTGACATGCTGAAATTTGCAGTGGTTGATTTGCTTCGTAAAGCAAACATACCAGTTGATCGTATTGTACGTGACTCTTACTTGAGCAGTAACAAAGATTTAGTTTTAATTCCTATTGTAAGTAATAATAATGAGGAGGGATATTTAACAAGAGAAGAAGTGAATCACGTTAATAATATGTTTGGTATGGATATATTAAATAGCTTTGAAGGTCGGACTTCACAGAAATCGCTATTGGGCAGTAAAGGAGTGTATGGAATAGATTTTGCTAACCCAGACATTGCTTACTGCGTGATGGATAAGATCATAGAGAGCTCTGTAATCAATGAGGATTATAAACTGTCCATTGATCCTGCGCGTGTGCCAGCTATGAAACCACAAACTCTTGCCCCTTCTGAAGAAAAAGTAGGGACGGATGGACCAAGTGCAGATACAAGTGCAGATAGTGGTTTTGTTGATTCACCTAAGAATTCAGTTATAGATAAATCACATAATGGAAACTCAAGCAAATTCCTTGGGCCCGACTACTATGGTGAAGGTGAGGGTGATGTTTCGGTTAAAGATAGTGGCTTTGGCCCTTCTTCAGGACGATCTTCTTTTAATAAGCCCAAAACAAAATTTAACCAACCTTCTATATCACAGCCTAACCAATGTTCTGCAAAAAAGCAGACATCAACTAGTAAAAAATAAATTTGTTGTATTTTATAGCTAAAGAAAATTAGACTATTTGAGGACGAATTGTGAATGAAAGTTTATTTGCCAAAGTAGAGCTGCCTTGGCCTACAAATCTTGGTTTCTTTATCGTTTACCATTTCATACCACTGGGCAACCCAACCAGTGGTTCTTGCAAGTGCAAAAATGGGTGTAAACATACTTGAAGGGATACCAATAGCATTCATTATTATACCTGAATAAAAATCAACATTTGGATACAACTTACGTGTAATAAAATACTCATCCTTTAAAGCTATTTCTTCAAGTTTTTTTGCAATTTCAAGTAATTCATTGTTTTGCTCTAGTTTGCTTAAAATCTCATGACAAGCATCCTTTAATATAAGCGCGCGCGGATCATAGTTTTTATAAACACGATGTCCAAATCCCATTAGCTTAAATGGATCTTTATCATCTTTAGCTTTCTCAATGAATCTATCTACACTTCCACTTTGCTCTATCTCTTTGAGCATATTTATAACTGCCTCATTAGCTCCACCGTGTGCTGGACCCCAAAGTGTAGCAACTCCTGCAGACAGGCTTACAAATAGATTAGAACCAGCTGACCCTACCAATCTGACAGCTGCTGTAGAAGCATTCTGTTCATGATCAGCATGGAGAGTAAATATTTTATCCAGAGCTTTTACAAAAAGGGTATTATTAACAGCACTGCCAAATATCATATTTAAGAAATTCTCACTATAACTTAATTTATTATTAGCATTTATGAATTCCTGATTGTTGATATGTCTATAAATCATTGCAACAATTGCAGGAACTTTTGCTATTGCAGAAATTCCAAAATCTAAATCTTCACCATTGACATTTTTGCCATGCATTTCATGGTAAGACGCTGACAAATTTGCAAAACATGCAACTAAAATCGACATAGGGTGAGCAGTTTTTGGAAATGCTTTGATTACATTTGTAACTTGCTCTGATACTTTGGATGATTCTTGTATTTTGAGAAGAAATTTTTTGTGTTGCTCTGAACTGGGTAATTCACCATAGAGCAATAAATAAATCACAGCAGTAAAATTATTATTCTCTGCCAAATCAGCTATATTATGTCCCCTATATTTAAGAACTCCTTCATCTCCATCAATAAATGTAATTGAAGAAGAACATGAAGCTGTGGAAACAAATCCTGGATCGTAAGTGAATAATCCTGTCTTTTTATATAAATCCTTAATATTTAACACATCAGGACCTACTGTTCCACTTAATACGGGCAGATCAATTTTTGACCCATTACTTAGTTCCAATAATGCTTTTTTATCCATCACTTGAGCTACTTAATTTTATACAGAATATACAAACTGAAGAGTATATATTAATACAGCTAACTTTACATTAACCGTATTAAGCGGTCATCAATGCTTTTACTTTTGCATTTAAGCGACTTATTTTACGCGCAGCGGTATTCCTATGAATGACACCTTTATTTACACATTTGTGTAAATTGGATTCAGCATTCCGAAATGCCAAGACAACATTCTCTTTATCACCAGACTTGATTATATCAACTAATCTTCTAATAGCAGTACGAGTTTTGCTTTTTCGCATCTTATTTACTAAAGTACGCTTTGCTATTACCTTTATCATTTTTTTAGCACTCTTATGATTTGCCATATATTAATACCTGTACTTTTCTTTTAATTATAAAGTTTTTTTGTTAATTTGCAATATCAGTTTTTTCTGCAATTAATCTACTACTTCTTTCTTCAATGATTTTTTCTAAACTTTGCAAGAATTCATTTTTGTTTAACCCAGGATATATGGGAGGTAATATTTCTATTACCGCCTTTCCGGGATTCTTTCTCAGAGAAAGTATGCTTTTTGGCCAAAACAAACCAGTGTTTAAAGCAATCGGTAACACAGGAACAGATAATACGCTATATAAAGCAGCAATACCCGATTGATATTTTATATTTTGGTTTATAGTTGTTCTTGTACCTTCAGGAAATATTATTATGCCTCTATTTTCTTTTATACACACTTTTGCTAATTTCATGATATGACGCACAGAACTAATACCATCTGAGCGGTTAATAAAAATCATTTTTAATGCCATGAGATGCAAACCAATGAATGGAATCCATTTCAATTCACGTTTTAAAATAAAAACTGCTTTTCTAAAGAGTAGTATAAAAATAAATGTTTCAAATGGAGATTGGTGTTTAGATGCAATTATAAAAGGTTGCTTAGGAATGTTTTCCATTCCCCTCACTTCATATTTAATGCCACATAATAAACGCAACATGAATAATACAACTCTCACCGAGCAAACAAGGAAAATGGTTATTACACACTCAGGAAAGAAAATTACAGGGAGAGTAATTAAAGTATAGAATACTTCCCATAATATAAGGAGTAAATTAAACAATAAACTTGCAATCACAAACACACGTAAACTTATTTGAATTTAACTTTACTACAAAACTAAAAGCAATAAGTTTAATTATTGATCATCTGAGTAATAGGATGAGAATCAGCTAATTTGTCCTTTAACTTTTCGTTAGCAATATGAGTATATATTTGTGTTGTAGAAAGATTAGTATGGCCAAGAATTTTTTGTATCAGCACAATATTTGCTCCGCTATTCAGTAGATGGGTAGCAAGAGAATGCCTAATCACATGTGGAGAGATTTTATTTTCATCAATATCGCACTTTCTTGCTAATTCCTTTATTAATTGACCAACTCTTTGCCTTGTAATTGGTTTATTAGGTTTATCACCTGGGAATAGCCAATCAGATTTTTTGTTGTTAGGGAGCAGATTGTCACGAATTGATAAATAATCTTTAAGGCTTTGCAATGCTTGCTCATTAAAAAAGATTTGCCTTTCTCTGCCACTTTTTCCTTTTATTATTATATAGCCTTCTTTACCGTTACTGTTTACTAAATGTGATACTTCACATAACTTCATATTAATTAGTTCAGAAATACGCATCCCGGAAGAGTAAAGGATATCTAAAATTGCACATAGCCTTTTACTGCTTATCTTTTTATTCGATCCGCTTGCTGATTTTTTTACTGTTTCCATGAGCAAAAATATTTCTTGAACACTTAAATGCTTAGGCAAAGGAAGGGAAACCTTTGGATTTCTTAATTCATTATCATTAGCCGGTGCTGGATTAAAGTCTATTATTCCATCATTAAATAGGCACTTATAGAAATTTTTGATAGCAGATATTTTTCTTGATATAGAGCTAGTTTTATATTTCTTTTGTGTACGTAAAAAGTTTACATAATCTTTAATATTAGCTTTACTTGCACCAACTAAGGTAGTGCCTCCTTCTAATAAAAATTTTTCAAGTTGGTGTAAATCTGAACGATAACTTTCCAAAGTATTTTGTGTAGAGGATTTTTCGGAAACCAAAGTATCTATGTAATACGTTATGTAAAGATTCTCTTTTTTATTTTGTAGTTGTTTATTTTTCATTATCAGCTCCTATATTTATTTCTTTGACTTCAATTTGATTGAAAGTATTTTTTGTGTTTTTTATAAGAAAATATGAGATAAACAAAGCATTTATCAATAAAGTAAGTACTACAAACCTTTGTTTTAACCTTTTTTTTAAATTTGATCTTATTTTTACCATATTTCAATTATAACATCAAATCTATAAAAAACATCCTGTAAAGTAAGTTTTACTATCGTATAAAATATTCCTTAGCTATGTCTGTTTATTCTTATTACATCATAGCATTTATTATAGTTTTAACATAAAGAAATAGTGATTTCAACTTCATTATTGTATGGGTATTAATAAATTTTTAATATATATAATAAATACTTTACAAAAAAAGGAATCAATTGGCACTTTTTTTTAATAAAGTGTTAATAAAAGGAATGGTTACATTTGATCCTATAGATTCATTATCTATTTTTTCTATAACTTTATTAATGCTGTGGAAAGAACGTTCTATTCTTGCTAGAATATAATCAATTACCTTTAGATCAATTTTTAACTGTTTATCTGAAAATTGTTTTATTAGCATGATTCTTAATAATTCCTCGCTTGCAGGTAAAATTTTTACGCTGATAGTTGATAATATTCGCGAGCTTAAATCTTTTAGTTTGAAGTTAAGCTTTTTCGGTAAAATCGAAGAAGTAATTAGCAGTCTCTTATCATTTTCTTTCATGTAATTATAACAATGTAATAACATTTCCTCATCTTTAATGTTTTGTACATCTTCTAAAATAAACGCATCGCTGTACCTCATTTCGCTTACAAAATTATTTACATCAATGAAAATAGCATCGTTTTTTGATTGCCAGATATGAGCAAGGTGAGTTTTCCCAGAGTTTTTAGGCCCAAACAGAATTAAGCATTTCCAAGATAAATCATTAATTATCGAGTTATATATGTGCTTGTTTTCGTCTAAGACGATATAATTTTGCCAACAATAATCAACTTGATTATTGTTAAATAAATTTAATTGCACGTAAAGCCTCTTACATTACTACTTTTTGATAATAATTTTTGCATAAAAATTTACTTGGTCAGGTAAGGAAGCAGTATTACTACTACTCCCTCCCTTAGAAACGCAGCATGCAGGTTTCCCCACACTACGCTTGAGCCCCTTATCTAAGTTCTTCTTTTGTCGAACCGGCTTGTCTTTCATAAATCCTCAGAATACATCAACTTTAGTGGTGACACTAATAGTAGAGAACCTTCTCTTGAAAAGGAGCTTGCCAACATTCTTGTTCGTTTTACTCTCTCATCAAAATACTTTTTCCATTTTAAGTCAAGGGGATTTGCATCCGCTCTGATTGTAACATGTCGTCTGATAGGTATATCAATCAGCTTAAGCAGTCTTAAATACCGTATCTCTTTTGGTTTGTTCTTGCATATGGGTGCAGCAAAAACCCATTGGCGTTGACCCATTACTTTGAAGTAACGATTCTTTATCCAACGTAATCCTTTACGAGGATGTCTTTTCTTTGCCCATTTCCATAAACTATGCCAAATTTCATTGTCGATCTTTCTAAACGCTTTTTTAGCACACACATGGTGATAGTAATTTCCCCATCCTCTCAGTAGAGAGTTGAGTGACTTAATTACTATAGCCTGAGTGTTCGCTATATTTGCTTTTATCAATGTACGTGCTTGATTAAGAAGTTTTTTAATACTTTCTTTCGAAGGTTTAATAATTAACTTCTTATTATATCTACGTACATTACAACCAAGAAAGTCAAACCCTGTTGTGATAGATGTAATCTTTGTCTTCTCTTCTGAAAGAATTAAACCTCTCTCATGAAGGAAAGATGATACTAAAGGCTTAACTTCATTTTCCAGTACTTCATGTGTGAAACCTGAAATAATAAAGTCGTCTGCGTACCTGATTACATTCACTCCACTTCTGATTTTTCCTCTTCTTTTGCTACCTAATTTACCAAAGCGACTTTCTAATAACTGTTCAAGACCATCTAAGGTAAAGTTAGCTAGTATTGGAGAAATTATACTTCCTTGCGGAGTGCCAGCAGTTGTGGGATACAGAGTTTTCGATTCTAGGAAACCAGCTTTTAACCATCTATGAAGAATTTTCTTCTCCATAGGAATATGCTTCATGAGCCATTCATGGTTAATGTTATCAAAACAACCTTTGATATCACCTTCGAGTATCCATTGTAGTTGATTACGACTTGCCAGTAATAAGTGGCAAGCCACAGTAGCGTCTGCGCAGGATCTTTTAGGTCTAAAGCCATAGGAGTGATGGTCGCTGATCGTTTCAGATACTGGCTCCAGGGCAAACAGATATAATGCTTGCATGGCTCTATCTTTTATCGTTGGTATTCCAAGAGGTCTTCTTTTGCCATTAGATTTACTGATATAAATCCGTTTTAGCGGAGAAGGTTTATATCCTCTTTGCTTTAACTGCTTTATTCCTTGAAATTTAGCATTGCAAGTTGACCATAGTTGACGATCTACACCCGCTGTGTTTTTTCCTTGGTTTTCAGTTACTCTCTTAACAGCCAAAGCTTTTCCGCTAAAAGAGCGTGTGAGAAGATGTTGTAAAGCTTTTACCTTACCCCATCTTCCTTCTTGGACAGCCTTAACAATACGTCTTTGTAGCCTCACAATAACTTTCTGGCATTTCTTCCATGGCAATTGCTTCCATGCTTCGGAGTTGTCGGTAGGTGCACTTACAGTTTTATCTGTAATCATCTGCTTTCCTCCCTTAAGTGGTTAACAAAGTTTCTTGTCACGAGGGACCAAATGGAAGTCTTCTCGTTTTCACGCGAATTAATGTTACAAATTCTATCCATTTCGTTACAAAATGGCATTCGCTTTCTCCATTCTCCTTTACCTGCACTTCCATCAGCATTCCTTGCGGTTTGCTTGCCATGTAGGCGAAAATACAGGCTTACCCTGTTCCTTCTATCATACAACAGTGGGTTAGGTTGCTTCTCTATACCGGTGGAGTTATTATTTGCGTACATCTAGAAATGAAAAATGTAACTTATCCACATTACCTTTTGGTCAGAGCTTATCAGCATCTTTAGCTCTTTCATCGTATCGGTACTTATAAAGCTTCACTTACGTTCACCATACCACTAAGCCTAGCCCTCCAACCACATGATGCTTGCAGTTTATGCCCCTCTCACGATTGAGCATCTTCTTTTTCAAGAAGGAGGTTCATTGTCCGCATCGCTTGGCACCAACCGGTTGCCCGATTCGCACTGATGCGTAGACTCAGATGGCAAAACATCTGGTTTAATAAGTTTTAGAATCCTTTCAGTTTCTTTCTGAATGAATTCCTCTCCTTTTAAACAATATGACCGAAGACTTTCAGGTTGCACCATCTCTCAAATGTATCAGAGGTCCTTTTTCTTTTTATCGTGAACTAATTAGCCATTTTTATAAAGCTCACTTTCAAAATATTTATTAACTGTATATTCTACTAATACACTGAACATTGCTATTATTGGAATAAAAAATAATATACCTATAAACCCAAAATATGAGGTGCATATGACAACTCCTAAAATAATGATAGTTGGATGTATATGAACTTTTTTTCCTATTAATAAAGGCACTAATATGCTTGAGTCTATTAATTGACCAACACTAAATAATAGCAAGACAGCAGCACTTTCAAACCATCCACTAAATTGAGTAATGGCGCTCAAAAATCCGATAATAGTGTATAATAATGGCCCTATATAGGGTATAAATGTTAATGTTCCTGATAAAATTCCAATAGCTACAGAATGCTTCAGCCCAATTATGCTAAGGCCCACGGAGTAAAAGATCATCATAACTATACATACGTTTAGCTGTCCCTTTAGGTAATTAGATATAATGAAATCTACTTTGGAAAAATAACCTGCAGCTTTTTCTCTGTAAAGAATGGGAATTAGTTTACTAACCTTTTCTACAATTGAAGGCCAATCACGTAATACATAAAAAAACACCATAAGCGTAATAGCTATTAATGATACCATGTAAATCAAACTAAAGCTTGAACTTAGCACTTGAATTATAAGATTACTGCCCATGCTAAGAGCATTTATAAAATAAGATATATAATCACTGTAATTTTCTACTAGATTTTTAGACAAGTGATCAAATAAACTATCTTCAGTTTTTATATTAAGAAATTCTAGCACAGAAGGAATCACTTTAAGTTTTAGTGAAGGTATCTTATTCACTAAGAAATTTAATATTAAAGTAATTTGAAAATATATAATAGGTAAAACAAATGTAATAACTAATATAAAAGCTATCAATAAGGCAAGTGTTATAAAAACTACAGAACATGAACGCGGTATTCTGTATTTTTCAAACTTGGTTACTAGAGGGTTAAACAAATGTGCAACAAAAACGGATATTAGACACGGAGCAATCATAGGACGCATCAAAAATAATGCCCCTATTATAAAAAGTAGTACACAACAAATAGTTATATGACGTTTTTGCATATGTCTAACATAGTCAATTTACCAAAAAATATACAGTTTTTTGTAAATACTATCTATTCATTGTTTTATTAAGTATTAGATCAGCTAAATTTTCATCCAATTCCCAACCAGATAAAACTCCGTTGTGCGGGTCATATTCAAAGCTTTTCAAATTAACGATTTTGGTCAAATTTCTATTTAACGATTGATTATCTTCTAGTCCTTTTGCTAATTGTGCAGGATATGGTATTAAGGTGTCTCTTTCATGATTAATGACCGCTATTGATATATCATTATTTTGTAGCTTTTGTATATTGCTTACTATATCAAAGTCTAAATTTAGGACCTTAAGCATTTTTTTTAACAAACAAGAGGGTAGTATGCTTAGAATTTTTGTCTGAGAAATTGGAAAATGCTTTATTGCATTGTAAAAAGAGCTGAAAGTGCTGGTAAAAATAATACCTCCGAGTTTAATATCTCTGTCTGTAAAATATTTCAGCACTTCTGATGCAATTGCTCCTCCAAAGGAATGGCCGAGAAGTATAATGTTTTCAGGCTTCACACCATTGTCAATTAATTTACTGATTTCTTTTATTGAAGGCTGAGACAAGCTTTGATTCTTATTTATAAACGGAATCATGAGTGGTGGTACAGATAAAAAGGTGCAAGTTAAAGCTGCTAAGATGGCTAAACTTGCTGTCCTAGATGTCATTGGATTAGTAAGTAATATTAAAGTTGGTAATAGTATTGATGTTCCTAAAAACAAGAAACTAGCTATTGCGTAAGTTATATAGTTTTGAAATGCAATTGGGTATTTATGTGCATGAGTGTGAAAATTAGACCTATGGAGATATGTAGATCTATCTTGTATATACCTGGCCGCATTCTTATAATTATCACCTATTCCATGAAAAAATATAAGATGTATCTCATTTTCTTTATTATACTTAGTAACGTGTATTATTTTCCTCTAGCATATATTACACCTAGTAAAAGAATATTCTTTTTTGAGAATTGGATCAACTTTTTTAAAATGCTAGATAACTTGTATTAACACCGAAAATGGTAAGCATGTACACTAACAGACTTGAGGAATACAAGATAGCAGCATTAATAGTTGCAGCAGGAGTAGGCAGTAGATGCAATGCCAAAATCCCTAAACAGTATATAAAATTGGCAGGTAAGTATGTTTTATTTCACACAATTAGGAAATTCTTAGCTAATCAGTACATAAGTTACATAAGAGTGGTAGTGAATGAAAGTCAAAAAGATTTCTATAAAGAAGTTACGTCATCAACTATAGATACTAAATTGCTGAGTCCAGTATGTGGAGGAAAAAGCAGGCAGAGTTCAGTTAAACTTGGACTGGAGAGTTTGCAAAAGATCAATCCAGATTTTGTTATTATACATGACGCTTGTAGGCCTTTTGTATCAAATATTCTAATAAACAACTTGATTGAATCTATGATTAATGGTCAATATACAGGAGTAGTTCCAGCAATAGAAGTCGAGGATACTATATCGTTGGTGAGTAATAATTTCATTGAATCTACGATTTCAAGAGAAAAACTTAGAGCCATGCAAACTCCTCAAATTTTTAATTTCAGAGAATTATTATCGTGCCATCAATCAGTCAAAGAATTTACTGATGATTCATCACTAATGGTGGAGCATAAAAAACATGTTGCGATTATTGAAGGTGAGAAAAAGAATTTTAAGTTAACTACAAAAGAGGATATCAATATGGCAAAACTTCTCTTTGGAGAGCCAAAATTCCGTGTCGGAACCGGTTATGATATACATAAATTTGTTAAAATTCAAAATGATGCTAAGAGCTTTATAAAAATTTGCGGTGTGGAAATTGAGCATAATATGGCAATAGAGGCACATTCCGATGGTGATGTTGCAATACATGCAATCGTTGATGCAATACTCGGAGCACTAGGATGTGGCGATATAGGAGAACATTTTCCTCCTAATTCCTCTAAATGGAAGGATTGCAATTCATCTCATTTTCTTGACTTTGCTGCTAAAAAAGCACAGGAAAAAGGATATAGCGTGTCTAATTTAGATATTACTATAGTTTGTGAAGAGCCTAAAATATCGCCTTACAAAGCAGGAATGAAGGAATTCATATCAAAAATATTAGAAATTAATGGTGAATTCGTAAGTATCAAAGCAACCACAGCGGAAAAATTAGGTTCTATTGGCAGAAATGAGGGAATAGCAACGTATGCTTCTGTGCTATTGCGTGCAAATTTTTATTGAAGGTAGAAACGAAATAACTTACTTGACAAACTCCACCATTTCACTTCCATTGCAAGGAAAGTGGGAAGGTTTGTCAAGAAATTTCTATGAGCTACTTTCGACATTAATAGCTGATTCAAGTCTTCTATTCAAAATTTTCAATATAAAATCCAATTCATTTGAGTTGTTATAACGTATCATGACTTTACCCTTAGAATTACTTTCATTAATTTTGATCTTTAAACCAAGCTGAGAAGATATAGCTCCTTCTAATGCTGCCATATCTTGATTTTTAGTACACTTATGCTCTTTTCGGTCGTTATTTTGTTGTAAGTCTTTTATCAATTTTTCAGTTCGTCTAACGCTCAGGCCCTGAGAAACTATTCTTTCTGCAATACTTTCCGCATTTTCAACATTAATCAATGCTCTTGCATGACCCATAGACAATTTTTTCTCGTTGATCATTGTTTTTACTCCATTAGGGAGTGACAGCATTCGTATCATATTGGTTATGTGACTGCGGCTTTTACCTAAAGTTAAGGCTAATTCTTCGTGTGTATAGGAGAATTCATCTATTAGTTTTCTGTACGCCTCACCTTCTTCTATTGGATTAATATCTTGCCTCTGTATGTTTTCAATTATCGATACTTCTAAGCATTCCTTGTCATTTAAATCTTTTATGATAACCGGCACACTATCAAGATTTATGACCTTACTTGCTCGCCAACGACGTTCCCCTGCTACTATTTCATAACCTTCATTATTTGGATCTTTGCGCACCACAACAGGTTGTATTATACCATTTTTCTCTATCGAACCTGCAAGTTCTTTTAATGACTCCTCATCAAAATATTTTCTCGGCTGAAATTTGCTCGGGTGTAGTAATGAAATAGGTAACCGATCTTCTTTATTACCATAATTATCGCCTATGAGGCCAGCAAGACCTCTACCTAAGCGCCTATTGTCCTTCACGCTGCACCCTCACTTATCAGCTTTTTCTCTTTACAGATGCTCATGTGTTTCTTTAAAATTTCTTTTGCCAAACTTATATATGCTTGTGCACCAGGACACTTAAGATCATATACAATAGCAGGTTTTCCATGAGAAGGCGCTTCTGATAACCGTACATTACGTGGAATAATGGTCTCATACAAGGGGATAATAGTTTTATATACTTTATCATTTAAATATTGGCAAATATCATTTTTAATCTGCTCACTAAGTTTGTTGCGTCTGTCATACATTGTGAGCAATATTCCTTCTATTAACAGGAAAGGGTTTAGGTTGTTTCTTTTTATCAGCTCTACAGTCTTAACTAAATGGCTCAATCCTTCCAGAGCGAAAAATTCACACTGAAGAGGAACAATAATCGAGTCAGCAGCGGTCAGAGCATTGATAGTAAGCAGACCAAGTGATGGAGGACAATCGATAATTATGTACTCATAATTATTACGTACTTTCTCTAGCGTATCTTTTAGTACGAATTTTCCCTGCTCAAGTTGTGATAGCTCAATTTCTGCAGCTGATAAGTCAACCACTGATGAAATCAGCGATAGATTTGGAATTTCCTTTATATTGAAAATTGCCGATTCCACCAATTCACTTTCGCTGCTCAGCAGTATTTTATATATATTTTTTTCTTCCCTGCTACGATAAGAAATCCCAAGTCCTGTACTAGCATTTCCTTGAGGGTCAAGATCTACCAGTAAAGTACTTTTTCCCACAGCAGCAAAGGCTGTTGATAAATTTATACTAGTTGTAGTTTTACCAACTCCACCCTTTTGATTTACTACTGCAATGATCTTGCTCACACCTTTTATCTTATGTATAAAATAACTCTATTGTATATATGCAAGAAATTTTTGCATTAGAAAAATTTTTTTGTTGCCAATCATGCTCAAAGTAAACTGCCTTTTTTTGTCTTGTGTAACACACTTTGAACCTTATTTCCTAACTCATTCAGAGTAAATGGTTTGGGTAAAAAATGGAAGTCTTCTATATTGATTTCATCGCTCTTTAAAAAAGCATCCTCTGCATACCCAGAAATAAAAATAACTTTGATGTTTGGCCTATGTATCAATGTTTCTTTAACTATTTCTGGACCACTCACCTCTGGCATGATTACATCAGTGATTATTAGATCTATGTGTTGATTTTTTTTTCTAATGATCTCTAGTGCCTCGCTGCCTATACTCGCTTCTATTACATTAAATCCTTTTCTTGTAAGAGCCTTAGCAGTAAATTCCCTTACTGAATCTTCATCTTCAATTAATAAAATTATACCATTACCTTTAATCTCTACCGGTTTCTCTATTTCTTTACTATCTTCCTCTTTATCATTTTCATCCGATATGTAAACTATGGGCAAAAATATGCTAAATTTAGTTCCATGATTCACTTTGCTAGCAACATAGATGTATCCTTCGGTTTGTTTAATAATGCCATATACAGTAGAGAGGCCAAGACCTGTACCAGAAGTAATATCTTTGGTAGAAAAAAATGGATCAAATGCCTTTTCAATTATATCACTCGTCATTCCACATCCAGTATCAATCACTTCAATCACAACATAATTCCCATGTTCAATCGTTTCCTTATCTGGAGAAAACATATCCTGAGGTGTAGAATTTAATGAATCAACCTTTTGATTAAAGGTTCGTATAGTTAACTCTCCCCCCTTTTCCATAGCAGCACCAGCATTAACTGCTAAGTTAAGCATAACTTGCTCTAATTGTCCTTGGTCAGCCCTAACAGCACCCAAATCGCTACCATAATAAATATTAAATTTTATATTTTCACCTATTAATCTTTTGATCATTTCATAAAGATTAGCTATCGTACCATTTACATTAATAATCTTTGGCTGCAAAGTCTGTCTTCTTGAAAAAGCAAGCAGTTGTCTTACTAAATTTGACCCACGTTTTGCATTTTGCTGTATCTGTATTATATCTCCAAAAGATGGATCGCTAGCTGAGTGCTGGAGTAAAAGCAAATCACAAAATCCTATTATTCCGGTTAATATATTATTGAAATCATGTGCAATACCACCTGCTAATTGCCCTATAGCTTGCACCTTTTGATAATGCTCAAGTTTTATCTCTAGTTTTTTACGTTCAGTATTATCAATAAAATAACAAAGTATGAACATCACTTTATTATGAAGAAACTTATTAAAATATATTTTCATGTTATTACCGCCATTGAGCTGCACATCAAAGGACGCATTATTTATCCTATTACTTGAAAAATATTCACGCACTTTCATATGATAACCATCTGATATCAATGCAAAGATAGAACCATTATTTGACCCCGCAAGTTTTACTAATGCTATATTTTTCTTTATAAAATTGCCATTTATGTCGCATTGTGCAATAGCAATTGACGAATTTGTAAAACAAGGGTGTAGTTGATAATCAACAATATTTGATTCAGTTGGTGTTATAAAGCCGTGTATATAGCTATGATTGTATTTATCACAAAATATAGCAGTACTCATATAAGCCTTAAATGGAGCACCGCTTATAGTAAAAAACATAATTTCATTTTTGGTTATTGTATCGTCATACTTAGATTGAGATATAAAATCATTGATTGAGCTACCTTTTTCCAATTTTTTTAGTTCAAACATGTCTAAAAATCTTTTATTTACAGATAAGATACCTCCTTTTGTATTTGCAACGTAAGTTGCTATATTGTGTTTCTCTATCAACTCTTCATATACCTGCTCTTTGTTTACCTGTGTTGCCTTCAGTACAAAATACCCACTCGGTCTTGCTATTGGGGCTAATGATAAATTTAAAGTCTTATTACTATTTATAGCAATTTGTGGATTATCCGGTATTGGTTCAGAGAGCAAAAGAAAGTTAGATATTCTACTCTTCTTGCTTAAGGAAATGCATACTTTTACAGAAGTGTTATTTCTTAACGCATGATAGAGTGATTTTCTGTCTTTTTCTGACACATCTCCTGCTTCAAGAATTTTATCTAGCGTAACATCATCGTTTATGTGATCTTTAAACCTTTCGTAGAACCTCGCATCAGCATAAATAATACCCTCATCTTTATGTAAAATGAGACAAAACTCTGTATTATGATTCAGCGCATTTGCAAATATTGCATTTTGAAACTCTATGATATTAAGTAGATACTTGTAACGTTTTATATTATATACCACAAAGAGAGTCATTAGAATGCTAATTAATAAATTAATCTCTATATTAACATGCTGACTATATACATTAGAAAAATAGAGTACTGATATTGCTATTGGAGGTAAGAACATAATGACTGCCATCACAATAATTGACATCCCATAATTTCTTAGTATGAAGTCAACTCTGTTCTCTTTTTTGTTATCTATGTATCTTTTACTCATTATTATTGCTTGGCATCCTTGCACATATAAAAATATTCTACTATATTGATTTAATTATTATAGATTTATTAACATCCTTGATGGGTAGTTACTATCCCAATCTAATTAAGTCCTGTAAATATAGAGTACAATAATATTAATAAGCCAACAGAAGGCATTATGGAAAAACAAAAGACACAAGCATTTGAATGGTTCTGCGCACTGAGAAACAAGATCACCGAATCTTTCTTATCAATTGAGGTACAGTCATTCACACAACCAAAAATCGAAAAAAGAAAGTGGAGCCGACCAGGTGGAGGAAGTGGTGAATCTACAATTATCTTTGGTAATATTTTTGAAAAAGTTGGAGTAAACGTTTCAAGAGTATACGGAAAGCTCGAAGACTCAGCCATTAATGAAATTCCTGGTGCAAGTGAAAGCAATGGAGAGTTTTGGGCAAGCGGTATATCTTTAGTGTCTCACATGCAATCTCCCCTTATCCCTGCAGCACATATGAACACAAGGCTGATATATACCTCAAAACAATGGTTTGGTGGAGGAATGGACTTTACTCCAATTTATAAAGATGAGGGAGATTGCAAGTATATTCACGAATCAATTAAAGCAACTTGCGATGAGTTCAACATCGAATATTATCCGAAATTTAAAAAGCAATGTGATGATTACTTTTTTTTACAACATAGAAAAGAGCCACGTGGTATTGGTGGAATTTTTTATGACAATCTAACTTCTGGCAACTGGAAAAATGATTTTGAGTTCACAAAAGCAGTAGGTGAAGCCTTTTTAGAAATTTACTTACACATCATACACAAACATATGCAAAAATCTTGGACAAAAGAACAACGAGAAGAACAATTGATAAAACGTGGCAGATATGTGGAGTTCAATCTTCTTTATGATCGTGGTACAAGGTTTGGTTTAATGACTAATGGTAACCCCGATGCAATTATGATGTCGATGCCGCCTCTTGTTAAGTGGGTGTGAAAAGCGGTTATTAATATAAAATAAATCGTTATAGTTTAAAATTGTACCAGAATGGTGAGCTTTTGTATAGAGGGGTACAATCATGGGTATAGTAGATAGTTTTTTAATTAAATCCGCTAGAAATAGCAATATAATAGGCGTGAGGCTAGCTTTAAGTCTTCATAATATAGTAAACAGCTTTGAAAAACTCTTTTCTAAAATTAATCCTTTTAGGAACAAGGGGTCATTTGACTTGAATAATGATCAAACTTTAAATCGAGCTTTAGAGTATGCAGTAACAAATCTTGATCATAATGTAATGACGTTACTTATTAGTGCTGGAGCAAATATTAATGAAATAAATAATAGTATAGGAAATGTAATCCTTCAATACAAAATAGCATCAGAAGCTATGCAGTACGGAGATAAGGACCATACGCGTCAAGTTAAGAGATTGTGAGCAAATTTAGAGAGGTTAAAGTGGATACTCTAGCCCTTCTACGTTTGTCTTTTAATGAAAATAGCGACCAAGTTATAGTGAGTTTTTTAAGAAATGCTTTTAAACTATTAATTTTGGTTAATACTAAAAATAACTCTCTAACCCGCCTTTTTAGCTCAATAAATGCCTTTGTTAAGCTAAGTTCTGTATTCTTTTTCACTTCTGTGCAACCAACTATGCCGTGAAATATAAGAATTGCGCACAATTTAGCATATAGTTCACATAATACTCTGCATGGCTTTCCTTTTAGCTTATCAAGCCTGATATGGCTTTTATACAATTTAAATAATAACTCAATTTGCCACCTTACTCTGTAAATCGTTAATACTTGCTCAGCACTAATTTTATTTTCTGGAACATTAGTTATAAATATTGACCAGTTCAACAATTTTTGATTTCTTTTAGAGGATGTATATCCCTGCGATCTTGCTAATCTATTAGCTTTCCTTCTTCTGGCCATAGACTGTTCTTCAGTTAGTTTCTGACATATAATTCTTACTCTAATTTTTGCTTCTTTTCCTAACAATACCTCGTTTTCTAAAAATAACTTATCCTCTAAACATTCTAATAACTCCATTTTTTGATTTGTTTCTACATCATATATGTTGGTATCAGATTTATAACGACTTATGAAATAAGCTCCTATTTCATTGATTTGTTTAAAAGAACTTGGCACAAAATAACCGAGATCAGATATTAGCAAATCATTGCTTAATATATTACTTAAATGTTTCCTATATCCCTGGTCTGATCTTACCCCCTCCGTTAAATTAAGTTGGTCTATTATCTGATTCATGTAGTCGAAAACTAATTGTAACTTTATTCCAGACTTAGTATTGCTTTCATAGCCACTGTAGCTAGTACCATAACCTTTATACATCTCTTCCATACTGTTAGGTAGAGTAATATAGCTACTGTCCAATAATTTAACACTATTAAATTGCTGTAAGATTTTGCAATCAACTTGCAAGATATTTTTAAAGAGAATCACAGATTCATTATACATCCTTTTCATAAATTCCACTGCTTCTTCAGTAAATCTAAAATCCAAACCTTGTTTTGTTATATCTATCGAGTCCTCGTTTAGTAATTGACACATTGTTTCTACGCTACAATTATCAACTCCTATATTACCCAAGACCATGGCTTTTACGAATGATGAACCTTTTAGCTTTCTCTTTCTTTTTATAAACCTTGTTGTAATTGAGATTTTCTCTGCTTTTTCATTAAAAAATTCTTTGAGCTTTTTTGATAAGCAAGTTATTTTATTCATTGGTTCTCTCACTAAAAGTATATCTGGGAGAACTTATACCTTATTATTCTATCTCTTTCATACCTTTATTTCCTTAACTTGACGCGTATGGTTAGGCGCAACAGTGTAGTTAAGTAGAAGGAAGAAGTCCCTTCTTCCTTTTCAAGTAGCTGACACTGGTTTCTTACCAAGAAAAACTTAGCATAACTTTTGTGCTCAAAAAAACTTCTGGATTCCAGCATCAAGTGCTGGAATGACATGGTGAAATATTATTAAAGTAGCCTCTGTCCCAGTGTCCATTTGGTGTCATTCAAGTCAGCTCTCTTCTTGTCATCCCAGTACTGGGATTCAGAAAACTGACCAGGTTGGTCACGCGCTGGCTCTCTAAAATTACTTTAGTTGTAAATATTAAGAAATTTACTAAATAAAAAAAGACAAAAGAATCCTCGTATAGCGAGTTTTAATAATGTAAATTGATAATGTGCTAACAAGCGCGATTTGGCTGAATGTAGAAAAATAAAAAAAGCCGCTATAATTTTATGTAATTTGCCAATAAATATCTGAGTTTTTTACTGAATTTTGTCGTTGAGACCGCGTGTATCAAAAACAAGGATAAATACTCTTGTTGATATGATAAGAAAAGTGGGAAAGTTTGTCAAGTAATAACACTAGAGAGCTCAAATGGAAGAAGGTAAACTCTAAAGTGTACGTTCAGTAGCACTTTCTATAAGAGAGATTGTATTATCTATCCCATAAAGCTTGATAAAAGATCCCATTCTAGGACCGGTTTTTTGTCCAAGTAATGTTTCATACAAAAACTGAAACCAATCGCGTAAGTTATTGTAATTGTGTTTTTTTCCGATGGAGAAAACCTGAGATTGAATCTCTTCAGCAGTGGCTGTAATAGGCAGGGAATGTAGGTTGTTCTTTAAATCTAGTAACGCTTCTTTCTCTTTTTCGTTTGAAGCTTTATACGCTTTTGTTGGCTTGATAAAGTCGTGATAATACCTAACTGCAAAATCCGAAAGCCTATCTAGCATTTTGTTGCTTTCTGGTGTAACGTTTGGTGCATAAGTTGATATAAAACCCCAAAGAATCTCTTTATTTTCAGCATTACAAGCTGCTGCCAGGTTTAAAAGTAACGAAAAATTTATGCCTGAAGTTTCTACGTTTGGAACTTTACCCTGGTGGATGTGCCATACAGGGCTATTTACATCCTTTTCTTCACTCTCATTGTAACGCTTAGCAAACTCTAAATATTCATCAGTTGATTTTGGTATCACATCAAAATATAAACGTTTAGCTTTTTTAGGACTCTGAAAGATGTATAACGCTAAACTCTCTGTGGGTGAATAAGTTAGCCACTCCTCAATTGAAATACCATTTCCTTTTGATTTTGATATCTTCTTTCCTTCTTTATCAAGAAATAACTCATAGCAAAACAAAAGCGGTGGCTTTTCTCCAAGTATTTTACATATTTGACTTGAAAGCACAGCAGATGGAGTCAAATCCTTTCCATGAGCTTCGTAATTAACTCCGAATGCAGCCCACCTCATCCCCCAATCAGGTTTCCATTGCAGTTTACATTTTCCTTTTGTCACTGGAACTTCTATTTTTTCCCCGTTTCGGTCTTCATACGTGATTGTTCCTTTATCTGTATTTGTTTCAACTACTGGAACTTGTAAAACTTGGGAAGTTTTTGGGCATATCGGCAAGAATGGACTGTAAGTCTGCTGCCTTTCTTCCCGAAATGATGGAAGCATTACGTCCATCACTTTATCATAATTTTTCAGCAGGAGTAAAAGTTTTTCATCGTAAACGCCAGATTTATAACACTCTGTTGCACTCCTAAATTCGTATTTAAATCCAAACAAATCAAGAAATTTACACAACAACGAATTCATGTGATGACCATAACTCTCATGAGTGCCAAATGGGTCAGGTATCATGGTTAATGGCTTGTTCAGATTCTCTCTTAGCATTTCCTGATTTGGTACATTATCTGGTATTTTTCGCAAACCATCCATATCGTCGGAAACTGCAATGATTTTGGTTTTTATACTAGGAGCTATTTTTTTTAGAGCGTTTGCAATAACTGTGGTACGAAAAACTTCCCCAAAAGTACCAATATGTGGTAAACCCGAGGGACCATAACCAGTCTCAAATATTATCTCTTTTTTATTAGGGAATTCTTGTAGTATTTTTTCTGCTTCTTGAAATGGCCAGCTTATAATCATTGAATTTAAATTAATTATCTTACCTAAAGTGCTATTCATTTCAATAGATTTTTAATTAATGATGTAGTATTAGTGTTAGAGCTCTTATTAGAAGGTTAAAGATATGTCTACTGGCAGCGTACAAACGAATCAATTATTTAAAGGTCTTACAAGACCTGCAATGCTCTTTGGTGTGAGTTATATGTTTGCAATATTAAACGTTCTAATTTGCATGCTAATTTTCATTAATACAAATGATCTTAGAGTAATTCTCCTGATGTTACCAGGTATACATGGACTTGGCTATATAGCTTCTGCAAAGGAACCGTTGTTTATTGAGTTATTTATGGTAAAGTTGGGAAAATGCTCCAAATGTTTAAATCGATTTTATCATGGAGCCAATTCTTATGACATTACTTGATGTTATGCAATGTTGAGATTTAGAGCTATTCAATCAAAGAATAAATCTATTCTAAGTAGAGAGGTTCACGCTGCCGAATTTATACCTTATTCTTGCTATTGGAATAGTACAACCTTGATAACAAAGCAGAATTGGTTAGTTAAATTTATAAAATTAAATGGCTTTGCGTTTGAAACGGCCGATGATGAAGACTTGGTGATACAAAATAATATCAGAAATCAGATGCTAAGAAGCATTTCATCTCCAGCATTTAGTTTGTACTTTCATACCATCAGACGTAAGAAAAATATTTTTTCTGATGAATTTGCAAATCAGAGTTTACCAAATTTTTTTGCTAACCATGTAAATCTAAAATGGAGAGAAAAACACGCAACTAGGCAATCTTTTATTAATGATTTATACATTACGATTATTCGTAGGGCAGATACAAAGGGAGTAGAATTTTTATCACATCTACTGAAAAAATTTGGGCATGTAACTTCAAAACATGCTTGGGAAAGTGATATGCGTGATACCTATGAAGATTTAGAGGAAACGACAAATCGTATAGTAACAAGCCTTAGGAATTATTCGCCTAAAGTCCTTGGAGTAAAAGAAACTCCAAACGGACTGTTTTGTGAAATAATGGAGTTTCTGTCTAGAATTGTAAATTGTGGCTTTGTTACAAATACGCTTTTTCCACTAAAAACTGAAATATCAAGATACTTACCAGTTCATAGGTTATTTTTTGGCCATAAGATGATACAGGTTGTGACTCATAATGAAAGTAAATATGCTGGAATAGTTAGTATCAAAGAATATGGAAATAATACTTCTGCAGGAATGCTTGATTCTTTTTTACAACTTCCTTATGAATTTATTATCACGCAGTCTTTTCAATTTACAAATAGGCAAATGGCAATTGCGAAAATGCAGATACAGCAAAATCGTATGATACAATCTGCAGATAAAGCTATTTCTCAAATAGCAGAAATTTCTCATGCGCTTGATGATGCAATGAGTGGTAAAATTGCTTTTGGTGAACACCATTTAACTATCTTATGTATAGAAAAAAGTCCTAAATCATTGGACAATGCTTTATCATTGGTTGAATCGGAGCTTTCTAATTGTGGTGTTTATCCTGTTCGTGAGAGGGTTAATCTAGAACCAGCATTTTGGGCGCAAATTCCTGGTAATTTTGATTATATAGTAAGAAAAGGTACAATAAGTAGTCTTAATTTGGCCGGTTTTGCATCTCAACATAATTATCCTACTGGTAAAAAATTCAATAACCACTGGGGAGATGCTGTTACAGTTTTTGATACAACATCTGGCACTCCATTTTTCTTCAACTTTCATATAAGGGATGTTGGACATACTATGATAATTGGGCCAACAGGTGCTGGCAAAACTGTTTTAATGAATTTTTTATGTGCTCAAGCAATGAAATTTTCTCCAAGAATATTCTTTTTTGATAAAGATCGCGGTGCAGAAATTTTTTTAAGAGCACTTGGTGGTATCTATACTATAATAGAACCAAGAACTAAGACAAATTTTAATCCTCTGCAACTTGACGATACTCCTGATAATAAAACATTTTTGATGGAATGGATAAAATCTTTAATTTTAGTGTACAACGATAAATTCACTTCAGAAGATATTGCTAGAATTAATGATGCAATTGAGGGAAATTTTAAATTAAAAAAAGAAGACAGATTTTTGAGAAATCTTGTACCATTTTTAGGACTTGCGGGCCCTGATACTCTAGCTGGAGCAATATCTATGTGGCATGATGATGGCTCTCATGCTGCAATATTTGACAATAAAGAAGATTTGCTAGATTTTTCAAAAGCAAGAGTGTTTGGCTTTGAAATGGCTAGCTTGCTAAAAGATCCTGTTGCTCTTGGGCCGGTCTTGATTTATTTGTTTCATAGGATTAGTATATCGCTTGATGGCACTCCATCTATTATTGTTCTTGATGAAGCATGGGCGTTAATAGATAATCCAGTTTTTGCACCTAAGATAAAAGACTGGTTGAAAGTGCTGAGAAAGTTAAATGCTTTTGTGATTTTTGCTACTCAGAGTGTTGAAGATGCAAGTAAAAGTGCTATTAGTGATACGCTTGTACAGCAGACAGCAACACAAATTTTTTTGCCAAATCTGAAAGCTACTAGTGTCTATCGAGATGTTTTTATGTTAACTGAACGTGAGTATATACTGATCAAACACACAGATCCAAGTACTAGATTCTTTTTAGTAAAGCAGGGAGTTAATGCTGTAGTAGCTAGAATAGATCTGAAAGATTTGGATGATGTGGTCAACGTGTTATCTGGACGTGCAGAAAGTGTCCTATTGTTACATGATATATTGAAAGAACTCGGAGATGATCCAAAGATGTGGTTGCCTGTGTTTTATCAAAAGGTGAAAAATGTTTAAAACTAAACTGTCATTACTGTTAGTTGCGATATTTTTATTAAATATAGATTTTTTACTCTCATATCCAGTATTTGCAGATGTAGTAAGTGGTACTGAAAAGACAGAATTTGTTAGCAGGTTTAATTCTAATGGTAGTTTTAGCCGTGCCTCTGATCCTGACTGTAAGGCGTTTGAAACAGCTGCAGCAGTTGCTGGGATAGCAATTGCTATTGGTGCAATATTTACTGGTATTGTTTTGATTGTCTCTTCTGCTGGTTTATTTACTGCTCTTGTTATCGTTGGAATGATAGCTGCAATTGTTGGAGTCTGGAAGGCAGTTGGGGGACTTATTGTTTGTCAGCATAGTTTTGTTAGGCATCCAGTTGCATACGATAATGATGGGAGATATAAAAATTTTAAACTAAAAGATACAGGTTATAGTGGTGATACAGATAAAAATTATCGAACAGAAGATGAATATTTTTCTGCATTACAGAAAAGATCAGGAAAAGATGGAAAACAAACAGAGAAAGATATTTTAAACTTTACTGATTGGGATGTTGTGAATGTTGATAGGGAACACTACTACTGGCCAAAAAATGGGGTGCAATATAGTGAATACATAGAAGTATGTCATCGCAATCCTTTAACATTTGGCAACCTTTTCAAGACGAATGACTTTAATTTCAGAGGGGAAGATGGATACATAGACTTTGATATCAGAGAGAAAGATACTGGATATGAAAGTGGGTCATGGTCTCCGAAGGTTGATGGCGATCTAGAATGTAAAGTGCTTAAATCTGGACAGAGCGAAGACATATATGGATCAACGTTCAGGGCACTGAGAAAAATGGGTAGGTTATGTGTGGAATTGGCTGAAGTTAGGGCAGCTGGAACTGCTTGGCCGCAAGGAATTGATATAGGATGCACGGAATTACCGCCTGATCGGATTGCTCCTATGTGTGAACAATCTGTGATATTATTCAAAAATAAAGATGGTACAGGTGGTGAAGAAAGGAGTTTTATCAACAGGGATGACGATTATAAAACTCTTATCAGGAAAAAAGAAAAAGAAGGAAAAATTTTTGTAGGTTATGACAATAAAAGCTGTTTTAGCTCGTATGTCTCTGAAGCTTGCTACAATCAAGCGGGAAGTAAGTCATTATCTCCTATTCCTATAACTTCTATGATAGTGCAATGCATTAAGGAATCGTTAGATAATTTAGTTGCAGGTATTGACTCAAATGGTGATAAGCTAAAATATGAAGATGGAGAAAAAAAAGGACAGGAGAAGGGTAGTTTTTTATCTGTAGCACAAGGAAGGTTGAAAAATACTGTAACTGCTGTTCTAGTTTTAGCTTTAATACTGTTCTCTATAAAAGTTATGTCTGGTGGAGTGCGTAGTCCGCAAGAAATGTACATGTTGATCATTAAATTCGCTTTAGTGATTTACTTTACGACAGGTAGCACTATGTCTCATTATTACGGGGAATTAACAAAGCTTTCAAATGGTTTGTCAGAGATAGTGCTTAAAGCGTCATCTGAAAGTAAAAATATATGTAATTATGAGTCAGGTACAGATTATGAATACGATCGCGCAGGAAAGAGGGTATCTTACAGTTATCTTGCACCTTGGGATAGGCTTGATTGCAGAATTTTATTTTATTTAGGTGCCCCTTTAGATGGAATTGGTGGCAAAATTGGTACTGGAGGTGTTGCAACGTTAGCGGTTTTGCTTGGCGCTGCTCCTGTCTTGTTAGTTGCAGGTTCGGTGATTGGTATTATTTTCGCTGGTGGACAGATCTTAGTAGCTCTTGTCTGTATATTTATGGCCATTTTGATGATGATGGTTATTTTGTGGATGTGCTATGTATTTATCTTATCTTTAGTTGCGCTTAGTGTAATTATCATCTTATCGCCTTTATTCATTCCTATGGTTTTGTTTCAACATACTAAGGGATATTTTGATGGTTGGCTAAAAGAGTTAATTACCTACAGTTTATACCCAGTTATCCTTTTTGCATTTCTATCTTTTATGTTCATAGCATGTGATAAAATCTATTTTAAAAATTTAAATTTTAAACTGGACGAGTCATATAAAAATGAACAACCAGACAAGTCATATGAAAAGAAACAAGCAGAAATCTCATATAGTAAGAAAAAACAGTGGTTTAAATTGAAAGATGGGGAATGTGATAAAAATGAAACTACTCTCGCATGTATGATGCAAAATTATAGCTTTAAAAAGAGCAGCATACTTGGTCTATTCGACTTTACATACATGGAGTTTGGCAGCTCTCTAATCGGAGAATTATTAAAATTGTGTTTAGTATTATTCCTCTTTTACCACTTTTTAAACGTTCTTCCCGGCATGGCTGCTGAGCTTGCTGGTAATCACAGAGCAGCACTTGGTTCAGGTAGCACTCCTGCACAAATGGTGAATAAAGCTTTATCTGCTGCCAAAGCTGCTGCTGGAGGTGCTGGTCAAGTTGCTGCTGCGGCTGTAAATAAGGCAAGAGGGGCTATTGGAGGAGGTGGAGATGATAATAAGGGATCGGGATCTTCCTCTAGTGAATCTATAAAACCAGGTGGAGAGTGAGCGCAGGTGAGTAACAGATGTTTGAACATTTGAGCAACCAAAACTTGGTTAAGCTATGCATAAGTTTTGTGATACTCTTTTTATTATCTGGGTGCGGGTGTATTAAGCCAGAAGATTCATCAGGCTTGCGTGAGAAATTGGATATAGTGTCAACAGAGCAGAAATGGGTTGATTCTGGAGTCTATATTTCGGATAAAATAAAAGTAACAGAGATTAATATAGTACCTAATAAGGTTAATTTTTGTTCGCAATATAAAGATTTTGCAATTGAACCTGGAGTAAGAAACGTTACATTACCGTTTGCGCTTAAAGCTGGTGATGCGATAAGCTTTAGTGTTGTTGGAAGTAAAATGTGTAAAAACAATAATGGCATGGTCACCTACAAAAAAATTGACGAAAATTGCGGTGAAGGGGAAAAGGAGTATTTTTCACATGTTTTAAATCAAGAGAAGTGTCAAGGTGAAATATGTCCTAATAAATATGAAATAGGCAATGCACAATGGTTAAATGGAAAAGAGTACTGGTCTTCAGAATTAGATCAAAGTGAAAGAGAGGAAATTAGAAATGTCATCGACTCTATAAAACAGCAAGGGGAAAATGTAGACTGTAGCAAGCTTTCAGAGAGCAGTGCAAGTAAGATAGATACGCGCATTTTAAATTTACTCTGCGGACGTATATGTAAATTTTCTTTCGGCAGCGGAGAAAAAGGTTGCTTATATATTGAATACAATAGTATAGAAGGTGAGATATTCAATACTTTAAATTCTAGAGGTGAATCTGTTATTGCTGAAATTATTGATAACGTATTAAAGGAAAAACGGGTAAAAACTGACATTACACTATTACGTGTTCACATGGATAATGAGGAATTTGAACACATTCCAGGAGGCGGTATATGTATTAACTGTGATCATAAGATAGATCGTAACCATCCAAAACCAGAGTTAACTTTTAGTTTAGGTGATGGTAAGGGCAAGGGTGGTTTCAACATAAGAGTAACAAGAATCCCTAATTTAGAAAAAAGCTTATATATAAGCGTTTCTGACAAATTTCCTGAGCGTGAGCCCGATGAAACTCAGGGAGATATACTTTTAGACATTAGCAAAGTTTATAATACTCAATATATGGAAGGCTTAAAAGAAAAGCTAAAGGACAAGAGTGGCACTATATATTACGGAATAAGAGATCATGGCTGTGATTATAAGAAAAATGAGGGTCAGTTTAGCATTAACCTTACAACTAAAGAGCCACCTGTAAGAACTTTTAGTGCGATATATAATTTTTTTGATGAAAAAGTAAAAACTGCATTTTTCGGTTCTAGCTACAAAGACACTAATGCGATTCACTCTGATACTAGCCCTGTGAAGTCTCTTTATCAAAGTTTTGTAGCATCAAATAGAACAAATACCATCAGATCTACAATAGTGTCGTTATTAGTATTATATATAGTTTTATACACCCTTTATTACTTTTTTGGATTGTCTCATGCTTCTATATATGAATTTTTAATTATATGTGTAAAGATAGGAGTTATTACCCAATTGCTGAACGATAACAGTTGGAGTTTTTTTTATAACAATGCATTTTCTATTTTTGTTAATGCTCCAAAACAGTTAATAGAAATAGCAAATTTCAGAGGTACAACATCAAATGTTTTTGAATTTCTTGATTTACCGCTCAATAGGTTTTTATCAGCACACTCAGTGTTACTAATAGTATCTCTTATATTCTCCGGTCCTTTGGGTATTGTATCGTTTTGCTTGGTGATTTGGGGTTTGATAACAGTGAGCTTATCGATGTTTAACGCCTTATTTTCTTTTATCACATCTATAGCAATAGTTGCATTATTGCTTTCTTTGGCGCCTCTTTTTATTATTTGCCTTCTATTTGGATATACTAGACAGATGTTTCACAATTGGGTCAAAAATTTAGCAAGATTTGCAATTCATCCGGTAGTGCTTTTAATTTTTATATCATTAATAAGCCAGGTTATGGATTATATTGTGTATTCGGTCTTTAATTTTGAGGTCTGCCCTACATGTATACTTAATCTTAACTTAAAGATTTTTAATCCTTGTATTATTTATGGTTATGCTTCCAAACATGCACCTGACATCACAGCTATGATGGCTTTTGTGATTTTGGGACATGCTATGAAAGCTTTAGTTGAGGCATCTTCAACAATATCTGATTCGTTGTTTGGTGTTTATGTGGCAAGCGAACCAGGAAGGCAATATCAGCAAAGCTTAATGGGAACAGTAGGTTTAGATGAACAAAGTATCCAAAGAAGAGCAGGTCAGCAATCTGGTACACCAAGTCGAAGACCTCAAATACCACAATCAGCTCAAAGATCAGCACCTAAAATACCGACAAACACAGGAAATCAATGATGAGCAGAAAATCATTATTATTGATACTATGTCTTGTAATTACTGGCTGCACAATGGATTGTGTTGAACCTGGGCTGCAGAGCAGAAATACTAGTGTCAGTATAGATGTTCCAGTTCGTGAAGCTGGCGAAGGAGTTAAAATTCATTGGGTTGATTCTGGTCAAGTAATTAGCAAGGATGAAAAAATCAAATTTACTCTTGGTGGGTCAGTAAATTTTTGTCCTCTTAAAGAAGGGAAAAATCCAAAGAGAGTACTTGTGCCCGCTGTATTTTGTGCTAATGATTTAATACCAAATTACAGTAATAAGTTAATTGATAATGCTAGTCTTGATGAACGAGAAATATGTGGGAATATAGGCTTTGGAAATAATGAATTCTATAGCAATAGACGTTATGTAGATACCGGAATTAAAGCAAATCCTGGTGATAAGTTAAGCTTTAGCTTAGTTCCCAGAGAGATAACGATTAATTATGACAATCCGGAAGGGAAAGGTATCAGCTTTGATGACAATTGCTATAGAGCTGAAGAAAATGATAAAAAAGACAAAGCTACAATAAAAGACATGCTCAATGGAGGAACGTTCTTTTGTGGAGAAAGTGGTAAGAGGACTAAAGTAGAATTTCCTAAGATTAATAAAGAGAACATAGAAGAAAGAAGAGTGCTAGTTGGTAATGGCTACACTCCATATGATAATAAGGTACATTTTAATAAGGATTATATTCAAAATTCATGGATAAATGGTGCATTGTTAGATTTACGACGAACTAAAATAGGACTGGATAAATTATGTAATGGGAAAAAATGTGATTTTAATGAGATAAGCAAGTACAGCTCTTATGAGCTTAATTGTTACTATCAGAAGATATGTTATGCTAAACAAGGTATAGATTTTAATGGAAATTGTGTTTCTTCTGTAAGGTACAAAAATTATGATAAGAACAACAAATGTGATATGTATTCTCATCTTAAAGGAGTTGAAGATAAACTTAAAAAGATTGAAGAAAATAAAGATAACACTGATTTTATATCAAACATTGAAGAAGAAACTGAAGATATCTCCTGGGCCGAAGCTCTTGTTGCAAAAATTGGCGATCTTGATGATCAGAATACTGTTCAATGTTTTCCAAAAAGAAAAGAAACAAGTGATGGCCTAGTATGCTCAAAAATAAGTGATAATTTTAGGGATTTTTCCTTAAAGTTAAATCATGACTATGGGATAAATAAAAAGGTGAAACCTGGTAGTAGTGTAATGCTTGCTATAGCAAGCAATGGCAATTACTTTCTTCATAGAGGTGGATATCATGTTGAAGTAACTAGATCATGTAACTTCGATAGTGGCAAAAAATTGTATATGTACTTGGGTGATAGCCCGCCAGAAGATCCATCTGCTCGAAAGACTAATAATTTCAAAAAAGTAAAGAAATTAGATAAAATAACAGAGGATAATGTAGACTATTACATAATAGATGGAAGTCATTTAAAGGATAAAGAGTCTAAAAAGATATACTTTGGTATTAATGTAGAAAACGTAAAGAAAGATGATATTACGGACAAAGAAGGCAAATATTATGAAGATAACAAATACACAGTAAATTTATTTTTAAAAAGAAAAATAAACGATTTTATTTCATCAACTGTAAACAAGATTTTTGATTTCATAACAGACGGGGGTGAAGACGGAATTAAAATTCCATATGAAGGATATAGAAAGGGGCTTCTACAAGGAATAAGAGCTTTGCTTATTCTATACGTTACATTTACTGTTGTTGGCTATATGCTTGGAACAATACAATTAAGTAAATTCGATTTTATTATAAGAATATTCAAAATAGCATTTATAGCTTTTGCTTTTAGTGATAGAAGTTGGGAATTCTTTGGTACAACTTTGTCTGGGCTTTTTGTTGATGGTAGCATTTATTTAGTTGATAGTTTTTCTGGCTATATAGGAGAAGGAGGTAAAAAATTTGCATTCTTAGATTTAACAGCGGGAGTATTATTTACAGGAGAAACATGGCTGAAATTTTTGTCTTTAATGCTATCAGGATCTTTTGGCTTTATTGCATTTTTGGCAATACTTTATGCTACTTTTGTGTTTTTAAGATGCATTATTAGTGCTACGTTTAAGTATGTAATATCTACTGTTTTAGTGGCATTTTTATTGTCATTAGCACCTTTATTTATCGTATTTATTCTATTTCAACAAACTAAAACATTATTTGATAATTGGATAAAAACGCTGGCTCATGTTTCATTGCAACCAGTCATTTTATTTTCATCCTTGTCTCTTTTAAACCAGTTAATGTATTCAGTTCTATACAACCTCACAAATTTTTCTGCATGCTATCAATGCTTAATTAGTGTAAATTTTTTATCGTATGATCTGTGTCTTATGAAATCAATATTACCTCTTGGGTATAGTCCTGGTACTAGTGTTGATGTTGCGCTCAGTACTGGAGAAAGGGCTGGTGGGCACTTTGCAGCATTACCTATAGATCTAATCCAGGCATTTATATATCTCATCATTGCTAGTGCAATGGAAGCTTTTGTTTCTATATCAGAAACTATGGCGCAGGCGTTGTTCAGCTCTGGTTATGGAGTTGCTCAAAGTGTTAGTCATATTTCTAGGAGCGCATCACAAGCTATGCTGTCAACTGTTGGCCTTGATGATAGAACCCAAAATATGATACATAACATCAAGCAGGGAATGAGTAAAGATCGTAGCAAAATTGAAGCTAAATTGCCTGATACACCAAAGCAAGCAGATGGGAAAGCGAGTACTGGCAGAGAAATGAGCAAATCTGAAACACTAAGCCAGCCAGATAAGCAAAAGGATTCTGATAAAACAAAAGGACAAGTCAAGGAAGATTGATGAGATATATGGAGTAACTAATTAAAAAGATATTTGAAGTAAGGTTTTAGAAATTTATTCTGTATTGGAAAAAGTTTAGGTATGCAATCACGCTTAGGCAAATGTTGGTTTAGGTTATTAATTTTGGTAATCTGTGTGCTGGTTACAGGTTGTAGTAAGAATGATATGCCTTTTCCAAGATGTATATCTGCTGATTATTTTGGTCCTGAACCGGTTGCAGTTGGTGCTCATTTTTCAAGAGATCACGATGCCTTTGTTCCCGAAGATCAGGAAATTATTGACTATGATACTGGTGAAGTCAATTATGGTTTTCACTCTAATCAAGTGGTGAAGTGGAAAGATACTGGATTTGAAACCAATGGAGATAGTTTAGTAGTACGAGTAAATGGTGCATGGACATCTTGGAGTAATAGTAATAAGAAAGAATCTAAAGGTAGTTATAATTTGCAAAGCTTGGAACAGCTAAAATATGCGACTAAGTTTGAAGGTAAACAAGGCGATAATAGTTTGCCTGACTTTCGCTTAATTTGTAATGATTACAAATCTAGTACACAAAAAATTTCAAGTAATCCTAATGCAAGTTGTACTGTAAATTGCAAGTGTATTAGTGAAGATGATAACAGAGAAAAACGCGGTGTTCCATGTTGGTTTACTAACGGACATGGTGCTTATCTTTTATTTAAAAGGCCTAGCGATTCTAGTCCTAACGAAAATTTAAAATCCATGCGTAACCCTGAGTCTCCTACTGTACATCTAGGTTACAATTCCGTAGCGGAAGATGGAAGTGGGCTTTTTACTTTAGACAGAGATAACACCACATTACAGGACAGGAATTGTAATACGGTGAGGTTAGAAAAAGGATGGAAAATATATGTAAAGATATTAGATAGATATTATCTAGATAATGCAGGTGGCTACTCTTTTGAATTTTTGAGCGGAGTGCAGAAACCAAGTAACTTTGGATTTTTTGATTACGTTTATAACTATCTAAAATGTGTATTATTGATTAACGAAAATTGTAAAAAGCATTTTGATAGCAATGATCCTGCAGCTGCACAAGCGATGTTTCAAAATATAGCTGAAAAAAGTACGAGCTTTCACAATTTTGTTCTTTCCTTGCTTGTTCTATTTATAGTGATTTCATCGCTTCTTTATCTTTTTGGAATGATAAGAGAAACTAAGCATGATATGCTCATCAGAATGATGAAAATCACCCTAGTAATAGTGCTTATATCTCCTGGAAGTTTTAGATTTTTCTATGATCATTTTCTTGTTTTATTTGTTAAAGGTCTTGAACAATTGATAAGCATAATTACTAATTTTGCTCCCAACATGAACACCGGAGGTAATTCAAACGTTGCTCAAGGAAATGAAGCTAAATTGTTTAGCTTCATGGAGGATATGTTTAATAAGTTTTTTGCTTACTCTGTTTGGAAAAAGTTTGCAGCATTTTTACATTATCAAATGTGGGCAAGTCTCCTTATGATACCGGCAATTTTTATAGGGATTGTCTTATATTTCCTGCTGTGTATGTATGCTTACATAATATTCCTTTCTGGTTTTATGGGTATAGCTTTTCTTGTAGCTATAATGCCGCTATTCCTAATCTCTATTTTATTTTCACCACTGAAAAGTCTATTTGAGGGTTGGATAAAATTCTGTATTAGTTTCTGTTTGCAATCAATTATGATATTTACCCTGCTGTCATTACTTGCTGCGATGATAATGAATACCTTTTATAAACAGTTAGGCTTTACTGTGTGCTATAATAAATGGCTTGAAATAAAGTTATGTGCTCCAAAATGGGTATTTGGTGGTTTTTGTATAATTGATAAAGAATACTTTAGCTGGACTCCAGGGCAAATTTTTGTACCTTATGCTATTGGAGAGGCTTCTCCATTGAACGTAGATAAGAATATAGAAGGTATAGAAAAACTAAGCAGAATAGGTGGTACAGTAAAGTTTACTGGTGGAGCTGGATATATCCCTCTTCCACCAGATTACATTAATAAAGGTTTTCGTTATATAGATTATCCTTTCTTTAATCCAATTCCTGGAACTAAAGATAATCCAGCAGACCACTATATTGCGGAAAGTGATATGATAGTTAGTAATGGCTGTAGTGCAAAAGATCTAGTACGCTTAACAAATAGTTTATCTCATGCATCAGAGAGGGCAGACATTATATTACTGATCAACAATATAGAGAAAAGGATAGGTGATGTTAGTGAAATAATAAAACGCTACTGTCAAGATATAAATAAATGCAATAGTTATAGGGAAATAATTAATGAAATAAGATCTTTAGTGCGGAGTGCGATAAAAAAACAAGGTTGTAGAATACTGAAACTTCATGATTTATATAAGGATCCCAACAGTGAATACTGTCAGAAATGTAAAGATTGTGAGGATTGCAAAAATTATAAAGAAAATAGTGATTACCAAAGGGTGCAAGACATACAGAGAGGTTATTTAATCAACGCAGGAGAGATCTTTGTATTGTTCTTGCTTTCGTTTTTGATGTTTTCTTTGAAGGAGTTTGTACAGCAGATGGGCTCAAGCATTGCCGGTGGTGGGTTTGGTGTTTACAATATATCTAGTATGTATCAAGCATCACCTGTGACTGGTTTAATGCAGGGATTAAAACAACAGATGCAAGATAAAATTGGTGGAGGGCTAGAGTCTTTAGGTAATTGGGCTACTCATGTACCGGACAGATTAGCTGGAGGTACAGCTAATTTGCTAGATAGAATACCAGGAGTTGGGGGTGTGCTGAAATATGCTATTAATGTGCCACGTAAGCTTGTAGGTGCTACTATTGAAGCAACAAAATTTGCAACATCACCTAAAAATGATGTTGATAAGCTTGAGGAAAAAATCTACAGGGCGTTTGGAATTGATAAAGAAGATATTGCACATAGAAGAATTGATAAATATTTAGAATATTATAAAGGATATGTAGGATCACATTTGGGATATACAATAGAAGATGCTATGAAGTTTACTTGGGAACATGGTCTCGACTCTATAGGAATTAACCCTGCTACAGGAGAAAAGGATGGTTACCAGCATAATCTACTCTATAGAGCAAAAACATATAGACGGGAATTTCTTGAGAAGCTTCATGACTACACTATTGGCCGCAAGAGAGAACCAGAAGAAGATGAATCATCAAAAGAAAATAAGCCTAATCAATCAAATCGAAAATTAGGTACGGAACCAGAAACCCTAAAAAACACTACAGAAGCTATACGTGCCGGAGAAGATAGAGAGCGTCAAGATAATGAAAGGAATGAGAACATAGAGAATGATGAAGAATCGTAATTTCAAAGGGCTAAATTATTATGGTCTTCAGCAAGACGAAGATGGTAATATCAAGTTAAACGATTACAATGATGTTTTAAATGCGCGCAGAGCGAGGGTAGATTTGTTACTAGATAGCACTAAGCAAGGTGATGTTAGTCTTTCAAAGCTAAATAAAGCTCTGAATGAGAGACTTATAGATGATAAAGGGCTATCGTCAGAATTTGACAAAGAAGACAAAGAAATTGCACAGAAGGAGCTTAAGATGTTCTCTATTTTAGACGATCTTGATAATCTTGCAAACATTGAAAGTGAAGATCTATTAGAGGTTAGTTTGTTACTATCAGATCTTAGTTTTATAGAGAGAAATATTGTGTTGAATGCCGATCAGAGTTCTGATCTAATAGGGTTCAAAAGTCTATTTATAGAAAAAAAAGCATCTGGTGAGGAATATAGTGATGAAGAGTGTCACAATTTCCTCGATAGTATAGAGAAAATCAATACTTTAATTAAGTTAGAGTTAGAAAGTAGAATTGAAGGGATGGGTCATGATGAAAAAAACAACCATGATGATTTACAAGACGAGATTGGTCGTGCAATCAGTATAGAAAATAAATCAAAGAAAAGCGATTGATCTTGCGTTCCTCCACAAGCAACCTTCTTTCTATTAGACTGCTGAAGCTATGTTGACATTAAATGTGTATTATAAATAATTAGTTAACTTCGAACTTGTTTTATATGTTACGTGTTATTGCGGGTAAATATCGTGGAAGAAAAATAACTACAGGCAAGAATTTATCTGCACGGCCCACTATGAGTAGTGTCCGAGAAGCAATATTTAGTATACTTTCTTCAAGAAAACCTATTTATAACCTAAATGTACTTGATTTGTTCTGCGGAAGTGGCTCTTTTTCATTTGAAGCACTTTCTCGAGGTGCTAAACATGCATTCATGGTAGATTCAGATTATTACAATTTGCAACTGCCTAAAAAAACAGCAGAAGATCTTGGAATTACGAACGATATCACGTTAATTTGTTGCAATGCTAACGGATTACCAAGACCTATTTCAAAGTGCGATATAGTTTTTATGGACCCACCTTATAATATCAATCTGGTTAACTCAACTTTAGACGAGTTAGCTCACTCAGGCTGGTTAAATGATAATGCGTTAATAATTCTAGAAATGAGGAAAAATGAAGGTTTTGAGTGCAATAAAAACTTCAATATAGTTGTGGAGCGTACCTACGGTATTGCAAAAATAATTTTTCTTTCTTCACTCACTTGAATTTCTTTTGTAAACATCTATAGCTAAGCTAAGTAAGATTTTTCCGAGGACTGAAAGAAAAAATCAATTCGTTTTGGTGGGAATAGGGTGTGTAACAGCAAATCAATACGAGTTGATATACTAGAAGAAGCAGTATGGAAAGAAATGAAGATGGTACTCAAAGAACCAGAGGCAATGACAAAGGTTAGACTTTTAAAATATGAAAATAAGCAGGCAAAGGATGAGATTGAAAAAAGCGCAGATAAAATAGAACAAGGTATAGAAAGATTAGCTTATGTATATGCAAGGGGTCATATAACGAAGGAAAAGTATGACTTAGAAGTTGAGAGCATGGAAAAGGAGTTAAAGGAATCAGAGATCAAAGGGAAGAAGCTATCGATGAAAAGAGGCTACAGAGAGAATTAGATTTTATCACAAACAGTGTAGAAAGTTTTTCCTCTGAGAGAGCTTAATCAGGCAGATTGGGAAACTAAACTTGAGATAATAAGAAAATTAGTTCAACGCATTGAAATTGATGATGATAACGTGCATGTAGTGTTTCGGTTGAAAGAACTCGCTCTCGAAAGGCAAAAAAATGTTCAACATTCTATCGGGATGCCAGTGTCACGCACTGGCATGACATCCTCTTGCTTCTATAGGTGTCTTTATCTCTTCTACTTTATTTTGCCACACAGATACAATGGTTTCACATGTACTTGGTAGGCTATCTATTTTGAAAAAGAAGGACTACCAACACCTTCACTTTTTGCATCACTAAACTTACTTGCTACTTTATCAATAGTCCAAACTAGTGGTGTAATAACAAGCGCAGCAGCCCAAATGACAGTACTAACAGCATAACTCAAAACTGCGTTAACAAATGTAGCTAATGTATCACTGTGATTCCGTGCCTTATTTGATAACATAGATGAATAATCTATCAATGATCTTGTATTGCACTTAAGATCATAACTATCTGTTACTTTCGCTAACCCTTTTGCCGTCCAGTATGACAAATACGCCAATGCTAGATATAAAGGTTGCAGAATTACACTAGCTAACGCAAAAGTAATAATCCAAATCATAGGAGGATTTTTTTTGTAACTACCAAGAGCTACATTCTTCACTGGCCCAATAACACTATTAATATAATGAACGGATTTATAGAAATTATTTTGTGGAACTTCGTTACCTCGAACGCTTTTGGTAGGAACATCTCCGAATTTAACATATTTCTTAAAATTACTATATGAACTTGACATATTACCCCTATAAAATAAAAACATAATTATCTTACTAATATCGCTTGTTTTAGAATAAATGCAATCACTACCTAACTAAATTATCTGTTGCGCAAAAGCACATATTACTATACCATCGAAAATAAAGAGGTCAGCATGAGTTTTACTTTACCTGAGTTGCCGTATGATAAAACAGCTTTAGAGCCTTATATATCTGTAAAGACATTAGATTTTCATTATGATAAGCACCATAAGGGATATTTAAATAAACTCAACGAACTGGTTGAAAACACAGATTATCAACATATGGAAATTGAGGAATTAGTAACGAAAGTTCATGGAAATAATAATACAGTTCCTATTTTTAACAATGCAGCACAAGTTTGGAATCACACTTTTTATTGGAATTCAATGAAAAAGAATGGTGGTGGTAAGCCTCAAGATGATGTTCTTCTAGCAAAAAAAATTCAAGATGATATTGGTGGCTTTGACAAATTTTGTGAAGAATTTTCACATTATGGAGTAAGCCAATTTGGTAGTGGATGGGTGTGGTTAGTGCTTGAAAAAGGAAAACTCAAAATCACTAAAACTCCAAATGCGGATCTACCGCTAATTTATGGCCAGGTGCCACTACTTACTATGGATGTATGGGAGCATGCATACTATTTGGATTGCCAAAATCGCAGAATTGACTACATAAAAGTTTTTCTTGATCATTTGATCAATTGGGATTTTGTAGAAGAGAATTTAAAGAAGAATATATAAGATGAATATACCACAAGTAACAAAACTAGATAATGGTCTGCGCATAATAACTGAGCGAGTGCATGAAGTTGATTCCGTAGCTTTAAATATACGAGTTGGTGTTGGCAGTAGAGCTGAAAGTGCAAGTCAAAATGGAATATCTCATTTCCTAGAGCACATGGCTTTCAAAGGAACAAAGACAAGAACTGCATTTGAAATTGCGAAAGCTTTTGATGATATAGGTGGAGTTTTCAATGCCTGCACCGGTAGAGAAAGCACCAGTTATTACGCAAAGGTTCTTAGAAAAGATATAAAAACTGGCATTGATATATTAATAGATATATTAATGAATTCTACATTTCCAGAGGATGAATTGGAACGCGAAAAGGGTGTTGTAATACAAGAGATTTTTCAAACTAATGATTCACCGAGCGATATCATTTTTGATAAGTATTTTGAAGCAGCTTATAAAGATCAACCATTTGGTAGGTCAATCTTGGGTACGCAAGATACTGTCAAATCTTTTACTCGAGCTAATCTAGATAACTACATAAATGAGCATTACTTTAGCGAGAACATTATATTTGCTGTTGCAGGAAATGTTGAACATGAGGAAGTTGTTCAATTAATCAAAGACTTTCTCTCAAAGATTCATTCAAAAGAGCTGAAAAAAAGCGAGAATGCAAGTTATACCGGTGGTGAGTATTTAGAACATCGTAAATTAGATCAAGTACATTTATTAATTGGTCTACCTAGTGTTTCTCGTGATGATAATAGATATCACACATTCAAAGTTCTTGATGCCATACTGGGAAGTGGCATGTCATCACGCCTGTTTCAGGAAGTAAGAGAAAAGCAGGGGCTTGCTTATTCCATTTACTCATTCAACTCTAGCTATGCTGATACAGGAATGCTTTCGATTTTTGCTGGTACAGATAGCAATAATCTAGATAAGCTTTTGAAAGCCATAACGACAGAGTTGAAGAAATTGTCTACAGATGATTTAAAGGAAGAAGAAGTAAATAGAGTAAAAGAACGAGTAAAATCTCAAATTTTAATGTCACGCGAAAGTGTTAGCTCGCGTGCTGAAACGTTAGGACACTACTACGGTAACTATAATAAATACATCAGTAAAAACGAATTAATAGAAAAAATTAGTGCTGTTACTATTTACGATATAAAAAAAGCAGCAGAAGAATTGCTATCTCAGCATGAAAGAATTACTTTAGCTGCGATTGGAGAAATTAATTCATTGCCAAGTTACGATAAAGTGGTTTCTATGCTCAGTGTACTTTAGTTATGTTGCTTATGCTCACTAAAAAGTTCAATGAATGGTTGCAAAATCCTTTCTATAAAAAGTTTGCTTTCTGGTTCATCGCGTATACCACTAATCATTTTATTGAAAGTTTTTTCGCTGTTTTGTAAAAATAAATAGCTTTCTACTAAGAGTGTAAAGGCTGAAACGCAAAACGCTATTTGATGTTTTTCTTTATTTTTAACCATAAATGCCTCACAAAATTATATTTCTAGTATACCCGTATATATACGGTACTGTCAAGTTTTTAAAGAAGATTAAAAAATGCAACGCACATGTACAAAATATGAACTAGGTATATAATTCACAATGCAGCGGTATTTCACTAATCCAATTGTTTTTTTCCTGATCTAGCCTATCATTCAATATTGCTTGTCTTATTGATTCCATCAACTTATTCATGAAGAAAACATTGTGAATGGTAACGAGTGTGTAAGCCAGCAATTCCTTCGCTTTTAGTAAATGGTGTATATAGGCTCTTGAATGTTTTCTGCAAGTAAAGCACAAACAGTCATTTTCAATTGGGTTATCATCTAGTTCGAATCGTTGATTTCGCAAATTAATATGCTCTTTACACTTTGAAGAAATAGAATCTCTGTTTTTTACTTTAACAAGTGCGCCACCATGTCTTGCGAGGCGAGTTGGATGCACACAATCAAATGTGTCAACACCAAGCTCTACTCCACGAAAAATGTCCACAATTCCACCAATACCAAGCAAATGAGTAGGCCTCTCTTTTTTTAAACGTTCCATAGTAAAGGAAACTACGTCATACATCTGCTCTTTACTCTGACCAAGCGATCCACCTATTGCTTGACCAAAAAATGGCAAATTGTTGATAAAGTCACAACTTTCCCCACGTAAATCTTGATACACTCCGCCTTGGCTAATTCCATACAGCGCCTGTTTGCCATCATTATTTTTTTCAAACTCATTTAAAGAACGTTCAGCCCATCTATGGCTCATGAGCATTGATTTTCTTGTGTATTCTTTACTGACATGGAATGGAGTACATTCATCTAAAACTAGGATTAAATCTGCACCTAATTTTTGTTGAATTTGTATAGACTTTTCAGGAGTTAGACAATAAGTTTTACCATTTATGTAAGAACGAAAAATTGCCCCATCTTCGTTAATTTTGATCAGAGTTTTTTGCTTCTGTCTTATTCCCTTTATTTCTTCCGAAACTGACCCGTGCCCTAAACTAAATATCTGGTATCCACCAGAATCAGTGAGCATTGGTCCACTCCATCCCATCATCTTGTGCAAGCCACCAAGTTTTGCCACAGTATCCTCTCCAGGTTGAAGCATTAGGTGATAAGTGTTGGAAAGTATTATCTGAGTACCTGCTTCTCTGATTCTTTCGATATCTGCAGCTTTAATGGCAGCTTTGGTTGCACAAAATATAAATGCTGGTGTTTCTATGTTTCCATTTGGAGTTTTAATTGTACCAACTCTTGCAGAATCTGATTGCTTGGTTATCCTAAACGAAAACTTTTCCATCTATTTGCTTGAAAGCTCTGCTATGATATTTTCCACTTTTTCAGGAGTGAGGTTTTCATAAAAGTCATTATTGATCTGCACCACAGGGGCATTAACGCATGCACCAAGACATTCAACTTCCTTTAAAGTAAATAGATTATCTTTAGTAGTTTCACCGATATTGATTCCTAGTTTCTTTTTAAAGGTATTTAACACTTCTTCACTATTGCACAACCAGCAAGGAGTTGTTCTACAAATTTGTATGAGATATTTACCTACTGGTTTTAAATTATACATGGTGTAAAAATTTGCCACTTCATATACACGAATATGTGGAATATGAAGCATGTCAGCAACGCAGCGCATGGCAGATTCAGGAACCCATCCGCATTGTTCTTGAACCAGGTATAGTAAAGGCATGACGGCACTACCTTCTCTACCTTTAGGATACATCTCTATAGACTTTTTCGCTTTTCTGAGGTTGTCTGATGTAAAACTAAACTGTTCTTCTTTCTCTTTCATCTAATAAGGTTCGTGTAAATCTCAACAAATTATACTTGAAGAGTTAACAATTGCAATTGTTGGTTTTTTGAGCTCTACAATATTATATTTGTAGAGTGGGTGCATTCAATTTGTGAATTCTTTACTGCTACTCATTTTCCATATTTCGCTTTGCAGATTATAAAGGTATTAATTTCTTAACTTTAGTTAAAATTTTCATTGACATTAACACATAGGAGTAATCATAATGATATTTTATTAAAATTTTAAATAAAATTATGTCTATATTAAGTAGATTATTTGGAGTTAATACAACTATACTAAAAGTTAAAGAAGCGATAGGTTTTAACCCAAAAAACGTAGGGTTGATTGAAGGAAATGGAGTTACTTATGGACTCAGCTATCAAGATAACGGCAATGGAAGCAGTAGAGTAAAGTTACTTATTAGCTCACTATATCAATCAAAAACATACGAGTGTGATACAGGTGTCAACGTAGCAAATGAATTTAAGGGCCAATTATCTCCCACACTAATAGAAAATTCAGCTGAAGTAGATAAAGTTGGAGTTATCTTTCCTACAGAAGAAATTAACCAAGAAGGAAAAAAATACATAAAAAGTTTAATATTTAACACTTATAAAATTCAACATTCAACTAATGCACCCTCAGTTGAGCATTCAGGAAAAGTAAAATTACAAAAAAACATTAATAACCATAATGATGCAAATAAAGGCAATAGCTACTTTCAACCAAAAGCAGTAAAAGTTAGTACTGGTAATGTCATTGTAATCGCTCATAACTTAAAGGATCAAGCTTTAGTTTCTTGGTATTTACAATCAGACACGAATGGAAAGTTCAGAGCTTTACCTGGAGCAAAACACACCATAGAAAGAAAATTATTCAAGTTTAATAATCCAGGGCAATTAGTATTGGATGAAAATACGATGCTTTATACGTAGATAAAGACTACTAAAAACCAAGAAGTAAGAACAAATATCTTTAAATTCGACTTGATTGACGTGGCTCAGAAGCTGAAAGATAGAAAAGAAGATGAATGTTTGCTTAAGAAAGAATGCCAATTAAATATAGCACCATCTACTATCTATAATCCAGGAAAAATAAACTTTTTACAGTATGTAAGACGAACTGAAGGTGATGATTTAGTTGCTTTTCTTGCGAAAAAACAATCTTCTAATACGCAAGAATTGCATTTAGCAAGGCTTGCTAAGAGAGTACCAAAATCAAATTTTACTGTTTGTGAATGTGAAGATCCTATAGAACAATTGTATGTTAAAGACAATGGCCAAGGAGGTTTTATCGTCACTGCGGTAAGTGGAGAGAGTATTATAACTTTTAATAGAGAGAGCTCTGGAAAATCTTCTGAAGCAACGATAATATCGACAAGCAGTATCAAAGCTCTCAGTGATTTTGTTAATATCATTAACGGCCAATTGATGCCTAGTATTATTTCCAGCAGTACTGTATCTCCTATAACTGTTACAGAGACGGTTGTGACTTCTAAGAAAACGACGACTGCTGCAATTACTAGCACAACAGAAACCGACACTGTAAAGACTACCAAGTTAACAACAGAAGCATCAACTATCATTGTACCAACTTCCACAATGAGTAAATCTTCAACAGAGTCAACAATTCAAACAAGTACAGTAACAGTGGGGCCAACAACAGTAGCAAAAACAACTACTACTCCACAAGCGACCACAGTTGCTACAACGTCAACTAGTGCACCGATAGTAACTTCAGAAACTGAGACAAGTACTGTAAAATCTACAGCAGCGACTGTTGAGTCAACTTTTACAGCAAGCAGTACTACGATGAGTAAGCCTTTAACAGAATTAACAACTAAAATAAGTACGGCATCAGAATCAACAACAGTAGCTGAAACTATTACAACCTCACAATCGACTATGATCACTATAATGCCAACTAATGTGCCAACAACAAACTCAGAGGCAACTATACAAACAGTGTCCACTATATCAAATACTGGAACAAAGGTAACAACTCCTTTGTTCACTACAACTTTACTTCCTCAAACTACTCCTTCACCACAGCCCACTCAGCTTGCTATAGAGTCTAATAGGGCAGGAATGATAGGTGGGTCTTTGGTTGGAGCGATAATAAGTATGCTGGAATTATAGGATTCATAGCATACAAATATGTTAAGGGTCGTAATTCTGCCCCTGTGTTAGAACTAACTAATTTCAATGATAGAAGGCGATCATCTTCAAGTGGCAATAGCGATGAAGAAATTTTTATCGCTAATAACAGAATGAGACATATATCTATGCGAACTATGGATCAATCTGAAACAGTGCTAAACAGTATATCGGTGGAGAGTAGTAGTCGGTCAAGAAGTAGCTCATCGTCTTCAAGCGGTGGACCAGGATCTTGACTGACTGAGCTAGAGTCTAAAAGTGAAAAAAGCTTATCTTGGGATAGCGATGATGTACCGGAATATCACCTTTAGCTATTTGTCTGAATGTTTTTAGTATGTAGACTGTTAGGAAATTTTCTTTTGCTTTTGTGATTTTAATGTTAAAGTATAATTTCTAGGTGAAATAAGTAGCTGCTGTTGTGTGATAAACACAGCAGAGGAAAGTCCGAGCTCCAAGAAAAGGTAGTGACGGGTAACGCCCGCCGGAGGTAACTCCAGTTATAGGGCTACAGAAAATTACCGCCTAAATATTATTAGGCAAGGGTGAAAAGGTGTGGTAAGAGCACACCATAACAATGGCAACATTGGTAGTCAAGTAACCAACACTAGGAGCAAGATTAAATAGAAGTAGATTTTATGTTTTTCTCATATCTACTCGGGTAAATCGCATGAAGTAAATGGTAACATTTACTCCAGATAAATAGCTACATAAACAGAACTCGGCTTATATTTCACCTAGGCAATGCATGAATGTCAGCCATACTATGTAAATGTATCAAACATTTCACATACCCTGTACGCTCAATTTGACCACCTATATTCATTTTACTTCTTGGCTTATCTCTTTTCTTATTTCCTTTTGAACTTAACAAAGCTTGAATTTTAACCGAGCTTTTCCTTTAACTCGTCATTCTCTATCTCTAAAGCCTTACTTTCTTACCTATAACTTTTTAGCTCCGCTTCCAACTTTTCTATCTTTTGTTGTAAATCTTTGTAAAGTTCTAAAAGACTGACCACGTTACCTCACTTTTAGGATTAGTTTTTATCTTACTAAATCTACCTTTTTGCTTCTTCAATCAACAAGTAAATAAAGCATTTCATGCGCTGTCCTTCACTTGTTCTGCTTGATAGTCACTACTGCTTTCGCTTATATTAGCACTAGAGTATTCTTCATCGTCAACATACTCTTTTAGAACATATCCTCTACCCCAAACGGTTTCTATGTGGCTTATTCCATCATTTGCACTTTCAAGTTTTTTACGTAATTTACACATAAAAACATCAACTATTTTGTTGTCTGAAGGTTCGTCCAAGCCATTGTAAAGATGGTTTAAAAACATTTCTTTTGTCAACACTGCTCCTTTACGCAATGCCAGCAATTCTATCATGGAATACTCTTTGTTAGTAAGGTGAACTGTTTTGCCTTTTACCTCAACAATCCTGTGATCAAAATTGATATTCATATTACCAATTTTTATCACTGATTCGGGATGACCTTTAGTACGTCGGACTATGGCCTTAATTCGAGCTAATAATTCGCTCTTGTGAAATGGCTTGGTTAAGTAATCGTCGGCACCATACCCAAGTCCTTTAGCTTTATGGTTGGCAGCGGAGATACACGAAAGTATTAAAACAGGAACTTTGATTTTTGCACTTCTTAATCTTAACAGTATATCATATCCATCAATATCACCAGGCAGGTGTATATCTAGAATAACTAGATCGTAATAGTCTCCACCCGAGGAAACCATATTATTGTTATAATCTTGTGCAGAAGTAACAACGTCGCAAAAATGTCCATCAGAAGTTAAGGCATTAACTACAGTCCTTGCACTTACTTGATCATCTTCAATTAATAATATACGCATATTTTACACCCCATAAATAATTTATAATTTTAGTAATATATATAACCAAGGAAAGTAACAAATCAAATTTTTATTAATGAATAATAGAAATTACACTTATTAATTAATAGTTAATGTGTCGTTCCAAAATTATACAAATAGATCTAAAATACAATAGATATACTATAATAATACTATTTTTAGTAAATATTGAATAGAAGCTATTTTTATTAAAAGAATACTTAGGTTAATAGATATTTAAACTATTTTATACTTTTATGTTATATTTTTAATTTACTTATTCTACAGTTTTAAATTATAAGTAATACTTTCAGGAATATTGAGTGGTAATATCAGTTTTAGGTGCTGGCGCATGGGGTACAGCAATTGCGATTTCATTAAGTAGTAAGAAAAATGTAATTTTGTGGACTCGCAATAAGGCCATGTTTGAATCAATTAAAGAGAAAAGAGAAAGTGACAAGCTACCTGATTGTCCAATTTCTGATAATGTATCAGTAAAATTAGCTATTGAAGATGCAGTGAATGCTTCAGTAATAATTTTAGCTGTTCCCACTCAGTCTCTAAGGGAGATATGTCATCAATTGAATGATTGTAACCTAAAAAAAAATGTAGCAATAATTTTGGCTTGTAAGGGAATAGAAAAATCTACATTAAAATTACCTAGTGAAGTAGTCAATGAAGTTTTACCTAATAATCCTCTTGCTGTTTTTTCTGGTCCTAGCTTTGCTATAGAAGTTGCAAGAAAATTACCATATTCGATGGTTCTTGCATGTCAAAATGAAGTATTAGGTTTAAAATTAATATCAGAGCTACAGCAAGAAAATATTAAATTGTACCTTAGTAGCGATGTTATAGGAATACAGGTTTGTGCAGCGTTAAAGAATGTTTTTGCTATAGCATGTGGGGTTGTTCTAGGTAGGTTTGGGTTTAATGCTCATGCAGCATTAATTACGAAAAGTATGAGTGAAATTAAGGCTTTATACTCAGCAAAAGTTGGTGACGGCAATGTAGATATAAATACACTACTTGGACCAGCATGCTTAGGCGATTTGGTTGTGACATGCACATCATTAAATTCAAGAAATCTATCTTTTGGATCTAAAGTAGCTAATAGTAATGGTTCTAGTGCTCAGCAGATTTTATCAGAAGGTAAGTCGGTAATTGAAGGTTTTAACACTGCTAAGTCTGCATTTGATTTAGCAGAAAAGCTAAAGATAAAAATGCCCATATGTGAAGCGATCTATAGATTGCTATATGAAAATACTTCTATAGAAGATACTATTTCTGTTCTTGTAAATTAGTTTTATATTTCGGTATATTGTGAAATTTTTATATAAATTAATATCAACATGGTGGCTATCTGGCACGGTAAAACACATGCCAGGTACTATAGGCAGCTTGGCTGCTTACCCAATTGTTCCTATATTACTCAATGACAGAATTTTAGGTACAGCAATTATTTTTTTTTTATTCTTAGTTGGATTATGGTCTACAGGCAATTATATACAACATTACAAAGCTCCGCATGATCCAAAAGAGGTAGTAATTGATGAAGTAGTTGGTCAATTGCTGACAGTACTTCTAGTTTCAATATTATTAGAACAAGAAATGAATAGCTCTGTATTGTTGGTGTGCTTTTTCTCCTTTAGGTTTTTTGATATAATAAAAGTGTGGCCTATAAATTTGATTGATAAAAATACAAAAGGTCCTTTAGGTATTATGCTAGATGATGTTGTAGCTGCAATTTTAGCCTTTGTTTTTATAGGAGCCTTTTATTGTTTATTGTTGATTTATGCAGAATAAAAAAATTTGTTATTCACGCTTAATTATTCAGAACCTAAAGGATTATATACTTTATGCAACGAATTTGTCCAAGTGGGAAATACATGACGAATTTGATAATGTTATATTTACAGTAAATGGTACCAGAGAATCGTTATTTAATTTTGTGTTTTGTGAAGATCAATGTACTGAGCTTTCCATATGCAGAACTCTAGATTATCTCAAAGCACGAAATATAGAAGCAACATGGATAATAAGTCCACGTATAAAAATAGGGGGTATTTTAGAAAAATGCGAAATAAAACACGTTAGCACACCAAAAAAAGTTTTACTCAATATAAAAGATTATTTTTTGCCTGATGATGCTGTTCCAAATTTGAAGTTCAATGTTGTAAATAGTAGTGAGCTCTTAGAGCAATTAGATTTACACACTTCTAAAATTTTTTATCACAGAATTAGTATTGTTAGCACATTTTTTCGCCAATTATCGAATTATGATGATAAGAGCTCAAGGTTAAGATTTTTTCTTGTAATGCTAAATAACGAAATTGTTGGAACATGCGGTCTTTATATTCAAGACAGCATAGCTGGTTTTTATAGCGATGGAGTTTTACCAATTTACAGAGGTCGTGGAATAGGAACTCAAATGGTTCTAGAAAGAATAAAGATAGCTAGGCAATTTGAATGCAAATACATAGTAGCACATTGCATGAAACCTTCTGTAAACCTTTATAAGAGATTAGGCTTTAGGGTATTGGGCAATCTTCACTTATATACCTCTTCAGTACAATCTCTTTGCTGAGAGGTTACAAATTTTTATATTTGTTTTAGAATACTATGTTTTTTTTGTATGAAATAGTTTTACTACTAATTCTAGTATTCTTCTTTTTCTCATATTCTAAATTAAAAATTAGTAATAAAATTAAGGACTTACAACATCAAAATGTTATCATAAATAATTTAATAGATACTGTGAATGATGGATTTTATATTTGGGACGCAAAAAAACGTATAGAAAAATTTTCTCCCAATTTACTAATTTTGCTTAATACTGTTTTTTATTCATTTAATGAGTTTGTAAATTTTTTTGAGCAATCAGAAAGCTTAATTAAAAGTTTTGCTGAGGCAAAGGAAATAAATAAATCTTTTACTCTAGATTTAAAGTCAAAAGACAGTGAGGTTTATTGCACATGTTATGGTAAAAGCATAATAGATTATTCTAATAATGTGATTGGTGTGTTGTTATGGATAAGGAATATCTCCGATTATAAGATAAAAGCTAATGAACTTGAGTTAGAAAATAGTAAGCTTATGCGAGAATTGGAGAACTATAAAAAAATTTTTGACTCTTTACCATTTCCAATACTGAAGTACAATAAGAATAAAAAAGTAAGGTTTTATAACTTATTTTATGATAAATATATAGGCAGCTCTAAAAAATTTACTGTTGCAAGTGGCTCCTATAACGTAAAACCAGGAGAGTGTGTAATAACTTACAAGAATGAACCTAAGGTTTTTAATTTTGTTGAAGTTCCAATGCAAAATTCTAATAGCATAGTAATGTATGGAAAAGATATTAGTGATGAAAAAAAATTACATACTGAGCTAAGCAATTGTTTAGCTGCACAAGAAAGTTTGCTTGAGAAGCTATCGATTGCTGTAGCGATATATAGTAAGAATCAAAAGCTAAAATTTTATAATAATGCTTTTATAAAAACTTTTCAGTTTGATCCAAAATTTTTGGAGTCTTATCCAACTTATCACGAGATTATGCTTCACCTATTTGAATCTAAAAAGCTTTTAGGAAAAAAGGATTTTCAAACTATTAATAATCAAAGACATGAATTGTTTAAAAGATTACTGGAATCATATGGTGAAACAATACATTTCATGAATGGAAGAACGTTTAGAGTATTAACAATACCCTATGCTTCAGAGGGTCTACTATTTTCTTACGAAGAGTGCCAGAAATAACACTCAAATTCCTTCTCTCTCTACCATGAGCTGTTTTACTTTTGCTATCGCTTTTGCTGGGTTAAGACCTTTCGGACAGGTTTTTGTACAATTCATTATTGTATGACAGCGATACAACTTAAATGGGTCGTTTAAAGAAGCAAGTCTTTCTTCTTTCTTATTATCACGACTGTCAGCAATCCATCTATAAGCTTGCAGTAATACCGCTGGCCCTAAAAATTTATCACCATTCCACCAATAGCTTGGGCAACCAGTCGAACAGCAAGCACATAGTATACAATCAGACAGACCATCCAATTTTTTTCTATCTTCAGGAGATTGAAAGTATTCTTTATTTTGTAAGGCAGATTTATCTGTTTGTAACCAAGGTTTAATCGATTTGTATTGCTCATAAAATTGGCTTAGATCTGGAACTAGATCCTTTACTATATACATATGAGGTAGTGGATATATTTTTACTTCACCTTTTATATCATGTATAGATTTAGTGCATGCAAGAGTGTTGGTACCATCAATATTCATTGCACAAGATCCGCATATTCCTTCTCTGCAAGAGCGTCTAAAAGTTAAGGTTGAATCTATTTCATCCTTTATTTTTATTAATACATCAAGTACCATAGGGCCACAATTATCCATATCGATAAAAAATGTGTCTATTCTTGGATTTTTATCATCATCAGCAGACCAACGATAAATTTGAAATCTTCTAATATTTTTTGCTCCAGTAGGAGTAGGATAAACCTTGCCCTTTTTATTAACTTTAGAATTTTTTGGTAAAGAAAACTGAACCATATTGCTTACCTTTTACAGCTAAAACCCCTTTTTTATAAATAACATATTTTGGTATTATCTACCATACTTTTCCTTTTCAAATTCAAGCAAAGCTAAAATCTTGCTCTCTAAACTTTTCATTATAATTTCTTCATCTTCTTTTTGATGATCATAGCCAAGTAAATGCAGCAATCCATGAACTAACATGTGTGCAGTGTGAGTGAGGATAGATATACAGTACTCATGAGACTCTCTTTCTATTGTATCTACTGCAATTGCTATGTCTCCTAGATCACATTCACTAGATAACTGTTCGCATGGAAATGATAGTACATTAGTTGGCTTATCTATTTCTCTAAACTTGAGATTAAGTTGATGTAGCAAGTTATCATCAGCGAGAGCTATTGATATATTTGGTTTATAATGATCTATTTTTAATTCTTTTAGAGAAGCGTTAATAATATTTAATACAAAACTCTGTGGGTCCTTCGTAATACTATGCCACCTCTTATCAAGAATATTTACTTCTAACATGAATAAAGCACCAGAAAGGACATTATCCCATCACTTGACATTGGAACCCAAAAAAGAAGAATTATAGAACATCGTATCATACACACAACTATACGAATATTGTACACTAGAAGTATGTCATCCCAGTGCTCCAACATTGGGATCCAGGAATTCTGATTAGACATTAGGTGAGTGAATATAAAAGCTATATTAAAACACAACATTTTTAATGTGGTTGCATTACAGCTGGATTCCAGTGTCAAGCACTGCTTTGTGTTTGATGAAAAATCGGCTACTTCGAAACAAACACTCATACAGCTGTATGTTGTGTGCTGAGGTAATATTGTTTGGCAACAGGTATTACACATCACTCATCCTTATTATTTCATTCCACTCAGTCTCTAAAACTGGAGAAACTGATAAACGTGATTGTTTTAATATAACCATATTTTTCAAAAGTGGGTTTTGTTTTATACTGTTTAACGTCACTTGGTTACTTAAAGGTTTCAAAAGTTTTACATTCACTAGTCCAAATTTGGAATTATAAACATGATAATACTCCTTTAATACTTCAACTATTCCAAGTATAACTCTCTCTTTACCTGTATGATAAAAAAATGCAAGATCACCTAATTTCATAGCTCTCATGTAATTTTGAGCTTGATAATTGCATACACCATTCCACTGCGTCACCTGCTCCTTTCTCATTTTTTGCCACGAGTATTCACTTGGCTCTGACTTTAGTAGCCAAAATTGCATTATTTTTTTCTTCTTAAATAAGCTGGTATATCATAAACATTGCTGCCCCACTTAACTCTTTCGTTTGTTTGCTCAGTTGAAGCATATTCTTTTGTTTCTAATATTGGAATTTGATTATAAGGCCATTTAAAATTTTTTTCCTCTGCTGGGATCTTGTTTTGATTAACAGATGAATTGTCGTTACAGCTATCAATGCCAGTTGCAAGAACAGAAACTCTAACTCTTCCCTCCATCGCCTGATCAAAAGTGGCACCAAATATTATATTTGCATTTTCATCCACTTCTTCACGCACTCTATTGGCTGCAGCATCAACTTCAAATAGAGTCATATCTCCACCACCAGTAATATTAATCAATATTCCTTGTGCACCTTTCATTGATACATTATCAAGTAATGGATTAGATATCGCAGCCTCTGCAGCACTAATTGCCCTATCTTCTCCTTCTGCCTCTCCAGTACCAATCATTGCTTTACCCATCTCACTCATGACTGTTTCTATATCAGCAAAATCAAGATTAATCAGTCCTGGCATGATCATCAAATCAGTTACTCCTCTTATGCCAATATGCAGAACATTATCGGCGAGTTGAAATGCGTCAGCAAATGTAGTTTTCTCGTTAGCAATTCTAAATAAATTTTGATTGGGAATGACAATAAGTGTATCTACGTATTTTTGCAACTCTTCAAGTCCAAGCTCTGCAATGCGCATACGCCGCACACCTTCAAAACCGAACGGCTTAGTTACGACTCCAACAGTCAGTATCTTTTTTTCTTTTGCTCCTTTATCTTTAACTACCGCTCTTGCTTCTCTGGCTGCTTTTGCAATTACCGGTGCAGCACCTGTTCCAGTACCACCACCCATCCCTGCTGTGATAAAGAGCATATGGCTATCTTTTATATGCTCCATAATTTCGTCAATTGATTCTTCTGCTGCACCTTTACCAACATCAGGCAAAGCACCAGCACCAAGGCCCTTAGTTAAGTTAATACCAAGCTGAATTTTTTTATCACATAATGACTTCTCTAACGCTTGAGCATCGGTATTTGCTACAACAAAATTTACTCCTTGTAAATTGGATTGAATCATGTTGTTCACAGCATTTCCACCAGCACCACCCACTCCCACAACGGTAATCCTTGGGTGCAATATGGGTAATTCTGGTAAACTAAGGTCAATTGACATTTAAATTACTCAAATATTAGTGAATTCACTTGATAACAAGTTACTGCTTTTTTAACAATATGCAAACATTTTTCATTTTGATATATGCAAATAGTGAACAAGATTTACTTATTCTTAACATTATTAACCAGTAGATATAATGATTAAGATGCAAAAAAAAACTGTAAAAAGGGACAGAAGCCTATCCCTTTTTATTGGAAGTTGCTACTAATTAAACAGTAGATGTTGATTGCTGGACCCCAAGTATTTTTTGAATTTCACCTACTTTTATCTCGCTGCTTGGTTCTTGATTCTCAACTAATTCACTTACTTTTTCAATTTGAGCTGCCTTATTACTGTTTTTATATGCATACACAGGTGCAGTTATTAAAGCTGCTACTGCAGCAAGAACTACCAAACTAGCAACAAGTGGATGAGCAACTGCAAATGCAGACATTGTAGTAATAGCAGGACTAACAAGTGTTGCAGCTTTTGTTCCAACTGTACCAACAAAAGTTGCATAAGCTGGACTTAAGAAATAAGCAGCCGTAAGCGAAGCTACTGTTGCAATTGCTACAAAAGTGGCAGCTGTTTTATACGGATGTTTTGTTACAAAACCATAACCCTGATTATAAACTTCTTTAACTTTATCTTTGATTGTTTTTACTGTCGGCATAACTGTACTCCTAAAATATTAAAATTTCACTAATGGTAGTATATGGCAAAAAAAAGTTTTCTGTCAAGCAGATTAATTTATTTATACATTCTTATTCTGTAATTCAGCGCTTCTGCAATGTGTGCTTTCTTTACCTCTTCACTTTTTACAAGATCTGCAATGGTTCTTGCGACTCTTAATACGCGTGTGTAGCCTCGATTGGAAATGTAATTTTCTTTCAGTACGTATTTTAGCAATTCTAACCCTTCCTGATCTGGTTCAGTGAATTTATTTAATGCTTCACCACTGACTTCTGCATTGCAACGAATATTAAATTTACTATAACGCTCAGTTTGAATTTTTCTCGCTGCTATCACCCTTCCTCTTATAACCTCGGTACTTTCTCCCTCCACAGAGATTTCAGGAGAAAGTATTCTAACGTTTGGCATTTCAATGCATATGTCTATTCTATCAAGCAAAGGTCCTGATATTTTATTTCTATAATCTGTGCCGCATTTTGGAGCTTTGTTGCACGATCTACTTGCATCACCTAAGTAACCGCACCTGCAGGGATTCATTGCAGCTATAAGTTGAAAATTAGCTGGATAAGTAATGTGAGCATTTGCATGTGCAATAGTAACTTTTCTATCTTCAAGTGGTTGGCATAGAGAATCAAGCACAAGCCTTGGAAATTCAGGTAGCTCATCAAGAAATAACACACCATTGTGAGCCATGGTGATTTCCCCAGGCTTTGCATTTTTCCCTCCTCCTATCATCGCTGACATTGAGCATGAGTGATGAGGTTCACGAAAGGGACGAGTTACTTTAAATGTTTCGTTACCGGCTTTTGTTATGCTAGAGATGATATTAACATCAATCATCTCTTGTTCAGTCAAATCGGGTAATAGCCCTATAAATCGCTTAGCAAGCATTGACTTTCCAGTACCAGGAGGTCCAACAAGAAGCATATTGTGTCCACCTGCTGCTGCAATTTCAGCTGCTCTTTTTGCAACAACTTGACCTTTAATATCCTTTATATCTGGAACTGAATTTTTTTCTTTGGGTGCAGCGCTATAGTTAAAAGTTACCGGCTGAATTAACTGCTCACCCTTAAAATGTCTGATAATATCCGTTAATTTCTCTATAGCCAGAATAGAAACATTCTTTACCCATAAAGCTTCTACTCCATTTCCCCTTGGGCAAATTACTCCTTTATTTACCTGTTTTGCACTGATTGCTGTTGGAAGTACTCCTGAGATTGGTATGACTCTGCTGTCTAGTGCAAGCTCACCCATAATGATATAAGACTGAACTTTTTCAACTGGTATCACATTCATTACAACAAGTAATCCAACAGCAATAGCTAAGTCATAATGACTACCTTCTTTAAGCAAATCCGCAGGGGAAAGATTAACCGTAATCCTTTTTGGAGGTAACAGAAGATTGATTGAATTTAACGCTGCTCTGATACGCTCTCTGGATTCTGCAACAGTTTTATCCGGCAAGCCAACAATATTAAAAGCTGGAATACCATTTGCCATGTGAATTTGTGCATTAACATTTACTGTGCTGGTTCCCTGAAGTGCAACGGTATTTATATTTGCAATCATACTATATTATATAAAGTTATTAATATAATATATTGATAAAGTAACGAAGTAAACAGTAGCTGTTAAAAGTGGTTTAATTTAGCAAAAAAGTGTAGTACTCTATCACTTTGCTGATTATATATGTTTATAAGAATAATCGCTTTTCTTTTGCTATATTCAAGCGCAGTTTTCTGTAGTGATTGTAACTTTAACTTACCATATCGTGGGCTCAGTTGTGATTTGGATCTATCATATAGAAATTTAAGTAATATAAAGAAATTATTGAATAACAAAGATAAGTTCGTTGCACTTACGTTTGATGATGGACCGTCTTATAATAGAGCAGGAGATATTATTAATATTCTAGAGAGCAATGAAACAAAAGCGACATTTTTTGTGCTTGGTGAGCGTATAAATAAAAAAACATCTGAAATAGTAAACAAAATCCATAAAGCAGGTCATGAATTAGGTAATCATTCTTGGTCGCATAGGAAGTTGACATCACTTTCAAGTGAGGAGCAATTGCAAGAACTGGAAAAGACAAATGTGGCAATTAAAAATGCAACAGAACAGAATGTAAAATGGTTTCGTCCACCATATGGATGTCACAATGATAATTTGATCGAAAATACTAATCGATTAAATATGTGTTCCATACTATGGACAGTTGATTCTCTGGACTGGCAAGGCGATAAATCAGAGATTCTGGTTGAAAGAGTTTTAAGCAATGTACATAATGGAGCGATTATATTGTTCCATGATCACGATAACAAATCAAATACAGTTGAAGCTTTACCTCAGATTATTAAAATACTAAAAAAATGGGGTTATGAGCTTGTTACCTTAAGTGATTGGGAAAAGAGGATTTGTGATGTGGTGAAAGCTAGAAATATGCCAATAAAAGGAGAAGGAGTGCATTCTAAAGGAATTCTATGTGGACAAAAAACAAGGTCTTCAACCGCAGGGCATTCATATTAGGTGGTATTCAGCTTACTATTTCTGCTATTTTTAGTTATAGGTTGTATACTTTACAAGTACGAGATAGACAAAAATATGAAGTGCTATCCAATAATAATAGGACAAAAGTTGTTACTATTGTGCCTAAACGAGGCAGGATTTTGGATAGGAATAGCGTTGAACTCGCAGTAAACAAAATTTCGTATATTGTTTTATTTGATGGGCAAAAAACCTTTACTAGGGAAGTTGATTTGCAGATGTTATCAGAAATTAAACCTGATACAACAAAATCATCAGATACAAAAATAACTGCTCTTTATAAACGTTATTACCCGTTTGGTTCGATATGTTCTCATATAATCGGATATACAAAAAAACAGCAAGACATAAATGAAGCAGGGGTTAGTGGAATTGAATATACATATGATCATGTATTAAAAGGCAAGACCGGAAAATCTGAGCAGGAAATAAATTCTAAGAAGCGTATCATGAGAGAGTTATCTAGCATACCGCAGCAAGATGGACAAGATATACAGCTAACAATTGATGTTGATTTACAGAAGAAAATTGCAGAGATATTTAAAGACCACCAAGGTTCCACAGTGGTAATTGATGTAAATAACGGAGAAATTTTAGCATTATATAATTCACCTTCTTACGATAATAATCTTTTCACTAGCAGATTATCAAATGAAACTTGGAAAAATTTAAACAATCCTTCATTACCGCTTGTAAACCGTGCATTATCATATCAAATTCCACCTGGTTCAATATTTAAAATAATAGATGCGCTTGCGGGTTTAAAAGATGGAATAATAACACCAGAAGAAAAGTTCTCGTGTAGGGGATATATGAAAATAGGTGAACGAAAATTTCGTTGCCTAAAAAGCAAAGTCCATGGATATGTATCTTTAAACGAGGCAATGGCCTTCTCATGCAACACTTACTTTTATAATATAGGAAAAAAAATAAATGTAGATTCTCTACTAGAAATGGCTAGCAAATTTGGTATAGGAAGTGGACCATTAATTGGAATGTTTAAGGAAGAAGCTCCGGGATTGTTGCCTGATGTGGATTGGCGTGCACGCAAGCTATATTCAGAGTGGTATTTAGGTGATACCATTAACTTAGTTATAGGACAAGGGTATTTACTTACAACGCCATTACAGCTTGCGGTTCTTGCAGCGAGGGTTGCAACAGGAAAGGAGGTAATTCCCCACATTGAGATGAGTAAACCAGGGCAAGACTTTCTTGATATTGATGTGAATCATGAGCATCTTAGTGTGGTTCGAAAAGCTATGTTTGACGTGGTGAATTCTAACTATAGAAAAGGACTAGGCAGTATACAAATTGCTGGCAAAACCGGTACACCAGAGATAAACTCTAAAGGTGAAAGTCATAAATTGTTTATCGCTTATGGCCCCTACCATGATCCGCGCTATGCAATCTCAGTGTTTATAGAACATGGCAAAACTCCACGCCAAGATGTTGCAATTGCTAGTGAGATATTGCAATATATGCTTGAAAAATGAACTTATGAAATTGCCATATATGTTACTTGTAATTTATGTATTTAAATCAGAGCTTTGAGGTTAAAAAAAAAGAAACGAAAATTGCATAAACCTTTTCAATTTAGTGCTTTAATGTTTCTAACGCAGAGAAGGTACTATCTTTATTTTCTATGGAGGAAGGTAGACTATTTTGACTATCACCATCAATTGAAGTAATAGGGCGAGTTAAAGCAATTTTTATAACTTCATCAATATTCTTAACAAAAATTACGTTGATCCCTTCTTTAATATTTGCGGGAATCTCCTGCATATCTTTCTCATTTTCACTTGGTATAATCACAGTTTTGATTGATCCTCTTAGCGCAGCAAGCAATTTTTCTCTCAAGCCCCCGATAGCCAAAACTCTACCGCGCAATGTTACTTCGCCTGTCATAGCAACACTTTTGTTAACTGATATATTTGTCATGAGAGAAACAATAGACGTACATACTGCACTGCCAGCAGAGGGACCATCTTTTGGCACAGCACCTTCAGGTACATGCAAATGTATATCATTATTTTGAAATTTTTCGGGCTTTATACCGAAAAATAAACAATTTGATCGCACATAACTATACGCAGCTTTTATAGACTCTTGCATAACTTCTCCAAGCTTTCCTGTATATTTTATCTCCCCTTTACCAGGAATTAGGACTGACTCTATCATCAAAATATCACCACCTGTTTCAGTATAGGCAAGACCAGTTACTATCCCTACCAAACTCTCATTTTCTGCAATGCCAAAGGTATACTTACGTACCCCTAGATAATCTTGTAAATTACCAATCTCTACAGATATTTTCTTATTTTTATCAGTTAATATTGCTTTAACTGCTTTTCTCATGAGTTTTGCAAGTTCCCTTTCCATGCTTCGCACGCCGCTTTCACGTGTATATAAACGTATCAACTCGTATAATGCTTCATTGGTTATTTCCCACTCCTTCTGATGCAAACCATGCTCTTTTTTTAATTTTGGAATAAGGTGATGTGTAGCAATACTGATCTTCTCGTCTTCGGTATACCCAGATAATTGTATAATTTCCATCCTATCACGCAAAGGATGCGGTAAATTTAAGCTATTTGCTGTGGCTACAAACATTACACTTGAAAGATCAAACTCAACTTCCAAGTAATGATCTGTAAAATGTTTATTGTGCTCAGTATCCAAAACCTCAAGTAATGCAGATGCAGGATCACCACGCGAATCAGAACCCATCTTATCTATTTCATCAAGAAGGAAAAGCGGGTTGCATGAATTAGCTTTTTTCATGTGTTGAATGATTTTACCAGGCATTGAGCCAATATAAGTTTTCCTGTGTCCTCGTATTTCAGACTCATCACGTATACCACCAAGAGATATGCGAACAAAATCTCTTCCTACTGCTTTTGCCATAGACTTAGCTAAAGAAGTTTTACCAACACCAGGTGGTCCAACTAAGCAAAGTATAGGACCCTTTATCTCTTTTACTCTCTTTAATACTGCTAAAAATTCTATTATTCTATCTTTTACTTTCTCTATGCCATAATGATTTTCATCTAAGATTTTTTTAGCCGCATTTAAGTTAATTTTTGCATCTTTGTACTTTCTCCATGGTAAATCAAGCAACCAATGCAAGTAACTAGATATAACTGTTGCTTCAGGAGAAATGGGATTCATTTTCTTATATCTCTTTAAGTCAGTTATGGCTTTCTCTTTTGCTTCTTCAGAAAGCTTTGTTTCATTTATCTTTTTTTCAAATTCATTGAGTATATTCCCTTCATCTCCATTTTCAAACTCACCTAATTCTTTCTGTATAGCTTTTAATTGCTCATTAAGGTAGTAAACTCTTTGAGTACTTTCAACCTGTGATTTAATTGTCTTATACAAGCGGTTTTGTGCACTCAAAATACTTATTTCTCTCTCAATAAGAGCAAAAACTTTTTTTAAACGCTCTTTTGGGTTATAAACTTCAAGTATGTTTTGCTTATCTGATACCTTTATATTTAAGTGCGAAGCTATCATATCTACAATTTGATTAACCTCTTTAACTTGATCAATGGGGTCAATAATAATCTCGGGCCGACTTTTCTTGCTTAGTTTACACCAATTGTCGAATGCATCTATAACAGAACGCCTTAAAGCTTCTAAATCAATATTGTCTTCATTTTCTCCATACTCATAATGACCATCCAACGCTACTCTGGCCTCTAACAAAGTGTGAGAGCTAATATATTCTATAACTCTTCCCCTTCTTACCCCATGAATCATGACTTTTACTGCATTGTCAGGCAGTTTTATTAATGGTTGTATAATATTTGCTAACACGCCTACTTCATAAAGATTCTCTGGCTCTGGATTATCAATAGAACCATCTTTTTGTGCTATGAGAAAAATCTCGTTTTGGTGACTACTGCTACTTATTGCATACTCTAGTGCATGAACAGATTTTTCTCTACCTACGAATAAAGGCAACATTATATTTGGAAAAATTACTACATCTCTTAGAGGTAATACTGGTAATACAGTAGAATTAAAGTTTACAGCATGTCCAATATTCATAATATATGCCTCAAATTAATCATTAACCGTTATAACACTACCCTTATTATTATGATTAATCGTCGCTTTGCCTAATTCTACCATTTTCTTAGTAACCGTTATAGTGCTACCTTCAAAACCTCCGTTGCCGGATATATACATAACATCAAGCAAAAGTGACTCTAAGATAGCACGTAACATCCTTGCACCTGTTTTATAGCTTATAGCTTTTTTAGCAATAGCTGATATTGCTTCATCTGAAAACTCAAGGTTTACTTTACTAAATGCAAGCAATGCTTTATATTGTTTTACTAGCGCATTTCTTGGCTCTGTCAACACATGTATTAAATCCTCGTGATCAAGCTCATCTAGAACGGCAGTTATTGGAACCCGTCCTACAAATTCGGGTATCAAACCGAATTTGATTAAGTCCTCAGGTTGAGCATCGCGTAAAGCATTTTTTTTCTTTTGTGCTTTAGACTGACTTATATCCGCTCCAAAGCCAACTGATGTTCCCTTTTTTCTTGCCTCAATAATTTTATTTAGGCCTTCAAAAGCTCCTCCACAAATAAATAGTATGTTACTAGTGTCTACTTGTATAAACTCTTGTTGCGGGTGTTTTCGCCCTCCTTGTGGAGGAACATAAGCAACCGTACCTTCCATGATTTTTAGTAGAGCTTGTTGGACCCCTTCACCTGAAACATCACGGGTTATTGAAGCGCTTTCAGACTTTCTTGTGATCTTGTCTATTTCATCGATAAACACTATACCATGCTGTGCCTTTGCAACATCATAATTTGCAGCTTGTAATAGACGTGACAACACGCTTTCTACATCATCACCTACATAACCTGCCTCAGTCAAAGTTGTCGCATCGGCCATAGCAAATGGCACATCTGAAACTTTAGCAAGTGTTTTTGCTAGCAAAGTCTTACCAGAACCAGTAGGGCCAATAAGCATTATATTTGACTTCTCAATTTCAATATCACTTATAGAATGAAGTTGCACCATGGATTGACAATGGTTATACATAGCCACAGATAAAACGTGTTGCGCATGTTCCTGACCTACAACATGCTTACTAAGAAAATTTTTTATATCTTCAGGTTTCTTTAGTAATAGCTTCATATCAGATATATGATCTGAATTAAAAGCTCTCTCTTTCTTTTGACTTATTGCTTTATGGGATAACTCTATGCATTCATTACAAATGAACACCTTTAAACCATCTGAAGAGTTAGTAATCAATTTATCTACTTCGTTTTGTGCCTTGTTACAAAAAGAACAGTAGTGTAAATCATTATTGTTATCCATTAAACTACCTTTTGTTTAACTTTAATATTTTCAATCTTCATATCTTTACGCTCAGCTATTACTCTGTCAATTAAGCCAGTTTTCATTGCTTCTTCAGGATCCATGAATTTATCTCTTTCCATCATTTCTTCAATTTTCTTTAGTGAATTTCCAGTATGTTTTTCATAAATTTGATTTAATTTTTTCTTAACTCGCAAAATTTCATTAGCATGTATTTCTATATCAGTTGCTTGCCCATGATAACCACCAGATGGCTGATGTATCATAATTCTTGAATGAGGTAGCGAGTAACGTTTACCCTCTGCACCAGCTGTAAGCAACAAAGAACCCATAGATGCAGCTTGACCTATACACAAAGTTGAAACGTCTGGATTTATATACTGCATTGTATCGTAGATCGACAAACCAGCAGTTACAACACCACCTGGTGAGTTAATATACATACAAATGTCTTTATCGGGATTTTCCGATTCTAAAAATAAAAGCTGTGCTACTATTACGCTGGCCATGTTGTCTTCAATAGGGCCAGTTACGAAAATTATTCTTTCTTTTACTAGCCTTGAATATATGTCATAAGCCCGCTCACCGCGACTAGTTTGTTCAACTACAATTGGTATAAGAGTCATACCTTTTCCTATCAAATATTATCAAATAATTCCTTTAATTCTTTCACAGAAACAATCTGTTCTTCTTTACTAGCTTTTTCTATCATATAATCTGTCACTTTATACTCAAGCGCTTGCCCTCTAACTAATTCCTGAAATTGTCCGTCTGATTTAAAATGTTTAAATACTCTGTCAAATGATACATCTTTACTGACATATTGATTTACAATAACATTCATAATATCACTTTGAGTTAATGATATTTCATGTTCTTTACTGAACTCCATAAATAGCATTGCAAGCTTTACGCGTCTTTCAGCTTCTTTACAAGAATCATCTTTAGCATTCAACTCTCTTTCCACTCTCTGCTGTTCCTGTTTTACTACTTCTATAGGCAAATCAAAACTATAACTAGCATCCAAACAATCAAATAGCTCTTTCTTAATTAAGAGATCTCCCATTTCTTTACACTGATTATCAATTACTTCTTTTACATGATTTATTAGCGAAGAATGATCTTCAAAACCAATTCTCCTAGCTATTTCATTATCACTTTGCAAATCTTTGGCAATCTGAATATCATTAACTCGAACAGAAAAAGCAGCCTCCTGCCCCGCAAGGGAAATTACCTGATAATCTTCAGGAAATCTCAACTTAAAGCTTTTTGTTTCCCCTTTTTTCATGCCAATTAATTGATCTTCAAAACCATTTATAAATGTTCCAGATCCTAAATTAACAGTAAAATTTTTGCCACTTCCACCTTGAAAGAGCTTATTTCTAATTCGCCCTTCAAAGTCAATTATCAGTTTATCCTCGTTTTTTGCTTGATAAGAAGCATCATTAACAGAGACAAGGTTAGGAAATTTTGTTTTTATAGAATCAATAAATTCTTTTATGTCTCCTTCTTTGATTTTTGCCTTAACTTTCTTCAAATTTATTTTATCAAGATCTATTACTGGCACTTTTGGCATCGATTCAAAAGATAATTTGTACAGAAAGTCGCCTTTTTCATCCTTTTTATCCAGGTTTGGTAATGACATAATATCAACCTTAGGATGGATGTGAGACTTAACTTCGATTTTTTTCATTAAATCACTTGAGCAATAGTCAATCGTATCTTTTATCACATATTCCAAAGCTTCGTTTTTATAATTTGTAACAACAAGATCGTAAGGCATCTTTCCAGATCTAAATCCAGGCAGTTTTGCATCCTTCGCTATTTCTTGTAATCTAGAGTTTATCTTTTGTTCTATATAATCACTACTAACTGTGATTTCATACTCATACTTTAGTTTATCTACACTAAGTTCCTTATAGGTATATATATTACTTAATGTATCTGCTTCGACTGCATTTTGAGTTATATTACTAGACATTACAACCTGTTATCAATATTTTATTTATGTTTTAATAAAGCCATTTTACCAGAATTTAAGTTAAATACAATCCTTAAGAACAGGTTCTTATACAAACAAAAGTGTACTTAGTAATTATAAATTTTCTCTTAAAACCTGAGTTACATGACTTTAAGTGCGGATAGAGGGACTTGAACCCCCACGAGCAAGCTCACCAGGACCTAAACCTGGCGCGTCTACCAATTTCGCCATATCCGCAAGAACCCTTCATTAACTTATAGATAACCGCTTCTGTCATCTTATGCAATTTAAAGATTAGATTTTAATACTACAGACTGAACTTATAATACTGGTTAACTCCACTATGAATCTAAGCCTGAATTACTTTAACTAACATTATTAAGATAAGTACTGTCTTAGAAATATTCAAGGCTTATTCAATTTATAGTATTTACACAATAAAAAAAGCTTATTAATATTCTTTAATTAAAGCTCTAAACTCTGGAGATTAATAATGAGATTAATAGCAAGCTTCTTACTCGCAATTTTTCTGATTACACAGAGTGGCTGTACGACTCTTGTGAGTGGTATAGTGGTAACAGCAACTGCAGCGGCTACAGCAATAACAATGCAAGATAAATCCTTGGGAAACATTATTGATGATACAACTATAGTAATAAGAATCAATAAGGGACTCTTAAAACACGGACTATTCTCATCTATAAAAGTTAAAGTGAGTGAAGGAAGAGTATTACTCATTGGAAATGTTGATAATCATGAAAAGCAACTCACGGCAGAGAAAATAGCTTGGCAGCAAAAAGAGATTAAAGAAGTGATAAATGAAATAAGAGTTACACCAATTAAAATGTCTTCTATGCTAGATGTTACTGTGGATGGTATGATAACAGCAGAGATAAGCACGAGGCTTCTGGGAAAAAGAAATATTAAATCAATTAATTATAGCGTTAATACAGTTGATAGAGTCGTTTATTTGATGGGTATAGCTCAAAATAAGGCGGAATTAAAAGCTGTAATAGCAATTGCAAGAAAAGTAAAAGGAGTAAAGCAAGTTGTAAGCTATGTGAGATATAGACATAGCAAATTGCGTCATTGATGAAAATTTACTTGAGTGTCAGTATCATGTAGCTAAGCCATAAAACTCCTTTAGAAATTTCGTCAGTTCACTCTTATGGTATGTATAACAATGTTACAAAAAATAATATCATAGAATTCAATAGAATAATTCCTAGAAAATCTCTACATACTAAAAAAAGTAAAATGCTATTTAAATAAGCTTAAGAATAAATAGCAAACATCTATATCTTGTGCGATATGGCGTTTTATTCCTGAGATTTTTTTACCAGAGTCATAGCCTTTTTCTTCATCAGTGTCTGCGTTCTTTACACTCTGAGCGTCAATTATGCAAAAGCTGGTTTTTTCTTTCCTTTTACTTTTTCACTCCATTTTTGAAATAATCATAACAATTGCGCCGTCTTGGAAACTCTTTTGGTAGCATCCTCCATTGATAACCACTTTTTAGGGTGTACAATACTCCGCAAAATATATCATACAAATCAAGTTTTCTTGGTTTTGTTTTTTCCACAAGACTCCAGATCTGGTGAAATAATCTCAAACTTCTCTCGACTTATGTCACTTGGGTATACCATACGCGTCAAGTTAAGAGATTGTGAGCAAATTTAGAGAGGTTAAAGTGGATACTCTAGCCCTTCTACGTTTGTCTTTTAATGAAAATAGCGACCAAGTTATAGTGAGTTTTTTAAGAAATGCTTTTAAACTATTAATTTTGGTTAATACTAAAAATAACTCTCTAACCCGCCTTTTTAGCTCAATAAATGCCTTTGTTAAGCTAAGTTCTGTATTCTTTTTCACTTCTGTGCAACCAACTATGCCGTGAAATATAAGAATTGCGCACAATTTAGCATATAGTTCACATAATACTCTGCATGGCTTTCCTTTTAGCTTATCAAGCCTGATATGGCTTTTATACAATTTAAATAATAACTCAATTTGCCACCTTACTCTGTAAATCGTTAATACTTGCTCAGCACTAATTTTATTTTCTGGAACATTAGTTATAAATATTGACCAGTTCAACAATTTTTGATTTCTTTTAGAGGATGTATATCCCTGCGATCTTGCTAATCTATTAGCTTTCCTTCTTCTGGCCATAGACTGTTCTTCAGTTAGTTTCTGACATATAATTCTTACTCTAATTTTTGCTTCTTTTCCTAACAATACCTCGTTTTCTAAAAATAACTTATCCTCTAAACATTCTAATAACTCCATTTTTTGATTTGTTTCTACATCATATATGTTGGTATCAGATTTATAACGACTTATGAAATAAGCTCCTATTTCATTGATTTGTTTAAAAGAACTTGGCACAAAATAACCGAGATCAGATATTAGCAAATCATTGCTTAATATATTACTTAAATGTTTCCTATATCCCTGGTCTGATCTTACCCCCTCCGTTAAATTAAGTTGGTCTATTATCTGATTCATGTAGTCGAAAACTAATTGTAACTTTATTCCAGACTTAGTATTGCTTTCATAGCCACTGTAGCTAGTACCATAACCTTTATACATCTCTTCCATACTGTTAGGTAGAGTAATATAGCTACTGTCCAATAATTTAACACTATTAAATTGCTGTAAGATTTTGCAATCAACTTGCAAGATATTTTTAAAGAGAATCACAGATTCATTATACATCCTTTTCATAAATTCCACTGCTTCTTCAGTAAATCTAAAATCCAAACCTTGTTTTGTTATATCTATCGAGTCCTCGTTTAGTAATTGACACATTGTTTCTACGCTACAATTATCAACTCCTATATTACCCAAGACCATGGCTTTTACGAATGATGAACCTTTTAGCTTTCTCTTTCTTTTTATAAACCTTGTTGTAATTGAGATTTTCTCTGCTTTTTCATTAAAAAATTCTTTGAGCTTTTTTGATAAGCAAGTTATTTTATTCATTGGTTCTCTCACTAAAAGTATATCTGGGAGAACTTATACCTTATTATTCTATCTCTTTCATACCTTTATTTCCTTAACTTGACGCGTATGCTCTGACGCTACTGTGCCACTCTGTGTTCTATAAAAATAATCAAGCTTTTGAGGAGCTTTTACAAGAAGCAATAAATCAAGGAATCTTAAAGGATGTTCTTAGTGAGGAATTGATCCAAAAATTGCCGAATGGTCTAACAATAACTTACACTGCACTGGTATCCTGCATATTAGAGGAAGATAGTAAAGCTATTAGAGCAGTTCTAGAAGCTTCTAAAAAGAATGGTATTTTAAAAGAAATTCTCAACCAAAAAGTGAAAGTAAAGAAAGCAGAAGGTAAAGAGATAAGCCATACACTACTTGACTATGCTAATAAACACAATTGCAAAGAAAGTGCACTGATTCTGAAGGAGTTTGAGGAAATTCTGAATATAGAAGTTGAAGCTGCAAGTAGTAATGTTGAAACTAGATGTGAGGGTATCAATAAAGACTGTAGAGATCTTGAAATACACGAAACTATGTTTGCAAATAGTGAAGAAACCCAAAATATTTCAACAGGAAGCAAAGATATTAAGCCCACATGTGAAACCAGTGTAAAAGAGGAAAACAAAGGCGAAGAAAATTCTTTAAATTTTATTACTGATGAGCAAGAAGAAATCGTTAATATATTTGAGAAAGATGCAGAAAATAACACTGAGTGGCACAGAGAAAATCGTCATACAAATCAACCCATCTGTAAAATCAATAAGAAAGACCAAAATACTTTTACGCAAACTAATATGCAAGAGCCAAATAGGTCATTTCAAGCTGAACCATATTTTAATATTGGATATGGCATTACTAAAGATGGAAAATCATCAAATCAACCAATTTTAGCTGGAGTTATTGGTGCAGTGTTATTAGTAAGTGGTATTGTGTTTTATATTATGGAAATACATATACTAGGGATAGTTATTGGAATTGCTGGGTTAGCTTGCGTAAGTTTTGGATTGTGTAGTAATTTAGAGCCTAATACCAGGCTTGAAAAAGTAGAGCAGCCTACTATCCACTCTTCAAACCCGATTTCTGGATTAGATTTTAGATAAATTATTGAAAATCTCGATTTTTTTAGCTAAGTCTAATCGAATTTAAAAGATGCTCATTAACTTTTCCATCGTAAATCTCGTAATTATAAGTTATCGATCTCTTTTTAATTATTAATACATAATTTAGGTTTCAGAAGTTATAACCTTTCTTATAATAGTCCGAATGCGATAAGACATATGTTGATGGCTATATATAGCCAGTAGCGCATGATGATCTGTTGGGACTATTGTAAAAAGTTCTATAACTACTATTTTTGAGTTTGACCATACTTAGTTAAAAAAGTCAAAATTTTCAATAATTTATCTGAAATCTAATCCAGAATTCGAATTTTATGAGAGCAATACTTCTACGTTTGTATAGCAATCACAATCCTCGTTTAAAGAGTAAGATTGGTCAATTAATATAGCCATTTTCCTACCTTTTCCACTACTTGTTAATTCATATATATCAGCTGAATAGTGACATGGACAATTTGAATTAGCAGTCCCTTCTGTGATAAAAAACGATGGCTTATGATTAAGCAACTTGCAGAAATTTGGTTTATATTCCTTTCTCATACAGTTTAAACTTATATACTTATATTCATCTGAAACGTTTGAGTATTATGGATCATACTTTTTATGTTCAAAAAACTCATTACCTAAGAAATTACAAAATGTTAATTGATAATCATCATTACTACTGGACTGAACAACTTTAAGGTAATGAAAATCTCTAGGAATTTCTACCTCTTTTTCTTTTGTAGTATAGTTATGTATGAGAAACTCATTGTTAAACATATGATAGACAATTTTCGGTAAAGTAGATATACACTCACCATTTTCTACTTCATACATATCATACTCCGATAACTTCTCTTCTTGCTGAAAAGTCAAACTCTGTCCGGCCTTAATTGAACTTTCTGTTGTTTCTAATATACTACACTCCTTAGTCTTAGTTAAGCTTTCTATTATTTTTGATATCTCACTGATTTCTATATCATGTTTATTTTTTGTGTATTGATATTTATAGCAACTACCATCTTTACACACCGGAAGACAGTTTCCATTTTTGTCTGATACAAAGATATTATCTTCTTCTATTGTAAAATAAAGCCTACCTTCTTCTCCTTTAATCTTCTGTAGTGCTGGATCATCTTCATTATAAAAATCAATGAAGGACAATATTCCAGTTAATGTACTCAAATCATCATTTAAATAAGATAATCCGAGAGCAAAGTCTGAGATACTACTCCCTTCCTTCAATACAATATTTATTTCTTGTGTTTTAATCGTTTCCAAAATATCACTTTTTTTTTCACTAATAATATCTCCCTGCTCTATAACTAGGTCCTTTACTTCGCCATTTGTGTTGTGCACCTTCAGAGGCGAGGCTCCTTTATATAAAAATATTTTATCACCCTGCTTCTTTAACTTTAAACCATTAGTATCATCACCCAGCTCAGCCGTACCAATGTGTGAATGGATAGTATATTTGTTATTATTGTGCTTTAATCTGTAATATGTAGTAGGCAACTCAATTAGCTTTTTATAAAGTGGATTCTTATCGTCTATTTCAAATGTATACTTTTTCATGCTATTACCTTAAATAACCAACAACTTGCTGATTAATGGCACTGAGGCTACTAGGAGGAGCAACATAAGTCATAAAACTCCTTGGCTGCTCATTATCTGCCACTATTTTTTCAGTATTAACGAGAGCTCTTTGCTGCTCATTGTCTTTTAATCTTTTTTCCATATGATCTCTAAAAGTAGACAAACATTTACTAGTTTGTTTGTAATTAGGGAGTGATTTTTTCGCAGTTACACACAAGAACTTCAACAACTCGTTATGATTTTCATCATTAAGTAATGACTTATTGACAATGGTTGACTGCAGTTCTACTGGATCAAAATTTAGACTTTTCTTTGAAATGCCACATTTCACAGCTGTTGCTCCTAATACTTCTTCAAATTTTGTTACAATATCTGCTGCATCTATTATTTTTGCCACTTCCTGTATTTCATTTTTTATTTTATATTCATCCTGTCCTGCCGCAGGGTAAAAGAAATTTATTACTTGAGATATAAATGAAGTTGGTCTGCTTGCTCCGCTTGTCACTGGTGAGTTTATTATTTCCCTCTTATCTCTTTTCTCTATAACACAACTTGTATCATCAGGCTGTATTACACAGAACATCTTTTGTGTTTGACTATAAAAAGTTTGAGTATTAGATTCTGAGACAGATGCATCACTTGCAGATTTTTTGCTAGCATTGCAGAAAACTTCAGCTTTCTTTGTGAAGTTTTCTGTTTTATTGTGTAGTTCTATAATGTTATCATTAGCATTTTTAGCTTCTTTAGTAAAACTTTCTGAAGCATTTTTGGCTACCTCTGCTGAATCTTTAGCATTCAGAGTTTCATTCTTTACTTTTTTTATCTCATACAAAAACTTATCAGCTAATGCAGCACCTATTCCATCTTCTCCCTTGGGACCTGGTATTCCCGTTAGACCAGTATCTCCTTTACTACCCTTAAGACCAGATCTACCAACCTGACCTTTAGGTCCTTGCAAACCTATCTCTCCCTTAGATCCTGGCAACCCATCTGATCCTTTTGGACCTTGCAATCCATTCGCACCTGGACCTCCTTTCTCACCTTTAGAACCTATCTCTCCTTTCTCACCCCTATCACCTTTTATTCCCATAGCCCCTTCTAATCCTTTAGGACCTATATCTCCTTTTTCCCCTTTAGGACCTTGGACTTCTCCTGGATTTTTCCTTAGTTCTTCTGAAATGCTTTGTGTTAGCTCGGTATTATTTGCAAGTTTTTCTACTAATGTATGATTAGCACCACGTAGTAACACATCTGCTAGCTCTTCCATTCTGTTATCAGCTAATGCAATAGCTATTCCTGTTTGAATATCTTGATTACTAATGATTCTTCCTGTAACTTGCTTCTCTAATACTAAATCTCCGCCTTGGTCACGGTATTCAAGCACCTCATTAGCAATAGTTCCATTATTAATTAATTTTTGTGCAACTTCTTCAGGACTTGTATCTCTACCTTTATCACCTTTAGAGCCAGTATCTCCTTTGAAACCAATATTTCCTTGATCACCTTTAAGACCAGGTACACCTGGAGCTCCAATATCTCCTTTAGGACCTAAGTCTCCTTTCGAACCTGGTAACCCATCTGATCCTCTTGGACCAATATCTCCTCTCTCACCTTTTAGACCTTTAGAACCAGGCTCACCTTTCCAACCCCTTGGTCCCTTCGTTCCACTTTCACCTCGCACACCTTTATCACCCTTTAGTCCAGGTGTACCTGGTATTCCAGTATCTCCTTTCGTTTGTCCAGGATTTTTTCTCAACTCTTCTGCTACTCCTTTTTGTAAGGCCAGATCATTAACTAAGATCTTTTTACCTTGATTATCTTTTGCTTCTAGTACTGCTCTTCCTAGTTCACCTACTTTTTTAGTGTCAAGGAACTGATGAACAATATTTTCAATTATTGTTTTTGTTGCGCTTGCATTGCCTTTTAATTGAGCATAATCAAGCAAGGACTGAATTAATTTTTCCTCGTTTATTTCTTTCTTCACCATTTCTAGAGCTTTTATTTGCTCATTTAAATCACTATGAATCAGAAGATACTTAGCAAGTCCCCAATTACTTACCTTATCTTTTACAAGAGTTTGAGCTTCTTTCTCGCTCATACTACTTCTACGAACAAGTAGTTCAGCAAGCTTTTCTGCAAAATTTTCATATTTATTGAAGGCCATAGAGTCTGGATTATTTTTCTTTGTGGCATCACTTGTTACCTTACTCACAGTATCTTTTACAATGTTTTTTGCTTCCTCTAAAGAAAGTTTATTTACTACTCCTTCAGTAAATTTTACTGCATCAATTTTATTCACAAATTCCTGCGAGTGGATATTAATCTTATCGGCAATCTGAGTTGCAAGATTTTTACCTATGATACCCTTTGTATTAAGAACTGCTTCCACTAACTCAGCTTTTTTACTAGTAACTAATTCAGTTGCAATTTCTTGAGCATTTAGGGTATCCCCCTTATTCCCTTTTTGCCCAGGAGTCCCCGGTTTACCAGGAATACCATCAAGACCTGGAATACCCGGAGGACCAATAGGTCCGGGTTCACCTTTGTTACCTGGGTAACCCATTATTCCATGTTCACCCTTCGGACCTGGAAAACCTCTCTCTCCTTTCTCTCCAGGTCTACTATCCCATACTAATTCTCCGGGCTCACCTTTTTGGCCGTAGGAACCTGGAAGACCTCGCATACCCCTTTCACCTGGCTCACCTTTTAAACCGGGTACTAATGCTATGCTATTATTTAAATTTTTAACTATTCTTTCTAAATCTTCAATTCTTTGTTCTAATTTTTTATTATTCACAGTAACCTCCAGATCATGTAAATAGTAGTAATAAGCGTATAAATAGTGACTCTGCTGGTCAAACTCCTCCTCATCATCATCATAATCTGTATAAGCATATTCTCCTTGCTCAAAGCTCTCAGGTGTCAGAGCATAAAATCTCTCACATTTACCATACTTACTTAACATGCATCCTACATAATTGTCATTATTCAATCTTTTTATTCTAAAACGAGGATTAGTCTTTTTAAGACTAAGATTAGCACCAAATTGATCTATGGTATCGATAGAAACATTTCCAGAGAATAGCTCTAATTTTTTATTACTAAAGCTAGTAGCAATATTATTCAATATCCCAATTTTATTACCACGTATACCATATACTTCAGCACTTTTATAAGTACTTGATAGCACTTCTTCTGGTCCCCTTAAAAAATTCTTTCCAACGCCTATTCTAAGTCTCTTATCAGGCAGCTTTTCAAGCTCTTTTAAGACAAAATCTATGTCTTGATTACTCATTATATCTTTTGGATCTACTAGAACCCTACTATTTATTAGCGGTACAAAATTGACTGAACACTCTCCATCATAAGAGAGAATATAATCCTGACCTTGATATTTTATGAAATTGCTAGGTATAGAATTAAAAGTAGCTATTTTGACAATATTTGTATCATTATAGTAAACATAATAATAATATTGATCTTCATTATTAACTAGAACCAACTTATAATCACTTTCTACTTTTTCTAGCTTTAAGTATAGCTCTTGTTGATAAAAATTAGTTAGTATACTGTTCGTAGGGTTCATCTTGAAATTAGAGATGATAAAATGGTGATGTTTATCAAAGATATATGACGTATAAGGTAAATTAATCTTTATCCCCTACCATAAGCTCTTGCATTTACTTTTAGTAGCTGATTTCTATTAACTTCTTCTAAAAAGCTAGATGGATTTTCCATTGTACAATCTGACTGTCTAATAGTCTTACCTAACTCTTTAAAAGCACTACTATTTCTTTCGAAATACCCATTTTCTATAGCTGTCAAAACACTTTTCCCACCTAACAGACAACTCTGCCCTAAACTTGATTTATTCTCTAACTTGTTAAATCTTACTTCATCGACAAGCCTCACTTCTATTTTATTACTATCTTTCTCACTAGGACATAGATGAATACTGATCTCTCCTACTTCAGTGGTAAAAGACATTTCAATGATATCTCCCGAGAACTCTGTATAATTTCTCCTTCCTCCTATATTTTCAATTCTAATTATACTGTTTCCAACTTGAAGTATACCAATGTTTAGATTTAAATCTTTAGCTTTTTGATTATTTAATATCCTTGCAACTTCAACAATACTATTTTGTGGATAATCTATGCAAAAATATCCATTATCTATTTCTAGTTCAAAGTCATATTCATCAATTTGCTCACTTTTATTCATAATACTTTCAAGTGCTAATTCCTTAAGCTTTGAAAGGTTTTCGGATCGTTTACTCAAAGTGTCTAAATCTGAACAAATTATGTTCACAAAATCTTCATGCTCTTCGTCGCTCGATCTATTTAAAGATGCACCTTCTGATATTACCTGAAATATTTTTCTCTTGTGTAAGAACTCATAAATTCGAGTAGTGTCAGCAGATAAATATAGCTTTTGAAATGTGTCAGCTATACGATCTATCAAGGACATACCAGATTTATATGGAAAAGTGAACATTATTCCTTGTTCCAGTGCTGCGCTTATAACTTTATCAAATTCTTTTTCGCACTCCTCATAATCTTCTTCGCTACCAGAGTAACCTAAAATGTCTAGATAATCATGAATCTTATTTATTTTTTGCCAAATACTTTCATACTTTTCTTCTTCTCTTGTATTCAGCTTTACCTTTGTTAGAGAAAAAGAGTCTTTTTGACGGATTAAAAGAAAAGTATCTTTTCCTTTTTCTTTACGGGTTATCTCGTCAGTATAGAATAGTTGACTGTAATGCCTACCAAAACTTTCATCATAATCAGGGCAAGGGCTAACATTGTCTTCATCTTCACTATCCGTTCCATTCCATACTTCAATCGGGAAATCGGTATTTTCAAGGTTTTTATCTTCACTTGTTAGACAATTTTCTGTTTTTCCATATAGCCGAGTTGATTTATGATCATCGCTACTTTCATTATCAGCTTCATTCCATACTCCAATCTCGTAGTCAGTATCTTCAGAGTCTTTATCTTCACTTGTTTTATCATATTGATTATTTTCTCCTTCTCTACATAGCCAGGTTGGTTCTTGATCATCATTATCTTTAATACACCTGGTTTCTACTTTAGGTATAGACTGAGTTCTCGCTATTTCTTTTCTTACGTTTTCTTTGTTTATTTCATCTGCAAGAGACACTTCATTACTAATATAGAAATTTTTCTGTTTTAAACTCTCGTTTTCCTTCTGCAGACTACTGAATTCTGCAAATAGCTCTTTATACTCTGATAAATAAATACACAATTGATCTCTTATATCATTAAGTTCCTTCTTTTTTTCTAGTATCTGATTTTCATAATTACCTTTCAAATCCTCTATACTGTTTATCAGCACTGTACTTTCTTTTCTTACTCTGTTTAACTCAGCTTCAGTCAAATCCAGTTTTTGCTGTAACTCTTCATTTATTTTGTCTGTTAACTGAATTTCATTCTTTGCCTCTTTTAATTGGTTATTTAAGTTCTTAATTACATCACTTTTGTTCTGAGTTTCTAATAATAATATTTCTACTTTCTGTTTTAGCTGTTCGATGTCTTGATCATTTTCAGTTAAACTTCTTGTACTTTTTTGTAATTTAACTGCAAGCTTTTTAATTTTCCCTTCTAGGGTTTGCATTTCTCTGGTAAGTTCACTTACTTCTTCGTAATACTCTTCTACTCTTTTCTTATAGTGTTTTTGTAACTCTACATTTTTTTTAAGATCAAAATTTTCCTGTTGTAGATTTTCTATTTTGCTTTCTAAACTATCTATTACTTGATTTTCTTCACTGCTAATCTCAAATACCTCTTCAGGAAAATGTGCAAATTTACAAGATGAAATGCCTTCAAGGACGTTACTACCAAATAAATTATATTGTACTACCTGCTTCGAACTAAACATACCTATACCCCCTACTAAAATAAACAAGTAATATATTGTATACGCTATATATCATAAATGCAATCGGTTTGAATATAATCTATTTACTAATTCGTATTGTGAATTTTTATAGAATAGATTTAGGTGTAAAATATTATGATACCATTAAAGTAGATGGATAAAGCACAGTCTTTTTGAGAGGATAAATTTAATGAAAAGACCATACTAATTAGTGTTATAAGGAATTTGATCATTTACTCTTTCCAAAAATCACAAGAAAGTACCTACCTTCGTGAGAACAATTTAAATAAAAGCGGCGTTGTGTAAAAAAGAGGGTAAAAGCAAAAATAGCAGGTTGGTCAACAGGAGGAAGTAAGGAATATTATAAATATCATGCACTGTCAGCAGATAGTAGAGTAAAAGATGCACTAGTGGAATCACCTATACCAGGGAAAGTACAAATTTCAATCTTATCAACACAATTATCCACAACTGGCATAGCTTCAGAAGAGCTACTAGAAATTGTAAAAAAGCAGGTTACTAGAGATGATATAAGGGTTTTAACAGATACAGTAACAGTAATTGGTTGCAATATTACGGAAATAGATATTCACAGCAGAATGAGCATAAGTCCTGTAATATCAGAGGAAGAAATCAAGAAGCAGTTTATTAAGAAGTTTGAATTAGCAAAAAGATTAGGGTGGAGTGTAACAAGATCGTGGATAATAGCGAATCTATTTGTAGATGGTGTAGAAAACGTAGAATTAATCGAGCCAAAAGAGGATGTTGTAGTATTGGGGAATGAGTGTGCAGTGCTTGGCCATGTCAAGTTAGATAGGATTTAAAACGTATTTTTTTGTTTTGTGCCAGTGAGGGGATTGCGTGCAATAAGTGGTTTACTGGATCCAATGTTAGGGAGAGGAAAGTATTGATTTTCTTCCAGAAGTTGTAATTTGTTTTTTAAAGTATGGATAATATGGTCAAATATTAAGGAAAGTGTTTTCGATATTAAGAACATCTTTATTTTTGATCAGTTCTGCAATGATCTCTTGCTTACTCATAAGCTACCTAAATAAAGGAAATTAAAGCAACTTGAAAGAAAAGACAAATGAAAAGTTTATTACCGCCAAACGCAACAAAGCAAGAGCAAGCACTGGTTGATGCAATAGATTATAAGGTTGATCCAAGCTGTATAAGAGGGTTTAAGTTCAACCTGAAAGAAGAAACATTACCATGGATAATAGAAGAATATGGTTTAGAAGAGATACTGCGTTGGGTAAAAGATAGAAGAAAAGCCGTAGTAGAAGGAATAAAATTTCAGCGTTTAAGAGGAACACCTGCCTCACTGAAAATAGCATTAAAATGGGCAAATATAGAAGATATTACAATCATAGAAGAACCACCTGGTAAACATTTTTTCGAGTTGCAAATAGGAATAAAAGATGTTCCAAATGACTTTTTTGTGGATGCAGTAGTAGAACTTGCAAAACTATCACTACCAGCAAGATCGGGGCTAATGAGGATGTTTAATGATTACTACAACGTTGATAGGTTTATTTTAGATGAAAGCTTTTTTGGAAATTTGTTATCGGATTACTCAGGGATAAAGGTTGAAAAGGATGGACCAGTATTATCGTTTGGAAGAGTAAATTTTTTCAGGTTTAGTGGTACATCAATTAAGGTTATAGAGAGTTATCTACGTAACCATTATGAGCAAGCATTTAGTAATGACATATATCGATTAGATATAGCAGTACTTGGAGAAACAGAGGCTCATACAAAGGATTACAAAGGCATCTATGCAAGAAATCATCAGTGGTACAATTTAAAAGCACTATATCCATTACCACAAAGTTTATTACCAGAAATAAAGTTTGCTAAGGCACAAATAGTATTATCGGACAGTTGGAGATTAGGAGAAATAAACGCATGTTTTCCAGTTAGTAGTGTAGAGGAAAGAGGGAATAAATTTGTATTGGGAAGCGATAAACTTTCATGGCAACATTGGAGTTTAAAACACAAGCCAATTTTAGAAAGGTTTAGCGTTACTCACCACTACAAAGTAGAAAACTATACAGATCAGAAGATTACAATTGGTTTAGTTTTAAAAATACAAACTATAATAAAATGCTAAAACATGCAAAAAATTCTTGCCTTGTTAGATCTTTATTATTCATAATAAAGTTACATTTTACGTAATAAATATGTGGGAGTATTGTGTTAAAGACATTGAATTCTGTAAATTATTTTAAACAAGCAGTTAATCGATCTGAGTTAATAAGAGAGCAAAAAAAAGATACACTACCATCTAGTAGTCAACAAATACCTATTGGTTTAGATTTGCCAGAAGGTTTTACAATAGGGGAAGCTATTGGTAAGGGAGATTGTTTCTTTCACGCAGTTGCACAGGGGCTTGAACAGCTTAAACCTAATAGGGGCTTTACTGTAAAATCTTTAAGACGTATTTGTAGGCTGTTTGCAGAGAGTCAACTTAATATTGACTCGTCATGGCTTAAAGAAGCTTTAAAAAATGACTGTAGAATCATTTCTTATTATGTTCCACGCATTGGGTTTACCGCAAATGATATTGAGAAAGGATCTGAAGTAATAGATAGATTAAAATTAAATGTGCCTGTGTGGGGTCTACCAGAGATTGAGGGAAGAATAATTTGTATAGTATATAATGTAAGATTGCATTTTGTTGAAATAACCCTTAATGGGGATGAAGAAGTTGTAATAACGCATCACCTTATTGATAAGGAAGGTTACCAAAAGGATATATTAAATAGCGAGATTCTTAGTAAGAAAATTTACTATACAAAAGATACTATACATATAGTAAATCAAGGAGGTCTTCATTTTCAACCAATCTTAAGAGGGACAGTACAGCAAACGTCACTTTACTATTATAAAACCATGGCTAGTGAAAAAAAATTGGACAGTGAGTCTGTTTATTTTCGACAAAATTTCGAAGCAGAAATGAAAGATGTCACAGACAATCAAATGGACCATACGCGTCAAGTTAAGAGATTGTGAGCAAATTTAGAGAGGTTAAAGTGGATACTCTAGCCCTTCTACGTTTGTCTTTTAATGAAAATAGCGACCAAGTTATAGTGAGTTTTTTAAGAAATGCTTTTAAACTATTAATTTTGGTTAATACTAAAAATAACTCTCTAACCCGCCTTTTTAGCTCAATAAATGCCTTTGTTAAGCTAAGTTCTGTATTCTTTTTCACTTCTGTGCAACCAACTATGCCGTGAAATATAAGAATTGCGCACAATTTAGCATATAGTTCACATAATACTCTGCATGGCTTTCCTTTTAGCTTATCAAGCCTGATATGGCTTTTATACAATTTAAATAATAACTCAATTTGCCACCTTACTCTGTAAATCGTTAATACTTGCTCAGCACTAATTTTATTTTCTGGAACATTAGTTATAAATATTGACCAGTTCAACAATTTTTGATTTCTTTTAGAGGATGTATATCCCTGCGATCTTGCTAATCTATTAGCTTTCCTTCTTCTGGCCATAGACTGTTCTTCAGTTAGTTTCTGACATATAATTCTTACTCTAATTTTTGCTTCTTTTCCTAACAATACCTCGTTTTCTAAAAATAACTTATCCTCTAAACATTCTAATAACTCCATTTTTTGATTTGTTTCTACATCATATATGTTGGTATCAGATTTATAACGACTTATGAAATAAGCTCCTATTTCATTGATTTGTTTAAAAGAACTTGGCACAAAATAACCGAGATCAGATATTAGCAAATCATTGCTTAATATATTACTTAAATGTTTCCTATATCCCTGGTCTGATCTTACCCCCTCCGTTAAATTAAGTTGGTCTATTATCTGATTCATGTAGTCGAAAACTAATTGTAACTTTATTCCAGACTTAGTATTGCTTTCATAGCCACTGTAGCTAGTACCATAACCTTTATACATCTCTTCCATACTGTTAGGTAGAGTAATATAGCTACTGTCCAATAATTTAACACTATTAAATTGCTGTAAGATTTTGCAATCAACTTGCAAGATATTTTTAAAGAGAATCACAGATTCATTATACATCCTTTTCATAAATTCCACTGCTTCTTCAGTAAATCTAAAATCCAAACCTTGTTTTGTTATATCTATCGAGTCCTCGTTTAGTAATTGACACATTGTTTCTACGCTACAATTATCAACTCCTATATTACCCAAGACCATGGCTTTTACGAATGATGAACCTTTTAGCTTTCTCTTTCTTTTTATAAACCTTGTTGTAATTGAGATTTTCTCTGCTTTTTCATTAAAAAATTCTTTGAGCTTTTTTGATAAGCAAGTTATTTTATTCATTGGTTCTCTCACTAAAAGTATATCTGGGAGAACTTATACCTTATTATTCTATCTCTTTCATACCTTTATTTCCTTAACTTGACGCGTATGATTAAAAAATCAGCCTTACCCGGAAAAGGGGGAGAGAAAAAAGAGCATTTTTATAATAAAAGTACTTTTGTAAGAGAAATAATGAAATTAAAAATCTAACTCTCTTTACGAAAATTTTAAATAGATTGTAAAATAGTTGTACCATGAAAATATATGCCTTCTTTGTAGACTAAGATTTTTCTTTAAATTAAGATAGATACACGATAAAAGGAAATATGATAAAAGAGTCATTAGCAAAAACTGATATAGTAAAAGTTGAAGATAAGAAAGCACCAAAGGGCTTTTTTAAAATATTAGGTGAAGTAGCAGATGCTGTAAGGTCATGGGTTGGCAATATTAGCCCTGATTTAAGTAGTAGTCGCGATGTCGATAGTTTAGTCTTGAAGATGAACGAATGCTTAAACCCAAAGGGGGGTGAAGTCTCAGCACGTAAGAACACCGTATCTCTTGGTAATTTGTACTTGAGTTTATCAGAGGCAGGTCAAATAAAATTTTTACAAACCCTGGCAGAAAAGTTCAATCCGGATAAAACGAAAATAGATGAAGAAATAAAAGTATATAAGAAAAATCAAGATTCTGAGTCGAGCTATAAGTTTGAACAAGACTTAATAAAAGTCCTTGAATCACCACGCTCTAAAATATTGAAGCAGTTTATCTCCTTACCGGAGGGCCTTAAGTTTATTGTTGATATGCGTTCTGATGTACTCAAGCTGAAGAATCAATATAAAAGTCTAAGTCCACTAGAAAACGAATTAAAAAGTATACTTTGTACTTTGGTTGATGTTGATCTACTTGATCTTCATCAAATCACTTGGGATTCACCTGCATCATTGTTGGAAAAACTTATAAAATATGAAGCTGTACATAAAATTTCCTCTTGGGATGACTTAAAAAACAGACTAGATTCTGATCGTCTCTGTTTTGCTTTCTTTCATTACAAAATACCAAATGAACCTTTAATTTTTGTAGAGGTTGCACTGATGAATGAGATTGCAGATAGTATTCAACACGTTTTGGACGAGTCAGTTCCTTCAAGTGACCCAAGCAGTGCAAGTACTGCTATATTCTATTCAATATCAAACACTCAAACTGGTTTATCTGGAATTAGCCTCGGTAACTTTTTAATAAAGAGAGTCGTAGAAAAACTATCGCAAGAATTTAAAAGCGTAAAAGTGTATGCAACTCTTTCTCCAGTTCCTGGATTTACAAAATGGCTAAAAAATCAAGACGTAGCTTTATTAGGTAAGCTTAATATAAAACAATCAGGTACAGAAATTTTAGAAAGCATAAAAACTAACATTGAATGCGAAAAACAGTCCCTACTGAAACTTTGTGCACATTATTTGCTAAAGGTTAAAAGCAGTGGTGGGGGTGCTTATGATCCAGTAGCACACTTTCATTTAAGCAATGGTGCATCAATAAAACAAATCAACTGGATGGCTGATACTTCTGAAAAAGGCATTAGTCAGTCAGCCGGAATAATGGTGAATTATCTGTATGAGCTGCCTAAAATAGATAACAATCATGAGAATTATATGATTAATAAAGCGACTTCTCATTCAAAAAAAGTATCGTCTATGTTAAAAGAATAATAGGAAGTATGCAAGAATGTAGAAAGTTTTAACATTTCCTAATCTTTATGTATATAATATTGAATAGCTTTATGAGGTAAAATATATGAATAGTAAGATATTAAAAGCAATAAAACAAAAAATACAAGATAGAGTAGAGCGTAAGGAACTGCACAGTCTCTTTATAGATCCTGAAGAAATAAAGTCATTCAATGATTGTGTTAGTAGTATTAAATGTGATGGAATAAGCCTAGAGGAATCAAGTGAATTGGGAACAATTTACAAAGGGCTTGATTCAATGTTTTCTCACATCAGTGATGACTGGGATAAAAATAAGGGTAGCCTAAATAGTAAAAAAATTGATGTATATTATCAAAACTTAGAGTCTATCTTAAAGATAGTAAACATAATTAAAGGATTGAAGACAGGAGTGGGCCAAGAATCAGCGATCCCCAACATTGATGAATCTGTGTTAATTTGTGATATCGAATCACTTAAGAAAAAAATGGAAGAAGCGCTAGAAAAAACGCAACAACAACAAAGTGCAGCAAGGCAAAAAGAGTTAGAAGAGAAAGCTAAAGAGGAGTTTGGCAAGTACATAAAAAATGGCACCATTGATGCGGTGTCAATTGAAAAGCGTAAGGATCAAAATTCTCTTTATGCAACAATCAAGCTAAAAGACGACAATAAAAACACAGATATTAGGGTAAGCGAATTTTTAAATAGTGAATTTTGTAAAGAAAACAATATTGCCGGTTTTCTTCTTTCAAGTGGAGATCAAAAAGAACCTATCAGTGGCTACATACATGAGGGGGTTAGATATTATAATTTAGGTACTGCAGCTCAATATGGAATAAAGTTTAACTGGTATGTAGGTGAAAGGGAATGTAGCATCACATTAAGTGCTAGCGATGGCAGTATTAAAGATAGTAAGTAATAAACCAGATGATAAAGATTTAGAAAAAAATAAAGATGTAAAAATTAAAGTTCCTGTCCTTGGTTACCTAAGCCTTGCTGATGCAGTAAAAACGTGTAGACAGCAAGAAGATCCAAGTAGCACAGTGAAGCAAGCATCAGCTAATGAGCATTGCCGGCCATTGGCAAGGACTTCAGCTTAATGTTTTTAGCAAAAAGAGATATAAATAATTGCTCTTGTAATACTTAAAATGTAAAATAGATCTACTTAAATAAGTAGATCTATGAACAATATAAGAAATTTTGCAATAATAGCACATATAGATCATGGGAAGTCAACTCTTGCTGATCGTTTGATAGAAGAATGTAACGGTCTTGAGACAAGGGAAATGACCAATCAGGTACTTGACTCAATGGATATAGAGCGTGAACGCGGAATCACAATCAAAGCACAAACGGTAAGACTCAATTACACTGCAAATAATGGTAATAAATATTGCCTCAACCTCATGGACACACCAGGTCATGTTGACTTTTCATATGAAGTCAGCCGAAGCTTAGCTGCATGTGAAGGCTCACTTTTGGTGGTGGACAGCAGCCAAGGAGTTGAAGCTCAGACTCTGGCAAATGTGTACAAGGCAATTGACAATAATCATGAGATAATAGTTGTGCTCAATAAAGTTGACCTTCCTGCTGCAGATCCAGAAAAGGTAAAGCTTCAGATTGAAGAAGTAATTGGTATTGATGCAAGTGAGTCAATTTTGATATCGGCAAAAACTGGTCTTGGGATAAAGGATGTACTTGAAGCTATAGTGACAAAACTTCCCGCTCCTCAAGGTGATACAAATGCTCCACTGCAAGCAATTTTAGTTGATAGTTGGTATGATCCTTACCTAGGAGTAGTAATTTTAGTGCGAGTTAAAAATGGAGTACTAAAAAAAGGCATGAGAATCGTTATGATGTCTAATAATGCTACATATCAGGTCGATAATATCGGTATTTTCACTCCTAAAAAAGTTATGACTGGTGAACTTTCAGCAGGTGAAGTTGGTTTTATAACTGCTTCAATGAAAGAAGTAGCAGACTGCAAAGTAGGAGACACTATTACTGAAGAGAAAAGGCCGTGCAGCAAGGCATTACCTGGCTTTAAAGAAGTACATCCTGTAGTATTTTGCAGTATTTTTCCCAATAACACAGATGATTTTAAATATTTAAGGGAAGCACTAGAAAAATTACATTTAAATGATGCTAGTTTTACATTTGATGCTGAAACGTCAAATGCCCTAGGTTATGGATTTCGTTGCGGTTTCTTAGGAATGCTACATCTTGAAGTCATTCAAGAAAGACTCGAAAGAGAATTTGATTTAGATCTAACAGCAACTGCACCGAGTGTTATATATAAAGTTGCAATACAAAATGGTAAAGTTTTAAATATCCATAACCCAAGCGATATGCCAGACCCTACAAAAATTGAAATAGTGGAAGAACCGTGGATCACTGCAACTATAATGGTACCTGATCAATATTTAGGAGAGATTCTATCTCTGTGTGAAGAGAGGAGAGGAGAACAGCAGGATTTATCTTATGTTGGTAATACGACAACAGCACTACTGAAGTATAAATTACCGCTGTCTGAGGTTGTTTTTGATTTTTACGATAGACTAAAATCAATTTCCAAGGGATATGCAAGTTTAGATTGGGAAATATCCGATTATCAGGAAAGTCAGATAGATAAATTAAGTTTTTTAGTTAATGGAGAACCTGTGGATGCGTTAGCCTGCATTGTTCATAAAAGCAGGGCAGAAAAAAGAGGCCGCGAAATATGTGCACGTTTGAAAGACTTGATACCACGCCAGCAATATAAAATCGCGATTCAAGCGGCAGTAGGCGGAAAAATTATTGCTAGAGAAACGATTAACCCGTATAGAAAAGATGTAACAGCCAAGCTCTATGGTGGAGACGTCACACGAAGGATGAAGCTGCTTGAAAAGCAGAAGAAAGGTAAGAAAAGATTGCATTCTGTGGGAAACATAAACATCCCACAAAATGCTTTTATTGAGGCTTTGAAAATAAATGATTAATATATATCCAAAAACATAAATTTAAAGAACTAAGTGATATTTTCTCAATAAATTTACTGACATTGATATAGGTAAATTTGAAATAGCTATGTGAATTTGTAAAACACTATACAAGATACCATACAACGAAATCATCCCAGTGTTAAACGCTGGGATGACAGAGAGCAGCTCAATTGCTCCACTCAATCAGTAAAAATCAGATATATGTAGACATTGGCTAAAACCATTCCAACAACATTTTAGTGAAACTTAACAAGCTTATCTATAGTTTTAGTGATGATTCTTGGAGTATTTGGAGAGACTTCTGAGCCCAGTCTATTTAACCGCTCTATAGCAAACCCGCTGTTCTCATTTATTATGAAATCACATAAAATATTTTCTATATCTTTAATAACACTTTCATGCTTTCTCAGAGGATGGTTATTCGGATATCTATGAATGGTTTTGATGCTAGAATACTCAACGAAAGCTTGATCTTTAAAAGCAAGTTGTCTCAATTTCTCTTTGAATTTTTCTTCTTCATCTCTTGCTAAAAGGCAAGACTTTATCAGTGATTTTATAATCGAGTTTATAGCCTGATGTATTTCAGAATGCACTATAACTTTGATGATATTTTCTTCCACTATGCAATCATAAGTGCTTTTTTCGCTCTTTAATGACTCTATAAGCATTTTGCTATTTTGCGAATTCAATTCCAGATTCTCTTCACTTATAGGAGTCATTATAAAGGTATTCTTATTTACCCTGATGTAAAATTGTGGCAACCCTTTAGAACAGGCAAATGCTACATCCTTAGACTCAAGTGCGTGATTGTATGAAGAAGAAAGGGTGCTTGCTATAACGCTACTTGGTACTTTCATTCCATGATTACTTAGGTGATTTAACACATTCTCAACATCATGATATGTAAAACCTGTATCTTTTATCAATTCAACAACTTCTATGCAATTGTGTTGTTTATACTCTATTGTCACTTCTTCTGTAAAAAGAGTTTTAGCTGCTATATGCTTATCAAGCACTGTGAAAATCTTGATGAAACTCTCTAAATCTTGTTTGTTAATTAATTCAATACTAATTAAGTTTTTGCTAACAATTATAATATTTTTTATCATTTTTTCCCACTAAAAAAACTCACTAGATGAATTGTATTTTTAATTCATTAAAAATTGTTTAAAGTGGGTATGCCAGCAACAGTAAGACAAAAAAATCACATAAAATCTTCATTATGTATTATATTACATCCCTCGTGTTCATCACTGCCGCTTGTGTAAGCTGTTGCATTAATGCTATCTTCATTGTTATTTAACATATTATCCAACTTTCCTTCTTTTTCAAGATCCATCAATTTGTCACATCCAGCAATATGATGTACATAATCACCATTTTCATCAGTAATAAAAATTTGTGGAACTGTCCTGACGTTATATTTTGATTTTATACCGTCAAACAAATCCGAGTTTCTAAGTACATCAATTTCTTCGTATTTCACACCTTTTTCATCCAATAACTCTTTTGCTTTCTTGCAGAATGGGCAGTACTTCTTCACATATATTACAACTTTTCCTTTAGTGTTTTTCATGATTTATCTCCATAGTTTATAAAATACAACTATTATATATAAAAAATATATATAAAATATCAAATTGTATGAAAATTATTTACAACTGTGAGCAAGGGATAAAAGATAATGTGGCACTAACTTTCGGAAATTTCGATGGCGTTCATTTAGGACATAAGTTTGCAATTTCCAATCTAAAGAAGGTAGCACAAGAAAGAGGATTACCCTCTGCAGTTTTAACTTTTGAGCCTCACCCATCAACTGTTTTATTTAGTAGGAACAATTTTAGGTTGATAGACCAAGAACAAAAAAAGGAACTAATCAGCAGCTATGGTATAGATTACTTGTATATTATTAATTTTAGTAGAGGTTTTTCTGAGGTTAGCTGCGATGACTTTATTGGTAAGATTTTGGTAAAGAAGTATGGTGCTAAACATATAACTGTTGGAGAAAGTTGTACTTTTGGTCACAAACGATTGGGTAACATATTAACTCTAGAAAAATATTCTCAGATGTATGAATATTCTTTAACTAAATTAGAGCCATTGATAATCGATAGAAAAATTTGCTCTTCTTCCTCAATCAGGGAGTGTTTACAAAAAGGCGAAATAGAAATTGCTAATAAATTACTTGGTAGGTCTTATCAAGTTTCTGGTATTGTAACAAAAGGTGCATGTAGAGGTAGAGAAATAGGGTTTCCAACCATAAACATTCCGATAGAAGATTACATGATAAAACCTAAGCTTGGTACATATTACGCCAAAGTTGCATTTTCTGAAAATAGTTCAAGTTGGCTATATGGAGTAGTCAACATTGGTATGAGACCTACATTTAAGGACTTAAAAAAACCTATAGTAGAAATGCATATATTTGACTTCAACGAAAATGTATACAATTTTAAGGTTGACATACAACTTTTAAAATTTATTAGGGCAGAAAAAAAATTCCATAGTATTAACGAGTTAACAAAACAGATAGATCGTGATATAATGAAGGCTTACCAGTTAAAGATAAATTTATGAAAAGGATATGTTTAGTTATTATATTGATTATAGTATCATTCGATCAAACAAGTAAATTGTATATAAACTCTTTGATTGATGAGGGGGAGTCAATCGAGATTACTAGTTTTATGAAATTAGTTGAAGTTTGGAATTCAGGAATTAGCTTTGGAATATGTAGTACTCTGCCGCATGGCAGCTTCTTTTTTTCAGCATGTTCAATATTAATAATTGGTATACTTGCATACTTGATATATAAATCTAATGATAAGTCAATTTACCTTAGTTTTTCTCTGATGATTGGTGGAGCGATCGGAAATGTAATTGATAGAATCTATTGGGGAGCTGTATATGACTTCATATATTTTCATATCAATGATTGGTATTGGCCAGCCTTTAATTTAGCAGATCTATCTATAGTTTGTGGAATGTGTACATTGTTATATAAGTGGTATATATATGATAGGTCTATCTCTAAGCAAAATGAGGAATGAAATAATGCTTCGCAAATTCTTTAGTTTTTTTATACTATCTGTGTTTTTTTTCATTTGTCCGATTTCTTTGGAAGCTGAAATCATAAAGCATGCTAAGCTCAGTAACGGATTGGATGTTTATGTAGTACCTAATCACCGAATTCCAGCTGTTTTTCATGCAATAATATATAAAGTTGGGGGAATGGATGACCCAATTGGCACAACCATACGCGTCAAGTTAAGAGATTGTGAGCAAATTTAGAGAGGTTAAAGTGGATACTCTAGCCCTTCTACGTTTGTCTTTTAATGAAAATAGCGACCAAGTTATAGTGAGTTTTTTAAGAAATGCTTTTAAACTATTAATTTTGGTTAATACTAAAAATAACTCTCTAACCCGCCTTTTTAGCTCAATAAATGCCTTTGTTAAGCTAAGTTCTGTATTCTTTTTCACTTCTGTGCAACCAACTATGCCGTGAAATATAAGAATTGCGCACAATTTAGCATATAGTTCACATAATACTCTGCATGGCTTTCCTTTTAGCTTATCAAGCCTGATATGGCTTTTATACAATTTAAATAATAACTCAATTTGCCACCTTACTCTGTAAATCGTTAATACTTGCTCAGCACTAATTTTATTTTCTGGAACATTAGTTATAAATATTGACCAGTTCAACAATTTTTGATTTCTTTTAGAGGATGTATATCCCTGCGATCTTGCTAATCTATTAGCTTTCCTTCTTCTGGCCATAGACTGTTCTTCAGTTAGTTTCTGACATATAATTCTTACTCTAATTTTTGCTTCTTTTCCTAACAATACCTCGTTTTCTAAAAATAACTTATCCTCTAAACATTCTAATAACTCCATTTTTTGATTTGTTTCTACATCATATATGTTGGTATCAGATTTATAACGACTTATGAAATAAGCTCCTATTTCATTGATTTGTTTAAAAGAACTTGGCACAAAATAACCGAGATCAGATATTAGCAAATCATTGCTTAATATATTACTTAAATGTTTCCTATATCCCTGGTCTGATCTTACCCCCTCCGTTAAATTAAGTTGGTCTATTATCTGATTCATGTAGTCGAAAACTAATTGTAACTTTATTCCAGACTTAGTATTGCTTTCATAGCCACTGTAGCTAGTACCATAACCTTTATACATCTCTTCCATACTGTTAGGTAGAGTAATATAGCTACTGTCCAATAATTTAACACTATTAAATTGCTGTAAGATTTTGCAATCAACTTGCAAGATATTTTTAAAGAGAATCACAGATTCATTATACATCCTTTTCATAAATTCCACTGCTTCTTCAGTAAATCTAAAATCCAAACCTTGTTTTGTTATATCTATCGAGTCCTCGTTTAGTAATTGACACATTGTTTCTACGCTACAATTATCAACTCCTATATTACCCAAGACCATGGCTTTTACGAATGATGAACCTTTTAGCTTTCTCTTTCTTTTTATAAACCTTGTTGTAATTGAGATTTTCTCTGCTTTTTCATTAAAAAATTCTTTGAGCTTTTTTGATAAGCAAGTTATTTTATTCATTGGTTCTCTCACTAAAAGTATATCTGGGAGAACTTATACCTTATTATTCTATCTCTTTCATACCTTTATTTCCTTAACTTGACGCGTATGGAGGACTAGATAGAGAGGGGTGAGAGGAAAATCTGGGAATTGCTACTACTGCACTTAATGCTGTTAGAATAATAGCGACAGTGGCACCTACAAGAGGTAAAATATTCTTTTTATTAAATCTGCCATTAGAATCTTTTAAAATATCAAACATACATACTCGTCGATTACTAAATGTTCGTGATACTATGCACTAATTATAAAGTATTCAATAACTAAACTGGAGATAATAAAAAATGGACATAGAATATAGACATATAATATGAAGGATATATGCTAGTTAAAATAGGTACGAGAGGAAGCGACCTTGCGATCATCCAAGCTTTGGAAGCAAAACAAAGATTATTAGAGTCTTTTCCTAATCTATCCGTTGAGATCATTAAAATCAAAACTTCTGGTGATAAATATGCTAATGTAACCCTTGCTGAAATAGGAGGTAAAGGACTGTTCCTCAGGGAGATTGAGGCTGAATTACTCAAAAATAATATAGATATGGCGGTTCATTCGCTAAAAGATGTACCTGCGTTTTTCTCGAAGGACTTAACAATTCCTTGTGTTTTAGAGAGGCTAAGTCCATGTGATGTATTTATTTCTCATAAATATAAGAGCCTAAAAACTTTGCCACAGCAGGCTACAATTGCAACTTCTTCAATAAGAAGAAAAGTTCAGCTGTTGAATCTCAGGCCAGACTTAAATGTAGTGTCACTGCGTGGAAATGTGACAACTAGACTGCAAAATCAGAATTTTGATGGAATGATTTTAGCTGAAGCAGGGCTGATAAGATTAAAAAAATATCACTTAATTACAGAGGTATTGCCACCAAAAGTCATGTTAAGCGCAGTAGGGCAGGGGGCAATTTGCATTCAATGCCGAAAGAATGATATAAAAGTTATCGATCTTTTAGAGAAAATTAATAATAATATGTCTTTTATAAGGGCAAAATCAGAGCGCAGTTTCATGAAGACAGTAAATGGTTCATGCTTTACACCGCTTGCAGCTTTAGCAGAATATGTGAGTGAAAACATGCTACATCTTTATTGTATGTTAGCGGGCGAGAGAGTTATATACTTTACTGAACGCACTTCGTTTGTAGAAGATGCAGAAAAAATGGGTATGGATGCAGGATTAGAGTTAAAATCAAAATGCTTATAAGCTTACCTAAAGTATGTGGAATCTACCGTTATAATGTTTCAATGTCTAAAATGACTTGGTTAAATGTTGGTGGCCAAGCTGATGTACTATTTAAACCACGTGACGTTGAAGATCTAATGTGCTTGATAAAAGATACTGAGTTACCAATTAGCATTATCGGTGCAACATCTAACATAATAGTGCAAGATAGTGGCATTCGAGGAATAACGGTGAAATTAGGCAAGGAATTTGCATATATAAAATGTAAAGATAATAACTCCATTGTTGCAGGTGGTGCTGCATTGCTTAGTAACCTTGCATACTTTGCCGGGGAACAGCAAATTAGTGGGCTTGAGTTTCTTGCTGGAATTCCAGGAACAGTTGGCGGTGGGATAGAGATGAATGCAGGTGCATATGGTAGTGATATTGCGAGTGTTGTAAAGTTTATAAGGGCAGTGAATCTAGAAGATGGAAATTTATATGAATTTTCCAGTGAAGAAATGGGATATTTTTATCGTGGACATAGTCTAAAAGGCAGGTGGATTTTTATTGAAGCTGAATTTAAAGGAGTAAGTTCAGAGTATGAGCTTATATTGCAAAGATTGAAAGAAGTTATTGATAAAAAAAATAAAAGTCAACCAGTAAGAGGAAAAACTGCTGGTTGTATGTTCAAAAATCCAATAGGCTGCAAGGCATGGAAACTGATTGATGAGTCTGGCTGCCGAGGATTAAGTAACGGTAGAGCTAAAATTTCTAAGAAACATTGTAATTTTCTGCTCAATTACAATAACGCAACTGCATTCGACTTAGAAAACCTTGGCAACAGAGTAAAAGATGCAGTAAAAGATAAATTTAACATTGAACTTGAGTGGGAGATAAGAGTGTTAGGTAGATAGCTGCTGCTGATTATCTTAACCTAATTCCAAAAATTATTGTATAATATCATTTTGAGGTTTTATTTTCAATGCGCAAACTTGCAATGTTCTTTTCTATACTATTTGCAGTTGTCGCTTACTATTTAGATAATGAAGTGATATTTGAAGTAGCAAATCTATTTAGTGATATATTCATCAGTTTGTTGAAATTAATCAGTTTACCTTTGGTTTTTCTATCTATCGTGTCCACAATTTCAGGGTTTAAAGACTCAATTGAAATTAAAGTATTACTTAAGAAGACGCTGTTTTATACGCTGCTTACAACCATTATAGCTGCATTTGTTGCGCTATCTTTCTATTTATTTATAGATCCAGTAAGAAAAAATTTCATAAGTAACACAATAGAAAGTGTGAGTGACAGCAACCACAATTACTTTTCATACTTAAAATCACTCATTCCATCAAATTTTGTGCAAGTTTTTCTTGAAAATAACGTTATTGGCAGCATATTGATTGCTTTTTTGATGGGTGGAGCTATTATTTCGCTCTCAAAAGAAAAACAAGATATATTACACCAAATATTTTCTGCACTATTTGATACACTTCTTAGAATTGCTCAAGGGTTATTAAAGTTTATTCCTCTTGCTGTATGGTCTTTTATCACATGTTTTTTATACGAGTTAAAAGGTGGCAGCGAATTCCATAGTCTTTTTTGGTATTTTGCTTGCATAATGTCTGCAAATTTCGTGCAAGCATTTGTGATTTTGCCACTACTCATGTGGCATAAAGGTATATCACCAATTCAAACGATGAAAGGTGTTATGCCAGCACTTACACTTGCATTTTTTTCTAAATCATCTAGTGCAACGCTGCCTACAACTATAGAATGTGTGCAAAATCAGCTAAAGGTACCAAAGAAATTGTCATCTTTTATTCTACCAATATGCACAACAGTCAATATGAATGCGTGTGCTGCATTTATTTTAATCACAGTGATGTTTGTTGCAGAGATGAATGGGCACACATTTTCCTTAAGTGAGATGTTCATATGGATTTTTTTAGCTACAGGAGCTGCAATTGGTAACGCTGGAGTGCCGATGGGGTGCTATTTTATGGCAACTAGTTATTTGGTATCAATGAATGTTCCTTTGTACATTATGGGATTGATTGTGCCTATTTATACAATCATTGATATGTTTGAAACTGCAATAAATGTGTGGTCTGATATCTGTATAACACAGATAATTAATAAAGAATTTAAAACTCAAGAATGATATTAGATAATACAATAATAAAAGAATTTGAAGAGGCTGGTGCGATTTTGCACGGACATTTTGTACTCTCATCAGGGCTGCACAGCAACACTTACATACAATGCGCTAAAATTTTTGAAAATCCAAGCAGAGCAATGAACGTTTGTGAGCTATTGGCGAATAAAATAAGAAAAGAGCTTATTGAACCCATAGATTTAATACTATCTCCTGCAATTGGTGGAATAATCGTGGGTTATGAGATTGGTAGACAGCTTGGAATCCGAACAATATTTTGCGAACGTGTTAATGGTAAATTTGAATTACGCCGTGGATTTGAGATTAAACAAGGTGAGAAGATATTACTAATTGAAGATGTGATTACCACAGGTAAATCTTCACTTGAAGCAGTAAAATGTGCAGAAGAGAAGGGAGGTAAAGTTGTTGCTGGAGCTTCTTTGATCAAGAGAAATAGTGAAACAAAACTACCTTTTCCTATCATATCTTTGATTGAACTAAATATCAAAAACTATAGCGAGGAAGAACTGCCAAGTGAATTAAAACAATTACCCATAATGAAACCTGGGAGTAGAGAATATTTAACAAAATAATTCTATATATGGCTAAAGTGATTCAGTAACTTTTACGTGTTATATGTTGATCTTTTTGCATCAAAGTTAGATATTACAGTTTATTTTCCTGTATTCGTTCAACAGAATGGCAAAATAAGATAGACAAATAAAGATATAAAGTAAAAACAATAATAGTTGTCATTCCGGTTTGTGACACTTGCTTTATGTAGTTTCATTGCAAACGTTGTTTTTATTATAATACCTCCTATGATTAGTTTGCTTGTGAGCACCAGTGTCTAGGCACTGGAATGAAAAGAAAAGGCTAATTGAATGACAGGAAAGGAAGTACTAAAAACAAATAGGTGTCATTCCAGCGCGTGACGCTGTAATCCAGAAAGGAACAATGGATCCCAGTGTCTGAGCACTGGGATGAAACCTTTTTGCTTCAATATTTTGCACAGTAGCCATGCAACTTAACAGATATTTTTCTCTTCATTTATCCTCAGGTTTTTATGGGTTAAAAAAAACATAAAAACCTTATATAAAACCCCTGTTGTGATTAAAAATACACTAAATCTTGGTTTTCACATATTTCATCTTGTGCAGCAAAAGACAATAATTTTGCGCTCTCAAGGAAACTTTTTGCACTAGCTTCTAAGATATTAGATTTTATTTCTATAAGTTCACATTTAATCTGATCTATTTTCCCATTCAAATTTTTATGTGCATCTTCGATTAATTTATTCATTTCATCTTCTAAAAGTATTCTTATTTCTTTGCTTTGTGAAGTGACAATATCGGCTATTTTGTCTGTGATTTCAGGTTTTATAAGGCTTTCAATTTTTTCTTCAGTGTATTTTTTTACTGCTTCTTCTACCTGAGTTTTTATTTCTGGCTTTAGCAGATCTGCAACTTCCGGTCCTACTTTTTTCACTGCTTTTTTAGCATTTGCTTCTACTGACTTTACTGTCTTATCAATTGAAGTCGATATTTTTTTTTCTATTTGATTAGCTTTTTCGGTAGCTATTTTGTTAGCTTTCTCTTCAGCTAAAGTTAGCATTTTTCCTTCTATTTTTTTACTTCATCTTGAGCTGCTTTTCTAGCTTCTAGTTTTAAATCGTTACCCATTTTAGATATTACTTGATTCGCAGCTTCTTTTGCTGTTTTGCTTATACCAAGAATTTTATCAAACATTCCTGCACGATACACTTGAGAGCCGAAGTTTGATTCGTCAGCCAAATTTTTGTAATTGTATTCTTTCATAATGTACTCCTTAATTTAAAGACTGTACTAACATTAATATACAAGTACAAAAATTATATTAATATTAGTATAGTTTTTCAGGGCAGTAGTATAAATTTATAGTACCTTTTGAAAAAATTCATGACTTGACGACAAAGAGCATTATATTGGTATCATGACTGACTTGGAAAAGATGAGAGAAAAACTGCAAAATCAAATTAATTATCATAATATCTTATATTATCAAAAAAGTAAGCCAGAGATAAGTGATGCTGAATATGATGAACTGAAGAAAAAGTTAGCTGCAATAGAGCCAGAAGCTTATGCAACACAAGATAGTGTTGGTGCTCCGCCTGATGAGAGATTTTCTAAGGTGGAACATCAAGAACCTATGCTTTCTCTCGAGAATGCTTATGATGAGCAAGGTGTAGAAAAATTTTTGTCTAAAATAAAGAGATTTTTAATTGCAGATGAAATAGAAATACTATGTGAGCCAAAAATTGATGGATTGTCATTTTCTGCAATTTATGAAGATGGGAAATTTGTTAAAGCTGCAACTCGAGGTGACGGTTTTGTAGGAGAGGATGTTACTCACAATGTTGCAACAATAAAAGACTTTCCTAAGTTTTTACAAGATGTGCAAGGAAGACTAGAAGTAAGGGGTGAAATATATATCAGTAACAGCGACTTTTTAAAGTTAAATGAAAATAATGAATTCGCTAATCCTCGAAATGCAGCTGCTGGTTCTTTAAAGCAATTGAATGCGAACATTACAGCAAAAAGGCCTCTTAGATATTTTGCTTATTCTTTAATTGGTGGAATAGAGAAAAGTCAAAGTGAGATACTAGAAAAGCTTGAGAAATTTGGTTTTTGCGTAAATGAGCATCGTTCCTTAACAAGTAGTTTGAATGGAATGCTAAAGTTCTATAACGAGATCTATGATTGTCGTTATAACTTGGATTATGATATCGATGGGATAGTCTATAAAGTGAATGATTTGGTGCTACAAAGTCGTCTGGGAAGTACACACAAAGCTCCACGCTCAGCACTTGCATATAAGTTTTCTGCGATTTATGCGAAGACAAAGTTAAATAAAATATTTATACAGGTGGGTAGAACGGGGGTTTTAACTCCAGTTGCAGATTTAGTACCAGTCAATATTGGTGGAGTATTAGTTAGCAGAGCAAGTCTACATAACCAAGATGAGATAAAACGTAAAGATATAAGAGAGGGAGATGTTGTAACAATTAAAAGGGCTGGGGATGTAATTCCTCAAATTGTCAAAGTAGATGAAGGTTCTCGTCATACAAATATGCCTGAATTTGTTTTTCCTGACATATGTCCTGAATGTGGCAGTAAAGTGCAGATTGAAGGAGTGGCAGTAAGATGTCCTGAAGAATTTAATTGCAAGGCTCAAATAGTAGAAAAACTAAAACATTTTGTGTCAAAAGATGCATTTGACATTGTTGGCCTTGGTGAAAAACAAATAAAGTTTTTTTATGATCTTAGCCTAATAAGACAAATTCCAGACATTTTTATTTTAGAGGAAAGATTAAAAGAGTTTTCCTTAAAAGAGCATCATGGTTGGGGCGAGAAGTCAATAGCTAATCTATTAAGTGCTATACAAAACAGAAGAGTAATCACTCTAGATAGGTTCATATTTTCTTTGGGTATCAGATTTATCGGCCAAGTTGCAGCAGAATTGCTCGCAAATTATTATGTATCTTATGATAACTGGTATAATTCGATGTCATCAAATGATGTTGAGTTGGTAGGTATAGATGGTATAGGAGAAAAAGTAGCTGAATCTTTAAAATCGTTTTTTTCTCAGGAACGTAACATTAAAATGTTAAATGACCTTACTGCATATCTGCAAATTCTTCCCGTGAGCTCCAACTCTAGCAATTCTTTTTTGAATAACAAAATTATAGTGTTTACTGGTAAGCTACGTGCTATGAGCAGAGGGGAGGTAAAAGTAAGAGCTAAAGTTTTAGGGGCAAAGATCAGTTCAAGCCTTTCTACTAAAACTGACTATTTAATTGCAGGAGAAGATCCAGGTTCAAAATATAAAAAAGCAATGGAATTGGGTGTGGAAATTTTAGATGAAGAACAGTGGAACAAATTGTGCTAAACACAACTTAATCTGACGGGAATGAATTAACTGATAGAAGAATTGAAAACTAATATCAGACTCTTATTTAATACAATTGAACACTCCCTGCTCTTTATAAACATTTATGCAACAAAGCCAGTTAAATAGCTAAGCACCCCTCTAATATATGATTTCTCTGTGTGATTCATAGAGGTTATTACAGCAAAAATGTAAGATAAAATAAAAACTTTGACTTGTGATAGTTTAAATACCTTATTACAATAATATGAATAAATTCATCAACAAGAGGCAATCAGTAAATGGATACCAAAGTTAAGTTGCGTTTGAATTGGATAGAATTATACAAAAAATTAGGTCATGCAGGCAAAGTGTGTCAACACTATAACATTTCACGCTTTACCTTACGAAAATGGTACAAACGTTATGAAAAGCTAGGTGCACAGGGATTGTCAAACCTTAGTAGCAGGCCTAAAACTTTACCCTTACAAAAAATCAACGAGTCAAATGAGCAGCTCATTCTTCATCTGAGAAAAGCTAGAAAATTAGGAGCAAGACGTATTCAAGCTGAATTGAAGCGTTTACATGATATCTCTTTTGCATTGGCTACTATACACAAAGTTTTGAAGAAACACGATGTAAGTCTTTTACGTATTAAACGCCACTATCGCAAGCAGATTAAGCGTTATAACTGCAAAGTGCCAGGAGAGCGTGTACAAATGGATGTTTGCAAAATATCCTCGGGGCTTTATCAATATACTGCTATAGATGATTGTACGCGTTATAAAGTTATCGCATTATACTCAAGGCGTACTTCAAAAAATACTCTGGATTTCTTAAAACAATTAAGGGAAAGGGCTCCATTTCATTGTCAAAGGATTCAAACCGATAGAGGACAAGAATTTTTTGCTTACGAAGTGCAAGAGTGTCTAAAAGAATGGAAAATAAAATTCCGTCCAATTAAGCCGTTTTCACCACATTTAAATGGTAAAGTAGAAAGAGCGCAGCGTACAGATTTAGATGAATTTTATAGTAGCGTTAACATTAAGGATCATGAACTGCAAGTCAAGCTTAGGGATTGGGAAGAATATTATAATAAACAACGTCCTCATAGCTCTCTTCAGGGAAAGACTCCTTGGGAAAAATATAAAGAACTGGAAAAAACAATTCCTTGTCTAAGTGAAATACAAAAAAATTATATTTCATCAAAAGAAACGTTTGTCATGCAAAATTACAAACATGACCAAGAGTTAAAGTCACTTCAAAAATACAAAACCTCTTAACAGGTATTTCAAGTTCAGACTTGATCTGACAAATTAGTTGCAATAACCTCTATGAATCACACATTATATGGATCAATGCTGAAAGTGAGATAGCTCTTGTTGAATCATTTACTCGATTAGCGAAGAATAAACTAAGAATTGATATAAAAGATGAGAATGGAAAAGAAAAGGATATAAAAGCTCTCATAGAAGAGGTTTATGAATTTTTCAGTAATAGTAAAAGCTTGTTTATTTTTGATGATGCCGAGAAAAGTAATTATTTGAATAAGTTTTTACCAATTCATGATTCATTACCGGGTGGTAATGGACCTTATATTTTAATTACTTCTCGTAATCGAGAGTGGGAAAGGGGGATAGAAGTTATTAATCTAAACGAATTAAAGTCAGAAGAAGCGATAGAATTTGTAAAAAAGGGCTTTAGTATAGAAGATGAATCTCAAAATGAAAAGATAAAAGCTTTGGTAGAGAAATTACAACACTTTCCTTTAGCTATACAGCAAGCAATATCATATATTGAAGATCAAAGAGTTACTAGAAAATTTGATATAGATGATTACCTAAAGGAATATGAGAAAAAAGCGAAAGATTTGCTTAATTATGAAGGATTTAGAGGAATTGATAATAACTATGCAAAAACAACTTTCACAACTTGGAAGATTACAACCGATAAGATAGCAAGCAATGAAAAGCATGGAAATTTAGCTTTAAGGATTCTTGATGTTATCTCTTATTCTTGCACCTGACAATATTAGTAGAGAATTCTTTTTAGATTTGACAGGAAATAATGAAGAGGAATTAAGGTCTGCTGTTCGTTTACTTATAAAATATTCTATGGTTAATGGTGAACAAGAGCAAGGTGTGTTGAGTATTCATAAATTAGTTCAAGAAGTGACAAAAATAGCGTTAGAAGAAGAGGGTAAAAGCGAAGAAGTTATGAAAGAGACTTTCGAGCTACTCAGAGCAAGTTTTCCTTATGGTAGTGATAAATTAGAAGACTATTTAAAAAAACGAGAATTATTACCGCACTTAGAGGCATTTTTATCACGTATAGATAGTTGGTTAAAAAAGAATCCTCAAGATAAAGAAAAAATAGAAAAGGATTATCTTGAGAATTTGTTGATATTGATGAGTAACGGATATCTTAACTTGGGTAATCCTAAGAGGCAAAAGGAGTTGCTAGAAAGGACATTGCCTATTTTAAAGAATCATTACGGAGAAGATCATTTTGAAGTGGCTATAACACTAGTAAATCTAAGCATCAGTTATATAGCTTTAGGTGATTATGAGAGAGCAAAAGAGTTACTAGAAAGGGCACTACCTATTTTAGAAAATTATTATGGAGAAGATCATTTTCAGGTAGCTATAGCTAAAACAAATCAAGGTATCACTTATATAGCTTTAGATGATTATGGAAGAGCAGAAGAGTTGCTAGAAAGAGCTTTGCCTATTTTAGAGAATCATTATGGAGAAAATCATGTTGAAGTAGCTAAAATATTAGTAAATTTAAGTAACATCTATAGATACTTTGATGATTATCAAGGAGCAAAAGAGTTGCTAGAGAGAGCTTTACCTATTTTAGAGAAGCACTATGGGGAAGAGCATTTTGAAATAGGTATGATTCTGGAAAGTTTAGGCACTGATTATATAGCCTTAGGTGATAATCAGGAAGCAAAAGAGGTGCTAGAAAGAGCTTTATCTATTTTAGAGAAATATCATGAAAGAGATCATGTTGAAGTAAGTAAAATATTAGTAAATTTGAGTATCGCCTATAGAGGTTTAGGTGATACTCAGGGAGTAAAAAAGTTGCTAGAAAGGGCTTTACCTATTTTAGAGAAGCATTATGGAGAAAATCATTTCGAAATAGCTATAGCTCTAGCAAATCTTAGTAATGCTTACGAAACTTTAGGTGATTATGAGGAAGCAAAAGATTTGCTAGAAAAGGCTTTACCTGTTTTAGAGAATTACTATGGAGCAGAGCATTTTAAAGTAGGGATAATGCTAGAAGATTTAGGTATGTATTATCTAATGTTAGGTGATTCTGAAGAAGCAAAAGAGGTGCTAGAAAGAGCTTTATCTATTTTAGAGAAATGTTATGGAGCAGAACATTTTGAAGTAGCTAAAACATTAGTAAACCTGAGTATCAGTTATGAAGTTTTAGGTTATTATCAGAAACAAAAGGGGTTGCTAGAAAGAGCTTTACCTATTTTAGAGAAGCATTATGGAGAAAATCATTTTGAAGTAGCTATAGCCTTAGAAGATTTAGCTATTGCCGATGGAGCTTTAGGTAATGTTCAGAGAGCAAAAGAGTTGTTAGAAAGGGTGTCTGTAATATATCAAAGAGGTAAAGTTGAAGAATGTTTGCCAAGTACGAGTTCAGGAAAGAGCAAAAGAGAAGCGAAGATTGGGGAGTGTAAACTGTCTTGGGAAGACGTAGATGAATTCAATACAGAAAAAGATGAGAAAAGAGATTTTAGTAAAATTAAAATAGATAGTAAAAAGTTTATTGACTATATAAAAGATATACCAGAAGAAAAACGTTCTCAGCTAATTGAGCTAGCAGATAAAGTGCAAGTTAAGGGTAGGTTTAGCAATTTGGTCAATAAGCTTACCAGTAATCAGAAGGTCATGAATCATTTAAATAGAGTAAAGAAAATCTCTAGCATAACTATGCATGGAATGATAGCTAAAAATATTTTAGCTGACTTTTTAACCGGAGATTATCAGGGTGTAGCAATTAATGTTGGCTTTATTGCCGGTGGTCAAGGATTTGCTAAAGTTGCTGAAGTTGCATCTCGTAAAGGATTAAATTTGCTCTCAGAAGAAAAGGTATTACTTGGTAGGTCTTTAAGAGTTGCATCACCTTTTCTTGCTCGAGGTACTTCTGCCTTTATTATTTATGATTTAGTAAATCAGGTAAAAGCATTTAAAAATGGTACAGAAGGAGCATTGGTTGGCGTAGTAGATACCGTCTTGCAAGTCAACAAAAAAATTACAAAAATTGTTCAAGCTGTATCATAAAATTAAAAAATACTTCCAATTCACATTTTGTGTAACGGTACACAGATTATAGTTAGTGAATATGTTGATAAGTAAATTTCCGCTTTTTTGTACGTATAAAATTAATTTACTTATCAACATATTCACTAACCAGTTACAAAATTTGTGTAAGATACTATTTTACATAATTGGAGCGTTTTTTGATTTTAAAGCACTAAACTTTCAGCCAAACTCCTAGCTCTGTAGTTTTTGATATGATCTGGATCAAAAGCCTTCTTTGACCTTAAAACACCAAAAACAATATGGAGTAACTTACGCATTGCAGCTCCCACAATGGCCATGTTATGCTTGCCTTTCTCTTTTAACCTTTTGCAAAAAGTCATAATAGTAGGATTATGATTCTTAGCTACTATGGCAGGAAAGTACATTGCCTTACATAATGTTCGTGAACCGGATTTACTTAATCTGGGCTTGGCATGTACAGACGTACCTGACGTTATATTTCGTGGTATAGCTCCAGCATATGCTGCCAATTGCCTGGCATCCTTGAAAGCTTTTATGTTAGGAACTTCAGCCAAAATAGCTACTGCTGATTCTTCTCCTATTCCTGGAATGGTCAATAGAAGTTGAAAATTTTCCAACAATTCTTTGTGTTTATTTAATAGTTCACGTAAGGAGTTTTTTATTCTTTCTATTTTTTGTTTTATGTTCATTGCAAGGTCTTCCCAAGCATTTGCAACTTCTTTAGGCAGTCTCTCTTTTTTTTCTAAGTGGTTATTTACTAATGTCAATTCATCTTTTAACGCAGCCGAGCAACGATAAAGATGCTTTAATTTCTTTAACTCAGGAGAAGGTGGTGCCCAACGAATAGGTTCCTGTCTTTGGCAATAATCGGCAATTATCTCTGCATCAGTCTGATCATTCTTTTGTCGTATAAGCTTACTTTTTGCATAAAATCTTATACAAGCTGGATTAACAACACTCACAAAATGTCCAGTATTGTGTAGAAATTCAGCTAAGGCTTCACTATAACAACCAGTAGCTTCCATGCAGGCTTTTACTTGTTCTACATTATGCTTTTGTAGAAAGCTCAGTAAACCTTGAAACCCATGATCATTATTCTTGAAACTCCTTTTCCTGGTTTCACGTTTTCCTTTGTTGCTTATGAATGAAAGAGAAACATCAAAGCGATCTTTTGATATGTCTATACCCAAAAAGTTGTTGATCATATATAACTCCATACGTTACTATTAAAATGAAAAGTAAGGCTAACCTTGTGGATACAGAATTATAACCATTTAGGTCTTTCTACGATACCGTTCAGCCTATACTTTTGAGAAGGGAACTCTTGTCTACCACACAGATTTTATATCTAAGGAGATATTCAAAGTTCTTCCCTTCTCCACCTAATGCTTAAGCTTAAAACATCAGATGCTTTTGACAAGATACAAGGAGATAGCATTTACCTGGGAGTTGACGCTGCAGAGATTGGGATTGAAGTTGCTGAAGGTTTTGAAGTATTAGAAGGAGTTTCATCTATTACTGGACCTATTGGAGCAGGAGTTGGCACTGCAGTATTTATTTACACTGATATTTATATGGCAGTAAAGAGAGTTGATAAAATTGATGAAATTATTCACTTAACTAGAGGAGAAAAATTTATTGAAGGATTGCGTGCATTTATAGGTATGCGACCTGAACAATATGTAGAAAAGTTAATGGAAGAAAAACAACTTTATAACCAATTAGTTAAGCAAGGATTTGAGTATTTAAAGGAGTATAGTGATATTCAAAGCTATGTATTCCCTACTGGTAAATCAGTTGTGAATTCTTGTCGTAAAGTGCTGCACACAACATCACTTGGGATTAGACATTATTATACTGAAGAATGCACAACTAAATTTGAGATAGATTTAGACAGTACAGTACTGCTTGACAGAAAAAGAAATGATATAAAATGGAGCAGAGCAAGGCCGAATAATCCAAGTGGTGGAAAATTGTTTTGTTTACCAAAAGGAGATGATGAGCCTGCTCCAAGTTATGGCTCATATTTATGTAAAAATGCAATTGGTTTATCTGATAACAAGATAGAAGGATATACTCTGATTAATTTAGGAGAAGGTGAAGATTATGCAAAAGGATTTAAGGATAGTTCGAACATATTTGTAGTGAATGATGGGTCTAAAGAATATTATGGAGGAAATAAGAATGATATCTTTGTTTTGCAGGGAGATCTGATAGAAGGGTCTTTGTACGGAGAGGATGGAATTGATACCTTAGATCTGACTGAATTTGCTCAAGAAGCTGTAAGTGTGAATGTGTATTTAAATACAAATATTGGCACTATTATGTACAACAGATATGGTTATTCTGGATTTCAAATTAATTCAGTAGAAAGAGTGCTTGGTAGAAAAGCTAAGGCAGATCATATATTTAGTGCATGTGAAACTAAATTCTTGGATGGTAATGGTGGTAAGGAAGATCAACTTGATTATTTGGAAATAAAAGATAATAACTGTGTCTATGATATACAAGTAATAGTTAGAAATTACACTGAAGTAAATAATCTAGCACTCAAAGGTAACTTTAACTATATTGTACCATTTCAAAAAGGTAGTGCATCTGTTAAATTACTTGCTAATTTCGAAAATAACCATAGGTTTATATTTGACTACTTGCTTGCTGATATTCAGAATATTGATATTAAAGATCACAATAGTATAAAGTTCGATTTTTCCTCAAAAGTTGCAAATAGTAACTTTAGTATATCTATCTCATATAACATAATGAACAATATAATCTATCAATTAAAAGACAGTGCTGAAATAAAAGTAGGTAAGGAAAGAAACTTGTATGCAATACAGAATACTAATAAAACTATTGATGAAATTATAGAAAGTTACCCAGCTATAGCAAATAAACTCAATATGACTATCGCTGTTCAAGATGGTGATGAATCTATACTTGTTGGCTATGGGAAGTGTGAGGTAATTTACAATAATCCAATCTATAACAGTCACTTAATTGGAAATGGTGGTAAAAACATATACGTAATTACTATAGCCTCAGGTGAGCAAAGATATGAACATAATATTTTTTCTATGCCACAAATAAACATCTACAATCCTGATCAAGCAAGTTCTATAGATACGTTAGATTTACGTAACGTGATAAAAATAATACAAGATGATTTGAAAATACATATTAATCTGCCAAGAATTTTTCAAGATGGGAATGATTTGCTAGTTAAGTTAGAAACAGAAGTAAAGCAAAGCTTTTTATTAGAAGTGCCAACAGTAGAAGTGCTGACAATAAGATTAAGAAACGGTTTGGACTGGTATGGAAAGCTTTGTATTATCTCAGATAGTGCGCCTATGAAAATAAGTTCTGAATTAGAATTAAAGCCACTACCTTTGATCTTTGAAAAGGATAAAGAAATTATTGTGGTAACGGGTCAAGATGTGGAGAAAGATGCTGAGCTTATCACGCCTAGAAAAGGAGGAAACAATACGTTTGTTCGTAGTAATGGTCATGATCTAATAATAACTAATGCTTTTGATTCGACTATTACTAAAGATGATTTTTGCAGTATTACACTTAGTAAATTCTATAAAACACCTAAGATGAAAACGTTATCAATAAAATTTACTGATAAAGAGATAGTGTTAAAAGATTATGAGAAAGAAATAAGTACAGCAAGAGACGTTAATGTTGTGAAAAAAGAATATAAGGATCAAGTGTACGATGATGTGTTTACAGAAGTCATGTTATCTGATCAACCTCATAGACATAGGCAGCACATTAGAAACCGTAGAAGTGAGTACACAATGAGTAGTGGTACAAGACGACCATCTTCATGGATAAATGATTTATTTGGTTGGGTAAAAAGCTCTGTGAGTGGGTTATTAGATTCGAGAGCTGCTCTGCCTGAAACTTCAGCAAATTATTCTAATACATCTGGTACTAGCCAATTTAGTAGTGAAGTTTGTATCAGTAACAATTTTGGTTTAGGATTCTTCTTATTACAAAGTTTCCTAGATAAAAAATATCCTCTTCCTAAGTTTTGTTCTGCTACTCATGAAGAAGTGCTGGCTGATACACTTAATATAATGGAAGAATTTAAAAAGACACTTAAAAAAACAGCTAAACAATCTGGTGTATCAGTGAAAGGTTTTGACTTTTTTTAAAGTGTATTCAGATATAGCAGGTCATGTAAGGAACGAAAGATATTCTAAAATACCAAGTACATTATATTCAGCCGCAGAAGAAGCCTATCCGGAAAATGAGAAGTTTTTGAGTATTTTAAAAGGCAATATTGAAAAGATGTTTGATAAGCAGCAGATAGTTAATGGTGGATATCAACCTAATGACATTGCTGATAATAAACCTAGAAGCTATTTTAATAACACAACAGTGGACAAACAGCTACAAACCCCAGTTATGGATTATCCGAGTCAATAAAGCTTAGAAATAGAGGGCTTTTTCGACTGCATGGAATACGAAACTAATGTTGAAAAAATATGTACCAAAAAATTTATGGGGGATCTGTGCCGAAGCTCAAATTTATTTTTCAAACAACCAAAAACTGTCTCAATAATCAACCTTTTTCTCAATAGAATCTTCTCTTTTAAAGAAATTAGTGCGTTTTTCATGCCTTTTTTCACTTTAGTGACGAGTTTTAGACCTCTATCGAAGAGTTTCTCAAAGAGGTACTTCTTCTTTATCTCCGAACAAAAGTCCTGTCAATTTTTTAGTCAAATTTGGTGCAGGTTTTCTGTCGTCAACGCTGCCTTTAGTTAGCGTAATAACTTGAACTTCGCCTATTTCATTGATTACCAGATGCAATTTAAAACCGAACATAGGTAGTCTTTCCTATATTTGCCAACTCTTTGAAAACTTTATTTTTTGCGATCCTTTTTGCGTGGCAAACAGCGGGGAGGATATCAACACACGAAGGCACCTCCCCTTCCTTTTTAATAAAAAATATCTATATACCTATTATAATATACGTAAATGTATATTATGCAAAATATAAGCAAGGTTATGCGCTGCTTAAACTTCTCTAATTAGTGACACTCAACTATAAGAGTAGCTTGCATAGTAAAGAAGATACTAAGTATCTTCTTTACTATAGTTGCATTAGATTTAGATCTGATGACAACTCAGATAAATCGTTCAGCCCTTCCTGGAGCTGAGACGTAATAGAATTTAATTGATCACTAAATTTTACATCCTGTTCAAAGCTCCAATCACTTTCCCTACATTTACTCATGCATGCACTACGTAGTTCGTTATTATCCTGATGACTTTTAGGACATGCGCGTATGCAATGGTAATATTGTTTATAAGCTTCTTCTCTAGTATTATATGCAGCAGCACTTTTTGTATTACTTTTCATAATATTCTCCTTAATTAAAAAACTAGTATAATATTAACATGTAACTATAAACTTTATATTAAATATAGTATATCTTCTTTTCAGAATAACATAAAAAATCAAACTACCCATACCCTCTCCTAGCATTTGGTTAACCAGCAATCATTTATCGCTCTGCCGTAAGAAGTGTAGCCACTGCCAAGTATAGCCCTTCCCAGGCTTTGTTGAATAGCGAGTAGAGATGGGAGGCTTTGTTGAATGGCAAGGAATGAGGAGGAGTAATGAAAGGAATTTACGAGGCAAATTTAAAAATAGGCATACCTATATCAGTAAAGCTATTAATCAAATAGCATTTTAAAAGCACCTCTTGAGAGCGATTTACCTCAGATTGATTCTTAAAACTAAATCCAAATGTTTTTTTGAGCCTCAGGAAAAAACTCTCGATACGTGAACGTATTTCATACCTTGTCTTCTTTTTCCAGTGGGTAAGTTTTCCTTATACTAATGTTGTTGTTTCTTTCTGATAGAGAATCTATATTGCTGCAGATTTTTGCATTTTTTCTTGGCTTTATGATGGGTTTCAAATTGTATTGATTGTACAACTTATATAAATCATCTGTATCATAAGCTCCATCTGCACGCAGAGACTTAATCTTATAGATATCACCCATTTCCTTTAGTATTTTAGATGCTATCATGTGAAAGAAAATTAGTATATCGAATTGCTATTGCCTTTTTGCTGTTTACGTCCAAAGCAACATGTAGCTTTCTTATTTGATCTGTACCATTATATTTCCTTATCTTGGCGTTATCTTTGTTATGTTGAGTACTGTTACTATAAATATGCATTACAGTACTATCTATAGCAATTTCAATATTCTCTATGTCATTTTTATCTGTTCTGTGGTCACATAATTTCAAATTAAGTTTGACGAGAAGCTTGTGAATACTTGGAGATTCTTCACTATACTTTGTAAATATCCTTTTATAAATCCAACTGCTTGCCTTAAGCCTATTCTAAATAGATTAACGACTATATGTACTGCAATAACAACCTTATCGCTATAAATCTCCAGGAATTTTTTCTGAACTTTCGTACCAGTTTTCTATAGCTTCATCGATAAAATGAAAGACATTTCCTCTTTTTTCTAAAAATTGATTATACTCTTTAATGATTACTGACTTTCATCTTCTTTGGCATATACTCTACAAAATGTTCATTTCTTAATAAAGTAACCACTTTCTTTAGGTTTTCTCCCTTTTTTCTCCCATCTCTACTCGCTATGCAACAAAGCCAACTCGGGTTACCTTACTATGTTGTCAGCATCTTTGAGTAAGTAATGTTAATAAAAAATGAGTAAATGATCTATTTAATATTAAAAAGATGTTGAATATGGATAAATTGAGTCAAGATACAAAAAACAAGCTGCATTTTTAGTGGCTTATAACAGTAATAGTATGTATTATTGCTACCTATTACTACATGAAGGCAAAAGCTGCAGATAATTATAAAACGATATTACGCATTGCTTCTCAAAATTGTAACTTAGAAACTGTAAAATTCTCAGTAAAAAATTTATTAGATACTGATACACACATGCCTAAGTTAACTGCGTTACATTACGCTGCAGAAGGGGATGTTTAGAGATAGTTAGGTTTTTAATAGATGAGGGAGTTAACGTAAACATTATTAACAAGTATGTAAGCACAGCACTACATAATGCTGCATATTATGGTGATTTAAGGATTATCAAATTTTTGCTAGAAAAAGGCGCTAATCCTAACATTATAAACGATGATGGAAAAAAACCTAGAAATGTAGCTGTGTTAAGGTCAAGGCATAACAAAGATAAGCCCTATGATCAAATATTCAACCACTATGGATTGAAATCCATAGTGGTTGAATGCTGAATGACTTTAAGTTTAAAATTGAGAAAGTAGTTGTTATATATATCAGCAAGTATGAGTTAAATTTGTATTATGGACTTGAATAAATTTACCGAAAAAGCAAAAAGCCTAATCCAGAGCGCTCAAATGAAAGCATTGGGAGCTGGGCATCAGATTTTTATGCCTGAACATTTACTTAAAGTAATGCTTGAAGATGAGTCAGGTTTAGTTCAGGATTTGATAGGCACTTGTGGTGGAAATATTCAGAATATTTCTGATGCTGTGAGTAGTACAATTAAAAAGTTTCCAGTGGTTGGAGGACCAGGTAGTGGTGGACTTCAGCTTTCAAGAGAGGTAGCAAAAGTTTTTGATGATTCAATTGGTATTGCGAGGAGAAATAAAGACACATTTGTTACTGTTGAGCGGTTGTTGCAGGGCCTTGCTGCACAAAAAGATGAAATTGTAGGTAAAATTTTAGCAGAAGGTGGTGTAACACCGCAAAAATTAAATTCAGTTATTGCAGAAATGAGAAAAGGTGGCAGTGCAGACTCTCCAAATAGCGAGGAAAAATTAAATGCGGCAAAGAGGTATACAAAAGATATTACAGAGCTTGCTATGCAAGGTAAGCTTGATCCTGTAATTGGTCGTGATGAGGAAATCAGAAGAACTATGCAGGTATCGTTGAGGCGAACAAAAAATAATCCAGTACTGATAGGTGAACCTGGTGTTGGAAAAACTGCAATAGTTGAAGGTTTAGCAAACAGAATTGTTGCAAATGATGTACCACTTGGTTTGCGTGATGCAAAAGTTTTAGCTTTGGATCTTGGTGCATTAATTGCTGGAACAAAATTTAGAGGGGAGTTTGAAGAGAGACTAAAAGCAGTGATTAATGAGATTTCAAAAGCAGAGGGAAAAGTTATTTTGTTTATAGATGAGCTTCATACTTTAGTGGGAGCAGGAGCGACAAGTGGTGCGATGGATGCTTCAAATTTGCTCAAGCCTGCTCTTGCGCGTGGAGAAATTCGCTGTATAGGGGCTACAACTTTGGATGAGTATCGTCAACATATAGAGAAAGATCCTGCGCTTGCAAGGCGTTTTCAGCCTGTGTTTATTTCTCAACCGACTGAGACTGATACTATTTCAATACTGAGGGGTTTGAAGGAGAGGTATGAGGTGCACCATGGTATTAGAATCACAGATGGTGCAATAATCGCTGCTGCAACGCTTTCTAATAGATATATAACAGATAGGTTTTTACCTGATAAAGCGATCGATTTAATTGATGAAGCAGCAAGTAGGGTTAGAATTGAAATGGACAGCAAGCCTGAGGTTGTTGATGAGCTTGAAAGAAAGATTATACAGCTGAAAATTGAGTCAGAGGCTTTGAAAAAAGAAAGTGATGAGAACTCTAAGCAACGTTTAAAAAAGATAAATGAGGAAATTGAGAGTCTAAACAGTAAATTTGCTGACTTAAGCAGTAAATGGCAGATGGAAAAGAATAAAATAGCTAAAATACAAGAAACTGCTGAAAAATTGGATAACGCGAGGAAAGAGCTAGAATTGGCTCAGCGCAATGGAAATTTAGGAAGGGCAGGGGAGTTGATGTATGGTGTGATTCCTCAACTTGAAAATGAGTTAAAAAATCAGGAAAAAGTTACTGATAGTTTCCTAAAGAAAGAAGTTACTGAGAGTGATATTGCAAATATTGTTTCAAAATGGACAGGCATTCCAGTTGATAACATGATGCATAGTGAAAAGGAAAAGCTCCTTAACATGGAAAATGAAATAGGAAAAAGAGTAATAGGGCAGAGAGATGCAATTGAAGCGATAAGTAATGCAGTAAGGCGCTCCCGTTCTGGTGTTCAGGATACTAATCGACCTTTTGGTTCATTTTTATTCTTAGGTCCAACCGGAGTTGGAAAAACAGAGTTAGCAAAATCTCTTGCCGAATTTTTGTTTGATGATCAATCAGCACTTCTACGCTTTGATATGTCAGAGTATATGGAAAAACACTCCGTTTCAAAGTTAATTGGTGCGCCTCCAGGATATGTTGGTTATGAACAAGGTGGCAGATTAACCGAAGCAGTAAGAAGAAGACCATATCAGGTAATTTTGTTTGATGAGATAGAAAAGGCAAATCCAGATATATTTAATATATTACTGCAGATTTTGGATGAAGGTAGACTCACCGATAGCCATGGCAAATTAATTGATTTTCGCAATACCATACTGATTTTAACTTCTAACCTTGGCGCTGAGATAATGCTAAGAGGAACTACCGAATCTGTGAAAGATGAGGTGATGAAAATAGTTAAGTCAGCGTTTCGTCCAGAATTTTTAAATAGACTGGATGAAATTATTATATTCCACAGCTTAACCAAAGATGACATTGATAAAATTATAGATGTTCAATTCTCTTATTTACAAAAGATGCTTGCTAAGCGTAAACTGAGTATTAGTTTATCGCAAGAAGCTAAAGAACTAATAGCACAAACTGGATATGACCCTGAATATGGAGCGCGGCCTCTGAAAAGGGTAATACAAGAATGCATTCAAAATAATCTAGCTAAGTTAGTTTTATCGGGGGAAATAGTAGAAGGAGATGAACTAATGGTGTATACTTCTGGTAACGAAATCTTAGTTAAAAAGATCTAGATTCGCTGTGTATTTTTGTTTTGAAAAATGTGTATAAATCATAATGTTAATGTTGAGTCTTTATTTAAGCTAGTTGATCAAGGGAATAAAAAAGAGAAAGAAAAAATTAAAGAGTTTATACAGTACTTTTATAATTTTGTTTATAATAGTGACCTAAAAGTCAACGATAAATTTCTTTTATACATTGCAGAAGATGCATACAACTTCATTCTTAAAAAAGAAAAAGAAGAAAGTAAATTGGCAGTAAGTAATGTAAATGATATTTCAGGAATAGAAGGCAATTTCACTATAATTAAAATCACAAATTATGACATGCCCTTTTTAGTGGATTCTGTCATTTCCACTATTAAGTCACACGGTTTAACTATATGCTATTATAGTAACAGCATAATTAATGTTCAAAGAAAAAATAGCCTAATAGATAAAATTCATCTTTTGGAAGAAAGTAATGGAATCAAAGAGTCAGTAATATATGTAATTATTAAAGGCATAAGTGGTAGCTTTGTTGATACACTAGAAGAATCTCTACGAAAGACGCTAAAAGCAGTTAACTGCGTTGTAAAGGACTGGCAATTGATGCTCAAGAAGCTTCTTGAGCTTCCGGCATTGGATGCTGGAGGCAGAGATTTTCTAGCTTGGTTGAAAAATAACAATTTTGTATTTTTAGGTTATCAAGAATACATTACTAATAAAGAAGGAAAGCTTGCTCTAAGTGGTAAGGAGAGCCTCGGGTTAATGAGAGCAAGTGAAGAGTACCAAAATTCATCAATTTCTTCTGAAAGCTTGAATTCTTTATACATACTAAGATCAGACCTAATCTCAATAGTTCATCGGCGTACCTATATGAATTGTATAGGAGTGAAAGAATTTAATGATCAGGGTGATGTAATAAGGGAACAGCATTTTTTTGGGCTATTTACTTCTATAGCAGAAGTGCAAGATATTCGAACTATTCCGTTAATAAAGGATAAGGTTACAACAATAGAAAAAAAGGCAGGATTTGTTCCTGGTGGCCATAACAATAAAGCTTTAATTTCCATTTTACAGGCATTTTCTTGTGACGAATTATTCCAATCAAATGAAGACGAGTTATTTGAAACTTGCACCTCGATCATGTCTCTTGCGATTAGACCAAGAGTCAAGTTATTTTTGAGAAAGCTAGGGAACTTTATTAGTTGCATAGTACTGATACCGATGCGTTATGCTAGCGCTAGGCTAATGTTCAAGATACGTGATATATTGAAGGATGAAACAAGTGCAGGAAGTTCAGATATTTATAACAATCACATTATCAATGAATATGATCTGATGAAATTACATGTAGTACTAAAGGCCAAAAATGCTAGCGTTCTTGATTATGAAGTTTTGCGTATCGAAAACAAATTAAGAAACATTACGGAAAAGTGGGAAGATCGTTTTATAGACAATTTATATAATACTTTTAGCACTGTTGAGGATGTATTCATCCGCTATTCCAATGCATTTCCGGTAAGCTATCAAGAGAATTTTGAACCTCATGATGCATATTACGACATGAAAAAATTGGAGATAGTAAGGAAGAAAGGAGTAAGTGAGGTTGATTTGAGACTTACTTGTGACAATCTTAACTATCAGTTAAAAGTTTATACTCCAAGCAATGGTGGTCTTGAATTATCAAAGATATTAAAAATTACTAAGAATTTGGGAGCAAAAATTCTATCTCATAATGGTTATTATATAGAAATCAATGGTGGAATATGGATACACCACTTTGTGTTGTCAAGAGTCGATGAGTTAATAAGTGACATTACTCTGAAAGAGCAATTTGAAATAACGCTTGCAAAAGTGTTCAACAAGGAAATTAAAAATGACTATTTCAACAGTTTGATCATTATTGCTGGGCTCAAATGGAAGGAAGTACTTCTTATTAGGGTGCTAAGTGCCTATCTAAAGCAGACGTTATTTAACTATAACCCAGAATATATCCAAAAAGTGGTCTCAGAGTACCCAAAAATAGTGAAATATCTGATACAGCTATTTCGTGCAAGATTCAATCCTAATATAGATATTGATAGAGCAGAAACTACTAACATTTTCCAGGAAAAAATTGAAGAACTACTAAAAGAGATCAGCAACGTTTCACATGATTACGTTTTGCGTTCGATATTTAACTTGATAATGGCAATTTTTAGAACCAGTTATTATCAAGATGATAAGCCATACTTATCTATCAAATTTGATTCAAGTAAAATAAATGGTTTACCTGATCCGCGCCCATACCGTGAATTGTATGTTTATTCAAACCTTTTTGAGGGAATACATCTAAGAGGAGGGAAGTTGGCTCGTGGTGGTTTGAGATGGTCGGATAGAACGGAAGATTTTCGCACTGAAGTTTTGGGACTCATGAAAGCCCAGATGACAAAAAATGCGGTCATTGTACCTGTTGGCGCAAAGGGTGGGTTTGTAATAAAGCAAGTTTATAAAGACAAAAACATTTTAAGGGAGAAAGGTGTTGAATGCTATAAGAATTTCATCAGAGGAATGCTTGATATTACTGATAATGTAGTTGATGGCAAAATAACTCCACCAGAAAATGTGATTAGGTATGACGAAGATGATCCATATTTGGTAGTTGCAGCAGATAAAGGCACTGCTTCATTTTCTGATTATGCAAACGAAATATCCTCTGAATATAACTTTTGGCTCGAAGATGCATTTGCATCTGGTGGATCAGCAGGTTATGACCACAAAAAGATGGGTATTACAGCAAGAGGTGCATGGATTGCAGCACAACGCCATTTTTGGAGAATGAATAAGGATATTTACCAGGATACAACTGTTATTGGAATTGGAGATATGGCTGGCGATCTATTTGGGAACGGCATGCTGCTTTCAAGAAATATGAGTTTAATTGGAGCATTTAATCATATGCATATTTTTGTTGATCCAAATCCTGATGCGGAAAAGAGTTTCGTGGAGCGTAAACGGCTCTTTGAATTACCGTTTTCCACTTGGATGGATTACAATAGAGATTTGATTTCTCATGGTGGCGGGATATTTGAACGTAGTAGCAAACAAGTAGAAATTTCTCAAGAAATGAAAAAGTGCTTTGATATAATGGAAGATACATTATCTCCAAATGATTTGATTCGATATTTGCTCAAGGCAAAAGTGGATTTCATATGGAATGGAGGAATTGGCACCTTTGTTAAGGCAAAAAGTGAAAGCCATGGCATGGTTGGCGATAAAGCAAATGATGAATTAAGAGTAAACGGTCATGATATTAGAGCTTCTATGTTTATAGAGGGTGGCAACCTTGGTTGCACGCAGCTTGGAAGGGTAGAATACGCTAAAATAGGTGGGTATATCAATGCAGATTTTATTGATAATTCAGCAGGAGTAATATGTTCTGATCTTGAAGTTAACATCAAGATTGCTTTTGTTGCAATTATGAAAGAAGGGGGAATTTCCTTGGAAAAAAGGAATGAAATACTGGCTAGCATGATAGATGAAGTTGCATCTAAGGTACTTGAAAATCATAACAGGATTGAAACAAAAGCATTGCTTCTTGAGTGCTTGCAAGCTAAAGAAAAGTTGGAGCAGCACCATAAATTATTACTCAGTTTAGAAAAATCTGGGCTGTTAAACCGAAGCGTAGAATTTCTTCCAACTGAAGAAGAGATAGCAAGGATGTTAACTGGTGCAGAAGGTTTCAGTTCTCCTCAGCTCTCTGTTCTAATGTCTTATGCTAGAACAAGAATAAAAAATGAAATTATACATTCCGATCTGTCTGAAAAAGATCTTATATCTCATAACTACTTGCTAGGTTATTTTCCTAAAAAGATGGTAATAAAATTTAAGGATTCCATATTGAAACACCAACTTCGCAGGGAAATTATTTCTACTTGCATTGCAAATGATGTAATAAATAAGATGGGCTGTATATTTATTAATAACTTGGTTGAGAGTACTGGAATTAGAGTACATGAAGCAGTTAACATATATATTGTTGTGAATCACCTATATAATTTAAATAGCCTTTGGCATGAAATTGATGAATTGGATGGCAAAATTGATGCCGATTTGTATTTACAAATAGTGAGAAATGTACAAAAATTTATTGGTAGAGTGTCATTTTGGTTAGTAAAAAATCTTGGTGAACTTAATCTTACAGAACTAGATGATGTTACAAAATTTAGGGGTACAATTGAAACTTTAGGCCATGATGTTTTAGATGATCGCCTGTTAAAGATCTATAATCATGGATTAACCTCTTTGGTAGAGCTTAACATAAATAAAGATCTAGCAAAAAAGGTTGCTGATTTACGTATTCTTATTTATGCGCTGGACGTTATATCTATTGCTGAACAGACATCTTTATCAATCTTTGAAGCTGGTAGAATATACTTTAAATTAAAGTCGCTGCTAAGGTTTGATATGATTAGAACAATTGCTGTCAAGATTAAAAGCCATTCTTCTTATTGGGATCGCAGCTTAATTAATGATTTATTAGATGATTTAAGCAATTATCATCATAAGCTAGCTGTTAAAGTTATAAAAGCTACTGATAATCATGTAGATAAGGTTCAAACTTGGGCTCTTAATGATAAGGATTATATAGAGCGTTACAATAGCTTTTTAGATGAGATGGTTGCTTCTAAACTTGATTTAAGTAAATTAATACTCATAATCAGGAGAGTTAAAGTACTTGCTTCATAGGAAAAATGTTTAATATAGGTCTTTCAGAAATTTTAGTTGTAGCTTTAGTGAGTATAATTGTTTTTGATAAAAGTAAAGTACCTGTATTTCTTAATCTTATTAAAAATATATATAGGTATTTCTGGGTTGTAAAATCAAGAGTTAGGAAATTGTTGAAGGATACCGGAATTAAAGAATTATATGAAGGGCATAACGTTGAAAAAGTCAATTACATAATTGGTGAAGATGGCAAGCTTTATCCTACTTACAATTTAGATAGTACAAAAAATGACAGCAAAAATCCTAGTAGTAGATGATATACCATCTAATGTTAAGCTTTTGGAGGCTCAGCTAAAAGCAGAGTACTATACAGTTATTGTAGCTTATGATGGCGAGGAGGCGATAGATTTAGTAGCGGAACAGCAGCCAGATATTATCTTACTTGATGTCATGATGCCAAAAATGAGTGGTTTTGAGGTTTGTAAGAAGCTAAAGAATGATCCCTTAACGACTTATATTCCAATAATTATGGTAACTGCGCTGCATGACACTCATGATAGAGTGGAAGGAATTAATGCTGGTGCGGATGACTTTCTAACTAAGCCGATAGATGAAACTGCTTTATCTGCAAGAATTAAGTCTCTTGTGCGCTTAAAGATGATAATAGATGAGTTGTGCTTGAGAGGAGAAACTAATGCTGAGATTGGTGGAGTAGCAGAAAGCAGTATTATGGATTATTCTAATCAGATTTTTGATGCTAACATACTTGTTGTAGATGAGGACACCTTTCAAGCAGAGCAGATACACAATGTTCTAAAGCAACGCTTCAGATCAATTAAAATACTGCACGATCCAAAAGAAGCATTAAAGGTTGGTATTAAGGATAATTACGACCTGATTATTTCTGACATGCAGTTTTCAAAAACTGACGGCCTACGGTTGTGTTCTAAGTTTCGTAGTAAAGTAGAAACACGTTATACACCAATTCTGATCCTTTCTGAAGATTATGATAAAAGCAATTTAGTAAAGGCACTTGATGTAGGTGCTAATGATTATTTAACAGTACCTTTAGATGAGAGTGAATTAATAGCTAGGGTTAATTTGCAAGTGAAACGCAAAAGGTATCAAGATGCCTTGAGAATGAATTTATTTAATAATGTAGAAATGTCTATAAAGGATCCATTAACTAACTGTTATAATAGAAGATATTTTGATGCACACTTAAGAAATATTGTTAAGGATTCTGTGGAAAAAGATAGAAGTTTATCTCTTATGATACTTGATATAGATTATTTTAAGATGGTGAATGATAACTTTGGGCATAATGCTGGAGATGAACTTTTAAAGGAAATACAGAAAAGAATTTCTGAAAATATCAGAGTGACAGATTTATTAGCTAGGTTTGGTGGTGAGGAATTTGTTGTTGTAATGCCAGATACCAATGTATCAGATGCGTATACTATTGCAGAGAGAATAAGGAAAATTATTGCCAAAGAACCTTTTATACTTGTGGGTAAAAATACAACCCATAATGTAACTGTGAGCATTGGAATTTCAGCAATGCAAAGATCTGACCTTGATGATGTTAAAAATTTTATAGTACGTGCTGACAAATATTTATATAAAGCAAAAAACAGTGGTAGAAATAGAGTGGTTACTGGTTGAAGTTCTTTCAAATAAGTAGTAACTAAGATTCAAATGATAGCATAAAATTTCTCAACTCCGGAAATTTCGCATTTAACTGCAGAAATAGATATTTATTTAAAAAATACCCTGTAATTTTTAACCCTAGTCTGAATTCTTGATATGAGTAGCTATTTTGTAGGTTGTTATTGTATACATCATGCAACATCTGTGGAAAAGGTAGTAATTTATCTGCATAACAGTCACCTACTTTTTTTGACACTGCTCTACCAGTTTTTGGAGAAATAAATTGTAGATTTTCTTTCACACCTGTTACAGCACATTTTGATAGGTCTAACTTAAATCCAAGTTGCGTAAGAAGCAGAAGCTCTAAGTTAAGGTAATGACTTTGCCAAAACTGGCTATTATGTTTTATTACATCGATGAAGTGTCTAAAATTATCATACAACTTGATGCAGGATTCACTTTCTGGAAGCACTTTTTCTAATATAGACGAGAAAGAAACAATAGCAATGCTTTTTAACCTATCTTGAAAGAAATGATGAAATGGAGATTCAATCAATTCGCACTTTAAAAAACCTAGATTTTCAGGTAGCTTAGCACTCCATTCTGCATGTAATAGATTACTTATTTGAAACTTATAATTGCTATTGTTTGTTAACCTAGTTAATCCTCTGCACTTTCCATGATTTTTTGTAAATAGAGAAAGAATTAAATTTTTATCACCGTATTTTTTAACAGCTATAATAACACCTTCATCTTTCCATCTCATTTAGAGTATATTGACCATATGATATTATAGAGATAATAAAATTAGTGTAGCAAATTTGAGTTTAAGTCAACTGAAATATATTGACTTTATGTGCAATATTAGCTTTAAACCAGTAAAACAAGCTGCTTAACATATGCGCCCTCTCTATTTTAATTATATTCTTCTTTTGTTTCTATGTTGTTTTTTGCTTTTTTCAATGAAAGCCCAAACGGATGATTCGTCAGTTATTCCTATACCACAAAGAAAAAAAGAATTAGTTGAGTTAGTACAACCGAGGCAAATTATTGAAATACAGGAAATTGATGAGGATATTCCAATTCCCAAAAGAAAAAAGGGTGTAGAAAGAAAACTAAGAGAAGACATTAAAGAGGTGAAAAATGAAATAAGAGATAAGAAAAATATTGAGAACAAAGATGATGAATTGGCTGTAACAGAAATTATTAATTCTATAAGGGATAAACTGACAGAGTGTTGGAGCATTCCTGAGGGCATAGTTTATAAAGAAAGTTTTAGTATAAAAATTAACTTATTATTATCCAGTAAAGGCGAGATCGTTGTAGCCAACGTAGCAGATAGTAGTTCTTATCAAAATAATCCTCTTTTTAGATCAGCAGCAGATAATGCAATGCGTGCAGTATATAAATGTAGCCCGTTAATTGGCTTAACTGCTGAGCAGCATCACATTTGGCGCGAAGTCACGTTAGATTTTATTGTACCAAATTTGGGAGAAAAACCCTGGACTTAAAGTCCATCCTTTTAAGAATATAATTTTAAGGTGAAAAATCTCAAAGAATGTGGAATATTATAGAAAAAGCAGTCACTCTGTATATGTATCACATAGTGTGGATAACAAAATATCGATATCCAGTATTAGTTGGAGATATTGAACAGAAAGCTAAAGAAATTGTACAAGAAGTATGTGCAAATAATCAAGTAGAGAGGTAGAATTGCGTCAACATGTATACGTTTCTGTACCCCCATACTTAAGTATTAGTAAGTTAGTGCAGTTATATGTGTGATTCATAGAGGTTATTGCAACTAATTTGTCAGATCAAGTCTGAACTTGAAATACCTGTTAAGAGGTTTTGTATTTTTGAAGTGACTTTAACTCTTGGTCATGTTTGTAATTTTGCATGACAAACGTTTCTTTTGATGAAATATAATTTTTTTGTATTTCACTTAGACAAGGAATTGTTTTTTCCAGTTCTTTATATTTTTCCCAAGGAGTCTTTCCCTGAAGAGAGCTATGAGGACGTTGTTTATTATAATATTCTTCCCAATCCCTAAGCTTGACTTGCAGTTCATGATCCTTAATGTTAACGCTACTATAAAATTCATCTAAATCTGTACGCTGCGCTCTTTCTACTTTACCATTTAAATGTGGTGAAAACGGCTTAATTGGACGGAATTTTATTTTCCATTCTTTTAGACACTCTTGCACTTCGTAAGCAAAAAATTCTTGTCCTCTATCGGTTTGAATCCTTTGACAATGAAATGGAGCCCTTTCCCTTAATTGTTTTAAGAAATCCAGAGTATTTTTTGAAGTACGCCTTGAGTATAATGCGATAACTTTATAACGCGTACAATCATCTATAGCAGTATATTGATAAAGCCCCGAGGATATTTTGCAAACATCCATTTGTACACGCTCTCCTGGCACTTTGCAGTTATAACGCTTAATCTGCTTGCGATAGTGGCGTTTAATACGTAAAAGACTTACATCGTGTTTCTTCAAAACTTTGTGTATAGTAGCCAATGCAAAAGAGATATCATGTAAACGCTTCAATTCAGCTTGAATACGTCTTGCTCCTAATTTTCTAGCTTTTCTCAGATGAAGAATGAGCTGCTCATTTGACTCGTTGATTTTTTGTAAGGGTAAAGTTTTAGGCCTGCTACTAAGGTTTGACAATCCCTGTGCACCTAGCTTTTCATAACGTTTGTACCATTTTCGTAAGGTAAAGCGTGAAATGTTATAGTGTTGACACACTTTGCCTGCATGACCTAATTTTTTGTATAATTCTATCCAATTCAAACGCAACTTAACTTTGGTATCCATTTACTGATTGCCTCTTGTTGATGAATTTATTCATATTATTGTAATAAGGTATTTAAACTATCACAAGTCAAAGTTTTTATTTTATCTTACATTTTTGCTGTAATAACCTCTATGAATCACACATGTTGCTACAGCGCGTCTAGTTATTTCCACATATACACAGTTTAATCTTGGGTAGCATTCTTCAGATCTATAATCCATTACTACTGTTTTTGCAATTTTATCGTAGAAAAGCTGTTTACGTTGATCAAATATTATAGGTATAAGCATTAGGACCAATACTGGTGAAATTAAAAACCACTCATAAGTATCGAGAAATACAAACAAAAACGTCTTGAAAGTGCTTCTTATTACTACTTGCATAAAAGCAATGTTTTTCAGTGTGTTTGCATCCTTTATGTATATACCAAATAGCAATTTTCCTGGAGTCCAACCAAGTCTTATTATCATTAATACTTCTAATGCTATATATACTAAACTTGCTAGTAATGTACCTAAGTCTTCTAATATTTCATATCGTTTTGATATGAGTTCTGTATCAATGTCAGTATCAGGAAAGACATAATTAAAAAAGTTAGTAAGAGATTCTTCTGGTAATATAAATGAAATTAATAAAAAAAAGAATGAACAGCAGACTAAAAATATTGTTTGGTCAACTAAATACGCTGCAATACGTTTAGTAACTTTTGCATAGTTCATTCTAACACCCATTTGTGTGTACCCAACACCATTATCTAATGTTATTATGTTAGTGCTTAAATAATAGTAAAATTGCTGCTGATTGAGAGCATGAGAGATATTTACGTTTATATAGAAAACATGGGTTCCTTTAGCATCATAAAAATCTTGAATGTTTACTTTTTTAAAAAACATAAAAACATCGTATATTTGTGAGAACAAGCCGCGTAAAAATAAGGTTATAAAAATAGAAGATTTAAATTATTTCTATAAGCTTGAGCAAATTAGTTCGTATGTAGATATGGATGAAATGGGCTAATATGGCTAGTTTTAGTGTATAGCAAAGTCAGAATGGCTTTGTTGCATAGCACTGATAGGCATGTAAATCACAGTGAATTTACGCAGCTAATTTAAATTTAGCCATACCTATATCAGTAAATTTGTTCAATAAGTAGCACTTAATTAACAGCTCTTTTTCACGATTTACCTCTGATTTATTTTTCAAGCCAAACCCAAATATTTGCTTCAACCTATAGAAAAAGACTTCAATATAAGACCGTGCTCCATACTTAACTTTTTTCTTCCATTCATTAATACCATCTTCATAATTCTCATATGACCTAATTCTACTAATATACTTGTTTCTTTCTGATAAGTAGTCAGCTAAACAAATTTTAGTATCCTTCCTAGGGCGAATAATAGGCACAATATTGTATTTTCTGCATTCTTTATACACACTTTTTATATCATAAGCCGCATCTGCTCGAATAGAACAAATGTTATATTTATCACTGACTTCTTCTAACATATCGCAGACCGGCAAATAGTCTACAGCAATACCACTAGTGTAGTTCATGCTTATTGCTTTCTTATCATTTATGTTTAAAACAACATGTAATTTTCTTACTTGACCATAACCACTGTATTTTCTTTTTCGAATATTAAGCTTACTATGCCCACCGTTATTATTGTAGATACTAACTCTAGTGCTATCTACGGCAATTTCAACATTTTCCAGATCGTCTTTATTGCTTCTATGGTCATCAATCTTCAAATTAAGCTTTTTAAATCTTCTGGAAGCTTGTGTATAGCTGATAATCTTAAGTTTTTTGCCTATTTGTACCATATAACCTTTTACAAAACCTACAGCTTGTCTCAAGCCAATTCTAAAAAGATATGTGTATTAAAATTACAACTTTATCACTATAAGTGTTATTGCCACCTGCAACTTTTGGACTATTTTCATACCAATTTTCTATGGCTTGATTAACAAAATGAAAAACATTTCCTCTTTTTTTGAGAAACTCGTTATATTCTCTTTGGTTACTTACTCTCATTTTTTGTGGCATAAGTTGTACTTGTTTGAAAAATGCCTATTTTACAACAAAATGCGTTAGTAGCCATATATTAAAAAGCTTTTCTTCTTACAATAACCTCAACCAACACTAGCTATGCAACGATGTTATAATGGAAAAAGTAAAATTTGTGACAAGGCTTGTGATCAAGTTTTAAAGAAGCGTTCTTTGGTTGGTATTTTACTCTAAAGTCACATCTAGCTTTAAAATACAGTTTTTGTCTCATCTAAAAAAATACAAATTCTCAATTATGTAACTTACCAAAAGCCTAAATTTCTTTTGCTTTCTTCAATCTTTTCTACTCTGTTCGTTTGCCGACTTTTGTGTTTTAAGCACATCTACACTCAATGACCCTATACTAATATATACCGGATTTCTTACTACTTTTTCCGGGATTTTTTGAAAAAAAAGTTAAAATAATTTTAAGATAGCTAAGGAATTAAAGAGCTTTGAAAATCAGCTATATCTTTTACAGTAGCTTCTTCGCTATTTGAGTTGTTTCCATTTTGGAAATAACTGTTTATTTGGGTTTAAAAGAGATTATATGAGCTTTTGGCAAAACATATCCTCCCCTATCTAAATCATCAATAACGCTATAATAGCCCTTTAAAATATTTTAAAGAATTAAGTTGCAGCAGAGAGATTGTTTTGGCTCCATCCCCTTTTTGTAAAGCTAAAGATACTAATGTTAGCAAACTCTATGAACTTAAGAATAACTGCAGAAACTACCATTTTTTAAGTCAGAAAAACCATTACTTACAATTCAATAATTTTCCAAAATCAATTATGTGTGAAAAGTAACCACTATCTATAACATCATCACTTACATCATTAACGTGGATAAGGACTGGACGACATGAAAAGCCTTTTGGACGATTTAGTGCATCTATTTTCTTTTGTACCTCTTGTATTATTGAATGACCAATTTTATCTTTTGAAAATTTGATTTCGCAAATGTAGAGAGTGTTAAACTTCGTTTGAATCATATAATCAATTTGACAACCTGCACTATTACGGGTTCTTTTCTGAAAAAATGGATTCTCGCTTATTATTCCATCAATTCCTAAGATATTATGTATACTCTTTCTATTGTTCAGCACCAAATTTTCAAATTGAAGCCCAATAATTGTATACCACTCTGGTAAGAACCCTATAGAATAGGTGTCACGACTAATTTTTCCTAGATCTTTTTCGATATATTTTAGATAAAACCTTAAATAATTATCTTGAAGTCTGTACCTCCTGAGTCGTGAATCAGTACCAGTTTTTATACTCCAAGTATGATCCTTTGCAATAAAACCAGCAAGCTCAAGTTCATATAGATACTCAGAAATGCGTCCATGTCTTACGATATTTAAAGTAGCACAAATTTCTTCTTGTTCTTTAGCTCCAGTAGAAAGAGCTCTGACTATTTGCTTATAAAAAGCAGTTTTTCGCATGAATAAATCTGAGAATATTTGATTAAATTCTTCAACTAAAAACCCACCTTTTGTAAAACAAAGCCTTTTAATATTTTCTTCAGCGCTATGTTTAAAATTTACCTCCTCTAAATACTTTGGAATTCCGCCAGTTACTGCAAGCACCTTAAACTTTTCATATGCTGAAATATTTTTTGGCCAAAATTCGTTGCAATCAGAAAGTGATAATTCTCCGAGTGTTAAAGTTAACGATATTCTCCCTACGAAACCAGTGCTGCTAAGTATATTTTTCTCGATCCAGGATGAAGCTGATCCACAAACAACAAAAATTAGCTTGTTATTATTTTTTAGCTGCGTATCCCAAAAATTTTTTATTTTGCCTAAAAAGGTTGGATCTTTTGAGCCCATCCAAGAAATTTCATCAAACAGCAATAATGTTTTTCCTGATAGTAGACGTTCACCAACTGCCCATAGTAAATCGCTCCAGTCATCATACCTAGCAAAAGATGTATTAAATTGTCTAGCAACTTGTCTAGAAAATTCATTAAGTTGGTAGGACGTTGTAGTATGCCTTTCTGGTGGCAAACCTATAAAGGAGTAATATTGTTCAAAATACTTACCAAACTCTTGAATTAAACGACTTTTTCCTATACGACGTCTTCCTTTGACTACTACAAAAGATGCAGTATTTTTGTCTGTAAGCTCCAGTAGTTGTTTTAACTCAGTTTTCCTACCAATAAATAATGGAGACATAAAACACAAAATATAAATCTTTGTCTCCATTATACGAGATAAAATTAGAGACGTAAATAAATAAATTTAGATCTTTGTCTCCATCTTGAACTATTGAGAGGGTTTTGTAGCTTCTGTTTCTTCTTCTATGGCAGTAGCTAGAGACTTTTTTCCTTGAGCTTCATCTACAATTTGCTGATTTCATCACTGAGAGTTTTGCAATTAATTGCTCAGAGGTTTTAAACAAAAGCTGTTCTACTGACATACTTTGCTATACCGAAATTATGAAAACTGTTTACTTTTTTGAAAAAATATTTTACAATGAATAAAAAACTTGATAAACTAAAGTGAGGTTTTTTTATAACAAGTAAAAGATAATTTAGAAATACCTCATAATCGAGTTTTAAGCTATCTTACATGATTAACCTAGGTCTTGGTAGTATAATTGTACCCTGAAGTTGTAGAATGGCTTTAAAACGCAATTACGGGCCATTTGTTTTTTCTGAGCGTTTTCTTTCGTTTCTTTTATCAGATAACTTTGAAAGAGAGCTTTCCATTTGTCTTTCTGAGATAGGAGTAACCAAGCTTGGAGGTAATCTCAATAGGTAGGTTATAATATAAGAGGTAATATGCCAAGTAGTGGAAAATTTAAAGTGAAGGTAGCCAAAATAATTAGGGAAACAACCAGTAGCAAGTTTGATAGTCTTAATGCTAAAATGGATGAAGTAGACATTAAATGCTAAGTGATTAATGTATTTTCCATATTGAACTTACAGCACGTAGCTTTGATATAGAAGTTTGGGTAACGTTATGATAGTAATTTATATAATTCTTTGTGCAATCTTCATAGCTGTTTTAGACAGTTCATTAGACTCTTAGTTAAGGGATATGTCTAACTTAAGAAAGGTTTTCATAAATGTTCGAGTTAATAAGTAGGAATATTATGTTTTTTCCTTGAGTTGCAAGATTTCAGAATGAGAGAGACCGGTAATTTGAGCTATAACATCTATAGAAACACCGGCCTTAAGTGAGTTTTTTGCAACTTCAATTTTACCTTCAATTTTACCTTTTTGATGGCCGATTTGGATGCCTTCTTTCCTGCCCTTCTCTTCTCCAATTTGGATGCCTTCATGTTTAGCATCATCGATTTTTTGTTCCAAGATAGCAGCTTCTTTCTGTAAATCCATTACTCTTTCTTCATAAGCTACTAGGTCCTTCTCATTCCAATGAAACTTATCTAATTCATCATATGCTAGCTTTATTATTGGTGACTTTTCTGCTATTTTTCTTAAATCTTCATCCGTAGTTTCTTCTGCATACTTAAAGAAAAAGCACCATCTCTCAACAGTAGTTTCCAACTGCTCTACTTTACTTTTTGTAAATTTAGGTAGTTCAATGAAGACAAATTGAAAATCTTTTAAATAGTGCCCGTTAGTCTTTATATCGCTTATATTATGAGTGGAAATATAATAAACATCTGAAGGAAAGAGAGTACTATTGGAAATAGCAATAAAGAATACTGTCTTAAAATCGATGTAATTGCCAGACTGTCTTGAGTAAGCCTTAGCAGCATAAAGTTGGGCACGTTTCTCAAAGCCTTTATCACGAGCAAGCTGCATTTCTGCAATATACCTATTTCCGAGAGAATCCTTACAGAGGACATCAACGATGCTTTGTTTATCAGAAGCAATCTCAGGATTCATAATGGTGCTGAGAAACTCAACATCCTGAATAGCATTGACTCCAGTAAAGCCTAAGATATCATTCAAAAAATGGATAAGGATATTCTTATTTTTTTCAGTACCGAAGATTTTCTTAAATGTTAAATCTAATTTTGGATCGAGAAACTTCGAAAGAGCCATGAGAAAGTAAGATAAAAAGCATTAATAATTATACACAATTGTGAAGAAATATTCAACTAAAATGCAAACATTTTGTATATCTTTATTTGATAGTATTAACCCATATAATATTTATGGCAAATATCTCTACAAGGTATCAGATAGCAGAAAAAGTAAGGAGCTGGAGGTTAAAGCGAGGTTATACTCAAAAAGATTTAGCGGGAAAAATCGGCGTAACGTATCAAATAGTACTACAATATGAAAAAGGAACACGTAAAATTTCGATTGAAAAGTTGTATGCTATAGCAGAGATATTGTCGATTGGTATTATAGACCTAATTCCTGTATCAAATGAAAAAATCTGTTTTGAAGATGAGGGAGAGGAAATATTAAATCTAGTAAGAAAATATAAAAAGATTAATGATCAGGAATTACGTAGAATGTTTTGTTTACTAACCAAATTTGTTCAAGTTAGTGAGAAAAATAGTAAAAAAACGGAGAGAATAAAAATTGCAAAAGGTCTGGTTAAAGGAGGAGTTTCTGTTGATATTGTTGCAAAAACAATTGGTCTCTCTGCTGATGAATGTGTTGAAGAAAAAACGGGTTCTATATACTGCAAAATAGGGAAAAAGATAAAGGAATGGAGGGCAGTACAGGAATATACTCAGAAGGATTTAGCAGAGAAAATGAGTACAACACGTGACGAAATAAGCAATTATGAGCAAGGAAGAGTTGCTGTTCCACTTGATAAATTATATGCAATAGCAGAAACATTATCGATTAGTATTACAGATCTTCTAATAGAGGAAGGTAGTAAAGTAGAAAATGAATTACCGAATTTAATTGAAGAATACAAAAAGATTGAAAGCCAAGAACTACGTAATGTACTAATAAAATCTATGTTTAAAAGCATACAAATTTGTGAGGAGAAAATTAGAGAAGAAGAAAGAATCAAAATTGCAAAGAACTTAGTTAAAAAAGGAATTTCTACCGATATTATTTTGCAAATAACAGGCCTCTCTTTAGGCGAAATTCAACAAATTTAAGTAAAAAAATCAGTATCTATTAACATCTTTACTTTTTAATGAAAAAATAAGTAAAAAAGATTGAAAAATTGATTTGACTTCACTCGGAAGCTATGGCTCTATGCCAATGCTGATAAAAAAACAGCAGTAAATATTTAAAAAAAGTTTGTTGTTAGTGAAGGGTAAATTATATGAATAAAAGTAAAGAAGAAATAGAATTCAGAATATTAGAAAGCAAAGGCAAAGCACTACTTGATCGTGAAATAATGGAAACGTTTCTAAGTGCAGTACATGAAAGGCCGCAAGCTCAAGAAATTGCTAAAAATCTGGTGAATACTTATACGGGAGTAGGAAGGATTTTAGGCCGAGAAATGGATGACCTGAAAGTCATAGAAGGAGTAACTGATTCTTCAATAGCAATGATTATGTGCGTTAAGGAAACACTAGAAAGGGTACTGAGAGAAAAGCTCAAGGGAGAACCAATCATGGACTTACAAGGGCTAGTAGAATACTTGAACGTAAGTATAGGTCATGCAGAGAGGGAATGTGTAAAAATACTGTACTTGAATAAAAGGCGCCAACTAATCGGAGAAGAACTCTATATTGGTGAAATGGAAAAAGCACCGGTGTACATAAAGGAAATTATAAGAAAAGCATTAATAAAGAATGCAACATTAGTAATAATGTCACACAACCATCCTGGGGGACGCTTAGAACCTTCAGAAGAAGATCAAGCAGTAACAAAGAGCTTGGCAGCAGCGTGTAGTACTGTAAGCGTTAGATTGTTTGATCACATTGTTATCACAAGTGCAGGCTATTTTAGCTTTCGAGAAAACGGATTGTTATAGCAGAAAGTATTTGCAAATCTGCTCACTATAATTTATAATGAGTAATAAGGTGTATAATAACTGTACACTTAGAAAAATAGCGGAGGCTAATATGAATAATAAAATAATTGTACCTTTTAGTGATAAAGGGGGAGGTGTTTACGAGTTAAACGTTGATCTTGATAAATTGTCAAAAGGTGAGATGTTAAATGCTATTGTAGGAATTGGTCATGCTAACCAGCAGTCCACTTTTGTAAGCAAAATTGATAAGGCTAAAAAACCTGGAGAAGTGCCCTTCCCTAATAGAGACGTTCAAATCAACTACGGAAAGGGACTTGATTACATATATGGCACAAAACCTATAAGTGATCAAGAAGATAAAAATCCATTTACTTCCGCCTTGCAAAAAATAAAGCCAAGTATAAGCGAAAGCGAAAAGTTGAGCTGGTTTAAGAGTGCTGTGGTAGAGGCAAAAAACGTAAATGAATTGCACAAAACTATAGACCAAGTACTAGCCTCAGGAGCAAGAATAAATGCATGTGATGACGGGGAATGGAGTTTTGCAGAGTATGTAGTATTAGGTACACATTTTCATAAATTTGATAAGGTTGATCGTAAAAAGCTAATACGTAAATTAATGCTAAGCGGCGCAGAGTTTCATGATACTCTACTACAGAATAAACTGATAGGTGAAATCTATAATGAGCTACAGCCAGAAGTTCAGCCACAGATAGATGAGAGACTAGAAGAACTAGAAAAAGCTGGCGAAAGTGCTGTGCAAGAAGGAGAATTAATAGATATCGAGATAGACAATACAACATCGTATATAGAATTTTCTGATAATAGCAAGGTAGAGGTAGCAAAAATACTGAGAGAGTTAGGAAGTAATATTTTAAAAATTGGTAATAATGCAGTTGAGGTTAAAAGTGAGAAAGGAGGTATAAGAAACTATGTCGATGTGTCAGATGGCAGCTCTATTGTATTAGAATTTCCTACAAGCATTGGTAAGCTAAATATTGTATTGTACCAAGAGGCAGATCAGGTGCAAGTGAGAGTAGAAAATAAGGAAATGTGGGCTGAGTTAAAAAAAAGAGGCGAAGAGATAGGAAAAAATTGCCTCTTTGGGGGAGTGAAGCTTAAGGAAGTAGTAGAAAGAGGTAATTTTACTAGATGTGGCATATGGAATGAAAAGTATGCTATAAAAGAGATTAGCAATGATGAAGTATTGTCTCCGTGGGTAAATAGGATACGTGAAGGTAGTAAAGAAACTTTTAGAAAACTTTAATGTGTCTATAGTCACCTTTAAGGTTCCAGAGGTTTTTTCTTACCGTTATATCTGGAGCCTTAACAAAATTGAGCTATAGTAGAAAATATTATACGCATGGTTGTTTTCGTGGAAAAAAGTCTAGACTGTGAAGTAGGGGAAAAAGTAAAAAGTTGGAGGTTAGAGCGAGGGTATACTCAAAAGGATTTAGCGGAGAAAATTGGTGTAAAGTACTGGGTAATACTGCAATATGAAAAAGGGAACCGTAAAATTTCAATTGAAAGGTTATATGCTATAACTGAGACACTATCAATCAGTATTACTGATCTCATTCCTGTGTCAAAAAGCTGTCTTGAAGATGAGGGAGAGGAAATATTAAATCTAGTAAGAGAATATAAAAGGATTAACGATCAGGAGTTACGTAGAATGTTTTGTTTGCTAACCAAATTTGTCCAAGTTAGTGAGAAAAGTAGTAGAAAATCGGAAAAAATAAAAATTGCAAAGGGTCTGGTTAAAGCAGGAGTTTCTGTTGATATTGTTGCAAAAACAATTGGTCTCTCTGTTGATGAATGTGTTGAAGAAAAAGTTGGTTCTATATACTGCCAAATAGGAAAAAAGATAAAAGAATGGAGGCTAGTGAGAGAGTATACTCAAAAAGATTTAGCAGAGAAAATGAATACAACCCGTCACGAAATAAGCAACTATGAACAAGGACGCGTAGCCACTCCACTGGGAAAATTATATGAAATAGCGGAGGTGTTATCAATTAACATCATGGACCTACTTGAACTAACCATACGCGTCAAGTTAAGGAAATAAAGGTATGAAAGAGATAGAATAATAAGGTATAAGTTCTCCCAGATATACTTTTAGTGAGAGAACCAATGAATAAAATAACTTGCTTATCAAAAAAGCTCAAAGAATTTTTTAATGAAAAAGCAGAGAAAATCTCAATTACAACAAGGTTTATAAAAAGAAAGAGAAAGCTAAAAGGTTCATCATTCGTAAAAGCCATGGTCTTGGGTAATATAGGAGTTGATAATTGTAGCGTAGAAACAATGTGTCAATTACTAAACGAGGACTCGATAGATATAACAAAACAAGGTTTGGATTTTAGATTTACTGAAGAAGCAGTGGAATTTATGAAAAGGATGTATAATGAATCTGTGATTCTCTTTAAAAATATCTTGCAAGTTGATTGCAAAATCTTACAGCAATTTAATAGTGTTAAATTATTGGACAGTAGCTATATTACTCTACCTAACAGTATGGAAGAGATGTATAAAGGTTATGGTACTAGCTACAGTGGCTATGAAAGCAATACTAAGTCTGGAATAAAGTTACAATTAGTTTTCGACTACATGAATCAGATAATAGACCAACTTAATTTAACGGAGGGGGTAAGATCAGACCAGGGATATAGGAAACATTTAAGTAATATATTAAGCAATGATTTGCTAATATCTGATCTCGGTTATTTTGTGCCAAGTTCTTTTAAACAAATCAATGAAATAGGAGCTTATTTCATAAGTCGTTATAAATCTGATACCAACATATATGATGTAGAAACAAATCAAAAAATGGAGTTATTAGAATGTTTAGAGGATAAGTTATTTTTAGAAAACGAGGTATTGTTAGGAAAAGAAGCAAAAATTAGAGTAAGAATTATATGTCAGAAACTAACTGAAGAACAGTCTATGGCCAGAAGAAGGAAAGCTAATAGATTAGCAAGATCGCAGGGATATACATCCTCTAAAAGAAATCAAAAATTGTTGAACTGGTCAATATTTATAACTAATGTTCCAGAAAATAAAATTAGTGCTGAGCAAGTATTAACGATTTACAGAGTAAGGTGGCAAATTGAGTTATTATTTAAATTGTATAAAAGCCATATCAGGCTTGATAAGCTAAAAGGAAAGCCATGCAGAGTATTATGTGAACTATATGCTAAATTGTGCGCAATTCTTATATTTCACGGCATAGTTGGTTGCACAGAAGTGAAAAAGAATACAGAACTTAGCTTAACAAAGGCATTTATTGAGCTAAAAAGGCGGGTTAGAGAGTTATTTTTAGTATTAACCAAAATTAATAGTTTAAAAGCATTTCTTAAAAAACTCACTATAACTTGGTCGCTATTTTCATTAAAAGACAAACGTAGAAGGGCTAGAGTATCCACTTTAACCTCTCTAAATTTGCTCACAATCTCTTAACTTGACGCGTATGATTTGCCGGTCTGCGATATGTTAGAAGAAGTCAGTGATAAATATAACATTTGTTCTATTCGAGCAGATGCGGCTTATGATATAAAAAGTGTGTATAAAGAATGCAGAAAATACAATATTGTGCCTATTATTCGCCCTAGGAAGGATACTAAAATTTGTTTAGCTGACTACTTATCAGAAAGAAACAAGTATATTAGTAGAATTAGGTCATATGAGAATTATGAAGATGGTATTAATGAATGGAAGAAAAAAGTTAAGTATGGAGCACGGTCTTATATGAAGTCTTTTTCTATAGGTTGAAGCAAATATTTGGGTTTAGCTTGAAAAATAAATCAGAGGTAAATCGTGAAAAAGAGCTGTTAATTAAGTGCTACTTATTGAACAAATTTACTGATATAGGTATGGCTAAATTTAAATTAGCTGCGTAAATTCACTGTGATTTACATGCCTATCAGTGCTATGCAACAAAGCCATCCATAATCAGAAGAGCTGTTACGTATACTTAATTGGCAACCTTTTTGACAAACTGAACTCATCTCCTTTCAAACAATTTTTCTATATCACTTATTTTCATTTCTATATACGTTGGTCTTTCATGACCAGAATATGGAGTTTTCTCAATTTGTCTTAGTATCTCATTCATCTCTTCCAATTTCATTTTTCTTCCTGCTCCATGGCAAGCGATTGTGGCTGATATTTTATTCACCTTATCCTCTATTGACAACGTATCTTCCATTTCCGTTAACTTATCTACTATATCAACTAGCATCCCTTTTATATCTATTGTTCCCAAGATTGAAGGTATTTCTTTCACCATTATTTTATCTTCTGATTCTATTTCAATACCAAAACCCATTTCAAAAAGCTTATCTTTATAAGTTTCAACCATCTCCGTCCCTGCTTGGTTTTTAATCTCAACTATTTCAGGAAGGAGAAGTTTTTGTCTTTTTATGCTTGTTAAGCACTCGTATATCAATCTCTCGTGGTCTGCATGTTGATCTACTATAATCAGCCTATCTCCAGCCTCAGCAATAATGTAAGTATTGTAGACCTGACAGCGTGCATATCCCAGAGGATAATCCTCTATTAAATCAATTTGCTTCCTTTCTAAAACCATCGTTCCCTTTTGGGATGGAGATTCTCCATATTTAAACGTTTCTGGTAAGCTTTGCCTTCTTTCATCTGGTGCATTGAATTCTTTCATTAGACGATTTTCTAAAAGACTTGGCCTCTTTTCATAAAACTCTTTTTGATTTTTTTTCTCTTTACTATCAACCTGCTCTTGGCTTTTACTATCATTAAAAATTAGCTCCTCTTCAATACCTTGACCACTCGCTGCAAACCTCGTTGATAGTGTTTTTATTATCCCTCTTCTCACTATTTCATATATTAGCCTTTTATTCTGAAATCTTACTTCTGATTTATTTGGATGCACATTTACATCTACTTGATCGTATGGTATCTCCAAGTACAGCGCTGCAAAAGGATACCTCCCAACTGGAATAAAATCTTGATACGCATATCGAATTGCACCTATAAGTAGATTGTCTTTTATTGGCCTTCCATTAACAAACGTATAGATCTGAGTTGAATTGCCACGACTAATAGTTGGTTTACAGATGTATCCCGTAAGTTTGATGCCGTCTTTTTCCTCTTTAACTTCCAGCGAATTGCTCTGAAATTCTTCTTCTATTTCACATAGTCTGTTAAATAATGAAGTTTGCTTAATATATTTTAAGAGCTTTTTATTACCGGAAGTAAGAGTAAATCCAATACTATAGTTAATCATTGCTATGTTATTTACAATCAACTATAGCTTGTGTTTCTGCCCTTTCGGTTTTTAGAAATTTTAGTCTATTTGGAGTCGCAAAAAATAAGTCACGAACTTCAATATATGTACCCTGCAATAAAGAATAAGTGGTAATCTCTCTTATTTTTTCTCCTCCCTCATAACTTATAGACCATGCTTCATTTACTCTTTTTGCTTTCGATGATAGCCTAATTCTACTCACTGCTGCAATTGAAGGCAAAGCCTCTCCTCTAAAGCCAAGATGTCTGATCTCTATTAACTCACTATCACTTAATTTTGAAGTGGCATGCCTCATAAGTGCTAGTTCCAGATCGTTCTTTTCTATTCCATTTCCATCATCTATCACAGTTATAAGGTTACGTCCACCACTTTCTATTTTGATCTCTATCTCTGAACTTCCAGCATCTATTGCATTTTCTACTAATTCCTTTACTACACTCGCTGGCCTTGTATCTTGAACAAAGCATCTAATGTTTTAAGCTTAAGCATTAGATGGAGAAGGGGAGGACTCTGTCAGTGGTCTTAGCTCATTTGCAGCTCTTTGCTGTCCATATGCTGGAAATTCTGTTGCAATATTTACTACTGCTCTTTCTATATCTTCGGAAACTCTGTTTGCAAACAGCGGTTTTTTTCTTGCTGATTTCATGTAACGCCTCTTCTCCTCCATTTTCGTATAACTCCTTGAATCTATAAAACGTATCTCTTGAATATCCCATTACCTTGCACGCTTGAGACCCCAGTTATGGATTAGAAAACAGATAAAAGTAGAATTAATAAAGAGGGAAATAGGGTAAACTCAAGTATTTTAGCAATAATTTAAGAGGTTACCCATGAAGAAAGATATTACAGAACTTTACTGCTGCGTCGAGGATTTTTGTCGTGTAGTAGATGAAAATTTTGCAAATAAGTTCTTATCAAATGGCAAAAAACCAACCAGAGTACCAGAAATAGCGCACTCAGAAATGCTAACCATAATCCTGTTATACCACCAATCGCCATGTAAAAACTTCAAGGCTTTTTATCTTTGTTACCTTAAGTTACTCTATAGATCAGAATTTTCAAAGATGCCTTCATATCACAGATTTATTGCCTTAAAGCCGAGAGTTTTACGGTATTTAGCATTACTTCTTCAATGGTTCTGCGAACAAGCGAAAATGACAGGTACTTCCTACATTGACACTTCTACGATTGCCATTTGCCACAAGAAAAGGATCTCTAGGAACAAAGTTTTTGATGGTTTAGCAGAAATTGGTAAGAGCACGTATGGTTGGTTTTTTGGCTTTAAATTGCACTTGGTGATTAACGAAATTGGAGAAATTCAATCACTTACTCTAACCAAAGGTAACGTTGATGACAGAAAACCTGTGCCAACTATAACTAAAAGACTGACAGGACTTTTGTTCGGAGATAAAGGCTATATCAAGAAGGAGCTCTTTGAGGAACTCTTCGATAGAGGTTTAAAGCTTGTCACTAAAGTGAAAAAAGGCATGAAAAACGCACTAATCTCACTAAAAGAGAAGGCTTTATTGAGAAAAAGGTCGATTATTGAGACAGTCTTTGGTTGTTTAAAAAATAAATTTGAGCTTGAAAATACACGGCACAGATCGCCAATAAATTTTCTGGTACATATTTTTCTACATTAATTTCATATTCCATGCAGTCAAAAAAGCCTTCTATTTCTAAGCCTTACTGTGTTGGTTAATCCATAACTGGGGTTTGAGATACATTCCCGAGCTGTTTTGCTAGCTGTGTGATTCATAGAGGTTATTGCAACTAATTTGTCAGATCAAGTCTGAACTTGAAATACCTGTTAAGAGGTTTTGTATTTTTGAAGTGACTTTAACTCTTGGTCATGTTTGTAATTTTGCATGACAAACGTTTCTTTTGATGAAATATAATTTTTTTGTATTTCACTTAGACAAGGAATTGTTTTTTCCAGTTCTTTATATTTTTCCCAAGGAGTCTTTCCCTGAAGAGAGCTATGAGGACGTTGTTTATTATAATATTCTTCCCAATCCCTAAGCTTGACTTGCAGTTCATGATCCTTAATGTTAACGCTACTATAAAATTCATCTAAATCTGTACGCTGCGCTCTTTCTACTTTACCATTTAAATGTGGTGAAAACGGCTTAATTGGACGGAATTTTATTTTCCATTCTTTTAGACACTCTTGCACTTCGTAAGCAAAAAATTCTTGTCCTCTATCGGTTTGAATCCTTTGACAATGAAATGGAGCCCTTTCCCTTAATTGTTTTAAGAAATCCAGAGTATTTTTTGAAGTACGCCTTGAGTATAATGCGATAACTTTATAACGCGTACAATCATCTATAGCAGTATATTGATAAAGCCCCGAGGATATTTTGCAAACATCCATTTGTACACGCTCTCCTGGCACTTTGCAGTTATAACGCTTAATCTGCTTGCGATAGTGGCGTTTAATACGTAAAAGACTTACATCGTGTTTCTTCAAAACTTTGTGTATAGTAGCCAATGCAAAAGAGATATCATGTAAACGCTTCAATTCAGCTTGAATACGTCTTGCTCCTAATTTTCTAGCTTTTCTCAGATGAAGAATGAGCTGCTCATTTGACTCGTTGATTTTTTGTAAGGGTAAAGTTTTAGGCCTGCTACTAAGGTTTGACAATCCCTGTGCACCTAGCTTTTCATAACGTTTGTACCATTTTCGTAAGGTAAAGCGTGAAATGTTATAGTGTTGACACACTTTGCCTGCATGACCTAATTTTTTGTATAATTCTATCCAATTCAAACGCAACTTAACTTTGGTATCCATTTACTGATTGCCTCTTGTTGATGAATTTATTCATATTATTGTAATAAGGTATTTAAACTATCACAAGTCAAAGTTTTTATTTTATCTTACATTTTTGCTGTAATAACCTCTATGAATCACACAGGTTTACTCCTTTACATTTGGCAGCACAAAATGGTCACAAAGATATAGTTAATCTTCTTCTAAAGGAAAAGGCTGATGTTAATGCTAAGAATAAGAAAGGTGCTACTCCTTTACATTTGGCAGCAGAAAATGATCATACATATATAGTTGATCTTCTTCTAAAGGAAAAGGCTGATGTTAATGCTAAGAATAAGAAAGGTGCTACTCCTTTACATTTTGCAGCAAAAAATGGTCATACATATATAGTTGATCTTCTTCTAAAGGAAAAGGCTGATGTTAATGCTAAGAATAAGAAAGGTGCTACTCCTTTACATTTTGCAGCAAAAAATGATCGTATAGATATAGTTGATCTTCTGCTTTCTAACCCAAATATTAATGTTGGTTGTATAGATCTTAAACTTATTACTGGAAAAAGTGCAAGCAAAAAAAATCTTGTTCAAAAAAGACTTCAAGATAATGAATTGTTTAATATGCTAAAACAAGCAGCAACAGAAATAGATGAAAATAAAGTAGATGAATTACTGGAATCAAAAAATAAGTATAGTTTCAAACCAAGCTTAAACTACTCTCCAGATGGTAATAATGAAAATACGACTATTGAAATTGCTATTAAAGCTGGTGGAAAGTTATTAGATCTTTTATGTACTTATGCTGAGAAGAATATAGGTACAGACACTGAAATATTTAAACGACTCAAACATGCTAAAGAAAACTCTCATTCTAAGAGAGATCTTTGTGATGTTTCTGTTTTAAAACATTCTACTCCAGATCAAGGCTTTTTGTTTAGTAATGGTTAATGCTTCCTTCTATAATGCAAAACCCATACTCACCCAACCTAATTGATTACTTGCAATCTGGATTCCAGTTTTAAGCTACTCGGATGACAGAGAAAGGGCTACTTGCATGACATGAAAAGGAGCACCGAGCAGATCACTTCTTCACAAGGATCTTATCAGCAACACGCATATCAATTATGCTCCAATTGCTAAAAGTAAAGTCGGTTGTATTTTGCAAGTGGCTTAAATAATCCCATGCGCTATAAGGATTATCTTCAGGCAATTTTACTGTGGCACTGTCATCGAGTATGATATTCCATCTTCTATTTCCTACATAAACACAAGAAGAAATATGATCACTTAATTGAGTTTTCCTCTCTAGTATATACTTAATGAATTTTAGGCTTGATAACGAATTTTGTCCTTTGATTATAACGAGGTTATCTATCTGGTAATCATCTACGATTACTTTACCTTCAGAGTCAATTACTGAAGTTCTGTTATCATCTTTCCAAAGAGCAAAAGGTTTGTGTTCATTTACATCAATGAGTAAGGTGTTGGGTAAAATCCTATAAATTCTTACATGTTTTATCCATTCACTTACAGATTGTATATTATCTGTTAGTTTTGAGAGTGATACATACATGATAGGTTGTGTTCTATCTACTAAACTTAGAATGTCCTGTTCATTTGTAAATTTGTTTCCAGTAACGGTTACTTTGTCGATTGAAAATCCATTGCTAATTAATAAGCTCGATAAGCGATCGTTACACCAAGTAAAGTAGTAATTGAATCGATTTGTTATTTTATCAAGTGAACTATAAAGTACTAGTGTAAGGAAGAGTGCAGTTATAATCATGAAAGCACACTTGCGCAAAAAACTCCTTTGGCTTCTAGTAACATTGTTCAACATCGGCTTGATCTCTAATATTCTTGTGGTGTAAACTGTCTTTGACAATAATTTTAATTAATTCATTAAAATCAATTCCTTTTGTCAATTTTGCAATTTCTGGTACTAACGATAATTCAGTAAAGCCAGGATGTGTATTAATCTCAAGCATTTTTAAAGTGTTATTTTGGGGATTATAACGGAAGTCTGAGCGGGAAACAGTTTTGCATCCTAAAAATTGATGAACTTTTAGTGCGTGTTCCAAGGTCATTCTATATATGTTGTCAGGAATTTTAGCAGGAAATATATGTTCTGCAAATCCATCTGTATACTTTGCTTCATAATCATAGAATTTATTTTTTGGTCGTATTTCCATAGTGCCAATTGCTTCGTTCAGCAATACAGCAGTATGTAACTCTATACCCGGTATGTATTCTTCTATGATTATCTTTTCCATTATAGTAGAACTGTTATTTTTTAGCTCTAAGTAATCCTCATGTGAGAAAATCATGTGTACTCCAATGCTTGAGCCTTCGTTAATCGGTTTTAAGACGTACGGATAATCAACTTTAATATTATTTTTTAGCACATCTTCTCGACTAATTACATAACCTCTTGGAGTGTCGATATTAAGAGAATGGAATATATGCTTTGACATCACTTTATTCATAGCAACAGCCGAAGCCATAACTTCTGAGTGTGTATATTTTATACCTAAAATCTCCAGCAAACCTTGAATACAGCCATCTTCACCATAAGGTCCATGTAGAGCAATAAAAGCAAGAGCGGGATTAGTTTTTTTAAGCTTTTGAGCAATGTTGCTATCAACATCTATTTCTATTGCATTATATGAAAGGCTATCAAGCGCCTTCTTTACTGCTTTTCCGCTCATAAGCGATATTTCTCTTTCGCAAGAAAATCCACCACTTAAAATTGCTATAGTTGGAACCATAAGCACCCTAATATTTTGCTATATATCATATATAAAAGATACTTTTATCTTCAATAGAAAAAACGCTTTGAAAAATTCCACAGCTGTACAGATATTGAAACTTGCAGATGGTGTCATGCAAACTGGTTCCTTTATGATCAGACACCAGATTGCAAGTAAAACTGGAAGATCTTTTTCAGTAATATTCTTTAAAAATTTAATTTTGTAATCCACTTGATTTCCACTTTACATCTTTGTAATCAACTGTTTCTACACCTTCAATGTCATATTGATCAGCAACTACAGATAGTTCCATTTCATGATCTATTAAAAACCTTTCTGCTGATTCTTGAGTGGGCTGCTTAGTAAGCTCAACTAGTTTAGTAAAATGCTGTAAAGTTTTTTTACTGAAAGATACATTAGCATTTGCCGTAAGTTTTGCCAAAGTTCATGAGTAATTGTACAATATTTTCCTGAAATTTTCAAGAAAGTAAACTTATCTGGAAAGTAATTATGCTGATATAAATATTACAATTTTATTAACACATAAATGCTACCGTGGCGTTAGTTTTTTAATTTAGGAGTATATTATGGTTATACCTACACAAAACTCGAATTCATTAACGTTTCAGGCACGTAACCTATCTCATATTTGCCACAAAAACTGTGAAGAGGCGTTCAATGAAACAGACAAACCTCTATGCAAGACTAGATGTGACGCTTTCTTTCCAGTGCCTGAACCTCGTTCACAAATTAGTGAGAAATTAGTAGAAATTGCAAACAATCTCCGTTTTGAGAGTGCATAATTATCGTCTATGGCAGATGAAATAGACGCTTACAATTCAATGTCTATTTAATCAAAAAAATGTAAGTCTATTTTTGTACTCTATGACCCTAAATTTTCATCAAAATAAGCTGTCTTATCCTTTTTTTCTTTATACTCTTCTGCTGTATCTAGGGGTTGCTTTTTAGCTGTAATGTTTGGCCATTTTTGCGAATATTCTACGTTTATGTTGTAAAATGATTTAAAGATTTTTTGTTCATTGTTCAGCAAGCCTTCGTCTAGTTCTATAATATCTTTTATGGAATCATCAGTTACAATCGCATCCACTGGACACTCAGGTATACATACTCCACAATCAATACACTCATCTGGGTTAATCACGAGCATATTTTTACCTTCATAAAAGCAGTCAACGGGACATACTTCTACACAGTCCGTATATTTACATTTTATGCATTTATCTGTAACAAAATGCGTCATAAAACACTGTATATTTACATTATCTTGGGTACACTAAATTGATAAGAAATTCAAGCCTTTTATGAAGATAAATAAATTAAATAACGAAGAATTAGAAATATGGCTAAGCTTGGCTAGAACTGTGGGACCAGTAAAGTTCTTTAGTATACTTAGAGCATATGGGTCGCTATATGAAGTGCTTAAATATCTTAATAAGTTGACTAACAAGGATTATGGAATTCAAAATGCACGAGAAGAAATTAAGAATGCAGAAAAAATTGGAGCCAAAATAACACCAGCATGTGATCCAGATTACCCTGAAATTTTAAGGAATATCTCTGGTTGTCCTCCTGTAATAACTACACTTGGTGATGTATCATTATTAAGTCGTGAGATAATTGCAATAATCGGTGGACGTAATTCTTCAATGAATGGAAGAAATTTTGCCAATAAGTTGGCACTCGATTTAAGCGAAGCTGGTTTCATCGTAATTTCTGGTCTTGCAAGAGGGATTGATACTGCAGCAAACAGTGTAATATACAAAAATTACCCCACTATTGCTGTTACAGCAAGCGGAATTGACGTAGCATGACTTAGAACATGCAGCAACATGACGATTTGTCTATACTTTATCAAGTATATTAATGGGTAAATGAATTTTAATACAATCTTATTATACTTATAAATACGTTATATGTGAGAAGATATGGAAGATTTTATAACTGAAAGAAGGAAAGATGATGCTGTGATATCTGTTTGTCAGGATAATGAGAAAAAGAACGTATTAATCTTGGGACTCAATCAAGCTGCAAGGAATTTATTAAAATGTGAGGAAGAGAATTTACTTAATAAGCCGTTAATCAATATTTTAAGTAAAAGAGCAGCTGAAGATATGAAAAGCTATTTGGAGTATACTGAAGATGGGCGCGATTTGCCCGATATATTGCCAAAAGTGATAGGCTTTTCTTTAATCGACGCTAAAGGAGAAGATATAAAAACAAAGGTAAAAGTTTTTCGCACAACGCAATTTACTAATAGCAAGATTAATTATGAGCTATTAATACGTGACATTAGCCTGTTTCATAAGCTAGGAATGTTTAGGGATAAATACCTGATAGGTAAAAAATATAAAAACCACAATTTGTTTAACATACCAGACAATGAGTCCACTATTTTTGAGTTATATGTTGTATTAAATTTTGCCTTTGAATATCAAATTAATGCAGTTATAGGGATAATAGGCTTCAATAGTAAATTGAGTGAGACGAACGATCCATTGAACGTTATCATAGAGCATTTTTATAAAAATTGCCGTAGTGATGATTTTTTGGGATTTATTGATGAGAATAAGGTACTTTTTATTTTGATGAACTGTGGTACAAAAAACACGTCTAAAATAGTGAATCGTATACGCTCTGCTATTAATAAGCAGTTATTAAAGCGAAAACTACCAAGTATATCAATTATTTATGGAAATATAATTCAAAAGCATAGTGTGAAGAATGCTTAAACGCTTTTGTCATTAATTGGTTTGTAGTATCTAAGTTCTACACAATATAAGGATTGTTTTTTATTTCTGTTAAGCTTATATTAAGAATTTAAGCTTACCTATGAGGTTACTAATCACACTGTTTTTATCATTACTCGTGGGAGGAAGTGCTAACGCTAGGGTAATTCTGGATAAGGAGATGTCTTATGTAGAACTAGATGGAAAAGTAGATTTAAGATTTGGCTACGCTTTCAATAGAGATTCTTTTAGCTCTACCAAAGACAAGACCTCAAGTTATTCAGACCTGCGCTTGCTTTATTTACAGCAAGTTTATCCAAATACTAAAATGGGTTTTGATGTTAAGGCAGGAGTTTCTGGTATTGCAAACTTAAAGGCACTAGACATAGAAAAGTTAGAAATGGAGAAGTGGTATTTTGTCATAAAGAATCAGGAGTTTGGATCATTTGAATATGGTAAAGGAAGTTTAGTTAGTCAGAGTATGTTAATTAACACTTCAAAAATTTATACAGCTGCTGGGGGAATAAATGGTCATTGGACAAACTATGCAAATCTGCGCGGTAATGGAAAAAAAGATGATGACTCTGGGTACGATAAGGACAAGGTATTTTGGGTAAAACCCAATGTTTACAGCGACTATAATGGACTAGAGCTGAAGTTAAAACAACCAATGATAAACTATATTTCTCCTGAAATTCATAACTTTCAACTTGGATTCAGTTATGTTCCAGGTAAAAATAATTTACAATATAATAATTTAATAGCCGCTGGTCTTTCCTATAAAAATGCCCTATCAGATGAAATAAATTTTACTACTGCTTTGACTGGCGAATTTGCAAGGGAAAATTTAACTGACTGTACAAACAAAAATTCTAGCGATCTTCAGTGTCATAATCAATTACTACACTGGAATTTTGGTGTGAAACTAAAGCTTTTTGAACTTGATTGCATTTTGTCGTACGGGAATGGTGGTAAATCTGGTGAGAAGCGTAGTCATGAAACAAATAATATGCATTATGTAAATGCAGGTATTGCTTATCATTCTGATTCTCGTAAAGTGAGCTTAACATATTTTAATAGTGTTAGGGATATTGCAGACAAAGGTACAAACGAATTAACATCACAGGCTTTCAGTCTTGAATATCCATTAGCTGTTGGTACTTCATATTACTTTGATATTGTAAGATTTAGTACTAAGGAGCTTGCAGTGGAAGATAATAACTCCGGATATGTGCTTTTGGCCGGATTGAAGCTAAGTTTTTAGTGAAGTAACTGGTATGTAAGTATTGTAATAATGAGAGTAAAATTGAGTTGTTAATATATGTGCTATTTGATATTATAAAAATAACTATTACATAAGATTTTCAATAAAAAGACATTCTGTTACTAATCCAAGTGTAGAAGAAAACGGTTATTAATTAGCAAACCAAGCCCTTCAGTAAGCGCATCTCTTCAGGTGCTCTTTTTTTCTTTTTTATATATAAAAAAATTAGATAGTATTGTGAGTGCGGTTTTTTCTGTGTTCTGATGCTTTTCAATTCTATAGCTTTTGTATTGAATTTCCTTTTTTTACTACTATTTCTCTATATTGTTGTAAGAAAGAACAGAAAATTTAGTGAGAATCTTGAGAAGAATTTACTTAAAGTAGCACATGAACTTCAAGAGGCAAAACAGGCTTTAGTAGATAAAAATAAGGAAATAGTTGATTTGAAAGTGAGGAACGCAGAACTTGAAGTAATTCTTCAAAAAGAGCGTGAAGAAAAGAAAAAGGAAATAGAATTACTAACAAAAGCAGAGGAGAGGCTTACGAACACTTTTAAAGCACTTTCTCTTGATGCTCTTCAGGTAAACAATAATAATTTTCTGAACTTAGCAAAAGAAGTGATCGATAATAAGCTAAAAGAAACAGAAAGTGACTTCAAAAAAAGGCAAGCAACGATCAACGAAGTTATCACTCCAATAAAAGAAAAATTAGAAAAATTCGACAGTGAAATACGTGAGCTAGAGAAAGAGAGGGTAGGGGCCTACGAAGGTTTAAGGGAGCAAATTGGAGCATTAATGAACCAAACTTCTAGCCTTGCTAACGCCTTGAGGAAACCTCACATTAGAGGTAAGTGGGGTGAAATGCAGCTCAAAAGAGTGATAGAGATGGCGGGAATGATTGAATATTGCGATTTTTTTACTCAAGCCTCAGTAATTGATAAAAATGAGGACAATTTGTTACGTCCTGATTTAATAGTAAAAATGCCATCAGGAAAGCAAATAATAATAGATGCTAAAGTACCACTTGATTCTTACATGGATGCTATGTCGCAAAATGATTTACAGATACAAAAGGAAAAATTGAAGAATCATTCTCTGGCAATAAAAAAACATATAAATAATCTAGGCAGAAAGGAATATTGGAACCAATTTGAAAATACGCCAGAGTTTGTGGTGCTTTTTTTAACAGGAGAAGGGGTTTTCAGCGCAGCACTAGAATGTGAACCAGCTTTGATAGAAATTGGAATAGAAAAAAAAGTAATTATTGCAACACCAATCACTTTAATCGCGCTACTTAGGGCAGTAGCCTATGGGTGGAAGCAAGAGATAATAGCTGAAAATGCAAAGAAAATAAGTGAACTAGGCCATATTTTATATGAGCGAATCTGCACAATGGGCGAAAATTTTGATAATTTACGCAGAAGCTTAAAAAGTGCTGTTGATCATTACAATAAAACTGCTGGTTCGCTTGAGGCAAGAGTGTTTCCTGCTGCCCGAGAATTCAATAAGCTTGGTATACATGCAAAAAATAAAGAACTCACTGCTGCAAAAGAGTTGGAATCTTTACCACGCAGTTTACATGCTGAGAGGTTGAAAGTAGATTAGTATTTCAGGTCTCCTTAACTTACATTTGCTGATTAAAACAACTTTCTAAAAATTTTTTTTATATAGCTCAATTCCTGCACATCATTTGCTGCATAAACAGGTATAGTTTTTTGCTCAGTACCAGGTATTTCTACAAAAATTTTGCCCACTTCTTGACCTTTTTTAATTGGTGCGGGTACCATATCTTTATACTCAATACGCACTTTAATTTTATCATGTAATCTGCGGTTATAAGTTATGGTAACATCGTTTGCAACTGTAACGGGCACTTTTTTATCTTTTCCATAAACAATATTTATTTCTTCAACTACGCTATCCTTAGCAAATATTTTCTTGGTATTAAAATGATTTAAGGAATATTGTATTAGTCTTTTTGCTTCCTCTATTCGCTCTTTCTCGGTGTCCAAACCATTCACAACAGCAAAAATTCTCCTATCGTTCCGTTTTGCAGATGCTATAATGCCATAACCACCAGCACTTGTATGACCTGTCTTTAGACCATCAACTCCAATATCATGGAAAAGTAAAAGATTTTTATTTTTTTGTACAATATCATTATATGTCAAATATTGTTCAGAGAATAAATCATAGTATTCAGGAAAATCGGTGAAAATTCTTTTTGCCAGTGTTACCAAGTCTTTTGCGCTCATAAAATGGTTTTCATCTGGCCACCCGCTTGAGTTAACAAAATGACTATCATTAAGATTTAAATCTTGTGCAACTTCATTCATTTCAGCAACAAAATTCTCCTCTGATCCTGCAATACCCTCGGCTAGCGCTATGCATGCATCATTACCTGAGGCAATTGTAACTCCTTCAAGTAGTTCTTTTACCGTAACAAATTGACCTTCTTTCAAAAACATAGAAGAGCCTTTTCTTTCCCACGCTTTTCTGCTCACTCGAAATTTATCTTCCATATTTATTATTCCAGCTTTTAGATAATCAAAAGCTACATATAAAGTCATCAATTTGCTCATTGAAGATGGGGCCATTTTTTCCCTGGAATTGTGTTCAAAAATGAACGAGTCTGAAGCTAAATCTAAGACAATTGCTTGCTTTGCTTTGGTTCTAAACTGATATGAGTATGAGTAAAAAGGAAATATAAAAATTAATAGCAAAGTTACTAATTTGCTTAACATATTTATAATTTTAAATTTATAGTGTACTAATTAATAGTATGATTTTGCACGAGCATTTCAATAGATCTCTCGCATAAAACTTCCTTGACAAACTGCGCCAGCCCCCTTCTTATGACAATAAGAGTATTTATCCTTGTTTTCGATCCGCGCGGGTTCAATAACAAAAATTCAGTAAAAAACTCAGATATTTATTGGCAAATTACATAAAAATTATAGCGGTTGCATGTCTTTTTTATTTTTTCTACATTCAGCCAAAACGCGCTTATTTTAAGCGTTAGCACATTATTACAGCGCCAATTTACATTATTATAGGGTCAAAACTCGTTACACGGGGATTTTTTTGCCTTTTTTTCGCTTGGTAAATTTCTTAACATTTACAGCTAAAGCTTCAGGCCAGCACTTGATGCTGGAAATTTTTTGAGCACAAAAGTTATGCTAGGTTTTTGTTGGTAAGAAACCAGTGTCAAGCACTGGGATGACATAGAAGGAGCACTGGGATGATATATAGAAGGGACACTGGGATAGAGGCTACTTGAATGACAAGAAGGAGGGAATAGGAGATGACAAGAGAGGGGCTACTTTCATTTGCTGTCTTCAAAAATTTACAATTATGCTTCATATATTTTATTAAATATTTTACTTAAAAATTCAATTTCTTATTATAAGAGATAAGCAATTCATGAATAATGAAAGATTACAAAAAAGGTCATAGAAAGCGCCTAAGAGAGAGAATTATTTCAGATAACGGACAATCATTACTTGATTATGAGATTTTAGAACACATTTTATATTCAGCATATAGTAGAATTGATGTAAAGCCAGTAGCAAAGAATTTGATAGAAATTTTCGGCAGTTTGAATAAGGTTTTTAATGCCGATTTAGAAGCACTGCAGAATATCGAAGGAGTTAGTAATGCAGCTATATCTGCTATCTTTTGTGTTAAACAGGCTTTTGTTCGTTCTGCACGAGAAGAAGTAAAGGACCTACCTATAATCAATAACTGGGAAAATTTGCTTGATTATTTAAAAGTAAGTATAGGAAGCCTTAATAAAGAAAATTTTCGCGTCATCTATATGAATAAAAGATATCGTCTAATAGCGGAAGATCTGCAGAACTTTGGTACAATAGATCAAACTCCTATTTACGTTAGAGAGATCATAAGACGTGCTCTTTTGATTGGCTCAACATCGATTGTAATATCCCACAATCACCCAAGTGGAGATATACAACCTTCAAGTAGCGATATGTTTCTCACCAGACAGCTTGCAGAAGCTTGCAAAAGCATAGGAATAGAATTAATAGATCATATTATTATCACATTTAGTAGCTATTTTAGTTTCAAGGAAAATAGGCTTTTATTAGAGTAGATCTAAAATTGCTTTTGCCATTTTTCTTATTATGGAAGTAAAGCTATACATGAGGTGGTTGCCAGTGGAACAAAAATTTTCCTTCTGGAAGACAATGTGTGATTTAGGTGGCGTAATAGTGGCAAATTGAAAGAAATACATGGTATTTGCCACTATTAGAAATCTCCTGTTTTGATAAGACTTATGAGGTCTTTATTGGTTTTTTGAATTTTGTTGAAGCACTCACATGCTTACTCTAATATTTTGTTCACAGAGCCTAGTTAGCTCAATTTCAACGTTAATTTGTGAAGCTCTGAGTTCTGTTAGGGAATTTTCTGGTTGAATATCTAGCTTATTCTGTATGTTCGATAAACAAATTAAAGCCGAATCAAAAATTTCATCATACTGCTCTGCTTCATGCACACAATTGATTATTTCCTTAAATTCTTCCACATCTTGCGGCGTATCTTTTAATATTGCTCTTATTTGGTTTAGATTTTGACGAATTTTTTCCTGATATCCAGCAATTCCCTCTTGATATATATCAATCATTTTTTGACATGAGGTGCCTCTAAATGGGTGTTCTGCTTTTTCCTTTATGTAGGAGCTCTGAAAATTTTTGCAATTAAGGACTGCTTCTCTACATTTTTTTATGTCACTAATTATACTGGTTATTGACTTACTTGCTTTCACCTGATCTTCTTTTTTGATTATACATTCATTCTTTGTTTGGCTCATTTTATCATACAGATTTCTGCATTCTTTATATGATACCAGCGGTTGTAGTATTCCTTCCTCTACACCTTTATTATAAAAATTCTTCAACTCATCGCTTGATAGTATTCGTATAGCATCTTCCCTTTTACCTTGTGATTTAGGATACTTTTTGTTCAGTGAACTAATATAATTTAATAGGAAACTCTTAGTTAAATCTTCCTTTTTAACTTCTGATAATTTTTCTAGTGTTTCTATATATTTCAAAGTTTCCGCAAAAAGCTGCGCACCAGATGTAGCAAATCCTGGCAGTGGTTTGCTCTGCGCCTTATAAAAATCGGTTTGTAAAAAATCTTCGGCTTGTTTTTTTATTACTGAAAGTTCATTGAAGGCTTTTTCTGGATTGATTTTTTTTAAAATACTAGTAGCTTTTTTAATCGCTCTTTCTCTCTTTTTATTATCTTGTTTTTCGTTTAAGATTAAGCTTTCAGCTTCAGTAAAAGCATTGCCTTGGGCACTTTTGGCAATATTACAAACAACGTTTTTTACAACTTGCTTAGTTGCTACATAATCTATTTCCTTTGTAAAGCAATCAATAAATAGCTGCCAAATTTTTTTGTTAACGGACTTACTTGTCTTATGTTCTAAATCTTCTACATCTTTGAATCCTAAAATAGTATAGAGATTTTTTTCAATTATTGGTTCAGCATGTTGTTTTGCCACTTTACCTTTTATATTGAATAGAAATTCACTAATCTTAGTTGTGCCCATAATATTACCTCACAATATTAATGTTATATAATATAAAGTATAAAAGCTTAATGATTAATTTTTACTTACTATTAATATAATTGAAGATTAACTTTGTTCCTATATTAAAACTTTAACTCCCAATTTATTATTAGTAATATCATTATATGAATCTTATGCCTGAATTTGGGAATATATTGTTATTGGTAGCCTGTTTGTTATCTTTAACGTATTTGTTTCTACCGTTTAGTTCTTACCGATTCGTCTCCTCTGCCATATTTTTTTTTGTGTCAGCATCAATGGCTATTTTGATCTACTGCCACATTAAAAATGATTTCTCACTTGAAAACGTATATTACCACTCACACACAACAAAACCTTTGATCTATAAGATTTGTGGTGTTTGGGGAAATAAAGAAGGGTCTATGTTGCTTTGGACCTTAGTGCTTGTCATGTATTTATTACTAATGGATATTTATATACCTTCTGTCATCCCAGTGCCCAGACACTGGGATCCAGACAATTTAATTGCAAATGAGTACATCAAATGGCAGTGTAATAAAAACTGGATTCCAGTGTCAAGCACTGGAATGACACCAGAACGAACTAATGGTAGTAAATTAAAAAAAATATCTCTTATCACCCAAGGCTTGATTTGCTTTTGTTTTTTACTGTTCACTTTACTTGAATCCAGCCCCTTCACTAAAATGCCAGGCATTGAAACAGATGGACTGGGTTTTAATCCGATATTGCAGGATATAGGCCTTGCTATTCATCCACCGGTATTATATTTGGGGTACCTTGGATTTAGCGTTCCTTTTTCGCTCTCTATAGCTGGATTAATTTTAAATACTGAAGGAAATGTTTGGGCTAAAATTGTCAGGCCTTGGGTACTTATTTCTTGGTCGCTGCTCACTTTGGGCATCAGCTTGGGTAGCTGGTGGGCATATCGTGAACTCGGTTGGGGTGGATTTTGGTTTTGGGATCCAGTGGAAAACGTTTCTTTGATGCCGTGGCTAATTGCAGTGGCGCTGACACATTTGTTGCTCGTTGTACGAAATTTCAATACTTTAAGGAATTTTACTATTTTACTTACGCTTACAACTTTTATATTGAGTGTGACTGGAACATTTCTAGTCCGCTCAGGAATACTTACCTCAGTGCACACGTTTGCAGATGACCCAAGATATGGACTGTATATATTAGCTCTACTTGGTGTAATTACAGTCAGTAGCTTAGTAATATTTGTAGTGTTTACGAGAAAGAATCACACATCTTTCCAGTATTCGATATTGGAATCTGAAAAGAAATCTGCTACTCAAGTGACAGAAGGTAGAAGATTCTTTTCACGCCTTACGATGATGCTGATGAACAATTTATTATTCATCACTGCCTTTTTCATCGTGTTCGTTGGCACTTTATACCCTACAGTGCTTGAGTATTTAACCGGTGAATTAATTTCAGTTGGAGCACCATATTACAATTCTTTATTTAACTCTATTGCACTAGCTATTCTAGTGCTCACCATGATAGGGCAATACTGCAGTTGGCAGGGAAATAGTCTATTGCCAATATTCCGTGAATATAGATTTTCATTTTGTAGTGCTGCAGCTATTTTGCCGTTTATCTTTCACATGGAGCTAATGATTGTGCTATCAATTACCATCTCCATAGCATTATTAATCTTTGTTTTAGAAGCATATAGTAAAAGAATTTGTTTATTTAAGGTAGCATTTGGTGAATCAATTTTATTAGCAAGAAGAGTTTCTAAGTCCTACTATGCAATGATGCTTGCTCATGCTGGAGTGGCAATTCTAGTGCTTGGTATATCTTATTCAGTTGGTTGGCAGGAGAAAAAAGAAAACTACTTGGGAATAGGAGACAGCATAACAGTCAATAAATTTAAAGTTACTTTACGAAATATTGAGCTAATAAAAGAAAAAAATTTCCATGCAGTGAGGGGTACAATGGATATCAGGAATTTGCTGAATAATAAGATATTAGGTGAAGTAACTCCTGAATATAGATTTTACCTTGCGGAAGGTCAGAAAAATGTTGAAAGCAGTATCTACCACAATTTATTTTCTGATATTTATGTTGTAATTGGAGAGATTGATAAGAGTAAGAGCAAAATCGCAGCTAAAGTGCACTATAAACCTGGAATGTCTATAATCTGGCTTGGATCCTTTCTTATCGCTTTTGGTTCGCTCCTTGCTGCTTTGCCTTCTAGCAAAAAAGTAGTTCCTTCAGTATCATAAAGTTTGCATTTTTTGGCAATTTAAACTTAAGCTAAGCAACACTAACCTTGCTAGCGAATTTTCTCTATGTTCTGTTGTACAATAGGCAATAAAGATATATTTTCTAATGAAGAGCTTACATGATATATGGAATCTACTTCCTCAGGCCTTTTAAAATATCCCTGCTTAATAGCGTCGTAGACAGAAGAACCACCAAGCAAGCAGTTCTCACCTAACTCTTCTTTATAATTTTTAAACTTTTCCAATATTTCCTCCTTGTTACTCACTTCTACTATAATTTTTCCTTCATCTTGCACATCAGAATACAATCTAGCATCTACTTTTCCCAAATCAGTATGAAAAGTCAGTACTATATTACCTATAAGGTCAGTATAATTTCTTACCCCACCTTCTGTTAAAATTTCTGTCTCGCTTTCACCGATTGCTATCACGTCTCTTCGAAATTCTGTGCTTTCATCTGTTCCATTTATGATTTTTGCAACCTCGACTATACTATTCTTTGAGTATTTCAAGTAGAAAGTGAAGTTGTCCATTTTTGCCTCTTTTACCTTACCAGTAGTTGCGTTTTTTGCAGCTTCCAAAAACCTTAGAGAGTAATGTATATAGCTTTTACGTGCTTCTTTAAGATTAGCTTTGTGGTCTTTAAACTTCTCTAGTTTATCAATTACAATTATACTACTTAGAGTTTCAAATACTGCACCTCTTTTTACCAAATTACATACTATGCGACTAGCAACTTCTATGTCCCTTTCACCTTGAAAAATCTTTAATTCACTAATTCTTCTTATTACATAATCTGTAAAATTATACTTACTCTCATAAGTATTTTCATATATATTTCCCTCACAAGTAAGATTGAACCTTACCCTAGATTTTATAGCTTCATTTACAACCTGTTCTAGCTGATTTATGTCTTGAACTTCATCTAATTTACAAAAATATTTATCTGGATCTTGCTCATCTAGTAGAAAATCCTCTCCCCATAGATTTACACTTTTGCACAAATACTTTTTTCCATTATAGTCAACTTGTGTTTTTTTACGAAAAGTTCCATAAATAACATCATCAGTTAAAAAGTACTCTTTAATATTAAGGTTGGGATTATTAACTGCAAATTCTATTGGGGTTTTACCTTTTTTATCCTTTATATCAAGATTAGCTCCTTTCCTTAGAAGCAATTTGATAATTGTATCACAATGACCAGAACGAGTAGCATAATGCAAAGGCGTTCTTCCTGTGTCGTCCTTTTCATTAGGATCAGCGCCTGAATTCAACAGTAAATCTATGCTTTCTTCTGAATTGCTACATTCCATACTTGATAGAATATGCAGTATTGTCAGTTTAGATTCTCCTCTTTTAAGGTTGAGAATGGTTTTTAGATCTTGATTACTTTTATGATCTAGTAAAAATTTTTTAATTTTTTCAACATCGTTCTTATAATCCTTATAAGTAACATGTGGAAAGTCTTTAAAAGTACTTAAGAATTTTTTATTCAACTCCTTCTGACTCTCTGTTAAGTTGGATATGTCAACAAGCCACGTAGATATCAGCTTGCCAAATGCACCTCTTTCGACAACATCCGTTAAGGAGCAGTCATTGCGAAGTAGCAACGAGTATTTAATCAATTCATATTCATCATCTTCTTGTTGCTGTGTTTCTTCTGCTTTCTTAGAGTGCTTAAAATCATTTTTTATTAATTCAATCAAAAGCTTTAATGTGTTAAAACTTTTATGTCCCAATAAAGGATCTGCTTTGTTTTCAAGTAGAATTCTTGCTATTTCTGAATAGCCATTTCTAATAGCCCAGCATAACGAAGTACGCCCGTATTCTCATCCGCTACGTCAACATTAGCCCTTTTCTCTAATAGGAGTTCTACTATTTCTTCATGTCCATTGATAGTAGCACAATGCAAAGGAGTACACCCATTTTGATTTACTGCATCAACATTAGCCCCCTTGTCTAATAGGAGTTCTACTATCTCTTTATTTTCATTGTGAGCAGCACAATGCAAAGGAGTAAACCCATTTTGATCTGCTACATTAACATTAACCCCGTTTGCTATGAGAATCTCTACCACTCCTATACTGCCACTTGCAACAGCAAAGTGTAAAGGATTCCATCCATCTTGATCTGCTGTATTAACATTACCCCCTTTTTTTATTAAAAGCTCTGCTATCTTTACAAGATCATTTCTAGCAGCTATATGTAACAATGTACTTTGATCATCGAATGTATAATTTATGTTAAATTCATTATCTTGCCACTTTTTATACGTGTCTGAATCTTCTTTTTCCAATTCCTCTTTTACCCTTTCGATTATATTGTTCTCATTTAAGTCACTTATTGTCCTTAATATTTTTAACAACCGTTCATATTCCATAATTATACCTCAAACTATTTGTTTTTGTACTATAGCTAAAAAAAATTATTTATCCATAATAAAATAACCAACACCAGAGTAAGTGGTTTGCTGCTAACATATTTAAAAATGTTATGAACTTAATAAGAGAAAAAAATACCCCTGTAATGGAGCAATATTTAAATTTGAAAGCTCAATACACGGATCATCTATTGTTTTATAGACTGGGCGATTTTTATGAATTGTTTTTCGATGATGCTATTAAAGCTGCGAAATTGCTGAATATAGTGCTAACCAAGAGGGGCAATTCAAATGGACAAGAAATACCAATGTGTGGAGTGCCAGCACACAGTAGTGAGTCTTACCTGCACAAGCTAATAGATTTAGGATTCAAAGTAGCAATCTGTGACCAATTAGAAACTGCTGATGAAGCAAAAAAGAGGGGCTATAAATCCATAGTAAAACGTGATGTAGTGCGAGTTGTAACTCCAGGTACAATTATAGAAGATTCACTACTGGAGGATAAAAGCAATAATTATCTCGCATCCATAGTTGAACAAAATGACGAATATGCTATTAGTTGGCTTGAATTATCGACGGGAAAATTTTTTCACACTTTAACGAGTTTGAAAGCTCTAGATAGTGATTTATTGCGTATATCACCAAGAGAATTATTAATTTCTGAAAAATTCATTGAGGACGAAAAAATTAGATCGATTTTAAAAAATTATAAAATATCAATTACACAACACGTACAGAGTTTTTTTGAGTATAGTAAATCTCACAGAACGTTATGCGAGTTTTATAAAATCAGGGAACTTGGAAGTATAGGAAATTTCAGCAAAGTAGAAATCATGGCGTGCGGTGCACTGCTTGAATATGTCAGAGTAACACAAAGGGGCTCCATTCCAAGGCTTGAATTCCCGAAAACCTATAAGCAACAAAATTTCATGCTTATTGATGCTTCAGCAAGGAGAAATCTTGAGTTATTCTCAACTCAATTTGGTGAAAAGAAAGGTTCACTAATTTCAGTTATTGATCACACAGTTACAGCTTCTGGTGGACGCCTGCTCAAACAAATGCTTGCTTCACCACTTGCTTGCTCCAAGGCAATCAATTTGAGGCTCAACACCACTCAATTTTTTGTAAATAATTATGAGCCACGTAGAAAAATACGAGAGATATTATCTAACATTCCGGATATTGAGAGGTCTTTATCGCGCTTGATACTAGGACGTGGTTCGCCAAAGGATATGAACCTATTAAAAATAGGCCTAGGAAAAACTTTAGAGTTATCTGAGTTTCTGTCTACCTTGCATAATTATTGTTTAAGTGAAGAACCGGCAGCTAACTCTCAGATGTCATTCCAATGCTTGAACAGAGAAAAGTCTACTACTCAGGTGATAAGTAGTAACGAAAGTGAACTAAGCACAATACATAAAAGTCTTGGTAATCATAAAGATCTATTCGAGCTTCTAAACAGTGCTATACTTGATAACAACCTCAGTTCCTTAAAAGAAGGAGGATTTATCAATCCAAAATATGATCAAGAATTATCCGAATTATATTATATATTGAACAACAGTAACAAGTTGGTAACTAAGCTCCGTGAGTCTTATCGCGACCTAACTGGCATTGCTGCACTCAAAATATTACACAACAATATACTTGGTTACTACGTTGAAGTGTCGGCAAATCACAAAATAACTTCGGATATATTTATTCATAGGCAAAGCTTAGCAAATAGCATGCGCTATACTACTAATGAATTGAAAGAACTAGAAAATAAAATTCTTACGGCACGTGATGCTGCAATCGGCTTAGAAGTGAAAATTTTTAGTGAACTATGTAGTAAAGTCGCTAAAGAATCTGAAAAAATTGCTCTTACTGCAAATGCTTTGGCAAAACTTGATATTAGAGCCACGTTTGCGGAGCTTGCAGTGCAAAATAATTACGTAAAACCCATTATCGATGACAGTAAAGAGTTCAATATCTGTAGTGGAAGACATCCAGTGGTTGAAGTTAACGATAAATTCATTTCAAATAGCATCAATTTAGCTGGTATACATCTAATTACTGGGCCTAATATGGCGGGAAAAAGCACTTTTTTGAGGCAAAACGCTCTCATTGCAGTTTTAGCTCACATGGGGTCATTTGTGCCAGCAGAGAGTGCGCATATAGGAGTGATTGACAAGATATTTAGCAGGGTTGGTGCAACAGATAATATAACAGCTGGTTATTCTACCTTCATGGTAGAGATGATCGAAACAGCAACGATAGTAAATCAGGCAACAGATCGTTCCTTGGTGATACTTGATGAAATTGGTAGGGGCACAGGGGTATATGATGGATTATCTATTGCACAGGCGGTGATTGAACACATTCACAACATAAATAAGTGCCGCGCCATTTTTGCAACTCATTATCATGAATTGACTAAAGTAGGTGAATACTTAGAAGATGTGAAATGTTTTTGTATGAAAATAAAAGAATGGAAAGGAGAAGTCATCTTTTTACATGAAGTAATTGAAGGCATTGCAGATGAGTCATATGGAATACATGTAGCAAAACTTGCTGGTTTTCCTGATTCTGTTTTAAACAGAGCAAGAGAAGTATTTGAGGAGCTAAAGGCTTGAGGAAAGTAACATTATATTACTCCACAATTATGGAGTTTTAGCAATCTATGGCGCTTTAATTTTAGTCAGCTTTCTGAGTAGCTGAATTAACGTAGCATTGATCTATTGCCACATTGGTCAAGATTCCAATTCCACCACCTACAACTGCACCTACAGCTCCTAATGCTAGTTGAGTACCAATTCCAGCAGAAGACCCAATGATTAATGGAGCAAGAAAATATAATGCTAAAGCGCAAGTTATTGCAGCTACACTTATAACAGCCAGCTTTCTCGGACAAAAATTTTCTGGTGCCTCAGCACTAGATATGAATGATGATTTTACTAGATTTTTTCTACTTTCATGATCTAAAAAGCCACTCACTGTTCTCATTATAGGACGGGTAGAGCGGTCACCAGTCAAGTAAATTCTATCTCCCACTATATCATGAAGCTCTTTAACTTGAGCTTTATATTCATCCCAATAGTTTGATAACTCTTGTTGGTCATTGAGAAGATCTGGTTTATTTGAAGTTGTTAACCAGTGTGAGTCATGTTCCAAAATATATCTAATTGTAGCTTTCCCTATATCTATATGCCCTTCAGTAATTGCATACTTTAAAACACCTTCTGCTTTTTCCCTTCCAACATTAAGATCAGCACCAGCTTTTATCAATAATTCTACTATCTTTGGAGAATTATGAAATATAGCAATATCTAAAGGGACCATCTCATTACAATCTTTAATATTTAAGTTTGCTTTTTGTTCTATTAAATAACTTATAAATTTTAAGGTTTCATCAGATTTTTGATTGTCTATGTCTTTATGTTTGTAATATATTCTAATTGCAAAATTCAACGCAGTTTCACCCTTCAACTCACTACCACCCATAATTAATGTCTGATAGCTTTTTACCCCTTGATTTATTAAGTTAACATCCGTGCCGTTTTCTATTAAAGCCTTAGCTCCTTTGAAATTGCTTTTTGCAATTTGCAGATGAAGTAAGTAACGACCAAGATGATCAGTTGCATTAGGATTTGCACCTTGTTCAATCAAATACCTTGCAATTTTATCATTAAATTTGTGATCATAAGTTGCAGATTGTAGTGGCTCAGGATTTTGCTGTAACTCATCTTTAGCTATTAAGCTACTCACCTGACAGATTGATTTTACTGACTCTAAATCTCTTCTTCGAACTGCCTTTGTGACTGCAGCGCTAAAGCTTATACCCTTTTCTATTAGATATTTGGCCATTTTACTATCAACAGCATAACCTAATAAATTTGTACCATTTTGGGAATTAATCTCAGCAACAACATCTTTAATAATAGAGCTGTTTTTCTCAAAAATTGATTTTACTTTTTCTAAGTCATTCTCCTTAACAGCTCTAAGAAGCTTTTTTAATACAGAATCTTTCTTCTTATTTTCAGCTAGAATTTTCTGTAGTTCTTCAGGATTCATAAATACACCTCAACACACACAATCAAAGAAATTATATCCAAATCGGAATTGTTTGTAAAGGATCTTTAGATATTATCTTGCCCAAAGGTTAATTTATTTTATAATCTTTCTGTATTCTAGAAATTTCAATTAAATGAACTGCTATAAAACTCACGCGTGTAATGAATTAAGGAAGAATGATGTAGAAAAGGAAGTTACTCTCTCTGGGTGGCTGTACCGTAAACGTGACCATGGTAACCTAATCTTTGTTGATTTAAGAGATTTTTATGGAATTACTCAACTGGTATTCAATAATGACAAAGACTTTTTTGATGAAATTTCAAATTTAAAATCAGAGAGTGTGATTACTGTCACAGGAACAGTCAAAGCTAGAACTGAAGATACGGTAAACAGCTCTATTTACACAGGAGAAATTGAAGTTATAGTTAGTAATTTACAAGTTGAATCGGAAGTTGAGTTCCACTGTGATAAAGAAATAGCAAAAGAAGAAAGGAGTATATTAGCAAGTATCGCCGGCGAGCAAGAATACCCAGAAAACATGAGATTTAAATACCGTTTTCTTGATTTAAGACGTGAAAAGGTTCGTAATAACATTATTCTGCGTTCACAGATCATTTCAGAGCTCAGGAGGCTCATGATAGAGCAAGGATTTTTGGAAATTCAAACTCCAATACTTACTGCCTCTTCTCCTGAAGGTGCACGTGACTACTTAGTGCCAAGCAGACTAAATCCTGGTAAATTCTATGCATTACCACAAGCTCCACAGATTTTTAAGCAGTTGCTTATGGTTTCAGGGTTTGATAAATATTTTCAGATTGCACCTTGTTTTCGTGATGAGGACGCAAGGGCTGACCGTTCTCCTGGGGAGTTTTATCAGCTCGACCTTGAAATGTCTTTTGTGACTCAAGAAGATATATTTCAGGTTATTGAATCTACTTTATATAAAGTGTTCGCGAAATTTTCTCGCAAGTCTGTCGATAAAGATTTTCCACGTATTACATACAAAGAAGCAATGCTCAAATATGGATCTGATAAGCCAGATTTGCGTAATCCATTATTAATTAGCGATGTAACAGAAATTTTCCGTGATTCAGAGTTCAATATTTTCAAAAGCAATATTGAACGCGGTATGGTAGTGAGAGCCATTCCTGCTCCTAAAACAGCAGAGGAACCTCGTAGCTTTTTTGATAAAAAAATAGAACATGCACAAAAGGAATTCGGTGCTAAAGGTCTTGGATATATAACGTTCGATAAAGATGGAATTGCAAAAGGACCAATTGCTAAATTCCTTGATGACAATAGGTTAAATTCCATAAAAGAAATAACAAATATAGAACCTGGAGATAGTGTATTTTTTGCTTCTGATAAGGAAAATGAAGCAGCAATAATTGCAGGGAAAGTGCGTATTCTTTTGGGATCAGAACTAGGTCTTATAGATGACAATATCTTCAAATTCTGTTGGGTGATTGATTTTCCTTACTTTGCGTATGACGATAAAAGTAAAAAAATTGATTTCTTTCATAATCCATTTTCTATGCCACATGGTGGCTTGAAAGATTTAGAAGAAAAGAATCCACTGGATATCCTTGCTTACCAATATGATCTTGTTTGCAATGGAATAGAGCTGTCAAGTGGAGCAATTCGTAATAACAAACTAGATATTATGTACAGAGCTTTTGCCATTGCAGGCTACAGTAAAGAAGAAGTTGATACAAAATTTGGTGCGCTTGTGCGTGCATTTAGGTTTGGAGTGCCACCTCATGGTGGAATAGCACCAGGAGTTGATAGAATGGTTATGCTACTTGCTGATGAGCCTAGTATTCGTGAAGTAATCTGTTTTCCTATGAATCAGCAAGGTGAAGATGTTCTAATGGGTGCTCCTTCTAAAGTAGAGGATAAGCATTTACGTGAGTTGTCTTTAAAGGTTGTTGAATAAAGTTGTATATAACTTGAGTTTAGGTGGGGAAAAAACAAGAATATTGAATTCTGTTAAAGTAGTGCTAGGCCCTAGCACTACTTTATAGTTTTAGGATATCAAAACGTTTGGTCTAGCGGGACTTGGCCCTCTGTTCCGTCTACTTCTCCTTGAGAGGTGTAATTCCAATAAGTATAGTTTTTACCCGCATCCTTCCAATCTTTAGGTAATTCAGGCTCCGATCTTCCTCTCCAATCAGCAACCCATAATGGGTAGTGAGAAAAATTATGTTCTTCTTGTGTATAGTAATCATTCCACGTTTTTGGTGAAGCATATACAATTGGACTGTATCCTTTTTCATTCAATTGAGTCAATAAAGAATGAAGTTTTTCGGCTCTCTGTGTGTTAGTGTGTTTTGTAGGATCATCACATTTTGTTGTTCTTCCTTCGCAAATACCAGTTGTAGCACTAACAGCTAACTTATTTGTACCTGGCTCAAAATTAGCTTTTTTAAGTTCGTTAACTATGTTATTCAACTGACCTTCAGGTGTTGAGGTCATCCTAAATACGTGATATGCCCCAGCTTGCACATTATTATCTTTCATACTTTGAAAATTTTGTCCAAATTTAGTGTCTTGAGAAGTTTCTCCCTCAGTTGCTTTGGCAAATGCAAACCTTACCCCATCCTTTGCAACTTTCGACCAATCAATCTCTCCATTCCAATGAGATACGTCTATACCTTTTTCACTCATACTAACCTCATAATTACAATAAATGTTGAATATAAAATATAATAGTGAAAATTTAATGAATATCTTTTGAGCATATTGTAAACAATTTTATACTAAAACAGTTACAAAGTTCTAAACTACAATCTATAGACAAAAATACTTGTTATTAGTAAGTTAAATTATAGTGAGTTAAAAATCATGAACAATATTCAAAAAGCAATACTATCAAGCATAATCTGCAATATGATTATATGGTATGAAATAACTCTGTTTGGAGTTTTAACGCATATAATAAGCAACGTTTTTTTTCCTTCAGAAAGTGATTATTTAAGCACAATCAAATTTCTTGGCAGTTTTGCAATTGGATTTGGATTTAGACCACTTGGTGCATTTATTTTTGGTTACATTGGAGATAAATACGGCAGAAGGAAAATTTTGCTGACTTCCGTAATATTAGCTTCGATATCATCTACTACAATTGCGATTATACCAAGCTTTAAAGAAATAGGAATATTTTCTCCTATATTGCTTCTGCTTTGTAGAATAACACAAGGAATGGCAGCAGGTGGAGAAACAAGTATCAATTCAGCTTTTTTAATAGAGCATTCAAGCGATAAAAAAAATCTAGGCTTTTTAGGTAGCATGAAAGCTTTTAGTGGTGCTCTTGGTTCTATTCTATGCTTTGTAATGATAGCTATTTGCAAAAAGTTTACAGGTGAAAGTTATGAAATTTGGGGCTGGAGGCTGCCCTTCTATTTTTGCTCTATTATGGGTGTAATAGGCTTTTTAATAAGATACATAATGGAAGAGAGTTTAGCGTACAAAACTCATGACCAAAATAAAAGCTTATCTAGTTCTCCATTTTTTGAACTAATCAAAACCTACAAAAAAGCATTTATATTAGCAATTGGACTTGGTATTGCCCAAAATGCAATCGTTTATTCGGTAATTATGTTTTATAACATATCTGTCAAAGAACTTACCTTCTCAGGCATTGATATTAAAAATCTAGTAAGGATCATGGTTGAAATCACATTTGGAACGTCTGCAGTGCTGTTTGCAATACTTTCTGATAAAATTGGAAGAAAAAATGTGATAATTCCTACATTAGTAACTTTAGCTTGTGTTAGCTTGCCGGTACTTTCGCTATTATCATATGATAATCACTATATTATAACATTCACTTTTCTGTTGATGAGCATACCGATAGGTGCATCTTTTGGAATATATAATTCTCTTGCCTGCGAGTTATTTCCAACGAAAGTTAGATGCACTGGCTTCAGCTTAGCTCATAACATATCAGCAGGTATTTTTGGTGGCCTTTCTCCATCGATATGCATGTGGCTTATAGAAAAAACTGAAACAAAACTTGCAGCAGGGATTTACCTTACTGTTTGTGCATTGATTAGCCTAATATCTGTACTTCAAATTAAAGCCAAAGACAAAAAAATTGATTGGTGAAATCGCTTCAGTCAAAAGATAGCGCTTCAATAGATTTTTCGATATGTTTAGGGACAGGAGCAGTAATAGTGACTTCTTTATTATTTGGCAATTTTAAAGACAAAGAATATGAATGCAGGTGAATCTGATTTGCTACTCCATCAATAAAAGCTTTTTTACCGCCATATTTACCGTCACCAAGAATAGGGCAATTTATATGAGCTAAATGTACACGTAACTGATGGGTTCTACCAGTAATTGGTTGTAATTTTAGATAAGCGACATTGTGTTTTAGCCCTGACACAATTGAAAAGTGTGTAGTGGCATTCTGTAGTGAGTCTTCATCAATGACCACTCTTTCTTGTCCTGAAATATATTTTTTCACCAACGGATAGTCTATTGTTCCATTATCTTTGCTCGGTATACCAGAAGTTAATGCTAGGTAAGTTTTTTTTATCCTCCGTCCTTTAAATTCTTCCATAAGGTATCTTGCAACGCTAGCATTGCGTGCGAATATTATTACTCCGCTTGTATCCCTATCCAGCCTATGAACAATTTTAAATATTTCTCTCTCTCTTATTTGGTCAAGTAAATCACTAATGCTAATTTTTACCTTTATGCCGCCTTGAACAATGACCCCTGCGGGTTTGTTTATAGCTAGTATATATTCGTCTTCATATAATATGTTCTCTCTTAGTAGATTCACTAACTTTTCATTATATTTGCAGTCAGAATTAGTGTTCTCAATATAGTCTAAGTATCTTATCATTATAGCTTGCCCAGAGCTTACCCTATCGCTGGATTTTGCCGTGCAATTATCAACCTTGATTAATCCTTTCCTTAAAGACTTCTCAATTGCAGATTGTTTCAAATTGGGAAAAATTCTTCTGATGTACCTATCGAGCCTAACGTTATTGTCTTCTACTAATATAGTTTTGATACCTTCTGACATCTTACTTATAAAAATTTTATTGTGTAAACTAAAATCTAACATAGCTAATGTACTCCTCAGTTTCAGCTACTTGCATCGAGTGCTACGTGCTGGAATTTAGAGGATTATTTAACTATTTATAACAGCTTCATATTTTCCTACAGCTGAGTAAAGTGGTAACAATGATAGTTTCTCGATCATAGAGAGGTGAGTATTAGGCTCTTTAATACTAGGGCCTGGACACGCTTCAGTGTTAGGCCCTAACTTCATACACTCAATGCCGTTAGCTAAAGATGTTACTCTTCCTACATTAACATTTTTAGTGCGATATGACCACCTGAAAGGACTATGTAATATTTGTTCTTTTACTCCATCCATTTCAGCTGGACACGCTTTAGTGTTAGTCCCTAACTGCACACATTTAATGCGGTCAGTTATAAGTGCTACTCCTTTTTCATTAAGTTTAGCGTTATACTGTAATTGTTCAATTTGATTAGCTTGATCTCTTATCATACGTTCAAAGTTGATAGATAGATGTAATTCTATTTCTCTCAACATATGTGATGCTATGTGTTGCACTGTCATTAATGCTGTGTTTCTGAGTATACTTGATTCTAAGTCAAGCTGTGTAAGTATAGCTAGTGCTCTTTGTTCTGCTTCCACTAGAAGATTACTTATACCTTGACGTTTAGCTAAATCTCTTACAGTTTCATAACAATTATCAGGCAATGAAGGATTTGCGCCATAGCATAGTAAGGTTATTACTACTATCCAGTTTCTACGTTCGACAGCATAAGTTAAAGGAGATTCCCCTAAGTCATTCTGCGCATTAACATTTGCTCTATATAAAATTAAGATCTTTACTACTTCCGGATGGTTATACTTGGCAGCTTTATGTAAAGCAGTTGATCCTAAATCATCACCTGCATTAGCATTTACTCCAGCTTCTAATAGAGCATGTACCATTAGTGTATCACCATGTCCGGCAGCACAACGTAAAAACTCAGCTCCCATCAATTTCATCACATCCTTCCATATTCCAAGTTGTATCATAGTAGTTACTGCTTCTAGATAATTATATGGACAAATAGAAAGTAATATTTTCTGTGGATCATTCGTCTCAATACTTGCTCCATGGGCTATTAGATAATACATTACTTTTCTATTGCCTTTTGTAGCAGCACAATTAAAAGGAGTCCATCCCCATGCATCCTTATGGTTAACATTTGCTCCATATTTTATTAAGAGCTCTACTGCTTCCACATTACCATTCGTAGCAGCAATATGTAAGGGAGATCGTCCAATTAAATTATCCTCTAGATTAACATCTGCTCCATGTTCTGATATGCACTTTAATAGGGCTTCTAATATTGAAATATCGTTCTTTGTAGCAGCCCAATATACAGGAGTCCATCCAAATACATCTACTATCTCAATATTTTTGTCAATATTCTTGTCGTTTTTTATTATACAATCCACCATTGCTCTATCAACATTTGCAACAGCAATATGTAAAGGAGTAAGTTTAAGCGCCCCATTCTTCTTAACATCTGCTCCATTATTCATTAAGAACCTTACTACTTCTTTATGGCCATTCCTGGCAGCTTCATATAAAGCAGTCAAGTTCATCAGATCTTCCACATTAGGATTTACCTTATTCATTACTAAGATTTTTGTTATTTCTATATCGCCATTTACAGCTGGCTGATATAAAGTAGTCCGTTGAGATGAATCCAACTGATTAACATTTGCCCCTTTTTCTATTAGCTTGCGTGCTACTTCTGTGTTCCTATCTTCAACAGCCCAATGTAAAGCAGTCCATTCGGAAAACGGACCTGGTGCATTAATATCGATTCCTTTTACTTTAAGCATAGCATTTATTAAATTGCTCAGCTTAAAATCAATAGCTAAATATAATAACGTGTATGAAAAGCGTTCATGCAAACAATCTATTTCAAACCAATAATTTACATCAAATTTGGCTTTCTTCCACTCTTTATACACATTTTTACTTTCTTTCTTTAGTCTATTTAATGTTTTTAGTATCTTTTGTGTATCTAGCATCACTGGTACCTTTTCTGAGATCTTTCGTGCATTTAGCACATCCTCTAGCGCCACTGCTTTTGATTCTTCTGATGTCTCTTGTACACCTAACCTTTTTAGCATTCTTTTTACCATCTGTTGCGCATTTGACACCCTTGACTTCTTTAGTATCTTTTTTGCTTCTTCTTTTGTCTGCGGTACATTTACCACCTTTAGTCTCTTTTTTAATGGCTCTTGTGTCTCTTGTACTCTTGGAATCTTGCTTGATACTTCTAATCCATGCGATATCTCTTCTAACATTCTTGATGTTTCTGCTTGCCCTAGTATCTTTACTTCCTTTAATAGCTCTCTTATTCTTTCAATTACATTGTCTTTACTTAAATTTACCTCTTGATCAATTACACCTAATATTATGTTCCACTGTTCATATGTCATTACCATAGCTTTACCTCATACTATAGAGTATTTTTTGATGCTATATATTATGGTAGAATAGTCAACGCATTTTCCATAGCGTAACTTGAGAGTCTAAAAGGACTGTTATTAACTTACAGAAAACCAAGCTTGCCTGAAACCACTTAATTGATTATAATCATAGGTTTTAAGGCAGTAAAATGACAGCTTTTTTTCCTTTGGTTATTTTTTTGATCTTATACCTTGGAGTGGTGTCTATTTTTCCTTTATTGGAATTGATAATCCGCTTCGCCAAGTTTCACCGGTAATTTGCCTACTACCGGCGCTATTTTTTGCTGTTGCATGCAGTGCAGGTAAAATTCAACGTAACATCGATACTGTCATCGAGGGTATGGGCGATAAAAACACCCTTACTATGTGTTTAACTTTTCTATTTTCTGGAGCATTTTCTGTGGTGACTCAATCAATTGGTAGTGCAGATACTGTTGCTGATTTAATTCTCAATTTCCTTCCAGCAAGATTACTACTGCCTGGAGTATTTTTGGCTTCCGCTTTTATATCAACTGCAATTGGTACGTCTATGGGAGTTGTTGTATTAATGGTACCAATAGCTGTTAACTTAGCAAAAAGTGGGGCTTTTGGTCTTGAAATAGGAACTGCAACTGTAGTTGGAGGTGCCGTATTTGGTGATAATCTTTCAATGATATCTGACACTACTATTGCATCTGTTTCTTCACAGGGGGCCACGATAAAGGATAAACTTAAAGTGAATTCTAAAGTAGCATTTGTTGCCAGCATTATAACGCTTGTCTATCTGGCAATTATGGCAGATAGTACAAAAATTATTCCTACATCAAATTTAGATTATTTATCAGTAATAAAGATTATTCCTTATATTTCTTTAATAATCATGGGGTTATTTGAAGTTACTACTTTAGTAACAATAACTATAAATATAATTGTTGCTAGTGTATTAGGGATGACTTTTTTTGACTATACTATCATTCAACTCTCTCATGACATATATGACGGTTTCAAAAAAGTAAACGAGATAGTGATATTTGCTCTATTTATTGGCGGATTGAGTCATATAATGTACAAGCAGGGTCAAAAGGCATTACACAAACTTATCGATGAAAGCAATATCACAAAAACTAAAGCTGAATTTGTAATAGCGGGCATAGCATCTATGTTTACTGTTTTAGTTGCTAATAATACCATTGCTATTTTATTAAGTGGCGATATTGCAAAAAGGCTCGCGCAAAAGCATAATATTCCGTCATACCGTAGTGCATACTTGTTAGACATTTTTGCTTGCGTTACAAAAGGCATTTTGCCTTATGGTTCCCAGCTGCTGCTAGCAGGTAGCATTGCTTCTGTCTCACCTATTTCTTTGTTAACACAAGTTTATTACTGCTTTATTTTAGCAGCAGTTACAGTAGGTGAAATAATCATCAATGGCAGACGTTGCGCGGCTACAACTTAATGTACGAAGATTTCTCTTCATATTACATTTTTGTGCCCATAAGAAACGAGTTGCCATTTTCATCAGCTACTTGGATAATAGATATATTCACAAAATTGTTCCATTTTTCTCAATAGATTTTGGTTTTCTTTTCCCCTTATTAGCAGAGCATAAAACTTAGCTTTTTAATAAATCTCATTTTAACTCCAATACACTAACTATGAAACAATCTATATTGCCATCAAAAACGGAATTTATATTGCCAACTTCATGTCCAGTCCTTAAATCCTTTACCATTTGATATGGATGCATAACATACGATCTGATCTGACTGCCCCAACCTATATCGCATTTCTTGCCATATTCTTCGGCCATTTTCTGTTCTTTTTTTTCCAATTCAATTTGATATAAACGTCCTTTAAGTAGTTTAAGTGCTTCATCTTTATTTTTATGTTGAGAACGACCATTTTGGCATTGAGCTACAACGCCTGTTGGAATATGCGTAATACGTACCGCGCTTTCAGTCTTATTTACATGCTGACCACCTGCTCCAGAAGCACGGTAAGTGTCGATCTTTAAATCCTTTTCATCCACAACAATATCTATTGAATCTTCAATCACTGGAGTTACTCCTACACTTGCAAAACTGGTATGACGTTTACCATTTGCATCAAATGGTGATATTCTAACCAATCTATGAACTCCACTTTCGCTTTTTGCCCACCCGTAAGCTTTTTCTCCGATGATCTTTATTGTTGTAGATTTTATACCAACTGCATCACCATCTAATTTTTCTACAACTTCAACTTTAAAATTGTGATAAATTTCTGCCCATCTTGTATACATGCGCATGAGCATCTCAGTCCAATCATTGCTCTCTGTTCCACCAGCTCCTGAGTGGATTTCTAAAAAGCAGTTATTGTTATCTGCTTCACCAGTAAATAAGGATTCTGTCTCTTTAAGTTTGATTAATTTCTCTAGCTTTACTAACTCACCTTTAACTTCAGAAAAAAATTCTTCATCATTCTCATCAATAGCAGATTTCATCAAGCTGATAGCATCGTTGTAATCGCTTTCTAGCTTTGAAAACGATTCTATGTCATGCTTAATTTTAGAGCGTTCTTTTAAAATTTCTTGTGCTTTTTGATTGTCTTGCCACAGATTATCATTCAACGCTTGAGAATCCAGCTCTTCAAGACGCAACTTCAATTTTTCTATGTCAAAGACACCTCCTGATAAGAGAAATACTTTTATTTAAGCCTTGAAAGTATTCAAGGATTTCTGGATGGGTTTTCATTATACTTTAGACTTTAATATATTTATTATCACTAACAATAACAGCAAACAAAATAGAAATTTAACCATATAATAGTTAATTCAAAATAATTTTATTATACTTGAATGTTCAATAAAATCAAGTGTGTATATTTATTAAAAAAATAAGGTAAAGTAATGAATATTAAAACAAGTTCTCATTATGGTTTAGACAAAAAGGCTATTGATGATTTAATAGAGTCTCTCGATAATCAAGAATTAGAGAATGTTCGTAATATTGTAAAAACGATAGATAGCGTTCAGTTAGCTTATTTTTTATCTACTTCGATCAGTGATCACAGGGAGAAATTAGTTAATATCCTCGATCAACATTTGTTAAGTGATGCCTTAGTACATGTAGTACCAGATTTACAAGTAGAGATCATAGAAATATTGGGAATAGAAAATACAGCAAAGTTACTAATGCTTCTTGATATAGAAGACATAGTAGCTATAGTGAAAGATTTAGATAGAAAGTCTATAGAAAATATACTTAACTACTTACCCAATGCAACTCAAAAATTAGTAGAGGAATTGTTATCATACCCAGAAGAAAGTGCAGGAAGGTTGATACATAAAAATATGGTTATAGCTCCATATTATTGGACGATAAATCAGCTAATGGAATTCTTGCGCAACTATAAAAAAATACCAGAAACATTTTATCAAATTTTCATCATTAACTCAAAATTAGAACCCATAGGCATTTTCAACTTAAATAAGGTAATATCTCACTCAGGAGAAACAATAATAAAAGAGATAATGAGTCAAGATATAAAAATAATTAAAACTGGAATGGACCAAGAAGAAGTAGCAAGAATATTTAAAGATTACGCTCTATTATCAGCTCCAGTAGTAAATAAGAATGGTAAAATTATAGGTGTAATCCTTATTGAAGATGTAATCAAAATTGTTCAACAAGAAGCAGAAGAGGATGTGCTTAAAATAAGCGGTGTATCTTCTAAATCTGATATAAATGCCCCTATACATAAAACTATAATTAAAAGACTACCTTGGTTACTGTTTAACCTCTTAGCTGCAACAATATGTTCTATAGTAGTTGGCTTTTTCGATAACGTAATACAAAATTTTATAGTACTGCCAATAATTATGCCAATCATTGCATCGATGAGCGGAAATGCAGGATCCCAAACAGTAACACTAACTATCCGGGCAATCGCAACAAAATATCTAACTGAGCAAAATGCAAAAAGAATACTGATGAAAGAATTTTTAATAGGTCTTATAAACGGGGTGATCTTATCTACTATTTCATTAGTAGTGTTAGCAATAAGGTTTCACAATGTCAAAGTGGAGATGATTTTTGTGGTCTCCATGATTATGATGTCAATTATTGCAACGTTCATCGGAACTTTCATTCCTATAATGCTTCATCGTTTAAGATCCGATCCTGCTGTTTCGTCTTCAATCTTAACATCAGCAACAACTGATATTCTCTCAGCTCTTATATTTTTTGGTCTAGCCACGATCTTTTTATTAAATAGCTGAATCTTGCTATATAAAAAAATTGCTTTACAAGCTTTACCGTCCACGTTATCATTACTCATAGATGCATTGAAGAAAAAAAATAACAGTCGATAAAGAAATAAAAGTACATGAAACTGAGCTGCTTTAGTTTTAAAATAAAAACTAAAATAAAATGCTAAAGTATGCAAAAAAATTCTTGCTTTGCTAGGTCTCTTTAGCTACAATCCAGTCTAACGTAATGAACAAATGGGGTGTGAGTTAGATGCATTGTATTATGTATATCACTCAGAAAGCAATTCTGAATTTTTTAAGAATATATCTATTTTAGTCAGAAGTCAAAAGAAAAGCACACTGTTACTCAGCAATTAAAGTTACTTAGGATTACCGTAAGGTTTCTACAGCAGTTTGGTTTGGTACAGCTGCATAAGAATCAAATGTTGAAATCAATCTTCAGAAAAGAGGTTTACGACAAAATCATCAAAATATGAATATTAAAATATAGGCGGCTTTATGTTAGGTAAAGAAAATATAGGAGAACAAGTAGCAGATAATCAAATGGATTATGTAGATGCTGGATCAGCAATAGTTGATTATGAAAATATATTATCTAGTGAAGAACTTCAGTGTGGACGAAGTCAAGAGAGCCCTAGAGTAACAAGATCTTCATCTATAGGCAGCAGTAGTACATCGACTGATGATGAAGAAATGTTTAGCTGTATAAGCATTACAAGTGATGAAATAGTGAAAAAAGCAACTTTTTTTGTTAAGACTTTTGTTAAAGAATTCGAGGAAAAACTATCTGAATGTTCTAAAGAAGCAAAACCAGGTTCAAAAGTACGTAAAACAGGTAAAGTAGTAGCTAAGGTTGTATCAACTGTGGGTAATTATATTCCACCAAGTGTGGAGAAAGTAGGTACTTCTCAAGTTATGGAGTGTGTGAGTTTTATTTCTACAAACCAACATAGGAAAAAAGCAAAAATATTTTCTACAATAGTTGCGCCTTCAGAAGGTAACTTAAGAAAGATTTTAATAGAAGCTGGCTTGGAAATTTTTCAAAGTTTTGAGAAACAATTCACTAAAATTGTGGATACTAATCAGTTGTCTTGTAATAGGGGGATTGAGAAGTTAGCAATGGATACTGTATCCAGAGTAATAAATTACACTACATCTTGCAACGAGAAAGGAGAATTTCCCAATCTTCACATAACTAAAGGTGTTATTTTAGGTAAATCAAAAAGAAAGTACCCGTTTACTACACGTACTGGACATCAAGTAAAAGATAAACAAAGTGGTGAAATGTTGATGACTTCAGAGTTATATGAAAAGGTGGGAATAGAGAAAGCAGAGGGTGAGATTATTAAGTATTATCAATTGAAGGAGCATGACTTTGCTGAAAAATACGGCTATCGGCTTCCCTTTAAGTGGGAATTAGAAAGTTGGGAAGAGTTAGAACAAAAATATGTACTTAGTGAAACATCTAAAAAAAGAGAGTATGTGCGTATTTTAGATGAGGAAAAAAAGAAAGGATTGGCTAGTAGTATATTAAAAGAGATCAATGAAAACGATTCAGCAAAAAAAAAGGATATACAAGAACTGCGTGAAGAAATCAGAAATTTACGAATACTTCATGAAAAAGAAGGTAAAAATACATTTTCCTTTAATTTGGGCTATTTACCAAAATTCTTTATAAAAAGAGAAGTGATGTTAGACGAATTAAAAAAGAAGTTAGATAGTAAAAATCAAGAAGTAGAACTGTCACGAATGGTCTTGATTAATGGAGAATATGGAACAGGAAAAAGTGAATTAGCTAGAAGCTACGCATATAGTAAGGAGAGTAATATTTGGACAAAAGTTATATGGATAAATGCTAAAACATATGACACTCTTTTCAATTCATTTCGTAATTTAGCTAAAGAATTAGAAATTCCTACAGAAAATGATAATGATATGGATTTTAATGTTGTTCGAGATAGAGAAATAGAATCTATTGTCCAGGATGTGTACCAGTATTTTCGAGACGTAAAAAGTCTTTTCATCTTTGATAACACCAGTAAGTATAAGGAGATCGAAAAATTTTTACCATCCTATTTTCCTAATTTGTTTTTTCATGGAGAAAAGCCTTACGTTTTAATTACTTCTCGTAGCAAGAATTGGGAAAAAGAAATAGAAAAGACACAGTTGAATGATGGATTTTCTCTAGGAGAAGCTATAACATTTATTGAAAGAACCTTAGAAGTAAAAGATAGGTTACAGGATTACTATCTAGTAGAGTTAGCACAAACATTGGGCTATCTTCCATTAGCTTTGACACAAGCAACAGCATATATTAAACAAGAAAAGATTAATGTTAGTGAATATCTAAAACTCTATAATGAAGAAATGAAAAAACCGAATCCTGATTGTCTCGAGGCGCTAGGTCTCACCAAAGAATTATTTATAACTTTGACGCTTAACCTTAATAAAATAAGAAGAGAAAAAAATGTTGGGCAGCAATCGCATGATATTGTATCATATATGGCTTACTTGGATCCCAATCAAATTGATATAGAAGAAATTTTCCTCCAGAAGAAATCAGAAAAAGGTAAGCAACAAGTTTTGGATGCTCTTAATCTACTCAATAAGTTTTCAGTGATTGAGCTGGAGGAGTCAATAGCAAGAGTTCATAAAGGGATACAAAAAACAGTAAGAGTAGAGAAAGAACGAACAGGAATAGAAGAAGAAACTTTAAGAGAAATGATGACATCATTTTGCATTATAAATCCGAATAACATTATATCTGTTTGGAGTCATGCAAGTAAATATGACAGATTAGTTAATGAATTTATTGATTCTATTTATGATAGAAGTACTATCTTACATTTACTAGCCAAAGATGGTAATGAAGAAGTTATTAAGCTGATATTAGAGAAAATAGAACCTAATAAATTAAGCAAAATTATTAATGCTATTGATGAAAGGAATTTTACTTCTTTAGATTATGCTATCATACATGGTCACTTAGGTACTGTTCAGCATCTTGTAAGGAAAGGGGGTGATGTAAATCTAAATAACACAAAAGGTATGAATCCTTTGCACTTTGCTGCCGTATATGGTCACTAGATATTGCTAAATACCTTGTAGTGCAAGGGGCTATAATAAAATCATTAAACAAAGATAGTATGTGTCCTTTGCACTTTGCTGCTATATATGGTCACTTAGATATTATTAAATACCTTGTAGAGGAAGGAGCTAGTATAAATATAAAGGATAAAAATAACATGCGTCCTTTGCACTTTGCTGTTATATATGGTAGATTGGATATTGTGAAATATCTTGTAGAGAAAAGAGCTAATATAAATCTACGTAGCAAAGAAGGTGAGAGTCCTTTGCACTTTGCTGTGATGCATGGTCAGTTAGATATTGTTGAATACCTTATAGAGAAAGGAGCTAGTATAGATAGACAAGATGAAAAAAATATGAGTCCTTTGGACTATGTTATTGTATATTCTAACTCAGAAGAAATTATTTATTATCTTGAAGATATGCACTTAGCTCCAGACTTAAAAACACAATCACATAAAAGAAACCTAGAGACATTTGATGAACATACACTAACTAAAAAAAGAAAATTAAAAAATATAAGTGAAGCATTGCAATTTGAAGATAAAAGCACGGTTAACTTAACTCATAGGTCACCTATATCTTCATTTAATAGCGTCTCTGTACAACCTGCAAACAGGGACTTAAGACTATAATTTTACAGTAAGCTATTTAATTTTATGAGGGGAATTTCAAAAAAACAGAGAAATAAAGTAATAAATTGATATAAATTCGCGTAGAACAAGTGGTAGACCATACGATCTCAAAATAAAATCTTCTTACAATAGCTGGTTTTGGTTGCGGAAGTGATTGTGTTGTCTAAGTTATTAGTAATATATACTATTAAGTCAGTATTAATTCGTTAAGAACTTTCATTAAAGATTATCAAAAAAACTTCTAAATAGGGATTGACAAGTTTTAGAGATGGAGTATTCTATGAAAAGTATATTGAGCTATTAATTTTTTATGTATAATAAATATGATCGTGAAAATATTTTTCTTTATATTATGAGGTAGCTGTTTTATTCAGAAAAAGATTTTTTTCTTACTTTGAAATTTAGTGGTTTTTATGGAAGGTTAAATGATTAATGAATTATTTGCTGCTGTACGTAGTGGAGATGCTAATCAAGTTGCGGATCTTATCAATAAAGGGGATGATGTTAATGCCAGGGACAATAGAGGCAATACTCCTCTACATTTAGCTGTTCTTGCAGATAAATTACAGGTAGTAGAAAAGCTTATAGAGGGAGGGGCTGATGTTAATGCTAAGAATAATCATGGCGCTACTCCTCTGCACTGGGCTGCTCTTAATCAGAATGTCAATATATTAGAAAAGCTTATAGAGAAAGGGGCTAATGTTAATGAGAAGAATAAATATGACAATGTCCCTCTGCACTATGCTGCAGGTTATGGTAGCTTAAGTGTAATAGAAAAGCTTATAGAGGGAGGGGCTGATGTTAATGCTAAGAACAATAATGGCGATACTCTTTTGCACTTGGCTACTAAAAATAGTCATTTAGATGTATTAGAAAAGCTCATAAAGGAAGGAGCTAATGTTAATGAAAGAAACAAATATGGTAATATCCCTTTACACTGGGCTGCAAGTTATGGTAGGTTAAGTATAGTAGAAGAGCTTATAGAGGGAGGGGCTGATGTTAATGCTAAGAACAATAATGGCAATACTCCTTTGCATTGGGCTGTTAAAAGCAGTCATTTAGAAGTAGCTAAATTTCTTATAAGTAATCATGCTGACGTTAACGCTAAAAATAAAGATGGTTGGACATCTTTGCACTTTGCAGCTGCTTATGGCAATTTAAATATAGTTAAGCTCATTCTTGATAAAAGTGATTATGTTGATGCTAGAGGAGCTTTAGCCGTGGCAAATACGCTTAATGAAGAAGACAGCTTAGAAATACGAAACCTTCTAGAAGGAAGAATAAGAAGAAATGAAGAAATCACCCAACATCTTAACTTACAAGAAGAAAGCAGCTTCCTATCAACACGTGTCCATAATCGCCGTAGTATTGTAAAAGAAGATGAAAATTCATTGCAAAATGATAAGATAGGTCCTAATAAAATAGGAGTTACAAGCGGAACAAGTAAGCCATCTTCATTTATCAATATTTTTGCTTACACTACGGTAGATACTATGAAAGGTATTTTTCAGTTTGTTTCTTCTCCTTTTAAGGCAGCTATAAGTATGGAACCTTCTAAAGCTATTACAGTTCAAGGTATTGATAACAACGGTATACTTCTTTTATTAGATGTATTTATAAGGAAAATCACAGGTCAGAAGTATATTTCCACAGTAGTTCAGTCTATATCACAATTAGAAGCACAGGGCTATGCATTAAATATTATAGAGGAATTTGAGAAAGTAGTAGAGCAAGCTGCATTAAAAAGTGGGATATCAATACATCGGTTAAATATTGATTGTGTAGAAATGCAGAAAGAGGTTACTGCAAAAATCACGGGTGGTAAGTTTAATGAGATTTCAGGATTTTTAAACTCATATGTAGAGCAAGCATGCCACGATAGAGAAACAGGTAAGTTAAGTCCAAAGAAGTTTAACAAATTTATGATTGTATTTAATAAGGAACTAGATTTAATAGTAAATCAATCAATGCAACAGATATTACACAATAGAGATAGTACATTAGAAGTTGAAGAACAGCAAATAAACTTAGAGCCTCAAAGTTATTTAAGTAATACTTCTGTTCAAGGTCATTTAATTCAGGATAGAGGTTTAATCAATCAAGGTAAGGCTTAATTCCTTAGCTTTTTGATTTCATCTAGTAAAAGGTTGGTAATTTGATCTTATAACATCAATGGGCACACCAGCCTTTATTTTGTATGCATTCAAGCAATGTGTGACTACTTATGCAACCTAAAAAAATAATCATACACTGTCTTCCATGGAGGAAAATCTTTTGCTCTACTGGCAAATACCTTTCATTATGTATTGTATAACATTAATAATTGTTCCTATTTTGTGCTTTCTTGGCCACACCTTGTGCAACTCTTGGCTCAAGAAATTTCCATTCTTTGTCACTTACATCACCTGGATATATTTTTTACTGATCCTATCATATTATCTTCCTGATTTTCTTTCAAGATATGTTCTAAAAAGTAGAATCCGTTCAGCAGGGTGACAAAATAAGATAGAAAAGACAGCCATAGAAATAAATGGTGTCATCCCAATATGATGCTTTCTCTGTCATCCCAGTACTTGACACTGGAATGACACCATTTTTGCTTCGATATTTACACATTAGCCATGCATCTGAACGGATACAAAAGTAGAATTTACAATTCTATCTAAAAGGATACCGAAAAAGAGCAGGAGTCCTATCTGGGAATTATTTTTAAATATGGACATGCATTGATTAGAATCGTCTGGATTTAAATTTTTGTGTTGGTGGTGAAATATGAATCCTATGGCAAGTAAAGCAATATAAAAGATGTTATTTAATGATGATAGTATACCAGCGTACAACCATGCCATTAAGGATATTAAATAAAATCTTTTCAACCAAGATTTTGTTGTATTGCCAAAATATAATGCAGTAGATTTCATTCCTAATTTCTCATCATCTTTTTTATCTTGATGAGCGTATATAGTATCATAACTAAGCGTCCAAAAGACGCATCCTATATAAAATAGCAAGGATTCTATGCTAATCTGGTCTGTTATTGCTGCTGAACCCATGAGTGATCCCATGTTGAAAGTAAACCCTAAAAATAATTGTGGCCACCAAACGTAACGCTTTAGCAAGGGATAGATAACTATCATGCACATTGAAATTATTCCAAGTATAAGAGTAGTTTTATTGGTTAATAATAAGATTACCAGGGCAATAGACAGTAACAGTGAAAGTAAAGCCAAAGCCTGCTTTATGTTTAATGCACCACTTGCAAGTGGTCTGTATTTTGTTCGTTCAACGTGTGCATCTATTTCTCTATCGAAGATATCATTGATTATGCATCCTGCGGGTCTCATTAAAAATGCACCTATAGTAAACAAAACAAGGAGAAAAAGAGCTTGATACGATAGAGAAGTTGAGGCTAAAAGAATGCCGCTTAAGCTAGAAAATAGCACAAGCCATAAACCTGTTAAACTGTGTATTCTCATTAATGAGAAATAATGGTTGAAATACATTAATTAAGTGTGATTATGTAATATTTTGCTTACATTGACAAAATTATCGAATGCTAAATCAGGCTTAAAAACTAACTCAGGTATAAATCGCAAATCAACATAACATAATATAGATTTACGTATTGACCATGCAGATTGGTTCATTTCATTAACAACAGTGCTGATATCATCATTATCATTTTGGATGTTTAATGAAGATAACACAATATATACATCTGCTTTCTTCAAATCTTTGCTTAGCTTTACATCAGATACTACTACTTTTTCATTAAGAACATTACCTTCCATTAAGACTTTTGATATTGCCCTATGTAATACCGATGCTACTTTTAGGTTTCTAATTTCCTTTTTCATATTCAACTACTATAACGTCCTTTCTTCTTGCACTAATTGATAAGCTTCCAAAATATCTCCAACTTTAATATCGATATTACCCTCTAGCGATATTCCGCATTCAAAGTTTACACCTACTTCTTTAACGTCATCTTTAAATCTACGTAGTGCTTTTAACTTTCCTTCATGCACCAATTTGCTGCCACGTACTACCTTAATTAAAGAATCTTTTTTTATAACTCCATCAGTGACATAACATCCGATTATATTACCGGCTTTGGATGCATTAAATATTTGCCTTACAGATGCAGAACCAACACGAACCTCTCGTGTAACAGGCTTTAACATTTTAGTTAGATACATCCTCATGTCTTCAATAAGCTCATATATTATATTGTAAGTATGTATTTCTATACCTTTTTGTTTTGCTAATTCTCTTATTTTTGAATCCACTTTTACATTAAAAGCTAAAATTACTGCGCTTGATGCTTCTGCAAGCAGCACATCTGAATCTGTTACTCCTCCTACTGCTTTGTGTAGAATATTTAATTTCACTTGGTCTTTACCAAGCTTATCAATTGAGCTTGATATTGCTTCAATAGAACCAGTGACATCGCACTTTAAAACTACAGATAGTTCTTCTGTTTCACTATCATTACGACTGAATATATCTAAATTATTGTCGTCTAAATCTTCTTTCTTTTTCTTGATTAATTCTAACCTGTATTCAACAATTTCACGAGCCTGCCTTTCAGAGTTTACAACAACAAATTTATCTCCAGCATTTGGTACACCATTTAAACCAGTAACTTCAATTGGAGTAGAAGGTAGTGCCGCTTTTTCTCTTTGACCAAGGTGATTAATCATACTGCGTACTTTGCTGTATGTTGTACCAACTATCAATATGTCACCAATCTTTAATGTTCCTTCTTCAACTATTAATGTAGCTGATATTCCTTTAGCTTTATCTATTTTCGACTCTATCACCCATCCAAGTGCTCGACAATCCTCTATTCCTTCTAGCGTCATTAATTCAGCAATTAATAAAATTGCCTCTTCTAGTTTATCTAAGTTGATTTTGTTTTTTGCTGATACTGGCACAATTATAACATCACCACCAAGTTCTTCGGGGATGAGGTCATACTGAGGCAAACTATTAATTATTCTTTCTACATCGCCAGGTTGTGATTTATCAATTTTATTAATGGCAACTATAATAGAGACATTTGCTGCTTTTGCATGATTTATTGCTTCAACTGTTTGTTTCATGATTCCATCATCAGCTGCAACTACTATCACAACTATATTAGTAATATTGGCACCACGTGCACGCATTGCAGTAAACGCCTCATGCCCTGGTGTATCAATGAAAGTAATTTTTTGCTTATTTTTTGTCGTTAATTGATAAGCACCTATATGTTGAGTGATTCCACCTGACTCTCTTTCTGCAACATTAGATTCACGAAATGCATCGAGCAATGATGTTTTACCATGATCCACATGTCCCATAAAAGTAACGATAGGTGGTTTTGGTCTTTTAGGTAAGTTTTCTCTGTTGCTTATGAAGAGTAAATTCTTTTCTTTATCAGCATCACTTACTCGTTTAGCAGTATGACTAAATTTTTTTGCTATTTCGCATGCTATATCTGGATCTACTAGATCATCTACTCTATAGCTCTCCCCAACTTCTTCTTTGAGCATTTTTAGCACACTCTTGCTCTCTTCTGCCATACGAATAGATAACTCTCTGATAGTTATTTTGTCTGGTATAATAACTTCTCTTGATATATTTTTACCCTTAGTAAACTTTGATTGTTTACTTCTTATACCAAATTTTTGCTTAAATACAGGGAGGTGTTCATTTCTTTCATCTATTGCCTGTGTAATTACTAGCTTAGAATGCTTAGAGTATATATCTTTGCTAGCTTTAAAAGACTTTTTATCATTGTTCTCATATTCAATACTATCTTCTTTTTGTTCAACTGAGTTAGTATTACTTAAAACTTCCTTATTTATTTCTTTAGGTACAGAGTGTGATTCATTTTTATCTTCAGCTTCTTGATTGCTTTCTTCTTTTTTTATTTTCTCTTCTTGTTCTCTCTGATTCCTTTCTTTCAGCAAAGTAGCATTCTGTACAGCATTAATGCGGGAAATTTGTTCTTTTTCAGTTAAAGAGCCTAATTTACTCTCGTCAAATAAACTATATTCTTCTGCAGAATGAATTTTTCTTCTTTTTTTTACTATTGTAGTACCAGTACTTTGACTATCTAAAGAGTTTAAATTAATGTCTAATTTAAGCTTGCTTAAGCCTTGTAGGGTTAATTTTTTATTACTGATATCTTCATTATTCATATTGTTTTTATATTAATCCAAGCTTTTTACGTGCTTCTATGATTATTAAATCTGCTGTATCTTTTAGATTTTCTTTATTATTAGTTGAGGAAGAGATTATGCTACAAAACTCATAATTTGATAAATCTGCTATGTCCTCTAAAGTTTTAATATTATGTTTACTAAGAGCAATTTTATTATCTATTGATAAGGCTAAGTTGATTACATCGTCTTCCATACCTAAATTTTTTAGCTCTTCTATTTTTCTATCATTCTCTGCTTTCAGGTAATTATTTGCTCTATTATGAAGTTCATTTGCAATATCTTCATTGAAGCCCTCTATTGAAGCAAGTTCCTTAATTGAAGTGTTAGATATATCTTCTACACTGGAAAAACCTTCTGTTACCAATAATTGGCCCATAATCTCTTCTAAGTTTAAAGCTTCAGCAAATAAAACTGAACATTGACTAAATTCTTTATTTCTTCTTTCTGATTCTTGCTGAGTGCTTAATATCTCAATTTTCCATCCAACAAGCTCTGAAGCTAATCTTACATTCTGACCCTTTTTTCCTATAGCTAAACTCAATTGATCTTCAGCAACTATTAACTCTATACAATTTTCATTTTCGTCAATAATGACCTTTGATACTTCTGCAGGAGTAATGGCTTTAATAACAAATTGACCCAAATCTGATGAGTAATGTATGACGTCGATTTTTTCACCGTTTAATTCGTGTATAATAGTTTTTATTCTATCTCCTTTAACTCCAACGCAAGCACCTACTGGATCGATATTCTTATCAGATGAAAAAACAGCAACTTTAGATCTTGAACCAGCGTCTCTAGCTATACCTTTAATTGTTATCAATCCGTCAGCAACTTCTGGTACTTCTTGATTCAACAATGCCTCTAAAAAGCCTTCATGAGTCCTAGAAAGAATGATTTGACGTCCATCGTCAGAGCGCTTAACAGCTTGTATGTAAGCTTTAACCTTATCGCCTTCACGAAATGACTCACCACCAATTAAGTTTCGTAAAGGGAGGTATGCTCCAATTCCGTTTATGTCTATAATAAGATCTGAATATTCTACTTGTTTAACGATGCCATACCTCATTTCTCCTACCTTATCTTTAAATTCCTCATATTGCTTTTTTAACTCTTCATTTTTGATTATTTCAGAAATCTTTTGCTGGGCAATTCTTGCTGAAACAAGATCAGTGTTAAGAGAAATCAACTCACTAATAGTATCTCCAACTTTTGCATCTTCTTTTATTAACTTAGCTTGTGTCAACTTAATTAAGTCACACTCATTTTCATTTGATTCATCATTAATGACTTTTAGTTGTCTATATGAGGTAACTTTGCCTGTGTTTCTATCTATATTAACTACAATTTTACTTTTGCTACCATACTTTTGTTGAGCTACTGCTTCGATAGCACTTTTAAGTGCATTTATTATAATATTAAAATCCAAACCTTTTTGAAGTGAGAGCTCTCCCGCTGTTTTTATTACATCAAGGCTTCCAACTATGTTATTCTTGTTGCTTTTCTGCTTAACACTGCTTTTACGATTAGCAATCATATAAATAAATCCAATTTAATTAGTTATAATTATAGCTTCAACAGGTAAAGAACGCTATCTTAAATGTTAAATGATTGCTAATTTAAGTCAAGTTTTTTCATGTCTTTGTATGATAAGCAATGCCGGAGTAAAGAATAAAGTTAAGACCGTTGCAGCCAATATTCCACTTGCTATGGTTGCTGAAATATCAACCCACCACTGGCTTGATGGAGCATCATATGTGATTTGTAGCGTAAAAAAACTGATATTTAACCTAGTAATCATCGGTATTAAACCAAGAACTGTAGTTGCAACGGTAAGTAGTATTGGCCTGATGCGAGAAATTGAAGCGTTTATTATACATTGCTTAATGTTATTTTTGCGCACCTTAATTTGCTGATGAAAGGCATCAAGCAATAGTATATTATTATTCACTATAATTCCTGCTAAAGCAATTATCCCCACTCCACACATGACAACTACAAAAACTTTCTGAATAAGAAAGAAAATGAAAAATACACATGTTGTTGATAAAAACACTGCTGTCATTACGATAAATGTATAGTATATGTTGTTAAACTGTGCCACTAGCACCAATATCATCAATGTAATTGCTAATATAAAAGCCTTTAATAAAAATGCTCCTGATTTTTGTTGATCTTCCTTGTCACCTTTGAAATCAATCTTTACTCCTTTACTACAGTCTTGAGTAATCGAATTTTGAATGAACTTAACTCTTTCATCAACAAGATAGCCAGTATCAACGTCAGCAGAGATTGTTACTGTGCGTGATCCATCAATCCTACTTAGTTTGTTTGCCTTTTTTTCGGGAACGTATTTCACTATGCTACTCATAGAATATGGTCCATTTGCTGTATTGATAAAAAGGTTATCTATAGTTTTCATGTTGCGATTCTTTCTGGGAAAGCGTAGTACAATATCAATTTCTTCATCTGCGTTATTTGGTCTATATTTTCCAATTAATACTCCATTTGTAACCATCTTTATAAAATCACCGATGGTTGCAACACTTACTCCAGAGCTTGTAGCCTTACTCTTATCAATACTCATATTCCACCTATTTCAGGTGCTGATCTACTATCTTGAATATTTATAAATCCAGATGAAGGTTGGTCCATAATTTTTAGGATTTTCTCTGCTACTGAATTCAAGTTGGATGCACTTCCGCTTAAGTTAATTTGTATTGGCTTGTCAGCTGATGGTCCTGACTTTTGTTCCTGTACATCAATTATTACTCCTTTTATGTTTTGTACACTACTCCTTATATCATTTAGTATTTGCTTAGCTTTGCGCCTGCAGCGCCAATCTACAAGTTCCAATTGAATTTTGGCAATAACGTTGTCTGAAAATTTTCCTGATCGAGCATAAAAAACATAAATTTCTTTTTTAACACCCAAAATACGTTCTTCTACTTTCTTAAGTATCAAATCTCGTTCTTTGGCTGATAAGCTTTCTTTTACTTTAACGCTGATTAAAATGTTATCTGAATCTACATTCGGAAAGAACTTTAATCCAGGACCAAAAGTAAAATATAATATACTAGACAAAAATAAAACAAATACAACAACACATACAAATTTTTTGGGGTGATCTAAGACTTTCTCTAACATACGTACATAAGTTCTTATTATAAGCCCAGTATTTTTTACCTCACCACTTTCTATAGCACTCATTCTTATTATTTCTTTTTTTGAAGTTATTAAAGGTTCACCAAATATTGCACCAAGTGTTGGTATAAAAACCAAAGCCATAATTAGCGATCCAGTTAAAGTTAGAATTATTGTAATTGGTATGTACTGCATAAATTTACCGACTGTATCGGGCCAGAGTAACAGAGGGAAAAACACTGCTAATTTAGTTAATGTTGATGATAAAACTGGATAGAACATATCATGAACTGAGGTGCAAAAGGCTTCTACTTTATCCATCCCACAAATCATCTTTCTATCAGCATATTCGCTGATTACAATTGCATCATCAACCAGCATCCCAACTGCCATAATTAGACTGAAGAGCACAACTATATTTAGAGTAATACCCATTAGGTAAAGAGCCATTATTCCTATGAGAAAGGAGCCAGGTATTGATAGTGCAACAAGAATAGCAGCCCTTTTTCCCATAAAGAGCATTATTATGGTTAGTATTAGTAATACGGCAAATATTATACCATTTTCCAAGTCTTCAAGCACATCACGTACATTTTTTGACTGGTCATTCAAATAAACTACTTTTAAATTTTCAGGTAATTGATCTTTTGCTTTGTCCATTAAGTATTTTACTTGATTTACCGTGTCTATTATGTTTTTTCCATTACGTTTTGAAATTTCTAGTACAATGCTAGGTAGTCCATTAATACGAGCAAATCCTTGGTGATCTTCAAACCCAAAGTATACTTTTGCTATATCTTTGATTCTCAAAACTGCATCACTTTGAGATCTAATAGGAATATTCATAATATCTTCTATGTCTTTTAATAACCCTGATATTTTAATCGAATATTTACCGGTATCGTTTTCTAGTGATCCAGCTCCTACCAATCTGTTGTTGTTTGATATAGCTTGAAATATCTCATTTGATTGAATGTTATATTTTGTTAGAACTGTGGGCTCAATTATAACTTCCACTGTTTCTTTACGCATACCTGCCACTTCAACTTTAAGAACATTTGGCAGAGATTCTATTTCTTTCTTTAGTTTGAGTGCTATTTCAGTTAAAGCTCTTTCCGGCAAATTACCAATCAAGCCAACGTTTAGTATCGGAAATAAGCTCAAGTTTATTTCATTGATTATCGGAGATTCTGCTTCAATAGGTAATTTTGATTTTATGTTTAAAAGCTTTGAACGGACGTTATCAAGTACTTCTTTGTTATCATATTCTGTACCAAACTTAATTATCATGTGAGCACCGTCATTAGTTGCAAGTGCCTTTAGCTCTCTCACGCCCTCAATGAACCTTAGTTCATTTTCTATTGGAATAGCTAATAACTTTTCACTATCCTCGACAGAAATACCAGGAAACCCAACAAATACGCTAATTATAGGAATCTGTATATCAGGATTGCTTTCTCTTGGCATCTTTATATAAGTGTATGAGCCGAAGGTAAAAATCACGATAAGCAATAATATTACTGTTCTATTCCTCTCTACAAGTAAGCTTTTCATGCCAAACATTATACGTATTTATATCATATTATAGCTAAGATAAATTATATATTAATTAATCCTTATATGTCTTTATGTAAATGATTAAAATTTTTACAGTTTTGCAAGCGTAAGAAAATTTCTATATAATATGACTTTAGTATGGTATTTGAGGGATTATTATGGTAGCAGTTTTAAGTGTGACAGAAGGCAAGAATAAAATGATCGTATCTGGGTTGGTTGGTGTTTCATCAACTTTAGTATTTTTGACAGTGATTCACATTGCTGCAAAGATAGCCATTATAGTTACTGCTGCTGCAGTTACTTACGCATTACTTTCATTGCTTAATAAAGCAAGACCTAAGTCTGTTAAAACTGATGATATGTCAGAAGATGAAGGGTATAGCAGTGTTGATGAAGGTGAAGAAAAAGATACCGTAAAAGAACCAAAAAGAACTGAAACTGAGCTAGAAGAAGAATTAAAAAATAAAAGAGCAGAAGAAGAAATGAAAAATGGACTACCTAAACATATGGATTTCAAAGGTAATTCACTTTCTAAAAGTGCTGATACTACAGATAGTCATTTCGTTTCTAGTGCTACAAATATTGTTATGGAACCTTTACCTAAACACATGGATGCACTTGGTAATCCACTTCCTGAGCAGCCACCGAGCAACCTTACCAATATAGGGCTTGGATCATCTAAAAGTACGCAGAAACTATCTGCTGCAGACTTGCTATTACAGTATGGGAATGTAAATAATGATGTGAGGAAAGTGCTAGAATGGCCAATTACCTCAAAGGAGTTTAATGGGTTAGGGTTTAACAGGTAGTTGCTATATCAAACTCTCCATCTTATATTGAGGATCAGATGCAATGCCATACACTCTATTTGGCGGAGCAATTTTGTTCTCTATACCAAAAACTATACCTTCAATTATTGCTGTGAGTACTTTTTCAAGGTTACAATCTGCTCCAGGAACACGGTGCTCTAGGCGGCATCTTTTGGAATCGTTGCCAAAATAGGGAATTCTTATCGCAGCAGTTCTGTTATTCACTCCCCAACTAATCGTAGTTGGAGTATGAATATCTGGGTACTGAAATCTTAAATATGAATCATCATTTGGAGCAAAAAATAGCATATGTTTTTTCATCATTGCACATAATCCACCTATGCTGTGAATCAGGTGGTCACTATATTTTTGCTTATTGCCATAAAATAAGTTATGATTATTTGAATCCATGAGGCTAACATGTACATTTAGTGCGCTGCCTGCTCTATCCAAATAAGGTTTTGCTTTAAAAGAAACATTACCCCCAAGTTTTTGTCCTACTTCAGTAAGTAATTGTTTTGCCAACTCAAAATGCATAATTAAATTATCAGAGCTCGTATAACAGTCACTTTTTATCTCATATTGGTTTAAAGAACTCTCTTTCTCACAAAAAAATCCAAGAGAAGCTATTTTATTTTTGATGCTATTCAGAAATAAATATTCTTTTTTTATTCCCTCAGTGTAAAACTCCAGTTCAATACCGAATACAGTATTATGACTCAAATTACTTAATATAATCACAAATTTACTTCAATAAATTTATACTAAATCAGCTATATTTATACAAGTACTTTACTTATTTATCAGTAAATTTAATATCTTATTTATACATAATATATTACTATTTTTTTAATAACATACTTCTAATCCTCGGTACAAGCGACATTTACAAATTGATTGTTTTTATTTCAAAAAAATGATCAATTTTAGTGCTTTTATACTCTTTACAACTCGTCAAAAAATCCTCATAATTTTAGGTATGTATTAAGTAGTGTTAGCTTTTTATCTTACAGTAAGCTATTGATTATCTTGCATCTTTCTGATTATTGTTCTTTCTTGGTGTGGTATATGAACTTAACTAACCCTAAGGTTTCTACTATGTTTTTTGATCAGATTATTACAGTAACGGACCACAATGTTACTTGGGAAAAAATCCAAAATTATCTCCATAATCTCTATGGAGAAGCAACATATAACAGCTGGCTGAGTTCACTAAGATTTATCAGCAACAGAAATGGAGAAGTTTTGTTGTCTGTGCCAACAAGATTTATAAAGGAGTGGATTACAGTTCACTACATGGAAAAAATATTATCATTATGGCAAAGCGAAGATCAAAGTGTATGTTCTATTGATATTCAATTAATTGAAGAAAGAAATTCAAATTCTAATACGATACTAAAAAATAGAGAGGAAAATAATCATAATCTTGGTTCACCACTAGATACCAGATTCACTTTTGATAATTTTGTGGTAGGAAAGTCAAATGAGTTAGCATTTACAGCGGCAAAGCGTGTAGCGGAATCTATAGATCCAATATCAGGAAGCAACCCTTTATTTCTATATGGTGGAGTGGGACTTGGTAAAACACATTTAATGCATGCTATAGCTTGGTACATAGTCAATTCTCCGTCAGCAAAAAGAAAAGTGGTATATTTATCAGCAGAGAAATTTATGTATCAATATATTACGGCGCTGCGGAGCAAAGATATTATGTTATTTAAAGAGCAATTTAGATCAGTAGATGTATTGATGGTAGATGATGTGCAATTTATCAGTGGTAAAGATAGTACACAAGAAGAATTTTTTCACACTTTCAATGCATTGATAGACCAAAATAAACAATTGGTTATATCAGCTGATAGGTCTCCTAGTGATCTTGATGGAGTAGAAGAAAGAATAAAATCGCGACTTGGTTGGGGATTAGTTGCAGATATTAATGAAACAACTTTTGAATTAAGACTTGGTATATTGCAGGCGAAAGTGGAACGAATGAATATGTATGTTCCAAAGGATGTCCTAGAATTTTTGGCAAGGAATATAAAATCCAATATAAGAGAACTAGAAGGAGCATTAAATAAGGTTGCTCATACCTCTTTAATTGGAAGAAGCATGACAGTAGAATCAGCTAGTGAGACCCTAATTGATCTTCTTAGGTCAAATCATAGGTCAATTACAATAGAAGAAATACAGAGAAAAATAGCTGAATTTTTCAATATAAAGGTTGCAGATATGCAATCTAATAGAAGGCTTCGCAGTCTTGCGAGGCCGAGACAAATAGCTATGTATTTCGCAAAGAAGTTTACGCAAAAAAGTTTACCAGATATTGGAAGAAATTTTGGTGGTAGAGATCATGCTACTGTTATACACGCAGTCAAACAAGTGGAAAATTTCATAAGAACTGACCCAAAATTTGCTGATGAAATCAATCGATTAAAAAAGATGTTTAAGTAGCACTTTATTAATGACAACCAGGCTGTTTTCATTTTTTTGATCAAATATCTTTTTCAAGTAGATTAAGTAAATCAAAGATCATTATTAGTATAAGCTAAGAGAAAATAGCTAGTCGATTGCTTAAAAAGTATATAAAATCACAATTTAAGTAGGAACTATGGCAATTAGACTTATTCCAGATAATCTTGATATAAGATTTAGTAAATATAGAAATTTGACAGCACTTGTTAGCGTTATTCTTATCATTTTTTCAATGCTTACTTTTATGCTGCGTGGAATGAATTTGGGTATAGACTTTACAGGTGGAATTTTGATAGAGATAAAATCTTCAAGCAAGGATGATGCTATTCTCGGTATATTAAAAGAGAGTGGATTTACGATACAGAGTTCAAAAGCTGGTGATAACTTAGTTGTGCGGTTTAAAGATGAGGGAGATGAAGATAAAATTAAAAAGGTTAAAAGTATATTAGAGAGCAAATTAGGTAATTTAGTAACTTATCGCAAAATAGATTATGTTGGTCCACAAATAGGCTCAACGCAGATATTTGAAGGGATATCAGCCATGTTAATTGCAATTATTGGAATATTTTTTTATGTTTGGCTTAGATTTAACTGGCAGTGTGGACTTGGTGGAATAATGGCACTGATCCATGATGTGATTTTAACTCTTGGCTTTATCAGTTTAACGAGTATTGAGTTTAATATTTCATCAGTTGCAGCTCTCCTTACCGTAATTGGCTACTCAATCAATAACTCAGTGGTTATATATGATCGGATTCGAGAGTATCAAAAAAGTGGAAAAAATGCAAAAATAGGTGAAGTAGTTGATGCCAGCATTAATTCGACGCTATTTCGCACTATGTTAACTTCAGGTACTACTCTTCTTGCCGCTCTTCCTTTAGTGCTGATTTGTACAGGTGTGGTCAGAGACTTCTGCTTAATCATTTCTTTTGGCATTGCAATCGGCACCTGTTCCGCAATATTTATCTCTGCTCCTATATTGACCTGCAGAGCGTTGATAAGTAGAGTATAGAACGTTTAACTACGATATAATATTAGCTTGTTATCCCTAATAGTGAAATGAAAATATCTCAAAAAGCTCATACCAAGTAATGAATGGGACATAGAGTGAGTATTAACACTAGCGTGCACATCATTAATTAAAAAATTTCCTATTTTAACTTGAGGTATTTGAACCACTCCAGCTTTTATTTGACCTTTTGCAGTTTCATATATTTTAAAGTCTTGAATGTTTTGTAAGTTAATACCAGCATGTAACGCATCTTTTTGCGATAGAACAATATCAGTTGCTCCGGTATCAAGCAAAAACGTTATATTACGATCATTGACTTGAGCTTGAATATAAAAGTGTCCATCGTATGACTTTGTAAATTCAATACTTCCGCCATTTTGAACCCTTCCTTTGTACGGTAGAAAAGTGCTCAGAAACCTATTGCTTAGTTTATCCCCTTGTGAATCAATAAACATTGCAGTAATGACTATTATCAGTAGCCAAATAACTAGATTTTTTGCTGCATTCATATTATTAAAATTTGAAGCCATAAGAGTAAATTTTTAAGATTAGCGTTAAAAGCTATTATTAAAAATAAGTAAATTTTATTGTTTTAGTACAATATTTAATATATACTTTAAGGAGGTATGTTCGATTTAATTTCATGTCAGAAGCAAAAAATTTAATTTTAGCAACAATTCTTTCTATATTAATTATAGTATTATGGCATATTATTTATGATAATTTTCTTAACACGAGCCAAAGCCAACCATCGATTGAAAATATTGAACATATCGAATCTTCTAACGACCTTGCTCCTATGATATACCAAAATCGTTCTGAAATTATTAATTCTACTAGAGAACAGAGAGTTAATTTAACCAATAACATGCTTGAAGGATCAATTTCTCTGAAAGGTGCAAGGTTTGATGACTTAATCCTAACTAACTACCACTTAGAACCGAGTTCTTCTTCTCCACAAGTGGTGTTACTGTCACCTGCAGAATCAAAAGATGTATATTTCGCAGAATTTGGGTGGCTCGATCCGAATGAAAAGATTAAAGTTCCAGATTCTAAAACAGTATGGCAAGCAGATAAACTCAATCAAAAAGAGGTCAATTTATTTTGGGATAATGAAAATGGCATTTTATTTAGAATGAAAATTAGCCTTGACGATAACTACATGTTTAAAGTTGAGCAAATTATTGAAAACAATACAAAAGATAATGTAGTTTTGGTTCCCTATGGTAAAATCAATCGTAAACGTGATAATATTAACGAATCCTATTGGATATCACATGAAGGAGTACTAGGTGCATTTAACAATAAGCTAGAGGAGTGGACATATAAGGATATTTCTAAGAAGCGTTTAATAAAGGCAAGCACGAGTGGAAAAAATTGGTTTGGTTTTGCTGATAAATACTGGCTTACAGCCATCATACCTGAGAAATCAGATAAAATAAATGTGAGCATTAAACACACGAATGTTAATAACATTGATAAGTTTCAAGCAGATTTTGTTAGACCTTACACACACATACTCCCTGGTACAAGTGCTTCTACTCTGAACTACTTTTTTGCTGGGGCAAAGAAATTGAATTTACTTGATTCTTATAAAGACACTCTCAATATACCTTTGTTTGATAAGGCTGTAGATTTTGGTGTTCTTTATTTTATAACCAAGCCGGTGTTTTTACTGCTTGAATATTTTAACTTTGTTTTGAAAAATTTTGGCTTAGCAATATTATTGCTAACTTTAGTAATCAAACTTTTGATGCTTCCCTTATCTAATAGATCATATATTTCGATGTTCAAGGTGAAAAGCCTGCAGCCTGAATTAACTCGTATAAAAGAGTTGTACAAAAATGACAGCTTAAAGCAGCACAAAGAGACAATTGCGTTGTTCAAGAGAAACAATGTAAATCCAATGTCGAGCATTTTCCCTATGCTCATACAAATACCAGTATTTTTTGCTCTGTATAAAGTATTATTTGTTACTATAGAGATGAGACACGCCCCTTTTTATTTATGGATTAAGGATCTTTCAGCTTCTGATCCAACAAACATTTTTACATTATTTGGGTTGTTTAATTATAACTTTCCTATTTCTATAGGCATTTTACCTATAATTTTCGGCGCTACCATGATAATTCAGCAGAAGCTAAGTGAGAAAGATCAAACCAGTAAAGATGATATTCAAGTAAATGTTATGAAGTTTTTACCTTACATTTCTGTCTTTATTTTTTCTTCTTTTCCTGCCGGCCTGGTAATATATTGGATATTTAGTAATATTATAACTCTGGTTCAACAATCATTAATAAAGTTGCTTTTAACAAGAAAAGTGGGGATGAATGTCGAAAATACTAATAGTTAATTCAATTTACCACACTGAAATAGCGAACCTTTTGCTTGAAGGTGCAGTTGATAGATTAAAAGAAAGTCATGCAAGCTATGACATAATTGAAGTTCCTGGTGCATTTGAGATACCAGCTACAATTCTCTTTGCAGTAAAAAGCAAGAATGCTAATTATGACGGTTATTTAGCTCTTGGGTGCGTGATTCGCGGTGAAACTGATCATTATAAATACGTTTGTAAAGGAGTAATCGAAGGCTTAAATGAAGTTATTATGCATTATGCAATACCCCTTGGTATGGGCGTAATTACCGCTGGCAGCAAAGATAAAGCACTAATTAGAGCTGACAAAAATAAAAAGAACGTTGGTGGCCATGCAGCCTCAACTGTTTTGCATATGATAGATCTACACAATAAATTAAAATAATGGAGGAAAAACCAGTAGATAAAAAGTGGCGCATAAAAAGAAGTACGGCAAGATTTCTTGCTGTACAAATTGCTTATTCAAATATTTTTGTAAGTTACAACAAAAGCACTTTTAAATTGGAAAATTGTGAGCTTAAGGACTACATAAGGACGTTGAAAGATATATTTGAATGTGAAGAATTTGAACATCAGTTCTTAGAAAACTTGTTATGTAAGGTTATAAAAAGCAGTGAAGAATATGATAAAATAATAGAGTCTTATTTACACCCAAGCTGGTCACTTTCACGATTAAATCTTATAAGCTTATCTATTTTGCGTATTGCAGTATGTGAGTTAATTGATTTTGATACACCAGCACCAATTGTTATTAATGAATATACTAACATTGCATCTGATTTACTTGATGCTCCAAACAAAATTGGCTTTATTAATGGGTTGTTAGATAAGGTAAAGGATGCAGTCAGACTAAATAAAAATCCTTAGTAACTTCTCGTAAGGTATTCGTTCAGTAGGGTGGCAAAATAAGATAGAAAAGACAGCTATAGAAATAAATGGTGTTATCCAATATGATGACAGTGCTCTTTTTTCTGTCATCCCAGTGCTTGACACTGGGATCGAGATTGCAAGTAATGCATTCGGTTTGGTAAGTATGGATTTTGCGTTATAGAATGAAACACTTTTGGTAAATTTATCAAGAAAACTGGATCCCAGTGTCAAGCACTGGGATGATACCACTTTTGCTTCGATATTTACACATTAGTCATACATCTGAACGGATACTTTGAGACAGCTTCTATAATCATACGCGTCAAGTTAAGAGATTGTGAGCAAATTTAGAGAGGTTAAAGTGGATACTCTAGTCCTTCTACGTTTGTCTTTTAATGAAAATAGCGACCAAGTTATAGTGAGTTTTTTAAGAAATGCTTTTAAACTATTAATTTTGGTTAATACTAAAAATAACTCTCTAACCCGCCTTTTTAGCTCAATAAATGCCTTTGTTAAGCTAAGTTCTGTATTCTTTTTCACTTCTGTGCAACCAACTATGCCGTGAAATATAAGAATTGCGCACAATTTAGCATATAGTTCACATAATACTCTGCATGGCTTTCCTTTTAGCTTATCAAGCCTGATATAGCTTTTATACAATTTAAATAATAACTCAATTTGCCACCTTACTCTGTAAATCGTTAATACTTGCTCAGCACTAATTTTATTTTCTGGAACATTAGTTATAAATATTGACCAGTTCAACAATTTTTGATTTCTTTTAGAGGATGTATATCCCTGCGATCTTGCTAATCTATTAGCTTTCCTTCTTCTGGCCATAGACTGTTCTTCAGTTAGTTTCTGACATATAATTCTTACTCTAATTTTTGCTTCTTTTCCTAACAATACCTCGTTTTCTAAAAATAACTTATCCTCTAAACATTCTAATAACTCCATTTTTTGATTTGTTTCTACATCATATATGTTGGTATCAGATTTATAACGACTTATGAAATAAGCTCCTATTTCATTGATTTGTTTAAAAGAACTTGGCACAAAATAACCGAGATCAGATATTAGCAAATCATTGCTTAATATATTACTTAAATGTTTCCTATATCCCTGGTCTGATCTTACCCCCTCCGTTAAATTAAGTTGGTCTATTATCTGATTCATGTAGTCGAAAACTAATTGTAACTTTATTCCAGACTTAGTATTGCTTTCATAGCCACTGTAGCTAGTACCATAACCTTTATACATCTCTTCCATACTGTTAGGTAGAGTAATATAGCTACTGTCCAATAATTTAACACTATTAAATTGCTGTAAGATTTTGCAATCAACTTGCAAGATATTTTTAAAGAGAATCACAGATTCATTATACATCCTTTTCATAAATTCCACTGCTTCTTCAGTAAATCTAAAATCCAAACCTTGTTTTGTTATATCTATCGAGTCCTCGTTTAGTAATTGACACATTGTTTCTACGCTACAATTATCAACTCCTATATTACCCAAGACCATGGCTTTTACGAATGATGAACCTTTTAGCTTTCTCTTTCTTTTTATAAACCTTGTTGTAATTGAGATTTTCTCTGCTTTTTCATTAAAAAATTCTTTGAGCTTTTTTGATAAGCAAGTTATTTTATTCATTGGTTCTCTCACTAAAAGTATATCTGGGAGAACTTATACCTTATTATTCTATCTCTTTCATACCTTTATTTCCTTAACTTGACGCGTATGGCTTCTATAATAAGCTTAAATAACTAACACTAAAAAATGAAGGGCAGGCTTATTTAGTCTACCCCTTTTATACTTGTCTGGATAATGATCTTTCTTTCTCTTGTTGCTCAATTTCTGGTGATCTAATAATTGAGCTTGGCACAAGTTTAATGATGAGTTCTTTAGGACCATTTTCTTCAACGCCTAAACCTAACGTTTCTAACTTTTTTCTATATTCATCTATTAATTCATACTCACCTTGATCATTTTTTCTTCCTAATGAATTTATCTTTAATAATCCATCATTGTTATCCATTTCCTTACTTGTAGCAGTAATGTAGTAACTGTTACTTTCTAAGCTAAAATATATAAGATACTCATCGGAGATAACACTGCCATCTTGATTCTTATTTTGGTTGTGTTTTTTGATATACTCAAAATCTTCATTTTTTACTTTCACAAATAGATCTTTTTTATTCATTATAATAACAATGTTCAGAGTTTTAGGCTCAGATATTTTATTGTTTTTGATGATGGAATATATTGCTAAACTAACCAATGCAACGGCAACAGTTGCAAGTAGACTCATTCCAAGTGGTGTAGCTGCAAAAACTGCAAGTGGCGCTAAAATCGAAGTTGAAGACACCAATATGGAGCTGAAAGTGTTGTTACTGCACCTATGACGCATAGAGAAGTAAGTGCTGCAAGTGCAATGTTTGTTTTGTGACGGTGTTTTTTTTAAATTGACATAATTTCCTCTTAAAATAAGTTAATAATATATTAATATTATATATCAAAAAATCAATACAGCCAACTTACATATAATGAACTACCTACCGCTTGAGCCAAAGCCCCCTTCATTGCGGACGGTTTCTTCTGTGCAGAATTCTTCTCTGTCATCCCAAATTACCTGAGATACAGGAGTGATGAGGATTTGTGCGATTCTCTCTCCTCTTTTTATTTCATATGGCTGATTACTTAGATTGATTAGGCAAACTTTAACTTCACCTCGATAATCGGAGTCTATAGTGCCCGGAGAATTTAAGACAGTGATTCCATGTTTTGCAGCAAGCCCAGAACGTGGGCGAACTTGTCCTTCAAAACCGTTTGGTATTGCAATCACAATGCCAGTTGGAATAAGTAACCTTTCAAGTGGATTTAAAATAATAGAGTCGTCCAATGCAGCATAAAGATCCATACCAGCACTCTGCATAGTTGCATAACAGGGAAGAGGCAGGCTTTCGCCATGTGATAACTTTTTTATTTCTACTTTAATTTTATCTCTTTGCATTTTTATTCACTAGTTATGAAAATTTGATTGTAGCATGTAAATTGTACCTGTAAAAGGTAAGAAAACTACTTGACAAATCTTTCAGCTTCCTTACTATAAAATTGAAAGTGTTTTATTACCTTCAATCTGTTCAGATTAAACGACAAAAGTATTATACAGTTGGCGTCTTATAAATCTTTCCGCTATGTGCACTTTATGTCTTCACAATAATTTCTACCTAATATAAGCTGAAACGGGCTTATAAAACGTTTAAAACAGTACGTTTGTATAGAGGGTGTCATTTTCCAGCGCGTGACGCTGGTTCCTGGATCTCAGTGTCTGGGCACTGGGATGAGAAAAAAGGGGCTACTTGAATGACACCTTATGTTCCAGCACGTGACACATAATTGTACGAACATTCATTTTTGAAGACAGCAAATGGTCAGTGCCCAGACACTGGCATCCAGAAATTTTATTAGGTTGGTAAGCACAAAAGTAGTTGCTTTATGCTAAAACACAACGGTTGAAAGACTCGATTCCAGCGTCACGCGCTGGAATGACATCAAAGGGGCTACTTGAATGACATACTTGAATTTACGCTATAAAGTGAACCGGTTTGGTGTGCTGCTGTTGTTTGCAGTATTGTAGTGCTAATTTTTTACTTCGGTAGTCTTTTTATTGTCATTATAATTATAAGAATAGTTGAGGCCAATTAATATGAAAACTTTTACGAAAAATTTTAAAGGTAAGGAAAGAAAGCTAGAAGAGTTCAATGAGAAAGTTGAAGACATATCAGCTGTAGCTCAAGATAAGTTTGCACATGAACTTGAAAATATCGCATATGAAAGTGTGCAGAAATTTCGCAGTCTACTTGCTAAAGAAATAAACTCCACTTTCAATAACATTCATTCTCAGAATGTCAATCTACTAAAATCTGGCTTAGTAAACTTGATCAATAAAAAAGGAGAAACAGCGTTAATACGTTCTCTTCTCAATATACTTGTACGATAGAGTTGCTGTTGCAATTTAATATTAAGTGATAACTAAAATAAGTAAGATTTTTTATGGATAAGTCTTACTTATTTTAGCTATATATAGAAAAGGAGGGTTGTTATGTCAACAAGACTAAAGTATCCAATCATAAATATACAACGTAAGTCTAAGCCTAAATCTTTTCCAGTAACTTTAGGAGAGGTTAAATCTTTTTTACGAATTGAAAATGATCAAGATGATAAGTTGATTTCAAGTTTTATTTTTATGGCAACTGATTATGCTCAGTGGCATATGGAAAAGTCTCTAGTAAAGCAAACGTGGCAAGTTTCATATGAAGGTTATATACCTCGTAGAATCTATTTAAGCTATGGTCCTGTGAATAAAATAATATTGGCTACTGATAAGAATAGAAAACTTAGTTATTATTTTAGTGATATAGGAAGCTATATTGAATTTTTCAATTATTTGAGCATAATAAGAGCTGATGTTGTATATGAAGCTGGTTATGATAGTGTTCCTGAGCAAATAAAGCTAGGTATTATACAGCATGTTTCTGCTCTCTATAAAAATCGTGAATCAGAAGTAAGTAGCCATTTATCTGAAGTGAAGAAGGTGTATTCTCCATTTCGCGAACCAAAGGTTGTTTTGTAGTTCCTGTTTGTCATTCAATAGCAGATACAACAGATGGTGTCATCCGAGTATCCCCTTCGATGTCATCCCAGTGCTCAGACACTGGGATCCAGTTTTTTCATGATCATCAAAACGTTGTATTTTAAAATAAAACGGCTACTTTTATGCTTACCAACTTAATAAAATTCCTGGATCCCAGTGCTTGACACTGGGATGACAAGAAAGAGCTACTGGAATGACATCATTATAAAGTGAACCAGTGTCTGGGCATGTGATGACACCATCTGTTGTACCTACAAATTGCAATGTTCTTAGCCGTATCTGTGAGATGGAAAAAATTCAAATTATAAATGAGTTGTATAATAGTATTTATGCAGAATTAAAAGCAAACTCTGATTTAAAGAAATATGTTACTAACATCTATGATTACCTGCCTAAGCAGGTTACTATTCCTTATCTGAGATTGCGCATAGTAAATTATGTTAACCTGCATATGCTATCTAATTTTGCTACAAAAGTAAGATTTTCATGCGACATATATACTTATCATATAAGCAGCATGCTTGCTGCTATAAAGCATATTAGCTTGGTGGTAAAGAGCATTAGTAGTGAGACCATTTTGGAAAGTAATTGTGCTATAAATCAGCATGATGAAGTTTTACATTCAACAATTAATTTTGATATTTTAATACAAGGAGGTAGCGATGAGCAAATTACAGCTGAAAATTAAAGGTCATGACAATAATTTTGTTGTGCTGAATAATATACGAAACTTAAGGTTTACTTTGCGTAATAACAAAGAGGAGATGAAAGAGATTTCCTCTTTTGGCTGGAGAAAAGTGCTTGATTGTGCTGGAAGTAGAAAGATTACAATAAAAATTAATGGCATTTTAAATTCAGTATTGGCTGATGAATTATTGCGTAATTCTGCAATGTTAAACTCTAATAATGATTATGAGATTAGTTTTAATGCTAAGGAGAAGATAAAACTCAGGTGTTCGGTTGAATTGTATGAGAGATATTATGATCCTGCCACTTTTGACAGCTTCACTGTAGTTTTAGCCAGTGCTGAAGTTGTGAACACTTTTCATTAGTGTTAATTTAATTTTTTCATATACAATAATAATAAGTGGGAATAAACTAAAAAAAATTATGAACGATGAGGATCTTTTCGAAGAAGGCGATGATAATGTTGAAGAGAATAGCGATGACAGAAGAGAAAGGAATTTGAAGAATGAAAATCAGCTCGAAGAGCAATTTAAAGAGTATTTAAAACCTTTCGAGGATATTTTAAGTCAAATTGATGAAGGAGTTGATAATTTAGATAGTTACGAAAGGACTATGCAAGTAAAGCGAAGTATAGATAGGCTCATAGAAACCTTATATAGCCAAGCAGCATCTGAGGATATTGATGTAGAACTTGAAACCACAAAACACACTTGCGATAAATCAGAGTCCAAGAAAAGAGTTCTGGAAAAGAGAAAGAAACAACTGATGGAAGAGATCTTAAGTTTTCAACAACAAAAGGAGCTAATGAATAGTAGGGAAAAACATGAAGTAGCAAGTGATGAAGATGTTCAGAAGGCAAAAGCACGAGTGAAGTCTTCAGTTAGGGGGGTGTTGTTTTCAGTTATTGCTCATAGAATGGATCCAAGAAGGAGGGCAGGGGAAACTGCTGATGACAATGAAAAGCAAGCTCGTATGTACGGTAGAGAAGCAGTTGGTGGAGTTTTAGGTGGACTGTTCAAGGCGTTTTTAACTACAGTTACTGCCGTTGTACGCGAAATTGCTAAACCACTTCAACATATGAATACACAAGAGACGTCTTTTGCAAAACAAGTTGAAGAAAGCAGAAACCAGGATTCACAGAAAGGTCGATCTGTGTAGGTCAAAGTATAATTTCAAAAAAATTTTTGAAATCGTATGTACTAAACAATATCTACTCAACGCAAATTACAACAAACGCAGTAGCATAATCTTGATCATCACTTAGAGAAAGGTGTATCTTGTAGTCTTTCGAGATGAAATCCTTTGTGATAGCAAGATGTGGTTTTTCCCTGATATTACTGTATATTTCTATATCTTTCATTATAATTCCCTGGCTGAATCCAGTGCCTAGCGCTTTAACAAAAGCTTCCTTTGCAGCAAAGCGTTTAGCAAAATATTTTGCTCTTACTTCTTGGCTATTATATTTTTTGCTTATCTCTATCTCCTTCTTAGTATAGACTTTATTGAGAAATTTTTCCCCGTATTTTTGTGATATTCTCAATATTCTGGGTATATATACTATGTCAGTGCCAATACCGTATATCATTTTGTGCTAAAGCGATTTATTGCTTCTTCAACTTGTATTTCCTCTACCTCGCCAGTTGCCCTATTTTTTACTTCAACTATATTTGAAGTTACTGCTTTCTTTCCAATAATTATTTGCCACGGCAAGCCTATCAGATCCATTCTGGCAAATTTCACTCCTACACTTTCGTCCGTATCATCATAAAGCACTTCATCGCTTTTCAAAGCTTTGTATATTTTATCTGCAGCCTCCGTTACTTTCGTTTGTAAATTGATCAAACCAACTTTAAAAGGAGCTACTGCCTCTGGCCAGATAATTCCTTTATCATCATGGAAAGCTTCTATTATTGCGCCAACAAGCCTTGAAACTCCAATACCATATGAACCCATATGCATATTAACATTTTTTCCATCTTGAGAAGTAACACTTGCCTTCATAGGCTTTGAATATTTGTCGCCAAAATAAAAAATATGCCCTATTTCAATACCTTTACTAACATTTAACTGTTCTTGCGGTATAGGACAAATTTTAGGATCATGCATATCGTCTGCAACTGCATATATGCTCTTCAGACTTTCAATATCTTCACTCTCTAGTAGTTCAGAAAATTTATTGTCATAATATAAAGTGCTTTCACCAGTGTTTGCCAATATATGAAACTCGTGGCTCAAATTTCCTCCAATTGGCCCCGTATCAGCTCGAACTCCAATTGGAGTAAGTCCCATGCGTTTGAAGATTTTTATGTAAGTTGTATACATCAAATTATATGAATTCAGTGCACCTTCGTAATCTACATCAAAACTGTATGCATCCTTCATCAGAAATTCCCTGCCTCTCATAACGCCATAACGAGGTCTTACTTCGTCACGAAACTTCCACTGAATTTGATATAAACAAAGTGGTAAATCTTTGTAACTTTTTACCGTATTTCTAATCAAATCAGTTACCACCTCCTCATGTGTTGGACCAAAAAGCATATTGCTCCCATGCCTATCCTTAATGCGCAGCATTTCTTTGCCGTAATCATCGTAACGTCCTGACTCTCGCCAAAGACTTGCTGGCTGCACACAAGGCATCAACACTTCAATCGCACCAATTTCATCTCTGATAATATTTTCAATATTTTTAAGTACCAAAAGACCAAGCGGCAGCCAAGAATAAATGCCGGATGCTGTCTGCTTGATTAAGCCTGCACGTAATAAATATTGATGAGAAATAATCTCAGCACCAGCAGGGGTTTCTTTTAAAGTTGGCAGGTAATATTGAGATAAGCGCATTTGATAAATCTGATTGTACTAAGTAATCTTAATACAATCAGACCTGTAGGTAAACTTATTTTAAGAGGGGTGCACTACTGCTCTTACCTCGATCTATGACACTTTGAACTTGAAATGGTTTTGCTTTTCCACCATAATTTTGATCAACCAAAGAAAATGGTTTTTGCACCTCACTATTCACTGAGTCAACATTATTTGCTTGTGCTGCAGGAGAAGCTTCATATTTCGTTTTTGAATTAACAGGCTTAGGCGATATCGGTGGCTTCTCTGCCTTTAGTGTAGAACGTGGTGGAGTTGTGGATTTAGGTTTTACATTATCATCAGATTCATGACCACTGTCAGGACTCTCGCTTCTTTTGTTACTGTCTGATTGCGGGGTTGGAGACTCATCTTCCCACTCACTATCGGGTGTACGATTTTGATCATCATCTTCGTCATCACTTTTGCTATCTGAGGATTTAGTTCCTTCTCCTAGAAGAGGAGAATTCTTCATTGTGTCCCATGCATTCTTCATAAGATCTCCACCTCCGTTATTACTTGGCTTTTTAGCAGCTTCAGGCTGATCGACAACTTTTGTCAACTTAACACCCTGCTTTATCTGTGCAAGCATAGCATTTTTAGCATCCGATTGATTAGCGTTATTACTAACTTCAGCACCAGGCTTATCAGAACCATTGGTCTTTTTCAATGAATTAATTCCATCTGGAGCTGAAGGAGGAGATGGTGGTGAAACAGCACCTTGTGGCAATGGAGGAGGTGGCGGAGGTAGTAGTGGTACAATGGGTATTCCAGACATTACTGGAAATGATGGTGTAGGAGTATTGCTATGTTCAAGTTCTTTTGCTTTCTGTAAACTACTATCTTGTGATTGATTTTGACATACTTCGTTGTTTTGCTGTTGTACGTTGTCCTCTTCATCAATTGCTTTCCTTCGTTCTTTTAACACTTTGAATAACTCAGAGGGTATGGATTTATTAGTAGTATTATTCTTTAGAGTAAGTGGTGTCGGTGCACTGGGTGTTCCAAGCGTTACTGGAAGTGATAATGAAAACCTCCACTTTCTTGTTGCTTGCCACCTCCTGGATGTATAAGTATTGCTGTGTTCAAGTCCCTTTGCTTTCTGTAAATCTTGTGATTGTTTTCTACCAGGATCAACTCCTTTCTCGCTGTTTATTGCAGAAAGGTGTGAATTGATAAGATATGCAGCTAAGCTCAACATAACCGATGCAGAAACAAAAGCAATAACTGTGAAAAGTACTGGATCACTTAGTGTTACTGAAATCGAAAGATATGTATATATAACAGCTGTAACACTAGATATACATAGCAACAAAGTAGCAATTGAATATTTTAAGGCAGCTGTCTTACTTATTCCAACTAAAGTATTAATCAAAATGGGAGTATCGATTTTTTGTTCTGTTGCAAGTTGAATAGAATTCTCAAATAGCCCTTTTTCTGATTGAGTACTATTGTTAGTTCCTGAATTACTGGAAGGTTTGTTACTATTACAATTATCTTGTTGAGAACTAAAAACTCTAGGAAATACATTCTTGGGAGTTGAGCTTCTATTTTTCTCACTCTGTCTAATATTGCTTCCTTTATCTGCAGTTTCGCCATTCGCATTATGTTCTTTTTGTTTTTTCCGGAATAGTTTACTATTTGTAGGATTTACAGTTGGTTGTTGAACAGGACTCTTAGATTGATCTCTTCTTGGCTTATTGCCACTGCTGCTTTTTTCTGCAATAACACTAGGAGATTTTCCATCTTTATCGTTATGCTTACAAGTGTTTTTCCAACCCGGAGGTGGGGAAGGTGGTGGTGGCGGTGCAGGTATTTTATTATTAGATAAATCATTAGTAAGCATTTCTCTTCCTTATTATTAATATAGTACTAATAATAACTAAATTATTAGTACTTGTCAATAATTTTTGAGTAAGTTAACATTAAGATAATAAAATAAAAAGGAAAGAGAGAGGAGCAGTCTTCTAAGAAGAAATAGAAGCTGTTTTAAACCTCAAGGACCTTCCTTCATCACTTTGTTACTACAGCACATCATCGATGTTTTGGTATAGAGTAATCAGAATCATAAAAATAGCTTAGTGTTAGCTATTTTTATGATAACCTCTCTTAAACAATTGATATTTTACAGTGTTTTTGGTAAAATAATAGCTTAAGGCTTAGAATAAAAGTTTATGAGTGAAGCACAAGGTCCAAATATTGCAGAATGGCAGGCACAGCAGCAACACCAGGAAGCCGCTAGTGAGAAAAGTGGTTTCGGTCTTGGTCATAGTGACTCTGTTGCAACAATTGTGGATGGAATGAAGTGGATGTTCAACTTTCATGAAGGAGCAATTGCTGCTTATAATAATGTATTCGAAGGTTTGGTAAGTGGTAGCAGTCTAGTAACGTTATTTGGGAAATCAGGTAATATGTTTGGCATAAAATTTCTTGAAAGTCTTGCTGAATATTTTTCAGGTGGTGGTGGAGAAGATATGCCATCAGAAGGAATGGGTATGGACTACGGTGATGAGGGGCATCATCCGGATGATTATCCCCACTCTAACAATGAAATAGCTCAAAGTGCCGATAGTTTGCATGATATGCATGATGCAGGTGATCATCATGGCCAATCTTTTTCACCTGGTCCTTCACCATCTGTTGGTGATGATCATGAGCTTGGTTACTAAATAACTAAGAAGATTTTATTGTAATTAGTGAAAAAAGTTTCAGTTTTAGGATCAACAGGAAGCATTGGAAAAAAGACTGTAGATTTGCTCTTAAAGAGAAAGGAAGAATATCAGGTGGAAGCACTAAGTGCCAATTCTAACTTTGCTCTGCTAGCACAACAGGCAAATCTACTTAATGCAAAATATGCTGCCATTTCTGATGAAAGGTTCTACAAAGATTTAAAAGAAGATCTACTTGGTACAAACGTCAAAGTAGAAGTTGGTGCTCCAGGTCTAGCAAATGTTGCTTCTCTACCCGTTGATCTCTCAGTTATTGCAATAGTTGGCATCGCAGGCCTTGAGCCAGTTATAAAGGTTATAGAAAGCGGTACTAAAGTTATTGCCCTAGCAAATAAAGAAAGCATTGTTTGTGGTGGCAAGTTACTGCTTGAAAAAGCTAAAGAAAGGAGCGTACAAATAATTCCCATCGACTCTGAACACAACGCAATTTTTCAAGTTTTGCAAAATGATGATAAATGTGTAGAAAAGATTATACTCACTGCCTCTGGTGGACCATTTTTAAATTATAGCCTTGAACAATTAAGAAATATCACAGTAAATCAGGCACTAAGTCACCCTACTTGGAAAATGGGAAAGAAAATCTCAGTTGATAGTGCAACAATGATGAATAAAGCACTAGAAATAATAGAAGCACATCATTTGTTTAATATTAGTCCAAATAGAATTGAAGCAGTAGTGCACCCTGAATCGATAGTACATGGAATTGTCGTTTATCACGATGGATTCAGCTTTGCTGTGCTTGCAGAAACTGATATGGAAATTCCCATTGCATATGCTTTATCTTGGCCAGAAAGATCAACTTTAAATCATAAATTAGATTTAACAAAGCAAGGAAAATTGACCTTTCAAGAACCAGACCACAAATGTTTTTCTTCACTAAAGCTAAGCATGGAAGTGTTAAATTCTTCTTCTCCACATACAAATAGTATTGTTTTGAACGCTGCAAATGAGATAGCTGTTAATGAATTCTTGAAATCACGAATTGGCTTTTTAGAAGTAGTAGAGGTAGTAAAATCAACAATAGAAAACTTTGACAAGTACTCTGATATTAACTCACTATCTGACATAATAAGTGTCGATTTTGAAAGCCGTGTTATTGCCAATGAAATTATAAAAAGTAAAGGTATCTGTTCAGCAGAGTGATAAAATAAGGTAGATGAGAAAAGACAACTAAATGGTCAAGTAGCCCCATTTCATACTCCTGTCATCCGAGTAGCTGACACTGGGATCCAGAAAAATTTACAAGTAAACTGAGCTTATGCTAAATTCAATGAGATTAAATGAAAAACTTGATTCCAGCATCAAGTGCTGGAATGATACCTTACCTGAACAGATACATCACTAGCACGTTCGTTCACAATAACTTGAGAGAAACTTACATCATTAATAACTGTATTTACTCTATACAGATAACCGCATCCTATTGCAAGAAAAAGCAACGAAGTTGCAACAAGCGGAGTTGAGTTATCAACTGCGAAACATATACCAGCAGCAAGTACTCCAGATAACAAAAAAGCACAAGCATAATTAATTTGTTTCCTTTTTTGAGCAACTTCTTCTACCTTTATGAACTCTGGTTCTATTATTTCCTTAACATGTTCTGCAATACAATTTCTTGGACTTTTGTTTTCATAGTTTTTAATATTAGGTTTGATATTTGGATGTGTAAGTAATATTTCTATCATGTTTACATTTCCCAACTTGCAAGCAATGTGTAGAGCTGTATTTTTTTCCTTCTTGCCGGTCTTAATTTCCTCCTCTGCACGAGCATAATTTTGAGGTATAAATCCTTCATTAACAGGTTGTAAATTGTCAAGGTATACACAACCCCTTATACCCTTATCTACTACTTCTCTCCCCTCAAATTCGTACACTGGATAACCATCATGTTCCTTTGGTTTTTTCTTAATAACAGCTTGCTTGCTTTTAATATTTAAATCGATTTTTTTATGTTCTACAAGCAACTTAGCCATAAGCTCTAAATATTGATGTTCCTCGTTATTACTAGTAACAAAAGCTGAAGCAATGCACATCAAAGGTGTCATCCCATCCTCAAAAGCGTTAACATTCGCTCCTTCTTTCAATGCTTGTTGAAAATGATTCCAAGCTTCCTCAGGTTTTATTCTTTCACCACTAGCATTTTGAAATTCAATAGCTTTAAACAACTTTTTTGTTGCTTCACTTGTACTAAACATTTTAACCCCCTATCACAACAAACTTGATAAAATTATACATAGAAAAAATTAAAATATCAACTATTAAGCTAATGATCCAGAATATACTCCTTCGTTAAAGGAGACTGAGCATTTTCAAAGATTTCTTGAGTACTTCCGAATTCAACAATCTTGCCATTGCAAAAGAAAACTATGCTGTCAGATAATTTTTTAGCTTGCTTCATCGAATGAGTTACCATAATTATGGTGAACCTCAATTTCAATTCTTGTATAAGATTTTCGATTGCATTGGTTGCCATTGGATCAAGAGCAGAGCATGGTTCATCCATTAATAAAATAGTTGGCTTTACTGCAATTGCACGAGCAATGCATAATCTTTGTTGCTGGCCACCAGATAAATTTAGTGCACTATCTTGCAATCTATCTTTCAACTCTTCCCATAAACCAACCTTAGTTAAACTACTTTCTACTATTTCATCTAATTTTTGCTTATTTTTTACCATGCCATGCAATTTAGGCCCATAAGCAACATTATCATATATTGATTTTGGAAAAGGGTTGGGTTTTTGAAATACCATACCAACTTTTGCTCTGAGCAATACAACATCCATATCACGTGAATATATATTACCCAGCCCATCGATTACCAGTTCACCAGTCGCTCTACATCCAGGTACGTAATCATTCATACGATTAAAACAACGCAAAAATGTCGATTTACCGCACCCAGAAGGTCCGATAAAAGTTGTGACTTTCTTTTTGCAAATATTCAAATTTATATCGAATAAAACTTGTTTAGAGCCATACCAAAGATTTAAATTTTTAACGAAAGCATATTTATCGCTCATACTAAATCCTGCATTGAATAAAGTCCTGGTATTTCCTGTTTATTCTCGCACAACCATATTGCTGCCTGAACCGCCCCTCTAGCAAACGTTGTACGATTAATTGCCTTGTGATTTAATTCTATTCGTTCATCGGAATTGACAAACATGACACTGTGATCTCCTATTACTCCACCTCCACGAGATACTGCAAAGCCTATTCCCCCTTTCCCTCTTATATTTGAATTATTATGTGAATATTGATTGAGCTCAAAATCCACTTTTGCAGCGTTAGCAACTGCTTTACCAAACTCTATAGCTGTTCCAGATGGTGAATCCTTTTTTAAATTGTGATGCATTTCCCAAATTTCAACGTCATACTCATTACCTAAAAGCTTGGCAGCTTCTTTTACCAATTTCAGCAACACATTAACTCCTATACTCATATTTGCTGACCATAATATTGGAACTTTAGCAGCATATTCTTTTAAATTTAGACCTTCTATTCCAGTTGTGCCACTAACTAGCGGTTTTTTAAATTTCACGGCCGCCTTAAGGCAGTCTAGCATACATTCTTTTGTTGTAAAATCTATTACAACATCGGACGACTCAAATACCTCACTAATAGAACTTGTAATTTTGATTCCTAAATTGCAATTATTTCCTACAATAGGCCCAATATCTAAGCCTATATACTCACTGCCCAAGCGAGCAACAGCACCTGCTACTTCCACTTTGGTATTTGTAATTAATTCATTGAGTATTTTCTTACCCATTCTGCCTAAGCAGCCTATTACTCCAACTTTGATTTTCATAAAGCTTTTTCCACTATGTTAGGCTTTTTTTGAAGCTTTGTCATCTTTATAAGCTTAGCATATTTAGCCTTACACTGATAAAACTATAGCTATACATCGATGAATCTATTGAAAATTGATACGAGGAAGATACAAATTGTAATTAGTCAATTTTCTCCTATGGAGAAAACTTATAAAGAAAAAAAGAGCACCAAAGGAGGTGCTCTTTTGTGAAGAAAAGATACTCTTTAGAAAGTTGGTATAATAAGTTTTGACTTCATAAGTTGTTCTCTAGATAGATTATCTAGCAACTTACTAGGTTTACCAGCTTCTGAGCTTAGTACCTTGCTATCACTTGCAGGCACTTTAGATGTAGAACTTACAACTTCAGGTTTCTGAGATATTTTCTCTATAATACTAACTTCACGATTACTATTTAAACCCAACATCTTTTTCATTCCTTCTAACTCACAAGACGAAGTTTTACCATCGTCTACCGAGTTCACTATAAAGGATACAAAATTATTGTTCACGGCAACAAGTTCGCTGTAAGTAATTTTGAATATATCTTTGTCACGTTTGACACATACACGATATTTTGATGGATCTTCATAATTAATATTTCTCCAATCCAGAGATTCTAGTATGTCCTTGTCCCTTATATGGATTACTAACCGCTTACTATTATCTTCTACAATAGCAAAAGAAAAATTGGCTTTACCATTTATTAGTTTCGTCATCACATCTTTTCTCGTTAGAATCTTTTGATCCGATTGACCAGACCACAAGTTTTTAATGCTGTTCCAGACTGATGCAATTCTTCCTGCAATCCACTTAAAAAACTCTTTTATTTTTTTAACATATTTTACTCCTTAAATTAATAATAATTTAATTATTATATAAAAAGTATAATATGTCAATTATTTCATAAAAATTTTAGTACTTGCTCGCAATTTTCAACAATTTAATAGCACTGGTGTTGACAACCTCCCCGCCAACACGCTTAGTGACAAAAAATCTAACATAAGGTTTGTTTGTATAAGGGTCTCTAAGTATTCTCATTCCTCTGTTATCTACGATCTTATAAGCTTGTTTGAAATCCGCTACTGCAATCATTGTAGGTGGCATATCAGCAGATTGATATACTGGTATTCCCATTAAAGTATCTGGTGTTTCAAGCGATAAACTCGGCTGCCAAAGATACTGACCTGTTTCAGATTTTAGTAGCCTCACGTCCTTTAACGTACTCCTGTTCATCAAAAATGATGCATTTTTAGAGTAATGTTCATTTAGAGAGTAGTACAATATCATTATGGCGTCGCTGTCTAGCTTATCAGCTTTAATTTGCTCTATCTTATTATGACCATTTCCATTTTCGTAAGTTAAAATTCCTTTAGGCTGAAAAGTGCCATCACCTTTAATAAAGGCTTCATTCTCCTTCTTACTGAAAGTTTCGGTAACCTTTTCTACAAGCCAATTTTCAACATTGACAAATGCATCATCGAGCAATTTTTGTGATATTTGCGGCTGAGCATAGAGCTCATAAGTTGTGATGGAAATCTTTTGAATTTTAGGTGTACTTGTGTCTTGTGCAAAATCATACTTGGATTTATAGCCACCATCTTCGTCGTCTACTACTTCACCACTCCAACCTGCACCAGCACGGTCACAATCTTCTATAATATAATCCAGCGTTTCAGTAGAGATTCTTTGATTGGAACATATCTGCCGCATTGGAGATGAATCAGTTACACGCTTGTTTATGCGTTTTACAATATGAGGAGTAACTAAATACCCTCCAATATCATTGTCATCTCCACTTAGGGTTTTATGTGATAACCTGTTTTCCATTCCTTTGCGAATATAATCAGAAAAATATTTATCACCTGTATTAAAATCTGTGCTAATCTCTGGGCGTTGAGCTGAGGTTTCAATAAAATCTAAGCGCTCTTTGCAATTATCAATATTACTATTTATCTTGCATAGCTGCTCGATCGTTGCAGGTCCTTTGCTTTCGATTTCTTTTAGTTTGCGATCATTTATTAATTTAAATTGCTCCCATGATGAAGCGAGTTCATTAACACCATACGCGTCAAGTTAAGGAAATAAAGGTATGAAAGAGATAGAATAATAAGGTATAAGTTCTCCCAGATATACTTTTAGTGAGAGAACCAATGAATAAAATAACTTGCTTATCAAAAAAGCTCAAAGAATTTTTTAATGAAAAAGCAGAGAAAATCTCAATTACAACAAGGTTTATAAAAAGAAAGAGAAAGCTAAAAGGTTCATCATTCGTAAAAGCCATGGTCTTGGGTAATATAGGAGTTGATAATTGTAGCGTAGAAACAATGTGTCAATTACTAAACGAGGACTCGATAGATATAACAAAACAAGGTTTGGATTTTAGATTTACTGAAGAAGCAGTGGAATTTATGAAAAGGATGTATAATGAATCTGTGATTCTCTTTAAAAATATCTTGCAAGTTGATTGCAAAATCTTACAGCAATTTAATAGTGTTAAATTATTGGACAGTAGCTATATTACTCTACCTAACAGTATGGAAGAGATGTATAAAGGTTATGGTACTAGCTACAGTGGCTATGAAAGCAATACTAAGTCTGGAATAAAGTTACAATTAGTTTTCGACTACATGAATCAGATAATAGACCAACTTAATTTAACGGAGGGGGTAAGATCAGACCAGGGATATAGGAAACATTTAAGTAATATATTAAGCAATGATTTGCTAATATCTGATCTCGGTTATTTTGTGCCAAGTTCTTTTAAACAAATCAATGAAATAGGAGCTTATTTCATAAGTCGTTATAAATCTGATACCAACATATATGATGTAGAAACAAATCAAAAAATGGAGTTATTAGAATGTTTAGAGGATAAGTTATTTTTAGAAAACGAGGTATTGTTAGGAAAAGAAGCAAAAATTAGAGTAAGAATTATATGTCAGAAACTAACTGAAGAACAGTCTATGGCCAGAAGAAGGAAAGCTAATAGATTAGCAAGATCGCAGGGATATACATCCTCTAAAAGAAATCAAAAATTGTTGAACTGGTCAATATTTATAACTAATGTTCCAGAAAATAAAATTAGTGCTGAGCAAGTATTAACGATTTACAGAGTAAGGTGGCAAATTGAGTTATTATTTAAATTGTATAAAAGCCATATCAGGCTTGATAAGCTAAAAGGAAAGCCATGCAGAGTATTATGTGAACTATATGCTAAATTGTGCGCAATTCTTATATTTCACGGCATAGTTGGTTGCACAGAAGTGAAAAAGAATACAGAACTTAGCTTAACAAAGGCATTTATTGAGCTAAAAAGGCGGGTTAGAGAGTTATTTTTAGTATTAACCAAAATTAATAGTTTAAAAGCATTTCTTAAAAAACTCACTATAACTTGGTCGCTATTTTCATTAAAAGACAAACGTAGAAGGGCTAGAGTATCCACTTTAACCTCTCTAAATTTGCTCACAATCTCTTAACTTGACGCGTATGGTTCTTTCAACATACTCTGAACTTGAGTTAGGTCAGAATAAGGTAATGGTTGCTGAACTTCCTTTCTGAGTATTGGCTCAAAATGAGAATATCCTCCATTTATTATATGCAAGATACTACCATCGTTATAATCAACTTTATCATATCCACCTATATTTCTTAAACCTGAATCATCTATTAATTGATGCAAAAAAGGCTCTTGTTGATTATCATTAGTATACCATGGATTGCTCTCTATAACATGTAGCTTGACATTATACTTTTTACAAATTAGCCTTCCCTCAATCTCAACCCTACCCCATATAGGAGCTTGTAATGTACTTCCATACTTTGAGCCAGTTAATGCTTGATGCAAGGGTAGATTTGTGCTCTTCATTTTTTCTATATCTTCAACAGTATATTCTATGCTATCCAAGTAAGCATTCCATAATTCATCATCATTAATACCAGGCTGCGGAAGTATTACTGTAGAATCTTCACGGTTTCTAGCATCCTGTATAACTTGCTTTCTTAATTGTTGATCATTTAAAGTTAGCTTCTTACAAACCTGACGTAAAGACTTAACAGTAAATTCCATGCCAGGCCTAAGCTGTCTAAGTCCCTGTGCAACTGCATCAAAGAAACAATCTCCTCCTCCAATTGCTTTTCCTATTGTAAAACCTTCTGGCAGCTTTAATATTTGCTGACTGCTAGATAGTAGTGTGTCTTCTTTTTGCATTCTTATTAACCTAGATTGATTATCTATTACTTGTTCCTTTGTATTTTCTTTACCTAACATAAAGCCCCCTATATTTTAATATTCATATTTTGATGATTTTGTCGTAAACCTCTTTTCTAAAGATTGGTTTCAACATTTGATTCTTATACAGCTGTACCAAAACAATTTGCTGTAGAAACCTTAAGTTAATTCCAAGTAACTTTGATTGCTGAGTAACAGTGTGCTTTTCTTTTGATTTCTTACTAAACTAGATATATTCTTAAAAAAGCCAGGATTGCTTTCTGAATGATGTACATAATACAATGCATCTGACTCAACACCTCATGTATTTATTATGTTAAAGTCCACTATAGCTAAAGAAATCTAGCAGAACAAGAACCTTTTTGCATGTTTTAGTATTTTTTTTAAACTAAAGCCAGTGCTTGCAAAAATACTTCTATTTTTTTACTTTAATGTACTAACTGATCCTTTCTACTTTTAAATAAATTAATACCCACTTAATCTCACACATCACTAAAAACCTAAACGACACAGCCATTTCCAGAACCCAAAACTAGCTAGTGAGAGAAGAGTTTGTTTTGGGATGCGTTGGACTACTGCTTGATTCGTGCGAACTTTTTTATATAATAATTCTACTATACCGTAAAGATAGCTATATTAGCCTACTTCAGCTAAATTCACATGTGAACTGATTTCCTGATCTTGTTGCAAAGATTTCAAAATTCTATTTTTATAACCTTATTTTTACGCGGCTTGTTCTCACAAATATACGATCTTTTTTGTAATTTTAGAAAGAGTCAATAATTCAATTCTTTATAACACTAACTAGCATGGTATCTTCACTAAAATATTTTTAAAAAAGTTAGTTGACTTATAAATAATTCTCTACTAGCATCGGCATGTTTATATTACTTTCTTCTTCAGCTCGGACAAATGCATAAATTGCTTTGTGTCCTCCTGTTTTTTCTATGAAATTATACATTTCCTCGGTCTTGACTTTGTCGAAACAACTATCTTCTTTTAGTACTTTTCGTCTTGGAAAGAGATTTCTAATAGGAATTGATAACGCCTCTGCTAGGATTTTTAACTTTTCAGTTGGAATGCCACATGTTCCTTGCTCGTATCTTATTAATGTATGATAGTTTATGCTTGTTTTGTCTACTAAGTCTTTTAGAGTATATTTTCTCTTTAACCTCCAGCTCCTTACTTTTTGTGCTATCTGGTACCTTATCGAGATGTTTGTCATAAATATTATACAGGTTAATACTACCAAATAAAGATATACAAAAGGGATGCTTCTTTCTATGTTTGAATTTTAGTTGAATATTTCTTCACAATTGTGTATAATGATCAATGCTTTTTATCTTACTTTCTCATGGCTCTTTCGAAGTTCCTTGATGCTCGCAATGATATAGCTTTTCGCCGTATTTTTGGTACTGAAAAAAATAAAGACATTCTTATTCACTTTCTTAATGATATATTAGATCTTACCGATGACAACAAGATTAAAGATGTCTCCTTTCTCAGTCCCATTCAAGACCCTGTCATTGCCTCTCAAAAGCAAAGCATTGTTGATGTTCTCTGTGTTGATTCTATAGGGATAAAAACTATAATTGAGATGCAAGTCGCTAAAACTACTGGCTTTGAAAAACGTGCCCAATATTATGCCGCTAAGGCCTATTCAAGTCAAGCTGATGTAGGTGACCAGTATCATGATCTTAAAGGCGTTATCTTTATTGCCATTGCTGATTTCATCTTATTTCCTAATAAGCTGGCTTATAAGTCTGATCATATTACTTTTGATAAGATAACTTTTGAACATGATCTCAAAGACTTTAGTTTTACTTTTATAGAGTTACCTAAATTTAAAAAAAGAGAAGATCAATTAGAAAATATAATAGAGAAATGGTGTTATTTTTTTAAACACGCCGGTGAAACAAGTGAAGAGGATCTAAAAAAAATAATAGGAAGTGATTTAATTATTGGCAGGGCTTATGATGAGCTAAACCAATATAATTGGAGTAAAGAAGAACGTCTTGCTTATGATCAAGCTAAAAAACGTACCGATGATTATTTATCTACCCTTGAAGAAAAACTTCATCAAGGCATCCAAATCGGCCATCAAAAAGGTAAAATTGAAGGTAAAATTGAAGGTAAAATTGAAGGTAAAATTGAAGGTAAAATTGAAGTTGCAAAAAATTTACTTAAAGCTGGCATCTCTATTGACGTTGTATCGCAAACTACAGGTCTTTCTTTCGATGAGATCAAACAGTTACAAGCAGAAAAGACCTCATAGTTCCCTCAATTTATCGCTCTGCTTATTCCTCTAACTACTGATGTGCCATTTAAGAATGTATTCGGCTTTTCAGATAACTCTACTTTCCTTGAAACTTCCTGACTCAAGTCTTTAGAAGGCTTTTCTACTTTCTGTTGTAGCATGACTGTTTCTTTTTCCTCTTTTAAAGAGCTTTTCAAATGATCTAGAAACTTATCAGTTTGTTTAAATTCTGGACATGCTTCTTTTGCAAATGAATATAAGGTTTTTGCTATTTCAGAAAATTTTCCATTTATTATTTTTCCAATTATAGCTGATTGCACTGCCACAGGATCAAAGTTTAGATTTGTTAGTGATATTCCTGATTTAATAGCAGTTTTATTTAACACTTTCTCAAATCTATTTGTAATATTTAGTGCATAACTTCTCGCCTCTAATAAAGGTATAGATTGATCTACTGCGAATATATATTGTTTACCAGTTAACTTTCTTACAAGCACATCAAGTAACATTATCGTACCATTTACATCCACTCTTGCATCTACTTGTGAGATTGGACCTTTAGTACTTTCAGGTTTAGAACTTAATAATCCACTTATTGAGCTTTTTGAAACTTTGTTTTCTAGATCAATTTTTCCTTATATTATCAAATTAATTATTATTAATCTAGCAACGTATTTCACTAATAACCTAACCATTCCTAGCAACAAAACCAGCAAGCGCGCGAGCTCTTTCTCTTGGAATCAATTGGTCTACCATGTGATCTGTACGAACTTTTTTATATGGTAATTTTATTACACGCTAAAATCAGCTATTTGTTTAATACAATTTTTAGAAAACCCATATTCTAGAGTTTTAAAGTGAACGCTCTTCCTGTTTTTGCACTTTAATACTTTTTACATTCAATTCTGTTGATGGTTTATCCTTCTGCAACTTGTTCAGAAACCTACCATTAAATAAAATATTTTCTATTGGCAACTCTATTTTCGTTTTTCCGTTTAGTACTTTACTTACAACTTGATTTACTATTGTTCTCATCGCAAAGTTGAGAGGTTTTTTCACACTCTCAATATCTATGTCTGTAATTAAATTTATACTCTCTACTGATATTTCAATCGGAAACTTATCAAATTCTCTTGTATTCATATCGTATTTAGGTTTTACGTACTTCTTTACAAGACGATTGTTCAAAACTGTACTTTTTATATTTATGCTATCCGAATTGACCAAAATTATTATATCATTATCATCTTCAAGATAATTAGAAGGTGAGAGAGGATTATATACACGAAGCTGCTCAAAACTTATTTCAGTAGAGATAGTATCACTTTTTAGATTTAAAGAGAAAGAATCTTCTTCTTTTACAAAATTTGTTAACTTAAGTTCCGCAAAATCAGCACTACCTGATGGTATTTTTTCTACTGCTACCTCTGGTAAACCTATTGCTATAAAATTTTTATGTTCTCGTAATTATTTACTGTTTTCAGGTCCTTACTACTGTAATACCGATTACTTTCATAACTCCCAACATACTGTTTACCATCTTGATAGCTTTTCTCAGTATGCTGGTAATCTACTTTCCCCGGCTTTTGTCTTCGCTTTGATCAATTTTGATATTACCTAATGTTGTATCTGGTTTTGTCACAGCTGCTTTTTCTTTTGCCGTATCAAGTATTTCTTTCCATAACGGACGATCTTTCATTATAGATGAAAGAGCTCCAAGCAGCGCACGAAAATCTTGTTTATCAGCACCTGCTTTGCTGGCAGCTTTTTCTTTAAATTTATCACAATCTGACTTTGTAATCTCAATTTTTTCATCTCCTTCAATATTGAGTTGCAAATAATTATCCTCACCCATCTTTTCTTTAATTATATCAAGAATGAGAGGATTATCTCTATATACCTCCGCAAATTTTCTTTGCTCTTCTGGAACTTGATATCCAGTAACAGCAAAACTACGATATTGTTCATCTCCTAACCCTTTAGTATCTAACAAAAATTTCTCAAGTCGAGTGTCTTTCCAAAACTTTAAAGTATCAAGAATATTTTTAGAATGGTGAACTACCTCTCTACCACCCTCTTTGCTTATTTTTTCGACATCTTTGACAAGGTGACGAAGTCCGATAGCCATAATCGATACCACTGCTTCTATTAAATAGAAAGGAGAAAACACAATAATATGAATAATCTCTTTAGCTAGATCATCCCCATACAAACTCTCAAGCTTTCCTACTCTATCTAAAATATTTTCTGTATCGTTTTTATTTATGTCATTGTTATATGCTTTCTTTAACCTTTCTAATGCACTTTTATTAACATTTTTTAATGCCTCTTTTATCACATCTTCATTAAGATCTGCTATTTTTTTATTTTTTATAGAATCTTCAATATATTTTTTAAATTCCTCCTTATTTGTATGCCTTTTTAATCCCTCATCATTGATTGTAAAATCCTGAGCGTATATGTGATCAACTTGTCCTGATAATGCTCGAAAAACCTCTTCTTTTTCATTTGGAGATGATCTTGCAATACTCTTTAGTATATCGAGAATAGCTTTCTTCAGCTTAATATCCTGTGAATTAGGAATATATTCTTGTGCATCTTTAAACTCTTCATTATTATCATTTGTAGGCATAGTTTTCTCCATATTGTAAGCATACGATATTATAAATCACTTTTATTAAAAATTTAATAATTTAAAGTTAATAAATATTAATTTTATGGATTATTCAAGCAGTAAATAATTTTGACCTTACCCAGAAAAAGTGGAGAGAAAGTTAGGGATATTTTTACAAAAATGATGATACTAGAAAAGAATCTAGTTCTACTTTTTAATATAAATCTACAATGAATTTTTCCGTCATCTATAAACAAATTATATTAACTTGGTATTATATATTATTGATAACTTAAATAATATAACTATTTTCAGCACTAACAACCAACTAGTGAGAGAAGAGTTTGTTTTGGGATGCGTTGGTCTACCATGTGTACCATACGAACTTTTTTATACTCTGACTTTGCTATACGCTAAAAGTAGCAATATTAGACCATTTCATCCATATCTACATACGAACTAATTTGCTCAAACTTATAGAAATAATTTAAATCTTCTATTTTCATAACGCAGCTTTTGCTTAAATTGTTCTCACAAATATACGATCTTTTTATGTTTTTTGGAGGAAGTAAATAATTCAATTCCTTATAACACTAATTAGTATGGTCTTTTCATTAAATTTATCCTCTCAAAAAGACTGTGCTTTATCCATCTACTTTAATGGTATCATAATATTTTACACCTAAATCTATTCTATAAAAATTCACAATACGAATTAGTAAATAGATTATATTCAAACCGATTGTATTTATGATATATAGCGCATACAATATATTACTTGTTTATTTTAGTAGGGAGTATAGGTATGTTTAGTTCGAAGCAGGTAGTACAATATAATTTATTTGGTAGTAACGTCCTTGAAGGCATTTCATCTTGTAAATTTGCACATTTTCCTGAAGAGGTATTTGAGATTAGCAGTGAAGAAAATCAAGTAATAGATAGTTCGGAAAGTACAATAGAAAATCTACAACAAGAAAATTTTGATCTTAAACAAAAAGTAGAGTTACACAGACACTATAAGGAAAGAGCAGAAGAGTATTACGAAGAAGTAAGTCAGCTTACCGAAGATAAGCAAACCCTAGAAGGGAAAATTAAAAGGCTTGAAGTTACAATGGAGAAACAGGAAAGAAATGCACGTAACATCTATGAAGAAAATGAAAGATTAGAACAACAGCTAGCAAAATTAGAAGGATGTCTGCGAAATGAGGTCTCTATTAAGAATTCTACAATTAACCTCTTAAATGAGGAGTTAAAGGATCAAAAAGATGAAATTCATTTCATGAACATAACAAATCAAAAGCTAAACAAAGATTTGGATCAAGCTGAGACTTTAATAAATAGGTTAAAAGATCAGTCTGAAGAGAAGGAAAAGCAGCTGGAAGATTTAATAAAGAATTTAACAGATGATAATAAGTATTTACAAGAAGTTGAATATCTGAGAGGTGATGTAAATCAAGAGAAATTAAAAAATCATGATTTGATTGAAGAGTTGAATAGATTACAAAAAGAAAATGATGATCTAAAATTAAAAACTCTACATTTTCAACCCGGAAAATCACTCTTAGATGATTTCAGTGAGGCAAATATCAAAGCAGACAAATTTACTCAAACAGAAAATGATTATGATAAAGGTGCGTTTAGTCAGGAATCAGATTTAGGTTACGCTTCTTTTCTTGATGGAATAAAACCAGAGTCGAGTTCTGAGCAAAAGTGTCTAGAACCAAATAGACCATTGAATTTAGAAAAGCAGGATTTAACTAGAGAGTTGAGTACATTACAAAAAGAAAATGATGATCTAAAGTCTAAACCTCTATGTTTTCAGACTGGAATGTTACTCTCAGATGAACTCAGTGAGGTAAAGATCAAGGCAGACAAGTTTACTCACAAGGAAATCAGTTATAATAGAGGTAGTTGTCACCAGGAAAAAATTAATGAAGCAGGTAAATTACTCGATAAAGGTTATTACAGTTTTTCTGAGCAAGAAACAGAACTAAGTACTGATCAAGAACGTTCAAAAAAAGATAAAACCTTGAAAAGGCTACTAAAAAAGTTCAAGGAAGAGCAAGTCAATAACAAGTATCAACTGATTAAAGAATATTTATGCTCTTCATTTGAACGTTGCAGTTTCACATTTCGTGATTGCTCTTTAATGGATATTACTGAAGATACGTTTGATAACTTAATGCGTATATGGTTTGTTCACAGATCTAACTTAATAAAAAGTGAAAATGAAAAGAAGTTAAATGAAGAATTGTTAAGTATTTTAAGCTCTACAGGAAATAATTATGCTAAGAATCTTGAGAGGTTTTTACTCGACAACAAAGACAATCAAGATTTAAAAACTGTTCTGAATCTCAGAAGGGGAGAGTCTAGATTAACTGTACTACATGCATTATCAAGCGTAGCTGATAAAGATAAAGACTATGATAATGCTGTGGGTTTGCTTTTAAAAGCAGGAGCTGACCCTAATATACATAATGATAGAGGGCAGACACCCTTGCATTGTGCTAATGGATTTAACAGTATAGCTTCTCTTCTAAAAGCAGGAGCTAATCCTAATCAGCAGGATAATCAAGGGAAAACTCCTTTGCATTATGCTGCTAAAGTTGGGTTAGATAAAGAAAGTATAAATTTGTTTCTAGAGAGCAGGGCTAAGCTCAATATACTTGATAAACAGGGAAAAACTCCTCTAGATGTTGCAATTGATAATGATAACAAATATATAGAGTGCTTTTTCACTGACAATCAGAAAAGATTAAAAAAGGAATTATCTAATGAGTTGCACTTTCAAGGTGATTCAGTTGGCCTTACTGAAGGTCTCAAGCAGTTTTTACATAAACATAAAAATGATCAAGATTTAAAAGTGGTTTTCAATCTTTGTGAATTTGCAATCGTCCCTGAAGTAAGAAGATTACTTTTTTCAGAAGTAGGAGTAACTTACAAAATGGGCTATAGAATGGAAGAATATGTTCCAGAATCTAGCTTGTATATTTCTACTATCTTTACCTCATTTTTATTTCTTTCCATCCCTTCAATTTTGTCAGTGAAAAGACGGCTGATTTCTAAGCTACACCCAGGCTTAGAAATATTAATACTAAGATGATCATAATGATTAAGAGAACGTTTTGCATATGCGCATGGCACATAACATCCATCAAAAAAGGCAACTGCACTATCAGTTTTGAGAAATTCCTGTCCGTTACTCATCCCTTCTTCGACTCGAAGAAGATATCTACCCAACCTCTTTTTAAAATTCTTTCGCTTGTCTTCAGGAATAGACTTTTCATTCAATATACTTATTATTTCTTTTTGCTTACTTAATACCACATAATTAAAAAGGAAAATGTTCTTATTCCATCGATAATAATTCGCTATTTTGTCAAATGGATCTGCAGGCCAGCCTTTATTATAATTTACGTTATCCTTATCATCTTTACACAAATTATCCTTAAGGCCAAAATTCAATTTTCTAAAATCTGATAATACTTCTTCTACCCTATCTTCAAAAAATTGAAGTTTATTTTGAAATTCTTTCCCATAATTCATTTTCTCATTTATTTTAAGAAGATATTCACTAAATTTCTTCCTAAAATTTTCTTGATCTTTGTGGGCAAGCCTCTGATCTAATATATCTGTTATGTATTTTCGCTTATTCAATATTACGTAGTTAAAAAGGTCACTTTTTTTCCTCCTTTCATAATCTTCTGCTATTTCGTTAAAACACTCATTACTGTTCTTAAAATCCAATTTTTCGAAGTCTTGGAGCACGTTTTTTACATCATCCTCACTAAATTGAAGATTTGTTTGAGGAGACGCGTCAGTTCTACTTTGATCATCAAGTTGAGGATTTTTTTTAGTAGATTGGACTAATAAACTTTCTGTGCTGTTAGAGAAAGAATGATTATTTTCTTCAGATTGAGAACTTTTCTTTTTAGACGTATTAGTAAAAAAATTAGTTAGTGAACTAAACATTAAGCACCTCTTAGTATTACTATTTAACTATAACTTAATGCCAAATGTTGTAAAGCTAAAATTAATATGTAAATTCATTTTTTTAAGACAATTATAAGTATCTTCCTTCTATAAAAATTTTATAATCAGCATATGACAAATGTTTAAGATATTGATTTTGTTTGTATTTTTATTACTTTACCAGGCAATATTATTAATGAATTAGTCAGACAAATATCTTGGCCAAACTTTACTCCATCCACAAACTCTCCATTTGTTACTCCAGTTGCAATGAATACTGATTCACTTCTTGCCATGTCTTTCACGGTGTAGATTTTTTCTGGGTCAGTGATATTCAAATTTTTTGCTCTTTCTTTTAATTGATCCGTGTCAAATATTAATCTTCCTTCTATCTGCCCACCGATTGAGCTTAGCGCTGCTGCTGCAAGCACTCCTTCTGGAGCTCCTCCTGTGCCGATATACATATCGTGATTGCCATTTATTAGCGAAACTATGGCTGCAACATCACCATCATCTATTAATTTCACTTTTGCTCCTAGCTTCCTAATTTTTGCTATTAATTCATCATGTCTTTCACGTTTAAGTACAGTTACTATAAGATCACTTGCTTTACATCTTTTTGCCTTGGCTAAATTGTCCAGATTCTTCTCAATCCTATTTTTTAGTGAGACTACACCCTCTGGGAGATTTTTTCCCACTGCTATCTTTTCCATATAAACATCAGGTGCATGTAAAAAATTACCTTTTTTTGTTGCAGCAAGAACAGACATTGCCCCTTGTTTATAATGAGCACAAATCGTAGTGCCTTCAAGTGGATCAACAGCGATGTCAATCTCAGGGCCACTTCCTGTGCCAACTTTTTCTCCGATATATAGCATCGGTGCTTCGTCCCTCTCCCCTTCCCCAATCACAATTGTACCATTTATTTCCATTGAGTTTAGCACCGTACGCATTGCATCAACTGCAACCTGATCGGCCTTTTTTTCATTACCAAGGCCTGCCAATTTATATGCAGCAAGTGCTGCAGCTTCGGTTACTTTCACTAACTTATAGGCTAAATCTTCTATCATTTGCTCGAGAATCATAAATCAATATATATCATGCCATTTGATACTGCAAGATTACTTGACTGAATAATGAAAAAGTTGATATAATAAGCGTATAGCAATAATAGTAAGATTTGAATATGATCGGTAATTTAACTTATGAAGATGTAAAGAAATTTGTAACTGATAATCCTAATATAGCTGCTCAGGAATTTGGTGAGAAGCTAAAATAAAGTGGGCCAACAGATGCAAAGATTTGTGATTTGTTTATGGATATTCTTCGCTCAGGGAAAAGCAGTATTTTAAATGATTATGATACATTTCTAAAAATTGTTGAATTGCTCGCAAAGTCAAATATTAAAATTGATATTAGAGATACTACTTCTAAAACTGTATTAGATTACGCTGTGTCAGGTGAAAAACCTAACGTTATAAAGATATTTTTGGATAGCGATAAATTTGATCAAGAAAGAAAATCGAATGCTTTGTTGACCGCCGTTAATGAAGGTAAAGTTCAAGAGTTTGAGATATTTTTAGATTACATAGATCATACGAAAATACTAGAGGTTCTTAACACAGCTCCTCACAATGAGAGCACTGAAGTTATGAAGATACTCTTGAATAACAAAAGATTTACTGGAGAAGAGAAAGTTCAGGCTTTGAGTAATGCCTCTGTAGATGGCGACCTACCAAAAGTTAAGTTACTTTTAAAGTATATGATAGGTATACCAGAAGATGGTATAAGAAATCTTCTAAAAATAATTGAAGAAGGGAAATTATCACTCAGAGAACAACTTCAAATAGATTCTGAGTTTAAAGTCGACTTCAGCAATTCTGATCACAATAAATATCTCTCAAGCTGTATAATAATTGCACTGCTTAGATCAGCAATAAACAAAAAAGAGAAGCAAAACACACCTGATGGAGCAGAGTCCAATGTCAGTAATACAAGCACTGGTCTCATGCTAAATAATGATGACATTAGGAATCTGTGTCTTGATATAGATAGGGTTACAAAACAGGATAGCACAGTTACTAGTTTTGAAGATTTGCAAAAAAGGTTAAGAAGGAAGGGAATTAATCTTCAGAGCAAATGTGAAAAAAATGCTGTGCTAGAATATGCAATTAAAGATCAAAATTTGAACGTTATAAAATTTCTCTTACAAAATGGAATGACCATCATCAATGCAATCGGTCAAGAAGGAAGGTATTACGTTAGCAAAATTGAAGGAGACAAACCTATATAATGCTGAGATTCTGAGCACGTTACTGCAAAGTGTTAATGCAGAGCAATCAAAACTAGATCCTGAAAGTGAATTGTACAGATTATATCAACAGTTAAAGGATGATGCATTCTGCACTGCTTCTTCAAAAAAGAATTCTGTGGCAGCAACAGCACTGATACAAAATGATCGAGAAATAATTGTGCCGCATGGATCAGCAACAAATAAGGAACAAGAAACATTCCACATAGAAACAAATAGTGTATCCAATAGTAATAGAAATGTTATTAGTAGACCTGTAGCAACAGTGCTCCCTGTTAGTACTAATGGTAATAATAACAAAAATGAAGCACCTGTATCAACAAGGACTGGCCCAACTGTCACACCAAATAATGATAAGAAAGCTAACGGCTTTGTAGAGGCTCAATTTTCTCCACCACATGAAAAAGAAACTAAATACAAAAAAAGTAAGGAGAGTTTTTACGCCTCATTAAGGAGTGATGTTGTTGGAGTTGTTATTGCAGGATTGTTTGTTGCTGCTGCTGTGATGGTTCCATCTTTAGCTGGTGCATTAGTTTGCAGTGTCCTAGCTATTTTAGTTGTAATAGTAACTGGATTACATGTAAAAAATTCTACACTGCCAAGTTATAGAGCAATGGAAGAAAATAAGGTTGAGCATATAAACCCAAGCATGCAAACGCTGTAAGTTGAGAAACTGGGACTCTAACTCCTAGAACGGTGTTGTAAACCTGTGTTAGTTTCTTCTACTTTATTAAGATTAAGTGGGACTAGTGCGATTCGAACGCACGGCCTTCGGATTAGGAATCCAACGCTCTATCCTACTGAGCTATAGTCCCATGTCTTCTGCTATTTATGCAAAATTATAGCAAAAAGTCTCGCATTTTTCTAGGTACCCTGTACAATTAATTCACAATAATAAAAAATATTTCTGTATTTCTTGAATGTAATACTGTTATATTTAATAATACGATTCCAATTGAAAGATTAATGCTAGTTAACAATATTAGTTACTTTTATAGTAATCAAGATGGCTTTGCTTTAAGCAACATCAACATTCAAGTGAAGAAAGGAAGTGTTGCCTGTTTACTAGGTCATTCTGGCTGTGGCAAGTCAACAATTCTAAAATTAATCGCAGGAATAGAAAATCCAAAATCTGGAACCATTGTTATAAATGATAAATTAGTTGCAAGTAACAAAGTGTCAATTGCTATAGAGCGTAGAAATATCGGATTGATTTTTCAGCATTCTGCATTATTTCCTCATAAAACAGTAATAGAAAATATAACTTTTGCTATTTGCAGTACTTCTAAGAAAGAAAAATACCTTACTGCATTGGAAATCTTAAAGCTATTTAATATAGAAAAATATGAAAACATGTACCCTCATGCTTTATCAGGAGGACAGCAACAATTAGTTGCAATAGCAAGAGTAATGGCGCAAAATCCTGATGTTGTTTTGCTCGATGAACCATTTTCTAATTTAGATATACTGCTCAAATATCGAATAAGGCACCATATATTGTCACTTTTTAGAAGAAAAAATATTCCTGTACTCATGGTAACTCATGATCCGCAAGAAGCGTTGAAAGTTGCAGATTTTATTTACGTAATGAAAAATGGTAAAATTATTCAATCAGGAGTTCCTAGCTACATATACCACAGACCTAAAGATGATACGTTAGCAAAATTTTTTAGTGAGCTTCCTTTTACTCTACAGCTAAACTAAACTTAATGTTAGGCTAAAACTATTATAAGATAATTAAAAACTCTTGATTTATAATTCAATAAAAGTGATATAATTTATGTATCACTTGGCTTCAGTCAAGTTTTAATACCTAAAAATTAATATTTTCAATGGAGGTACAAATGAGTTTAGGTCCATGGCAGCTGTTTCTAGTCTTAATAATAATCTTAGTTCTGTTTGGTGCAGGTAGGTTACCACAAGTTATGGGTGATTTAGGCAAAGGCATTAAAAACCTTAAACAAGAACTTAAGGATTCAGAGAAACTATCATCTAATGAACCAGATCGTTAGCTTCCTTATGTTTCGTGACACGCACTTTAGTGCGTGTCATTTGTTTAAACAAGGCTAAAGAATTGAAGAGGTATGATTGAAGTACAGTAATAATTATGTTAGTTAGAATGTTATTAAAGGTTAATCGTGGAAGAAAGTGAGAAATTGACTGAAGATAAAAAATTGGCCTCTGATATTCTAAAAGAGGTTGCAGATACCAATAACAACGATAGTGATAAAGTAACATTGTTTGATATTAAAACAGCTTTACATGAACGTGGTTTTAGTATTTTAATAATCATCTTCTCTTTACCGCTATCAGTACCTATACCTGTTCCACCTGGCTATACAACCATTCTTTCTATACCTTTAATCTTATTTTCACTGCAGCTTCTATTTGGGTTTGATTCTCCTTGGATGCCTAATTGGCTAGAAAGGAAATCTTTTCAACGTTCAACACTAGCTCTCGTGGTAAAGAAAACTTCACCTACATTAAAAAAAATAGAAAAGTTCATGAAACCAAGAATGTCTTTTATTTTTCTTGGTCCGGGTGAAAAGATTCTAGCTTTTATGATGTTGCTTTGTGCAATAATAATAGCTCTTCCATTACCTTTTACTCACTTCCTTCCTGCAATTGGTATAACTCTTATTTCACTCGGCATTATGGGTAAAGATGGATTTTTATCTACGTTAGGAGTATTAGTTTCATTCTGTGCGTTATTGGTTACCCTTATTGTAATAGTTAAAGGACCAAAACTTATAGCCGGAACACTTTCTCTTCTTAAAAGCCTTATAACTTAAAAGCTTTACAACACTTTAATAAAAGAATGAAGTACAGCATGAAATGAATAATCGATATTGAAATATAGCAATAACTATGTTAGTTAGAATGTTATTAAAGGGTAACTGTGGAAAAAAGTGTGAAATTGACTGAAGATAAAAAATTGGCCTCTGATATTCTAAAAGAGGTTGCAGATACTAATAATAACGATAATGATAAAGTAACATTATTTGATATTAAAACAGCTTTACATGAGCGTGGTTTTGGTATTTTAATAATCATCTTCTCTTTACCGCTATCAGTACCTATACCTGTTCCACCTGGCTATACAACCATTCTTTCTATACCTTTAATCTTATTTTCACTGCAGCTTCTATTTGGGTTTGATTCTCCTTGGATGCCTAATTGGCTAGAAAGGAAATCTTTTCAACGTTCAACACTAGCTCTCGTGGTAGAGAAAACTTCACCTACATTAAAAAAAATAGAAAAGTTCATGAAACCAAGAATGTCTTTCATTTTTCGTGGTCCTGGTGAAAATATTTTAGCATTTATAATGCTGCTTTGTGCATTATCGATAGCAATCCCACTTCCTTTAACTAACTTCATTCCTGCAATTGGTACAACTCTCATTTCACTGGGTATCATGAGCAAAGATGGATTTCTTTCTATAATGGGAGTATTAGTATCATTGTGTGGGTTATTACTTACTCTTGTCGTAATAGTTAAAGGACCACAGCTTATATTTGGAGCATTTTCTTTTCTAAAAAGCTTTGTATATGGTTAAGCTTTACAACACTTTAACAAAAAAAAAAGAGCCCTTTACACCGATCGATAAAGATCATATAAAAATGTACGTTTGTGGGCCAACAGTATATGATACAGCACATATAGGTAATGCACGTTCTATTGTTGTTTACGATGTATTATTTCGACTGCTTAAATTTTGTTATGGAAAAGTTACTTATGTGCGTAATATAACCGACATCGATGACAAGATAATCAATGCAGCAAATGAGAAAAATAGTAATATAGAAAGCATTAGCAAATATTACACTAAAACTTTTCATGAAGACATGGAAAGCATAAATTGTGCAGAACCAACATATGAACCAAAAGCAACGGAAAACATAGATAACATTATCAAGTTAATTGAGTCTTTGCTGCAAGCTGGTCATGCTTATGAATCCAATAAACATGTATATTTTAGTGTAGAATCTTACCCTGAATACGGCGTTTTATCAGGAAAAAAAATTGATGAATTAAACTACGGTAGTAGAGTTGAAGTTGGTGAAAATAAAAAACACCCAGGAGACTTCGTACTTTGGAAACCTGCAAACGAAACTGACTATAAACTTTCAAGTCACTGGAATAGTCCATGGGGAGAGGGAAGACCAGGGTGGCATATAGAATGTTCAGCAATGTCATATGCTTACCTTGGCAAAGATTTTGATATTCACGGTGGCGGTATAGACTTGCAATTTCCTCATCATGAGAATGAAATTGCGCAGAGTAAATCTGCATTTGCTGAGTCAACGTTTGCAAAATATTGGATACACAACGGTTTTCTTACGGTAAATGAAGAGAAAATGAGCAAATCATTATTTAATATAGTCAAAGTAAGGGATTTGCTAGATAGTGGAGTCAGAGGTGAAGTAATACGTTATGCACTGCTCAAAACTCACTATAGAAAACCACTTGATTGGACAGAAAATGTTATCTCTGAGTCGCAAGAAACTTTAAACAAGTTTTATCGGTTATTACGTAGTACATGTATTAAGGAAAGTGATGCAGAAGTCTCTAAAGATTTTATAGAGGCTTTGAAAAACGATTTAAACATTCCTGAAGCTGTAGCCATATTGCATGAAATGGCCACAGAAATCAATAAGACAAGTAATGAATGTGAGATGCTCAAATTAACTAAGAAGTTTGTTAAAAGCGCAAGGTTCATTGGTCTTCTTGAGTCAAGTTATCAAGAGTGGTTTGCAAGTGGTGTGAGTCATCAAGAAATAGAAAGGTTGATAGACTTAAGAAAAGTAGCAAAACAAAATAAAGATTATGATACTGCAGACAAAATAAGAGAGCAATTGAAACAAATGGGGGTTACAATTTCTGACAACGAAGATGGTACAACAACTTGGTATGGAAAATTATCTCCTATTGTTTATAGATAGCCTAGTATCATCGCTTATCTTACCCATACATCAAGGTTTTGTACTTTACACTATGTTATGCTTTAGGTCAAACTACGATCAACTACTTATATTACTTTTTGGAGTATTAGGATCCAGTCTTGGTGGAATAGCTAACTGGTATTTAGGTAGAATAACAATTTTTATCAGAAGATCACATCACAAATTAGAGAATGAAGACAAAACACCAAAAATTGTAAGGCACCTACTGATTTGTGCAGTTGCATTGCTTTCGTGGGTACCACCACTTGGAAGTGTGACTCAGATTTTATCCGGTTACTTCAAGTTAAACCTTTATATTCTTGTTCCCTTAATTATTTTATCTAACTTCCTCTGTTTGTTGTATCTAACGTTTACCATCTAACTAAACATCAATAAACAACTTTTCTTCTGGTCATATTGAGCTAAATTTCTTCTTCAAACTACCTTTTAAAATGCTTTTATTAGTTTTGGTCATAATACGATCAAATACTCCTAATAACCTCTTAAGTAAGCTTGGGGTTAGCGAAGAGATAGGATTAACAGATACGTTGTTGTTTTTATCATCACCATTTGCTTTGTAGTCTATTGAAATAATCCCCCTACTCTTCCCACCAGTCAGAAGTTTTCCGATTATAGGGATTTTCAACAAAGATTTGTTAATTGAGTATGCCGGTATTACTTGTCCTTCAACCTGGAATTTATAACCCTTAATATCGAGCGTACCACTAGTGCTAATGCCTAGTTCCGCTCCTTCAAGCCAAGATTCTTCAATTTCAACAGTGCCATCTTTATATGAAAAAGGTGCATTACACTTATAAAAATGTACACCTTCGTTCTTTATAGCATTTACAATACCAGGCAGTGAAGACATTGATAATAAAGTGGTAAGCAGTGGAGCATCTTTGATATAGAAATTGCTGATAGATAACATACCATAATGTTCTCCATTTTCTCTCTTAGAAGATAGATAAAGAGATAATTTGCCATTTTTAACTGATTTACCAATACCTAAAGAACGCAAAAGCATACCTGAATTATCCGCGTATATTTCAAGCCCTATTTCACTATGTTCTACTAGTATATTACTGTTATCTTCTAAAAACTGTCCTGTGAATTGACTTCCACTACAATCACCTTTAGCACAAGTTACATTTAGCTTAGCATCTTTTATGATAATTCCTTCTTTCATAATTATATTATCAACATTCATAGTAACTTCTATTTTGTTATTTAATCGATTACTATCTTTGCCAAGTAAACCTAACACATCACTTAAGTTGATTTTCTCACCGTGAATAATTATGACATTTTTCTCCTTACCTGATTCAATTTCTATACTAAAATTATTATCAGGTAATTTAAAGTTGCTAGAATTTAAATATAGATTTCCATTTTCTACTCTTCCGCTAAATTTTATGTCTAGATCATTTCCTACAACATCTAGTTTATCTATTAGTAACTTACCTGCTCCTTTTAGCCTTGTAGAAAATAAAACTTCATTGTGATCTTCAAAATGGTTTTTCCACCCTAAGTAGCTTGAACGCAACTCGAGCTCTGATAAATCTATATTACCATTAACATACCCTGTTTTGTCTTGATACATTACTGACTCTATATTTGCATTGATATAACCATCACCGAAATTAAGTATTTGAGCAGGTAAACCTCCAGTCAAACTCCAGGCAAAATTTTCATTTTTATTGCTACTTTTGAGGTCAAATAGCAGCTGTGTATTATTTACCATACCACTGCCATTTAAATCAATAAAATCTCTGCCGAAATCAAGCTTAATATCATACTTACCAAGACTTTCATTATATACGACCAAATTATCAATTTCAGAATAGAAATTTGCTGAGAAGTCCACTTTTTTACTATCACCATTTAGATTAAAAATACGAAAATTGAATATAGAATTTGCTATTCCACCTACTTTATCTCTTTCAAATTTTACCACATCATCCAGCTTAAATTTTATAGGCTCATATAACCCATAAGCATCACTTACAGCCTGACCATTAATGGTAAGAACAGAATCTTCTTTATTGAGAGAGTTCATTTCAATATGACCACTATTGATAGTAAAATTCTGAAACTTAGCTCTATTTACAATAATTTTGAGATTGTTATCCTTGAGAGTTAACTCACCGTTCAAGTTCTCTACTCGTTCAAAATCCTCATCAAATTGAACGCTGCCATTTTCTATATCAGCAACAATTACAATACCTGACAGATCATCATTTATTAAACTATCGATTTTACCGTTAAAACTTATAATTGTATTTATAATATTCCCATCAATATTATTACAATACCACTTTCTAAATTCATTGTTCACTAGACCATCTGGTACATAAGTACATAAATCTTTTGCAACAAGTTTACTAATATTAACTCTAAGCAAAGCATGATTTGTGCCAAAGTTCATTTTGCCAATCAAAGAAAGGTAAGTATCATTTAACTTAAAATGAAAGTTTTTTACGCTAATGATTTCATCACTATATGTCAAATTTACATTTACATTAGTCAAGGCTAAGTTTTTACCTGAGTGACTCTCTGTATTTAACACGTATATGTTTCCATCCATAACTTCATCCTTTCCATTAATTCTCATTGAGAAGTTCCCTTTGAACCCTATTTCTTTGTCCAAATTGTAACTTTTAACTAGTGTGGAAAACTCGTTAAATAGCCCCAACTTTAGGTTATAAAATGTTCCATACAAATTTAACAAATTATTGCGATTTTTTATCATAATAGATAAATCATCTAGAATCCCCTTTTTATCTTTTGTATGAACACGAATATCCAAAACATTAAAATTTTCCTCCTTTCCTACATATACTTTATCAATGAAGAATTCACCTTCCATATTTCTATTGATAGCAATATTAGTAATTTCAATCCTTGAGTCTGCATTTAAGTAGAAAAAAATTTTTCTTATTGTCTTCAGCAGATTTTTTGTACTACTCATCTTATCTGTCATTACAGATGTTGTTATTCCTCTGGTCTCTTCCTTTTTGATATATATGTGTACATTACCAGCTAAAACCTGAGAGAACTTTTTGGAACTTAACTTAAAGTGTACGAAAAGCTCAGGAACTTCTATGGTAAAGTCAGGATTTGTTATTTTTAAATCTGTAATGACTAGCTTGCCATCTTTCTGCCAAATAACCGAGGTACTCTCCATGCTGACATCCGAATTGGTAAATATCTTTAATATTTTTTTCTTTATATAAAAATTAATATAACTAATATTGATTTCTAAAGGACCTTCCCCTTTAAAAGGGATAAAGAAGCAGAATATAAATAATAAAATTATAGAAAATGATAGAGCTATTTTTTTAAGCATCGATTATTGCTTTTCTTGCTAAGCTGTCGGCTTCTTCATTGTATTTATCACCATTATGCGCTTTCACCCACTTCCAGTTAATCTCATGTTGCAAAGCAACATCGTCTAATTCTTTCCATAATTCTATATTTTTTACTGACTTCTTATTACTTGTCTTCCAGCCGTTCATTTTCCACTTATTTATCCATTCTGTTATACCGTATTTAATATAGAGGCTATCCGTATACAAACTGATATTACAAGGAAATTTTAATACCTTCAGTCCATTGATCACTGCTGTTAACTCCATTTTATTATTTGTAGTATTTTCTTCTCCACCACAGATGTTCTTTCTATGATTTTGAAATAATATGATTGCTGCCCATCCTCCTGTCCCTGGGTTACCAGAGCATGCTCCATCTGTGTATATTGTCACTTCCTTTTTCTTCATCTTTAACTGTAGTGAATTAATAAAGTATATCGTTGCTTCTATAAAATCACAATTTTTATAGATATAGAGGCAATTTAAGCTGCACCTTTAAATTTTATTATGGAAATAAAAAAAAGTGCTACAACGAGCATTATTAGAAGAGAAAGTAAAAGATAGTTTTTATGTTCTTTCATGGTTAAAACAAATCAATAGAGCAGTAAATAACGCTGGCAAACAGAGAAAATAGATAAGAAATCGAATAAGAAAACATTTTTTTCTGCGAGCTATGACTCTTAAGCCTTATAACGGATGCAGCAAACCAAATAAAAACACACCCTTCAATAATTGCCATACTGAGGTAAAATAGAGCCTTTTTCAAAAATAGTGCTGGAAGTAAGCTAGTTAATACGAGTAACACGCTATAGATTAATATATATTTCCTCGTTTTTTCTGGACCATAAACGATATTGAACATTGGAATCGATGCTTTTGTATAATCTTCAGATCTATTTAAGGATAGAGCCCAAAAATGTGGTGGAGTCCACATAAAAATTATTAAAAATAGAATACAACTTTCCCAGCTTACAGAGTCAGTTACAACCGCCCAGCCAATCATTGGAGGAAAAGCACCTGCTGCACCACCAATAACAATATTCTGCGGAGTACGCCTTTTGAGCCAAATTGTATACACAAAAACATAAAATAATATGCTAATTGCAAGCAAAGCAGCAGAAACATGGTTCACTGCTATTGCCATGATAAATACTGACAATATTCCAAGAGTTATGCCAAATTCAAGCGCGCTTTCTGCAGAAACTCTACCTGAAGGTATAGGGCGGTTTTTTGTTCTCTCCATAAGCAAGTCTATATCTCTGTCATACCACATATTTATTGCACCTGCAGATCCTGAACCAAGAGCAATGCACATAAGAGATATTAGTGCAAGGAAAGGATGAATGCTACCTGGTGCAGCAACCATTCCAGCAATTGCAGTAAACACTACAAGGTACATTATCCTTGGCTTCAGCAAATGCCAAAAGTCCAATATTGTCGATTCAACGTTTAACAAAGCACTTATATACACTTTATTTTACCACTGGTGGCTTTTCGAAAGTATGAAAAGGTGGTGGTGAAGATACCGTCCACTCTAAGGTATCACCCCCCCAAGGATTATCTCCAGTTTTTTTGCCCCACTTAAAGAGATGTATAACTATAAATACAAAGAACATAACTGAAACAAAGGACATATATGAGCCAATTGAGGATATATAATTCCAAGGGATAAACGCGTCGGGATAATCAGGTATACGCCTTGGCATACCTGCTAATCCCAGGAAATGCTGGGGTAAGAAAGTGACATTGGTGCTAATAAAAGTGAGCCAAAAGTGTATCTTTCCTAAACACTCGTTATATTGCTTACCTGACATTTTGCCTATCCAATAATAAAAACCGGCGAAAGCTCCAAATAATGCAGCAAGCGACATGACATAGTGAAAGTGAGCAACGACATAATAGGTATCGTGCAAAAGCTTATCTATTCCACCGTGAGAAAGAATTATCCCTGTTATACCACCTCCAACAAACATGAAAATAAAACCTAATGCAAATAGCATTGGTGTCTTCAATTCAATCGCTCCACCCCACATAGTTGCAATCCAACTAAAGACTTTTACACCAGTTATAACACCAATGAAAATTGTGCTAGTGCTAAAAAATATAGCAGCATCCTCGCTAAGCCCAACAGTAAACATATGGTGAGCCCAAACCATAAAGCCAAACGTTGCTATTCCTATCATAGCATAAACCATTCCCATATAACCAAATACTGGCCTATGAGAAAAAGTTGACACAACCTGACTGATGATACCAAATGCAGGAAAAATAATTATGTAAACTTCTGGATGACCAAAAAACCAAAACAGATGTTGAAATAACACAGGATCACCACCACCAGCAGGATCAAAAAAGGAGGTACCTATATTACGATCAGTGAGCAGCATAGTTATAGCACCAGCAAGTACCGGTAAGGCAACAATTAACATAAATGATGTGAGTAAAATAGACCAAACAAATAGTGGTATCTTAGTGAGTGACATACCTTTTGCACGCATATTGAATATGGTAACTATAAAGTTGATCGCCCCAACAATTGATGACATACCAGCAATATGAAGTGCAAGTATAGCAAGATCAACTCCTGCACTTGGGTGGGACATAATTTGCGACAAAGGTGGGTATAAAGTCCATCCTGTTCCAGGACCTTCGCCAGCAAATACCGAGAGGATAAGCAAAATAAAAGATGAAACTAACAACCAAAAACTTAAATTATTCATACGAGGAAATGCCATATCTGGTGAACCAATCATGAGAGGTACGAACCAATTACCAAATCCTCCCATTAAGGCTGGCATTATCATAAAAAACACCATTATTACCGCATGCCCTGTAATCATTACGTTATATAGCTGGTAATTATTGTTAAGTATATTAATATGCATTAGCTGAGTACGAATAATTACCGATAATAATCCACCAATAATTCCAGCTAATATGGAAAAAATAATGTATAGTGTCCCTATATCTTTGTGATTAGTAGAAAACAGCCAACGTCTTATACCTTTTGGTGCATCACTCATATCTATACTCCAAACTTAACTTACTAATTTTTTATCTTCAATCCACTTATTAAAATCTTCTTTACTCACTGCTTCAACAACAATTGGCATAAATCCATGACCTTGACCACATAGTTCATAACATTGCCCATAATAAATACCGGGCTTCGTGACGTCAAACCATGCTTCATTCAGCCTACCTGGTATTGCATCAATTTTTATACCAAAAGCCGGTATTCCCCAGCTATGTATTACATCTCCTGCTGTCACTTGTAAACGAATATTAGTATTGATAGGTAAAATAACGTTATTATCAACAGAGAATAGTTTTAAATCTCTTTCGGTAAAGTCTTCTTTTCCTTTTATATAGCTGTCAAATGAAATACCTTGATATTCTGGGTACTGGTAACTCCAATACCATTGATGACCAATAACTTTTAGTGTTATGTCAGCTTTTGGCACTTTCTCCTGTAGTTTAATTAATTCAGCATTTTTAAAAGCCAATACCCCAACAATAATCGTTGGTATAACAAACCAGATAATTTCTACAAAGATATTATGAGTTATTTTACTAACATTTTTCACTTTGCCCTTACGAAAGCGAAATACTACATAAGCAAGCAGGGCCCATACAAAAAGCATAATTGCAATCATTACACTCATCACAAACGAATGTGACTTAACTATAACCTCCATTATCTCAGTTGCAGGCGCAGGAAATCCAAATTGCCAAGAAGTAGGAGCAGAAGCAATTGATATGTTTGAGTAAAACATTATCAATAATGCAAATAACTTCACCATATTTTTTGCTGTAAAACTAACTGTATAATAATATATATAAACTTACTATGCAAACAGAGATTATAGAATGTACACAAGTGTTTTGCTAAATATTGAATCAAAAGTAAATGATGATTAATGTTTTTTTAGCATTTAATAAATATAATAATACGATACTAACTTGAGGAAAAAGCATTTACATGAATCTATTTTAAGTTAAAATATTATAATATTTTAAGTTAAGTATTTACTTTAAGGAAATTCTATAATAAGTTTAATAGTGTCTGTTATTGCTAATAACCCTCTAGCCTCACACCTAAAAGCAGTAACAGACACTATTAAACTTTAGGTAAGTTTGTCTATTTATAATTCATTAAGGTAAAAATCTTACTAATTCCTTTAATTCTATTATACAGCTGAGTTTACTAATTAACCTTTAATGTTTACGTTAGCATTTGCATCTTAAATCAAAGATTTACATATTATAGAAAATAATTATAAAATAATACACTACTTGTGTGTAAATTTTTTTGCATATCAAACTCTGTAAACAAATTTTTTAGAAAAGCCAAATAAATTATCTCTCTATGAAAGATCTATCGAATGTTGCAATTATAGGTGTAAACAAGAACGATAAAAGAGTGCGGGATTGAGTAACTATATATACTTCTACTGGCATACCAGGATATAGGTATACGTTTTTAAATTGAGCAAGTTCTGATTTTGGTATCACCACTCGCACTGAATAATAACGCCCCATCCTTGGATCATCAAGAGCATCAGGGGAAATATGGTTTACTATACCGTTAATTAAACTTAAGCGACGTGCACTATAAGCGCTCAGCCTTACTTTAACTTTCAGCCCTTCTAGTCCGTCGATAGAGACTATATTGCTATCTTTCTTTTTTGCTGACAGTATCTCTTCTATGTTTCTGGTTAGAACTTTAGCATCTATTATTAGATCATCATCTGATGGTACTATACTCATGATTGGAACTCCAGATTGTATAACACCACCTTCAGTGTGGTATCTTATATCTGTAACTATACCATCTTGAGGTGATTTAATTATTGTACGTGCTAACGAATCTTCAGCAACCATCAGCCTCTCTTTTAAGTCTGCAATAGATGTATTAACTTCCTTAAGCTCAGCATTTGCTCTTTCTTGAGCATCATTCTTCACATTTATAATCTCTAACTCATTTTCTCCAATCTTTTGCTGTACTTGAGATATTGCAGAACGGTAATGTCCAACTCTACCCTCAATTTCAGCAAACTGTTTTTCTAAAGCTAAAATGTGTGGTTTGCTTATATGGCCACTATCAAGTAATTGTCTTTTTGTTTCTAACTCCTCAGTTATCAAGTCATATTGCTTATGGGCTGCATTTAGTTGAAAATTTAGCCCTGCTAATTCATCATTTAACTGCTTTATACGTTGTTGCAGTATGTCAGTTTTTCCTAATATACTCTTTCTCTGAGAGTTGAACAACTTTACCTGATTCTTTATCGCTTTATTTACAGGTTCATCGTTAGATAATCTTTTAACCTCATCAGAAAATTCTAGCGTATCTAAGTCTCCCCTAATTGCAATAAGTCTTGCTTCAGTTGCCAAAAGTGATAAGAGTTTTTCTTTAATTATACTCAAATTTGCCTTTTCGTTAACATCACTTAATAAAACTAAAGGCTCATCTTTTTTAACTGCTTGACCTTCTTTTACTAAAATTTTGCTTATTATTCCCCCACCCAAGTGTTGCACTATTTTTCTATTTGAAGAGACAATAACTTCTCCACTTGCATGCACTGCTCCGTCAATTGGAGCTATAGCTGACCAAATACCACCTATTCCAAAAAAGATGAATATCACCACTAAACCAAAAAATAGTGGTCCCCATGTGACTTTTAGGACTTCATTTACGTTATTACTCTCACGTTTAAAAATAAAATTTATCATCGCATCAATCCATGCGAACGTCTTATCCAAAAATTGATATTTCTTCTTTCTATTTCCTGCCCTTTGCATATCTATATCATCACTACCAATCAGGCCTGTCAAAGAAAGTCCAGCACTAAGCTTTTTTAACTTACTCATTATAATACTACTGCGAATTCTTGTTAACCAGGATAACACACAAAAACAAAGAATCTATACCTTAAGTACTTTACTTAGACTACGGAACATCAGAATAAACTATTTAGTAACAATTCTTATACTCCATTCAATGGTTCAGCATTAGGCTAGAAAATCAAAAAGGTTTTACAATAACCATAATAACTATAATTATTATTAACACTGTTACTGCTTCGTTTAAAACACGAAAATAAACGTGAGTTTTCTTATTCAAGCCCACTGCAAAATTTTTCCTATGCTTTGCAAGTAGGACATGAATAGCAAACATTAAGAATAATGCTAGCGCTTTTACATGAAACCACCCTTCGCGATATGCTTCCCTAATAATCATTAGCATAATTCCAAAACTAAGGGAGAAAAGCATTGCAGGGTTTATGATATATCTAAGGAGTCTCTTCTCCATTATTTGAAGTAAGCTGTCATTTTCTGACCCTGGTTTTACAGATGCATGGTAAACATAAAGCCTTGGTAAATAGAGCATACCTGCCACCCACATAATTACAGAGATAACGTGAAAAGCTTCAAGCCAGTGATAGTAATCCATATAGATAGTATTATAAAATGTTAAAAATTTCTGGTATGATCTCAATTTAATAAAAGAAAGTCAATATGAAAGCAGAAAATTTCACTAAAGAACAGGTGATTGGATTCTACAGAAAAATGCTTCTCATACGCAGATTTGAGGAAAAAGCAGGACAATTATACGGAATGGGATTAATAGGCGGATTCTGTCACTTATCAATAGGGCAAGAAGCAGTTGCAGTTGGGACTCAAGCTGCATCAAAATCTGGTGATGCTTTTATCACAAGCTATAGAGACCATGGCTTAATGCTTGCATGTAACTCTGATCCGAATGTTGTGATGGCAGAACTAACCGGCAAAGAAACAGGGTGTTCAAAAGGCAAAGGTGGCTCCATGCACATATTTGATGTTGAAAAAAATTTCTTTGGTGGACATGGAATAGTAGGTGCACAAGTCCCAATTGGCACAGGAATAGCATTTGCTAATAAATACAAGAAAAAAGATAACGTTGTATTCACATATTTTGGTGACGGTGCTGCAAATCAAGGACAAGTATATGAATCATTTAATATGGCATCTTTGTGGAAGTTACCTGTGGTTTATATCATAGAAAATAACGAATACGCAATGGGAACTTCTGTACAAAGATCAACTTTAGTAACTGAACTATATAAAAGAGGAGAGAGTTTTGGTATTCCTGGAAAACAAGTTGATGGAATGGATTTTTTCTCTGTCTATGAGTTAACAAGTGAAATAGCTGAGCATGTACGTGGGGGAAAAGGACCTCTCTTGCTTGAAATGAAGACATATCGATATCGTGGCCATTCAATGTCAGATCCTGCTACTTATCGCTCAAAAGAAGAAGTTGAAGATATGAAGCAAAATCATGATCCTATAAGCACCCTAAAGCAGTATATAACAGACAATAAAATCGCTTCTGATGAAGAATGCAAAGCTATTGATAAGGAAATACGAGATTTAGTAAAAAAGTCAGAAGATTTTGCTAAAAATAGTAAAGAGCCAGGCATTGATGAACTATATACTGATGTTTATAAATTTGTTAGCTAATCAGTTGCCATCAAAATTATGTTTTGGCCTACTATAGATATTTTTTGGCAGCACTTAACTTTATTATATAACAGCCTAGTCAATAGAAACTGTAGTAACTCTTATATTATTGATATACAACGCTCTTGGATCATAGGTTAAATAAGTTTTATTTGACTTTTTGTGCTAGTTTGCAGAATATAAAGTTATTAATTGAATAAAATACATGACAAAAGAAAACTGGGAGACAGTAATTGGACTTGAGGTACACGCTCAGGTTTCTTCTAAGACAAAGCTATTTTCTAGTTCACTAACGGAATTTGGCACTGAGCACAATACTCAAGTTTCTCTAGTTGATGCAGCAATGCCAGGTACATTGCCAATATTAAATTATTTCTGCATAGAGCAAGGAATATGTACCGGTCTTGCACTTTCTGCAGAAATTAATAAATGCTCTTACTTTGATCGTAAAAATTATTTTTATCCCGATTTACCACAAGGTTACCAAATAACCCAGTTCTTTGAGCCAATAGTTAAAAATGGTAAAGTGTTTATCAATAATAATGAAAAAGAAATAAGAATCGCAAGAATTCACTTAGAGCAAGATGCAGGAAAGAGTATTCATGAAGAAAGCAAAACTTACGTAGATTTAAATCGTGCAGGTGTTGCTTTAATGGAAATTGTTTCAGAGCCAGATCTTCGTTCATCTGCAGAAGCTGCAGAATTCATGAAAAAATTGAGGCAGATTTTGCGTTACATCGGTTCATGTGATGGTGATATGGAAAAGGGGTCACTTCGCTGTGATGCAAATGTTTCTGTTCGCCCAAAGGGTAGTAGCACATTTGGCACTCGTTGTGAAATAAAAAACTTAAATTCAATACGTTATATTGTACAAGCTATAGATTATGAAGCACAAAGGCAGATCAAAATTTTGGAAAGCGGAGGAGAAATAAGTCAAGATACCTTATTGTTTGATGTCACTTTAGGAAAAACAAAAGTGATGAGAAGCAAAGAAGATTCAAGTGACTATAGATATTTCCCTGAACCTGATTTGCTACCTGTTGAAATAAGCCAAGACAAAATTGATTCTATTAAATCATCTTTACCCGAGTTGCCAGATCAAAAAAAACTTCGATACATAGAGGAATTAGGTATCAATGAATATGATGCAGACGTTATCACTTCTGATAAAGAAATTGCCGATTATTTTGAAAAATTAGCAAAAAAGCATGATTCAAAGATTGCAGTTACCTGGTTAACCGTCGAGCTTTTCGGTCGTTTAAATAAAACAAATATTGATATTGTTAGCTCTCCAATTAAAGCAGATGCTTTATCCGAACTCCTCGACTTTATCGTCGATGGAACGATCTCTGCTAAACTTGGTAAACAAGTTTTTGATATTATGTTTGAAACTGGAAAGCCTGCATCCCTTATTATAGAAGAGCAGAATCTCAAGCAAATAACTGACACATGTCAAATCTCAGAGATAATAGATAAAATCATCAATGACAACCAAGATAAAGTTCAAGAATATAAGGGTGGTAAAACAAGATTGTATGGGTTCTTTGTTGGTGAAGTCATGAAATCCACCAAAGGAAAAGCCAGCCCTGATGTCGTAAACTTGGTTTTGAGTGAAAAATTAAAATTGAGTGCCTAGGTGTACGGTCCCAGATCTTTTGCTATTTGCTTGACTTGTTTCTTTACATAGCTTCTAATTTAAATTCTGCTGTCTATTCTCTTTCATTCATAACCTTTTGCAAAACGTTTTTGCTTTCTTCTCTGCTGGTCACTATTGCTTATATAAAGCAAGTACAGTACTGAATGATGTTGCAAGCACTCAGTTCGGCAATATTATCGATTTAAGACGAAGTTAAGATTTCGATTTTTTATTCAAACTCTTCTGAAAGTTTTTATACATATTGAAGACATCTTGATAATTTAGGTGAGTGTAAACTTGAGTAGTTTCAAGGCTTGAGTGGCCAAGCAGCTGTTGTATTGATCTTATGTCAATATCTTCCTGAAGCAAATGAGTAGCAAAACTATGGCGAAATGCATGTGGAGATAAAATTTCTGGTAAGTTTAAAAATCTTCTTATTTTTTGCAAACGATTAGCAACATAAGTTCTTCCCAATTTTTTTCCTCTTACCCCCACAAAAAGATGTCCCGCTTCGTCAAAGTGGGGACAAGCTTTTATATATTTTTGTATACACTTTTTTACTACTGGAAGAATAAATACCTGCCTTTGTTTATCTCCCTTACCTGTTACTATTAAACTTTCATTGCTAATATCACTAACCTTAAGATTCAGTGCTTCAGTGATTCTTAAGCCCGTACCATATAGCAGAACGACAATTGCAATTTCTCTTTTTACCACCCAAGGCTCGCCTAGATCAGGCAATTTCATTTCTTTCAATAGAGTTTCTATGTTAGATATTGAAAGTGCTTTAGGTAGAGTTCTTCTCTGAATTGGCCTTGATAAAGAAAATACCGCTTCATTATTTATTTCATAATTGTTTTTTATATATTTGAAAAAATTTCTGATTACTGACAATGCGCGAGTGTTAGATCTTGCATTTACACCTCTTGCATAACGAGAGGTAAACCAACTTCTCAGTTCAGGTATGCTTAATTTTTCTAAAGAGCCAACATTTACTTCTTCACCAATGTGAGTATTTAGGAAACTTATAAGATCTTTGAGGTCCCTCATGTATGACTCCAAAGTGTTTGGTGAGTAAGACCTGTTGTACTTTAGCCAATCATACCATTTTTCAATGATTGAACCGAGGTCCACAGTTACTTTTTAAAGAAAGCATCGATGCACGCATCCCTAAAGGCTTCATTTATATCAGGATGAGAGTGACAAATTCTGTATATATCCTCTGCTGCTGCACCATATGCCATTGCAACCGCTGCTTCATTGATTAGCGTATCAGCGTATGCTCCTATGATATGTACACCGAGTATTGTATCTGCTTTGCTACAAGTCAGAACTTTCACGAATCCCTCAGCATCGTCAGTGACTTTTGCTCTACCGTTTGCAGCAAATTGACATTTACCAACTTTATACTTTCGACCAGCACTTTTTAGTTCTTCTTCAGTTTTACCGATTGAAGAAACTGCAGGGTAGGTGTAAATGACTGACGGTATGATTTCATAATCAACGTGAGGCAATTGCCTTGCTAGTATCTCTGCAACTGCCACCCCTTCTTCCTCAGCTTTGTGAGCAAGCATTGCTCCACCAATCACATCACCAATAGCAAATATTCCTTTCACATTAGTTTCATATCTGTTGTTAACTTGAACGAAACCGCGATTATCTTTTTCCATTTTTTCATCAATACCAAGACCATCAGTACATGGTTTGCGTCCTGCTGCCACCAATACCTTATCCGCCTCTATAGTGTTTGTTTGATTATCTTTTACAGAGCAAACTTTCACACTCAAAGAGTTACTACTTTGTTTTATTCCCTCAACTTTAGTGCTAAGTAAAAATTTTATTCCTTGTTTTTGTAGACTAGAAAGTAGAGACTTACTTAATTCTCCATCCATTGCTGCAGCGATTCTGTCAAAAAATTCTACTACAGTGACTTCAGACCCTAGCCTCCTCCATACAGAAGACATTTCAAGCCCTATTGCTCCGGCTCCGATTACGACAAGTTTTTTTGGTACTTCAGTTAAAGACAATGCACCAGTTGATGAAATAATACTTTTCTCATCGATATTAATTCCTGGCAAAGAAATAACGTCAGAACCGGTTGCAATTACTATATTTTTTGTCTTCAGCACCTTACCTTCAACTGAAACTTCAAGATTGCCTTGATCAAAAGAAGTAATTTTTCCAAGTCCATTGATCTTAGTAATTTTGTAAAGGTTAAACAGATATTCTATGCCTTTTCCAAGTTCCTGAACTCTAGCGTCTTTATAGCCTATCATTTCTCTCAAATCGAGACTTACATCCTTAACTTTTATGCCAAGTTTTGATAGATTATTTTTCGCGCTAGCATACTGATAAGAGGAATGGAGTAATGCTTTTGATGGTATACACCCAACTCGCAAACACGTGCCACCAAAAATGCTATTTTTGTCTATACAAGCAACTTTGAGTCCAAGTTTTGCAGCAGCAATAGCGCATTTGTAACCACCTGGACCACCACCTATAATAATCAAATCATAATCAGTCATAAAAAACAAACCTATTTTCTAAAGAATAAACACCATTTCCTTCAGTCGTTATATACATCTTACCATGGGTAAATACTGGAGGATGAAACACATTACCGGGTATTTTAATTACCCTTCCTGTACTTTCAGATCCAGGAAAAGCAAATATTGAACCTTTATTACTTGTTACCCAAAGCGTATGGGCATACATAATTGGAACAAACAATTGCACATTCTCTATAAAATCAGATGTCCAAACTGTTTTTCCACTTTGTATGTCGATGCCAATTACCTTATTATCTTTAGTCACCATGAAAATTCTTCCGCCTTCTTTTTGTTTCTCTGCAGGAATAAGAGGGCTATAATATGACTCAATGTTTGATATACTTTTTACTTGTAGTGGCCTTGACCATAAAATATTTCCTGAGTTTACGTCAATGCTATAAATATAAGAGTTGCTCGTAGCTATTAAGATATTATCGTGTACTCTAGGTGTAGTAGTTACATCTGTAAGCTGTGTGTCTAAAAGATTTGTAGCTAATTTTTGGCTCCATAGTTTTTTACCTTCTTCATTAAAAGCTATTAACTCGCCATTTGAAAATGGTGCCATTATTTTATCATTAGAGACTGCTGGTGAGATGGAATATAAACCTCGAACCTCATTTATACCATTTTGATAAGCCCAAATGGGGCTGCCATCTTTTATATCAAATACATGTAGATAGTTATCAATAGTCAATACTACCAACTTATTGTTTATTACTATTGCTTTCCCTCTTGCCGGAGCTCTTAATTCTTTTTCCCATTGAATCTCCCCTGTTTTCGCATCTATTGTGTGTAGAATGTTATCCACTACAAAGAAAACATTTTCTTTGTAGCTCGATAAACTCATATTACCAATTTTTTTCCTACTTGAGAGGTATAATTTCCAATTTATAACTCTTGGGTTATCGATATCAAAGGAATATAAGGTACCGTGCTTGTCTGGTAAAATAACGCTATTTTCTGTAAGTATTGGAGCTACATATCCTTGAGATAATTTTTTATCTACTAAACTTATTCGTTCGCTTGCCATTGTATAGTTACTATACAATAACATTATCATGACAATTATTATTTTCATTATTTAGTGAAAACAAGATCCATTAATATACATACTAGAAACGTAAATCACAACGAAAATGTTCTTAATTGTGGATCAAAAGCATTAACGTAATGTCATGCCATTATGTAAAGATTCTCTTACTGTAATAATTTTTATCAAGTATTGGTTAAAACACATTTCGATAGCCCAGACTAACGCTGTCAGTAATATTACCATAATATGAAATGGAAATGGATGCAGCATTTTCACGATGAAAGATATTGTTGTAATGTCATTCATTTAAACTATGCATATCAATTTGAAAAATGTACATTGTCTTATGCTATAGTACCTAAAAGTAAATGCTCAACATACAAAATAACGCTTCACTTTGCAGGCAATGGATATTCTTGGCAGTACTTGCTCTTGCTTGTTCTGGACTGCTGTCAATAATTGTTATTTTTCTACGATTGCCTTTTATTTCTTCTCTCATTTCTTCTGCACAATATATCTTTGATAATGCACTGGTGATACACGTAAATTTGTCAATTTTGGTATGGATGTGCTCTATAATATCTCTGCTCTTCATCATAAACTTAAAACACACCAATCATTGGTTTAACTTCTCATGGATTCTTTCAATCCTTTCCATGCTGCTAATGTTTATATCTGCATTTGTTCCAAATACTGAAGTTATCAAAAGTAACTATATACCTGTATTACAAAACAAATTATTTTTACTTGGACTCAGTCTTTTCATTACCAGCATATTGATAAATACAGCTCTAGCCTACATATCAAATAAACAAGACTCATATCTTTCAATCGGACAAATTGGCCTGGTCATTATACTTGTGTCATCATTTCTTTGTGTTGTTTTAGCACATAAAAATATGCCTCCAGGTCTATATCACTCAGACAAGAATTTATTTTATGAATATCTCTTTTGGGGAGGCGGACATTTACTGCAGTTTGCCTTTGCTCAAGCAATGTTTTTAGTTTATTTGATCATACTGAATGCTCGCTATATTAGTCTAAATAAAATTACCATTTTACCACTATTTATAAACACAGTTTTGACCGTAGGTGCGCCGTTTATATACTTTATTTATTCGGCGGATAGTGCTGAATTGATACAGTTTTTTACCTGGCATATGAGAATTGCTGGAGCAGTTCTGCCGTGCTTTTTAACAATATTAGTGTATTGCAACACAAAAACTCTGCTCAATGATAAGGGCAATTATCTTCTCCACTCGTTTGTATTGTTCATTTATGGAGGTGTGCTTGGAGTGCTAACTATTGAAGGAAATGTCACTATCCCTGCGCATTATCACGGTTCTGTGGTTGGTATTACTATAGCTTTTATGAATTTTGTCTACTGGCTGTTACCAAAATTGGGCTGTAAAGAAATAAAAAGCTCCATAGTAAGATTACAGATTTATGCATATAGCTTGGGACATTTTCTCCACATTACTGGACTTGTTTGGCTTGGTGGATATGGTGCCTTAAGAAAAGTTGCAGATCTGCCAAGTATTTCATCAATGTTGGCACGTGCTTGTTTTATTACGGGTGGAGCTATATCAGTTATTGGTGGAATGTTATTCGTAATAATTGTGATTTTACATCTTCTTAAAGGCAAGGCTCGTACCAACTAACCCACAGAAACAAAACTAAAAATTTTAGTGTAAAATTACTATATTTACTTTGTACTATGGCTCAAACAACCTGCTTCAAATTTGGAAAGGCAATGAAATGAAAAAAACTATATCAAGCTAGACTGAATTCTTATTTGCTACTCCTTGTGGTTCTTGTGTTCCATTTACTTGAGAGCTAGGTTTCATTATTAAACCACCAGCTAAGAATGCAGATACTGTTGCTATAACAACGATTAACCACATGTCCAATTTAGTTGTATGTTCAAGTGTAATATACACTACTAACCCAACAGCAAGACCAGTACTAGCAGTAGCGATGTATGTTGCTTTTTCTTTTAGTTGTTTATTTGCTTCATTTTTGGTTTCTAATATTTTCTTTTCTTGCTGTAACTGCTGGATTTGAGTATTTATTTTTTGTTTCAGTTCATTCGATACTTCACTTTTTAGTTCATTTTTTATTTTATTTTTTAATTTAGATATTGCCTTTTCTGGGCTTTTTTTAACTTCTAGTTCCAACACGTCCTCAAGCAATTCTGCTAGTTTTATTTTTTCGTTGGAGGGCAGATAGTATGGATCATATAGAGCATTAACAAGATCTTGTAAATCAGAAAATTTAAAATCAGGCATAATAAACCTCAATACTAAAAATTTATCGTGTAATACATAAAAAACTAAAATCAAGAAATTTTGTATTATAAACTAAAATGTCAGACATTAAAATTGCTGTATTTGCTCAATTGTGCTAACTTAAAGCTTAAAACTGAAAAATATTTATGTTGGAAGAAAAATACAGCTTTAGAGAAGTTGAAGACAAATACAATGTATTATGGGAAGGAAGTAAAGTTTATAAATGGAGTAGTGAAAAGGGTAACACTTTCACTATAGATACGCCCCCACCAACGATATCAGGAAAGTTGCATATTGGCCATATATTCAGCTATTGCCACACAGACTTTATTGCAAGGTTTCAGCGTATGCTGGGAAAAGATGTATTTTATCCAATTGGGTTTGATGATAATGGCCTTCCGACTGAAAGGTTAGTTGAGCAAACCTATAAAACCCGCGCAAAAGAAGTTGGCAGAGAAAAATTTATAGAGATGTGCCATGAGGTTATTGAAAAATCAAAGCAAGAATTCAAGGAATTGTTTAAATCAGTTGGCATTAGCTATGACTGGGATTTGGAATACCACACGATCAGCAAGGAAGCTGTGGCACTTTCTCAAATGTCATTCATTGATCTATATAATAAAGAGTATGCATACAGAAAAATGCAACCTATTCTTTGGGACCCAGTCGATAAAACTGCAATTGCACAAGCAGAAATAGAGGATAAAGTCTTTGAGTCATTTTTGAACACGATAGTTTTTTCCACTGAAGAAAATGAGCAGATTAAGATTGCAACTACACGGCCTGAGTTGCTTCCAGCATGTGTTGCAGTTTTTTGCCATCCAGAAGATGCACGCTACACTCAGCTGATTGGAAAAATAGCCGTGGTGCCAATAACAGGAGCAAAAGTTCCAATAATAGCTGATGATAAAGTTAAAATAGATAAAGGTACTGGGCTTGTTATGTGCTGTACGTTTGGTGATGAGCTCGACATATATTGGCAGCAAAAGCATGGTCTGCCGATGAAAATTATTATCGATCAGGATGGTAGGATAAGTCTAGATTCAGTGTATGGTAATAATAGATCCCAGTGTCAAGGCACTGGGATGACAAAGGGGAGTGACATTCCAGTGCTTGACACTGGAATCCAGCCATTAGAGGAGACACACGCTCCAGCGCGTGACGCTGGAATCTACGATGAAATAAATGGCCTAAGGGTTAAAGAAGCAAGAAAGAGAATTATTGAAATCCTAACTGAAAAGGGCCTTTTGATAGAAAGTACTAACATTTCTCATTTCGTAAAGTGTGCAGAAAGATCTGGTGCATCACTTGAAATATTACCAACTTATCAATGGTTTATCAAGACTTTAGAGCAAAAAGCTCAAGTGTTAGATAAAGTAAAAAAGTGTAGTTGGCATCCAAAGTCTATGCGTAAACGCATGGAGGTATGGATAGAAGGGCTAAATTGGGATTGGTGCATTTCAAGACAGCGTTATTTTGGTGTGCCATTTCCGGTGTGGTATTCAAAACGTAAAGGGGAGGAGGGTAAAATCATTCTAGCTGAAGTAAAGGATTTGCCTATCGATCCACTCAAAGATTTGCCAAAAGGGTATATTAAAGAAGAGGTTACCCCAGACCAAGATGTAATGGATACGTGGGCCACAAGTGCGATCACTACTCAACTAAGTGCACTGGCAGTAAACAGTGAGCTCGGTTTACCAAGCCATCGGTATGATAAGATATTTCCTGCAGATCTGCGCAGCCAAAGCCATGAGATAATAAGAACTTGGGCTTTTTATACGATTTTGAAGGCACATTATCATGCAGATTCACTGCCGTGGAAAAATATCATGATTAGTGGTTGGTGTTTGGCCGATGATAAAAAAAAGATGAGTAAATCAAAAGGTAATATCATCACTCCTCATGTAATGCTTGAAACCTATGGAGCTGACGTAGTACGCTATTGGGCAGCAAACTCAAGACTTGGAGTTGACACAGTCTACTCTGAAAATATCTTCAAAATTGGCAAACGACTTGTTACGAAACTTTGGAATGCTAGCAAATTTGTTTCCATGTTTATGGAAAAACATCAAGCATTGAGCATAAATTCCATCAGTGAGACGATGGATAAGTGGATATTGTCCAAATTATATAAAGTGATAGAAAAAACGACGAACAACCTATTACAGTTTGAATACTGCGAAGCTTTGAGCGCAATAGAAGAATTTTTTTGGAAAGATTTTTGTGATAATTACTTAGAGTTAGTTAAAAAACGTGCATATGGAGATGCATTGGACAGCGAGGCAAACATGAGTGCGAAACAGAGTTTGGCATATGTACTCAATATTATTTTGCGGTTATTTGCACCATTTTTGCCATACATTACAGAGGAAATATATCATCAGTTGTATAGTTATAACTCTGTTCACAATAAAAGTAATTGGCCTAACAAGGAAGAACTTATCTATGATAAGTATTCTGAGGAAATGGGAGATAATTTCGTACAGATATTAAACCTTGTGAGAAAAATAAAAGCAGATAATAACGTATCAGTTAAGCATCTTATACAAAAGTTGATGATAAAAGCGAGTGTAAAAGAGGATGAGTTAAATTATTCTGCTCAGCATGATTTGCAGTCAGTTTGCAATGCTGAAGTGATAGAATGGGTTGAGAGTACAGAAGCAGAGATTATAACTGAGAATGGAAAATTTACTGTAAGTTTATTGATTGATGTAACTTAGCATTCATATTACTATACTAATTATTTAGTTGTAAGATAATAATGATTGGTAATTCATATGATAATAAAATTGAAGAACAAAAAGATGATTATCATGACTTCATTCACAGGTTTTTGTTTTTGCTCGGTAAGATAAAAGAAAAGAATAAATCAATTCACACTGCTGTAGCTAGTTTTCGCATATTATCTTTTTTAATAAAATACAATGCCAATTTTAATGAAGATGAAGTGTATAAAGCCGTTATCCAAGATTTCAATAATGTAAAGGAGGCGAGACTAGAGCTTCAAGATAAGGCTAAAAAAGTATTGAATGGGTATATTGAAAGTGGCGTTGAAACCATACGCGTCAAGTTAAGGAAATAAAGGTATGAAAGAGATAGAATAATAAGGTATAAGTTCTCCCAGATATACTTTTAGTGAGAGAACCAATGAATAAAATAACTTGCTTATCAAAAAAGCTCAAAGAATTTTTTAATGAAAAAGCAGAGAAAATCTCAATTACAACAAGGTTTATAAAAAGAAAGAGAAAGCTAAAAGGTTCATCATTCGTAAAAGCCATGGTCTTGGGTAATATAGGAGTTGATAATTGTAGCGTAGAAACAATGTGTCAATTACTAAACGAGGACTCGATAGATATAACAAAACAAGGTTTGGATTTTAGATTTACTGAAGAAGCAGTGGAATTTATGAAAAGGATGTATAATGAATCTGTGATTCTCTTTAAAAATATCTTGCAAGTTGATTGCAAAATCTTACAGCAATTTAATAGTGTTAAATTATTGGACAGTAGCTATATTACTCTACCTAACAGTATGGAAGAGATGTATAAAGGTTATGGTACTAGCTACAGTGGCTATGAAAGCAATACTAAGTCTGGAATAAAGTTACAATTAGTTTTCGACTACATGAATCAGATAATAGACCAACTTAATTTAACGGAGGGGGTAAGATCAGACCAGGGATATAGGAAACATTTAAGTAATATATTAAGCAATGATTTGCTAATATCTGATCTCGGTTATTTTGTGCCAAGTTCTTTTAAACAAATCAATGAAATAGGAGCTTATTTCATAAGTCGTTATAAATCTGATACCAACATATATGATGTAGAAACAAATCAAAAAATGGAGTTATTAGAATGTTTAGAGGATAAGTTATTTTTAGAAAACGAGGTATTGTTAGGAAAAGAAGCAAAAATTAGAGTAAGAATTATATGTCAGAAACTAACTGAAGAACAGTCTATGGCCAGAAGAAGGAAAGCTAATAGATTAGCAAGATCGCAGGGATATACATCCTCTAAAAGAAATCAAAAATTGTTGAACTGGTCAATATTTATAACTAATGTTCCAGAAAATAAAATTAGTGCTGAGCAAGTATTAACGATTTACAGAGTAAGGTGGCAAATTGAGTTATTATTTAAATTGTATAAAAGCCATATCAGGCTTGATAAGCTAAAAGGAAAGCCATGCAGAGTATTATGTGAACTATATGCTAAATTGTGCGCAATTCTTATATTTCACGGCATAGTTGGTTGCACAGAAGTGAAAAAGAATACAGAACTTAGCTTAACAAAGGCATTTATTGAGCTAAAAAGGCGGGTTAGAGAGTTATTTTTAGTATTAACCAAAATTAATAGTTTAAAAGCATTTCTTAAAAAACTCACTATAACTTGGTCGCTATTTTCATTAAAAGACAAACGTAGAAGGGCTAGAGTATCCACTTTAACCTCTCTAAATTTGCTCACAATCTCTTAACTTGACGCGTATGGTTTTAATAAGTCTCTTATTAAGTCTTGTATCTCCTAAATTAACGTGTTTTAACTCTCTTTCCAGCCATTTATCCCCTAAGCCATCAGTATATTGCACATTTGTACTTACTTCACTCATTTTAATCCCAAATTTATTTGGTATCCATTTTACTCACTTTTTTATTTGTGGGTAAAAGTGAGATTTAAATCCGATTGAGAAGTTCTGATCAAGCACGCCATAAGAAAGTCTCTACAAACCTTTTGGCCCAATATTAATTCGGCTATTGATTTTGTCTTTCAGAGTGCTCGAGCAGATCTTACTTCGGTTAGCTATAGCAGCTATAATGTGCTTGCAACAACTAATTCACTACGGCAACTGAACCGTGACAGTGTTTGTATTTTTTTCCAGAGTTACAAGGGCACTTGTCATTTCTTGAAACTTTTGGAAGTCTGCTATTTTTAGTAGAGCGTGACCTATTGCCTATTTCTTGATTGTCTAGCAACTTAAAGTGCGCTAGGCGGTGAATGGTAAGCTCCCTCCACTTTTCAAGCATCGACTCAAACATTAAGAAAGCTTCGCGTTTAAATTCATTCAGTGGGTCTTTTTGCCCCATGGCACGCAAATTTATGCTTTGTCTTAGGCTCTCTAAGACCGAAAGGTTCTCCCTCCATAAATGATCAAGTGTCATGATCATCACTTGTTTCACTATCGTATTCCACAAATCTGTAGTTTGTTGACTATTGAAATATTTTTCTTTCTCAGTAAAAAATTCTTGTATCTTGTCATTTATATAATCCAAGGCTTCTTGTTTATTCAAAAACTCTGCTAGATTAAGCGTTATCCCGTATCTTATGTGGAATTCTTTTGCAATATCTTCAACATAATCTTCGTAATAACCACTTTGTACTATACCTTCTATTATATCCTCATTTACTTCACTATATACTTCAACTAAATCATTGATTTCATTGTTTAAAATATGATTTCTCTGCTTAAAAATAACTTTACGTTGATTGTTGATTACATCATCAAACTTTAGCAAAGACTTCCGCACATCATAATTTCTAACTTCAACTTTCTTCTGTGCTTTTTCAAGTGCTTTATTAATCCATGGATGATGAATAGCCTCGTTGTTCTTTAGTCCCACTTTTTGCAAAAAATTCCTCATTCTATCAGAACCAAATATCCTCATTAAATCATCTTCAAGTGATAGAAAGAACTTAGAAAGTCCAGGGTCACCTTGGCGGCCAGAACGTCCACGTAATTGATCATCTATTCTCCTGCTTTCATGCCTTTCGGTTCCAATAACACATAAGCCACCAGCTTTTATAGCAATTTCCTTATCTTTTTTTACTCTTTTGACTATTTCTTGATATTTTTTTTCTCTTTCATCAGCATTTTTTATTTTCTCGAGCTCTATTTTTGCAATCATTTCAACATTTCCACCAAGCTGAATATCAGTTCCACGTCCTGCCATGTTTGTTGCTATAGTAATGCTGCCTGGTATTCCAGCTTGCGCTATTATATACGCTTCTTGTTCATGATAACGAGCATTCAATACTGAATGCTTAAGGGAATGGCTTTTCAAAAGATCGGAAAGTTTTTCAGAATTTTCAATACTCACAGTGCCAACAAGCACTGGTTGAAGACGTTTGTGACATTCCGCTATAAACTTCAATACAGCACTAAATTTTTCTTTTTCTGTGCCATAAATTTCATCATCAACATCTATTCTTTTAACAGGCACATTAGTTGGAATTTTTACTACATTTAATCTATATATATCACGAAATTCTTCTGCCTCTGTTGCTGCTGTTCCTGTCATACCAGAAAGTTTGTTGTACATACGAAAGTAGTTCTGAAATGTGACTGATGCTAAAGTTTGACTTTCATGCTGAATTTCAAGATTCTCCTTTGCCTCCAGTGCCTGGTGAAGACCATCAGAATATCTCCTACCTTCCATCATGCGCCCAGTAAACTCATCAATAATTACCACCTTACCGTTTTTCACTATATAATCTTTATCAGCAGTAAACAGCTTATGTGCACGAAGTGCTTGATCTATATAATGAGTCAGTATAATATTGCTAGTATCATAGAGCGAGGAATTTCCAGGAATGAGGTTATACGATTTTAGTAATTCCTCCACTCGTGAAATGCCATTTTCAGTGAGGAACACTGCTCTACTCTTTTCATCGACTTCATAGTCAGAATCAACTAATTTGATTACTATTTTATTGATATGCTTATATATCTGATTATTTTCCTCAAGTGGGCCAGAAATAATGAGCGGAGTACGCGCTTCATCAATCAGTATGGAGTCTACTTCGTCTACTATTGCATAATTGAATCCTCTCTGAACCATATCTTCTTGAGAAAATTTCATATTATCTCGTAGATAATCAAAGGCAAGTTCATTATTTGTTGAGTATACTATATCTGCGCTATAAGCCTTTTTTCTCTCGTCGTCTTTCAAATTATTTGTAATAAATGCAACAGAAACTCCAAGAGAATTATATAATTTACTCATCCACTCTGTATCTCGTTTTGCAAGATAATCGTTAACAGTTACGACGTGCACACCTTTTCCTTCTAAAGAATTTAGGTATGCAGCTAAAGTTGCGACTAGTGTCTTTCCTTCTCCTGTTTTCATTTCTGATATCATGCCATTATGGAGAACCATGCCACCAATTAGCTGAACGTCGAAATGCCTCATGTTAAGGAATCTTCGTGATGCTTCTCGTACAACCGCAAATGCAGGTACGAGAAGGTCATTTAGTGTTTTTCCATTTTTCAGTTCTTGTTTTAATTCCGCAGTTTTACTAGCAAGATCCTCATCAGATAAGCTCTGCATTTCTTGCTCTAGCGCATTAATCTGCTGAGCAATTTTTCTGAAAGATTTTATTATCTTCTTGTTCGTTGATCCAAATATCCTTTTTATAAAAAAAAGTGACAACGTAAAGATGAAGAATGTAAGAATAGTTGTTAAAACTAACGTAGAGTCTGGCATAAACTTAGGTAAAGTTTTATTTAATATGAGATTATATTACTAAACGTAACCTGCGGCAATTAGATTCAGAAAATCTTTATTTACAAACTAAGGAAAAGATTCTTGCAGATGAAATGTAAAAGAGTCTATTTATTTTATTAAATATTATAATTAATAATTAAACTTTCTTAATAAGTTATTAAAATAGTGTTAAGCTACATGTATAAAACGGTTAGTGGAGTTACAATGTTAAGCAATATTATAAAAGTAAAATTAGAGAAAAATAGTTGTCCTTTTGAAGAATTAGAAGAATTTTTTGCTTCTGTGTGATTCATAGAGGTTATTACAGCAAAAATGTAAGATAAAATAAAAACTTTGACTTGTGATAGTTTAAATACCTTATTACAATAATATGAATAAATTCATCAACAAGAGGCAATCAGTAAATGGATACCAAAGTTAAGTTGCGTTTGAATTGGATAGAATTATACAAAAAATTAGGTCATGCAGGCAAAGTGTGTCAACACTATAACATTTCACGCTTTACCTTACGAAAATGGTACAAACGTTATGAAAAGCTAGGTGCACAGGGATTGTCAAACCTTAGTAGCAGGCCTAAAACTTTACCCTTACAAAAAATCAACGAGTCAAATGAGCAGCTCATTCTTCATCTGAGAAAAGCTAGAAAATTAGGAGCAAGACGTATTCAAGCTGAATTGAAGCGTTTACATGATATCTCTTTTGCATTGGCTACTATACACAAAGTTTTGAAGAAACACGATGTAAGTCTTTTACGTATTAAACGCCACTATCGCAAGCAGATTAAGCGTTATAACTGCAAAGTGCCAGGAGAGCGTGTACAAATGGATGTTTGCAAAATATCCTCGGGACTTTATCAATATACTGCTATAGATGATTGTACGCGTTATAAAGTTATCGCATTATACTCAAGGCGTACTTCAAAAAATACTCTGGATTTCTTAAAACAATTAAGGGAAAGGGCTCCATTTCATTGTCAAAGGATTCAAACCGATAGAGGACAAGAATTTTTTGCTTACGAAGTGCAAGAGTGTCTAAAAGAATGGAAAATAAAATTCCGTCCAATTAAGCCGTTTTCACCACATTTAAATGGTAAAGTAGAAAGAGCGCAGCGTACAGATTTAGATGAATTTTATAGTAGCGTTAACATTAAGGATCATGAACTGCAAGTCAAGCTTAGGGATTGGGAAGAATATTATAATAAACAACGTCCTCATAGCTCTCTTCAGGGAAAGACTCCTTGGGAAAAATATAAAGAACTGGAAAAAACAATTCCTTGTCTAAGTGAAATACAAAAAAATTATATTTCATCAAAAGAAACGTTTGTCATGCAAAATTACAAACATGACCAAGAGTTAAAGTCACTTCAAAAATACAAAACCTCTTAACAGGTATTTCAAGTTCAGACTTGATCTGACAAATTAGTTGCAATAACCTCTATGAATCACACAGCTAATACCAAAGTAGTTATAGTGTCCTGTTAATTTAGCCTTCAGTACTTGCCACCAATCTTTAAGTCGAATACTTCCGCGGACTATTTTCAACCACTCCTTGATTTCTTTTAGTTTTCTGGCTAGATTTAACTTTGAGGTTTTATGTCCCATTATTAATCTACCACGACGACTTTTTGCACCATAGTGCGTAAACCCCAGAAAATTGAAACTTTCCGTCCTTCGTTTCTCTCTTATCGCTTGTTGCCACTCCCTCTTGCAAAACTTTACTACTCTGGTCTTGTTTTCAGATACTTCCAACCCAAATTTATTTAGCCTTTGTTTCAGTAATTCCAGAAATTCTTCCGCGTCTACCTTACTTTCGCAACAAACCACAAAATCGTCGCAAAACCTTATTAGTTGTATATATCCTCTGGATCTTGGTTAAAATTTCTTTTCTTTCCATAAATCCAACACATAATGTAAGTATATATTTGCTAATACAGGACTTACTATACCACCTTGGGGTCTACCTTGTTTTGTTGCTTCATAATTTCCAGCTTCGACTATCCCTGCCTTGAGAAACCGCTTTACTAACCACCGCAAATTTGGGTCAGTTATTCGTTCCCTTAGACATCTCATTAGCCATTTATGCTGTATATTATCGTAGAACTTCTTGATATCCACTTCTACAATGTAGTTTATTGGCTTGTACATAACTGCTTTATCTAGTGCATTTACCGCTTGATGACAGTTTCTTCCAGGTCGAAATCCATATGAGCTGTCCAGAAAGTTTGCCTCGTAAATATTTTCTAGTATCTTCTTCAGCATAATCTGTACTAATTTATCCTCGGTCGATGGTATTCCGAGTCCGCGTTTCTCTTTACTGCCAGCTTTCGGTATATATACCCTCTTTACTGGTTGTGGTTGATATTGCTTCCTCTTCATACTTTCTACTAGCACTTCGAGTTTCTCATTCAGATTTTCTCCGTATGATTCCACTGTTATCTGGTCTACTCCACAAGCCTTGTTACGCTTCAGTTCTTTATAACATCTCGCAAGATTCTCTGTATTTATCAGATGGACTAACGATGTGAATTTAGTCGCTTATCTTGCTTTGCTCTTACTGCTATCTGGTTTAGTTTATTTTGCATGTTATTCCAACCTCCGTTGTATTGGCCTAGCAATCCCTATTCCAGTTACTATATTGCTGATCGCTTCCCCTTGTACGTGGCTTTCCCACATTCTGAGTACTATCAATCAGTCCGACTTCCCCTGCATCTTCCGCTAGTTCTTGCCTTTGTTGACTTGTTCCAGCGTACCTTTGTAGGAATGCATAGGATCTCCCAAGTTCACTTGAAGTCCATTTCAATACATGGCACGGTCTCAGATCCCGATAGAGTGAGTGATAACTTGCCTTTACGTTATCCTTCATGCTGTCTTCCATGGCCATGAAAATGTCGACCTCTATGTCTTCAGGTATTTCGGAACTCAATCCCTTCACTTTCGTTGTACCCTGCATTGTCCATCCCACTAGCTCTATTACACTCGTTACCTCATGCAACATAGTGGTCTGTTCCAAACTGTTGGCTAGACTTTGTTTGTGTTGGATTTTTACCAACTGTTCTCCAAGCACTTCTTGGCGCACCAAGAGCAACCCTCACGCACAATCTCTTAACCCAAATGGAAGAAGTAAAAATAGAAGATCAGCGGCAATAAATACTTTTAAAATAATAACTCTATGGTTAATATGCGAAGATTTAAGTAAAAAATGTTGTCATTCTAGTAGCTGATACTGGGCTCCAATGTCAATTACTCGGATAACAAAAAAACACAGGCTTCACATGCATCTGCAGTACTGTATTAGTCTACTATCTTCATTCCCACAACATTATACCCTGAATCAACATGTAAAATTTCTCCAGTTGTACCACTACTCAGGTCGCTTAATAAGTATAGTGCTGCCTTGCCAACATCTTCTATTGTAACATTGCGTCTAAGTGGAGAATTACTTCTATTCCATTCCGATATGGAGTGAAAGTCACTTATTCCAGAAGATGCCAAAGTTCTGATTGGACCAGCAGAAATTGCATTTACTCTGATGTTCTGTGGTCCGAGATCACATGCTATATATTTTACACTTGCTTCAAGTGCTGCTTTACATAAACCCATCACATTATAATTTGGCATAACTTTTTCAGCACCATAGTAAGATAAAGTAAGTAAACTACCGCCATTTAACATCATTTTTTCCGCTCTTTGCGCTAAAGCAGTAAAAGAATAGCACGATATATGCATTGCATTAATAAAGTTGTTTAGTGAAGTATTGACATATTTACCATTTAGCTCATTTTTATCGGAGAATGCTATTGCATGTACCAAAAAATCAATAGCACCCCACTTCTCCTTTATTTCCTTAAAAGCATTATCTATAGTTTCCTCATTTGAAACATTACAGTGCAATATTAACTCTACATTTAATTCACTTGCTATTGGTAATAATTTCTCTTTTATTGTTTCATTTTGATAAGTGATTGCAAGCTCAGCTCCATGTTCTGAGAGGGTCTTTGCTATACCATATGCTATTGACCTCTTATTTATTATTCCGGTTATTAACCCTTTTTTGCCCTGCAATATCATAGAAATTATTTGCCTTTTTTATAATTTGAAATATTAACTAGGCAAAGTCAATTATGTTTTAACTGTAGCTAACGTATAAAAATTACTTCCGCATATTTCCAACCTCATTATAATTACAATTAGAGATATTTTAAGAGCTCAAAATCTATCTTTAGTCTGCAGATTTTTTAATCAAACTTATTAAAAAATATATTCTTCAGTGTATATCTGTCGTATATGCACCGCATTTTTTTCTAACTTTTTTTACACAGGAGGATTTTATGTCCAGAATTCCAGATACTTGACCTTTACTTTAAAACCAACTGGCGCCTATGGTTTTTATAAAAAGATTACAGGAAATAAAAACACTCTAGAGAACATGAAATAAGGATACTGAAATATAAGCTGCCTACATTTGCAAGCAGCTCATAAAGTCTTCTTATTTACTTACTCCTTGAGCAGAAGAAAGTTGTTTTGATATAGTCACACTTTCCATACTTGTTGAAGGATTCTGTGAAACTTTTACTATTTCAGAACCTTCTTTACGTAAGTAGGATAGTGCATCTATGTGTGATTCATAGAGGTTATTACAGCAAAAATGTAAGATAAAATAAAAACTTTGACTTGTGATAGTTTAAATACCTTATTACAATAATATGAATAAATTCATCAACAAGAGGCAATCAGTAAATGGATACCAAAGTTAAGTTGCGTTTGAATTGGATAGAATTATACAAAAAATTAGGTCATGCAGGCAAAGTGTGTCAACACTATAACATTTCACGCTTTACCTTACGAAAATGGTACAAACGTTATGAAAAGCTAGGTGCACAGGGATTGTCAAACCTTAGTAGCAGGCCTAAAACTTTACCCTTACAAAAAATCAACGAGTCAAATGAGCAGCTCATTCTTCATCTGAGAAAAGCTAGAAAATTAGGAGCAAGACGTATTCAAGCTGGTGCGGCCCGAAGGTCATAAATGTCGTGATGGTTAAATTCCATCTCCCATAGCATCTGGGTAAAATCATGATCCACACCTTAAGAAAGTGGCAAATTCTCATGGTGTAAGCATGGATCAAAAGGGAGTAATATCAAACCTTATGATAAATCCTCTCGAGAAGAGTTAGATATGGCTACGAAAAGAAACTTATGTTTGAACTGTCGTTAATTCGAATATGCGAAATAAGGTTGAATACGCATATACCAAAAGGTATGAAGAAACGGGTAATTAGGATCGGCTTTTCCTGATTAAGATGCTTCCAATCTTCCGGCAGATAGTAAGAGCCTAAGTTTAACGAGAAACGATTTTATGGAACGGAGTAACTACATAGAAGCTCTTATTATTCTTTATTTTCAAAAGGATAACTAAGAAGGTAGCCAGCCGAATGCTCCTATGTAGAGGGATTGTCTAAGAAGCTAATGCCTAAGGTAATGTTTAGGATATGCAAACGTAGACACTGTAGTTTGGAAGGTAAAGTTGTGAATAGTAGTGAATATGTTATGAGCCAACAAAATGTTAGGTATGAATGGAATGAAATTCCTTGGCGCAAGCTGGAGAAATCTTCATTTAAGCTACAAAAACGAATTTACCGAGCTTCACAATGTAATGATATCAAAAAGATGCATAATCTTCAGAGATTGTTACTCAGATCAACAAGTGCAAGAACGCTCGCTGTTAGAAAGGTAACTCAGGATAACAGAGGAAAAAAGACTGCAGGTATAGATGGAAAAGCGAATCTTAATCAAAAAGAAAGGTTACAATTAGTATATTCTTTGGATATAAGAGAAAAAGCAAAACCATCGAGACGAGTTTGGATTCCAAAACCTGGTAAGCCATCGGAGTATCGCCCGCTTGGTATTCCTACAATATCAGATCGAGCAAAACAAACACTTGTAAAAATGGTGATAGAACCGGAGTGGGAAGCAAAATTTGAGCCAAACACATATGGTTTTAGGTCTGGTAGGTCGTGTCATGATGCCATTGAAGCTATATTCATAGCACTAAAACAGAAAACAGCATTTTTACTGGATGCAGATATTTCAGGGTGCTTTGATAACATCAACCATAATGCATTACAAAAAAAGCTTAACACCACACCAACATTAACTAAAGTTATAAAAAGGTGGCTAAAAGCAGGAGTTATGGAAGGTAAAGCGTTTAGACCCACAAAGAGTGGTACAGTACAAGGCGGAACTATTTCACCTTTGTTAGCAAGTATAGCTCTACATGGGTTAGAATATTACCTAAAAATGGCATTGAGAAAGGAACTATTTGATTATCAAAAGAAAAAATATGGTAAAGCTTCACATAAACATGCTGGTCAATCACTAAGTGTGATTACTTATGCAGATGATTGTGTGATTCTCCATGAAAATGAGGAAATTGTTTTTAAGGCAAAAAATCTAACGGAAAGATGGTTAAATACCATTGGATTAGAGTTAAAGCCATCAAAGACAAAAATATCTCATACGTTAAAAACTTATGGAGGACAAATACCAGGTTTTGATTTTCTTGGGTTCACAATACGACAATACTTAACAAAACAAAGTAAGAAAGGTTATAAATTATTAATTAAACCAAGTCGCCTCTCTATAAAACAACATGCTAAAATCATTAAGCAAAAACTTAAAGAAATGCGTGCAGCACCTCAAGAAGCAGTAATTAAAAACCTTAATCCAGTTATTAGAGGATGGAGTCAGTATTACTCTTCGGTAGTGTCACATAAAGTATTTAGTTCTTTAGATCATGATATGCATGGAAAGCTTTGGAAATGGGCAGTCTTTAGACACTGTAACAAAGGGAAGCATTGGATTAAGAGAAAATACTTTCGAAAGAAAGATAACGATAATTGGAGATTTATGACGAATAATAATTTACTGCTTGTTAGGCACGTAGATCATGCCATAAGAAGGCATATCAAAGTGAAAGGATCTAGATCTTTATATGACGGAGATTGGTTATATTGGGCAAATCGCTTAAGTAAAGTTCCAGGAAAATCACCACGAGTAATAAAATTAATGAAGTTGCAACAAGGTAAATGTGATCAATGTCAACTTTGGTTCAAAAATGATGATATCCTAGAGATACACCATAAAGACCGGAATAGACGTAATAATATGAGCAAAAATTTATCCTTGTTGCATGGGCATTGTCACGACGAATTACATGGGAGTATGCATGAAAAGCGCCAAATTAGAGAGAAGCCGGATGATGGGAAACTATCAAGTCCGGTTTTGAAGTCGAGTGGGGAGAGGTGACTTTCCTCACTTAGATAACAATTGAAGCGTTTACATGATATCTCTTTTGCATTGGCTACTATACACAAAGTTTTGAAGAAACACGATGTAAGTCTTTTACGTATTAAACGCCACTATCGCAAGCAGATTAAGCGTTATAACTGCAAAGTGCCAGGAGAGCGTGTACAAATGGATGTTTGCAAAATATCCTCGGGGCTTTATCAATATACTGCTATAGATGATTGTACGCGTTATAAAGTTATCGCATTATACTCAAGGCGTACTTCAAAAAATACTCTGGATTTCTTAAAACAATTAAGGGAAAGGGCTCCATTTCATTGTCAAAGGATTCAAACCGATAGAGGACAAGAATTTTTTGCTTACGAAGTGCAAGAGTGTCTAAAAGAATGGAAAATAAAATTCCGTCCAATTAAGCCGTTTTCACCACATTTAAATGGTAAAGTAGAAAGAGCGCAGCGTACAGATTTAGATGAATTTTATAGTAGCGTTAACATTAAGGATCATGAACTGCAAGTCAAGCTTAGGGATTGGGAAGAATATTATAATAAACAACGTCCTCATAGCTCTCTTCAGGGAAAGACTCCTTGGGAAAAATATAAAGAACTGGAAAAAACAATTCCTTGTCTAAGTGAAATACAAAAAAATTATATTTCATCAAAAGAAACGTTTGTCATGCAAAATTACAAACATGACCAAGAGTTAAAGTCACTTCAAAAATACAAAACCTCTTAACAGGTATTTCAAGTTCAGACTTGATCTGACAAATTAGTTGCAATAACCTCTATGAATCACACAAGCCATTAGCTACTTCATAAATTCTTACTCCATGCTCATCAACTCGTCCACGCATTCCTCTTTTTTCATCTCCAGGTAGCAACAATGTAACCGCCGTTATCCTATTGCTTTCAAAAAAATCATTAGTTAAAATATTACTAATGTTTATTTTTCCTTTATTATCATTCAGCACAATTCTTGCAGTCAACATAGTTCTAATTGGACTTCTCACTCTAAGCTGTACAGATTCTACATCACTGTTTTCTATGTGTTGAGCAATTTCTTGCTTAGTTTCATCAATAATCTTGCCTTTTAGATATTTACCGTGATTTTCATTTTCTGAATTATAAGAAGAGCTATCAGCAAGAATTCGCCTTTTTGACTCTTCATCATCACAATCTAAATATTCAATTTTGCGGTCATGCTTGGTACCTAAAAATGGATGATCATCTGCTCTCACCCTATTATTCGGAGGAAAATTGAAAGTCCTATTCCATTTATCACTTGACACTGGTCCAGGTATTCCTTGAACAACCTCAGAGTTTTTTTCTTTAGAAGAATTACTTAACATTATATACCCCCTTATTCTATAAATAGCCTTACCTTAGAATGTTTTTAACATATGTCAAATAAAAATTTTGACATATTTGGCACAAAAGCGTTTTAAATAATAAGAGCAAAATGGACAAATCTATTTCGTGAGTAACCAAAAACCGTTTTGTATTCATTCAGACAAGGAAAAATAGCAGATAGTGTCATGCAAGTAGCTGACACCCTTTTGGTGGACCACACACACAACTTTACAAACATTGCAATATGGCACATAGTAAATGATGTCATTCCAGTGCTTGACACTGGAATCCAGTTTTTCATTTTATCTCATCAAATTTAGCATAAGCTTAGTTTGCTTGTAAATTTTTCTGGATTCCAGTATCAAGCACTGGAATGACATCACCATTCTATAACGCAAGACCTATACTCACCCAACCTAATGCATTACTTGCAATTTGGATCCCAGTGTCAGCTACTTGGATAACACCAAATGGGCTACTCGCATTTTTTAGGCCTAAATCACAATGCTCGTACAGTAAGCACTGACCATTTTTTGTATAAGTTACCTTTATAAACAAATGTTTGCACAGCTGTAACACCCACCTTGAAAACTTCAGAAAAACTTACCTGCCGTTTTTAACTTGTTTAAACTTCCAAAACCAATCTATTTGGATCTTCTATGTAATTTTTTATTTTAACAAGGAAAGTAACTGCTCCTTTACCATCAACTATTCTGTGGTCGTAAGAGAGGGCAATGTACATCATAGGTCTGATTTCAATTGAGCTACTCACAGCAACTGGTCTATTTTGTATTGAGTGCATGCCAAGTATTCCAGATTGCGGAGGGTTTATTATCGGAGTAGAAAGAAGTGAACCATACACACCACCGTTTGAGATAGTAAATGTTGCACCTTCCATTTCCGATACTTGCAGCTTACCTTCTCGTGCTTTTTTGCCAAGAGCAACTAAAGTTAGTTCAATTTCAGCAAATGACATTTGATCAGCATCACGAATAACTGGTACAACAAGACCTTTGTCAGTGCCAACAGCAACACCTATGTCATAGTAATTTTTATATACAATTTCATCACCTGAAATCTCAGCGTTAATCTCACGAATTTCTTTTAGTGCTTGCACTGCTGCCTTTATAAAAAACGACATGAAACCCAGTTTTATTCCATATTTCTTTTCAAAAGTTTCTTTATACTTTGCCCTCAGATCCATGACGTTTTTCATGTCAATTTCATTGAACGTGGTCAGTATTGCAGCAGTATTTTGCGATGCTTTCAAACGAGCAGCTATTACTTGCCTTATTTTGCTCATTTTCACTCGCTCTTCTCTTCTCTCTCCACTTACTACACTTTTTGGCGATTCATATTGTTTTACCGGAGGTTGTTCAGCTTTACTCATATGGTCTATCACATCCGCTTTAGTTATTCTGCCTCCCATGCCAGTTCCTTTTACATTTTCTGCACTAATTGCATTTTCTTCCATAATTTTACGAGCTGAAGGGGCATCTTTTTTATCAGCGCTTTCGCCTTTATCTTCTTTTTTCACTTCTTCTTTTACTTCTCCTACAGCAAGTTTTGCCAGTAATTGATCAGAGCTAATTACATCATCCTCTTTCACAAAAAATTCAGTTATTTGTCCTGAAGCTTCTGCAGTTAGTTCTAGCGCCGTTTTATCAGTTTCAATTTCAAAGATCAAGTCATCTACTTTTACTGCTTCGCCGATATTTTTCTTTATTTTTACTATACCTTCCGTAACTGATTCACCACCAAGAGTTTTTGGCGCTCTGATTTCTATAATTTTGCTCATAAAATAACTTCTACATAAAACTTTCTATAAATTTATACATGAAAAGAAACATAAATAAACTAATAAATTCATTAGGCCTTTTATCATAATGCTTGATTATTTCCTCCTAATACATGCAAAATTAAAATACTAAGTAAATTGAAATAAGATTATGGATTTTGATAAGGCAGGCAATGCAGAAGACTTATATAACGAAAAACTTCAACTGATATGTAAGACTTATAACAGAGAATTACTATCAAATCAAAGAGTTGTTGATGGCATCAATTCAATGGATTACAGTAAGCTTAAAATCTTATGCAAGTATCATAATAAGTTTAGTCACAAAGGTATTGAAGAATTACTATTAGATGAGAGCATTGTTAATCACATCAACGATTATGATGATGAAATGTTTAGGTCCATGCTAAATGATGCACCTGCGGAGCACAATATTCTAGAAATACTAAAAGGTGGGAAGGTTTGCAATATCAACAATGAATTCGAAAGTAGTGATAGTGAGGAGAATGAAGAAGATTATGGATATTATGATAATTATTATTACGAGGAAGATGAAAAAAATGATCCGAATAACTTCGCGAAAGAAGCATTAGGAGATAAAGGAACTAATGAAAAACGTGTTGATGATGTTCAGTTTTATCTTAATGAAGAAATACTAAAATGTATATTTGAAAGTGGTAAGCTTAGTGATGAAGATGTTACAAAATTATTAGAAAACAAGGAAATTCTTGAACGCATCAATTCGGTTGCTCCTGAAAGATTTCAACTCATACTTAATAGTGGTAAGTTTAATGGTACCAGTATTATAGGATTACTAGAAAGTCAAAATGCTGCTAGGAACATCGATCTTATTGATAAAGAAACGTTGAAATATATAATTGAGAATGATAAATTTAGTCTTAAAGATATCAAAAATTACTGGAAGATCAGGAAATTCTTGAACGCATCAATTCGATTGCTCCTGAAAGATTTCAACTCATACTTAATAGTGGTAAGTTTGATGATATTAATATTATTGTAGAATTACTAAAAAATAAGAAAGTTGCTAAGAACATCAATATTATTAGTGAAGAACTGCTTAAATACATAGTTAAAAGTGATAGGTTTAGTAGTGAATATATTATAAAAGTACTAAAAGACCGAGAATTTGTTAAGCTTATCGATTTGATTGATCCTAGAAAATCTAAATCCGTATTTAGGAAATTTGATTATACCATTATTATAGAATTACTAAAAAATCAGGAAGTTGTTGAACGCATCAATTCGATGAATCGTAAAATATTTGACTTAATATTTAAGTATTCTGATCAAGGATATATTATGAATTTACTGAAAGATCAGAGTTTATTTGATCAAATCAATTCTCTTGATGAAAGTAAAGTGAGTATCATGAAAAGTGATTATTTTTTTACAGATAAAGAGATTGTAGCAATACTAAAGACTTCATTACCTCAACTCCATTCTATTGATGGTAATAGATTAAAAATTATATGCAAAAGCATTAAGTTTGATTCTACAGATGTTAGAGAAATACTAAAAGATCAGAGTCTATTCGTTCGAGTCAATTCTATCGATCTTGAAAAACTTGAACTTATATCTAGTAGTAGTAAATTTGATCGCTCCATGGTTATGGATTTACTAAAAAGTCGGAATTTTATCGATTCTATTGATACTGAAAAATTTCGACTTCTACTTGATAATGCAAGCTTGAATGACAAAAGGATTATAACACTACTAAAAGATCAAAATGCTGTTGAGAAGATCAATTCTGTTACCACTAAAGAGCTAAAAGTAATAACAGATAATGTTACTGGTAAGGTATTTGTCAATATATTTAAAAATTTTAAACCTAGCGTAAAGTCGACTTTGAGGCTTGCTATACTCCTGCGTAAAGCTGGTAAAATTACAGATATTAATATCGATTATTTGAACAACAAGGAACGTATTTACGAAGATATAATTAAATATGTTCCCCAAGAGCTGAGCATATATACTCAATATCCTTTCCCAGGGATTTTCTTAGGCGGTAAAGATCTTCCTCAAGAGCAGGACATAAATATAAATTCACTTGTACCATTCCTTACATTTGAAAGATATATTGAATGCAAAGAACCTGTGTCAAAATTATATAATTTATCTTTAGAGCAGGTTATTGAGAATATCAATCCACATAAAAGAGCTAGGTATTTCTAATAACACCAAATTCATTTATTTATAATAATTTTACTATATCGTAAAACCATCTATATCAGACTATTTTTACTATATTTTCTTGGTAAAATCACTGGCAGCTGACACCGAGGTTGAGAAAATTTTTGTAATATAGACTATCAATGATTTTTCAGTAATAATATAGTTTTAGGTGGATATAGTGAACGTTTCATACAGAGATATAGAAATCAAGCTAATTAGAACAGGTTGAATTCAAATGTTGAATCTAGAATCTCTGCCAAAACATCTAGCAATTATTATGGATGGTAATGGTAGGTGGGCAAACAATCAAGGAAGGGTAAAAATTGATGGCTATAGAAAAGGCAGTGAGGTTGCATTTGATATTGCTAAGCATTGCACAGTCCTGGCCATACCTTACTTAACTTTGTATGCATTTTCCATGGAAAATTGGCTCAGGTCTGAAAACGAAACAGACTACCTATTTAATTTATTTTACTCCACTTTAACTAATGAAGATAAAATGAAATTCATTTACAATTGTAACATTAAGTTAAATTTTATTGGCAATTTAAGTCTATTGCCCAGTAAAATATTCGATCAAATCAAAAAAGCAGAAGAAGTGACACATAAGAACGATGGTCTATTACTCACTGTTGCAGTTAGTTATGGAGCAAAGCAGGAAATTATACATGCTATCAACAACGTCATAAAAGGAAATATTGATTGCGTATTGGAAGAGGAATTTGAAAAATTTCTGTATACTAAAGATTTACCAAAACTGGATTTATTAATTCGCACTGGTGGCGAGAAAAGGTTAAGCAATTTTTTACTATGGCAAGCAGCTTATGCTGAATTGTATTTTTGTGATACTTTGTGGCCTGATTTTTCTTGTCAAGATTTGAGTAAAGCATTAGCAGATTATACAAAGAGAGAGAAAAAATATGGTAGATAATAATTTTATGGTGAGAACACTGTCTTCAATAGTAATATTACTGATATTTTCTTTTGCTACATATTTCAGTGATTTATCATTTTATCTACTAATTTTTTCAATTGCGGTTCTATCTTCTTTTGAATGGTATAACCTAACTAAAGGCAATAGAATCTTATACATTTTTGCATTACTACTCATTGCACTACCAAATGCATCGCTGATATACTTATATAATCTACCACAGGGAAAATATGAATTAATATGGCTTATCTTAACCATTTGGAGCATCGATATTACCGCTTACCTATTTGGTAAAAACTTTGGTGGTGCTAAAATTTGCCCAATTATTAGTCCTGGAAAGACTTGGTCAGGGCTTTTAGGTGCAGTTTTAGCTGGAGTATTTTGTACAATTTTTGGCTCAATATTTTTGAGTTTATTTCCAATTTTCTATTCCCCAATAATTGGCTTTACAATTGCTATTCTAGCCCAACTTGGAGACTTTACTGAATCACTCATAAAAAGAGTTTACAATGTTAAAGATAGTGGAGGTATAATACCTGGCCATGGAGGAGTACTTGACCGTATGGACAGTTTCATCTTTACTGCCCCCTTTATTGCTATTTACATAAGCTAAAGAATGAAGTGCTATTAACCTTTGGTCCTTTCCTTTTTATTCAATGCTTTCACCTCAACAGATTGAAATTCTTCGGAGTTTACTATTTCACTCATGGGCTTACTGCAATAAGGACAATACATTTCTCCTTCTTTATGTAAATATACTACTGGATGACCAGAACCATCATCATTCTCATCACCACGGCAGCAAACTATTAGATTATTATCCCTCACTTCTGACATTTCGCTCCTTTAATTTATAGTATTTTATACATCGAACATACTCGTTTGGGAATAAAAAAGACAATAAATACTTATTCTCCATTTTTTACCCTATTTAGATTAATCAATTCGGTTTGGACATTTTGTGATACAAAGCTGCTAACATCTTCTCCTAATCTCGCTATTTCTTTCACAAAACTTGATGAGATAAATTGAGTATCTTCAGATGCAGGAAGAAATATGGTTTCGATTTCATGGGAGAGCTTATAATTTACCCAACTCATTTGAAATTCATAATCAAAATCTGATACTGCCCTCAGTCCTCTGATAATAACAGAGGCATTTTGCTCTTTGGCAAACTTCACGAGCAACCCATTAAAAGATATAACATCTGCATTAATTTCTGCTCCTTTAACTTCATTTTCAGCCATGCTTGTGCGTAGCTTTATGTTAAAGGTAGTATGTTTGTTAACATTTTCTGCAACACCAACTATCAACTTATCGACTAGCTTACATGCTCTTTTTATTATGTCAAGGTGCCCAAAAGTTATAGGATCAAACGTACCAGGATAAATTCCTATTTTGTTATTAATGTTCATTTTTTGTTTCTATACTTCAAAAACTTTTGATGGACATAATAACGTTTTTTGTCTAAAAATAAAAGTACGTAGTTGGCCTGATAGCTCAGTTGGTAGAGCAAAGGACTGAAAATCCTTGTGTCGCTGGTTCGATTCCTGCTCAGGCCACATTCTTTTTCTTAATGTTCTATAATATATTATAATATTAATACAATTATTTAGGAAATAATGTCTAAATGTTACAATAGAATATTTAATATACTGTTAATTACATTTCTACTATTAAGTAATATCGCTTATAGTGAAAAAGTAAACAAAGAATTATCTGCTTTGACAGCGGAAAATGCAGTAAATTACAATATAATTGTTGGTTTATTGCAAACAGATGAATCTCAAAATATCTATGAGATATTCAATAATTTTGGGGTTAAAACTATATTTATTGACTACGACAAAATAATTAATCTAAAAGAAATCCAAGAAGAGTTCGCAAAACAAGATGAAATATTGGCAAAAAAGCTGATACTAGATCGAATAAAGGTTGAAGTTGCAAAATTTATCAAAGAGCAAAAGATAAACAGAATATTTATTTCAGATAACTTTCATTCAGCTCTTAAACCTTACCGCCAGCTTGTGAATGAAGCAATTGTAAAAATAGTAGATGACAATCCTACAATTCATTTGCTTACCATATGCGGTGGTTTACAAGACATTATGCATGCAAAAGAAATTGAAATAACAAATGTTGTTAATGATGAGAAGAATCATTTAAAATCAGCATCCTATCCACAAAAAGAGAATATACCTCTTCAGCAGATAAAAATTGTTCCAGGTAGTAGTTTGGAAAAAGTGGTAGCTAGATTTTTACTACCTAATCAAAATGGCTGGTTTTCAACTTATTTTCCGAATGCTCATTCAGGTACAGTAAGTAATACTACAGAGAATAGAAGAAGGCTAGAGCTACTTGGATATAAAATTGCAGCATTTGCCAATGACGGGTTAATAGAAGCTATCGAAGATAAGCATAGTAATATTTACTTTCAAAGTCATCTAGAAGCCCTTGTTGTCAAATCAGATAAAAACTCTCGTTTGTCAAGCCAAAAGGTACGTCAGGTTTCAACACTAGTTGCTATAGCGATTATAAATGATTTTCTTCATCGCGTTTAATGCTAAAATAAGGAAAATCATTTAATGTCATGCCAGTACTCTTTTTCTTGTCATTCCAGTGCGTGACACTGGAATGGCTTTGTTGCATAGGTCAAATAAAAAGAACTGGCAGTTACTGACAAAATTCACTATAAGACAAGCATTTAACCTACTAAAGAAAAATATGCCACAAAAAATGAGAGTCAGTAACTGCCATGAATATAACAAATTTCTCCAAGAGAGGGGAAATATTTTTTATTACGTCAATGATGCCATAGAAAATTGGTACGAAAAAGGTCCAAAAATGGCTGGTGGCAACTATATTTATAGCGATAAGGTCGTGATTCTGGTTCACATAATAACTTATTTATTTAGAATAGGTCTGAGACAAACAGCGGGATTTATAGCAGGGTACCTTGAGCAAGTAAGGAAAAACTTGCAAGTTATTAGCTATTCCCAGGCCTCAAGAAGGCTTAAAAAACTTAACATCAAAATTAATGATCGAAGACATGATAAAAATAATACAGAAGATATTGAGATTGCCATAGATAGTACTGATCTACAATAATATTCCAGGTCATAGCAAGGCAAATGGTACAGATAGAAAGTATCGCTGCTATGAGCAAACAAGAAAACTGCATGTAATGCTAGAGATAGGTAGCAAAAAAGTTATAGCAGCAAAATACAGTGGCGGAGTTTATTCTGACCACTATGGAGCATGTGATCTTATTGCAAGGATTGATGTTAAATATAATATAAGCACACTATATGCAGACAGGGCATATAATCGAAAGAAGTTATACAAACTGTGCGATGAGCTTGACATAAAGACAAGGATTCCTCCGCAAAATAATGCAATAGAGCATCCAAAGTTGGATTATATGGATGAGAGAAATTCTACAATCAAGCTCATAAAGTCATATGATGAAGATGGTATGAAAAGGTGGAAAAAAGAGATAAATTATGGGAAGAGATCTTATATAGAAAGTTTTTTCTCGCGACTGAAGCAAACATTTGGGTTTAGTTTTAGAAACAAATCTGAGGTTAATCGTGAGAGAGAACTGCTACTCAAGTGTTATTTGCTTAACAAATTTACTGATATAGGCATGGCTAAATTTGAGATAGCTTCATGAATTTATTCCACGTTACCTATTATCCGAAGAGTGATGCAACAAAGCCTGCTGGAATCCAGGAATTTTTTGAGCACGCAAGTTATGCCAAGTTTTTTGTTGGTAAGAAAGGCTGGATCCCAGTGTCACAAGCACTGGGATGACAGAAAGAGGGCTACTCGGGTGACATCGAAGGGGCTACTTGCATGACAACAAAGGGGCTGCTTGCATAACTCAAATTCAAAGAAAAATCATTTAATGTCATTCCAGCGCGTGACTCTGGAATCCAGAAATAAAGAACAATTGATCCCAGTGTCAGCTACTCGGATGACATCCTTTTTTTCCTGGATACCAGTCGCATGACACTACTATATAGTAGGTCCCAATTTCATCCCAGTCTGGGATCTTCTTTCAAAAATTCAAAATAATCTATCAAAAAGGAGAATATTATGTCTACAATAATTTTATCATCAATTTTAAGTAAAGCGGGCAGTATTTTTGGTCCAATTGGCCAGATTGTCGGCTCAGAACTCGGTGCTCTGCTTGGTGCACAGCTTGATAATGCAATATTTGGTCTTGATGCCGAGCAAAAGATAACGCATGAGGCGAGGCTGAAAAATCTGCAAGTTCAAACCTCAACTTATGGCAAAGCAATTCCAATTATCTATGGCACTGCTCGCGTTGCTGGAAACATTATTTGGTCATAGCCAATAAAAGAGGAGGCGATAACCACTCAAAATAAAACAGGAAGAGGTATAAATATTACATATAACTACTATGCAACACTCGCAATTGCAATTTGCAAGGGGAAAGTAGAAAAAATTAAATAGAATCTGGGCGGGTACAAAATCGCTTAGCTTTGACCAAATAGATTATACTTTTTACCACGGCAGAGAAGACCAAAACCCTGATCCGTTTATGTTATCAATTGAAGGTGAGAAGAATGTACAGCTTATAACCCCAGTTATGGATTAACCAACACAGTAAGGCTTAGAAATAGAAGGCTTTTTTGACTGCATGGAATATGAAATTAATGTAGAAAAATATGTACCAGAAAATTTATTGGCGATCTGTGCCGTGTATTTTCAAGCTCAAATTTATTTTTTAAACAACCAAAGACTGTCTCAATAATCGACCTTTTTCTCAATAAAGCCTTCTCTTTTAGTGAGATTAGTGCGTTTTTCATGCCTTTTTTCACTTTAGTGACAAGCTTTAAACCTCTATCGAAGAGTTCCTCAAAGAGCTCCTTCTTGATATAGCCTTTATCTCCGAACAAAAGTCCTGTCAGTCTTTTAGTTATAGTTGGCACAGGTTTTCTGTCATCAACGTTACCTTTGGTTAGAGTAAGTGATTGAATTTCTCCAATTTCGTTAATCACCAAGTGCAATTTAAAGCCAAAAAACCAACCATACGTGCTCTTACCAATTTCTGCTAAACCATCAAAAACTTTGTTCCTAGAGATCCTTTTCTTGTGGCAAATGGCAATCGTAGAAGTGTCAATGTAGGAAGTACCTGTCATTTTCGCTTGTTCGCAGAACCATTGAAGAAGTAATGCTAAATACCGTAAAACTCTCGGCTTTAAGGCAATAAATCTGTGATATGAAGGCATCTTTGAAAATTCTGATCTATAGAGTAACTTAAGGTAACAAAGATAAAAAGCCTTGAAGTTTTTACATGGCGATTGGTGGTATAACAGGATTATGGTTAGCATTTCTGAGTGCGCTATTTCTGGTACTCTGGTTGGTTTTTTGCCATTTGATAAGAACTTATTTGCAAAATTTTCATCTACTACACGACAAAAATCCTCGACGCAGCAGTAAAGTTCTGTAATATCTTTCTTCATGGGTAACCTCTTAAATTATTGCTAAAATACTTGAGTTTACCCTATTTCCCTCTTTATTAATTCTACTTTTATCTGTTTTCTAATCCATAACTGGGGTTATAGAGGAATATCTTACATAGTCATCAAAAATTTTCCTTTGGCAGACTATAGTAATCGTGTTCCGGTGTTTACATTTGAAGTGCAAACTGCACTGAAGCTCAGTGGATTCTCAGTAGCAGAAAACATTAAAAATATCAATATCATACCAGGTTCAGGGGAGTTTGTGTATGATACGAAAATACAGAAGAAAATTGCACGAGAAAAAATAAGCAGTAGTCAATATATTCCCTATGGACCGGCACAAAGAGTAAATCACAATAATCACACAAAAAAGAGCGATGCTATGCTTTCTTTGGACCAATTGAAGGAAAGTTTACCAAATGTTGAATGGGCATCGGTAGTGGTTAATTGGTTTGCAAGCAGTTTGAATATCAAAGATTGTAAAATATATCCTGCAGTTGAATTTCAAGACGATTCTGCTATAGTGCCTGATGATTGGCAAGTAGGAAATATAACCAGGGATAATGCCCAGCTCATTTCAAAAGATAATCATGGCAATCCAAGATATGGTGGTACAGTTAGCGATGCAGCACTAATAAGATATATAGAAGAGCTGCATAGCAGAGGTTATAAGGTGATGCTCTATCCAATGCTCTTGCTTGACACAAAAAACAAAGAGTGGCGAGGAAAATTGAGCGGTACTCCTCAGGATATAAGTGATTTTTTTGAGAATCAGTATAGCAAATTCATAGAGCATTACACGAGCATTGCCAAACAAACTAAAGTGGAAGGGTTTATAATCGGGTCTGAATTTGCGCAGCTCACCAGAGTGAAAGATGTAGAGGGTCACTATCCTGCAGTAGCAGAGCTAGTTAAAGTTGCAAAGCAAGTAAAATTTCAGTTTGGAAAAGAAGTAAACGTAACTTACGCTGCCGATTGGAGTGAGTATCATTCATATGATGGTTGGTATAATATGGATGAACTATGGTCTTCACAGTTCATCGATGTTATTGGCATAGATGCTTATTTTCCACTCACCGATGGCGAAGAACCTCCTTTTGGCTATTCTGCGAAAGATGTAACAGGTGGTTGGAGCAGTGGGGTAGGGTATGATTATTTTTACGATTACTCAAAAAGTGATCCTGAGAAAATAAAGTATAATAACAGCAAATATGCGTGGAAAAATATCGAGAAATGGTGGAGTGAAGTTCATGTAAATCCAGGTGGTAGTAAAACAAAATGGCAACCAAAAATGAAGAAAATATGGTTTACCGAATATGGATTTCCCAGTATGAACGGCTGCACTAATGAGCCCAATGTGTTTGTTGATAAAGGTAGTATAGAGAGTAAATATCCACGATACTCAAACGGAGAGGTGAGCTTTCTTTCGCAGAAAACTGCAATCGAAGGAACATTAAAAAAGTGGCAAAGCTCAGAAATGGTGGAGAAAATGTTCCTCTGGGCGTGGGATGCAAGGCCATTTCCTTATTTTCCCAACTTGTGTGATATGTGGGCTGACTGCCATAACTGGCAGACCGGGCACTGGATTCAGGGAAAAATTTCACAACTTAATGTTTCCGATGTTTTGTCTGATCTGTTGCAAAAGGTAGGTCTCAAAGGCGATCAGTTTGATACAAGTGATGTTAAAGGATTACTATCTGGGTATGTAATAAATGATCAGCAACCCGTACGCTCAATTATTAAAATGCTGCGAAGGTGCTATTTTTTTGATGTGGTTGAACAGAACTCAAAACTGAAATTTATTCAAAAGGGCAGGGGAGTGACAACTGAAATACCAATTGGCGAGATGGTTACCAATAACGTTGCAAAACTTGTTAATATTAGTCAGCTAGATTTAAATAGTAAAGTCAATGTTGTCTATTTTAACCGCAATTTTGGCTATCCAATTGATGTGAAATATGCTGAACTGCCAAAGCAGGGCAATGCTGCAACAGTTGAAATACCTCTCATTATGGAGGAAGGGGAGGCGCAAAATATAGCTGAAGTTTTACTTTATTCTTCGTGGTAAGAGAGAAATGTATACAACTTTAAGCTCCCGATAAAATATGCATGGCTTTTACCAAGTGATGTCATAGCAATTTCAGATGGCGAGAAAAGACATACGATGAGAATTATAAAAACAAAGTTTGAAAGCATGTCCATTCAAGTAATGGGAGTTAGTTATGATCCCTCTATATACAAGCTCTCCTTTCCTTCAACAAGATCACTTATGCTTAAAGAATACCCTCCTTCTCACATCAGTAAATCTATCGTAGAAATGATAGATTTACCGTATATTAAAGATAATATCTCAAGCTTTACTTTAATTAGTGAAGAGGAAAGTTGGAAAGGAGCAACGCTCTTTATTTCGTATGATGATAAAGATTATAAGCCTATCGCAAGCGCAAATACACAATCTACTTACGGATATGTTATGGAATCTAGCAATGAGGAGATTACAGTAGTGCTGCGTTTTGGTGAGCTAGATGCAACTGCGTTAGCACTGATTGGCAAAGAGGTAATAAAATTACAAAGTGCAAAGCTTATAGATAAGAATAAATACAAATTGAGTGACCTAATTAGAGGTCAAAAAGGCACTAAGAAATATGAACACACTGCAGGTGAAAAATTCGTTCTGCTTGATCATTCAATAATTTCTTTCAAAGTACAAAGGGGTAAAAAGTTTTATCTCAAAGCAGTCACCTACGGTGACTCATTGGATAATACGAAAGCGAAACTATTGATCAAGAACTTCAGCTAACCAACAGGTATATTGATTTACACTTTATTAAAAAATCCACTATAATATTAATATAGCAATATAGTAAGGTAAAATAATGATCGGTAATGTAAAAAAATTATCAAATAAAGCACCAATAATACTAACATGGGTGCCAAGAGTGCATGGTGCATCTTTACCGAATGGTAAAAATAGTACCCTGAATTATTTAGAAATAATTAAAAATCATAAATTAACAAATAAAGAGGAGAGAGACATATATCTGGTTATAAATGGTCCTGGATTTGAAGAAAATCAAATAGATAGTTTAAAACATGAGCTGAAAGGAATTGAAGGAGTACATGTTATAGACTTGCATCAATGGACTGGAGCGAAATAGATACAGGATGGAAAATAGATGGTAAAGACATTAGCATAAAGGATTTCTTCAAAAATATGTATAATATGTCGGAGGAGCAAAGGATGTATTTTGCTATTGAAATAGATACTTTTAGATTAATTGCTCTTGCTCTTTCAGAAAAAATGACAGGAGAGAAAGGTGCAATATATAGACTTTGATTCTTTAAAACCCATTCCCACTCATATAGGGAAGGATATAACAATTTCTGAGGGGATATTGTTGGGACCGATTGTTGTAGGTATTAACGATAGTGGAAAAATCGTTTATACACAGTTAAATAATGACTTAATTGCGATAAATGATTTAAGCATAGCAGTTGATATCTTATCTAAGTATAAAAGTGAAATACTAAGTCAAAAAGAAATGTGCGGTAAATTAGTAGAGTATTTACCTTCAGCTATAATTAAACTAGGTGATTGCATCAGTATGCTTGAAAAAGAGGAAGAGATGAAAAAGGAAGAAGAGAAAGATGAAATAAAAAGGATTATCAAAGAAGTGAAGAATCAGAAAGAGTATTCAGAAAGGTGTGTAGAAGATTTAAGCAATGGTAGAATAGCGACGTTATATGAACAAGCTTTTTTTCCCTTCCTTACCCAATTTGGAGCAAATTTAGGTCAACGAAATGTTGTGAGGATAGTGCATGATAAATTAATTGGTCAAGAAGAAAGCAAATGGAAGTCATTTGCTTTTGGAGAGAACAATGGTAACTATAGAATGACTCTAGCAGAAAGTGATTTATCCTGGATGAAAGGAAAAGATCTATACCGTGAACGAGTAGATAACAAGCTGGAAGGAGCAGAAGTAGACAGGGTAGCAATGGAAAAGCTATCGCTTACATAACAGTTATTAAAGGACTTTTCTATATTGAAAATAGAAAGTCCTTTAAAGCAAAGGTTCTAAATAATTGACAGTCAATAAAATATAATACTAGTATTAATCTATGTGATAGAGGGAATAATATGTCAAAAAAAATAGTTAATGCACTGAAAGATAAGGAGAGGGAGAGGAGATATGCTGATTTGAAGTCTACAGAAAGTTCTGATTATAGAACATATAAGGATTTGGATATGGACTTCAATAGTGAATATGAATTTGTTTGTGACCTTGTTATTAATGGGAAGGCAATAACTAATGATTTCATTAAAATTTATATTTAAAACATGAAAATCTCATTACAAAGGACAAAAAAGGGAGTTATCGTCTGTTTCTTAAGCAAATCTTCACGGAACACGCCGGTGCAGCAGTTCCAAATGACTCTATTATGGAAGAATTGATAACTTATTATAACAGGTCTGGGTACAAGCAATTCTTTTCTTCTCAAAGTCAAGCACTTCATTCTTTTGGATTGTGCATGTATTCATTCCACTATTTAGTTCCTTCTTACAGAGAAAGGACCTATATAAGTTGTGAAGATCGAAATTGTCTGAAGTTCAGTTTTAGCGTAAATGATGGCATATATAACGATAATAAAATTTTAGTATGTGATTTACAAAACTCAGTGGAGTTTAAACTAAAATGTGAAGTATGAAGAAGGTAAGGTGTCTCTTACTATATTCCTAAGGAGCTGAAAAACTACAAAGCAAATGATAAGAATTTGTTTGATGTTATTATTGAGTATTTTCAGAAATTTTGCGAAAAATTTGGATTTCACTTTTGTGAGGAAAAATTTGAGCATAGTCTGGATAAGCCACTTGGAGCATTAAGTGATATAAATACATTCCAAGATAAGAATCTAAACTTGAAGAATTTAAAATAAGATATTGAAATCTCTGCTTTTTTTAATAAGGTGAGTATAATAAAAAGTAAATCAAGTTTTACAGAAAACCTTTACTTATGATGAAAAGTACGTAATACGTATATAATATAAGATTGTGATATGTCAAAAAAAATAGTTAATGCATTAAAATCTGAAGTAAAAAAGCTCAAATATGCTGATTTAAAGTCTATATCAATAAAATCAGATAATTGGAACTTTAGTTACAAAACATATATTGACCTTGGTAGATCACACAACCTTACTATTAATGAGAAAGAAGTGCCTAATGAGCTTATCGAGGAGCTATATTCAAAACATAAAGATCTCATTTTAGGGAATGAAAAAGGAAAAAGAAACTATTGTTTGTTTCTTAAAGTAGTCTTTATGGAAATGTTTATACGTGTTGGTGCAACCATACGCGTCAAGTTAAGAGATTGTGAGCAAATTTAGAGAGGTTAAAGTGGATACTCTAGCCCTTCTACGTTTGTCTTTTAATGAAAATAGCGACCAAGTTATAGTGAGTTTTTTAAGAAATGCTTTTAAACTATTAATTTTGGTTAATACTAAAAATAACTCTCTAACCCGCCTTTTTAGCTCAATAAATGCCTTTGTTAAGCTAAGTTCTGTATTCTTTTTCACTTCTGTGCAACCAACTATGCCGTGAAATATAAGAATTGCGCACAATTTAGCATATAGTTCACATAATACTCTGCATGGCTTTCCTTTTAGCTTATCAAGCCTGATATAGCTTTTATACAATTTAAATAATAACTCAATTTGCCACCTTACTCTGTAAATCGTTAATACTTGCTCAGCACTAATTTTATTTTCTGGAACATTAGTTATAAATATTGACCAGTTCAACAATTTTTGATTTCTTTTAGAGGATGTATATCCCTGCGATCTTGCTAATCTATTAGCTTTCCTTCTTCTGGCCATAGACTGTTCTTCAGTTAGTTTCTGACATATAATTCTTACTCTAATTTTTGCTTCTTTTCCTAACAATACCTCGTTTTCTAAAAATAACTTATCCTCTAAACATTCTAATAACTCCATTTTTTGATTTGTTTCTACATCATATATGTTGGTATCAGATTTATAACGACTTATGAAATAAGCTCCTATTTCATTGATTTGTTTAAAAGAACTTGGCACAAAATAACCGAGATCAGATATTAGCAAATCATTGCTTAATATATTACTTAAATGTTTCCTATATCCCTGGTCTGATCTTACCCCCTCCGTTAAATTAAGTTGGTCTATTATCTGATTCATGTAGTCGAAAACTAATTGTAACTTTATTCCAGACTTAGTATTGCTTTCATAGCCACTGTAGCTAGTACCATAACCTTTATACATCTCTTCCATACTGTTAGGTAGAGTAATATAGCTACTGTCCAATAATTTAACACTATTAAATTGCTGTAAGATTTTGCAATCAACTTGCAAGATATTTTTAAAGAGAATCACAGATTCATTATACATCCTTTTCATAAATTCCACTGCTTCTTCAGTAAATCTAAAATCCAAACCTTGTTTTGTTATATCTATCGAGTCCTCGTTTAGTAATTGACACATTGTTTCTACGCTACAATTATCAACTCCTATATTACCCAAGACCATGGCTTTTACGAATGATGAACCTTTTAGCTTTCTCTTTCTTTTTATAAACCTTGTTGTAATTGAGATTTTCTCTGCTTTTTCATTAAAAAATTCTTTGAGCTTTTTTGATAAGCAAGTTATTTTATTCATTGGTTCTCTCACTAAAAGTATATCTGGGAGAACTTATACCTTATTATTCTATCTCTTTCATACCTTTATTTCCTTAACTTGACGCGTATGGTTGGTGCAACAGTTCCAAATGACCCTATTATAGAAGAATTGATAACTAGTTATCATCAAGAAGGATATAATCATTTTTTGTTTCTGCATTTATTAAAGGCTCTTTTTCCACTTGGCTTGCTTGTGTTAGATTCTGATATAATAATAACTTATAGTATGGATTGTCATAGTTCCAATTGTCTAAAACTCAGTTTTAGCATGGAATGTATAAGGGTACTTAGCAGTGATCTTGCTAATGATATCAAAACACCAGGTTTTTACAGTTCAGTAGAATTTAAACTGAACTGTAAGGGTAGAAATGTAACATATGAAGATGGTAAAGTGCTTATTAATATTCCGAAAGAGCTGAAAAATCATAAAGCAAGTGGTAGAAGTTTGTGTGACATTACTATTGAGTATTTTCAAGAATTTTTTGGAAATTTGGGATTTAAATTTGAGATAAAAGTGGAACATAGTCTAGGGGAGCCACTGAAGGTATTAAATGATGTAAGTGTGCTTTGCTCTCAGTTAGAATGTATCCGTTCAGCAGAGTGGTAAAATAAATTAGACGAAACTAATAAGTGGGTATCATGAAAGTAGCTATCATTCAGTCTTTTCATGCAAAAAACAATGATGTCATTCCAGCGCGTGACCAGTTCTGATTGCCTGTTCTGGATCCCAGTATCAAGTACTGGGATGACAAGAGTAAAGAGAACACTGAGATGACAAAGCACTGGTATGAAGGCTTAGTAATTTATGACGGTGTCATTCCAGCGCGTGACCAGTTCTGATTGCCTGGTCAGTCCTCTTGATTTCAGTGTTAGGCTACTCGAATAACAGGTGTTACTGAAATAACACCGATGGGCTACTGGAAGGATAAGAGGCTACTTGAATGAAAAGAAAGGGAGCAATGGCTTGCACATTTCCTTGAACAGATAGGTTAAATTAGGTTGAAGTTTTAGCAGCAGCAAGTCTGTTAAAATCTTCTTCAGCGTGGTACGATGACCGCGTTAATGGGCTTGATGCAACTACCAAAAAGCCTTTGGAATAAGCAATATATTTATAATGCTCAAACTCTTCTGGGGTAACATATCTATCAACCTTTACATGCTTTGGAGTTGGTTGCAAATATTGACCAATTGTAATGAAGTCAACTTCGGCGCTACGTAAATCATCCATAACCTGAAAGATTTCTTCTTTTGTTTCTCCAAGACCAACCATAAGCCCTGACTTCGTAAAAAGTTTAGGATTAATCTGTTTCACCATCTTTAGCAAATATAGTGAATGAAAATAACGAGCTCTTGGTCTTATTTTTGCATACAGCCTTGGTACTGTTTCGATGTTGTGGTTATAAACATCAGGTGATGCAATAGCTATTGCTTCAAACGCTCCTTTCTTATTTAAAAAATCAGGAGTGAGGATCTCTATTGTTGTTTCCGAAGTTATCTTTCTAATTTCTTCTATACACCTTATAAACTGATTTGCACCACCATCTGGTAAATCGTCACGGTCAACAGAGGTAATGACAACGTGCTTTAAATTTAACTTTTTTATTGCTTTTGCTAAATTTTCTGGTTCATGAGGATCGAGCTTATCAGGAATGCCAGTTGCAACGTTGCAAAACGCACAAGCACGAGTACAAACAGAACCGAGAATCATCACAGTAGCATGACGTTTATTCCAACATTCACCAATATTTGGACACGCAGCTTCTTCGCATACTGTATGTAAGTTATGTAGCTTAACAGTGTTTAAGGTTTCATTGAATATTTTACCAGCTGGAGCTTTTGCTCTGAGCCATATAGGCTTACTATGCATCTGAAACAGCTAATTCTACCTCTTGTTTTGCTAAAACTTTCTTTAATCTTCTTTTTATCTTTTGTGCTTCTTTACTTAGTTTAATTGTTTTTGTATTGAGCAAGAAAGCATCAAGATCACCTTTATAGTCTATAGTTCTTAAAGTTCTTGTTGCTATACGAAAGCTAAACTTTTTGTCTAATATATTACTCGTCAATGTAACTTTATGTAAATTTAAGAGAAAGGTACGCTTTGTTTTACGATTTGAATGCGATACCTTATTACCAAAAGACTTTTTTCTATTTGTTAACTCACAAATTCTACTCACTTCAATATACCAATTTATCCTATGTAACTAGGTTAACCTGATATAGTTAAATAGTCAACTCCCTTGCTTGATTTTTATACCATATACTGCCTTATAGCCAAAAAACACTGTAATTTTTTCTATTACAAGAGAAACCATATGCTGCATTTCTAATGCTTTACTGCCATTTGTTACTAACAGATACAGCACACCAGAGTTTACGTTTTGTGCGTATGAGATCTTTTGTGGTTTTGTACATTCTGCTAATTCCTCTCCAACTATACTTTTCCAGTTTAAAATAAGACGTATTTCATTTTTGCTGATCTTATTTTTCATGCATTTTAATGCATAGTTTTCTATTATAGATTTTAATTTCTTTGGCCCGCTATATTTAAACATCTTTCCAGTGCTTAAAATTAAATTATATTACAACTTTCTTATACAAAAAACTAACTTATTGTTTTCATGACCCTCGGCCTCACACATAAAAAGCAGTATTTGTATATCTAGCATTTGCCAGAATTTTGTGTTTCCTACCTTGTAATCATTTTTAATTTTAATTTGTTAAATTATTATGAAGCTAAGTAAAATTCGAGTAAAGTATAGTATTTCCAAGAAGATTATCTTTTTACTGTATGCCGTAATTTTCTTATAGCTATCTGTTTTTTAAGATCTTTCTGCAATCCAAGCTGCTTGAATGGCCTCTAATATTTTTTCATTACAATACTTTTCATCATCATCAAACTCTTCTAAATCCAAGACTTTTCTTTTAAGTTCAGTGAATCTAATACTAATTATATCTTCATTTGGAAATTTCTCTTCTAGAGCTTCTGCAATATCTTCTATATCAAGCCATTTCATACTTTTTTAATAAATTAAACTGGTGCCCATGGGGAGACTTGAACTCCCAAGGTCGCAAAACCCACGGATTTTAAGTCCGCTGCGTCTACCGATTCCGCCACACGGGCTTTATTTATCTAGAGTAAAATTCTACTACTAAATTGACTTCCATGTCTGCTGAATATGGGACTTCGGAATATTGAGGCGCTCTCAAATACTTCACTGAAAGTGCTTTGCTATCTGCCTCTAAATAATCTGGAGCCTTACGTTCTTGTTTTTGTTCAGCCTCTATTAATATAGGAATTTTTGCTGCTCTTTCCCTTATTTTTACTATATCACCAGGCTTCACTCTATAACTTGATATGTTAACCACCTTATCATTAACTGTAACATGTTTATGAGATATAAGCTGTTTTGCCGAGTAAATTGTTGGCACAAAACCAGAGTGATATAAAACAGAACTTAACCTTGATTCTAAGGCACCAATAAAATTATCAGCCGTATAACCTTTTCTTTTGTAAGCATCTAAAAATGTACGTCTAAGCTGTTTGCTTGAAATTGCATAGTAGAACTTAAATTTTTTATGTGCAGCAAACTGCTTACCAAAGTCAGATAACTTCTTAAATCCAAGAATACCATGCTGACCTGGAGGGTATTTTCTTTTATTGACCGAATCTTTTGCTCTACCCCATAAGTTTACACCAAGCCTGCGACTGATTCTATACTTTCTATTGATAACAGTTGTCATACAAAAATTCTCACAATCTAACTATAAATTATTAATGATTTTAACATTAAGTGTCAACTTGTTTTTGCCACTATGATATAGTATACTTCACTTTTAAGTTTTCCTATTAATACATGAATCATCTACTATTAAAATCCATGGCAAATGCTGTCCGCTTTTTATCAATTGATGCAGTACAAAAAGCAAATTCTGGACATCCAGGTATGCCACTTGGCATGGCAGATGTTGCCACTGTATTATTTGCTAAATATCTAAACCATAACCCTGATGATTCTCAATGGATCAGTAGAGATCGTTTCGTCCTATCAAATGGTCACGGTTCAATGTTGCAATACTCTATATTATATCTGACAGGCTACATTAGTATAGATGAACTAAAAAACTTCAGGCAACTTACATCAAAAACTCCAGGTCACCCAGAATTTGGCTTAACTTTTGGTATAGAAGCAACAACAGGCCCGCTTGGTCAGGGATTTGCCACTGCTGTTGGCATGGCACTTGCTGAATCGATTCTTGCAAAGCAGTTTGAAATCAGTCACTACACTTACGTAATGCTAGGAGATGGTTGTCTTATGGAAGGTATAAGCCATGAAGCAGCGTCCCTTGCTGGGCATCTTAAATTAAATAAGCTGATAGCACTTTTTGACGACAATGACATCTCTATAGACGGCTCTACTAGCCTCTCTTGCTCTGATGATGTAGAAAAGCGTTTTTCAGCGTGTGGATGGAATGTTGACAAAATCGATGGGCATGACTTTGATGCTATATCCCTTGCAATAGAGCAGGCGCAAAAGTCTGATAAACCTACACTAATCTGTTGCAAAACTATTATCGGAAAATTTTCAAGCCGTGCTGGCACATCTTCTGCTCATAGTGGTGCCTTTACAGAGGAAGATGTAAAACAGATGAGAGAAAAATTGAATTGGAACTATGAACCATTTTATGTACCAGAAGATGTGAAAAACGCTTGGATGGAAACAGTTAAGAGGGCAAAACAAAACTATACATCCTTGATCAATGAAGAACTACAAAGAAGACTTGAGAAACGTTTGCCGAATAACATCGAGAGTGATTTGGCTAACCTGAGGAAACAAATATGTGAGCTCATGCCAAACGAAACTACTCGATCTTCTTTCGGCAGAGTAATGGAACTATTAACTAAGTCTATGCCAGAACTAATTGGTGGCTCTGCTGATCTTACCGGTTCAAATTGTACTAAATATAAGCACATGCAGGCAATAGATAGTAATAATTATAGTGGCTCTTATGTACACTATGGAGTGAGAGAGCACGCTATGGCAGCTTGTATGAATGGTATGGCTCTTCATGGTGGGATTATTCCTTATGGTGGAACTTTTTTAGTATTTTCCGACTACTGCCGCCCTGCTATACGTCTTTCAGCCTTGATGAAACAGCAGGTTATATATGTAATGACTCATGACTCAATTGGAGTAGGAGAAGATGGTCCAACTCACCAGCCAGTAGAGCATTTAGCCTCTTTGCGAGTTATACCAAATCTATATGTTTTTAGGCCAGCTGATGCAATTGAAACTTTAGAGTGCATTAGCATTGCACTTGAAAAAAAAGAGTCACCTGCACTATTTGCGCTTTCAAGGCAAAATATTAATTACATGCACTCTTATACTGACCAATTGGCCAACCTATCAAAATTTGGTGCATATATACTATGCGAATATTCAGGGAAGCTAGAAGTGACGATATTTGCTACCGGATCTGAAGTTGAAATTGCAGTTGGGGCAAAAGAAAAATTACAGGAAAAAGGTGTAGGTACAAGGGTCATTTCTATGCCGTGTTGGAGGCTTTTTGACGAGCAAAGTGATGAATATAAAGGGGTAGTATTAAATAATGACAGTATTAAAGTTGCAATTGAAGCTGGAAGTGAAGTGGGTTGGCATAAATATATAGGTTCAAACGGTATATTTATTGGCATGAAAAATTTTGGAGAATCAGCACCTTATGAAGCTCTTTATAAGCATTTTAATATTAGCGCTGATTATGTAGTAAAATGTGTTTGTGAAAACGCTTTTTATCATTCCACTGCGCATAAAGTTACTTAATGCACTCAGCCAGTGCCGTTATTATGATATATATAACAATGTTACAAAAATAATATCATAGAATTCAAGAATTACTACGTGCTAAAAAAAGCAAAATGCTGTTTATAAGAATAAATGGCAAACACTCAACCAATTTCTATTTGTAAATCAGGTGAAGTCAAACCTATAAAAAATTTGGGAGTGTTCATACGCGTCAAGAAAGGTGGTTTTTTTAAAAATATCTTAAATTTTTGATCAAAAACTACCTCACTCTACACTTCCGCCATTTTCTTCAATTTAAGCTACAGCACCAGCAAGGACTTTTTAACTTGCCAAACAGGTACAGATTTAAAACCTTAAAAAACATTTAAGCAGTTAAAAACTCAGTATAGTTTGAGTTTGATCAATTTCAACATTACTAAGTGTTGTATTTGCCTTATACAAACAGTAACATCCTGCTGCAAGAAAAATTAATGCGGCTACAGTGAATGAAAGACACATTGCTAAATGAAACATTGTCAAACTTGCACCAACAGCAGATGCTCCAGACAATACAAAAGAAATAGAGGCGTAACTACCTTGCCTTTTACTATTGTTGCTTGCTCCTAAGAATTTTTCATATTTACTATTTAGCTCTTTATTTTTACCTTCAAATTGTTTTTGTAGATCTTTAACACGATTCTCTAATGTGCTTTCATGTTTCTTGAGTTCGGTTGTTACCATACTCTCTAATTCACTCTGTAGTTGAGTACTTTTTTCATTGATAGTCTTTAGATTATCCTTTAATTGAGTGTATTCTTTAGTACATTGAGTTACTTTAATTAAGTCTTTCCTTACAGAATCTAGGCCCTGTTCTAAGTCACTGTTCCTAGAGTCAAGTTCTTCAAATCTTTCCTCACGTTCTTTCTGTAGCGCATTAATTTTAGTTTGTATACCATTAAGTAATTTAGTCACTTTAGCCAACTGTTGAGTAACTACAACATCTGAACTACTATTTGCAGAGCTATGACTTTCTACATTATCTGCATTATCAATATTAACATCACTGCTACAATTGGGTTTAGGACTATTAAGTAATTCTAGACCACCATTAACTTGCTCACTTTCAGGCCCTTGAGATTTCTTCTTCTTAATTGCCTTAATGAAGTGATTCGTGTTAATAGTGATTTTTCCTTCAATTTTAGAAGAATATATAATATCCCATGCTGTGTTATTTATTAAATCAACTATGTTTTTTTTAATTTTTCATTTGTATAATTTTGCAACTTTACCCAACCATATAGATAATAAAAACCCGTTTGTCATAGAAACAGAATTCTATATCAAACAGCTACTGCAACAATTTCCATTTAATCTATGTGAACAAGCACTTTAAGTTTGTGTGGACGCACAATATTCATTTCAATTACTGCTATGTAAATTTTAAACATTCAAATTAATTGCCTCTTTAAGCCTTGCATTAGCAATTACTATAATTTTACGCATTAGAGCTGTTATAGCTACCATCTTCTTCTTACCACTTTCAACAAGCTTAGAATAAAAGGTGCCAAGTGCAGATTTGGACCTTGCAGCAGACATGGCAGATGTAAAGAGCTTTGAACGAACATTACTTCTACCTCCTATAATCCTTCGGTAACCAACAGTTTTACCACTTTCCCTAGGATGAGGTGCTACTCCGGCAAGACTTGCTACTTCTTTTCTACTTAAGTAGCCAAGCTCTGGCATTAAACACAAAAAATCTTGTGATAACTTTTTGCCTATTCCAGGAACTGTTTTAAGGATTTTTTGACGTTGTTGTAGCTCATGGCTTTCATCAATAATTTTTTGTATAGTGTCATTGAGTTCGTTTATTTGATTATTGAAAAATTCAATGGTCTTCTGGCAACTTTCCTTTATATGGTCATTTTCAGGAGCTTCCAGTCTACACTTTTCCTGAGCTCTCATTTGCGTAATGTCATCACGACGTTGACAAAGTGCAACCAGGGTTGATTGTTCTTTTGATTGTAGGTACAAATAGAGAGAGAGTTCTATGGCGTTCAAATCCATATTGAGCAAGAGCCCTCGCATCTGATTTATCAGACTTTGCTACAGTTCCGTGAGACAAGATAAAGCTTTTTACTTTACGAGTATTAGCTCGATGTACTGCAATATTCTTGTCAATAAGAAAATGTGACAAACCAAGCTCATATTTTCCTGTGTTTTCCAAAGTTACTAAAGAATTAGGTAGAATATCTGAAAACTTTTGAAATAATTGTTGCCAAACATCAGAATCATTGTCAAATTTGACAGCGTTCTTCTGTTTGTGAATTGCAACGACATTTTTAAATTTTCCGATATCAATGCCAATAAAATTTTGATAAGATGTAACCATAACAAACCTCGATAGTTTTAGTTAATTTAAGATTGTAAACGGGTGCATATATATGTCCCAAGCAACTATTCAAACGTATCGAGAGATGGGCTAGTGTACCTTGATTTAAACGGTTGTAGTACCAATATTCTTCCGGTCGCACACGCCCATGATAGTCCTATTCCTATAGTGAGTAGGGCTATCTTTCCCTCTTATCCTCTTTTATATCACATTTTCAACTTACAATATTCTAACTCAGCTCCCGAGAAACCATCAGTTTTATCTGCAAGTTTTTCAGTATTTACTTTAACTTCCAACTCTTCAATATCTTTAAATGTTTTTATATATAAGTCCAATATATCCTTACGCTGGGCCTTATCTGGTAAAGGAATTTCAATATGATTATAGAGACGGCCTGGCCTAATAAACGCTTTGTCTAAAACATCTCTACGATTAGTTGCAGCAATTACTGTTACACCTTTTAGTGGGTTGAAACCATCGAGCTCGGTTAAAAACTGATTCACAAGGCTGTCGCATGATTGAGCATGACCAGAACTACCACCGCTACCACGTTTTGTAGCAATACAATCAATTTCATCTATAAAAATTATACAAGGAGCATTTGCTCTTGCCTTTTTAAAAATTTCTCTTACGTACTTTTCACCTTCACCAACATACGATTTCAGAAATTCAGATGCAGAAACACTAATAAACTTTGCATTAGCTTGACATGCAATTGCACGAGCAATTTTGGTTTTACCATTTCCGGGTGGACCATAAAAAAGATAGCCTTTTTCTGGTTTGTAACCTGTCTTTTGAAGTAATGCTTTATTTCTTTCTGGAATAATACCAAGAATCTTGTTTAGCTCCTTTTTAAAGCTTTCTGGAATTATAATATCATCAAGTGTTGTTTTACTTTCCGATTTAGCTGGATCAAAAATTTCTATTGAAGAGTTACTTTGTGTGAATCTATTTATAAAACTATCTATTATTCTAAAATTTTCTATACCTTTAACATTAATTTTTTTAAGATCAGCTAAAGCTTTTGCTCCTTTATCACCAATGTTGTTCAAAGTTACATAAAGTGAAGTAAGGTTGTAAGATTACCATTAGCTAAAGCTTTTGCTCCTTCATCACCAATATAACAGCTTTTTAAACTAAGCTTTGTAATACTAAGATTGCTCTGTAAAAAGCTTACTAATTCACTTATGTTTATTGTTTTCGAGTACAAATCAAGAAAGTCGTCTTGAACAAATTGACTAAAATCCATTTCATTTCTCCATTAAATATATAGATATTTTAGCCTATATTTTAATAATTGTCAAATTTTTAATAAATCTAATGAAAAATTATAGAAAATGCTTAGCATCACAAAAAATTTACTTTATTTTTAAGTAGAAAAATAGTACGTACCTTTGTGAAAACGAGTTGCATGATAAGAAAGCTGGTGAAATGTTTCGAGTAACTTTTTCGTTTCTATGATCCACTTGGCGGCAAGAATAAAGTTTTAATCGTTCCATGGTTTCTGTATAATTTTCAAAACTTAATTGGTATATATGAAGGTAATAATAGGTAGCGCTAGTAAACGATTAGGAGATTCAATAGCAAGTGGGCTAAATGCTCAGCTATTCCCCAATCAGGTGTCAAGATTTGCCGATGGTGAGGTAAATGTAGAAGTAGCAAATGATCTACGTGATCAAGAAGTATACGTAGTACAATCTATTTCTTCCCCTGTAAATGATAACCTTATGGAGCTTCTGCTTACAATTGATGCAGCAAAGAGATCTGGAGCCAAGAGAATAACAGCTATTATTCCTTATTACGGATACAGTAGGCAGGATAGGGTTATTAAAAACAATAATATGCAATCTGCTTTAAGTGCTAAATTAACTGCAAATCTTATTCAAACAGCTGGTGCAAACAGTGTTGCTGCTATTGATTTGCATTCAAGTCAAATTGAAGGTTTTTTTGATATACCAGTTACTAATCTAAGCTGTTTTGAAGTATTTGTTAACTCTATATACAAGGAAAACTTGGCAATAGTTGCGCCTGATGTTGGAGCAATTGGCAGAGCTCGTGCTTTTGCAAAGATTTTAGAGGAAAAACACAAGTTGGATAATGATATTGTTGTAGTAGATAAATATAGAGAAAAAGCAGGTACATCTGAGGTAATGAATGTAATCGGAGAAGTTGCAAACAAAAATTGCGTCATTGTTGATGATATAGTTGACTCTGGCGGAACATTATGTAATGCAGCTCTTGCTTTAAAAAACCGAGGAGCAAAGTCTGTAGTTTCGTGCATTACACATGGAATACTTTCAGGAAATGCAGTTGAGAAAATCTCTTCCTCTTCTCTGGATAAATTAGTAATTACGGACACCGTATTTCACAAATTTGAAAAAAATGATAAGATAGAGGTTGTTTCAATTGCAAATATTTTAATTTGCTTTATGCAAGGAGGTAAAAGTGCCAGCTAGATCAACAGAAGATGTTATCACTTCGTTAATAGAATTTGCAAATAAGAGAAAAATAACAATTACTAAGGAAGAAATGCTTAAAACTGCACAGCTTGTGAGGATTAAGTTATCCGATGATGAGATTCAATACTACTCAAAAGAACTGACAATGCTGGATTGGATACATGATACTTTGTTGAAAGTTAATACTGAAGGTGTTTCTCCTATGCGTTATGGAACTATAGATAAGGATGTCCATGTACGCGATGGTATTATAAATTCTCAAAACATTAAAGAAGAAATATTATCCAATACAAAATCGGAGCATGGGTATTTCGTAGTACCGAAGGTTATAAACGATTAAGATAAAGCAAGATTTATACCGATTTTATAGATCTACTTTCAAAAATAAGACCAATCTGGTAAAGAAGCATTCGTTGGAGTAAAAACCATTTTTTGATTTTTCTTTACTAAATCTACTAAATATAATTTAGAGTTGCTTGGTGATTCTGCGTTAGTAAAGATAATTTCTCTGCCATTTGGTAGCCATGCCGGAGATTCAATTTTATGTCCCTCTGAAAGCAAGCGCTCTTCTTTGCCATCTGGCTTCATAACTCCTATGTAAAATTTTCCTGACTGAATTTTTGTAAAAGCTATCAGATCTCCTTTTGGCGACCAAACAGGTGTAGCATATCTTCCATTTCCAAAACTAATTCTCTTGGGTTTTTTGCTTTTTTTAGTGAAATCTATGATATATAGTTGCTGACTTCCACTTATATCAGAACTAAAAACCATGTACTTTTGATCTGGAGACAAAGAGGGAGAAGTACTTATAGCTGAACCTTTAGTAATTTTTTTTGTTCGTTTACTGCTTAAGTCTAGAGATAATATATTTGTTTCACCACTCAATGAGTGGGAAATAAAAAGAGATTTACCATCAGGAGAAAATCTTGGTGCAGAAATAACTCCTTCAAATGCGCTGATTATTGATTCAGTGTTATCTTTTAAATTTTTTAATATTATATAACTTTTACCATTTGTGTATGAGATATAAACAATACCCTTTCCATTTGGTGAAAATCTTGGTGTTGACACAAATTCCTCACCATTTGTTAAGTACTTTATATTACTGCCATCTTGATTCATCACAGCAATTTTACGGACGGATTTGTAATTGCTATCTTTTTCTTCAGCGATATATGTAATTTTTGTATTGAAATGCCCTTTCTCACCAATTAATCTATCGTGTATCACATCTGAAACAAGATGACTAATTTTCCTCCAGTCTTTTACTAGAAAAACAACCGACTGAGTAAGTAATTCTCTGTTTGTAAAGCTGTCAGATAAACGAAAAGATAGCTCTAAATTTCTGTTTGATACTTCACTTAAACTTACTGTGACTACAGTATCGCTTTTCCAAGACTCAACTTTCGTGTTACGTTTCACATTAAATAAGCCACAATTAGATAGATTTGTTTCAATTACTTTTGTGATGCTTTCACTTAGCTCACTTTCCACTTCTGTCTTGCATGCACATTTAGATACAACAAGATCAATATTACCAATATTGCTTTTTTTTATATCAACATATAAAACAGCTTTTGTGGAATAAGGAATAAATAACGAAATAAATAACACCAGTTGAACGAATAGCTTCATTAGATTTCTTGCATTACCTCCTGTCATCTCAGCAAATAGCTTACTTTTGAAGTTAAACTGCATGACAGTAGAGTAAATCAATTTCTGCAGTACTTGACACTGGAATCCAGAAATTTGACTGCAAGTAAGTGCACTGAGGTGGCAAGCATAAAAGTAGCTGTTTTATTCTAAAATAAACGTCTTTGACAAGGTTGCATGAAAAAATGGATTCCAGTGTCAGAGCACTGGGATGACACTCTACTGGTGGAGATTGCTCTAAAACTACAATGTTTGCCTGGGCGTTGAGATGGCACCCTTCTGGTAGATTCAAATCACAATGTTTGTATAGTTGTGTGATCTGACACTGATTTTTTTTTACGGATTCCAGTATTGCATGCTGAAATAACATCAAAGAATACATTGTTAACTTCTTACTCAAATAATGGTTAATAAAAAGAGGTATATTTCTATACCTGTTCTATTTGGACTTCAACTATAGGTCTTTTTAGTAAATATTCCTTTAAGATACTAAATATTGAACTTTCAATCTTATTTCTTATTTTTTTTATCGGTTGTGGACTAAATGCTGACTCAACCTTCTCTATGATCTTTTGCATAATGGCTGCATCTTCTTGCGCTTCGAAAACACCAGGTGCAAATATTTTTGGCTTAGCGAGCAATTTGTTTTTCTTATTCACAATTGCTGTTACTACAATAACCCCAGCATCTCTCATTCTCTCACGCATCTTTATAACGCTGCATTCTGGATGGCGTAGCAACGTACCATCAATACCAAAGTAGTCAACATCAATTGAACTAACTTTTTCTCCATTCTCCAAATTAACAATATCACCTGGTGCAATCATTATTGCTTTTTTCACACCGCACTCTTTAGCGAACTTTACATGTGCATCCGTATGAATATACTCACCATGAACTGGAATAGCTATCTTAGGTTTTATCAAAGAATACATTTCCCTTAGCTCTGCTTTTACTGGATGTCCGGAAGCATGAACATTCTCTGTTTTTTCAGTAATAACTTCCACTCCCATCTCAATAAAGGCATTGAGCATGTTATGTGCACGAGTTTCATTGCCAGGAATGATTTTTGATGAAAAGATTATGGTATCACCTTGCTGCATTTTAAATGCTTGATGACTCTTATTAGCAAGCCTTGAGGTTGCTGCCAGTGGCTCACCTTGACAACCTGTGCAAAGTAGCACCAGCTTTTCCCTTGGAAAATTTACTGCCTCCTTTGCTTCTAGAAACTCAGGAGAATCAGTTAAATAACCACTATCCTGAGCAACTTTCACTATTCTCCATAAAGATCTGCCAAGTAAAACCACTTTTCTATTTAGTGCTTGTGCAGCTTTAGCGATAGTCTCAATTCGCGCCACATTTGAGGCAAATAGCGATACAGCAATCAATTTTTTAGACCGCTTTATTATATTGTAAATATTATCATAAATTTCACTTTCTGATTCAGGGTCGTGTTTGCTCAGTATGTTTGTTGAATCACAAATTGCTGCAAGTAGATCACCTTTATCGCCAATTTCTTTTAAACGCTCTATATTAGAAATTAATCCAACAACAGGTTTTGGATCAAATTTCCAGTCCCCAGTATGAAGTGCACTACCTGCTTCAGTGCTAATTAATATTGAATTTGCCTCAGGAATTGAGTGAGTTACATTTATAAACTCAACGGTAAAAGGACCCAAATTTATGCTGCCATTTATGTCTACCTCTTTCACAGGTACCACACCTTCCAATCGAAACTCCTTTAGTTTCTCCTTGAGAAAATTAACTGTAAACTTTGTTGTATATATGGGACATTGCAAATCTTCCCACAGATGAGGCACTGCACCACAGTGATCTTCATGTGCATGTGTAATTATTATTCCAAGCAAATCTTTTTTTCTTTGAGCAATAAAATCTACATCAGCAATGAGTAGCTCAACACCTGGCATAGTTTCATCTGCAAAACCGATACCAAGGTCGATCATAATCCACTTGCCTTGATAATGATATAGGCTAACGTTCATCCCAATTCTTCCTACTCCTCCAAGAGGAAGAAATAAAAACTCATTTTTGTTTATGTTCATTAATTTTAAATTATTAAAATGCGAGGATAGCAAAACTTCGACCTTAAATAAAGGAATTTATCACTTTTGCATAACTTTAAAAAATCTTTTCACTAAAAGAGAAGGCTTTCAAATTGGTAAAAAGAATTAAGTGTAGACAGCTACCTCTTTATATCATTTAGCAAATTTCTCATTTTTTTTTTACTTTTCCAAAGAATCCTTCAGATTTCTGCTCTACACTTTCATGTTCCTCTTCCTCAAGCGCTTTTAATAGCTCAATCTGCTTTTGGGTTAAATTCTTTGGATTTAAAGTCTCAACTATTACCTGTACGTATAAATCACCACGAGCATGTGAGTTCATATATGGCATACCCTTTTCCCTACAACGTAGTTTGGTACCAGTTTGAGTGCCTTCAGGGACCTTTACTTTTATTTTAGCTCCATCAATTGATTGAATATCGATTTCACCACCAAGTACTGCTAGTGTCATTCTTATAGGCACTTTACAGTGTAAATCTGCTCTATTGCGAGTGAAGATCTGATGAGTAGCTATTTTCACACATACGTATAAATCTCCGCTTTTTCCACCTCTTGCTCCAGCTTCTCCTTTACCACTGACCCTTACCTTAGCTCCTTCTTCTATGCCTTTTGGAATTGAAACGGAGATATTTACTTCATCTCTTTTACGCCCACTTCCACCGCATTTCTTACATTTATTTTGTATTATTTCTCCTTCCCCATAGCATGTAGTACACGTTCTTTCAATGGTAAAAAAGCCCTGTTGAGTTCTAATTCTACCGCTTCCCTGGCATGTGTTGCACTGAACTGGTTTGATTGCTCCTTCGCTACCTGTGCCTTGGCATGTATTACATTTTATATTTGTCACATAATGTATAGGTGCTTGTATTCCTTTAAATGCATCTTCTAAGGTAATTTTAAGATCGTAGCGCAGATCTGATCCAGATACTCCTGTTGTACTTCTTTTTGTTCTTGACCTACTTGTACTGCCGCCGAATCCTCCACCAAAAAAATCGTTAAATATATCGCTAAAATCCCCTCCAGCTTGGCTGAAATCAAATCCACCAGAAGCACCATCGTGACCATAACGATCATAACCTGCTCTTTTTTCAGAGTCAGATAGAACTTCATATGCAGCTGTTACTTCTTTAAATTTTTCCTCTGCTTCCTTATTACCAGGATTTCTGTCAGGATGATATTTTAATGCTAGTTTTTTATATGCTTTTTTTATCTCGTCAGTACTAGCATTTCTGCTCACTTCTAGCAGATCATAATAGTCTTTTTTGTTCATATATAATAGCTCAGTATTTTACCTTTAAAGATAGGTATTACACATATGAATTTCAAGCATGACCTCTATTTCCTATAAAATATGGTGCACCCTGAGCGACTTGAACGCCCGACCTTTTGATCCGTAGTCAAATGCTCTAATCCAACTGAGCTAAGGGTGCTTGCACAAAGTTGACTTTAACAGATTTTATAGCTTATTTCAATTGGTTTAGCTAAAAATAAAACTCTTATCATGTATGAAACCTGTAAGAAATTGTACTAGCTCTCTTAAAGGATAACTTAAGTTAACAGTTTCCAATTACTTTGATTTTAGAACCGCTATCCGAATAAGAGCTTTTCACATTATACTGCCAAACTGCTAACAAATAGCGGAATGACGGTTATAGTTAAATCTAAACTATTTTGGCTATACCAACACAAATAATCGTACTATCAATGACCGATGCTATAATTAAAGTGATGAAATTTGCCATATGAAAATTCAATTTCGACTTTAGTTCTTCAAAAACAACTATGCTTGAGAGAAGAGAGATTAAAATTGCAGTATATAGAACCAGTATCATAAAACTAAAATTTTGCAATTTAAAAAGACAGCATATCACTGTACACACTATTAAGCTGTAAGTAGCTTTGCTTCTACCATGAAACTCAACCATTGAGTTTACAACTAAAGTAGCTCCCACAAATAAGGTAGCACATATCATTAATTTATTTGAAGTGTTAAGTAAAGAAAGACTGATAAGCAAGAGTATTGATAAAATGGACATAATCACCTACCCAAATTTAATAACATGCATTTACTTTAATCAGACATTACACATAATGAAAAATTTGTCTAGCGTAATCAAAAGTTATTTAAACTAGTACCTAAGTCTTTCAAATCTATTCTTATAATATCCTTTATATTGAGAGCTTTCTCCTTTGTCACTTTTCCAATACATGAAAAAACTATACCTTTAAACAATTCTTCAAACTTCCGCTGATTTTGCGGGGCAATGGTTACTAATATTCTACTTTGCGATTCAGAAAACATTATTATCTTGTTTATTATGTCTGTATTTTGTGTTTTTCCTATTGGTACTAGTGAAAGATCAATTTCAGCACCAAGGTCTCCTGCAATTAGCGATTTTGCCAGAGCAATAATTAAGCCGCCTAAGTTTGGTGCAATTGCAGAGACAATTATGCCATCTTTTATTGCCTGGTTGTAACGTTCATACAACTTCCTAGCGCTCTTTGCATTAACTTTTGGCACGTTGTTATTATCTATTCCACTATATAACTGATATTCAGATTTACCAAGCTCATCGTGGGTTGTACCAAGCACATATATCAAGTCCCCTGGCATTTTCACATCAAGCGATACCGCATTTTCAATATTGTCTATAACTCCAATTGCTGAAATGAGTAGTGAAGGTGGTGCAGATATCATCACTTTCTCGCCATTTTCATCATATCCCTTAAAGTCGTTAAACATACTATCTTTTCCGGATATAAATGGCGTTTTAAATGCAGTTGCAAAGTTGTAACAAGCCTCTGCAGCTCTCTTTAGTTGCCACAGCCTTTCTGGATTATAAGCATCACACCAGCAAAAATTGTCGAGCAACGCTAGATGATTTATATTTCCTCCTGCAGCTACGTAGTTACGTATTGCAGTGTCAATCGCACATGCTGCCATGTGATAAGTGTCAATTTCTCCATAACTTGAGCCAAATCCCTGCGATTTTACAACACCTTTGTTTGAAGAAAGGACTGGCCTCGAGACAACAGCTTCACTGCACACTCTTCCCTTGCCTTGCAGTGGTTTCAGTATTGACGATCCTTGAACCTCATGGTCATATTGCACCACTATAAACTCTTTGCTGCGTATGTTTGGTCTGCTTAGCATTTCTTTTAGTGCAAAGGTGTCATTCCAGTGCTTGACACTGGAATCTATCTCAAGCTCAACTCTGCCATCGCACGTATTTTTACATAAAGTTTTAGATTTATTTGCAGAAAAAGCCTGCTGGGTTCCAGTGTCAAGCACTGGGATAACAGGAGAGAATTCTGGAATGACAGCGTATGGGTTAGATTTTCCAGACCATGGATTTGTCTGTAAATGCATTTTAGGATTACCATCATGCAGAAATTCAGTTTCGATGTCCATTATTACTGCCCCTGGGGGACATTTAACAACGGCTTTGCCACTTTTGTTGAATTCTCCAATTACACAGACCTCCACATCATGTGTTTTCATGATTTGCTTAAACGCAGGAAGATTTTCTTCTGGCACTGCTAAGGTCATTCTCTCTTGTGATTCTGATATCCATATTTCCCACGGAGCCATACCATCGTTTTTAAGGAGAACCTTGCTCAAATCAACTTCAAATCCGTCTTTTCCCATTTCACCAATGGACGATGATAGACCGCCTGCTCCATTATCCGTTATTGCATTATAAAGACCAAGATCTCTTGCTTTTACGACGGCGTTGGATAATTTTTTTTGTGTTATAGGATCACCAATTTGCACAATTGTTGAAGGGCTATTTCCCGACAATGCCTCTGAAGAAAAAGTTGCACCGTGAATTCCGTCCCTTCCAACTCTTCCACCAATAATTACGATTTTATCACCGTTTTTGGGTTCTTTTATGTGTGAAGGTGCATTATTTATATTCCGTGGAATAATTCCGATGCTTCCAACAAAAACTAATGGCTTTCCACAGAATCTATCGTCAAAGTATACCGATCCAAGTTGCGTTGGAATACCGGAGCAATTACCAGCAACATTAACACCGTGAATCACTTCTTTCATTATATATTTTGGTGGTAAGATTTTATCAGTACGCTCTTTATCTCTATAAAGTTTGCCTTTTGATTCTTTGGCAAAGCAAAAGTAATAAGTATTCATTATAGGTTCTGCACCTTTGCCAAAACCGACTATATCTCGATTAACTCCAAGCACTCCAGTCATTGCTCCACCGAACGGATCGAGAGCTGAAGGACTATTGTGAGTTTCAACTTTATCTACAATCAAGTAATCGTCATCAAAAATTATTCCTCCTGCGTTGTCGGAGAAAACTGACACGCATATGTTAGAATTTATCTCACGCGTTGCACGCTTAATATAATGAGCATATAGACCATCTTTTATTTCATCAATAGGGGAGCAAAAAATATTGTGTTTACAATGTTCAGACCAAGTCTGTGCCAGAGACTCAAGTTCAATATCATATGGATTTCTACCGAGTTTTTCAAAGTAATCCTTTATAGCTTTCATTGCTGCCAGCGAGAGCCCTAACGTGCCATTACCATCGATTCCATCTCTGCTGATTTTTTCAAGCTCTTGGTCACTTACATTGAGTTTGACAGATTTTGCTCCATTATTACCTGGTGTCATCCCAGTGCTTGACACTGGAATCCATTCTTTTTTTTCCTGGTCACGCGCTGTAATGACACCAGGTGGGGTATTTGGTTTACTGTAATACTTCCAATGGCAATTGCCGTTTTCTTTATAGACAAGTGTGCAATATTCAGTAATAGGATTGAATTCCTGTTTTATGTCATCTTCGGTTGGAAAACCTCCTTGACTTAGAATCAATTTTGAACTTCTTGCCTTGATAGAAACACTTTCATCAATGTGGCCTTTGCTCATTAGATATTCTCTAACAATTTGTTTTGCCGTGTTTCCTACGTTATCGGTCATGCCAGGTAAAAAGCTTATCTCCAAGCCCCATTTTGCTTGTGATTCTATGAAGTTATATTGAACTTTTTCAAGGTTTTCATTGTAGGAATAATAACGGCAGTCTTGTATGACTTTATTATAAAATAGCCCACAAATTTCTTCATGTAATTTTGATGGTAATTCTTTGCTTATGTAAATCAAGTAAACATTAACTACCCTTCTGCGGCCAACTTGTTCACATTTATTAAAAACTTCTATTCTGATGTTTGCCATGTAATATTGTAAAAGACTTTAATATATCATAGCATAAGAAACTGCGAGCACATTTATATTTTAAATAATTTCTATACAATAAAAGTGTTGTATTAATTGTTACTGTTAGTGGGAAGAGTTTTTACTGTTAATGTGAATGAGTCCCTTTTTGATGTTCTGGTTCAGCACATATTTTCTGAATATGAAAGAGAAAAAATTCCCGAGATAAAGATCATACTTCCCTGCAAGAGGGATGTGATAGCATTGCTGAGTGCATTCAAGAATTACAGAACTATAATTTTGCCAGAGATAGTTTCACTAGAAAACATTGATGAAGAAGATTTAATATTAAATCTTGATAGAGTTAAAGTTATTAACCCGACAAAGAGAACGCTGCTACTCATTCAATTTATATTGGAGTGGAATAAAAAACACAATGATAGTTTTCCAATCGATCTAGTTTACAGTTTGCCGTCATTACTTCAATATACCCAAATAGCGGATTGTTATCAGCTTGATGAGCATTCGAAGAAAATGGAGAATTTCATAAACTTACTTATCAAAACTTGGAGTAATACTTTAAAAAATTTAGGAGTAGTAGATATACTAAAGCATAAGAGTGACTACATAAACAATATGATAGCCTCCCTGAAGAAAGATCAGCATATGATCTTTATTGGAATTGGAAAGGAGGAGATTTATAAGTTGTTGATTAAAGCTGTATACGACCTGCCATTTGGAAAGATAATTTTACCTAATCTGAATTTGAAAATTAAAGAGAAAGATTGGCAATCACTTGATAAAAAACATTATCAATATTGCCTGAAAGATCTGCTCGATTATTTAAGTATAGGCAGAGAGGATGTAAGTTTTCTGCCAGAAGCGTGTTCTGATGTCATTCCAGTACCCAGACACTCGGATCCAGAAAACTTAACTTTAAATGAGTGCACCAGGTGGCTGTACAATAGAAACTGGATTCCAGTGTCAAGCACTGGAATGACATCATCTACTACTCAAATTACCTGCAAATTACAATGTTCGTACACTAAAAATCAGAGGGCTGGGATGACAGGCAGTCCTGAACTAGATTATGTCTTTGATACAACTGCCGATCTAAGTAAAGTTAGTAATGGATATATTGGCAATATTGAAGTCATCACTTGTGATTCCAGAGAGGAAGAAGCACAGGTGAAGTCACTAATTATGGAGAATGAAGGTTATGAAAACGTTTCTTTGTTTGTTTTTGATAAATTACTTGCAGTTCGTATGGTGTGCCCCATATCGAAAAACTATTCTTATGTGACGCTTCTGCTTTATAGTATTGAGATTTTGAACTCAAAATGGAACGGTGTAGCATTGCTTTCTCTTCTTAAACATAGGCTAGTGACTTTTGGTTACGCTCAAGAAAAGTACACTCGTATTTTATCTGAGTTTGAGATAGAAGTATTGCGTAGCTTTGATATAAGTGGTCTTAAGGATATTATCAACGCTATTAGTACTTGTAAAAAGCTAAGATATAAAGAAGATATATTAATTATTATCAGTAGATTAGAAACTATATTTAATCTTTTACTTAATCTTATAAATTATCCTATTTCTGATATAGCAGCAGCTCATTTACAGTGTGTTAATGTGCTTTCTAATGTGAATTTTCTAGAGCTAAATGGTGAAATAGGTAATTTTACTCGTGATTTCTTAAATGCATGTGACGGTATAGCAATTGAGTGTTCCTTAGAGTTATATAGTCAAATCCTGATATTATTTTTAAAAAGGAAGTTTTTTTCTCCAGAAAATAACTTTGATAAATTTAGCTTATATCAAAATAAAGTTGTAATACTTGCTGGATTTAATGATATACCAAATTTTCAGAATCCGTTTTTGAGTGCACTGAATAGAGAAAAATTTAACCTTCCTTCTGTGCAAGAAGAGCAAGGGTACTTTTTGTATACTTTGCGCAATTTATTTGGTGCCGGCAAGGTTTATATTACGAGGCTAGTGAGTGATAGAAAATCAATTCTATTGCGCCGTTTGGAGGTTCTGTTACAAGAACCAAAATATCCTTATCGCAATTGGCTAAGAATATTAAATACACCTGAGTGCATTGTTCCATGTACTCAGCCTATGCCAAAACCTCAAGCCAAAGTCAGAGAAGAAAAAATGCAAGTGATGTCTTGCAGTGCGGTAGAAAAACTGATTCGTAACCCTTATTCATTTTATGTTGAATACATACTGAACCTTAGACAGTTGAAAGACTTAAATTTTAAGCCATCGATATTGGAGTTTGGCACTATGGTACACAATATTTTTGCAAGATATTTACGCAACGAAAAGTCGCTGATGAGTATTACACGAGAAATATTCTCGTCTAATCGATTCCACTTTTCAAATATGTGGTGGGTAAGGTTGCAGAGGATAATTCAATCTTTTGTTGAGTTTGATAGGACTGGAAACAATCAAGTTGAGTTGGAGAAGAGCTTTTCCTATCCGATATTTCATATTCCAGCGCGTGACACACAACTGCGCGGATGCTGTACAACTTCCACTAAGAAGAAGGGTGTCATCCCAGTGCTTGACTACTTGGATCCAGAAAATTTGATTGCAAATGAACACACCAGACAATTGTGTAATAAGAGCTGGTCAGATACTCGAATGACAGAAGAAATTTCACTGACAGCAAGATGTGATAGAGTTGAGTATCTACCAGGTGGGCAAGTAGCAATTATAGACTATAAACTTGGTTCACCACCTTCCAATGAGGAAGTTATGTCAGGATTTTTCCCGCAATTAATTTTACAAGCTTTAGCAGTGGAATACACAACAAAAAAAGAAGTCTCGGAGCTTGCTTATTGGAAACTTGATTATGATAAAATAAAGGTTATTGCTTTGAAAGATTATAGACAAAAAATGCATGAATTTCAGAATATTCTACCAGATTTCTTATCTAATTATTTAAGAGATACTACTCCCTTCATTGCCTCTCCTTATTTTGATAAATTCCTGAGATTTAACAGCTACAAACAACTAGAAAGGATAGGGGAGTGGTTATAAATTATATCTCCTCTCATCCAGATCAAAATAGCTGGTTGTACAGCTGGTTTACTAAGTGCAGTAGGAGAATTACTAGATTGTGATATAGACTCATCTTTGCTAGATTCAAACAACCATAAAAAAACACTAAAAAGTGATTCAATCAATTTTAGCCATTAAAACTTGAATAGTGGCTAAAATAGCTTTAAATTGTATATTTTTTTAGGAGGGGTATATGCCATCACAAAAACAGCTAAATGCGCAGCTAATTGATGCTGCTAAAAAAGGACAGCTAGATTTTGTTCAGCAAGCTATACAGGGTGGAGCAATTATTAATACAATAGATGATGATTATGGGAGAACTGCTTTAATATGGGCTGCTGAAAATGGTCAACTAGAGATATTACAATACTTGATAGAAGAGGGAGCAAATGTTAATGCAGAATCTCCGGGAAACATAACTGCTCTAATTCATGCTGCTGCCCATGGTCATCTTGAGGTAGTACAACTTCTAATAGCAAATGGAGCTGATTTAAATGTGAAAAAACGTAAAGGTCAATTCTCTGCCCTAACATATGCTATTGTAAATGGCCATAAGGAGGTAGCAAAGCTTCTAACTAGATATCATTTAATAGCTAATCTTGATATGTCAATACCTCGCTTGCCTCTTCCTACTTGTATACCAGAGTTATCATCTTATTGGTATAACTGTAAGGATGAGCTCAATAAAATGAAGGAAGAAGATAGTGAATTATATAATTTTCTTGTAAGTAAGGGCATTGATGACCAGGTAAGAATTTGGACAGGGAGTGAGACAATACAAAATATTTCACAAGATAGATTAAATATAGAATACTCAATTTATGCTAAAGATTTAACAGGTAAAATAGAATTAGTGATATTTTTTCTTAACAACAGGGAAATAATCAATTCTTTATTGCGGTATTATAAGGTAAGAATTCAAACAATTGATCAGGTAAAAAGCCTACTTGATCGTTTCACAAGAGAACATGTAGAGCTTGAAGTAGAAATTGTTCCAGCACAATTAAACTTTAATACTCAAGAGTTACAATCCCCTAAACTAAAAACATTATCATTTGCACAAATGATTAACAATCATGCAGGATTATTTTCAGCTGCCAAAAATGGTCAATTAGAAACAGTAAGATACCTGATAGAAAAACAGAAAGAAGATATTAATTCAACAGATCACTATGGAAGAACTGCTCTAATGTGGGCTGCTGGAAGTGGCTATTTAGAGGTAGTAAAGTACCTGATAGAAACAGCAAAAGCAAATGTTAATGTGAAAGATGGCTATGAAAACACTGCTCTGAATTATGCTACTAGAAACGGGCATTTAGATGTAAAAGAATATCTGAAAGGTTACATACAAAAAGAACTGCGGAAGAAATACGTCTGCATTGGCGTGAGTGGTGCAATAGGTTATGTTGCCGGTATGACAATATCATATTCTGCGGGAGCAGTGATTACAGTTTGTGCAGCATCAGCGACCGTTAGTCTAGCGTTAGGTGCAATGTTGGATTATATGATTGTAGAAGTAAAAAAAGAGAAAGCAAACAAAGGTATAGCTTCTGCGCTTAAAGATGTTTTCACTATTCAAGCTCTAAGTAGAATAGCCTTATAGAGAGTGAAAGTAGGTTTATTGATTAAGGTTGCATGATTGCCTTAATAACAATAAAAAAATAATAGAAGCAAAAGATATGGCTTGAAAGTTTTCTAAGGTCTTCACTAAAAATGTCTCAACTTGACACTGAAATACAATTTGATTTAACTAATCATATATGTAGGTAATGTCAAACACTAGAATGAGGAAATATGGATAAAAAAGTTAGAATAGAATCAGATAGCTTAGGAGAAGTAAAAGTACCAAGTGAACATTACTGGGGAGCGCAGACTCAGCGTTCTTTGGAAAATTTCAAAATTGGTACAGAGAAAATGCCAGAGTTTCTGATTAAAGCGCTAGCAATAGTAAAACTTGCAGCAGCACGTGTTAACATGAAGCAGGGTAGCATAGATAATAGAGTAGGGGATGCAATCTGCTCAGCTGCAAAGGAAATAATAGACGGTAAATTTAATAATCAATTTCCACTTGTTGTTTGGCAAACCGGGTCTGGAACTCAGACTAACATGAATATGAATGAAGTGATCAGCAATCGTGCAATAGAAATTTTGGGCGGTGATTTAGGTAGTAAGTCTCCAGTGCATCCAAATGATCATGTAAACTGTGGTCAGTCATCAAATGACACTTTTCCAACAGCAATGCATATAGCAGTAACAGAGCAAATAAACCGCTTGCTTATTCCCAATCTTGAAGAATTATATAAAGCGCTAAATAATAAGGTTCATGAATTTAAAGATATAATAAAAGTAGGGCGTACTCATCTGCAAGATGCAACTCCTCTAACACTTGGGCAGGAATTTTCTGGCTATGCAGTTCAGATTAAAAAGGGAATAGAGAGAGTAAAGTCAACTCTGATCAATGTATATGAACTTGCACAAGGTGGCACCGCGGTTGGCACGGGAATCAATACTAAAAAGGGTTTTGCTGAGGATTTTGCTAAAGAAGTGGCAAAAATCACTAATTTTCCATTTATTTCAGCAAAAAATAAGTTTGAAGCACTAGCAGCAAATGATGCTTTAGTTGAGCTCAGTGGAGCACTCAATACAGTAGCAGTAAGCTTGATGAAAATTGCAAATGATATAAGGCTACTTGGTTCTGGTCCAAGATGCGGAATTGGAGAAATAATGTTACCAGAAAATGAGCCTGGCTCTTCAATCATGCCGGGTAAGGTGAATCCAACTCAATGCGAAGCGGTGACTATGGTATGTGCTCAAGTTATGGGAAATCATGTTGCCGTGACAATTGGTGGCTCAAATGGTCACTTTGAATTGAACGTGTTTAAGCCGGTGATAATTTACAATGTTTTGCAGTCTATAAGACTTTTAGCTGATGCAAGTTTAAATTTTGCAGAGAAATGCGTAGTTGATATTAGAGCAAACGAAGAAAGAATAAAGGATTTACTAAATCAGTCGTTAATGCTAGTTACTATATTAAATACGCATATAGGATATGACAATGCAGCAAAAATAGCGAAGCTTGCTTATAAAGAAAATATCACTCTAAAAGAAGCAGCAGCAAAACTTCAACTGCTCACTGAGGAGGAGTTTGAAAGGATAGTGAAACCAGAGGAGATGGTAGGTTAAACTACCACCTTTTTTTGTCCCTAGTTATTGTGGTAATATGTATGGAACTTTGCTGGTTGCTTTACATATACCTCTTCTAAATCACTTAGAGCGTGGTCATTGTGATTAAAGCCATATCTCTTAACCATTTCATCTAGTGTAACAGAGCTTAGAGAGAAACTGAACTCTGGCAATGGATTCACATTTGAGGATTGCAGACTAGTTAATGGCTCTCCGCCATTTATTTGAGAGTCTAGGAAAGTTAGCTTACCTTCCAGGCTAGTATGTTCTTCTGGCACTGCACTATCATTAACTATTGAATCTTCTGGTACTATATTGCAGAATTGATTATCGAATTCAGCAAAACCCTCAAATGAAGGTACTGATATGCATTGGCGCTTTGCTGGTGGCTCCACTGTGCATATTTCTTCTAATTCACATTCTGTAAGACTATTATACGCTGTAAAACACAAGTCTTGTGATCGCTGTTTTCCAGTTATTGAACGAATTATTTGGCTATATAATTGATTCTCTTCAGCTCTTTTTCTTTTGTTTACTAACGGTTCATTTTCATAAGAAAAGTCTGGTCTACTATCAAATGTATGTTCAACAACTGTTTCCTCGAATTCAGGAGTTATAGGAGATAAATTTAACTCTGGCAAATCATCCACAATTGAGGATTGCAGACTAGTTACTCCATTTATCAAATAGTTAAATACTCTGGGGATAATTGCTCACCTTCTAGGCTATCTGATATATTATAATTCGACGTTAAACTACTACTAACTGTCGAATTTTCTGTTACAGTATTGCAGAATTGATTATCGAATTCAGCAAAACCCAGAAATGGAATTACTGTTTGGCTACATGATTGATCCTTTTTGTCAGAAGAAAGTTCTAGTCTAGTATCAAATGGATGTTCAACAACTGTTTCCTCTGATGGAAGAGATATAAGAGAGAAATGTGCTGCTGGCAAATCATCTCTGTTTTGTACTAACGGTTCATTGGAGTTTTCAGTGCTTAAGTTGCTTGAACTCTCTTTATTGCTTAAGTAAAAATTCTTTAGGACAAGCTTAGCTTTGACAGTTGATTTTGTCTCTAAATTTACTTTATAATCTTCTTTTTGCTGGGGATTCAGTTGATTAAATAGAATTTTAAATAAAGTATATTTGGGATGAATACAATCGAGTGTATTGAAAGCAAACTTTTCATTCTCTTGAAGCAACTGATTAAAGATTAAAAGTGCTTCTTCCTTGTCTAGTGCATTTAGTATGCCGTACATAGCTTTAGAGCCTTGAGGCTTTGCTTTAACATACTCTATATATTCATTTTATGGTTAGTGGTAAGATTATTGAATATCTTTTTAAATTTATTTACTTGTCTATAAGAAGTGAACTTGTCTAAATTTTTCACCACTTCGTCGCTTATACTACCATGCATTTCTTTACCACCATCAAAGTTAATATATTAATATTATATGAACTTTGATGACAAAATCAATATAAAGTATTTAAAAATTAATTATTTTTATAATAAAAATAGAAAATCTATAATTTTTTTTATTTTCCTGATTTGTGTCTGTTTTGCCTTCTATAGCTAACCCAAATTAGGTTTACCGAAACAAATTTTATGAATAATTTAAGTTAGCGTGTGACGTTGGAATCTAGATTTTTAGCTATGGTCAAGCCATAGGATGACAAATTGGACCCCAGACTATGCAAGAAATCTAAGGCGAATTATCTTTTATGGTCTGTATTTGTTTTTTCTACTTTCGTGACAGGAGTTAACAATGGATTATCAATTTGCTTTAAACTTTCACTTGCGCTTTGGTCTTGATTTGAAAGGAGCTTATTTTGTTGTTGCCCTTCATCATTTGGCGTACTTTTTTGAGTAGTTCCTTTTATATCCTCTACACTCTTTTTATCTTCACCAAAAAGTTTTTTGAATATTTTCTGCAGAAAACGTACCAAAAAGCCTTCTTCTTTTTGATTTTCTTTCGGTTGAGATATATTTTTCTTTTCACTCAACTGAGATTTTTTATTATTAGATTTTTTTTCTGTAGCATTCCTATCCACTGAGACTTGTTTTAACGAAATTTCAGGCTTTTTGTCGCTAGGTTTATCTTTTATAGGATCTTTGCTTACTGAAGGTTGTAACTTAGTTACTGTATCTGTTTGAAAAGAAATCTTTTTTTGTTCAAAGTTTTTATTTTCTGAAGCAACTTTTTCAGAAGTATCTGCCTCACTAACTGAGTCACGAATTTTGTCTTTTTGTACAGAGGTCTTTTCTTGTTTATTTTGATCAGAAATTTTGCCTTCTAATGTAGTTTGAGATTTTTTATTACTTTCAAACTCTGCAACTTTTTTACTTGTAAAAACGTCTTTTCCTTCGAATTTCTGTTTAAATCCAGCAATCTTTTTAAAATCTTCAGCTATTTTTTTTGCTGCACGATCCATTCGACCTTCAAGATTATGAATCAATTTTTTAATAATCTTCACTTCATCTTTACGCCCTTTTTGAGCTTTAAGCTCTCGGTGCAATTCAAAAATAATTTTTACTTTATCTTCCAATGAAGAATTTTCTGGAAAAACATCTTTAAGTTCCCGATTCAATTCGACGATCTTTTCAAAATCTTTAGCTACTTTTTTAGCTGCACGGTTCATTCGATCTCTAAGACTACGATTTAATTTTGCAATAGTCTTGATTTTATCTTCTAGTGAAAAATTATCTGCTGCAGAAATATCTTTTAACCTTTTCTCGAGATTTTCTTTGGTTACTTGCCTTTTGTGAGCTTTAAGTTCCTGGCGGAACTCATTGATAATCTTCACTTTATCTTCCAGCGACGTACCTTCTGGAAAAGCACCAGCAAAGACATCCTTGAATTTCTTCTCAATATCTGGTGTATCTTTAAGCTGTGTCATACCTACTAAATAAAAGCTTATACTAAAATCAGTATATTAGTTAATTATGTAAAAATGGTTAAGACACAAGGAGCACCTCATTTATGCTTTTTTCATCAAAATATCATTTACTTATTAGCTTAAAATACGTAACAATATAAAAATGAAAAATAGCCCATTAGCGGTAGTATTCGATTGGGATAATACCTTAGTTGATACTCAAGATAATATTTCTAATGCCATTAAGCATACTTTAGATTTGATGGGATCTGGCAGTAAAGTTGTTGATAGAAATTCTCATGAATCAAGAAAGAGCTACATGGTCAATTTGTTTGGTGATCAGTGGAAAAAAGCGAACCAGATATATCAAAAATACCTAGATAATGCATTGTTACAAAATATTACTCTGAATGAAGGAGTAGAGAAAATGCTGCAGACACTGAAAAGCCACAATATTTACCTAGCGATAGTTAGCAATAAGAAAAATACTAATTTACGTCAAGAAGTTGCCTATTTTAAACTAGATTCTTACTTTGAAAGAGTAGTTGGCTCATGTGATACTGCAGAAGATAAACCATCTGCAACTCCACTGCTGTTTGCACTGGAGGAGAGTACGCTACCTGTAAATAGAGAAAATGTGTTTTTTGTTGGTGACAGCATCACAGACATTCTATGTGCACAAAATGCAAATTGCTTACCTATTGTATACGGACAATCAATAAGAGGTTATGAAGATTTGTTATATTTTCAACATTTTAATAAACTTACAGAATTCATAGTAAAGTATTTGAAAGATAGGTGGTAATGACAGAGATCGCTAGTGTACACAGGCGCTTTTGCGCATATTTAATAGATGTAGCAATTTTATTAATTCCAACCTTACTAATTGTGTTGTCATTAGGGGATTTTCCATTAATTTTGCACCTGTCATACATGTGTATAAATTGTGGCTACTTTACATATTTTATATCTTCAACAGCTCAAGCAACTCCTGGTCAACAGTTAATGAATATATATACTATCACTTTAGATAGTTCTAAAATAGGTTTGAGCTTAGCATTTGATCGCACTATCTCTCAGTTTTTCCTTCCTATGCTAAATAATTCAATTATCACCTTTATCAAACTTTTTCAAACATCAGTAAATGCTTTAAGTACACTAGAAGTGATTATAGTGATGCTTACCTTCAGTTGGTATTTAGTTGCTTGCTTCTCTCAGAGGAAACAGGCATTTCATGATGTGCTATTTGATACGATTGTTGTGAGAAAAATGAATTGATGTTGCCTTGATTGTTATGTAGATTACATTGGTATATTAGCTAAAGAAAGGTTATGAATAAAGAAATAGTAGAACATTTAAATAAATTACTTACAAATGAGCTGACTTCTGTACGCCAGTATCTTTTGCATTCTGCGATTCTTAAAAATAGCGGAATCAATAAACTTGCAGAAAAGATGAGAAAGGAGCTTAATGAAGAACTTGAGCATGCAAATAGGCTGGCAGAAAGAATTTTACTGCTTAAGGGCATGCCAAATTTTCAAGATACAAATAAAATCTCAAAGTATGAAGGAAAGTTCACAAAAGATACAATGCAGAAAATCTTAGAAGATAATTCTAACTTAGAAGAAGAAGGTATCAAGGGAATCAAAGAGGCAATTTCCGTTGCTGAAAAAGAAAAGGATTTCGTGAGTGTAATGTTATTAGAAGGACTACTGAAAAATGAGGAAGAGCACTTACATTGGATCAAAGAACAGATTGACCTTATTGAGCTTATGGGTATTGAAAATTACTTGAGAACACAAATATAGAGTGTTAAGAAAAACAGTATTTATTTTCATTATACCTTTTTTACTTCTTTTTTCACTCGGGTTATGGCAGTTATTTAGATTGAGCTGGAAGAATAATATTATCAAAAATATGGATCTTCCAGTTATTCATCTACTGCCTAGTGATAATCTTTCAAAGTTTAACTACAGAAACGTTAAAATCGACGGAATTTTAAGTGATATAGAACTATATGTTTTCGCAGGTCAACGTGGCTATCATGTGCTGTCTCCTATGTTGCTTATCAATGGACATTACATGTTAATAAATAAAGGAATAGTCAGAGAAAAAAAAGAAGAAAAAGCAAAAATTGAAAAAGTAGCTGCTGATGGCGTTTTGTATTGTGATGGTAGCAAAAATTGGTTTATCAAAAATGATATTGCTTCAAATACATGGTTTACCCTAAGTACAGAAGAAATCTCCAATGATCTAGGTATTAAGCTAGAGAAATGTATATTGTGGCAAGATAATTTTGGTGGCAAATTGACTATACAGCCAATAAAGCATCTTGAATACGCAATTACTTGGTTTGCACTTTCCTTGATTTGGCTCATTATGTGCGTATTTTACTATAGGCAAAATATATATAAGTCGTAGAGATACAGTGTGGAAAAAGAAAAGCTACAAATAGAAAAAATGCAACAAAGTGGAAGAAAATACTTATTACAAGGGTTAGTGATATGTCAGTGTTGCAAATCCGTTTATTATGGAATGAGTAATGCTAAGGGAGGAAGAAGTTACTATCGTTGTCCTGGAAAACGTTTTGGTGAATGTAACAGCAAATCAATACTCGCAGATATACTAGAAGGGGTAGTATGGGAAGAAGTGAAGATGTTAAGAGGGCATATAACGAAGGAAAAGTGTGATTTATCAGAGGTAGATTGGGAGACTAAATTTAATATAATTAGAAAGTTAGTTCAGCGTATTGAAATTGATGATGATAATGTACATATGGTGTTTCGATTAAAAGAACTCGCTCTCGAAAGACAAAAAGAAGATATTCAACCTTGTACCAGAATTATAAAGAATGTAGTGCTATCAAATGCAATAGGAATGCATAAAGTTAGCAATGCCCTGGCTGCAATATCAGTTGCAGTGAAACTTGGAATTAGTGATGAAGAGATTAAAAAAGGTCTTTTGGAATTTAAAGGAGTAGCAAGGAGATTTTCTTTAATTGCCGATATTAAAGGTGTTAAGTTAATTGAGGACTATGCTCATCATCCAAATGAAATACAAGCAACCCTGGCAGCAGCACGTTTGACCACTAAAGGAAAGGTAACAGGAATTATCGAGCCGCTTCGTTTTGCTCGTATTCGTAATTTTTTTGATGAGTTCGTACGAATTTTCATGATGTTTGATTATGTAATTCTCACTCCTGTCCATCCTCCAGAAGATAAGCCTATTCCTGGCTGTGGAATTGATGATATACAAAAAGCCTTGATCAGTAATGGGTTTAATGATGTGAAGATGATGAATGATGCTTTACTCATTTCACATTTTATTAGTAATTCGACAAGTTCAGGAGATGTAGTATTATTTATTGGTGCTGGTAGTAATATAGCTAAACTAGCGAAAGAAACTGCAAAGCTGCTGCTAGTAAAATAAACTTAAGCATTGGTGATTTATATGATAAAATTGTGTAGTAAAACTGGATTCCAGTGTCTAGGCAAACAACTGTACAGACATTGCGATATGGGGATAGCTTCCATTAAGAATGGTGTCATCCCAGTGCCCAGACACTGGGATCCAGAAGACTTAACTTTAAATAAGTGGCTGTATAATAAAAACTGGATTCCAGTGTCAAGCACTGGAATGACACCATCTGTTACTCAAATTATCTGTTTATCTGTAGGTTACAATGTTCGTACACTGAAATGTTACAGCGCTGGGGTGACATTTCCCGAACGTGAACACAATTGTGAATCTAGTGGAGGTTTAGCATGATGAAAAAGACGATCAGCAGTGTATTTGCAAGAGAAATTTTAGATAGCAGGGGTTACCCAACAATTGAGGTAGAAATAGAACTATGTGATGGAGCAACAGGTAGAGCCGCTGTCCCTTCTGGGGCTTCGACCGGTAAACTAGAAGCATTGGAGCTGAGAGATCAAGATGAAAAAAGGTATTGTGGTAAAGGAGTGCTGAAAGCTGTTCAATCTGTAAGTGGAGTGATAGCAAATAAAATCATTGGCATGGATGCAGCAAACCAGAGTGCAATTGATAAAGTTTTAATTGAACTAGATGGAACAAAAAATAAATCTAAACTTGGAGCAAATACAACTTTGGGTGTGTCTCTTGCTGTTGCAAAAGCAGCAGCAAACAGCTTTAAAATGCCGTTATATAAGTATTTGGGAGTAGGGGAAGAGCAGATGCCAGTTCCGCTAATTAACGTCATTAATGGTGGAGTACATGCAGATAATAAACTCGATTTTCAAGAATTTATGATTCTTCCGGTTGGTGCTGAAACTTTCAGTGAAGCAATCAGAATATCTGCAGAGGTATTTCATAACTTGCGCAGCATTCTTAAGAAAAAAGGTTATAGCACAAACGTAGGAGATGAAGGTGGTTTTGCACCAAACATTGGAAGCACTGAAGAAGCTCTTAATTTGATAATTCAGGCTGTTGAATCTGCCGGTTATTCGATGAAAAATCACTTTGCACTGGGTCTTGATGTTGCTGCATCTACTTTTTATGAAGATGGAGTTTATAAATTTGAAAACAGAGAACTCACTTCAGAGGAATTGGTTCAGTATTATTTTGACCTTGTAGGCAAATATCCAATAATTTCTATAGAAGATGCAATGAATGAAGACGACTATGAAGGTTGGAAATTACTTACTGTAAAACTCGGGAATAAAGTTCAATTGGTTGGAGATGATTTATTTGTTACAAATTGTGAACTAATAAGTAAAGGAATAGAGGAGAAAATGGCAAATGCTGTACTAATCAAGCCAAACCAGATAGGAACACTTACGGAAACTTTTGCTGCTATTGAAATGGCAAAATTAAATGGCTACAGGGCTATTATTTCTCACCGCTCAGGTGAAACAGAAGATACAACGATATCCCACATATCAGTTGCGTCGAATTGTGGGCAGATAAAGACTGGCTCGCTGTCGCGTTCTGATAGGCTTGCAAAGTATAATGAATTAATGAGAATAGAAAGTTCATTAGGAGAAAATGCTAAATATTATCGCGGGTTGGCATGGATTTCATAGATGAAGTTAAATTATATTTAAAAGCAGGTGATGGTGGCGATGGCTGTGCTAGTTTTCGTCGAGAAAAATTCGTTGAATTTGGTGGCCCAAACGGTGGTAATGGGGGCAGGGGAGGAGACATAATTTTCATCAGTGATGCAAATCTCAACACTTTGCTTAATTTTCGTTGTCGAAGACATATTAAAGCGAGTAGTGGAAAAAGTGGTACGAGTAGAGATAAATCTGGCACAGCAGGAAAAGATATTATACTTAAAGTTCCAGTTGGTACACAAATAATCGATGAAGAAAGTGAGGAAATAATAGTAGATCTTGATAAACCTGACATGGAATTTCAAGTAGTGAAAGGTGGAAAAGGTGGGCTTGGAAATACTAACTTTAAATCTGCTACTAATAGGGCACCAAGACATTTTACCCATGGTCAGCCCGGCGAAGAAAGAAATATAATATTGAAGCTAAAAGTTTTATCTGATGTTGGCATTATTGGTATGCCAAATGTAGGTAAATCTAAATTTTTAACCCGCTGCTCGAATTCTGATACGAAAGTAGGCGATTATGAATTTACTACTATAAGACCACATTTAGGTGTAGCAAAAGTGGATTATAGCGAAATTGTGATAGCAGATATTCCTGGAATAATCGCTGATGCTCATCTTGGAGTTGGGCTCGGACACAAATTTTTAAGGCACATAGAAAGGTGCAAAATTTTACTGCATTTAATTGATGTAACGCGCGATGACATTATTTCAGCTTATAATTGTACACATAATGAACTGAAGCTTTACAATAGCGATCTTATTGAAAAAGAGGAAATTGTAGTGTTAAATAAATGTGACTTATTGGAAGAAACAGAAATCCTTGAGAAAAGGAATCACCTAGCCGGTTTTCTTGATAGAGAAGTACTGTGCTTATCAATCGACGATGATTTACAGCCCATCTTGAGATTATTAAACGAGAAAGTGAAAACTAAGGAAATTGATGTATATGATCCTTTTAAGATGTGAATTTTTTATTTGACAATCAAAGTCTGGATTCCAGTGGGTAATTTTCCACAGTTGTCTGCATTTTTTGTTCCACAACTTATCTTTTTTTCGGCTTGTGCCATTTCTCACACTGTCTCTTGCTTTCTTGAATTCAGAAATTCAATAGCTACAAAAGCATTTGAGTAGTTTTTTGTTAAGAATTAGGCATAGAATCCCCCATATTTATTAATAAAGAACAGAAAAAATGTAACGCACATACGACAGAGATTAAGCATATGTGTGCACCCATTTGCGCTGAAGAAGATACGCTACATTCTTTACTGAGTTTGATTATTTGATAAAAAAGTCTGCAGACGAAGATAGATTTTGAGCTCTAAAAATACCTCTACTTTGATTATACTAAGATTAGATAAATAGGCGAAGTAATTTTTATATTAATTTTTTAGCTTACAACCGATTTTACGTTCAACAACTTGACATTTATTCAATACTACTGTATAATAAAGATGTGCATTTTTTGTACTATGGCAATAAAATTACCTTGTAATAGGTGTATTGGACCCGAGGGCAGTACTCGGCGCCTCCACCATATTTTTTGATTGATACGGGGGCGAGTAAGGATCGACATGCATAGTAAAGATGGTAGCTTTGCTCGGTTAGATACCACCGCTAAGAGTTCACAATTTAGATGCAAACGATAACTTTGCTGCTGAAGACAATGTTGCATTAGCTGCTTAATTTAGGCACTATAACTTCATTGCTATAAGCACGGTTTAGGGAACGCCGGGTAACAGAAGTTTCCCCAAACATGTAAGGGTTATATGGATAAAACAGATTATCAGAAGTCGCTTAGTCATGCTAAATTTCAAGTTATCAAAAAGGCTCTAGATACTATATTAGATAATGTTTTTACTCCTCACTTAGAGATACTGTTTTTTACTCGATTTAATGGTGTTGCCATACCAGACTACTTGAAAGAATCATATCCTACTCAAATGCTTATTATATTACAGCACCAATTTTATAGTCTAAAAGTTTTTGAGGATAAGTTTAGTGTCAGTTTGAGCTTTCGTGGAAAACAAGAACAAGTCACTGTACCGTTTTTTGCTATTAGTGAGTTTCATGATAAAATTTCAGGAGATACTTTAGTATTTAGCGTTGATTCTGATAAAGAATATGAAAGTGAGAAATGTGCTGAAAAGTCATCAAATGGTAGTATTATATCTATAGATCAACTTTACGATAAGTAGTTTTATAATATCAATTAAAAGAAGTGATCTCATTAAGTAATGGGTAATTAAAATAAGGAAAATGGTTCTGAATACTTATCTTGTCATATAGATATCCATTCAGGTGTATGGCTAATGTGCAAATATTTAAACCAGTGCTTTCTTTCTTGTTATGCAAGTAGCTGATGCTGGTTCCTTTGTAATGGCGTTATCTCAGTGCTCAGACACAGAATTGTATGAACATTCGTTTGTGAAAGCAGTGTGTTAAATATTATAGCAGATTTTGCCTCAAACACAAAGGTATCAAGCACTGGCATGATAACGTCTATTTCTGTGATTGTCTTATCTATCTTATTTTGCCACTCTGCTGAACAGATACTTATATTGTATACATCTCTCCGTTAACTTATCAATAAGTTTTTTATCCACGTGGAATCAAAGATTACAATATCTTGTTAAATTTTAATAAAAATCTTTAATATTTTATGTCATACTTAGTATATTATTAAAATATTAGGTAGCAGTAATGTCAACATATATAAAAGAGTACGTCAACGATATTTGTGGATCGCAAATATCAAAAATTCATCTTCTTAAGGAAGACAAGGTCAGAGTCTTTTTCAAAAATGATAATGGAAAAACTTTTGATCGAACTTTCTCAAAAAGAGATATTGCAGAATTTTTAAACCAAACTATTGAAACTGAAGACTTTGTTATCACGCAAGATATAGAGAATAGCATTGCTTGTAATATAAAAGGAATTTATAAAGACAGCAAAGGGAAATATCACTACACAGAAATAATATCATATACTCAGGTAAAGTTGGCTTATGAAGAGTATACACAAAAATTTAAGAGAGAAGATGGTATCATGTTCAAATTAAATCGACATATTTCCACAGCCATAGGGAATATGCCAACATTGAGTGGATGGTATAAAAAAATTCTAGGCTTTAATCCTAGAAACGGATTATGTAACCCATTAAGTAACTTAATTGTTTCTATGAAGCTAGAAAGTAGAGAAGACTTTTTAAGCTTTTTTAATAGACTAAATAACGAAATAACCGAGCAAGATATTATAGATTACCTTAATGGCAAGGAAGAAAAAGAACGGCAGTTACATTTGATACTAGTTCTATCGGAGTGCTTACCTATTTTATGTTTTTATGATGCTAAAAAGAGTAAAAAATTTGTTTTCTCTGACAACATCTTGCTAAATAAACAAAAATTTTTCTTTGATCCTAAAACAAAAAAACAAGCTTCCATTTCTCAAGAGCAACTTGAGCATGCATTAGATAACACAAAATCAGAGCATTATATAATGTTTAGCTGCCGCCGCAGTTATTATTATAAAGATGAAAAGCTCAGTAAAGATGGGCATGCTATGCTAATATATAAGGGAGAAAATAGTAGGTACATATTTTTTGACGCTAATATTGGAGTGGTTGGTTTTTGTTCTAAAACAGGCATTGCGCAATTAGAACTAAATGATGTGCTTGATTTGATAAACTTTGCCATCTGGTATTATTCAGCCAGTGGATATTTTAGAGAGCAAGTTCCACATAGCTGTGACACATTAATTTTGCTTCGAGATGTAACATTGGCGCTGCAGGAAGTTGAAGAATTTTACAGTAGAGGGAATCCAAGGCAGCAAATAGTGGACATCTCTGTTGATAAACAGACTAATCAGTTATTGTTTGCACCTATTTATTATTGTGGGGCTTGATTTTATATCTATCACTACACATAATAGGTTTTAGTATAAATTAGTAATATGCATCCAATCATATACTTACTTAACCTGCTACTAGATCTTTACAGCTTCATTCTAATATGCTCAGTTGTTCTCGATTTGTTGGTTAAATTGAATGTGGTTAACATGTATAATGAGATTGTAAGCAGCATAATGCAAACTTTAAACAGACTCACTTATCCTCCACTAAAGGTTATCAGAAGGTATATACAACCATTCAATGGATTAGATTTATCCGTGATGATATTGATAATAGCAATTCACTTTGTAAAATATACAATTACTTATTACTTTAAGTAGATGTTAAAAAAACAGCTAAAATCAGCGATATACCTGTTATTCTTAATGTATATATATATATCGGTTTTTAGCTATAATTATAAAGATCCATCCTTAAATACATCTACAAATGAGGAAGTAACAAATTTAGGTGGAATAGTAGGTTCATATTTAGCTGATATATTAGTTCAATTTTTTGGACTCGCTAGTATTACAATAGCTACAACCATAGTTTACTTTTTGATATCAAAAAGGCTGCTGAAAATTCTCTATTTAATATTAATCAATTTAGGAATATGTGCTACATTAGAGCAACTTTCGCTCGGTACCACTACTAGGTACATGCACAGTGGAATAGTCGGCAATACTCTAATTAGCCACTGCCCGTTTTACATATTCACAGTAGTAGTATCAATAGGTATTGTAGGATTGATTGGTTGGAAGAGAACGGTTTATTCTTTGCTTTTCCTATGTAAAAAAATATTTTCCCTTTTTACAAAGGTTCTGTTTTTCAGGTTACGTAAAACTACTGATTATTCAATAGCACCATTAGTAATAGAGGGAAAATATAGAACCATTAGACAACAACCAAAAGAAAGACAGAAGAAAGCTACCGAAGAGATTTTTAAACCACCTTCTAGCGAGTTTGAGTTTCCAAGCATTCACTTACTTTCTAAAGTGGAAGAATCTATGCAGAGAAAACAGTTGAATGCATTAGAGAGCAATAAGAATTTATCTCTGCTCGAACAGGTGCTGAGTGATTTTGGCGTGCAAGGAAAAATTATAAGTGTATGTTATGGACCGGTTGTGACTTTATACAAACTTGAACCACAAGCAGGTACAAAATCTGCAAGAGTGATTGGTCTTGCAGATGATATTGCACGTTCAATGAGTGCACTTTCTGCACGTATTTCAATAATTCGTGGACAAAATGCCATGGGAATAGAATTGCCAAACAAGGAGCGAGAGATTGTGATGCTGCGTGATTTACTTGAATCGCCAGAATACCAAAATGCAAACTTAAATCTTCCAATTGCGCTTGGCAAGGAAATAAGCGGAAAACCAGTTATTGCAGATCTGACTAAAATGCCCCACTTGCTTGTTGCCGGAACTACAGGGTCAGGTAAGTCGGTTGCAATTAACACGATGATTCTGTCGCTTGTTTATCGACTAAGTCCTGATGAATGCAAGATGATAATGATCGATCCAAAAATGCTTGAGCTTTCAATATATGATGCAATACCGCATCTAATAACACCAGTGGTAACAGAGCCAAAAAAAGCTGTTATTGCTCTTAAGTGGAGCGTGAAAGAGATGGAAAATCGCTATCGTATGATGTCATATTTAAATGTGCGGAATGTAATAAACTATAATCAAAAAATTACAGAAGCGATGAATAGCGGAATAGAATTGGAACGTGTTGTACAGATTGGCTTTAACTCAACAACTGGTAAACCTTTGTTTGAAAAAATACCGATTAAAATGGAGACATTTCCGTATATTGTGGTGATTGTAGATGAAATGGCAGATTTAATGCTTGTTGCTGGCAAAGATATAGAATGCTCTATTCAACGTTTAGCTCAGATGGCTCGTGCTGCAGGGATACACATCATAATGGCAACACAACGCCCATCTGTAGATGTGATAACAGGTGTGATAAAAGCAAACTTTCCAACGAGAATTAGTTTTGCTGTTACTTCTAAGATAGATAGCCGTACAATACTTGGTGAACAAGGGGCTGAACAATTGCTCGGTATGGGTGATATGCTTTATATGGCCTCTGGTGGTAAGATTATTCGAGTTCACGGTCCATTTGTAAGTGATGATGAGGTGCAAAATATAGCTGATCATCTAAAAACGCAAGGTGAGCCAAACTACATGGAGGAAATCACTCAAGAAGATGAAAATTCTTTCGCGGAATCAGAAGGTGAAACAGAAGATGAAGAGAACGATCTATACAAGCAAGCAGTGGCCATCATTCAGAGAGATCAAAAGGTTTCAACTAGTTACATTCAAAGGCAACTTAGAATAGGCTATAACAGAGCTGCAAATATTGTTGAAAGAATGGAGAAAGAAGGTATTGTCAGTGCTCCGAGTTACTCAGGAAAGAGAGAGATATTGGTAGAATAATTGCTAACTTAAACCAAGGAAAGTTATTTTAAGATCAATGTATAATGATAGTTAATTTAATAATAATTTAAACATTGGGAATGTAAAATTATAATATATTAATTAGCTAGGGGGTTAAAATGGTAAAAGGAATTTTCCGCAATTGGTTAGGTATAACAGAATTGCAAGAAAGTCAAAAGATAGATGCTGAGAAGTTTGAAAAAGTTTTTGGTGAATTAAAAAAATGGCAAGAAGCTCAAAATATTGATGCTAAACAGTTTGAAGAGGTATTTAGTGCATTAAAAGAGTGGCAAGAAGCTCAAAAGATAGATGTTGAGCAGTTTGAAAAAGTTTTTGGTGCATTAGAAGACAAGATTGGTACTGAGCAGTTTCAAGCTATGCAAGAGCACTTAAGCGGCTTGCAAGAAAAATTTACAGGCTTAGAAGAAAAAGTAGAAACATTTGCAGACATGGTAGGGGGACAAGAACAAGCAATATTAACTTGTGCCATAGTCAGTGCTGTTGCTGCAATAGCTGTAACTAGTTTTGTTGCATTCTGTATCTATCAGGGAGTTAAGCTTGATAAAGAGAAGAAAAACGACTTGTCTCAAGATATGCCAAGCGGAAAGTTTAATAATGTGAATGATACCGAAAAACTGAAGAATAACTTACAGCAAGGAAGAGTGTAATGCTCTTTTTGAAAGGGTGTTACGTAAAATTTGTAACACCTTAAATTTCCTTTAGATTATGTAGGTTTTGGTAGTAAATTTTTTAGAAAGATGTTTGTATTATAAAGTTGGTAGAGATTCTGATTTACTTAAAGCTCGTTAATTGTTATCTTCTAAGGTACGATATTCATTATAGTATGTTCAAGTTCTTTTCTAAGATTTTATTTATATTAATTTTTGGGTTCTTTGCTATACATAACGCTGAAGCTAAGTCTAAAGTGAAGCTCAGTAAAAGGTACATACCTCCTGGTAACCCTGGTGGTGCAAATTTTCATGTAGATGAGGATTTTGCTGAGTCGTATAAATTATACGAAAAGCGTAGGGCGCTCCTTAAGAAAAAAAAGTTACAAGGTCAAATTAATGCTAACATAAATAAAGAAGATCTAATCAAAAAATTAAAAGAAAAAAAAATTGCTAGCCTTGATAATGAGCCAAACAACGTGGGAGCTTGCATAGTTGAAGATGAAGAGGATGCTATGATCAATCAGCATGGTATTAATCTTGCACGTTTAAAGGGTGCTGTATTTATAGATCAAGAGCCAGTTTCTCAGTATGAAAGTAAGCAGCATAAAAGTGAACAACAAAAAGGGAAAAATGTTACTTCAACACGAGAAAAAAAAGTTTCCCCTATAAATGTTACTATAAAAGAAAGTCCATCAAGAAGAACGTGCTCTCATGATTCTATTACTGACCTAAATAGAACACCACAGCATAGTTTAAATGGTTCAAGTTCATTTGGCAGTGTAGTTGACACAGTAAAATAGTGTCACAATTAATAATATGCTAGATAGAGACCTGACATTGAGTGATGATGCATATGAGTCATCGCCGGTTTCCAGGCATAAAACTCATGCTGTAAAAGTTGGACAAGTGAAGATAGGTGGAAATAATCCTATAGTTGTTCAATCCATGGCACTTGGTGCACATATAGATTCTGACAACATAAAAAGCAGTGCTCAGAAATATGCAAAAGAAGTAATAGAACTAGCGCATGCAGGTTCAGAGTTGGTGCGAATTGCTTTGAACTCAGAGGAAGTAGCAAAAACAATACCTTATATAGTAGAGGAAATAAATAAAGAAGGCTTTGATGGTAAGATATTAGTAGGCTGTGGACAATATGAGCTCTACAGGCTGATTCAGGATTATCCAGACAACATTAAAATTCTGGGTAAAATTAGGATAAATCCAGGTAATATAGGCTTTGGTGATAAACGTGATGAAAAATTTGAAAAAATTATAGAGTATGCAATAACGCATGATCTTCCTGTCAGAATTGGAGTAAATTGGGGTAGTCTTGATAAGTACCTTTCACAAAAATTAATGGATGAAAACTCCTTGTCTAGTAATCCAAAAACTTCTGATGTTATATTACGTAAGACGCTTGTAATGTCTGCTCTTGGTAGTGCAAAAAAAGCTGAAAAGATTGGCCTTAATGCAGAGAAAATAATCATTTCATGTAAAGTCAGTAGAGTGCAGGATTTAATTTTAGTTTATACGGCACTTGCAAAATCTTCCAATTATGCGCTGCATTTGGGTTTAACCGAAGCTGGTATGGGTAACAAAGGCGTAGTAAATACCACAGCAGGGCTTACTTATTTATTGCAAAATGGTATTGGAGACACTATCCGGGCTTCTTTAACTCAGCGCCCTGGTGAATCACGCACTAATGAGGTGGTAGTATGTCAGGAAATACTGCAGTCTATAGGTTTGCGCTACTTTAACCCTCAGGTGAGTTCATGTCCTGGTTGTGGACGCACAAGTAGCGATCGTTTTCGTATATTAACTAAGGAAGTAAATGGCTACATAAAAACTCATATGCCGGTATGGAAGAAAAATAATCCTGGTGTAGAGTATATGAAAGTTGCTGTTATGGGATGCATAGTAAATGGTCCTGGAGAGAGCAAACATGCAAATCTGGGGATCAGCCTGCCTGGGTATGGAGAAAAACCTGTTTCAGCAGTCTACAAAGACGGCAAATATTTCAAAACTTTACAAGGTGATAATATTTTTGAAGAATTTAAGGAAATTATTAGTGATTATGTGGAGAAGCATTACACATAAGCCTTTCACAAGTTTGTACTTAGACTACATTCTGTTTAGTGAACGTCAAATGAGACAATAAAGAACGTAAATTTAAAAAATAGATAATAGGGTTTCTTCTGCCTTTTTTTTATATGGTAAATTTCTTAATATTTAGATTGGCCCGGAGTAGTATAGAGATGTTATTCCAGTATCAAGGACTGAAGTTTCCTGATCTACAATATTTGTACAGTTATGAAATAGATGCAATTTGACATAAAGGCTTTACTTTTTGAAATTTTGGGTTACGTTTAATTTAACATATTTCAGTGGGGAATTTATTGTAAGTAGAAAGGAAGCTTTAAAAATATTAGGTTTTGAATCAAGCGATGTGCCCAGTGAACAAGAAATTAAATCAGCGTATAGAAAATTAGCCTTGAAATATCATCCTGATAAACATTCAGAAGCTGTAAAGAAACAAAATGAGGAGAAATTTAAAAAGCTAGGTACTGCATATGAATTTCTCACTAAGGAAAATATAGAAGGGGTTAAAAATCTAACTGACGAAAATTTAAATGAAATTAATTCACCTGGAGATTTGAGGTTTTACTTATATAGAGCTCTATATAATCAGGATATAAAGTTTCTTGAAAAGCTTTTTTCCAAATTCAAAAGCAGTAAAGATGGAAGATTTGGTGATTACATCAATGAAGAACTTATTTGTATTTACTTTCCATTATCTATTGATTTAATGCAAGCCAAAAATTCAAGAGATTATAGTATTTTGAGACTTCTTTTAGAAAATGTTGCTGACCCTAACATAAGGCTACTCAATAATAATGAAGCTTCGTTATGCTATTATATGGTTCTCAACGACAGCAGAATTGTAGAGTTATTGTTACAATATGGTGCTGACCCTAATATGGTAGATAGAAATGGTAAAAATCCGTTGTTTGAAGCGTTTTTGTGTGATGATGATCATACTATGGAAATACTTTTGAAATATGGTGCTAATCCTAATATGTTAGATGAAAATGGTCGAGGTCCATTATATCAAGCAATCAATTGTGACAACGATAAACGCGAAAAATATTTAGAGTTGCTTCTAAAGTATGGTGCAGATCCTAATCAGAAGGTTAATGGCTCCAGAGTTATAGAGTGTGCTCCATATTTCACTAATAATGGTGTAATGAATTTGATTAAAACGCTTACTCTGCCATACGGTAGCAATGATAAAGTTAAAGGGTTGATGGCTGAATACGGTGGAGTTGATAGACGTTATCTACGTGATCAAGCAATACTGACTTGTTGTTGCTTAATCGTCGCTTCTGCTACTTTTTAGTATAGCTTCTCCTTTGCGCTATGTACCGACAGCAATATTTGCACTTGCTGCATGTTTTTTTATTAAAAATGCTGTACATGCTGCATTTTTTGCAAAAGAACCTTCTACTGAGTTTACCGAAGCTAGAGCTTGTCCAGGGATTAGTAAAAGGCTATAATACCTAAAGTTTTAGTACTGGGTAAAGATGAGAAAAAAGCATCCAGCAGACCTAAGTCAAAGGGAATGGACAAGAATAGAAAGCTATTCCAGAGTATCATACAGGAAAGTAAGAAAAAAATATACTATAGTTAAAAAAATGTGATGGGATACCAAGGAGAAGATTTAAAAAATCATATAAAGGAAGAATATGGTATGGATATTGAGATTGTCAAAAGGCCTTCATGTAGGTTCTAAGTCAACAAAGACACACCGCCTTAGCTACTACCAATGAGGGATTTAAAGTACAGCCAAGAAGGTGGGTTGTAGAAAGGACTTTTGCTTTAGGAATAGAAGACTATCGAAAGAATAAGATTTACTCACTGAAAATTTCATATATCTGGCTATGAGTAGAGTTATGTTAAGGAGAGAAATATGCTTGAGTTTATCAATTCCCTGACAAGTTCTAATCATTAATGTTATACACGTTCTTTTCTTTTTCTATTCTCTCTTGTTCTTCAATACAATACATAGCAAGCGGATTAGCTTTAAGTCTTTCGACTCCTATTTCTTCTCCCGTTCCATCGCAGTAACCATAAATGCCTAATTTTATTTTTTCCAACGCCTCCTTAATTTTTTCTTTTCTATCTTTTCGGCGCTTAATTAATTCTCCATTTTCACTATCAGAATAAATACTACTATCTTCTAGATCTTGTTTCTCCAGTTCAGAGAGTATTGATTGTAACTTTAAGCTAAAGTATTCCAGTTGTTTTACGTTCATATATTCTTCATTTTCTGAAGGAACGTAATCTTCCGGTAACTTTATTTTTATTAATTTTTCCATAGCATTATCAATAAAATATATTAAAACTTATATAACTTGTAAACACAAAAAATTATACTACCCTCAAAGTAAACACTATAATTTATAATAAACATTTAAAATCCTGGTATGATTAGTTTGGTAAAAAAATTAGTAATAAATGATAATAATCTTACTTATATAGTATGTATTTTTATTATAATGTTAAGTTTATCTTCATATACACTTGAAAACAACAGTAAACAAGAAATCATATTAACATTAACATGGATATGTGCTACATTTGTTTTGCAGATCTCTACAAATAATTTATTTACATCTGATTATCATGATGGAATATTAGAGCAAATCTTTTTACAGCCACTCTCTTCTAGGCTGATAGTTGCTTATAAAATCTTCGCTCACTGGTTGTTATTTGGGTTACCGATTTCAGTGATTTCTTTCATGTTCAGCTTTGCAATTCTAGGCAATAATATTGAACATTCAATAGCAGTTGGAGTGTCTTTATTATTTAATACGCTGATAATCATTAATATTTCAGCTACTGGAAATGCATTGATGATTGGTCGAAATAACTTAGCATCAGGAGTGTCGCAAATTCTTGTTTTGCCAATGATAATGCCAACTTTTGTATATTTCAAATTGCTAACTCAATTTGAAAATTTATCCTTGAATATTTATACACTACTAATCACCATCTTAATTTTTGTCATTTTAATTGTTAACAGCACTATAACTACTCACATAGCATTAAAATTTGCTGTGGAGCAGGATTGAAAAAACTTACTAGTTATTTACTTGTATCTGCTTAGTTAAGGGTGTTAACTTAAGTAGAGATGGAGACATTAAACTTCTTACATGAATTGAAGAGTTACAGCGTGTGAAACCATTATTGGATTTCAGACTGGCTGGTTATGCAAGAAATCTAATATCTATCGAAGAGTCAGAAACTTTTATAACTTACCTTTAATCAACCTAACCCATGCGTGCCAATCTCTCTCACCAAGATTGCTTTCGAAAGACAGAAGATCCTTTACGGCTTTTGAGCAAATTTCTTCACTTGGAATTGACAACTCCCTATTCATTGCTAGCGTCAGGCATTGAGTTTTACAAGCTTGTTCTAAGTGATACGTATAAAACATTGCTTCTTGTATAGTCTGACCACATGTTATAGATCCATGATTGTGCATTAACATCACAAAATTTTCTTTCAAATCAGCTATTAATCTTTTTCCTTCTGTATCATCAAGTGCCAGGGAATTATAATCATGGTAAGATAACTTATTATAAAAGTGCAGCGCCCACTGACTTATTGGGAGTAATCCATCCTTGAGAGAAGAAACTGCTACAATAGAAGGTGTATGTAGATGAAAAATTGCTTGAATATCTTTCCTTGCTTGATAAATGAAGCCATGGATTACATAGCCAGTTTTATTATATTGATATTCTTTGCCTTCAATTATATTCCCATCAAACGATACTTTCATCAATGAACTTTCATCTACTTCATAAAAACGTATACCAAAAGGATAAACATAAAATGATTTTTTATCTTCAGAACGTACAGAGAGATGAGTATACGTATGATCATCTAATTTAAGATAAGATAAAATTTGATAGGCGTTAACTAGGTCTCTTTTCAACTCACTATTTGTTAATAACATAGCTCTTGACTAAAATTTTCTAAAGATTTATACGTAAAAAAAAGTTTATTACAAACTAAAAGGTGAACCTACGTTAAAATAACTTGCCTTAGGTGATTAGAGTTTACATTTCTAGATTACATAGTATTTTAACTATAAAAACGACTTTTTATGTAATATTTCATATGTTTTAAAGCCTTGTTTTTATGTTATTATAATTGTAGGTTTTAATATTAAAAATAATATGATAAACGTTGACATAAAAAAACAGCTAACAAAATTTTTCATATATATCACTGGTCTTCCAGGAAGTGGTAAACTTTCTACAGCAATAGTATTATCTAGTATGATAAATGCAGTAATTGTAAGTGGACTTGAATATAATCAAACTTCCAAAGAAGCTCGAGATAGAATATATAACACTACACATGTTATGTTTCAGGCAATAGAAGCCTATCCTATTGACTCAAAAAATTATATATTTGTTGATGAATTAATTAAAAATAATGATTACAACATAAGAATATATAACTCAGTAGTAGAACTTAGTAAAAAAATGAGCACAAAAATCCTCCCTATAGTACTTAGGTGCAATCCATTGATATTACAAGAGCGTACTATATCAAAAAAGCAAAGAAAAAATAGGAAGGTTACTAATATAAATAGTATTAAATTTAGGGAGGAAGATTTATTTGTACCACAAAATGCTATAGAGGTAGAAAATTCAAATATGAGTATAAAAGAAGTAGCAGAAGAAATAGTAAGTCAGATGTACAAACTTGGCCAAATTAATAGTGTTTACGCAATAGGCAACGATTTCATATACTGAGGCTCATTTAAATATAGAGCCTCAACTCCATTTAATTTTTGTTTATTTTTTAGTCTATAACGGACTAATAGCCCTGCATGGCTAGCATCCAACTTTGGTAAACTGCAATCCATATATGTAATGCAGTGCGTTTCAGGCTGGAGTTCACTTACTACAGCAGGATTTGATAGCGGTAACAAATTGAAATCAAATAACTGCGTATAAAACTTTTGATCATCTTCGATTATAGCTTTAATATTTTTTTTGCTATTTGTACAAAGTAGCGATATTGCATATGCTTGAGCTTCCAGCGCACTAACCCCATATAACGGCTTATTTGTAGCAAGATTTATACCTTGTGCAGTTGATATACCAACTCTGATTCCAGTAAAACTTCCTGGTCCAACTATCACTGCTAAATGGTCTATTTTATCGTAGCTGTAATTATGCTTATCAAACAAAGTATTGAGTATTTGAAAAAATGATTCTGCATGACTATTGTTTGCAGAATTGCGTTCTACAAAACAATTACCATCGTAATCAATTACTGCTATTGAACTACCAGCACCTACAGTATTAATTGCTAGAATGGACATCACTTAAGCTTATCATAGAGCTTTGTAAACATCATAGTGAACGCACCGTTACCCATAACATTTGCTGAAGTTATTACTGGGTCAAACACTATATACAATGCTGTAATTAATGAAAGCATCTCTGGGGAGAATTTAAGATACTTCTCAAGAACAGGCAACATTACCATAATCCCTCCCGCTGGAACTGCAACAATAGCAAATTTAAATAACAGAAAGTAGAGAAGGAAAGTCACATAGTCTGTTGCAGACAATGCACCACCAAAAGTCATTATCATTGATAGTATTATAATAAAAAAGCAATCACCTACTAAATGAAAGCTAGCAGTTATTGGCACAACAGACGATACTATATCATGCTGCTTTACATTTTTTTTGCTTCCTTCAAGAGTAAGCGGCATAGCTATATTACTAGACATTGTGCTCATTGAAGTAATAAATGAAGGTATCATATTGCCTATACTAGCTATCCAACTTGTGATCTTAAATGAATTTGCTGCTCCATATAAGAGAAAAACATAAAGGTAGGTTGCAGATGATATAATAATAAAAATTATTGAGTAATCCTTAAATATTGTGGGTAAAACCTGATCATGTTCCATTTTTAAAGCAAGACCAAGTACAAACATTGGAATAATTGGCATCAAAAATGTCTTCAAAATAAAGAGAGTTAAATCTGACATTTTGTTCGAGAGCTCTTTGCTTTTTTTTGGTAATATTGTGGACACTAATATGCTTAACACAAATCCACAAGCAAGGGCATAAAAATTAGAAAGCAATGCAGGTATCCTAAATGACCATAAAGGAACAATTGTTTCTTCATATGTTATATCTTGTATTGAATAAGTGTTTTGTGTGATGAAATGCCCAACAGAATAAGCTATTAAACTTGAAGCTAGATTCGACAAGAAAATCGTTATAATAAGTAACAATATAAACTTTATAGCCGACTGCTTAAGATTGTTAACACTACTAAAGATTAATGCAAAAACAATAAAAGGCATTATAAATAGTAAGATCTCTTTTATACTAAGGCTTATTGAATACAAGAAGGCTTTCACTTCCATTGGAACTAGATGACCAAAAAATACAATCGAAGTGATAACAGCAAGTAAGGTTAGTAATTGTAACATATTCTAATATAGCGATATCCTATGGAAATACATATGATAAATTAGCTGCTAAGTAAAGTAAAACTGCCTAAAATATTTGCATTACCTTCTAGTACTTGAATGAGATTTCAAATTACAACGTTTCCACAAAGTATATAATTAACATCCACACCTTTGGTCAAGTTCCATTCACGCTTTATTACATTATATTCCATACCAGTCATATCTTGTAGTGTTACATTGTTTTCCCTTAGATGATTTGCAATTTCTGATGGCTTGAGAAATTTATTCCAATTATGTGTGCCTTTTGGCAGCCAGTTTAATATGTACTCTGCTCCGACTATTGCAAGACAGAAGGATTTAATAGTTCTATTTATCGTCGATATAAAAATTAGCCCTTCTGGCTTCAACAGCTCTATTGCTTTTTTCATGAAAAACTCTAAATTATCGACATGTTCAACCACTTCCATCAACAAAACCACGTCATACTTCTTGTCATTGCTTAGCTCTTCAATGCTAGTGTGTGTGTATTCTATATTTAACCCTACTTTCTTCGCATGCGACTGTGCCACTTTTATGTTTTCCTCACATACATCTATTCCCGCAACGCTAATACCAATACGCGCCATTGACTCTGACAAAATGCCACCACCACAACCAACATCGAGCAATGATAGTTCTTTTAAATCGCATTTTTTTAATTCTTTTATTTTCTCAACGATGTATGATACTCTCACAGGATTCATCATGTGCAATGGCTTGAATTTGCCATTCTCATTCCACCATTCACCTGCTATTTTAGCGAATTTTGATATTTCATCTTCGTTATAAGTTTTTGTGTTTTTTTTCTTGCTAATATTGCTAAGTTTATCAAGGCGTTCTTTATGTCTACTTTCTTTTGAAAATTCTGTTTCGAGGAATTGTTTGACTATGTCTTTTGCTAATCCACTCGCAGTAAACCCTGCACCAAGACAAAGTATATTCGCGTTGCCATGCTCGCGAGCTAATTTTGCGATCTCAACACTATTACATAAAGCAGCATAGATTCCTTCAAAACGATTTGCCACAGTACTCATGCCCAAACCTGTACCGCAAATTAATATTCCATAATTTGCTTTTTTGTTTGTTATATCTTCTACAACTTCAGCAGCATAGTCAGGGTAGTCTACACTCTTTTGTTCAGCAGTGCATCCACGGTCTATCACTGTATAATCTAAAGTTTCCAAGTAAGCCTTTATTTCTGATTTTAGTTCATAACCTGCGTGGTCTGAAGCAACTGATATCACATCTGACATATAAGAAATTGCAACTTAAGGGTATTTATATGGGTAATTTATTTTGAGCTTTTTGTCAAGCTCTCCTGATCTTTCTGAATAAATTTCGAGTCAGATATGCATAAATTCTATATAATTTTTATCCTACCACTACTAATTCGGTAAAATGGATCATATAGATATTATAAAGTCAAAATTATTGTTGTCCGACATAGTAGGAAAAAAAGTTAGGTTAATAAAAAGAGGAGATAGTTTTGTTGGACTCTGCCCATTTCATAACGAAAAAACTCCATCTTTTTCGGTCAGCAATGTTAAGGGCTTATATTACTGTTTCGGTTGCTCAGCTCATGGTGATGCGTTTGAATTTATTTCACAAACTGAGGGCTTAAGTTTTAAGGAAGCGTTGGAAAAATTGGCATCTGTTGCAGGTGTTGAGTTACCCACAAACCTCAGCTTTGCTAAAGAAAATGACAAACTGTTTTCAGCACTGAATTTAGCTGCAAATTGGTTTACACAAAAAAATCAGGGAGTTGTAGGTTATTTAAAGCAACGCAAGATTTCACTCAAAATCATAGATAAATTTAGAATAGGTTATGCACCAAGCTCTGGTTTGAGAGAATATTTGAACTCTTCAGGTATTGAAGACAAAATTTTGGCTAATGTTGGGTTGATAAATAGAAATTCTCGTGATTATTTCTATGATCGACTCATGTTTCCTATAAAGAACATTGCAGGAAAAGTTATTGGCTTTGGTGGACGTGCGTTGAGTTCTGATCAACAACCAAAATATTTAAATAGCCCAGAGAGTCAGCTCTTTAAGAAAAGAGAAAATTTATATGGATTAAACTTTGCTTTGAGTGAAATACGCAAAAAACAGCATCTATTTGTTGTTGAAGGATATATGGATGTAATAGCACTACATCAAGCGGGAATTAGCAATACAGTTGCTCCGCTTGGTACCGCAATTTCTGCAGAGCAGATAAAAAATCTATGGAGATTTGCTAAAGAAATTTCTATCTGTATGGATGGCGATAGTCCTGGATGTCATGCTGCTATTCGAATTGCAGAACTTGTTCTACCGATACTGGAGCCTGGATACACATTGAAGTTCGTGACTTTGCCAAGCAACAAGGACCCATACGATATATGCAATGAACTAGAATATAAGACGGAAGATGTACTATCCGCTTTTAACCGCTCAACAGAACTGCACTCTGAATATTTATGGCATCACATAATTGGTAGCAATTTGCAAAATTATGAAAAATTTGCTCCGGAAAAATATTCAATTCTTGAGCACAAATTCATGAAATATGTCAATGCTATCGGTAACAGCAGTATTAGAAGGTATTATAGAGATTATTTTTACAATAAGGTCAGTGAATTAAGAAGAAACTTTAAAAAGCTGATTTTTAATAGCAAAGCAACAAAAGGTGAGTATCTTTACAATAAATCTCCAGAGCTAATTGAAGCAGAGCAAAATCAGGCCATAATTTTGCGTATAGCCGTAGAATTTCCTGAAATCTTGAACCGTCCTATATTTTTTGAGCAATTTTCTCATTTCGAATTTACTAATGAGATGAAAAAATTACAACAGTGCGTAATTAATATGGTAACTAATGAGAGCAACTTTAATAAAGAAATTCTGCTACAGGAGTCTAGTGTTATAAAGTTTATATTTGAAAAAACTAGCGTACTAAATAGTCAATTAAGTGAGAAGAGATCGGCAGAAACTGTCTGGAATAACATAGTATTACGGAAAGAATTAAATGTATTACAAGAAGAAAAAATTAAAGCAAGGCTGGGCGGTAATTTTGACTTAGAGGAAAGGCTAATAGAACAAATAAAGCAAATAGAGGATAGTATACAAGAAATGCAAATGGAATTTATTCAAAAGTAGATGGCTTAAGATGTTCAAAATTATTAGAAAAACACTGTATTAGTAGTTGCTTAAAATAGCTTATTCTAGTATATTTTCAATTTATTTAATTACGACAAGTGTTTGCATTTCTCCCTCTCATTATTTTTTTAACCTTATATCTTGGTAGTGGTACTTATTTTTCCTTTATAGGACTTGACAATCCTCTTCATCAAATTTCACCGTTAGTTTGCTTATTACCAGCATTATTTTTTGCTATTCTATTCAATAAAAACAAAATTCAGCATAGCGTTGATACTCTTATAAAAGGTATGGGGAATAAAACTACTCTTACCGTGTGTTTGATTTTTCTCCTTGCTGGGGCATTTTCTACTGTTACTCAATCGCTTGGTAGTATAAATGTTATTGCTAGCTTAACTATTTGCTTTCTTCTAGCACAATTATTACTTCCTGGAATGTTTTTAATTTCTGCGTTTATTGCAAGTGCAATAGGCACATCAATCGGAGTTATTGCACTTATAACACCAATAGCTGTGAATCTAGCACAAAATGGAGCTTTTGATTGTGCGGTGGGCGTTGGAGCTGTGATAGGTGGGTCTATGTTTGGCAGCAACCTTTCAATGATATCTGACACCACTATTGCTGCTACTTCTTCACAAGGAGCTTCAGTAAAGGATAAAATAAAACTCACTTTCAAGACAGGATCTGTTACAGGTCTTATAATACTTATTTATCTAGTAATAATTTCAAATAGTACAGAAGTTGTTTCTATCTCAAGTCTGAATTATTTATCCATAGTCAAAATTATCCCTTATATATCTTTAATAATTATGGGTTTATTTGAAATAAACACACTGGTAACATTAGCTGTTAATATGGTTGTTGCTGGAATATTAGGAATAGCTTTTTTTGATTATTCTATTATTGATTATTCTCATGATATATGTAGGGGTTTTAATAAGATGAATGAGGTAATGATATTTATTCTTTTCAGTAGTGGATTAAGCCACTTAATGTACGAATACAGTCAGAAAAAGATAGATAAATTCACCGATGAGGTGAATCTCACAAGAAGTCAAGCTGAACTTATGATTGCAGGAATATCATGTATGTTTACTATTTTAGTTTCCAGCAATGTTGTTGCTATTTTATTAACTAGTAATATTGCGAAAAGACTTGCACAAAGATATAACATTGCACCACACCGTAGTGCGTATTTATTAGAAATATTTACTGCGATCACAAAAAGTATCTTACCTTATGGTTCTCAAATATTGCTAGCAAGCAGCATTGCCTCTCTTTCACCTATTGCTGTACTGACAAAAGTATATTATTGTTTTGTTTTTGCAGCAGTTGCAATAAGTGAAATAGTTATTAACGGCAGACGTCATGCGGTTTTAGCTTCTCAACTATCATAAATATACCACAACTCTTTCTGTAGCTTTGTGTAAGTTATGCTAACCATGGATGGCTTTCTTGCATAGTACTAACAGACATATGGTTTGAGAGTATCATTATAGGGATTTGGTATTAATAATTCAGGAATACTGGGAACATATAAATTCATAAAGGGTTTTGAGTTTTTTTGCTCTACCAAATGATCTTTACGAACTTGTTATTTATTATAAATGCAATAGGAAATACTATATGAGATATGATAGTAAATATAGGTCCTAATAGGAATACAGATTACAAGAGATAGGCAATGGAATTACAAAGAGTTTGCAAATATTAGTTATTATTTGTAGAATATAGAGAAATTAGTAGAGATTTTAATAGTATGCCATCCATTACTTTTATTTTACCTGATGGAAGTAAGAAAAGTTATGAAGCTACAGAGGGAGAAACTCTTCTTAATTTAGCCCATAGAAGTGATCCAGATCTGCTTGAAGGTGCATGTGAAGGTTCTCTTGCTTGCTCTACATGCCATGTGATTGTTGATCCAAAATTTTATGATGTTGTAGAAACACATAATCCTATATCTGATGAGGAGAATGACATGCTGGATCTAGCTTTCGGTTTAACAGAGACATCGAGGCTTGGATGCCAAATAAAAATCACAAAAGATATTGACGGTTTGTGCATAACCGTGCCCAGAGGTACAAGAAATATATCATTAGATAAATAAGAGGATAATGCGTAAAATTTTTATCTATATTCTCATCTCCTTACCTTTGTTTATTCCTCTAGCGTATAGTGGTTTTTGGTATTTTTCTGCATTTAAGGTAAAAAGTCTTTTAACTGATTACATTAATGACGAAAAAGTTGATATTTCACATGATTTTAAGGGGTTTCCTTTTAACCTAGTTCTTCGTGTAACGAATCCAAAATTTTCTAATGAGCAATTAACTGTTTCATCTGAAGCTTTAATGATAAAAAACAGATTATTTGATAAGTCAGTATATATCTATATACCAAGCAATAAAGTAAACATTGCTGTCCGTAGTGATGAGAAAAAGAATATAAAGTGTCACACACACGTGAGTAGCCACTTTGTTGTTAAACTAAATGATTTACTATCTTCATTAAAATTCAACAGAAATAGCACTGTAATAGACTATATAGATACATTTCGTTACGAAGATTATGGATTAAAATGTGATGTTTTAGAAAATCAGCAAAGTGTTATAACTGAAGTGAATGATAAAAGTAATTACATTCAATTTCACTTTGATAAAGAACTGAATGAAAATACTAAACTAGAATTTGATTTTTATACTTACCGTTATAAACATACTGCAAGTCCTGAAAATTACCTTAGTGTCGACGCTAAATTAGATTATGAATTTGTAAACCATATTTCAGCTTCTAAGATTAATTTCAACATAGAAAAATTTTTGATTGAGAGTAATAACTTTTCTATTGCTGCAAATGGTGGGGTAAGTAATTACAATTTAGTTACATCTTCATTTGAAGATAAAATCAATGTAGCCATATCAAATTATAAAGAATTAATTTCGTTTGTGACTAATGATTCAAAGACTGCAGATAAATTGGAAAAATCAATATCTTCCTTATCAGAAAAAATCACTAATAACGACATTCAATTTTCAATAAAGTACGACAATAATGTAGGTTCAGGCTTTATTGGAAAATTATCCACTACTGATTTTATCACTCAATTCACCAAGAATGAGAATAGTAATTAGCTTACTTTTTACATTGATATTCCATTTAAGCATAAATGCTTTTACTTTGGATGATAAACTAAGAGACGAAAGCATGGAAGAGCGAGCAAGTAGCTTATTTGCAGTAATAAAGTGTCCAGTATGCTCTGGTGAATTATTATCCGAATCTGAGTCTCAAGTTGCATATGGTATGCGTAAGACAATTCGCAAGAAGATCAGTGATGGATATACTAACGAGCAAATAGTTTCAGAGTTAAAAAATTCTTATGGAGATTCAATTATCATTGTACCACCTGTAAAATCTAGTACCTACATTTTATGGTTTATTCCTTTTATAATTCTTCTTATTGGATGTTTTCTAATACGAAAATCAGTTCAGAAAATAGATAAGGTAGTAAAAAGATAACTATAGAGTAAAAGTGAGTTTACAACAAATGCAAGTAGCTACTATACGAACATTTGAGTTTAGATCAAAGATTGTAAGGTTAAATCTTCCATCCAAATAACCACGCACTCTACCTGCTTATCTGGGTAGACTTCTTGCACTAAGGTTTTATAGATCAACATTTGCTTTTTTATTTCATTTGATGAGGAAATAGAAACATTATGGTGTGATTTATAGTCAATTATGATTGCTTTGTCTTCTGTTATGCACAGTCTGTCTAGCCGCACTAATACTGGTTTTCCGTCAATTGTTCCACTAAGTAGAATTTCTGATTTGCCCTCCAAGTCGAACAGGTAATCATATTTTTCATTAAAGGTTAATATTTTGCTGTAAATTTCATCCTTATCTTCACTAGTGTTTATGCTATCAAGATATTTCCTGACCCAATTTTTTCTCCTGTCTTTCTCTATCTGGGGCATATATTGCAATATACTGTGAATTATTAAGCCTCTTGCATAGCTGTCTGTCATCCCAATGCTCCTTTTTGTCATTCCAGCATTCTCATCTGTCATCCCAGTGCTTGACAATGGCTTTTTTTCTCCAGGTTCCAGAGTCACGTGCTGCAATGAAATTGATAGGTTTGATGGAGGTGAAATCACTGGAACATCAAAATAATCACGTTTTTTATAAATAGAAGGGTAGTTTGCATTCATGCATAGCACTTCAACTTTTTCTTTAAATATCGGCTGTAAGTATAGTTTTTTCCTCTCATATAATGCTCCATATTGAATAACTAGATCATACCAAGAGCCCTTTTGCACTGGCTCTTTGCCTAAAATGTATAACTCATCTTCAGCACGCGTAAGTGCCACGTACAGCAAACGCAAATATTCGTTATAATCCTCTAGTTTTTTCTCTCTTTTTACTTGATTACAATAAGCATTACTATTTTTGCCACACCAAAAAGGTGCTTCCGTTGCATCAAACAAAATATTTTCGTTGTTTCTTGGTACTGTATTTGTGTCAACTAAAAACACTATTGGAGCTTGTAGACCTTTTGATTTATGAATTGTCATTATTCGTACAGCATTGAGTTCTGATTGCATATCGTTTTTAATCTCAGGATTATTTTCTTTGATCCACTGAACAAATGCTTGAAGAGATGGGTGCTCAAATTGCAATATGAGGTTCATAAATTCGTCTAGAATCTCGAAGCACTCAAGACCTAGCCTTGCAGCAAATTTCTTCTTGCCTGTGCGCAATATATGCGTGAATAGTGTAAGGGGGGATTCTGTCTGAGATAAATTAATTAGATAGTTTAATTCATTAGAGATAATCTCCTGATAATCTTGAAGTTTTTCCCACAACGACTGTTCTTTACGATCGTATGCAATATTGAATAAATCATCCTCAGTGAAGTTAAATAGCGGTGATTTTAAAACATTTGCAAGAGCAAGATCATTTGCCTGGAGGAGCAAAAATTCAGCTAAAGCTATTAAGTCTTGCACAGCTATGTAATCCATAATTCTAAAATAATCTCGGCCTATAACTGGTACATTTACTTTTTTTAGTTCACTTATTATGTAGTCAACTAGCGCATTTCGTTGCCGTACCAAAATCATAATGTCCCTTGGTTCTATATGGCGATCTTTGGCGACTAAAATCCGCCCTTCGTTTAACCAATTGTGAATTCTTTGGGCTATTGCCTGAGCAAGTAATCGATCCTTTACTACATAATCTTTCCTCTGTGTTAAATGAATTTGTAAGGCTTGCTGCTCTTCCTCTTCATATCCTGGCAGTAACGGCCAAATTTCAATGTATCCTTGATCGTTTTCTCTATATGGAATATGTTTTATCTTGTTATCATTGAAAGATATTTCTTCACGAAAATTGTTAAATATTCTGTCTACAAGCATCAAAACTTCTGGAGTTGAGCGAAATGACTTTTCAAGTTGACATGATACCCAATCTCTGCCACCGGTTTTCGTGTGAAAATATTGCTGCATGTAATTAAATAGATGGGGATTTGCTCCTTGAAATCTGTAAATTGATTGTTTTACATCGCCAACAACGAATAAAGTTCTCTTTTCGTCACCACCGGTAAAAAATTCATTGCAGAGATTTGTTATAATTTTCCATTGACTGATACTATTGTCTTGTGCCTCGTCAACAAGAATGTGGTCTATTTTTTGATCTAGATTAAACAATATCCAATCTTTATAGCCTGGATTGCTAAGGAGATTTGTTGCTAAATTGATGATATCATCATAATCAAGCAGTGCATTCTTTGATTTTTCACTATTATATAGATCAACATATACTTTAAATATACTAAGTAAACTACTGGTTCTTGCGAATATTTGATAAGAATTTATATCCTTTACATGGGTAAACAATGCATTTTGAATGCTTTCTATCATTTGCTCTACGTCTTCAAATTTTTCCAAAGCACCCTTTGTTATAATGGATGATATGCTCTTTTTTTCGTACGATTCTGATTTGAGAAATACTTTAGCTAAGTTCTCTATCTTGTTGTCATCCCAGTGCTTGACACTGGGATCCATATTTCTTTTTTTCTGGATCCCAGTGTCAAGCACTGGGATGACAACATTTGGTACGGACGATTTTGTGCTATTACACCAATCATAAAGTATCGCACTGTAACTCTGATCTCTTTTGCTGCCCTCACTTAATATTTTAGCTAATCTTTTTATCTGCTCAATCGTTTCACTCTGTAAATCGTGAATCTTATCTGGGGCACTTAGTTTATCTTTGATATACCCTAAATTATTTTCTAGAGCTGATCTCTTTATACATAAGGTATAGAGCAAATCACTCAGCTTGTTTTCATCAATTTCAGCTGCAATGATATTTATATCGTCCTGCACAGTTTCATTATGAAGCGTTTTTTCAAATACGATGGAATGCAATTCTTTACATTCGCTCAACGTACAATTTGGAGCGATACCAGCTTCTGTAGGAAAGCTGGAGATTAATTTGTAACAAAAGGCGTGTATAGTTTGAATATTAAGACCAAGATTTTCCAGTTCAGAAAAAAGCCTTCTTGCTCTTGTTAAATAATCTTTATTTTCTCTGGTCACACACTGGGCTAATTGTTCTAAATCTGCGACCAATATACCCTCTGGACATATTGCCCACTTACTAAGTGTACTGTAAATGCGATCCTCCATTTCATTTGCTGCAGCATTGGTAAATGTTAAGCAGAGAATATTTCTCTTATTCTCTAATAGAAGTCTTAATACTCTGTCTATTAAGATCTTTGTTTTACCTGTACCAGCTGATGCACTTACCCATACAGAGAAGTTAGGATTTATGGCATTTGATCTCATTAGGAGTGTATAAGGTTTGACTGAAGTGGCATTTCAAGTATAGTAAATAAGATAGTGTTAGTGAAGATATACAGATGGAAAGTTTTTGTGTAAAGGCTCCTGCAAAGATCAATCTTTTTTTACATATTATAAATAGAGAAGAAAGAGGGTATCATTTAATTGAAAGTTTGGTTGTCTTTGCTAAACTTTCTAATTTTTTAGAGATAAAAGTAGGAGAAAAAAACTTTAGATATGATAACTCTACAGTTGAATTTGTAAATTCTGAGTTTAGAATAAATTATCGATATAATACTATAACGAAAGCAGTGATTCTACTGCTTAGGCATGCTCCTGTACGCACTAAAGTCACTGTGAAGGTTGTAAAAAATGTACCAATTGCTGCGGGATTTGGTAGTGGTTCCTCAGATGCTGGAGCTGTGATACGCATGCTAGGAGAGCTTTGGAACATTGATAGGCAAATTTTAAATGATATAGCTTTAAGCGTTGGTGCTGATGTGCCTGCAAGTATAGATAGTAAGCCAGTTTTTGTCAGAGGTGTTGGTGAGGAATTATGCCCCATTAAACAATGCTCTTTACCCACAAGTCTGGTACTTGTGAAACCGAAAAAAAAGTTTTTGAATACATCAGAAGTATTTTCCAAGTATAAAGAGGATTTCTCTCAGCCAATTAAGTGGAGTGATAACACTGAGGAGAATTTGTTAGAGCTTCTTAAAGAGACAAAAAATGACCTGCAAGAAGCAGCAATAAGTCTTGTACCTGAAATTCAGAATGTAATATCAACACTAGAGTCACAAGAAGGCTCTATACTTTCTCGTATGTCAGGTAGTGGTGTAGCGTGTTTTGGAATGTTTGATAGTGAAGAAAGTGCAAAAGCTGCAGCGGCAAATATCAAAAAGGAATATCCAGAATGGTGGGTGTGCGACACGGAATTAATAGTTTGATTTATGCCCTTAATTTCCAAGAAGAAAAATCTTATAGATGGTTACAGGGAAGAAAGATTTTGGGTAAATAATCAAGAATATCATAGCTCAATTATAATTTTTCCTGAAAAGGTGATTGAATTGAAAGAAAGTGATATAAATAACAAGGAGTATTTTAAATCTTTTTTGACAGAGGAAATAGAGATTTTGATAATAGGTACTGGTAAGATACGCGATTGTTCAATGAAGTCTTATCTTATGGAGCAAAAGAATTTAAATTTTGAATTTATGACGACGGGTTCTGCATGCAGAACCCATAACGTTTTAATATCTGAAGATAGATTTGTTGTCAGTTATCTGATAGCATGTTAGAGATATTTACACAGAGTTTTTTTATAAACAGTCTAATTGCGGTAATTATGATTAGCCTAGTCACAGGAGCTCTAGGGTCATTTATGATATGGCAAAGGTTATCGTATTTGGGTGATAGTTTGTCCCATTCTTCATTGCTTGGTATTGCACTTGCTTTGATCTTTAATATCAGCCCATCAGTAAGTATAATGCTCATTGCAATTATGTTTGCTATACTACTTTCTCTTAATTTTAATAAATTATACTCTGCTGATACGATATTGAACATAGTTACCAATGTAGTTTTATCATCGAGTTTAATACTTATGTCTTTTCTTCCATCAGGTAATAATAGTATTATTAGCTCACTTTTTGGTGACATATTAATGATTGACCAAAGTAATATAATATCAATTTTTCTAACCTCCGTAATAGTTACTTTGATATTAATATTTAGATGGCGCTATTGGCTGATGATTTCGATTAATCAAGATTTGGCAACAGTTGAGAAAGTAAATGTTAATTTTGTTAGGCTAGAATTTTTGATTATACTCGCTATCTTTATTGCAATTTCTGCTCAATTAATAGGAATATTACTCATTGCTGCATTTTTGTTAATACCTGCTGCATCAGCAAGACTCATTTCAAAAACTCCAATGCAAATGATTATTGTTGCAACAGTTTTTTCTGTGATTTCTGGAGTATCAGGTTTGATATTATCTGCAAGTTTTGACTTATTAACTGGACCTGCAATTATACTTATCGCAGCTGTGTATTTAATCATTGCTTATTTTATAAGATTGGTGTTAAGTAGATCGACTTAATTTTGGTCTCGGAAGTTCATAATTCATTAACAAATGAGTGTAACTATCTGAGCGTAAAGTAGTTTTTGCTACGTTGTTTTTATGTGCTAATTGTTAATTTGTGGAGTGAAAGATATGGCCGAAGGATTTTTTTCTAGATATATAGGACAGCCTATAAAAAATTTTTATAATTATGTTACGGGAAAGAAAGAAGTGTCTGATGATATGCAGAATACAGCAAATCAAGAAAGCTCAGAATTGTTGGAAACTGATGTGCAATCAAATGATGTACCACCAAGTAGTGATAATATAATATAGATGGCATGAGAATCACGCCATCTAAAGTTAAAAAATTCCTTGAGAAACCCGATACTTTAAGTGGTGTATTAATTCATGGGAGTGACAATAGTAAGGTCGATATTTTTGTACAGGAAATAATTGCCAACTTGAATGAGTATTCAGTTCAGGTGATGGATTTTGCAGTAGTGAATAAGTCGCCTGGCTTGTTATTTTCCGAGTTGGCAAACATTTCGATGTTTACTAAAAAAAGGTTAGTTAAGCTGATAAATGTCAGTGGAAGTATATCTAAAGAGTTAAGAAACATATTGGATAATAATATAGGCGATCATTATATAGTAATGATAGCAAATGATCTTCCATATAGTTCTACAACTAAAAGTTATATGGAAAGCTCAAAAATTTTCGGTGTCATTACCTGCTATAAGGACAGCGGTAGTAATCTTTGTGATATTATATCAAGTTACTTGAAACAAAATGATATAGAGTGCACAAGTGAGATAATCTACCACTTGCAGTCTTATTTTAATCATAGCAAACTGCCTATATATTCAGAGCTTGAAAAATTAGTTTTATATCTAGGAAAAAGAAAAGATCTTAAACTTGCTGATATAGATCTATGCTTTTCAACCTCCGGCAATGATTATGTTACACTTGATAATCTGTGCTCTGCAATAGTGAGTAAAGACATGGGACAATTCATCAAAATTTCCGATGTATTGATATTACAAGAGAATTTTTCACCGATAGCATTAATCCGTATTATATCAAATTATTTTCTACGGCTAGAAAGCGTTTTGCTGTTAATACAAAATGGAATGAATGAACAAGCTGCAATTGACCAGCTGAGTCCTCCATTGTTCTTCAAACAATTGCAGAGTTTTAAATCTCATTTGAAAAGTTTGCAACTTTCAGAACTTAAGAAGATCTTAGAAAATTTGATGAGCTTGGAAGTGACCTGTAAAAGAACTGACTTGGACCATAAAATGATCTTTCAGCATGAGATTAACTATTGGTGTTATTCGTTCAGCAGAGTAGTAAAATAAGGTAGACGAGAAAAAACAACTAAATGTTGTCATGAAAGTAGCTGACACTGGGATCCAGAAATATGGGATATGTATAGAAGTTATTTTAAAATACAACGTTTTGGCGAGATTATGGATTCCAGTGTCAAGCACTGGAATGACAGGAGCAGAAACTGGAATGACAAGAAATCTAATATTTGCACATTTCCTGAACAATACTTATTGGTGTCATTCAAATACATTCGGTGCATTTAAACCTTTTGTATGATTTTCTTCTAACCTTGCAACGATGCTCTCTCTACCGATAAAAATTAATAATTTAGCGAGTTTTGGACCTGTTTCTGTTCCTGTTAAAGCGAGGCGCAACTGCATAAATAGATCTTTTGCCTTTATATCAACTGTCTGTCGAATATTTTTAACCCACTCTGATAATGTGTTTTCATTACAATCACCTTGAGGTAATGTACTTAGCGCTATTTTTATAAATTCTTTATTAATAACCACAGGCTCTATATTGGATTTACATACTTGCCACCATTTGGCCACCTCAGAAAACCTGTTTATGTTGTTTCTTATAAAATACCAAAACTCTGAACCAATTTGACTTAAACAATCTTGCACCATTTCAAATGGCATTTGTTGCAGCACTTTGCTATTTAGCTTATACATTTCACTCAAGCTGAATTGTAAAGATGCTGAGCTAAATTTTTTGATATCAAATGAGTCAATTAAAGGCTGCATATCAACATGAGCTTCTATTGGATCAGATGTTCCAAGTTTTGCTAAATAGCTAATTAGCGCCATTGGTTCAATCTCATCTTCTCTTATGGACTTGACATCCAGCCCGCCTTTCCGTTTCGATATTTTGCTATCATCAAAGTGTAGTAGGGGAAGGTGGGCAAAGATAGGAATTTTCGCTTTTAATGCTTGAATCATTTGAATCTGAACTGCGGTATTAGTTACATGATCTTCCCCACGTACAACATGGGTTACATTAAAGTCAATGTCATCAATAACAGAAGGTAGCATGTACGTATAAATTCCATCTTCTCTTTTTACTACAGGATCGCTGATATGAATTGTTGCAATATTTATTTCGCCTTTAACTTCATCATTCCATTTTACAGTTTTATTTCTATCCAATTTAAATCTGAAATGTGGTTTTCGCCCTTCTTGCTCATAACGAATTTTCTCTTGCTCAGTTAAAAGCAACGCACCTTTATTGTAAATAGGGGGAAGACCTTGTTTTAATTGCAATTTTCGTTTAGTGTCTAATTCTTCTCTTGTTTCATAACATGCATAAATATGACCTTCTTTCATTAACTGTAAGAACACCTCGTTATAGCGCTCAAAACGCTCTGATTGCTTAAAACTTGAATTCCAATTTATGCCAATCCATTTTAGGTCTTCTATGATATTATCTACATATTTGATATCTGAACGCTCAAGATCAGTATCATCAAAACGTAGTAAAAATTTTCCATTTTGATTACGTGTGTACATCCAACAAATGAGTGCAGTGCGTATGTTTCCTACATGTAGGTAGCCAGTTGGGCTTGGAGCGAATCTTGTTAGCATTTAAATGATTACTTTAGTTTATTTTAATTTTATATAAATGTACTGCTAAAGCAAGATTCTTCTTTGTCTTGGTGTTAGTTGCTACAAAGTACAGCGAACATGAAACCTTTTTGTTAGAGTTCCATGATCTGCCTAAAATACTCTGAAAGCACGGCTTTAGTTATTTACTCTAAATATATTATACGTATACTTGTTATTAAATTAAATTTGAAATGATAAGAAATGAGTGAATTTAAATCAATCCGCAATATTGCAATAATTGCACACGTTGACCACGGAAAAACTACTTTACTTGATAACATGTTAAAACAAAGTGGCACGTTTCGTGAGAATCAAGAAGTTCAAGAACGAGTGATGGATAGTGGTGATCAAGAACGTGAACGTGGGATTACAATACTTGCAAAATGTACGTCAATAATGTGGGGTGATGAGAAAATCAATATCATTGATACACCAGGACATGCGGATTTTGGTGGAGAAGTGGAAAGGGTGCTCTGCATGGCAGATGGTGTATTACTACTGGTTGATGCTGCAGAAGGTCCAATGCCACAGACTAAGTTTGTGTTGTCAAAAGCACTAAAGGCAAATTTAAAACCGATTGTGATAATCAATAAGGTTGATCGACCAGACAGCAGAATTGATGAAGTACTAAATGAAATATATGAGTTATTTTTTAACCTTGATGCAACCAACGAGCAACTAGATTTTCCAGTACTCTATGCTTCAGGTAGAAATGGTTGGTGTGCTAAGGAGCTATCTGATGAGAGAAAAGATTTAAGCCCATTATTTTCAACGGTGATAGATTACATAAAACCTTCCGTTTATGATCAAAATGCACCTTTTGCTATGCTAGTTACTTTACTTGAATCTGATAAATTTCTTGGCAGAATATTGACAGGAAAGATCTACCAAGGAATCGCGCAAGTTAACTCAGATCTTAAGGTAATTGATCTTGATGGTCAAGTGGTTGAGCGAGGGAGATTAACTAAGTTACTCTCATTTTCTGGCTTAAAACGCGTTCCAGTAGAGCAAGCTGTAGCTGGTGATATCATTGCCATTGCAGGACTTGAGAAAGCTTCAGTTTCAGACACTATAGCAGCACCAGAAGTTACAACTGCGATCAGCTCAACTCCAGTTGACCCGCCAACAATGGCGATTACTATAAGCGTTAATGACTCACCTTTTGCTGGTCAAGAGGGAACAAAACTTACCTCAACTGTTATAAAAGATCGTTTATATGCAGAAGCAGAAACAAACGTTGCAATTACTGTAACTTTGGCTCCAAGTGGTGAAGCATTTGAAGTAGGTGGACGTGGTGAGTTGCAGCTTGGGGTACTGATTGAAAATATGAGAAGGGAAGGTTTTGAACTTTCAGTTTCACGGCCTCGAGTGCTGTTTAAAGAAGAAGATGGCAAAAAACTTGAACCTATAGAGGAAGTAGTAATTGATGTAGATGATGAGTATAGTGGAATCATCATGGAAAAACTTAGCTTTCGAAAAGGTGAAGTAACTGACATGAGACCTTCTGGTAGTGGCAGAACTAGGTTGACATTTTTAGTGCCATCAAGGGGATTAATTGGCTATCAAGGAGAATTTTTAACTGATTCTCGCGGCACTGGTATAATCAACCGTTTATTTCACAGTTATGCTCCACATAAAGGTTCAATTTCCGGAAGGCGTAATGGGGTTTTAATTTCAACAGACAAAGGTGAAGCAGTAGCGTATGCAATTTTCAATCTGCAAGATAGGGGAATTATGTTTATTAAGCCACAGGATAAAGTATATTGTGGCATGATCGTCGGTCAGCATAGTCGTGACAATGATTTAGAAATAAATGTACTTAAAGGTAAGCAATTAACAAACGTAAGAGCTTCAGGTAGCGATGAAGCTATAAAGCTTACTCCACCAAAAATAATGACACTGGAGGATATGATAGCATATATAGACGATGATGAATTGGTAGAAGTAACTCCAAAATCTATACGTTTGCGTAAGAAGTTCCTCGATCCAAATGAACGTAAACGTGCAGGAAGGGCGAAGAATAAAGAGTAATCAACGTTCCTGATAAAAATCTGGATGAGCTACTCGGATAACACCATCATAAAGGGAACCAGTGTCAGTTACTTGAGCAGGTACTGGGATGACAAGAGAAGGCTACAAAGGTGTCATGCAAGTAGCTCATCCAGATTTTTTATAATCATCGAAAACATTGTATTTTAACATTACTTTTATACTTATAAGTTTCTAGGCACTGGATTTGTTGTAGACTTACTATTTACTCTATCACTTTACCCTCTTATTTTACCACTCTCCTGCCTATATATTTTTATATGAGGCTTTTTGCAAAAGTTTCGCATTTTTTGTAACATGATTTTCAGTATGTGTAACCTAAATGCAAATTGATCACGAAACTAGTGTAATTATTGAGGCAATAGAGAAATTTGGTGGTGAGGCAAGGCTTGTTGGTGGGTGTGTTAGAGATTCAATTTTGCAGCGTGAAATTCACGATATTGATCTTGCTACTAATCTTCTGCCTAATCAAACAATTAAAGCGCTCAAGCTTTGCAATATAAAGAGTATTCCAACTGGCCTGAAACATGGAACTATCACTGCAATTTTACACAAGAGGTCCTTTGAGATTACAACGCTAAGGCATGATGTAAAGTGTGACGGTAGACATGCGAAGGTAGAGTTTACTAATGATTGGCAAGCTGATGCTTCAAGGCGCGACTTTACGTTTAATGCTCTTTATGCAGACAAGCATGGCCATATATACGACTACTTTGGTGGCATTCAGGACTTAAAAGCACGAAAGTTAAACTTTATAGGTAACGCTGAAGATAGGATTAAGGAAGACTATCTACGTATTTTAAGAGCGTTTCGTTTTCACGCTAAAATATGCATAGGAGATTTAAGTGATGAAATATTGGATGTGTGCAAAAAGCATTCGCACATGATTCAAAACCTCTCTGGAGAGAGAATAAGAGAAGAAATATTTAAATTGCTGGAATGTGATAATCCTGCTCCGACATTTAAGAGCATGCAAAAATCTGATGTTTTACAAAAAATCATTCCAAAAGAAGTAAAATGTGAAATTTTATCTTCACCACTTCTTATCAACACTAAACCTCTGACAAAATCCTCAGCGTATGTCCATACGCCTTTCCTAGATCCCACAATCGATGCACTAACAAAATTAGCGTTGCTTATTAGGACTGCTGAAGATAGAGTTAGTCTTGGGGAAGAAGTGAGCAAGTTTTTACGTCTTTCAAATAAGCAAAAGAAAAAAATATTATTTTTATTATCAAACAATATCAAAACAGAGCTTTCAGAAAAAGAGCAAAAGAAATACATATCTTTATTTGGTAAGGAATTATATTGTGACTTAATGAAGATTTGTGGTATTGAGTCTGGAATAAATGTTGATGAGTATATTTCATTTGCTAAGATGTTTAACATTCCAAAATTTCCTTTATCTGGGAATGATTTAATAATTATAGGTCATCAACCAGGAAAAAATTTAGGTAGAAACTTGGAATTGCTACGACAACATTGGGAAGACAGCTCCTACACTTTAACAAAGGAGGAGCTGATACTTTATGCTAAAAGTTTTATCTAGACGTTGCTTCTTGCTTCACACTTACCGGAGTGCTATTAGTGTGACTCATGGAAGAATTAGGTGTTAATTTGTATTCTTTTTTAGCTTTTTCTGTTAATTGATACTCGTTTACTCCTCCTTGAGTCTGATTACACATTCCCTGATCTGGGGATAAAAATTTATCTCTTATACTTGATGCTAGTTGTAATTCTTGAATCTTATCTGAAAAACATTTCATTCTACCTTTTATTAACTCCTCCGAAACAATTTCTTGGAGATTGCTATTATCTTTGCTATGAAAGTTGTTCAAGACAGAATCTGTAATTGCATTAGCAGCTTCCTCATCCCAACTTAAATTTTTCATGCATTTTTTAATAGAAAGTAACAGCTTGTCTTTTAACACACCATCACGTAACTCCTTATCTATATTTCCAATATTACAATATTTTTTGACAACTCCTTTAACTTCAGCTTCTATGATATCCCTTGCGGATCTTGTCAAATTACTTTCCAACAACTCAAGTAACTGATCACTTTTAAATTTATAACCATTTTGATGTGATAGAGATTTTATAGTTTCCTCAAGCACTTTATGGCAAAAGTGTTTTCCTTCAAGTTCAGGAAAACCTTCTTTCAACTTTGCATTTTGATCAGATAAAAAATCTTTGAGACTCTTATTCTTATTCACAAAAAGATTCTTGGAATGCTTCAAAAATTTTGAAGTGGTTGATTTTGCAGTAGATACTATACTAATTGCATCTAACTCTTTAGTTTTTACTTGTGCTTTAGTTTTTTTATTCATACCTTCTGACTTTTTACCAGCATCTTTTTGCTCATTTTTTAACTTTTGTTGTCCACTTTCAGGTCTTGAAACTTCAGTTTGTTTATCTTTTGATGTCAAACTTTGATTAGGTATTTCTTTATTATTTCTAGTAGAAAATGTTGTAATATTTTCTGTTTTTTTGCACTTGGATGTTCAACTTGTTTTTGTAGCTTTTTATTTTCCCCTTGTGAAGATTTTAATTTTCCCTCCAAATCTGCCTTTTGTTTCTTTATTTCAACGTTACTTTCTTTTAATTTCTGTACTTTTTCTTTCAATTCGTTAATTTCACTTTCTAATTCTTTTTTCTCTTTTTCAATGGTATTTAGATTAGTCTTTTCTTTCTCTAATTGTTGTTTAAGATTCTCTACTTCAGCATCTTTTCCCCTAGCTTGTTCTTTCAATTCATTAATTTCACTTTCTAAATCTTGTTTCTTTTTTTCAATGGTATTTAGATTAGTCTTTTCTTGCTCTAATTGTTGCTGAGTACTTTCCAATTTTTTTCTAAATTCAGCATTTTTTTCCTCAGCTTGTTTTAATTCTGCTTGTTGTTGCTTAAGTTGATTTTCTAATTGCTTTATTTGAGTATCAGATTCGTTTTTTAACTTACTAACTTCATTCTCAAGTTCTGTTTTTTGCACTCGTAGGTTTTCATTCTCTTTCCTCACAGTTTTATTTATATCTTTATTTTCATGAAATGACTTTATTAAATCCTCTTGTTCTTTTATTTTTTGGTCTTTTGTAAATATAGTTTGCTGTTGTTCGTTCTTTTCAATCTCCATTGCTTTCTTAGATTGATCTAATATTTCATTTAACTGCATTAAGTTATTAATTTTTGAGTCTTTTTCTTCTACGTCTAATAAAAGCCTTTCTTTTTCATTCGCAAATTTTGTGCTGAGGTTAATTAATTCTTTATTCAAATGTAATATCTCCTCAGACTTTTCCTTGAACCATACGCGTCAAGTTAAGGAAATAAAGGTATGAAAGAGATAGAATAATAAGGTATAAGTTCTCCCAGATATACTTTTAGTGAGAGAACCAATGAATAAAATAACTTGCTTATCAAAAAAGCTCAAAGAATTTTTTAATGAAAAAGCAGAGAAAATCTCAATTACAACAAGGTTTATAAAAAGAAAGAGAAAGCTAAAAGGTTCATCATTCGTAAAAGCCATGGTCTTGGGTAATATAGGAGTTGATAATTGTAGCGTAGAAACAATGTGTCAATTACTAAACGAGGACTCGATAGATATAACAAAACAAGGTTTGGATTTTAGATTTACTGAAGAAGCAGTGGAATTTATGAAAAGGATGTATAATGAATCTGTGATTCTCTTTAAAAATATCTTGCAAGTTGATTGCAAAATCTTACAGCAATTTAATAGTGTTAAATTATTGGACAGTAGCTATATTACTCTACCTAACAGTATGGAAGAGATGTATAAAGGTTATGGTACTAGCTACAGTGGCTATGAAAGCAATACTAAGTCTGGAATAAAGTTACAATTAGTTTTCGACTACATGAATCAGATAATAGACCAACTTAATTTAACGGAGGGGGTAAGATCAGACCAGGGATATAGGAAACATTTAAGTAATATATTAAGCAATGATTTGCTAATATCTGATCTCGGTTATTTTGTGCCAAGTTCTTTTAAACAAATCAATGAAATAGGAGCTTATTTCATAAGTCGTTATAAATCTGATACCAACATATATGATGTAGAAACAAATCAAAAAATGGAGTTATTAGAATGTTTAGAGGATAAGTTATTTTTAGAAAACGAGGTATTGTTAGGAAAAGAAGCAAAAATTAGAGTAAGAATTATATGTCAGAAACTAACTGAAGAACAGTCTATGGCCAGAAGAAGGAAAGCTAATAGATTAGCAAGATCGCAGGGATATACATCCTCTAAAAGAAATCAAAAATTGTTGAACTGGTCAATATTTATAACTAATGTTCCAGAAAATAAAATTAGTGCTGAGCAAGTATTAACGATTTACAGAGTAAGGTGGCAAATTGAGTTATTATTTAAATTGTATAAAAGCTATATCAGGCTTGATAAGCTAAAAGGAAAGCCATGCAGAGTATTATGTGAACTATATGCTAAATTGTGCGCAATTCTTATATTTCACGGCATAGTTGGTTGCACAGAAGTGAAAAAGAATACAGAACTTAGCTTAACAAAGGCATTTATTGAGCTAAAAAGGCGGGTTAGAGAGTTATTTTTAGTATTAACCAAAATTAATAGTTTAAAAGCATTTCTTAAAAAACTCACTATAACTTGGTCGCTATTTTCATTAAAAGACAAACGTAGAAGGGCTAGAGTATCCACTTTAACCTCTCTAAATTTGCTCACAATCTCTTAACTTGACGCGTATGTTTCCTTGAACTGTGCTAAAAATTCTTCTCCTCTTTTTTGTGCAATTTCTACCAATTCACTATAGTTCTTTTTAAGTCCTGCAAGTTTAGACTTTAACTCTTCATTTTCTAATTCTAAGTCTTCAATCTGCTGTGCTTGTGCTGCAAAAAATTTAGCAAATATTTCTTTTTCCTCTCCTAATGATTTTACTTGTTCTTTAAGTTTAGTAATTTCTTTCTCTTTTTTAGTTAATTCCTGATTTAAATTTGACTGATTTTCCTCCTTCTTACTACCTTCTTTCAACTTTTCTTTTAATCTCTCATTTTCATCCTTCAATTCCTTTTCTCTGTTAGAATTTAAAAGATCATCAGTCTGAACCACATTATCTGCAATATTGTAATGTAGGATACTCTTTGCCCATTGATTCCACTTTTCTGGCAACATTCGTCCAATTGTTTTTAGATATAGCCAAGCAAGCACAGTGGATAAGCTGTATTTTTTTTCCTTTTGTTTAATACTAGGTTCGTAATTAACCTTATTGTTAGCATTCAGCATAAAATTACCTAATTTTCAAAGTATTGAAGTTATATATATTAATATAATTATTAAATAAATAATAATATAAATGTTAAATTGTATGAAAATTTTTATAGATTTTAAGTAGAAATACACATGTGCGTAAGCACAGAATTTGCTTTTTCTATTGCTCTTGCTAACATTTCTTGTTCATTGTAATGATTCTTCACATTGATTACCTGAGCTGACAAATTTGCAGGAAAAGTGACTAAACTAACTTCCCATAGCTCCACTTGTTTTAACATTCGAGCTCCGCTTTCATGATCAACATCATACTCTATTGGTATATAGCCAATCGAAAGCCCGTTAATAGTTCCAGTTTTTAGCATTAAATATGCTTCCTCTGCTTTTTGAATACCAAAAAGCAAATGTGCAGTTATATATAGGCCAATATCATTTTCGCAAATATCTGTAATATTACCTATAGGCTCACTTGGGTTGTGCTGCCAAAGAAGTTTTATCTGACTTTTATTTAAGTTGTTCTTCAATGCTCCTGGTAATATCAGATCATTTTGCTTATCAACTATATTAAAAACGCTCGCATAGCCAGAAAATACTCCGTTTTCTTCTATGCTTTTTATTGACAATGGTGAATAGAGAAATTTCTTATTCATAAGTCCTCCTTGTAAATTATGGTATTGGGTTTGCCAGCGCTCTGAGCCAGCTTAAAATGTTGTATAGATTGTTTTCCTATATCTCAGGATGAGTATAAGGCACTACAATATAATTCTATTGTATGCAGTGCTTTGAAAATGGGGAAGTACTTTTTTAGTTATAAAATTTGTCATTTTATATACATAAGGGTAGGGTTTGTTGCACATTGGGTTGTTCAACAGCAGCGTTTTCTAGATTTGTAGAAACAGCTTCGTTTGTAGGAGTAATTATTTTTCCTAGAAGGAAGCCAAATCCCAAAGAAACAGCGGCTATAAAACCATTCATTAATGACTCTGTCCATGTTTCTCCCTCGTATTCTTGATAGATTTTAGAATATATCATTATTGGCTTCACTCGGGTTTAAATTTCTTTCCAACTCTTCTGATGTTTTCTCCCCAGCATCTTGGGATTTTGTTGATGAACTTTTCTGTAAGTTTTCTAATTCTTGTGCGTCCATCAACACCTCACTATTAAAGCTTAAGTACAAATCATACAGCACTATAATTGTTTAGTCAAGGTAAATACTAGTATATTAAGTAAATATTTACTATATTAATATGATTGCTTAAATTCACAACTAATTGTTTAGGGGAATAAAAAGATTGTGTTTTGTAGGTGATTTGCGTAGCGGAAGGTGTTACCCCAGTTTTACAACACCCGGGGTAACGATAAAGAAGGAAGTAGAGAAAGTTATATGTAATAGTTTAAAACTATTACAAGTTTATATGCTCTGTCCTTGAATATTTTGTTGTTCAGTGGTAGCATTTTCCAAATTTGTAGAGATAGGAGCAAACATCCTTCTCGCTAAAGCCGTTGACAATGTAGCACCAATTCCAGCTCCAATTGCAGCTATAAAACCAGGGCCTAATAATTCCATATTTGTTTCAGTGCTGCTGCTAGTTATATTGTTAGTTAACATTATCGCGCCTGCTCCTAAGGCTGCTACTAACCGAATCCTTGACGGTTTACTTGTTGCATCAAGAGAATATTGTACTACTTCTCTAAGCCCTGAATTCCTGTTTTTTAACGCTACTGCTATTGATACTGGTAATATGACCATTATTGGAATGGATAATAGTCCTCCAAGTGTTGTACCAATAATTTCACTCACTTTTGATTTTCCAAGATTAACTCCTAAGGCTGTTATACCTAATCATACGCGTCAAGTTAAGAGATTGTGAGCAAATTTAGAGAGGTTAAAGTGGATACTCTAGCCCTTCTACGTTTGTCTTTTAATGAAAATAGCGACCAAGTTATAGTGAGTTTTTTAAGAAATGCTTTTAAACTATTAATTTTGGTTAATACTAAAAATAACTCTCTAACCCGCCTTTTTAGCTCAATAAATGCCTTTGTTAAGCTAAGTTCTGTATTCTTTTTCACTTCTGTGCAACCAACTATGCCGTGAAATATAAGAATTGCGCACAATTTAGCATATAGTTCACATAATACTCTGCATGGCTTTCCTTTTAGCTTATCAAGCCTGATATGGCTTTTATACAATTTAAATAATAACTCAATTTGCCACCTTACTCTGTAAATCGTTAATACTTGCTCAGCACTAATTTTATTTTCTGGAACATTAGTTATAAATATTGACCAGTTCAACAATTTTTGATTTCTTTTAGAGGATGTATATCCCTGCGATCTTGCTAATCTATTAGCTTTCCTTCTTCTGGCCATAGACTGTTCTTCAGTTAGTTTCTGACATATAATTCTTACTCTAATTTTTGCTTCTTTTCCTAACAATACCTCGTTTTCTAAAAATAACTTATCCTCTAAACATTCTAATAACTCCATTTTTTGATTTGTTTCTACATCATATATGTTGGTATCAGATTTATAACGACTTATGAAATAAGCTCCTATTTCATTGATTTGTTTAAAAGAACTTGGCACAAAATAACCGAGATCAGATATTAGCAAATCATTGCTTAATATATTACTTAAATGTTTCCTATATCCCTGGTCTGATCTTACCCCCTCCGTTAAATTAAGTTGGTCTATTATCTGATTCATGTAGTCGAAAACTAATTGTAACTTTATTCCAGACTTAGTATTGCTTTCATAGCCACTGTAGCTAGTACCATAACCTTTATACATCTCTTCCATACTGTTAGGTAGAGTAATATAGCTACTGTCCAATAATTTAACACTATTAAATTGCTGTAAGATTTTGCAATCAACTTGCAAGATATTTTTAAAGAGAATCACAGATTCATTATACATCCTTTTCATAAATTCCACTGCTTCTTCAGTAAATCTAAAATCCAAACCTTGTTTTGTTATATCTATCGAGTCCTCGTTTAGTAATTGACACATTGTTTCTACGCTACAATTATCAACTCCTATATTACCCAAGACCATGGCTTTTACGAATGATGAACCTTTTAGCTTTCTCTTTCTTTTTATAAACCTTGTTGTAATTGAGATTTTCTCTGCTTTTTCATTAAAAAATTCTTTGAGCTTTTTTGATAAGCAAGTTATTTTATTCATTGGTTCTCTCACTAAAAGTATATCTGGGAGAACTTATACCTTATTATTCTATCTCTTTCATACCTTTATTTCCTTAACTTGACGCGTATGGTTGATAAGACTGGCTCCTCAAGGCATTTTATACGTTGCTGTACATCATTAATGCACTGCCCTATAACATCACCAATTTTTCCATCAGCATTTTTTGCCAAGAACTCATCAAACCTCTTCTCAACCTCTGCTCTCTCAGAGATATCCTTTGAAAGGTTACAATACTCCAAAATTTCATCTAATTGAAGTTCTTTTGCTAATTGAAAGTCTTCTTGCTCTTGAATTTCCTTAGTTATAACCCTAGCTCTAGAGTAATGGTTTCCACCCAGGTATATTACTTCCTTCTTCTTATTGCCCCATAATTCATCTTTCCTTACATACTCAGGATTTATCATGTTTGGTTCTGGTTTATATATTGTCATACCTTCCTGACCCTCAAAATATGCTTCGATTTCAGTATTAGATAAAGAAGCTAAAATAGGGATTTCACCGTGAAAAACAAAATACCCTTGTTTTTGTATTGCTTTGAGATAAGTCTGATAGAAGTCTTTTTGACCAATAACTGAATCTAATATTCTGTCGTTATTAATTATATATTCCTCTTTATATTTTTCTTTAGTAAGCGTGGTGTCAAGTCTATATGCACAAGACTCAAGCTCTTCCTCTACCCTATTATACAATGTTTTCTCATTTTCTTTCTTTAGTAAATCTTCAATACTAAGTAAATCTCTTTGCTGCACATTACGCTCATTATATGCATTGGTAGCTTGCTTTATTACTTCATATATTTCATTACAAAATTTTTCATCTTCAGAAAACTTTTCTATAATGTTATTTTTTAAAGCTTTCGTTCTTTCAACACTTTCATTTATTATATCGTCAACTTTTTTATTTATTTCCTCAATGAGCTCTTTTATCTCTTTTGGTACATTAAGCACTTCCCCAGTGTTACTCAATAGATCTACAAAGAATGTTCTCAAGTGTTGCTTAAGAGCATTTGGCATTTTCGGATCATTCAATGATTTAAACTGATTTAAAAATTCGCGCCACTCTTTACGCATTGCTTGAGCTTTGTCAGTTTTGTATACATTAGAACTATTTTCACCAAACACGGCATGGAAAAAGCAATTGCCATCTCCTGCAGTATCATACTTAGCTACTTGACTGCTAGAAAGTTTTTGTTCCACATCACTAACGGACTGCCCTACAACATCACTAAGTTTACCTTCATAGAAATCGTTAGGGTAAGAATTACTATTTAAAGGAGTTATTTCTTGCCCAAAGCTCTTGAACCTTTTCGGACTTTCAACACCGTGAAGACCACTTGATGATTTCCGTTTCCTAGGTACATTCATTTGCCCTAATATCCTGGGCCTTTCTATTCCAACCTCAACATCATGAAAGTCACTTGGTAGTTTCCGTTTCTTAGCTGTAGTCATAGTTTTTACTTTAATTTAAGTTATATACCAACAAAATTGTAACTAATTAAGTATAGCAGAAATTTTTAAATTATGCAATAATTATTGCTTTAAATAACAAATATGAGCTTTAACTGTGGCATAGTTGGACTGCCCAATATAGGAAAATCAACCTTATTTAATGCACTTACAGAGTCAAGTGCAGCCGAAGCTGCAAACTATCCTTTCTGTACAATCGAGCCAAATGTTGGCAAAGTGCCAATACGAGATCAGCGTTTGAAACAAATTGCCGCGATTGCTCACTCAGGGAAAATAATCTACAATCAACTGGAAGTTGTCGATATTGCCGGCTTGGTTAAGGGTGCGAGCAAGGGTGAAGGACTAGGAAATAAATTTTTGAGTCATATCAGAGAAGTTGATGCCATTGTTCATCTGCTCAGGTGCTTTACGGATGACGATATCAGCCATGTAAACAGTAAAATAGATCCAATATCAGATGCTGAAATAGTGGAAATGGAGTTAATTCTAGCTGATATTGATAGCATAGAAAAAAGGCTTCCTCAATTGGAAAAGAAAGCAAAGCAAGGTGATAAAGAGCTAAAGAGACAACTTGAATTAATGCAAGAGGTATTAGCTACTTTAAAATTAGGTAAACCGGCAAGAAGCTTGGAGAATATCGATGAAGATGAGATGAAGTTGCTTCAATTGCTAACAACAAAGCCTGTTATGTATGTATGCAATATTGAAGATACGAATATCATAACTGGTAATGAACTATCTAAAAGGGTAGAAAAAATGGCGGAAGAAAATAAAAGCAAATTTTATTGTATTTCAGCGAAACTTGAAGCAGATATTGCAAATCTTGATAGTGAAGCGGAAAAACAGAATTTTTTATCAGAATTTGGCTTACAAGAATCAGGACTTGATGGAGTAGCACGTATTATGTATGAAGTGCTAAGTATGATAACTTTTTTTACTGTGGGCCCCAAAGAAGCACGTGCATGGCCAATAAAGATAGGATCAACAGCTGACAAAGCAGCAGGTGTAATTCACACTGATTTTGAAAAGGGCTTTATAAAAGCAGAAACCATAAGCTTTGAAGACTATATAAAATATGGAAGCGAATTAGCTTGCAAAGATGCAGGGAAAATTCGCTTCGAAGGCAGAGATTATATCGTGCAAGATGGCGATATAATGCACTTTAGGTTTAATGTCTAATTAGTCTAGCACCTTCCTGATGTAGCCCGTGAATTTTTATATTCTCTTCTCTCTTCTTCCTCTATCTCCTCTTCAGATAAAGGAGAGAAAGAGAACTGCCCTATCTCCAGATTATCAAGTTTAGTTCCAGGAGTTTCATCACATCTCTTTATTATCTCTTCCTGTGATTGTACATCTTGCTCCAGATATCCTTCTAAAAATTCATGTAAAGCTTTACCTTCTATAAGCACATCTTCGCTTTGCTCAGCTAATTTCAAAATTTCGTCTAGTTCAACATCTTTACCATTAATAGTTGCCTGACCAATCTCAATTTCACTAGGATTTACATTTAAACTAATAAAGCAGTTAACAGAATTACCTTTCTCATCTTCTGCACTCCACCTAATTTTCATATCGCATGTTGCATCTTTTGCAAAGCGGTAATTTCTTTTTCCATTATCATTCTTCTCAACCGTTGCTATTCTTTTATCGTTACTGTAGTATAATTTAATATTAAATCAAAATATGGAGCTGGATGAATTATTTAAAAAAGCATCTAAAGTTCAAAATATGTACCAACTATCAGAAATTGTAGATCAAGCTATACAGTCTGGAGTAAGATTTAATTTTCCCAGGTCATTTTATGATGAATTTGGAGAAGAAATATATAATTTTATGGATCTTGTAGTGAACAAAATTGGCGAATTAGACAGTAACTTTGAGATTGCTAGTGAAATAGTATGTAAATTGTTATCAAGAGGAGCAATGTTATATAGCGTAGATGCTGAGGATTTATTTGATACTCTGGAATGGGAATTTGAAGGCCACAAAACCAATATAGTAAAAGCCTATGAAGATTATATCAATCGTACTACAAAATTTATGGAAATTGCTAAAAGTGCAACCAATGGTAGGATAAAAAATGCAAAAATGGATAACTCATCTTTTTATTTAGAATATTCAGAGGATAGCACGATAGATGTTGCGAAGATTACAGATGGAGAAAGAGATTTAGGATTCACTCAGGAAGTAGGGTGTGGGAGAAATATAATAAAGATTGGTGAAAGTGAGGTAGAAATTATTACTCAAGGAGGAATAAGAAATTATACAGACCTTGCAGATGGTAGTGATATAGTACTGACTTTCGATACTAGTTTTGGGGAGTTAGAAGTGAGATTATATCCTGATAAGGAAAATGAAAATTTGATAACAGTAGAGGTGAATGATAAAGATCTGCTGGATAAAATAGAAAACTATAACGAAAAAATAGGCAAGAATTGCTTGCTAGGAGGGTTGTCAGTAAATGAAGCTATAAACCTAGGTTCTTTCAATAGATCTAGAGCATTAATTCATTCTGAAAAGATCGGTCAATCTGATGAGACAAAAGTCGATCTTTGGAAAGAGCCTGCAAAGATGATAGTAGTCTCCAATCTCCAAGAAACGCAAGCTACTCTACATAATAAAGGAACTCACACTATACTGTAATACTCTGCTCTGCAAATGGGAATGTTCAAAAAAGCATACGCGTCAAGTTAAGGAAATAAAGGTATGAAAGAGATAGAATAATAAGGTATAAGTTCTCCCAGATATACTTTTAGTGAGAGAACCAATGAATAAAATAACTTGCTTATCAAAAAAGCTCAAAGAATTTTTTAATGAAAAAGCAGAGAAAATCTCAATTACAACAAGGTTTATAAAAAGAAAGAGAAAGCTAAAAGGTTCATCATTCGTAAAAGCCATGGTCTTGGGTAATATAGGAGTTGATAATTGTAGCGTAGAAACAATGTGTCAATTACTAAACGAGGACTCGATAGATATAACAAAACAAGGTTTGGATTTTAGATTTACTGAAGAAGCAGTGGAATTTATGAAAAGGATGTATAATGAATCTGTGATTCTCTTTAAAAATATCTTGCAAGTTGATTGCAAAATCTTACAGCAATTTAATAGTGTTAAATTATTGGACAGTAGCTATATTACTCTACCTAACAGTATGGAAGAGATGTATAAAGGTTATGGTACTAGCTACAGTGGCTATGAAAGCAATACTAAGTCTGGAATAAAGTTACAATTAGTTTTCGACTACATGAATCAGATAATAGACCAACTTAATTTAACGGAGGGGGTAAGATCAGACCAGGGATATAGGAAACATTTAAGTAATATATTAAGCAATGATTTGCTAATATCTGATCTCGGTTATTTTGTGCCAAGTTCTTTTAAACAAATCAATGAAATAGGAGCTTATTTCATAAGTCGTTATAAATCTGATACCAACATATATGATGTAGAAACAAATCAAAAAATGGAGTTATTAGAATGTTTAGAGGATAAGTTATTTTTAGAAAACGAGGTATTGTTAGGAAAAGAAGCAAAAATTAGAGTAAGAATTATATGTCAGAAACTAACTGAAGAACAGTCTATGGCCAGAAGAAGGAAAGCTAATAGATTAGCAAGATCGCAGGGATATACATCCTCTAAAAGAAATCAAAAATTGTTGAACTGGTCAATATTTATAACTAATGTTCCAGAAAATAAAATTAGTGCTGAGCAAGTATTAACGATTTACAGAGTAAGGTGGCAAATTGAGTTATTATTTAAATTGTATAAAAGCCATATCAGGCTTGATAAGCTAAAAGGAAAGCCATGCAGAGTATTATGTGAACTATATGCTAAATTGTGCGCAATTCTTATATTTCACGGCATAGTTGGTTGCACAGAAGTGAAAAAGAATACAGAACTTAGCTTAACAAAGGCATTTATTGAGCTAAAAAGGCGGGTTAGAGAGTTATTTTTAGTATTAACCAAAATTAATAGTTTAAAAGCATTTCTTAAAAAACTCACTATAACTTGGTCGCTATTTTCATTAAAAGACAAACGTAGAAGGACTAGAGTATCCACTTTAACCTCTCTAAATTTGCTCACAATCTCTTAACTTGACGCGTATGGGCGTTGAAACAGTGTCAATATATGGTAGTTGTGCGGAAGTTAAATTGGGAGCTAATAAAAACAAATTCAAAGTCAGTGAGTTTTTGAATAGTAATTTGTGCCAAGATAATGGAATTTCAGGGTTTTCAACTCTGCATAGCAATGGAAAAAATGGAATGCACGGTTTTGTTTCTGAAGAAGGAATAAGGCACTATGTTGTAACTGATGGTGCATACGAAATGACTCTGAATTGGTGTGATGAGGACGGAAAAAAGTGCACTATTATAATTAATATTGATGCTAATTGTATAGAACTTATCGAGCGTAATCGTGTTACTGATGATCAATTGAAAGCAAATAAAGATGTAAAAATAGGTAACTTATTCTTGTATCAAATAAAATTTAGAAATAAGGAGAAAGGCAATCATAAATCATCTGAGATTGTGATAGAAAATAGTAATAGAAATATTAACATTCAAACAACTCAAGAAATTGAGCGTGGCAGCAAAGAAGCTCAAATAGGCAGTACTAAAATGCAAGACAAAATTGCACAAGTTGTAGATGACAGCTTAAACGAAAGAATTAATAAATTGGAAAAAGAAAATACAAGATTAACTGGAAATAATCAAACTATATTAGAACAATTACAGCAAAAAATGAGAGAGGTGGAGGAATTAAATGGAAAGGTAAGGGAAAAAGATGAAGTTTTGGCTGAAGTAACACAAAAACTCAAGCAGCTAAGTGATTCGGTAGAGAGTGAATTTGAAAGGAGAAAAGTAGAGAAGGAAAAGTTAGAGGAGAAGTTAAGGAAAGCGCAAAAAGAGATACAAAAGTTAAGTAAAGAAAAAGCTGAATTAGTGCAAGAAAAGCAAGGCTTGGAAGAATATGCTAAAATTCTAGTTGTCAAAATACAAAAACTAGTTAATCAAATAGGGCGATCAGATCTTAAACTGGATGAATCAATAAATGAAAATAAAAGGTTAGAACAAGAATTGAATGATACTAAAAAAGATTTAGGTGATAAATATAGTGAAATCCAGAGATTAGAAAGTCAATCACATGAATTAGAATCTAAAAAAGTAACAGAATTGATGACATGTTTAGAAAAGAAAGAGAAAAAAATAGCAGAGTTAGAAGCACAGTTGCAAAAAGAAAGTTCTGAAACTTATGATTTAATACTTAAATCATCGGATTTAGAAGAAGAAAAAAGACGATTACAAGAAAAGTTAAATGAAAAAACTCAAGAAGTGATTAAACTAACTGTAGATTTAGAAGAACTAAGTAAGCAATCGGAAGAGAAAGAAACTAAATATTTCAGTAGGATTAAAGAGTTAGAAAAAATTCTTAATAAAGAAAGAAAAAACAGTGAAGAGTTGGAAAATTATAGCATCAATCTGGAGGAAGAAAGTCAAATTCAACATGAAAAGTACAAAGAGTTACTATTTGAGAAGCATTCTATAAAAGAAGAAATTTCAGATTTGAATGATCAATCTTCATTAGTTCATCAGAATCGTGTGAGCTTAGCACAAGATTTGGCAAAAAACATGATATATTTGTTCAAAGAGAATGTAAGAGAAGGAGATAAAGTGATTATATCGCAGGAAACTGTATTAGAGATTTTGAATAGATTGGAGGAATTAATCAAGAATGTTGGAGTCAGTGATCAAGAAATAAAAGGAGTAATTGAAGAAATATCTGTACAAACTAATGATAGCCTTGTTCCTTCAGATATAAGTAATGGAGATTTATCAGCACTACCAAATAAAGAGCTGGATGAAGCTTCATATTCAGAAGATTTTGGATATTCTAGTAGATGTTCTACTCCCGTCTGATGCCACCTTGCATTTTGAGTTTAGTTAGAATATCAACTAAAGCTTATCACTGGTACAATTGTGATAAGTGTTCTCCTCTACAGGTAAGACAATTTTAATCAATATATACAAGACTGCTGAAGTTTTGTATATGGGTGATGAGCAATTTACTTAATAAATATAATACATTTTATTTTATAGCTAGTTCTCTGACTACTCTCACGTTACTTACATCTTTAGCGCTTATTAATGTACCTAGTTCTTTAATTCTCGCTTTAGCTGTATTATCTGTTTTGGCTTTTATGATTTTGTATAAAATAATTATTGACACTAGTAAAGTGGAGAAGAAATTTGCTCACAAAGAGCGTGAGTTGACTCAAGAAAAGCACAATTTATACGAGGAAGAAAGAAAATTTGGTCAAAAAATAGAAGCTGAGAGGAAATCTTTTCTTAAAGAAAAAAAATCTTTGGAGGAGAAATTAGAAGCAAAAATGATCCATATAATTGGAATAACAGACGAATTAGAAAAAGTAACGAAGGAGAAAGATGAGCTTGCTGCACAAGAAAAAGAACTACTCCATAAAATCTCATATTTGTGTAAACAGTTACAGGAAAAAGAAGCTAATCTAACTGAGAGGAAAAAACTTATAATCGAATTGAAAAGAAAAATAGACAATGATAAATATGAAGAATTATATAAGGAAGTAGAGAAATTATCTAAAGAAAAAGAGGAGTTATCTAAGGAAATAGACAAATTACGTAAAGAGAAACATATACTATATATGAAAAAAGAAGAATTACATAAAAGAAAAGAAGAACTTTGTGTGAAATTAGATGAATTACAATGTAAATTTAAAGAAATTGATCAGAAAAATAAAAACTTATCTCAAGAGTTAAAAAGGAAATTTGAAGAGCTAGATAAAGCAGACGGTTTAATTAAAAATCAATCTTTTGAGTTAGACAGAATAAGACAAGATTGTAATAACGAAGTGAAAAATTTAAGAAATTCACTTTTAGAGCGAGACAGTCAAATAAAACAACTTCAATATGTGATAGATAAGATAGAAGAATCGATAAGAGAAAATGAAACAATTAAAGATTATAGCAAAAAAATAATATTAGGGGAGACTCAGAAAATAAAATTTATATTAGGGCAGCTTGTGCAATTCAAGCCAATTAAAGGTTCCAAAACATCGGAGGAAACGTCTGATTTTTTACAGGAAGATCTTGGATATGCCAGTCGTTCACCCACTCCGACCAGATTATCGTGTTCAGTGTCTGTACAAAGCATTGCAAGTGGACCAACCCCTAAATATGGATTGTAAAATGCAACAATTACTCTTATTATAAAAAAAATTATACAAGATAATGAACCCAATAATATGCGCACTAGATACACAAGATTTGAATAAAGCTATATCTTTAGCTAATGGTCTGCGTGATAAGGTTGGCATGGTCAAGCTTGGGTTGGAATTTTTTGCTGCACATGGCCCTTCTGGAGTGAGAGAAGTTGCAAAATGCAATATACCAATTTTTTTAGATCTGAAATTGCATGATATTCCAAACACTGTCGCTAGAACGATTGAAGCAATCAAGATTCTAGATGTTGAAATGCTAACATTGCATATCAGTGGTGGAACAAAAATGCTTAAAGAAGCACTAAGTGTAGTGCAAGGAAAGAAAATAAAGCTAATTGGAGTAACAGTACTAACCAGCATGATCAATGAAGATCTGAGTGAACTCGGAGTAGCAAGGGAAGCAAAATCACAGGTAATTTTGCTGGCAAAGCTTGCAAAAAAGATTGGACTACATGGAGTAGTTTGCTCTGCACTAGAAGCTCAAGAAGTGCGCCAAGAATGTGGTAAAGACTGTAAAATTATTACTCCAGGAATCCGTATGAATTCAACTCATAATGATCAAAAAAGGACAGCAACACCAAAAGAAGCAATAAATTCAGGAGCTGATTATATCGTAATTGGCAGACCCATTACAAAAAGTGACAATCCCGCAAGTAGTGCAGAGTTAATATTGAAATCCCTTACTGATTGAAGCAGGGCAGATAAGGTAGCATAGGGTAAAAGCAACAAACGGTATGTATCCGTTCAGCAGGGTGGCAAAACAAGGTAGACGAGAAAAGATAACTAAATGGGTGTCATCCCAGTGCTTGACACTGGGATCCAGATATAAAAAGTATTTGCAAATTATGCAGTAAACAATAGTCCTTAAGGACATATGTCAAAAACAATGTCCAAAAACTAGATCCCAGTGTCAAGCACTGGGATGACATCATAGACACGCAAAGCTACTTGTTTCGAAAACAGTATGTTAAACTAATTTTGCCCGAACACAAAGGCAGTGCTTGACGCTGTTTACTATGCAAATTGCCACAATGTTCGTACAGCTGTGACTGAAATGATAAAAAGAGGATAATTAAAGGATACCATTTATTGTTTTAGCAAATTTGTACAGCTACGTACTTTATTTGCACATTCTTCTGAACAGATACGCAGCGAAAAAAAATGCTTAACACAAAAAAATGGATGCTGTATAGTGCTAACAATTAAGTATAATATTTACCGTGGTGTAATACTACACTACCTTTTTTTACTTCAACAAGTAATCATTATTATTTTTTTCTCACTACCAAGTAGCTTACGTTCATTTGTATCTACCATGAAGCCAATGCTAAAATCCAGAAAAAAGACCAGTGAATGGCAGGCGCGAGCATTATACGTATACAGTTGTATGAACGTTGTTTACCATGAGGGCGCCATCCCAGCACTGGGATCCATATTGTAAACAAGCGTTTGAGTTATAATAAGCTGCCATTCACCGGTCTTTTTTCTGAATGCAGTTTACATGATAACAAAAAGGTACTGAGATTAAAGATTACCTTCAAATTACAATACTATTCTAATTTTATTTTTAAAGGAGGCTATTATGTCACTTACTGATATCGCTCACCGTGTTAATGAACCATACGCGTCAAGTTAAGAGATTGTGAGCAAATTTAGAGAGGTTAAAGTGGATACTCTAGCCCTTCTACGTTTGTCTTTTAATGAAAATAGCGACCAAGTTATAGTGAGTTTTTTAAGAAATGCTTTTAAACTATTAATTTTGGTTAATACTAAAAATAACTCTCTAACCCGCCTTTTTAGCTCAATAAATGCCTTTGTTAAGCTAAGTTCTGTATTCTTTTTCACTTCTGTGCAACCAACTATGCCGTGAAATATAAGAATTGCGCACAATTTAGCATATAGTTCACATAATACTCTGCATGGCTTTCCTTTTAGCTTATCAAGCCTGATATAGCTTTTATACAATTTAAATAATAACTCAATTTGCCACCTTACTCTGTAAATCGTTAATACTTGCTCAGCACTAATTTTATTTTCTGGAACATTAGTTATAAATATTGACCAGTTCAACAATTTTTGATTTCTTTTAGAGGATGTATATCCCTGCGATCTTGCTAATCTATTAGCTTTCCTTCTTCTGGCCATAGACTGTTCTTCAGTTAGTTTCTGACATATAATTCTTACTCTAATTTTTGCTTCTTTTCCTAACAATACCTCGTTTTCTAAAAATAACTTATCCTCTAAACATTCTAATAACTCCATTTTTTGATTTGTTTCTACATCATATATGTTGGTATCAGATTTATAACGACTTATGAAATAAGCTCCTATTTCATTGATTTGTTTAAAAGAACTTGGCACAAAATAACCGAGATCAGATATTAGCAAATCATTGCTTAATATATTACTTAAATGTTTCCTATATCCCTGGTCTGATCTTACCCCCTCCGTTAAATTAAGTTGGTCTATTATCTGATTCATGTAGTCGAAAACTAATTGTAACTTTATTCCAGACTTAGTATTGCTTTCATAGCCACTGTAGCTAGTACCATAACCTTTATACATCTCTTCCATACTGTTAGGTAGAGTAATATAGCTACTGTCCAATAATTTAACACTATTAAATTGCTGTAAGATTTTGCAATCAACTTGCAAGATATTTTTAAAGAGAATCACAGATTCATTATACATCCTTTTCATAAATTCCACTGCTTCTTCAGTAAATCTAAAATCCAAACCTTGTTTTGTTATATCTATCGAGTCCTCGTTTAGTAATTGACACATTGTTTCTACGCTACAATTATCAACTCCTATATTACCCAAGACCATGGCTTTTACGAATGATGAACCTTTTAGCTTTCTCTTTCTTTTTATAAACCTTGTTGTAATTGAGATTTTCTCTGCTTTTTCATTAAAAAATTCTTTGAGCTTTTTTGATAAGCAAGTTATTTTATTCATTGGTTCTCTCACTAAAAGTATATCTGGGAGAACTTATACCTTATTATTCTATCTCTTTCATACCTTTATTTCCTTAACTTGACGCGTATGGTTATACCTAATACTCCAATTGAGGTGATAATCCTTAGATTTCTCTCTTCCATTTCTCTCACATGCGCCTCATATTGTATTGTAGCTTCTGCTAACGCTAACCCAATACTATTTGGTTGCTGTGGAATCTGATTTACTCGCCCTAACTCTTGTGAAGTTTTCCCTCCAATACTTTTGACGGCATCTTCTAAGTCTAACAATGATCTGTTATTTAACCTTACGTTATCTTGACTATCACAAAGGATAATGTAGTCTAAAATTGTCATTCTCAGGTCACTCATTTCTATATCATCATTAATATGATCTTTTAATTCATCGATAATCTTTAATGCTCGCTCTTTCATATCTTTTTCTTCTTCTGCATTAATTGGTGCAAGTATGAGAAAAATTATTCCAAGCAACTCTTGTTGTAAGTTTTTTAAATCCATAATAATTATCATTAATATTGAGTTAAATAATATGGTACTATAGTTACTTAATCAAGTTAATTATTAAGATATTAAAGTATAAGATACCAAAGAGTAATATCCTTAGCCGTAAAATACAAAAATAACTGACGGGTTCTTTATAATTAGAAATATTAAGGAATTTACTAAATAAAAAAGGTAAAAGAATGTTATCTACTTTTCAGAGTCAGCTATTTAGCTAACTCTGAAGAGTAGGAAAGAGCTATATGCTCTGTCCTTGAATATTTGTTTGTTCAATAGTAGTACTTTCCAAATTTTGTAAAGATTCAAATTCTTCTTGCATATCCAGTATGTCTTCTATTACTTGCTGATCTTCATCTTTTTCTTCTAATTGAAATGCTGCTGCTTCTTGAGGTGTTTCTAGCAGTTTTTTTAATATTTCTGTGCGCAGTTTCTCTGTTATTGATTTCCACTGTAGCATTACTAGCATTTCATTGTGCAGCACTGACATTTTCTGTAGTGTTTTCACTTTTTCTGACAGTCCTTTATTTTCTTTTTGCAATGCTTCTATTTTTCTTTGCTGATACTGATTATCTGAATTTGTCATTGGTAATCCATGCATAACCTACTTCAAGTTAAAATTTAGATATTATTAATTAAGTGATACAGTTTCTTTAGTCAAGATAAGCATCAATATATTATAACATTAGGATTAACAACCAAAAGAATAGAATGAAATATCAGGCAATATCCTCTATAATTAAACTTTTAAGATGGAAAAATGACAATTCGTGTAGGAATTAATGGTCTTGGTAGAATAGGCAGAAGTGTATTGCGTGCTATTTTTGAAGTAGAAAACTATAGCGAGCAAATAGAAGTTGTGGCGGTAAATGGGTCGCTCAGTGCTGAGCAGCATGCACATTTGATTAAATATGACTCTGTTCATGGCAAATTTAACGGCGATATTGATTTTAACGAGTCTGAAAATTGGCTATCTATAAATGGCAGGAAATTTTCTTTATATAGAGAACGTAGCCCTGAAAATATTCCTTGGAATGTTGATGTAGTGCTTGAATGCACTGGTGCATTCAACAAGCGTGCGGAAGCAGCAAAGCATAATGCAGAGAGAGTAATTGTCTCTGCTCCAGTTTCAGATGCTGATGTAACTGTAGTTTACGGCGTAAATAACGATATGCTAAAAAAGGAGCATAAAGTGATCTCAGCAGGTTCTTGTACTACAAACTGTCTGGCTCCGATTGTACACGTTTTACACTCCAATTTAGGCATAAAAAGCGGTTTTATGACCACTATACATGCCTATACGAATGATCAAAATATTCTTGATGGCAACCATAGAGACTTACGTAGGGCAAGAGCTTGTGGCCTTTCTATGGTGCCAACTACAACTGGAGCAGCAAAAACAATTGGTTCTGTCATTCCTCAGTTAAAGGGTAAGCTAGATGGTACTGCTATTAGAGTTCCGGTTAGCAACGTTTCTATGGTTGATTTTAAATTTTTAGCTGATAAGAGAGCAACAACTAAGGAAATAAACGAAATATTTAAGAATTCAGCAAATCATGTGCTTTCCGTATGTAACGAGCCTTTAGTTTCAATAGACTTTGTCCATAACCCTTATAGTGCAATTGTGGATTTAGCTGGTACATATGTCACAGGTGATATCTGTAGAGTTGCAGCGTGGTACGATAATGAATGGGCTTTTTCACTGAGAATGTTAGACATAGCGTTATTGTAAAGTATGAACGAAAACTCACAAAAATATGCTTCATTTTATGAGCACTTTGCGGAACTTAGAAAAAGGGTTATTTTTTGCTTTCTATTTTTTTGTGTTACCTTCGGGTTTTGTTACTACTTTAAAGAAAATATATACCGCTTTTTACTTGCACCTTTAATAGAAGTTACAAAAGATAGCAATGATTTTTCTCTAATCTATACAGACTTAACAGAAGCGTTTTTTGTATATCTCAGGGTTGCAATAATGAGTGCACTGTTGTTTTCTTTTCCTGTGTTTGCATGGCAATTCTACATATTTCTAGCACCTGGCTTATATAAAAGAGAAAGGGCAGTGTTATTGCCATACTTAATTGCAACACCGGTTTTGTTTGTAACGGGAGCCGCTATAGTTTACTACTACATATTTCCCTTAGCCTGGAAATTTTTTATTGCTTTTGAACATAGCGGTAAATCTTTCGGTATACCAATAGAGTTTATGCCATCAGTTAGTGAATATTTAGACCTTGTTCTTCAATTTATGTTTGCATTTGGCACTGCATTTCAAATTCCAGTTATACTCACCTTAATGGTAAGAGTAGGGCTAATCACTGCACAAAGTTTGTCAAATAAACGGAGAATTGCGATAGTGGTAATTTTCATTATTGCTGCAATCTTAACTCCACCTGATGTACTAAGCCAAGTAGGGCTTGCAATTCCAATGTTGGTATTATATGAGCTCTCTATCCTGATATGTAGATATATTGAGAAGAAAGCAAAGGATTGAATCAAGAATATTATTTATAAACAAAGAATGAGCACCGGAGCACTTTTTCTTGAACATTGAAGTGGGATTATGTAAACTGCCCTTATTGATTTTTTAGTAGACGCCAAGTGAATTAAAATATTACGAGGTGTGTTATGATAATAGTTGTTGGTGGTCAAAAAGGTGGTACTGGTAAAACGACCATAGCCACAAATATAGCGGTGATGCGTGCTAGGGAAGGTAGAAATGTCCTTCTCTATGATCTTGACCCATTAATGCTAGCTACCTTGTGGGCATCCCTGCGAGACAAGGACAAAAGTTTACCGAAAATTAACAGTATTCACAAGGTGTTAGGCCAAATTAACATTGGTGTAGTAATCAGAAATGAGCTACAAGCTTTACAGTCCAAATATCAAGATATTATTGTTGACGCAAGAAGAGCAGATGAAACTTTAAGGGCTGCCTTATCATTAGCTAATCTAGCTATATTTCCCATTAATCCATCTGGGATTGATATGTGGACGTTTGACACTCTGAGCAACTTAGTTAACGGTACTCAAAGTTGTAATAAAACCTTTAAAGCAAGAGTGCTATTTAATGGAGTACACACCAATCCAGGTGCAGCTAAAAAACACATTGAAGAATGTGATGATTTTTTAAGTGAATTTGACAACTTAACAAGGTTCGATAGTTTTTTAAGTTGGCGAGCTGCAGTTCAAGACGCCTCTGGCGAAGGTATGGCAATTGTTGAATATAAACCATTAGATTTAAAAGCAATTAGGGAAATTGAATCTGTTTATGAGGAAGCCTTATCTACTGTTAGAAAATCAGAGCCAGCACAGTCAGTGTTAAGGTTGCCACCTAGTTTACATCAAAAATTGAGGGAAATAGCCTTTATAACAAAAGATACAGTTTCTAACATTGGATTCAGGGTTTTAACGGAATACATTAAAACTTTAGAGAAATAAGAAACCAATCAAATCCTAATAGTCGGAACATGATGGAATAGGTAAAGTAGCGAGGAGATGTGAATGCCAGCAGCATATAGTTATGATTTAAGGAAAAAAGCATTGGATGTAGGGGAAAGTAGAGCATTTGTAGCCAAGAGGTTTAAAGTTAACATTCTATGAATGGCAAAAAGGTGCAAGAAAATAGGCGATTTTAAATCAAAATATAGATCCAATAGAGCGTGATTGATATCTTGCTAGTAATAGTGTAACAGCTTTTATTAAGATATTTTTTTGCCATACGGCAGCAATAACAAAATTAGAAAATTGATGGCTGAATATGTTGGCATTGATAAACAGTATATTATGCTTCAAGCAATATTTACTTTAGTAGCTTCTACAACTTTTTTTAGTATAGCTTCTCCTTGGTGCTGTGTACCAACAGCAGTATTTGCACTTGCTACGTGTTTCTTTGTTAAAAATGATGTACATGCTGCATTTTCTGCAAAAGAACTTTCTCCTGAGTTTGCCGAAATTATTACTGAAAAAGTAGTAAATAATGTTGAGCTCAATGCAGAAGACAACTCTCAATCGAGAAGCTACTTGTATGAGACTGTGTTATATAGCGAAACTAGATTTCACTTTTACACACCTAGATAAGGGATAACAGCAGACACTAGAATGACAAAATCGTTATTCTGCTACGCATTATCGCCGTGTAACTATAGCTATATATGAACTAAAAAAGTAATACTCACTAGATCTTAATATTTTAGATCTATATTTCAATAAAATATTACAATTAGTATGCATGATCCATTTAAAAGTGAGGATTATAAAAAAATCTTGATTCTCTGATCAAAGCTATAAAGCTAGGAAATTCAGAGAAACAATATGATAAAACAGTAACAGATTTATCTCATGCTTTAGAGGGTTTTACAGATAAGGCAGAAGATGTAGCTAAGCTTGTTATACGTGATGACTTGAATAATTGTATAAAGAAGGCAAATAAAAAGCCATTAATTCTTAGGATATTCAATAGAATATTAGGAAGAGATGTTTCGATTAGGAATATAAGTAATTTTATAAAAGATAAATTGCCTCCTTCAACTGCTAGAACAGCAATCGAATATACAGATGTTATTCAAAAAATTTCAGATTTAGAGCGAATAGAAAGAAGTCAAGATAAATATAGGTCATATGGAATAAATTTAGAAAATAGACAGCAAAAGAAAAATCTCTTATATGAGCGAGAAGATTCAGGTTATGGAGGTTCATTAAACGAAGATCCTGAGTATGAAGAAATATCAAATTATCAAGAGGAAAAAAGTAAATCTTTAACAAAAGATTTGCGTAATCTACAATCAATTAAAGAAGAGCCGATTTATGCAACAATCTCTAAAGAACATATAGAAGCAAAAAGAGAACATAGGAAGAAACAACAACTTCAATCTCTTGCACCACCAAAACCACCAAGAGTACCACAAGTACCAGAGAAAATGTTTACTATCAATCAAAAAATTAGATAAGAACCGAAAAAAGATAAACCTGCAGTACCACCAAAGCCTAAAGATTTAGGCGAAAAAGTAAGCACAGAGCAAAAAATAGTAGTGGAAAAATCAGCTGAGAGTAGCCCTACACTACCACTAAAATCTGAAAATCAAGATGGTAAAGAATCAGCAAAAAAAGCTGATGGACCAAAAGTACTAGTAGTTGCTATGAAAAAAGAAGTGACTCGCGAGAGTAGTAAAGTAAAGGCATTAAAAGAAAGATTTGAGCGAAATCAAGTAAAGAACGTGTTGCCTGCTGAAAACAAAACTGCTTCAGTAACACAAACGGATATCAGTGTGAAGAGAAAACAATCTCTTTCATTTCCAGTGGGGAATAAAAAATCTTCGATCAACCATCTTGCCAGCAAAAATTTACCTTCCACGAATGTAAGTGTAAAAGAAATGGTTAAAAAATTTGAAGGGAGAAAAGGTGAAAGATAGTAATATTTGGGTATTTCCCTACTCATAAAAATTAGCTCTTATCATAACATTTTTACAGCCATAAGAGGAAGTTTTTATAGGATTGGGGCTAAAGAAAACTTGCATGTAAATGTATCAAGGTATAAAATTATAAATATTAAGAATGAATAGGTTAGTTATGAATCTTGTAACAAAATCCGCTGTCGATTTTACTGCTTCGGCTGTTCTTGCTAGTGGAAAAATAGTTGATGATTTCTGTTTAAGTAAACATATAAAGGATAAGTATGCTGTCCTTTTTTTCTATCCACTTGATTTTACTTTTGTCTGTCCAACTGAGTTGATATCATTTAGCAACAAAATAGAAGATTTTTCAAAACGTAATGTTGAAGTGATAGGAATAAGTATAGATTCAAAATTTTCACACTATAAATGGCGAAACACTCCAGTTAATGATGGTGGTATTGGAGAGGTTAGCTACAATTTAGTGTCTGATATCAAAAAGTCTATATCAAGAGACTATGGGGTCTTATATGATGACTCAATTGCACTAAGAGCAACTTTTGTTATTGATGATAAGTTTGTTGTACGTCATCAATCGATAAATGATTTTCCTTTAGGGCGTAATATCGATGAGTTTATTAGAATTATTGATGCAATAAAACATAATGAAGAGCATGGTGAAGTATGTCCAGCAGGGTGGAAAAAAGGTAAGCCAGCAATGCAGGCAAGCGATGAAGGAGTGGCTGATTATCTAAACTCACACAGTGCAGAATTATAAATTGAGTACAAAAGTTCTTATTATTGGATCTGGAGCAGCAGGTTATGCTGCTGCTATATATGCAGCACGTGCAAATTTAGAGCCAATTGTAGTAACAGGAATGCAACCTGGTGGTCAGCTTACAATTACTACGGATGTTGAAAACTATCCAGGTTTTATTTCTATACAAGGTCCAGAACTCATGGAACAAAAGAGGTTGCATGCAGAGAAGGTGGGGGCAAGGATAATAGATGACGAAATAAAAAGCGTTGAACAACTTGAGGATTCTAATAAGTATAGATTTAGATCTTGTGGTAATGCTAGTGACTACTATTCGAATGCAATTATAATCGCAGCTGGTGCGCAAGCGAAGTGGCTTGGCCTGGAGAGTGAAAAGAAATTTCAAGGTTACGGAGTTTCGGCATGCGCAACTTGTGATGGTGCATTTTTTAGAAATAAAGTTGTAGCTGTGGTTGGTGGTGGAAATACTGCTGTTGAAGAAGCAATATTTTTAACTCGATTTGCTAAGAAAGTTATACTGATACACAGGCGTGATAAGTTAAGAGCAGAGAAAGTAATGCAAGACAGGCTCTTTAAAAATGATAAGATAAAGGTAATATGGAATCATACCGTAGAGCAGATTCTTGGAGAAGAAAATCCTAAAAAAGTTACTGGCATTACAATTAAATCAACAGACATCAATAAAACCCAGGAATTGAAAGTAGATGGAGTGTTCATTGCAATTGGGCATGCACCAAATACAGGTATTTTTAAGGGCTTTGTTGAAATGGATCAGCAAGGTTATATAATTACGAAACCTGGAACAACTCTAACCAGTAGGGCAGGGGTGTTTGCTGCTGGTGATGTTCAAGATAAGGTATATCGCCAGGCAGTAGTTGCCGCAGGAACAGGGTGCATGGCTGCACTTGATGCGGAAAAGTTTTTGGAATCATAATTAATTCTAAAATTTTTAACTAAATTACTTGCAATTTTCTTTGTTTTTTTATAATTATGTCAATAAATTATAGGTTGGGGAGAATTTAGTATGCTTTCGAGAAGTAATGTAGATTTTGGAAGAAGGGTTGTTAGTGATGTAGGATTACGAGCTCAAAATCAAACAACTTCAGGACAATCAACAACAAAATTATTTGAAGCTATTTATGATGAAAATCTAGGAGATTTTGAGCGAGCTCTGGAAGAAGGTGCGAATGTTAATACGTTTAATGAAGAAGGCATGACACCTTTGATATCTATAATTAGTAATTTATCTTCAGGCTCTGGAGCAGAGAAAGAATATCAGAGTATGATTAGGTTACTTCTACTTCACCAAAGCATAGATGTTAATATTCATGAAAAACGTGATGGCAATACAGCTTTGCATCTAGCAATGTGTTTTCTTCAAAAGAAAGTGTTACAACTCTTACTAAGTCATCCGAGAATAAGTATTTATCTACAAAATAAAAGTTTTCAAAATCCTGAGCAATTTGTTAGAACAAGTTGTGCTAAGTATTTGATAATAGAAATACAAAAAGCAAAAACAGGAAAAGAATTATTAAATGCTCTTTCTAACAGAAATATTGACCAAGCAAAAAGACTATTGAATCAAGAACTCAACCCTAATTGTTGGAAAAGAAATTCAAATGGAGAAATAGAAACACCACTTAGCCTGATTATCAAATCATGTTTACAAGGAATAACACAAGAAAATGAAGAAGTATTGACTAAACTTTTAAAACATAAGGAGCTAGATTTTAGTCAAATAAAGCCAATACCAGCTATAGAGCAAAATTCACGATTGAAGCAAATCATTGAGCAAGTTATGAAGGAGCGATTAACTGATGCTATTAATAGAAAAGATTTGGATGATGTAAAAGAATTAGTAGAAAATAATTGCTTTATGAATGATCAAATTGTTATTGAGGTGCTTAAAAGTTTTAATCCTGTCAGAGAATATCTAAATGAAAAATTCCCTACAAGTGCAGAGCAACCTGTAGCAAATACACATAATGTTCAACCAGCAATAAACGATGAGTTTATTGCTCGAGAGTTGCAGCAGCTCGAAAACCTTAGAAATGAACTTGAAAGAACAAAGGCTCGACTTACTAGAGAAAAAAGTCAACTTGAAAACCTTAGAGATGAGTTTGAAAGAACAAAAACTCAACTTAGAAAAAAAGAGCAAGAGCTGAATAAGGCCGTAAGTGAAAGAACAAGAGACACTAACAAAATTTCACAGTTAGAAAGGGATTTTAGGCAAGAGAGATTAGAACTTCAAGCTCAAAATCAAGACTTAAAGAACAAAAACAGAAAACTTTCAGAAGCAAACATTTATAATAGAAGGCAAAGTAACTATGCCTCTGCTTCTTTTGTGTTATCTGGAGCGTTTGCTGTTGGTACATGTTTAACAATATCGAATTTAGAAATATGTATTTCACTTGCTGTAGCTGCATCTGTTTTCATTGCAATTGGGTGCTACTGTTCATATAAAGCAAGTACAGTACTGAGTGATGTGACAAGCACTGAATTTGGTAATGTTATCAGTTTAAGATAGAGTTAAGGTTTTTACTTCTTCTCTAAACTCTACTGAAAGTTTTATACATCCTGAAAATACCTTGATAATTCGAGTGAATGTGAACCTGAGTGGTTTCAAGACTTAAATAGTTGTTGTAAACTTGCTTTTATTATCTTTTAGTTCAAGAAATTAAAAGTTTAACGATGAGAATTATAATTACAGACCAAAGTAAAAAGTAGGCTTTTCCATTTGATTTATTTTTCACCTGTAATTTTTTGTCAGCTATTAGGTTTAATTTTTCTATAAGGCTAAATATTCCTTGGATTGTTTTGATGGGATAAGAGCTTTTAATTTTTTCCCTATACCCTATTTTACTTTCATGTTGACTGTTTATCCATGTTTCAACTACTTTCCACATATTGATTTCTGGATAGACTTTCCTACATGTTCCTTCTAATAAAATCATAGTTTTCTGCAGCAATAACAATTGTGTTTGAACTTTCATATCAAAATCACCAGTTATTTTTAATAGCTGAGTAAGTAATCGAGCAAATGAAATCTTCTGTATAGGCTGTCCAACAATGGGCTCACCTATTGCTCTGCAAGCTGTAACAAAATTTCTATGCTGTGATGGAACATAACCGGCTCTAAAGTGCATTTTTGCAACGTGATCATAATCCCTATTTAAAAAGCCTTTGAGTATCTCTATAACGTAATAGCATGTCTCACGATCTATTCTACCCATGATTCCACAATCCAGGGCAATAATATTGTTATTACTATCGATCATTAAATTTCCAGGATGCATATCAGCATGAAAAAAACAATCCCTATATACCTGATTACAAAAAGATTCTATAAGATTGATAGCTATTTGCTTTCGGTTATTCAGCTTTTCAACTTCGTATATTGGTATAGCTTCCATCCATTCTAATGTTAAAACCTTTTTTGAAGTTCTACTCCAATCTATTTCAGGTACGTAGAAACCTCTGTCATGTTTAGTATTTTCCTTCAGTTCCGAAGAGTGGGCAGCCTCAAAACGTAGATCTAACTCTAATCGGCAAATTTCAGCAAAAGTTTTGACTAATTCAACTGGCTTCAGCCTTTTTGATTGTTCGCTAAATTTTTCTGCAATTTCTGCAAGCCAAGAAAGCATTTTTATATCCCTTGAGAATGTTTTCTCAATATTTGGCCTCAAAACCTTTACAGCAACTTCCTTACCCTCAATTGTAACTGCTCTATGCACCTGAGAAATTGATGCTGCTGCAATTGGCTTTTCAGAAAAACTTGAAAAAATGTCGCTTAATTTACAATTAAACTCACTTTCTATAGTTTTAACTGCTATTTTATACGAAAATGATGGCAATCTATCACATATCAATAGCAAGTTATTTGTTATGTCCTCATTTAAAATATCAGTGCGTGATGAAATGGATTGCCCAAATTTAATGAACACCGGACCTAATCTTTCAAGAGCACGCTTTAGTTTATGACCTTGTATTTTATTTATTGATTTTTTTGATGGTGGAAGTAAATAAGGTAACACATTGTAGCGTGTTAGCACTGTAGTTATTTGCAGAAGACGTAGAATATTTTGAATCATTTCGCTGCGTAACTGCCAAATATTTCATTTATCTCCATAATTTCATCAGGTTTACCTTGATAATAGATAGTATTATTTATGCAAATTATGTAATCTGAGGATGGTAGAGCAGAGTTAAGGTCATGAGAAGTCATGAGAATCGATACTGATCGTTCTTTTGCGATTTTATTTATAATATCATAAAATTTAGCTCGTGCGTTAATATCCATTGCACTGACTGGCTCATCTAAAATGATCAAATCAGATTCTGAAATTAAACAGCGTGCAAGCAGCAGTAATTGTGTTTGTCCTGCAGAGATTTCTAATACTTGATTTTTTAGGATGTTACCGATACCAACCAATTCTATTGCTTCTGTAACAATGGGTTGATTTTTCTTCAATTTCTTCGAGGAGCTATTGAAAAGGAAAGACTCAACTGTTATTGGCATCAAATTACCAATACTAAAATTTTGTGGCATATAGCTAATTTTTATATTGTCAGCGAATACAATACTTCCAATAAAACCTTTATTTATACCAGCAACTGCTTTCACTAAAGAGGTTTTACCTCCGCCATTTGGACCAAGTATTGTAACTATATCTCCTCTTTGTACTGATATGTTGATATTATCAAGAACTTTTTTATTACCGTATGAAAGAGTAAGGTTTTCTATTTTTAGAATGCAGTTATTGACACCACTTAATTTTTTGGCAAAAATTGACTTCTTCTCAACATTTATATGAGACATTTACTGTTTTTTTTTCTATTACTTTTATTTACATTATACTACAATAGTGCCTTTTCATCCAATTTAAAAATTGTAGCTACAATCAAACCTATACACTCACTTGTAGCTTCTGTTACAGATGGAATTTCAAAGCCAGAACTACTAATGTACGAAGTAGTGTCTGAACATAACTACATGCTCAGGCCTTCAGACGCAAGTAAATTAGAATCTAGTAATATTATATTTTATATCGATGATTCTTTGGAAACATTCATTAAAACTTTCGCTAAAGAAAATAAGAAGTTAATACCGCTATCAAGTGCAATCGATCTACTTCCTGCTCGACCACATTCATTTTCTAGTCACATTCAAGATGAAAAAGATTTGCATATTTGGCTGAGTCCTGAAAATGCAAAAAGTATGATACTTTCTATCAGTGCAACATTATCTAATATAGATAAAGAAAATGCCTATCGATACAATACTAACGCAGAGGAGGCTATAAGAAAGATAGACCAAGAAGTAGAAAAAATTACGAAAGAATTGGATGAGTTAAAAAATCAAAAATACATAGTTACTCACGATGCTTATCAATATTTCGAAAAATATTTTGATTTAAGTTACCCAAGCGCCGTTCTTTCTATAGAAGAGGATTCTTACATAGGTATGAAGAGTTTAATGAAATTAAAAAAGGTAATGAAAGAGGAAAACGTTAAATGTATTGTTTCTCATTCACGAGAGGATAGCATAAAGCCTAATGTCTTTTCTAGTGACGTAAAAATGGTGATTCTTGATCCTATTGGATCAGATGTAGAGCCTGGAAAGGATGCATATCTAGATATAATCAGCAGCATTGCACAAAATTTCAAGTCTTGTTTCACTGAGTAATGAGTTCTTTTATCTATTCAGATAGCATTGCAAACTTAGTGTTTTCTATTCCAATCACAACTATACCGACATTATCTACCAGAAGTATATCATCCCAGTCTGGGATTCAGTTAAGTTGGTAAGCATAAAAATATTATGTTAAAGCACAACGTTCTTGATGAGACTAGGGCAAGCCAATGTCAGCTACTTGAATGACACCATTTGCTATGCCCTCAAAAATGAATGCTCGTACAGCTGTGTGCCAGCTACTTGCATCTGCTATTTTTACTCATAATTATCTTGCCTGAACGAACTTAATTTCAAGTAGTTAATTATAGAAATAATCGTATAAAAAAAAGAAGATAACCAATATCTTCTTTTACTCTAATTAAAAAGACATTGAATTGTAATTGTCTATTTCATCTGATATAAGCGATAATTTTATGCTCTCAAAACGGAGATTACTTGCAATATCTGTTAACTGTTCACTAAGTGTTACTTTTTCTGGTGAATGGTGTTCAGGAGCTTTTAATTTTCTATTACAGTCAGCCTTACACCAAGATCTATTAATTTTTGTCAAGAAATCATTACCCTCGTATTTATTTTCACACTGTCTGTGGCACAAATTAAGTAAATCAACACCATGCACTGTCAATGAAGCAGAATCTTGTGTAAATTTTACCATAATATACTCCTTAATCTTATTATATCTATATTAACATATAAATGTGAATATTATACTCATATAGTTACTTTTTATGGCAAGTGGTTTTTGGTTATTTTCTAAACTTTCTTTATAAAAACCATAGGCGCCTATTGGTTTTTAGCTAAAGTAAAGATCAAGTATCTGGCATACTGGACATAAAATCCTCCTGTGTAAAAAAGATTAGAAAAAAAGTGCGGCGCACATACGACAGAGATTAAGTATGTGTGTGCACCCACGTACGCTGAAGAAGATACGCCACATTTTTTAATGAGTTTGATTGTTTAATGAAAAAAGTCTGCAGATAAAGATAGATTTTGAGCTCTTAAAATATCTTTGAATATGATTATAGTCAGATTTAAAATATGCGCAAGCAATTTTTTTCTGTAAAAGTTTAACAAAAGAATTCAAAAGTTTGTGAACAACCTCTAAGTGTATGGTCACAGAGTGTGATGGTATATAGACTATCTGGATCATTTAAAGTGTCAGATCAAGTCTTATTTAATAAATTGAAGAACTAAGTTGTTGATAACTGACCTTTAATTTTTATAGGGGCACTTTCGACTTCTTTAGTAAGAACATACTATAAGAACTATAATTATGTGCATTTATACATAATACTGTGGGTAATTTTTTAAAATAAAAAGAAGTAGCCTATCTAGTACCTTTAGTGTACATTAAAAACAGTAAATTTATACTAAAACTTCTACACTTGCCAAGCTTTCTAATGACTTTTTTCCATTTAAGCAATAAAAAGGCCAGATCAGGACAAAAACGCTACCATTTTCAGCCCTTATTCAGGTGGCTCAATCCCCATAACTTATACAAGTTACCGTAATCTTTCAAAACCTCAAATAGACTTTCTCTAATGCAAAACAGTATAACTAGTGAGCAATAAGCTACACTCCTTTTAGCTGTAAGCTTTGCATGATAATATACTTACTTTAATTTTTCTTCTTTAAATAATACGTGTCTTCTGACCACTGGGTCATACTTTCTAAACTCGAGCTTCTTGGGAAGGTTCTTAGGATTACGTTTTTTTACACAAAAATAGCCTGTTAGTTTCTCTTCTCCAGTTTTTGTTGTTTTGGTTGCGGTGCTAACTAGCTTGACAAGCAAAGAAGCATTTTTTTTCGCCATAATTGTAGTGATATAATAAATTCTATGCAAGTTTAGAACGCAAAACACTGAAAGTCAACCCAATAATGCAGGTCGCAAAATTCTTGACAATCAATAATATATTAAGTAGTATAAGAACATTTCAGAATGAAAAGCAGACGGTAAATAAGTGGCAAGTGATGGCAAAAGGTTATTATTGATAGAAAGTACTACCTGTTCTAACGAGGTAAGGGTTGCCCTACTAGTTAATGGTAGGGTTGTAGAGTTTGAACAAGAATTCAAGGAAAAAAGACAATTAAGAGGTAATATATACGTTGCTTATGTAAAGCGTATAGAGCCTGCTTTGCAGGCCGTGTTCATTGAGTATGGAAAAAATAAGCAAGGTTTTTTGTCTTTTTCTGAGATATCTCTAAATTACTTTAATATTCCAGAAAAAGAGAAGGAAATTTTCCCTGACGCAGGCTATTCGAGCGATGTGGACTGTTCAAATGATAATTGCACAGAAGAAGGCCTAGATTCTACAGCTAGTAATGAATCCAGCAGTGGTTTTGTGAGGGAGGTACCTTTACATAGAAAATATAAGTTACAAGATGTGATTTCAGTAAATCAAAAGTTATTGGTTCAATTAACTAAAGAAGAACGAGGAAATAAAGGAGCTTCATTTACAACATACGTAACTTTGGTTGGTAGATACTGTGTTTTCATGCCCAATTCCATAAGTAGGGGTGGAGTATCTCGCAGAATTGAAGATACCAACGTTAGAAAACAGTTAAAGGATATATTAAATTCAATAAATTTACCAAAAGGCTCAGGTTTAATAGTAAGAACTGTTGGTGCAGGAAAAAGTAAGAAAGAAATTGAGCAAGATTACGATAATTTGACCTTATTATGGCAAGATATCCAGCAAAACTTCTCTTCTTTAAATGTTCCATCATTAATTTACAACGAAGCAGATGTAGTTATGAGATCTGTACGTGACTTTTGTAGTAATGATACAGAAATTATAGTATCTGATAGAGAAGTTTGTGAAGCGGTAAGAAAATACACTAAAAATGTGTTACAAGGAAAATTACGTCCTAGATTATATAGAGGTTCTGTTCCAATCTTTACTTACTATCGAGTCGAAGATCAAATTTCTGAATTATATAGCAATAGAGTAGAATTACCATCTGGTGGGTCTTTGGTGATAACCTTAACTGAGGCATTTGTTTCAATAGACGTAAATTCAGGGAAAATGACAGGAGAAGATAACATAGAAAAAACAGCTTATAGAACTAATATGGAGGCATTATCTGAAATATCAAGGCAAGCGAATCTCAGGGGCTTATCAGGGTTAATAGTTGTTGATTTTATTGACATGTTGAAACTTGAGTATTGCAAAAATGTTGAATTTGCTATCAAGCAGGCGTTTAAAGATGATAGAGCTAAAGTTCAATTTAGCTTTATCAATGACTTTGGTTTAATGGTCTTTTCAAGACAAAGAATTAAACCAAATATACAGGAAATTAATACTACAGAGTGCTTACGCTGTAAAGGTATTGGAAGAGTGAAATCAAACGAAGTGGTTGTTGCATCGATACTAAGGGATTTGCAACATATTGCTAATAAAAATCAAAATAAGTCCTTTGATTTAATAGCACGCAGTGCAGTTATAGCGCACATTTTTAATAATAAGCGTGATATGGTTTCTACAATCGAAAAAGAGTTCAATATTACATTAAATGTTAGTATTGATAATAGTTTAGATGCAGATACATTTATTTTAAAGCAAGGAGACCATATTAATTTTAATGATTATAAGCCATTGCAGAATTCTGGATGTCAAATTGTGAATAGCAGGGATAAAGAAGCTGGTAGTTCAGATAAACTACCGGGCAACTTTTGGTTAACTAAATGGCTTTCGCGCCTTTTGGGCTCTAACAACTAAACGGGACTTGTAATTAACGAGTTTTATACTTATATATTTTACATCAGATAATATTTAAAAGGGAGTATTCATTATGGGAAGAGCAATAGGTATAGATCTTGGAACAACAAATTCTTGTGTTGCAATAATGCAAGGCAAGGATGCAAAAGTAATCGAGAATAAAGAAGGAGCAAGAACTACTCCGTCTATAGTTGCATTTACTTCGTCTAGAGAAAGGTTGATTGGTGCTCCAGCAAAAAGGCAAGCAACTACCAATGCAAATAATACTTTTTTTGCAACTAAGAGATTGATAGGTCGCCAATATAGCGATCCTGAAATGAAGAATCTAGGTGTACCGTATAAGGTATTTGCAGCAAAAAATGGTGATGCATGGGTTAAAACAACTGATAGTAAAGAATACTCTCCTAGTCAAATTGGTGCATTTATACTACAAAACCTGAAAGAAGCAGCTGAGGCTTATCTTGGGGAAAAAGTAAAGGATGCTGTGATAACAGTGCCGGCGTACTTCAATGATTCTCAACGTCAAGCAACAAAAGATGCAGGAAAAATTGCTGGATTAAATGTCCTCAGAATAATTAACGAACCAACTGCTGCAGCACTTGCTTATGGTCTTGATAAAAAGCACGGACACACAATAGTAGTGTATGATCTTGGTGGTGGTACATTTGATGTTTCAGTTCTTGAAATAGGTGACGGAGTTTTTGAAGTAAAGGCTACAAATGGTGATACTCACCTTGGAGGGGAAGACTTCGATAATGCAGTAGTAAATTATTTACTGGGTGAATTCAAGAAAAGTAATGGCATTGATTTGAAAAACGATCCAATGGCTATGCAAAGAATCAAAGAAGCTGCAGAAAAAGCAAAGGTAGAATTGTCAAGTGCAATGGAAACAGAAGTAAATCTACCGTTTGTTACAGCTGATGCAAGTGGCCCAAAACACTTAAATATGAAGCTAACAAGAGCAAAGCTTGAAAGTTTAGTGAATGATTTAATTGAAAGGACTATAATTCCTTGCAAAAAAGCTCTTGAAGATGCTGGTTTGTCTGCTAGTCAAATTGGTGAAGTAGTTCTTGTTGGTGGCATGACTCGTATGCCAAAAGTCATAGAGAAAGTTAAAGAATTCTTTGGCAAAGATCCACATAGAGGAGTTAACCCTGATGAAGTTGTAGCAATTGGGGCTGCAATACAAGCAGGAATTATTCAAGGTGATGTAAGAGATGTGTTACTACTTGACGTAACTCCACTTTCTCTTGGTATTGAAACTCTAGGGGGAGTGTTCACTCCACTTATTGAACGTAATACTACTATTCCCACAAAAAAATCTCAGGTGTTTTCAACTGCAGAAGATAACCAAACAGCCGTTACAATTAAGGTACATCAAGGTGAAAGAAAATTGGCGATTGATAATAAACTGCTTGGTCAGTTTAGTTTAGAAGGAATACCACCTGCTCCTCGCGGGGTTCCTCAAATTGAGGTGACATTTGATATAGATGCAAATGGAATAGCGCATGTTTCTGCAAAGGATAAAGCTACTGGAAAAGAGCAAAAAATACGTATTCAGTCTTCAGGTGGTTTATCGGAGGATGAAATAAATCGGATGGTGAGAGAAGCTGAGGAAAAAGCACAAGAAGATGAAAAGCGTAAGAAATTTATTGAAGTGAAGAATCAAGCGGATAGTTTAGTTCATTCTACAGAAAAATCTCTAACAGAATATGGTGATAAAATTTCTCCAGAAGATAAATCTGCTATTGAAAATGCAGTTAATGAGTTAAAGGAAGTGAGTAAATCTGACAACATTGATGATGCTGATTCAATACAACAGAAAGTTACTAACCTCTCTCAGTTATCTATGAAACTTGGAGAAGCTATGTATAAGGAATCTCAACAACAACAAGGTGGAGAAAGCTCATCCACAACAAATAATGAGGAAGAAAAAGTAGTAGATTCTGATTATCAAGACATGGATAATAAAGAAGAGAATAAGTAATTCGATTGTCATCCCAGTGCCCAGATACTGTGGGATGACAAGAGGAGCGTATTGTTGCTTAAAGGAACTATTGTGGATATTATTAAGACAATAGAAGAAAAATTACGCGATTCAATAGGTGTAATTGATATTAATATTATCGATGAATCAGCAAAGCATGTAGATCATTATTTTGCTTCTTCTTCGACACTACCTTCACATATCAAATTAGTATTAATATCTAACGACTTTTCTGGAATGAGCTCTTTAAAGAGGCATAAATTGATCTATGAATTATTAAAGAGTGAAATAGAGCGATTACATGCGATTTCTCTTCACTTGTATACGCAAAGCAAATACAATCTAAAAAATAAATAATAAAAATATGAACGAAGAGTCTTTATTAGTTAAAGCAGGAAGAAAATTTAATGATTATAAAGGGTCGATGAACCCACCAGTTTATCATTCTTCTACTATATTATTTCCTACTTACAAGGACTACTTAAATGCAGCAAATGGAGAAAGTATATACGATGTAATCAATGATGGTGTTGCAAGGGATTACAGTTACAGTAATGTTGGTACGCCTACTGTTCATTATTTTTCAAATGCACTGGCTGAAATTGAGGGTAGGGGACAAGCACTCATCTACCCTTCTGGATTATTTGCACTTACTTTTGCTATTTTGACTTTCACTAAAGCAGGTTCACATGTCCTGATACAAGATAATAGTTATTATAGGCTAAAGAGATTTGCCGAAAATGAACTACCAAAAAGAGGAGTAGAAGTAACTTTTTATAATCCGACACAGGATATAACTGATTTAGTTCAGAGTAATACTTCACTCATCATGATTGAGACTCCTGGTTCTATAACGTTTGAGATTTCAAATATAGAGCATATAGTAAAAGTTGCTAAAGCACGTGGAATCGTAACCGTTTGTGACAATTCATGGGCCACTCCTTTGTTGTTTAAGCCGCTTGATTATGGAATTGATGTTGCACTATACGCGGTGACAAAGTATCTAGCCGGTCACTCAGATCTAGTGATGGGAGCTATGGTTGCTGAAAGTAAAATTTTTAAATTGCTTTATGAGAGCTATAAAAATTATGGAGTCACCATTCAATCGCATGACTGTTACCTTGCACACAGGGGACTTAGAACACTGCAAACACGCATGAGGAAGCATCAAAGTACAGCAATGCAAGTGGCAAAGTGGCTGGAAAAACATCCAAAAATCAAAAAAGTCTTATACCCCGCACTTTTTTCCTATTCTCAGCATGATTTATGGAAAAGTTATTTCAAAGGGGCAAGTAGCGTATTTAGTATAGTACTCGATAGAGAATATTCATGTGAAGAACTAGGCTGTATGGTTGATCACATGAAAGTTTTCGGCATCGGTGCTTCTTGGGGAGGATGTGACAGTTTGATACTACCAATAGGTCATAAATCTATGTCGAGATCTGTCATGAATTCAGATTATGGTGGAAGTTTTGTGCGAATATTTTGCGGACTAGAAGATCCTGAAGATTTGATTTTTGACTTGAATACTGCATTAATAAGACTGCCATGTTCAAGTGTTAAAGATGATTGTGAGACTGAAAGAGCTACTGCATAACATTGTAAATACTGACTTTGATATTGAAATCAAAGGCGTCACATGTAATCCTAAGACAGTTAAAGAAGGTTACCTTTTTGTTTGTGTGTCAGAAAGGAGTAAAGAACACGTAACATGTCTTCCTAATGGATGTGTACACAACTGTGTAGACGTTGTAATACAAGGGGCCAAGAAAGATGTCATCCCAGTGCTCAGGCACTGGGATCCAGAAAATTTGATTGTAAACAAGCATACTAGACAATTGTATAATGAAAACTGGATTCCAGTGTCAAGCACTGGAATGACAAGTACTCCAAGTTTTGCAGTGCTTTACCATTCGGACCCTCAAGGAATATACAGTGAAATAGTCAGCAGGTTTTATCAATTCAAACAACCTAAATATGTTGCTGCTGTAACTGGTACGAATGGTAAAACTTCAGTGGTGGAATTTTGTCGCCAGATTTGGCAAGATAATGCAGCGTCTATAGGAACACTGGGAACATGTGTCAATAATAATAGAAAAGATAATAGCCTTACAACGCCAAGTGCAGATGATCTTTATTCCACATTGCGTGACATAAATAATAAGAACGTAGAACACTTAGCATTAGAAGCTTCAAGCCATGGAATCGATCAATACAGAATCCATGGACTCAGGCTCAATGCTGCAGCTTTTACTAATTTCTCTCAAGATCATTTGGACTATCACAAAAGTATTGATGAGTATTTTGAGGCCAAGAAAAGGTTGTTTGATGAGGTATTGCCAAAAGAAAAAACAGCGATTTTAAATGCAGATATAGGCGAATATGGAGAGTTGCTCAACATAGCTGAAAAGCGTGGCAACAAAGTTATAACCTATGGAAAAAAAAACTCTGACATTACTTTATTAAAGCAGATACCCACTGCCAATGGTCAATACCTGACAATTCAAGTCGGTGATGAAATTTATAACGCATTTTTTCCGATTTTTGGGCAATTTCAAGCATATAATTTGTTGTGTGCAATCGGTATAGTTATTTCATCTGGTATGGACTATCAAAGAATGTGTATAGATAAACTCGCTTATCCATCTGGAAGAATGGAAAAAGTGAACACTTTTGCATTTGTCGATTACGCTCATACTCCAAGTGCACTCAAACAAGCTCTGTTGTCTTTAAAATGGCACTTCAATAAAAAGATAGTTCTAGTGTTCGGTTGTGGCGGGAATCGTGATCAAACAAAACGTGCAGAGATGGGTAAAATAGCACAAATGCTTGCAGGTAAAGTTATAGTCACAGATGACAATCCGCGTGATGAAGATCCGGGGAAAATTCGTCACGATATTTTGTTACATTGCCCTGATGCACTGGAGATAGGAGATAGAAAAAAAGCTATAGAGAAAGGTATAAATATAGCACATGATGAAAATATGATTCTGCTAGTTGCAGGAAAAGGACATGAAAGATTCCAAATAATAGAAGGCCAATCCCTTGAATTTAGTGATGTTGAAGTTATTAGAGAGGGCCAAAAATTTGCTACTGCTGTTTTGCTCTCTCCTTCATCCAACGCCTGAATGGCTTTTTTCCTTAAGTCATAACTGTACGCTGCTGGCATTTTTACCTTCTTGTTACACTAAATCACTATCTTATCTTGTTCCTACTATTATGAGAAGAGCTATACAAGGATATGAAAGTGGAGATTGTGGTTACAAGATTAGTGAGAGAATATAGAAAAATTGAGGATGAAATATTGCGTGATATAGTTCATTTAGTGATAAAGGCTCTTACAGGTATAGTAGCGCTTCATAAGTAAGAATATTTTTACAAAGAATTTAATAATCACAATTTAGGCAATGATGAAAGTTCTTTAAGAAAAAAGTTTAATACTATCAAGAAAAGTTTGCATAGGCATAGCAATATAATACATAATAATTAAAATATCTAAAATTCTGTCAATTTATTTGCACAGTCAATCACTTGAGAATTCGGAAATTGATTTTTAAACCAAGTGTACTGGCGTTTTGCATAATGCCTTGTGTTTGTTTGAGCAATCTGTATTGCTTCGTCTAAAGTAATCTCCCCTTTTAAGTATCTTATAATTTCTGGTACTCCATGTGCTTTCATAGCTGGCAAATGTGGAGATGGGTTCATGCTAAGTAGGTTTTTTACTTCATCAATTGCTCCATTTTCAACCATTTCAATAAAACGAGAATTTATTTTTCGGTATATATCCTCACGTTTAGGTAGAATTGTATATACCTTAAAATTATTGAACAAAGGAGGCTGTCTATTTTCTTGCCATACAAAGATTGTCTTGCCAGTTTCAGTGATAACTTCAAGTGCTCTTGAGAGGCGATGTGAGTCATTAATAAATATTTTACCTTGAATCCTTGGATCTTTGCTTAGCACTAATTTGTAGAATTCCTCTTTACTTAAATTTTTCCTAAGTTCATTTACGTTTTCTCTCACTTCCTGGCTTATTTGTGGAATCGATGATAATCCCTTGATTAAGCTGCTAATGTAAAGCCCACTTCCTCCAGTGATGATGGGTATTCGTGAATTTTTCAGCGCGTTGTTAACTTCCCTCTTTAAATCCTCTAGCCATAAACCTACGGAATAATTTTCTCTTGCTGAAACATAACCGTATAGCCTATAAAATTCTTTCTGCTTTGGTGGTTGAGCAGTAATTACGGGAATCTCTTTGTATACCTGCTTTGAGTCACAGTTTATTATGCTAATGTTTTTATACTTTTTTATCAAGTTATCGCATAATTCTGATTTACCTGAGGCTGTAATTCCTGTAATAATTACTATATTATCCTTCATTCATATTAATATAACTAACCTATGATAGGGTGTAGTAAAAATTTGGATTCTACAATCTAAAATTTGGAGACTTTTATGGCAGAAAATGATAACGATAACTCGTTTACTAAGCGTTTTACAAATAGGACCTCTAATGAGACAAGAGGAGGTTTTTCCAGTAAGTATTCATCTCAAAATACCAAAGAACATGCACTAGGAGCAAAAGGAAAAATTTCTGAATTGGCAAACAAAAAAGCTGAAGCCAAGGAAGCTTTTTCTGAAAGTGGCGGCATAAAGAGTAAAAGCAGAACTATCAACGAAAGATCCTTTGCTGATGCAACAAGAAGAAGTAGATCAGATCTCATATATCTAGTTCGTGGTAAAGATCGAGGAAGATCAGCTTGGCACTATGTATTAATTGATAAAGATAAAAGAGAAATGTTTCTGGCAAAAAGTAGAACTGGCTCTATAGATGTTGCAGATTATGGAGAGATTTTATATTCAGGATGGGGAGATGATCCACCACAGACGATAGTCGATAAAATTAATGAGGAGTTCGGATTGTAGTAAATCTGTTGTAAAAACGAGCAGTTGCTAATAAAATTTACTGTAAGTATACAACAGATGCGTGCTAGCCATTTCGGTATCTTAATTGCTACCATATAGGGAGATAACGGTAAACCCAGAGCTATTGTAGACATAAGTTTTAGCTATATGGTATTTGAAGTAATAAATGCAATAAAAAATAATTTGTTAGCATGCTTTCCAACAGAGACAGTATATGCTCTTTCTTGTAATGCGCTAGGTAACGAATCTATAGAAAAAATATATCGAATAAAAAAGCGTTCTCAAAACAAGCCGCTCTCTGTATTTGTTAGTAATATTGATAGTTTGATAAATATAGCAAAGGTAAAGGAAGAGTATATCGATTTAATAAACTATTTTTCTCCTGGACCAATGACCTATATTTTACCACTTCAAGATAACAGTATATTACCAAATGAGTTCTTTAAAGATAGTATAGGCATAAGAATTCCTGATCATCCTATTGCGATTTCAATATTAAATGAACTGAAAACTCCAGTAGTTGCAACTAGTATTAACATTTCAGGAGAAAAAAGTATATGCAAAGCAAGAGATATACCTCAGTCTATTAAGCAACACTTATCTGCAGTAATTGAAGATGATGAATTAGTTTCTGGTATAGAATCTACTATTATTGACTTAACTGGAGACAAGATTAAGGTTTTAAGAAAAGGTAAAATTTCATTACAAACAATAAATAACGAATTTTCAAACTAAGATCTATAGGAGAAAGAATGAAAAAGGTGATAGGCCACAACCAAGCAAAAAAAAAGATAATGAACAACTTGTCTGTTCAATCTTGGCTGATCTGTGGTAAAAAAGGTATAGGAAAAGCAACATTCGCAAAATCCTTTTCTAATTGGTTTCTTATAAAAAATTACGATGAAGTAGCATTAGACTTACACATTGTTGAAGGTGATACAATAGGAGTGGAAAAGGTGAGAGAAATGAAAAACTTTTTGCACTTAAGCCCCATTCAATCAGAATATAAAATAGCTATAATAGATAGCTTAGAGTCAATGACTAATAATGCTAAAAATGCAATATTAAAAATATTAGAGGAGCCGCCACAAAATTCTAAAATATTTGTAATTAGCCATAAGCCATATGATGTACAAACCACCATCCGGTGTAGGTGTTTTCAGCTGAATTTACTTCCATTAACTTACGATGAAACAAAGCAGGTTGTTTCATCTCAGTGTAAATTCGACGATAAAATATTTAGTGAGATCATTACTTTGTTTCCTGGAACTCCGGGAGTAATAATAAATGCAATAAACAGTTGTGCTTATGAGTCACATAAGCATTTTTATACATTTTTCCGTAATCTAAATAATTCTGATATAGTTAATAAAATAATTAATAGTGAGATTGAGCTAGAACTAGCATCACATATAATTCAAACCTCCATTTTAGAAAGTATAAAGAAAGAAGTAAATAATGTTGAAATTCTACTAAGTCAATGGAAAGAAATAGATGAACTTTTCGTTGCTGCAAAGCAATTTCGCTTAGATAAAAAGCATGTTTTAGCTAATGTAGTTAACATCATGACACAAAAATGTAATACTTTTAACATAAATTTATGATAAAATTCTGCTAATTTAATACTGAAAGTATATAACTTGAATGATAATAAATTAACTGTATGGCAATCAATAGAAGTTTTAACAAACACTATACTGAACATGCAGAAAGAATTGAGTTTAATCAAGAATACATCTTTAGATCAAGACGTCACTTTAGAAAAAGGGAAGGAGCTATCAAGTGGCATCTATGAGGCAAATTTTAAGCTAAATAAGGCAATCAATATAGCTACTTTGCCAAGAATTGGCTATCATATGATTAATGATGAACTTGTTGTACGTAATCATATTACGAAAGAGGAAGTAAAGATCCCTAGAGATTTTCATTACTTTAAAGTTGTTAAATCCAATCACGATGATTGTAAATTAACGTTTTGTAATTTTTTAGGTAATGAGTTTTTTGAATATAAAAAGTATGATCCACAATATTCTGGTCTTTCAGATGAATATAAACTCATGGATTTTGGTAGTATAAAAAAGACTAATAATCTAAAACTTAAGGAGTATGTTGGTCATGCACCTAAATTTTTTGCTGTAGAAGGATCTATTGAGCCTGGATCTGAAAACCATGTAATTGATCTATTTGAGCTAGTCAGAGACGGTAAAGGCAAAAAAGTGGGAACTCTTGCTGATGAATTTGGTTATTTTGATGATCAAAATAAATTACACTACTATAATTATCACAAAAGTGCAGAAAGTAATACTTATGATCCTGAAAGCTTCAGTGTAAAAATGATAAATTTAGATGTGAGCAAAATTGATAAATTTCACCTTATTGCAGAACAAGGTGATATAATAATTCATCCTATTTTGGAAAATTTAGACATATTTTAAAGTTTTTTAGAGTATCCAGTATATTATATAATTGGGTTTGTATTATGGAAGATAAATTACTTGAATCAGTAAAAAACAAAAGTTACTTCAGGAAAGCAGTTGAATGGTATTGCCACAGATACCTGTTCTGCGTTGTAGAAAGATCTTGGATGGCGTTAATAGCGTTACTTCTCTTAGTATGTTTATTTTTATCACTACTAAACATATACCTATTACTTCCTGTTAAAAAAGATTTAAATTTTGTGAAGTATATGAACCACACAGAAGATGAGTTCTCTGCAATACATAAACTTAGTTTTAGTAAAAAAGAAGATGAGTACATTTCCATAGCAAGGTATTTAATAAGTAAATATATTGAAACATATGAGTCCTCTCGGACTGTTGAGCCAAAGTATCAAGAAAATTTTATAAAAAACAATTCTATATATAAAATCTATCAAGACTTTCAGGAAAAAGTAAACAATGAAGCTGTTTCATCCACAAGAAAAATTACCAACACAAACGTAACAACACTATCTATTGACCGATCGATCAAGGACTTAGTTACATTTGCTGGAAATGCCACTGTAGTTTTTGCAGCTGAGCAAAATAAGAAAATGAAAGACTATGCTGTGGAGGTTAGATTTACTTTATCAAACATGAAAGCAACTCTAACTGGTATAATACCATTTAAATTTATTGTTAACGGCTATAAATACAGGTGATTACATTTAAAAAATTACTTGGTAGCTAAAAAAATAACTAAAGTGCATACAGCAGTAACAACTGGAGGTAAAATTAGAAGCATTGGTGTCTTTTTAATAAAATAATTTCTAGAAGGTTTTAAGAAAAAGGCATTGTAAATTATCGGTAAGAAGTATAGAGCGTTGAGTATAGTACTGACAATTAACACCAGAGCTACAAATACAGAAAGTGTTACATTACTAGAGTTAAAAACAGCTCGAAAAATGAAAAATTTGCTCCAAAAAGTCGGAGCAGGTGGTACCCCTATCATGGACAATGCACCTATAGTAAATGCTATCATACTAATTGGCATACTACGTCCTATACCGTGAATTCTATCTATGTATTTCTCACCTGTTTTCGTTATTATTGCTCCAGCAGTGAAAAACAAAGTGATTTTTGCAAATGCGTGGCAAACTAATTGAAAAATTGCAACCCTCATGCTGAATTCACTAAAAATTGAAGCAAACAATATAATATATGACAACTGAGAGATGGTAGAATAAGCAAGCAATTTCTTTAATTCCTTTTGCTTTAATGCAATTAACGATGCAGTAATAATAGTAAATCCAGCAGCGTACGGAAGCCATCCTCCAGCAAACCAACTTTGCTGTGCAAAACGTTGCATATTATCGATGCCAAAAGTGTATAATATAACTTTGATGATGATGAACACTCCTGATTTCACAACAGCAACAGCATGTAGTAGTGCGCTTACAGGAGTTGGTGCAACCATTGCTTTTGGCAACCAAAAATGCATTGGCATTAATGCAGCTTTTCCTATTCCATAAATCAGCATAGCAAAACACACTGCAATAAAAGTTATGAACGAAGTATCAAACTTGAATATTCCACCTCTTACAAAGTCTAAAGTATGGAATTCATTATATAAGAGGCCTATTGCAGGAAAAAATAACACTAAAGAAGAGAAAAATAGTAAACCAAAGTAATAGCGTCCTGCAATTACTGATTCATTTGTTGAGTTGTAAGTAATCAGAGGGTATGTACTAATAGTTAGAAGCTCGTAAAAGACAAATGTAGTGAGCAAATCTCCAGAAAAAGCAATAAACATTGCACAGCTAATCGCTATTGAAAAAAAGCATAGAAAACTCGAGTAGTTACTATCAGCATAGTTATTTCGCATATAACATATTGCATACATACTGGTTAGTACCCACAAAAATGATATTAATAAACTGAATATTGCTCCACTAGACTCTAACTTTAAACTAATATGCAAATTATTACCAAAGTCCATGAGAATAAATTGAGAATGATCACCATACACCAAATATAAAGTGCATAGAGATGTATACGCAAATAGAAGCATAGAAGAAACAACAGTAATGCTATTGTTCAATCTGGGCCATTTACTAGTAAAAGAAATAGCTAATGCACTTAAAAGTGGAATCAACGCAGTAATTAACAAATAATTCTCAGTAATAAAAAGTGGCAAGGAAAGAGATATTAAAACAAAATCCATTAAGTAATTCATCTTTCTGTTTAGGTAAAGCTAAAATTATATTCAAGTTATAGAGAATTTGCTATTTTTTAGTTGTATATCGGAAGTGTTAAATAAACCATACGCATCAAGTTAAGAAAAAGTGGCGTAAGGAAGAAAGGAAATAGGAAAAAACTATTTTATATATTAAGTAATAAAGTTAGTAATTTATAGATCTTTCTAAAAAATTATCTTATCCTAGATAAGAATTTCCTAAAAAAATAAATGTAACAAATAAAATGCCAATCTTAAATATTGCTATGTTTCACGATAGCTTCTTAATTTGGCACGTATGGTTTGTTAAACACTTCCAGAATTACTCAAAACCGCTACAGACTATATCTTTCTGTATAATCTTTAAATGCACCTCTATTGGAGTCAAAATGTAGCTTCACACTGCCAATTGGCCCGTTTCTTTGTTTTGCAATGATCAGCTCTGCAATATTTCTAATTTTCTCCATTTTCTCTTGCCACTCTCGATGTTTATTACTTCCTTCATTTGGTTGCTTTCTTAATTCATAATATTCTTCTCTATAGAGGAACATTACTATATCCGCATCCTGCTCTATGCTTCCTGAATCACGTAAATCAGAAAGTTGTGGTTTTTTATCATCCCTTTGCTCAACAGAACGAGAGAGCTGTGATAGTGCAACAATGGGAATATTTAGTTCCTTTGCAATTGCTTTTAAACCCTGCGTCACTTCTGAGATTTCTTGCACTCTATTTTCACTACTCCTTTTTGTTGTTCCTCGAATTAACTGCAGATAATCGATAAAGACCACCTCTACATTATATAGTTGATAGAGAAGACGTATTCTGGTACGAAGAGCACTAATTGATAATGCAGGAGTGTCATCTATGATGAAAGGTAATTCGGATAGATCTGTACTAGCATTAATGAATTCGTGTAATTCAAAATCACTAATTCTCCCAGTCAGTGCCTTATAATAACCAATGCCTGAATCTATAGTAATCAATCTTGCAGTCAATTGCTCTGCTGACATTTCAAGTGAGAAAAACGCTACGTAGTGTTGTTTATCTGTTCTTTTTTGCAAAATCTTACAAGCATTAAGTGCGATGTTCAGCGCCAATGCTGTCTTTCCCATTGAGGGCCTTGCAGCTATAATTAACAGATCAGATTTCTGCAAACCACCAAGGAGCTGGTTTAGGTCTTGAAGTCCGGTTGTAATACCTAGAGCCTCTGGGTTATTCTTCAGCTTGCTGATCTTCTCAACCACATCTTTAATTGAACTTGCAAGCTTTATATATGTCTTATCACCTTGCTTTTTTACTACTAAGTTGAACAACTTTGTCATTGCCTGCTCAATTTGTACCTGTGCAGGATTTTCAATGTTGTAGTTGTAACTATCGTCAACTATCTCCTGCCCGAGCTTGATTAAGCATCTCCTTAAATAAGTATCACGGATTATTCTGGTCAAGCTATAGATATCAAGCGCAATGCTTGCCTTTGCTGCAAGTTTTGCTAGGTACTCAACTCCACCACATTCGGCAAATGCTTTATCATTTTCAAAAAACATCTTAAGGCTTAGTTCATTGGCAACTATGCCGTGTTTTCTGGTTTTAGATATCTGGGTAAAAATGCTTTGATGTAGTGGATCATAGAAATTGTCTGCTGCAATTATATCTTCAACTGCATCACAAATTCTATTATCACGAATCATTGCACCAATGAGCATTTGCTCTGCTTCTAAATTGTGTGGCAATTTACATATTTCTTCTCTTGAATCAATAAGATTAGCTAATTCATTCATTTTAAGTTTTCAGAGTAATGATTGATTATTGTAGAATATTCAGTCCTTACTTAAAAGATAAAAAATTTGACTAATCTTGTGTTGCTTATAGCATTAAAGTAGGCCCCTGTGGTGGAATGGTAGACACGGCAGACTCAAAATCTGTTGCTTGCAAAAGCATGCTGGTTCAAGTCCGGCCAGGGGCACTCAAACATTGGAAAATGCATATATGTTACATAAAATTTTTAATCGTTTATTTTCCATTCTTTCTTCTATAAATGCTATTCAAAAAGTGAAAAAGGATGATAATGGAATATGCTATGTAACGGGACTTAGACGCTATTTGTCAGTGCTGCTTGATTTAATCATCATCGTTTTATTTTTGCAGTTTTGCGGTCAGACCTTAAATCAACTCTTCATGAGCTCAGAGAGCAGTAAAATATTAGGCCAAATTGCTGCAAAATATCAAATGCAGGTACCACTATCTGCAGAGGAAACAGCAATGCAGAGTAAGCTAATCAAGTTACTAGTTCTAAATCAGATAGTTCAATTTATTATGCTTTTTAGTTATGTAGCATATATGTGGATAAGATTTGGCGCTACACCTGGAAAGTTATTACTTGGACTCAGAGTTGTAAATGCACAAACTTTTGAAAAATTGACTCTAAAACAAGCAATAAAGAGGTTTTTTTCCTTTATATTGTCAACTGCACCACTATTCTTAGGTTTCATATGGGCAAGCTTCGACAAACGTTGCCAAACTTGGCATGATAAGATTGCAAATACGGTGGTTGTCACAAATAAGAGTCTTAAGCCTGATAAAATGAAATAGTAGGTAAAAAATATGCCAAGTATTACTCATGGTCAAAGTATGGATTCTATTAGCGATAGTATTGTACATATTGGTGGTAATGAAATAAAAGAATGCGCAATTGAAGCGCTAGAACCATTTAAGAACGAATTAGAAGCTCAAAGTTTTGACCTTAATGGGCTAGGAACTTCTGACCTAATTAAAGCATGGAAGAAGATAGAAGATTTTAAAGGTGCTGGATTAAAGGATGCTTTTGACCTTGCTGATCTGATAAAAGGGCAAATTGCAGGATTTAATAAAGAAAAATTACAAGAAATGTGTACTTTTAGCAAGATTTCCTACGGTAATGTGGACAGAAAATTAAAGCAAGATGAGTACAAAACTAAAAGGCAATTTGAAGAAGAAGGTTATCAAATTATAAAATTTTACGACAATGAACTCATTGAAGACAAATATTGCTCGGATACTGACTATAAATTAGAGCAACAAGATGTCGTTTATGCTTTAATGAGTAGCAATTCATATAATCGAGATGCTGGTTATGTTTTTATTAAAGGTCAGGAAGTAACTATAGCTTACCATGGTACTCGTGATTTAAATGATGTAAAGGAAGATCTTCGTGCATCTTTAGCTAATTGTCATTTTTACCTGAAGATCATCGTGTACACTCTGGTTTTTACTCTTTATTCAAACGCTCTTGGCCCAGTGTGCATAAGATATTAAAAGGGCATGCTAATGATAAAGGATTAGCAATCAAAGATTTGAAAATTAATGTTACAGGTCATAGCATGGGAGGTGCTCTTGCTAATATCGCTGCTTTATGTCTTAATAAAACAGAAGATGCCGAAGATGTTCATGTTGCAACTTTTGGCTCTCCAAGAGTTTTCTACAATGGTGCCGCTGAAGTTTACAATCAGTGTCTTGGAAATAAGACTATTAGAGTAGCTTGTCAATCAGATCCGGTACCATGTTTGCCACATGGTAATGCTGGTATGCACTATAAACATGTAGGTAAATCATTAAAATTAGAAACAGGTAAAACTCTGGAGTACTTAGAACTGCACTATCATAGAATTAATATCTATTATAACCTTGTTCGGGAAGTAGAGCAGGAAAATTTTAAATCAGATAACAATCCATCTAAGTATCGTCATATTGCTTATATTTTTGGCCTATTTTACCATGCAGTTTTGTCATATGTCGATGTGAATGATAAGGAGTTCTTTAAAAAAGTTGAGGAAGAAAATAAAGACATTAAGCTTTCTGAGATACCAATTCAATATGCTCCAAAATTAGAAGAGAAAATTAAACTACTAGAACAAGAAGTAGCTAAGCCTACTAATGACAAAACTCAATTAGAGGGAAGGTTAAAGAGTATACAACAAAGTTTGGTTGGAAAAACTAAAGAGCTAGATGATGAAAAAGGAAAATTAACACAAGAACAACAGAAGACTAATCAACTCAATGATCAAATAGATAAACTTACTGCAGAATTTAAAGGGACAAAAGATCAGCTTGCAGAAAAGAAAGCAGAGCTGGATGAACAAACTAGAACAGTAACCAAGCTTAATGATACTATAAAGGAACTTAAGGAAACAAATGCTGAATTAGAAAGAAAGAATAGTAATCTGGCTAATCGACTGGAGAAACTTGAGGAAGCAAAAACTAAGCTAGAAGAAAAGGTAGAATTTGCAGAAAAAGAGCTGAGGGATGCTAAAGCTCAATTCAGAGAGAGTGAGAGAGGGCTAAGGGAAGTAAAAGCTCAACTTGAACAGGAAAATAGTAATTTGTCTAGTCAAGCAAGGGAGCTTGAAGGGAAATGTGAGCAAACAGAAGTTCAACTTGTAGAATCAGAGCAAAAACTAGCTGAAGAAACTAGTAAAGTCATGCAACTTAGCAAAGAATCTAATGAAGCAAGAGCTCAGCTTGAAAAGAAGAAAAAAGAGATTGGAAAGCTAAAAGATCAAGTAGATCAAATGACTATACAAAACAATCAATTGGAAGGGCAGCTGGATGATGCAAAGCAAGGTCTAACTGATAAAACTGATGAAGTAACCCGATTAACACAGGTTGCTGATACGCTAAATGGTCGGGTAGCTCAATTGACTACACAAAATGATCAGTTGGAAGGGCAGCTGGATGATGCAAGACAATCGTTCGCTGATCAAATAATGCAACGCGAAAATGAAAATAACGACTTAAAGACAAAGCTGCAAGAAATTGAAAACAAAAGTGAAGTACTAGAGAAGAGTCTACAGAAGCAATTTGAAAGCAAGAATGAAGAGCTAAGTGAAAAATTCTTGAAAGCAAGAACTTACAGTAAAAGGCAAGGTAATTATGCTTCTGTTTCTTTTGTATTATCTGGAGCATTTGCTGTTGGTACAAGTTTAACAATGGTTCATTTAGCAATGTGTGTTTCGCTTGCTGTAGCTGCATTAACTTTTCTTGCAGTAGGATGTTACTGTTCTTATAACGCAAATACCGCACTTAATAATGTTGAAGTTAGTCAAATCGGGAATGATCTTAGTCATTCTTTAGTTTAGTTGTAGAGTAGCTGCTTGAGTATTAATTTAAATATTCTTCATTGCTAGTTATTGTAACATCACTTTAATTTGGTTGTGTTTTACTAAAAAAACTTTAGATTTATTTTGTAATTGATACTTAAATATAATGACACAATCTTGGAATTTATTGCAGAAAGGCCAAAAGGAAGGCTATAAAATTGCGTATATCAATGCTCGTATTATTGACCCGGAAACTAAATTTGATATAAAAGGTTCATTGTTAACTGAAGGGGATAAAATTGTTGATTTTAGCGAATCATTACTTTCAACAAGTGGAGTTGATGAAACAATAGACTGTAAAGGGCTTGTTCTAATGCCAGGACTTATTGACATTCACGTGCATTTTCGTGAACCAGGTCAAGAGCATAAAGAAACTATACATACGGGTAGCAAATCTGCAGCTGTAGGAGGCGTTACAACTGTAGTTTGCCAGCCAAACACTGTTCCAGCGATTGATAGTGTTGTCTTGGCTAAATATTTGAAATATAGAGCACTTGAAACTTCACATGTGAATGTTGAATTTTACGCCAAAATTACCACTTCGAAAGAAAAATTAACTGAAATGGCGCTTTTAAAGGAAGCAGGTGCGGTTGGGTTCACCGATGATGGTATGCCAGTTATGAATCCAATGATTATGAGACAGGCACTGCTTTATTCAAGTATGCTTGATGTTCCTATTGCTCAACATGCAGAAGATTTAAATCTATCTGCTGGTGGCGCAATTAATGAGGGTAAGATTTCTGAAGAATTGGGAGTAAAAGGAATCTTGAGTGCATCAGAATCGGTTATGGTAACTCGTGATATACTACTAATGAAGGACATAGAAAATGTACACTACCATATTTTGCATGTCTCTTCAAAAGATTCACTTGATGCTATTAAACGAGCAAAAGATTTGGGGTTAAATGTTACATGTGAAGTAACTCCTCATCACTTTACTTTAACTGAAGATATAGTAAAGCAACATGGAGCAATCGCAAAAATGAATCCGCCACTTCGTACAGAGGAAGATCGTTTAGCTATGATTGAAGGTTTAAAGACAGGTGTGATTGATTGTATTGCAACCGATCATGCTCCGCATGATCTTAGTTCTAAAGATTTGCCACTTGAAAATGCTGCATTTGGTATTGTTGGCCTTGAAACAATGCTGCCCATTTCACTTGAACTATATCACAGTGGACAAATGGTTCTACTTGATGTGCTTGCAAAATTGACATATAAGCCTGCAGATATCATACATGTGCCACGTGGCCGCATACAGAAAAACCTTGCAGCGGACTTAATTTTAGTTGATTTGGATCATGAATGGAAAATTAAAGTTGACAACTTTGCTAGTAAATCAAAAAATTCCCCTTTCGATGGACGCAAAGTGAAAGGGCGCGTAATACGTACCGTTGTGTCTGGCAAAACTGTATATTTACAGAAGGATTAGTTATCATACAGTTGCGTTCTCAATTTCAATCAATTGTAAATATTCAATATAAGTGGTAAAATATAGCCACTGAATGAAAAATATATGCTAATTAGTACGACATCGGAGCTGGAGAATGCATGTGAAGAATTGATGGCAAAAGATCCAAAATTTATAGCAGTGGACACAGAGTTCATTAGAAACAATTTAACCTACTATCCTAGATTATCACTAATTCAAATTTCTTACGGAGAGAAGAGTTTTATTGTAGATGTGTTAGTACCGGGAATTGACTTATCGCTTATTAAGAAAATAATGCTGAATCGAGAAATAACCAAAGTTTTTCATAGTTGTCGGCAAGACATAGAATCCTTACTCACCGTGCTTAAATGTGTTCCTACTCCCATTTTTGATACCCAAGTTGCTGCTATGTTTTGTCATTATTATCACGACTTTATTGGTTATTCAAAAGTAGTAGAGCAATATCAGGGGGTAGCGCTGGATAAAATTAAAGCTAAAAATTCAGATTGGTTAAAACGGCCATTATCTGAGGATCAATTAGATTATGCAGTAAATGACGTGATACACCTATATGACCTACACCAAATATTGTGCAATAAACTTGAAGAAAATAATAGGATAGGCTGGTTTCAAGAAGAGATGGAATCAATAGTTGATGTTAATAAGTATTTGCATAATCCAAAAGATGCATGGAAGAGGATTAAATTTAATTATGAAGCAAATCCAAAGTTGATGTTAACTGTTAAAGCAGTTAGTGAGTGGCAAGAGATCTTAGCACAGCGTTACAATATAAATCGTAATAAGGTAGTCAATAATGCCGTAATAACTGGTTTAATTGAAAAAAACGTGGAACATATTGATGACATTTTAGATGACCTTAAGAGAAACACAAAAAATATAAAAGAGGAAGATTTATTAGAATTTATAGATATTTTCAATGAGAATGAGAAGGAATTTGTGCAGCAAAATTATACTCTGTCAGATAATTATGATAAATCTGTATTTGATATACTCTCGATTATTTTGGAGAGCAAATGTAAGGAAAATAACATATCAAGAAAGTTAATTTCATCAAAAGATGAGTTAGCTGGCTCAATATCTGGGCAGATAGATAAACTATTCAAGGGATGGAGATATGATTTTTTCGGCAGATCAGTAGAATCGTTTTTGAATGCAGGCTCAAGGTTTGAAATTTTAATGGTAAAATCTGCTGATAGTATAGCTAAAATTCGGAGTAATCTTGTGGAGAATAACCGTATCACGTGTTGAGGTCTAACGAGTTTATTATATCTTTCACTTGAGAAAGAACATTTGCACTGGTATCGATGATAAAGTCGCTCATTTGCTTTTTTTCTTCAATAGGTAGCTGAATACTAGACATTAGATCCAGCTTTTTTTTATCCATATTACGCTCACTGATCCTTTGAGCTTGTACAGCGCTATCTGCATGGATAAAGACAATAAAATCGCAATATAAACGGAATCTAGTTTCCAGCAGGAGTGGAATGTCTAGAACTAGAAACTTTCCGTCATTTTCTTTCTCCTGAGCAATAAAAATTTCTAATTCATTTCGCACAGCGGAATGCACTAAAGACTGAAATTGCTTCCAATTTTCATCATAAGCTAAAAAATATTTAGATAATACTGTTCTATCTATTTTTCCATTTACTATCACTCCAGGAAATTTTTCTTCTGCGTAACTTATTATGTTTTTGTTTACTTTATAAAGCTGGTGCACGACAGAGTCGGCATCAAACAAAGCGGCACCAAATTCTTTAAAGCAATTGGCTACAAAGCTCTTTCCAACTGCAATCCCACCTGTTAAACCTATGATCATATAGCAAATTTCTTATAAAACTATATTTATAGCATCTCCTATGCCTATTTAAAACTGAATGCATAGGTATAAAAAAGAAAAGCTATTATTTTTTTAGTAATTAAGTAAAATAGAGTGAAAGATTAAGAGGAAATTTTGAAAAATAAGATAAAAAAGATAGTGATTTCAGGAAAAGAAGTGTGGCCGATTATCGAAGGTGGCAAAGGCATTGCAATTAGTGACGGAAGATCAAGTGGAGCATTTGCTGCAGCAGATGCTGTTGGTACATTTTCTGGTGCAAATGCTAAACTTATCGATAATAACGGCGAGTTAGTGCCACTAATTTATAAAGGTAAAACAAGAAATGACAAACACAAGGAGTTAATTGAGTATAGTATCGAGGCTGGAGTTAGTCAAGCAAAAATAGCGAATGAAATATCAAAAGGCCGTGGAAGAATACATATGAATGTGCTTTGGGAAATGGGAGCAGCAGAGCAAGTCCTTCATGGCATATTAGAAAAAGCAAAAGGCTTAGTTCATGGCATCACTTGCGGTGCTGGTATGCCTTACAGGCTTGGAGAAATTGCAGCTAAATATCAAGTTTATTACTACCCTATTATCTCATCGGCGCGCGCTTTTAAAGCGTTGTGGAAACGTGCTTACCAAAAAATATCTTCTTTTTTACTTGGTGGAGTAGTATATGAGGATCCGTGGCTTGCTGGTGGTCACAATGGACTCAGTAATAGTGAAGATCCAGAATTATCACAGGCTCCATTTGAAAGAGTTGCAGAGCTTAGATCTTTCATGAATGAAGTCGGTCTTTCTGAAACGCCAATTGTTATGGCGGGGGGAGTGTGGAATTTGAAGGATTGGGAACATTGGTTTGACAATTTACAAATTGGACCAATAGCTTTTCAGTTTGGCACTCGTCCACTTTTAACAAAAGAAAGTCCGATTTCTACGGAGTGGAAAAAGAAATTACTCACTTTAGAAGAAGGTGACGTATTTTTAAACAAATTTAGTCCGACAGGATTTTACTCATCTGCAGTAAGAAATAGCTTCATACATGAGCTACAGGAACGAAATTCACGTCAAATAAAATTTTCAGAAAGTGCGAGTGGAGAGTTTAATAATGAATTTGCAATAGGTAGCAGAGGTAGAAAGATTTACCTCACTGCAAAAGACAAAGAGCTAGCAAATGCATGGATTAAAGCAGGGTATATAGAGGTAATGAAAACTCCAGATGCAACTGTTATTTTTGTGACACCAGACAAATTTGCGGAGATAAGACAAGATCAAATTAATTGCATGGGATGTTTGAGCCATTGTCTGTTTAGCAATTGGAAAGATCATGGTGACCATTCAACAGGGCGAAAGCCAGATCCACGGAGTTTCTGTATACAAAAGACACTGCAAAACATTGTACATGACGGCAATGTTGAAAATGAACTTATGTTTTCTGGACACAATGTGTACAAATTTAAGCAAGACCCATTTTATGAGAATGGCTACATACCGACAGTAACAGAACTGGTGGAAAGGATATTAACTGGGTATTAGGTTATGGTTGAATTGACAATTAAACTTTACTTTGCTATAATAAATGTTTATTAATTTAATCTTAATTTAGGGGTAACTTTTATGCGTGATAGTGTTTTAAAAAGGTATGCACTTGCCTATATAAAAGAAACTGGCAGTGACAATGGTGTTCAAGAATTTTTACGTTCTCGTGGTATGCAAAATATTGAGGACTGGAGTGATAAAAATTTTGAAAATGCGTATAAGGAATTTAGGCGCTATAACCCAACTAATGAACACAATATAGGAAGTGATCGACGTGATAGTAGGCAACAACCTACAAGCCCTCAGGCTACACACGTATATGTACACAATAACAGAGGTTTAGATTTTTGGGATTATTTACTACTTAGCAACCTGTTTAGTGGTCGTACTACAGTTATAAACAATCCTGGTTTCATTAGTGGTGGCCAGCTAAGTAGAGAAGATAAGAAAAAAGACTCAGAAGACAACAGGAAATTATTAGCTTTAGGTATAGCAGCTGTAGTTGTGTGTGTTGCTTTCCATGCTTTAATGTGTGTTTGGTACAACAGTAGCGAAAAAACGGCTAGAAAATCAGAAAAGGTAGATTACCTGGATAATAAACTTAAAATGTTCAGAAATATAGAATTTGCAGTTGGTGCAATTTCTTTAGCAGCTTTGATAGGTTGTGCTATTAACCCAGTCTTACCAGTTTGGGGTTTAGTCATTCTTGGCATTAATTCTCTTGTGTGTCTTGCTGGTGGTGTGGCTTTTCATATGAAGCATGAGAAAGAGTCAGAAAATATTGAGAAAGCTAAAGAGGCGGTAGGTAGCTATCCTAGACAAGGGTATGGTTATGGAAATTATTCTCATGGTGTTGCACCACCTCCTTACCCTTTTGAAGAGCATAGTACTGCTCCAACTGCTCCTCCTAAAGGTGCATTTGATAATTCTTATCCAGAACAACATTTTGGAGGTTATGGACAGCAAACTGCTTACTCTAAAGCGTAAATCACTTACAGGATACCGCTGCAAAACGCAGCGGTATAATGGCTTTTCAGATTGCTTATACGATAGGATATATATTGATTTTTATTACTAGTGCAGATACGATCAAGCTTTAAACAGTACAAAATGGAGCAATTTGAGAGCTTTTACGTCACTACGCCAATATATTACGTAAACGACAAGCCACATATCGGCCACGCATATACTTCCCTTATCTGTGATGTTACAGCTAGATTTATGAAATTAGCTGGAAAGAACGTCAAATTTACTACTGGTACAGATGAACATGGACAGAAAATTGAAAAAGCGGCTAAGGTAAAGGGAATAGAGCCAAAAGAATTTACAGATGAAATAAATGTTACATTCAAAAAATTAGCTGAGCTAATGAACTTTGATTATGATGATTTTATTCGCACCACAGAAGAACGTCATGAAAAAGCAGTCATAGTTCTATGGAATAGGCTTGAAGAGAGAGGGCAAATATATCTGGATTCTTACTCAGGTTGGTATTCAGTTCGTGATGAAGCGTTTTATCAGGAATCAGAGTTGATAGATGGCAGAGCACCAACAGGTGCTGAAGTTCAGTGGATAAAAGAAGAGAGCTATTTTTTTCGCTTGTCAAATTGGCAAAACAAATTGCTAGAGTTATATGAAAATCAGCCGAATTTCATCTTTCCTGAGAGCAGAAAAAATGAAGTGGTATCGTTTGTAAAATCAGGACTTACTGACCTTTCGATTTCTCGTACTAGTTTTAATTGGGGAATAAAAGTACCAGGGAATGACAAGCACGTAATTTATGTTTGGATAGATGCGCTCACTAACTATCTCACATCAATAGGCTTTCCTAATATAGAAGATGAGGAATATAAGAAGTTTTGGACAAACTCCTTCAACGTTCATGTGATCGGTAAAGACATATTGCGTTTTCATGCTGTATACTGGCCAGCTATTCTTCTTGCAGCAGATTTATCACTGCCAAAGCAAATTGCAGTTCATGGTTGGTGGCTGAACGAGGGGGAAAAAATATCCAAATCCCTTGGTAACGTTATAGATCCAATTGGTCTGGCAGAAGAGTTTGGTGTTGATCAACTACGCTATTTTCTCCTTCGGGAAGCAAGTTTCGGTCAAGATGGTAATTTCAGTAAGAAGAACATGATCAGCCGCATAAACTCAGAGCTGGCAAACAATATAGGCAATTTAGTGCAAAGAACAATTTCATTTCTGCACAAGCAATGCTTTGGAGTTGTACCAGTGGTCGATCGCAATTTGCTTAAAGATGATGAGAGTTTACCAAATTGCAAAGCCATAATTGATCAAGTAATGGATCATCTATCAAAGTATGAATTTAACCAGATTATACTCCTGATTATCAATATCTCTTCCAAGGCCAATGCTTACATAGATAAAAGTGCACCCTGGACGTTAAGAAAAACCGATAGAAAGCTCATGGATTTAGTAATCTACAAATTACTGGAATTTATAAGGATAATTGGCATTTTGCTGCAGCCAATTGCTCCAAAGTCAGCAAAAATGATACTCGATCAGTTGCAAATTCCAAAAGAACAACGTGATTTAAAATCTCTGTGCAACGCATACGTAGGTTTAGACATTACACTGCCTAAACCTACGCCGATTTTTTTGAGGATCGATATTTAAAAAATCCTTAGTAAGCCGTTACAAGACCAGACTGAGTTGGCCGTTCTGTAGTTAGCCTTTTTAATTCAACAGAGTCAAAAAAAGTGCCTTGGCGTTTTGATGTATCTATACCGTTATCTACTTTGGAAGAAATGATTGAGATGCACCGAAATTATTTTTAGCACTCTTAAAAGAAGAATTTAACATTTCGTGAGACTCATCAACTTTACTTTTCAACATAGTCTGTGGAGTAGGTACATGGTGAGCTGATGGTAAATTTACAGTAGAATTACCATCAGCTTGGCCTAGATGTGCCTGCTGCTCAGATCATACGCGTCAAGTTAAGAGATTGTGAGCAAATTTAGAGAGGTTAAAGTGGATACTCTAGTCCTTCTACGTTTGTCTTTTAATGAAAATAGCGACCAAGTTATAGTGAGTTTTTTAAGAAATGCTTTTAAACTATTAATTTTGGTTAATACTAAAAATAACTCTCTAACCCGCCTTTTTAGCTCAATAAATGCCTTTGTTAAGCTAAGTTCTGTATTCTTTTTCACTTCTGTGCAACCAACTATGCCGTGAAATATAAGAATTGCGCACAATTTAGCATATAGTTCACATAATACTCTGCATGGCTTTCCTTTTAGCTTATCAAGCCTGATATGGCTTTTATACAATTTAAATAATAACTCAATTTGCCACCTTACTCTGTAAATCGTTAATACTTGCTCAGCACTAATTTTATTTTCTGGAACATTAGTTATAAATATTGACCAGTTCAACAATTTTTGATTTCTTTTAGAGGATGTATATCCCTGCGATCTTGCTAATCTATTAGCTTTCCTTCTTCTGGCCATAGACTGTTCTTCAGTTAGTTTCTGACATATAATTCTTACTCTAATTTTTGCTTCTTTTCCTAACAATACCTCGTTTTCTAAAAATAACTTATCCTCTAAACATTCTAATAACTCCATTTTTTGATTTGTTTCTACATCATATATGTTGGTATCAGATTTATAACGACTTATGAAATAAGCTCCTATTTCATTGATTTGTTTAAAAGAACTTGGCACAAAATAACCGAGATCAGATATTAGCAAATCATTGCTTAATATATTACTTAAATGTTTCCTATATCCCTGGTCTGATCTTACCCCCTCCGTTAAATTAAGTTGGTCTATTATCTGATTCATGTAGTCGAAAACTAATTGTAACTTTATTCCAGACTTAGTATTGCTTTCATAGCCACTGTAGCTAGTACCATAACCTTTATACATCTCTTCCATACTGTTAGGTAGAGTAATATAGCTACTGTCCAATAATTTAACACTATTAAATTGCTGTAAGATTTTGCAATCAACTTGCAAGATATTTTTAAAGAGAATCACAGATTCATTATACATCCTTTTCATAAATTCCACTGCTTCTTCAGTAAATCTAAAATCCAAACCTTGTTTTGTTATATCTATCGAGTCCTCGTTTAGTAATTGACACATTGTTTCTACGCTACAATTATCAACTCCTATATTACCCAAGACCATGGCTTTTACGAATGATGAACCTTTTAGCTTTCTCTTTCTTTTTATAAACCTTGTTGTAATTGAGATTTTCTCTGCTTTTTCATTAAAAAATTCTTTGAGCTTTTTTGATAAGCAAGTTATTTTATTCATTGGTTCTCTCACTAAAAGTATATCTGGGAGAACTTATACCTTATTATTCTATCTCTTTCATACCTTTATTTCCTTAACTTGACGCGTATGGCTGCTCAGATAATCCAGAAGCAGGATCTAAAGTACATACGAGAGTTGGAAACAACTTTGATGCTAAAGCTGCTACTATAACTGATGCGTACGTTGCAATACTACTAAATTTTACAATCTGAGTTGTTCTATCTTTTAGTTTCGGTTAATCACCTGTTTCTTTTGCTACTGCATGCAATTTTGGTTGATTACCTTCTTCTTTAAATAAATTGCTAAGAGCTTCAGAATCTAAAACTTCTTCTTGATTTCTTTTTTTACGCTCTTGATGCATTTTCTTAGCATCTTCATCAGAATTAATAATGTATTCTACCTTTTTATCTAGTTGTTTTTGCATTTTAGCTTTTTCTTTGACATTTTGAGCATCTAAACAAGAAGAAGTAATTGTTAGCTCTTTGCAGTGCAGCTAAAAGCGCAAAAACTAGAGCAGAAAATACAGTACCACTAATAATAAATGGAAGGCCAACACTTAACGCTGCAACTGGAGCTAAGAAACTAACATAAGGAGCTGCAGCAAACACTCCTGATGCTAACAAAGTTACTACCCCTTTTTTTTTACAGTAAAGGTAGCAAAAAAAGCTACAAGTCTATGTAGTATTTAAACTCGCTCCTACTGGGACCTGAACCTAATCCACTACAACATATCAGAAAACATTATCTCTATTTTTTCTGGTTACACAATGAATTTTTTCTCAGCATAATGATTATGAGATTGCTTTTTAGCTTGGTTTTACTCAACTAAAGCTAAGTTATTAGAAATTACCTGGTTTATTTGAGCGTTAGCAATATGAGTATCTTGTTGTTTACATTTAGTACAATACATAATAGATGCAGCTCCAATAGCAGCTCCAACACAAGCAGCTCCAGCAATTAAGGCAATTTGATTAAAGTCTTTGTTATAACCTTGGTTAAATCCTTCACTGTAGCCTTTTTTGTAGCCATCCATATAACCATCTTCATAATTTTTTTGTTGTGCAAAAAAACCATAAGCGTATGTAAATAATGCTCCTCCTGCAGCGTAAAATATACCCTGTATTCCAGGTTTGATTATGTCTGGAACAAGCCTAACGCCATTCTTTATTTCTTGTACTATAGAAATTGTTGTTAAGTTCTTTATGTTAAAATCATTGATATTCATTGCTTTTTGTAAAAAAAATTAAGCTATATACTTTATATCTTAACATTAATTTAGTTTTAAAACAAATTAATATTTTAATATAAGTTTTCTCTTTTGTAGAGAATCTGCTTTTTCTTGTTTTGTATGAACTTAGAAAATTTTTATTGTTCCAAATTTGGGAGAAAAACCCTGGACCATCCTTTTAAGAATATAATTTTAAGGTGAAAAATCTCAAAGAATGTGGAATATTATAGAAAAAGCAGTCACTCTGTATATATATCACATAGTGTGGATAACAAAATATCGATATCCAGTATTAGTTGGAGATATTGGACAGAAAGCTAAAGAAGTTGTACAAGAAGTATGTGCAAATAATCAATTAGAGAGGTAGAGTTGCGTCAACATGTATACGTTTCTGTACCCCCATACTTAAGTATTAGTAAGTTAGTGCAGTTAATAAAAGGAAAAAGTTCCAGAAAAAAATCCAGCAAAACTTTCCAGAGCTGAAAAAAAGATACTGGGTTATGGACATTTGTCAGGACTAGCGGAAATGTAACTGACGAAATGATAAAAAATTATATTGAAAATTACTCTAAAAAAGAAGATAAATTTGGTAAGTCAAAAGTTAGCATTATATGCTCTCTCTCAATCTTTGGATTTCAATCCATAGTGGTTGAATCTAAATAGGTGAATTTACGTTACCTAAATTAGTTACTTGTGATGAAAAATAGATCAGCAAATTTTCAATCAACAACAGCTAAAGACCTTTCTGCAACGTTGATTTCTCTTATATCTGTAACTTCGTCATTCTGATTAAACGAAATTTGCAGAGACTTACTACTGTACTTCCTTTTTCCCAAGAAGTTAGCTTGTTTAATTTTATATGAGACATAGTACCAAACATTTTCGTCGAACTTTGATACTAATGTTGGCGATCCTAAAGTATGAACCACTTTTTCTCTATCATCACCTACTTTTATTTTGCTCCACAGTTCAACATTAATGCCAGGAACTCCGTGATTGTGAATAGTGTGAGTGCAGCTCACTGTAAATAATAAAATAAAAGATATTAATACTCGCATTTCGTCAATTAATTATTTGAAATCATAATACACTGATAAACTATCTGTCGTCAAATTTCAAAAAAGTTAAATTGACTGATTCTCAATATCATTTAATATAATATTTACTTCAAAATAATTAGGTACCTTATGTCATTGCTAGAAGCAGATCCAATATACAAGCCTTTTAATTATCCTTGGGCATATGATGCATGGTTGCAGCAACAAAGGATACACTGGATACCTGAAGAAGTTCCGCTTGCTGATGATGTGAAAGATTGGAAAACTAAACTTTCGAATGTAGAGAAAAATTTATTGACCCAGATTTTTAGGTTTTTTACTCAAGCAGATATTGAAGTAAATAACTGCTATATGAGGCATTATTCAAATATATTTAAGCCAACAGAAATATGTATGATGCTTGCAAGCTTTTCCAATATGGAGACTATACACATTGCAGCCTATTCATACCTTCTAGATACGATTGGCATGCCAGAAAGTGAATATCAAGCATTCTTAAAATATGATGCTATGAGAAAGAAGTATGAATACATGTTAGAATTTGAGGAAAGTAAAAAGCACGATAAAAAACATGTTGCTAAAACTTTAGCAGTATTTGGTGCCTTCACTGAAGGATTGCAGTTATTTGCATCATTTGCAATTTTGCTCAATTTTCAACGGTTTGGAAAAATGAAAGGTATGGGGCAAATAATTGCTTGGTCAGCACGTGACGAAACCTTGCACACCAATTCAATTATCAATTTGTTCAATACGTTTATTAAAGAGAATAATGAAATTTGGAATGACGAGTTCAAAGAAGAATTATATTCTGCATGTCGCACTATTGTTGAACTTGAAGATGAATTTATAAGTCTTGCTTTTGATTTAGGAGATGTTGAAGGGCTATCTGCAGGGGAAGTGCGCAATTATATACGTTACATAGCAAACAGAAGGTTAACGCAATTAGGTCTTAAATCTATATATAATGTTAAAGATAACCCTATTCCGTGGCTTGATGAAATACTAAATGGCGTGGAACATACAAATTTCTTTGAAAATAGAGTAACAGAGTATAGCCGTGCAGCAACTCAAGGCACTTGGGAGGAAGCTTTTGCTAAAAACGATACAAAAAGTGAATAGCAGTAACTTCACCCTTTTTTATCGTTTCAACGGAAGCTTGCGATACATATCAAAGGTGGAAGGAGGAAGAATTTGATATAAATCATCTATTTAGCCTAGAGAAAAGAGAGTATAGATATAAGGTTACATTATTGCATGTAATAGTTGGAGATTTTGATTGCTTAGAGGAGGAGAAGAAGAAGTTAATACGATATTTATTAGACAAAGGTGCTAATGTTAATGCACGAGATTCTTTTGGAAAAACTTCTTTGCACAATAGTCATGACAAAGAGGTAACACAAATTTTACTAGATGCAGGTGCTAATCTTTTTATAAAGGATCATTATGGAATGACTGCAAGAAAACATGCCCGTGATGAATCAGAGCAGCTTTTAAAAAAGGCAGAAGATAAATACAAGCATAAAACAATGAAATTTGGTGCTATTGTTGGTATTACGGCTGGAATGGGAGTTGGTAGTGGACTTTTTGCTGCTGCTGGTCTTTCATTACTAATATCGGCTTTTATTGGTGCAGCTTTATATATATAATTGAGAATAAAAAAACTGTGGATAACTCTGAAAAAGATCAAAAAAGACATCAAAAAGAGTATGATTAGATTGAAATATTTACAGAAAAACTTACTCAATTGATAAATATCTTAACGTTTTTTAAGAAAAGACAAATAGAGGGTCGTATTGGAGCTAAAGGTTGAAATTTTAAGTGTTTTTAAAGTAGCAATTTAATCTTAAAGAGGTACTTTAATAGTTCCTTTTAAGTACTAATCCGGAGGTTCAACAGGTTGTTGTTTAAAAGATTGGGAAATGTTTTTGTTAGTATTGAAAATTACATAATGTGTATTATGGAAAATATAAGAAATACAAGCTTTCAGCAAGAGAAAATGCAATTTTTGCTCTTCTAAAACAGCATAAAAAAGTTCCTGTTGAACTCCCAGATTAGCATCCAAAAACACTCAAGTATTATTTTAAGAGTATTTAAAATCTTCACTTAAAGACCATTCCTTACTCCCTTATTGGCTCTTATTAGAAAAATATCAAAATCACAACTAAAAAAGATTAAAGTTGATATAATTTTTTAGAGTTGTCCACTTTATTATGAATCTCCGAAGTACTCATAATGCGTAAAATATGTATTTCTCTGGGTTATCAACTGAGTTATTCACAATACTGTGGATAACTATCACAAACACTTAAACAAGAAAAAGGGGCTTTTACTCGAATAGATATTTTATAACGTCTTAATACTAACTCCACCGACATATAAATTTGCGTGGCTTTTTCCAGTATTAAGCAATGCAAGTCCAATATTGTCGACACTAGAGCGTAGTTCTCCTACTTCTTCATTATGTTCACTGATTACTTTAGTGCCAATATTTGGAAGTGCATTTTTTCCCTCAACAAGGTAAAGTTTCCTTCTGAATTTTTCTTGTCTGCTCATTCGATTTACAACTTCCTGACCTATATAGCACCCTTTATTAAAGCTTATACCATTTATCTTATCGATTAAATATTGCAGCGGAAATGATGAATTTTGCACCATATCTTTTGCTCCATCTGGGACAAGGTTTTTAATTCTAACTTTTTCATACTGAATAAAATCTCCAACCGGTTCTTTTATTTCATCTTCATGTATGATCCTCATTCCTAGCAGCTTGTGCCTTGGATCTTGAAAAATAACTTGTGACTTACTACTACACTCCGTCAACTTAGCATCAAACAAAACTCCAACCTTATATAGTGAACTAATGTCTTTAATCCTCACTCTAAGGTAAGTTTTGAGCAAGTCTAATTTTTCAATTATTTGCTGTAGATGGGCATTTTCACACTCCAAATAAATATATTTATCATGCTCAATGAGGAAAAAATCGTACAGATATTTTCCCTGAGGGTTGAGTAATAAAGAGTAAATTGCCTGCTGGCTACTTAGTTTATTAATATCATTTGTTATAACACCCTGAAGAAAATCTCTCGTATCTAGTCCGTATAAAGATATTAGACTACGGTTTGCTAGCGGTATGTAACCCATAAAACTTCTGTTCAAACCTTAATTATACACTTTTACTAACTCCAACCCTTGAAATGTAACCTTTAGATGACTACATAGAATTATAGGTTAATCTATTAATGAGGAAACATAAATGTCAAGTGTAAATTTGAATGTATTAGATGATAACGTGCTAATAAAGCCTATTACTGAAGAAAAACAAGGTGGAATTGTACTACCATCAAGTGCTGAAAAGAAGCCTACTAAAGGTGAAGTTATAGCAATTGGTAGTGGTTCACGCAACTCAAGCGGAGAGCGTATAGCTTTAACTGTAAAAACTGGTGATAAGGTTTTCTACAGGCAGTGGGCTGGAACAGAAGTAGAGCATGATAATGAAAAGTATGTCGTGATGAAGGAGTCAGACCTACTTGCTGTTATCAAGTAGGTATCCCTATTTTACTAAACTAATGCGCTATATAGTGCATTATGTATTTTAATATTCTAAATTTTTTATTAATTTAAGGAGTGATAAAAATGGCTAACATAGTAGTATCAGGCGAACAGTTGCAAGAAGCCTTTCGTGAAGTTGCAGCAATGGTTGACTCAACGGTGGGAGCAACTGCAGGGCCTAGGGGAAATACAATAGGAATTAGCAAGCCATATGGTGGACCAGAGGTCACAAAGGATGGCTATAAGGTAATGAAAGGTATAAAGCCTGAAAAACCATTACACTCTGCGATAGTAAGCACCATTGCTCAAAGTGCTTCTCAGTGTAATGACAAAGTTGGTGATGGTACCACAACATGCTCAATACTGACTAGCAATATGATAATGGAAGCTTCAAAGTCAATTGCAGCTGGAAATGATCGTATTTGTATCAAAAATGGAATACAGAAGGCAAAAGATGTGATATTAAAGGAAATTACATCAATGTCTCGCACAATTTCTTTAGAGAAAATGGATGAAGTTGCACAAGTTGCAATAATTTCTGCAAATGGTGATAAAGATATTGGTAATAGCATTGCTGATGCTGTTAAAAAGGTTGGAAAAGAAGGCGTCATCACTGTTGAAGAGAGTAAGGGTTCAAAAGAATTAGAAGTTGAACTTACAACTGGTATGCAGTTTGACCGTGGTTATCTCTCTCCATACTTTGTTACAAATAATGAAAAGATGAGCGTGGAGCTTGATGATCCATATTTGCTGATTACAGAAAAAAAACTTAATATTATTCAACCTTTACTTCCTATTCTTGAGGCTATTTTTAAGTCTGGTAAACCTTTGTTTATCATTGCAGAAGATGTTGAAGGTGAAGCATTAAGCACTTTAGTGATCAACAAATTACGTGGTCTAAAAGTTGCTGCAGTAAAAGCTCCAGGTTTTGGTGATAGGAGAAAGGAGATGCTCGAAGACATAGCAGCTTTAACAGGTGCTAAGTATGTCATAAAAGATGAGCTTGGAATCAAGATGGAAGATTTGACTCTTGAAGATCTTGGTACTGCTAAAAATGTTAAAATCACTAAAGACAATACCACAATTGTTAGTGAAGACAGCGACTGTGATAAACAAAACAGAGTAAATGCTAGAATTAACCAGATTAAATCTCAGATTGAAACTTCAACCTCTGATTATGATAAAGAAAAGCTGAGAGAGCGTTTAGCGAAATTATCAGGCGGCGTTGCTGTGCTCAAAGTTGGTGGAGCAACCGAAGTAGAAGTAAAAGAACGCAGAGATAGAGTTGAAGATGCACTTCATGCAACAAGAGCTGCAATTGAAGAAGGGATAGTTCCAGGTGGAGGAGTTGCACTTCTTTACGCTGCATCTGCTCTTGACAAGCTAAAAGCTTCAAGCGATGAAGAGCAAATAGGTATCAACATTGTCAAAAAAGTTCTCAGTGCCCCAATCAAAAGATTGGTTAAAAATGCTGGTCTTGAATCTGCTGTTATAATTGACTATTTGATTAAGCAGAATGATAAAGAGCTTATATACAACGTTGAGGCTATGAACTACGCTAATGCATCAACAGCTGGTGTAATTGATCCGGCAAAAGTAGTTCGTATTGCTTTTGAAACGGCAGTGTCTGTAGCAAGCGCACTTATTACTACTGAATCTATGATAGTTGATCTACCAAACAAAGAAGAAAATGCTTCATCACCTATGGGTGCAGGAGCAATGGGTGGAATGGGTGGATTCTAAGTAAACAAGAGCCTTGGAGCAATTGCTCCAAGGTATCTTTCTAGTTCTAAAAAGTCTTACATTTATAAAGGAAATAAATTTGTGATTTTCTATGCAAAGCCACTACTATTTATATTTGTTACGTCTTTTTAACATTATAACTGCTTAAAAATAAAAAAATAATATATGAAAGTTATAATTGCTAGTATATTTCTATTAGTAGAATATTATATTAACAAATGATTTATATAATATTTTTATTATAATAGATAGAACTTAAATTATTTTCTTCATAAATAGAGTATTTATATAAATAGAGTATTTATGAAAATACGTATATACTCAATCCTACTTTTACTTTTTGCTTGCACTCAATTGTGTGCTGAAGAAGAAGTTGCAAAATTTGATCTGCTCATTGGTAAGGTAAATAAAGCAAACCTCACCATTGAAGGCGCAATAAAGGTTACAATAAAACCAGGTTGGCATATATATTACAAAGACCCTGGAGATTTCGGCCTTCCTACTTCCTTTGACTGTCAGGGTAACATATCAAATATAGATATTCATTGGCCTACTCCCAAGGAACATGAAGATAAAGTTGGGGAAGTTACATTTGTTAGTAACATATATGAAGATATGGTGTTATTTCCCTTTAAAACTAATATCATTCCAAATCAGAAATACGCTGATATTAACTTTCATATAAAGTACGCAATATGTAAAGATAGGTGTATCCCTAAAAATGCCGAGATAAAAACCAGTCAACCACTAAAGGATTTTATGGATTCCGATATCAATAAACTCATAAATGAGTGGTATGAAAAATAGGATTTTAGCAGGCTTACTATAGTTTTTATAGTGTTGCTTCTCATAAACAATAAGTTAGGTATTTTTCAATTTTTGCTATATACTCGAGTAAAAATCTCTCTTTTACAGATGGATACAGTAAAGTTTGTTTTATTACTGCCAACAATACTACTCATACTAGTTGCTGGTGTTTACCTATCGGTTAAACTAAAATGGTTACAGGTGTTTAGACTACCGTATGCCGTTTCACTTATTGGAGCTAAAAGAGGAGAAAATAAATTTTCTTCTATAGCCGCCCTGTTTACAATCTTAGGAGGAAATTTAGGAGTAGGAAACGTTTCAGGCACTGCTGTTGCTCTAAAAACCGGAGGACCAGGATCCATTCTATGGATGGCAATAATTATTGTTGTTACTTCTGTGATAAAATATGTTACTTGTTACCTAAGTATAAAAACCAGAAAAGAAAAAAATGGACGGTTTATAGGTGGACCTGTAGCCTACATGACTGATGCATTTAATTCTAGAAAAGCTACAGTTGTGTTTCTAGTTATTATGATGATGGTTTCAATAACAGTTGGTAACCTTGTTCAGGTAAATTCTCTATCAATACCACTCAGCATGGTAGATATACCTGTAGTCATTGGCGGCATTGTAATGGCCATAATATTTTTTGTTGTTGCAGCTCTCAGCTTAAAAAAAATTAAAATTTTTATATTGGCTATGATACCGATAATGACGGTAAGTTACCTCACACTTTGCGGTATCATATTATTTAAGTTTAGTGAAAATATTCTTCCTTCTCTAAAACTAATAACAAGCAATTTTTTTACAACTAGTAGCTTTAACTCTGGCTTATCTTTAGGTTTAATTTTAGAAATGTTGACTATTATTCAAGTAGGAACTCTGCGAGGTATTTTTGCAACAGATATAGGACTTGGCCTCGAAGGAATTGTACACTCCTCGATTACTCCTAAAAAAAATAACAATAAATTTATCATTGAACAGAGTCTAATCACAATAATATCTCCTTTTATAGTTGCACTCATAGTGTTCATTACAGCAATGGTACTGCTTGTCACAGATTCTTGGATTACTGATTTAGAGAGCACTAACATGTGCATTTTTGCTTTTAGAAAAGCTATGAATTGGCCCTATACTGACTATTTAATTATGGCTATAATGTTTTGTTTTGCCTTTACTACTATCTTTACTTGGTTTTTTTGTTCAAAACAAACAATACGCTATGTATCTATGGATAATAAATACACTAAAATCTGGACTGTAGTTTTTACCTTAGTCATTCCATTTGGTGCAATCGGTGGAGTTAAGTTACTCTGGGATATCGCTGATATTTCAATTGCTGCTTTGCTGCTCATAAACATACTTGCTATACTCAAGCTCACTTCTCAAGATCCAGAAGTATTTACTATGAGTAGCAAATACTTGAAGTTGTAAAAACAGAGCTAAAGCAATATTTTAAGTTATCATCCCAGTCTGGAATCCAGCCTTTCATGAACTTCATCAAAAATGTTATGTTTTAACATAATACTTTTATGCTCACTAACTGAGTGCCACTGGATCCCAGTGTCAGCTACTCAAATGACATATTTTTTGGTGAAAATTACTCTTATATTACAACGTTTGTAGTTATGAATTTGACTATAGGATCAAGTCTAGAAAAATCTAGATTCCAGACTGGAATGACAACTTAAATTGCTTGATGTGAACATAAAATAGCTCATGTCATCACGTTAGCAATACAACTTCTTTAATAAAAACTAAATCAATTCCCGTAATAATTGTACTAGCTAAGGCTAAAAGGCAGAGGGTTATTAGTGAGGGAAAATATGAATACTCAAAGCACACAACAATATCATGAATTCATTCGAGGATTTTTTACTTTATTCGATGAAATAAAAAAGGAAGACGACCCAATTTATAATTCCAGAGTTGGTTTTAATGCAGTAAAGTTTCTAATAAAGCACTCCATCTGGAATTTGGAGACAGATGAAGACAAAAATAAAGCTTATGAAGTTATTCTTCCAGAGCAGAACAAGATAAAGAAAGCCGAACAAAAGCTTGAAAGTGAAGTTAAAGCAAGGTTAAAAGAGTATGTTGATGATATCGCAGGAGTTTCAATATATGGCGATCACGCAAGTATTACACTGGGAGATGACAAAAAAGAGTTTAAAATCAGCGAGTTTTTAAATAGTGACTTTTGTCAGAAGAAAGGAATTTCGGGATTTTCAACGCTGCATAGTGATGGAAAGAGCGGAATGCACGGTTTTGTTGCCGAAGAAGGAGAGAAAAGAATAAGGCATTATGTTGTAACCGATGGTTCATATGAAATGACTTTGAATTGGCATGACAAAAATGGAAAAAAATGTACTATCAAAATCAAGATTGATAAAGATGGTGTAGATCTCACTGAACGTAATGGTGTTGCTGAGGAACAATTAAAAGCAAACACAGATGTAAAAATAGGTGGCTTATTCCTATATCAAATACAATTCAAGGAGAAAGGACAAGAACAAGAGAATCAACAATCATCTGAAACTTTCATAGAAAGTGATATCAGTAAAGGTGTTGGCGTTCAAGCTACTCAAGATCAAGAAGTTGAGTTTAAGCATGCAACGACTAGCACTACAAATTCTAATAACGCATCTGCTAAAAAGATTCCACCGTCACTGCCACCTAGAGCTAGTTCATTACCTAATAATCAGAAAAAAGATGAGTATCAGCCAATACGGATTAATAGTAGAAATAACTACAATTCTCCATATTCTGATGCTTCTTCAAGCAGTACTATTTTCACCAAGTCTGTAATCTACAATCAAGATAATACACAAGAGGATGAACGGTATGACAATCCTACATTTGCTACATTTGGACATGCTGTACCTGGAAGCCGAAAATCAGATGAAAGTGAGCAAATATCTAATAACCGGCAAAAAGGTGCAATTTTTGATCCTACAGCTACTGAAAGCGCTGCACCAGCACAAGACGTTGCATTCAAAAAAGTTAAAGAATCACGCAATACTGGAAATAAGCAACCACTAAATGATGTAGCTTCGATTCTTGCATGGAAAGCAAAAAATGAGTTATTACGTAGTGAAAGTGAGTATGATGAAGAATTTTCTGACTTCGAAGATGGTTGGAGCGATAACGAAGATGAGTATATAACGCTTTCAAATCCTCAATCAGATTATAAACAAGAAAAAGATTATCTTAGCACTAAGGAAAACGAAGAAAGAGGAAACGATAAACAAAAAGAAACCGAAGATAAATTACAAGAAAATGAATCTCTAGAATATAGCTCAACAGACATAAAAACAAACGATTCGGGCTATTCATCTCCAACTCACTCTAATCATGAAAAATCTCGAGTAAATTCTGGACAGTTAAAAGCGAGCCTAATGAATGTTGAACAAAGAGATGATACCCTACTTACGGAATTTACCAGTAAGTTGGATAAAGAAACTCAGAAATTCCTGCTAAAACCAGTAAATCAAAAGAAAATGAGTGGGCAAACAAAAGAACATTTATTAGCAGCTGGATTGCTAAAAGACAATGCAGCGGAGAAAGAAATAAACGACTCAGGTTACTCATCTCCAACTTACACTAGCCACTATAATTTTCAGGTCAATTCTGAGCAATTAGAGAAGAGATTAGAAACCATTGAACCAAAAGATACATTGGAAAAATTGAATAAAGGATTGAGAGAACCTTCACACCAGGCTACTAAAGATTTATTCTCAGAAAGTATGTTGAAAGAAATAAAAGAAGGTAAAAAATATGACCCTGTACGTAAGTTATTAGAAAGAAAAGTGGCAGAACAAGAAGCAGAACAAGAAAATGATAATACTAATCTGACTATAGACAAAAATAGCGAACTATATAAATTGCTAGAAAAAGATGCAGCACAACTGAAAGCTGGAATAGTAGAAGAGGAAAGAAAAGATACTTTAACAGAACGCAATGATAGTCCTGATCGCAATAGAATTGCATTAGCAAATAGAAATAGAATATGGGCTAAACTTATTGCTGAAGAAAAACAAAAAAAGGACAATGGTATTAGTATAGGTTAAAGTAATTACTTAGCAAGCAATGGGTTTCATGTAATGGTAACCCTATTACAGAAGAGTATGAGCCACGTAAAAATAATACAAACATTCCTGCAAGACCTTGTATGTTGCACCCCCCTGCCCTGTTTTTCCACTCTTCTGATGCTAAATAATATTTAATTTCTTGTTCGCTGAGACGCTTAAATTTCACTATTGTAACTACAGTCCTAATATGCTGTTTAGATTGATCAGGAGTTAATAAACACACACTGGTGTATACTCTATGCCTTCTTCCTGATAACAAGCGAACGCATTTTTCTGCTTGCTCAACGTTTTCAGCTTTGAGCAGTATCCTTCTACCACAAGCAACAACTGTATCAACACCAAGCACAAAGTAATTTAGATTTGCACTTTGTATTTTCTCGGCTTTACTTTTTGCCATACGGATTGAGTAATCTTTTGGCAGCTCTTTCTTCAAAGGCGATTCATCTGTATCTGCTGGCAAAACTAAACCTGGCTTAATATTTATTTGTTTTAGTAAGGCTACTCGCCTTTCTGATGATGAAGCAAGAATAAGATTATCTAGAGATTGTTCTATCACTTGAGCCTTTTTATTATCCTACCCTTTCTTGCATTCCTATCATAAATACTCATCTCAACTAACACTCTATCGCCTATAATGATACGTATTTTACTTCTTCTCACTCTTCCTGATACATGACAGATAATCTCATGTTCATTGTCCAGCTTCACTCTAAATTCTGCTGCAGGTAGTAAAGCAGTTACTGCCCCTTCCACTTCAAAAATTGTTTTTGATTTGTCTTCTTTTATCATTGTCGTATTATAATTTAATAATCTTTTTCAGTCTACTATAGATTTTAAATTATTATCAATACAGGAGATTTTTATACTCTACTTGAGTATTTCTCTTGCAACTTAACTCCAATCATCTCCTTAACAATGCAAGAGGAAAGCGAGCTACCTACGCTTCTACTCTCTACTACCTTCTCAATAGAACTTATATTAGAAGATAAATCATTATCACAATTTTCCTCATCGCTATCAAGTCCACTATCAAAACTTGAAGATCTGGATAACTCTGTCTTCTTTTGTGAGGCACTATCAGGTTCACTAAAAACGTTTCCTGCTAGAGTATAAAATTGATGATTGAAGCTTCTTTGTTCAATAGAACTCATGTTAGAAGATAAACCATTATCACTACCATATCCTCCATCAGAGCTTGAAGATCTGAGTAACGTCATCTTTTCTTCCAGTGGAACACAAGACTCATTATTAGTCTCATTAAAAATATTTCTTGTTGGAGTATAAAATTGATTATTGAGGCTTCTTTGTTCATCAGCATGAATTTTTTCTCCCAGTCCATCAGCTATTTCTACAACTTTATCATCCCATTCATTCTCACACTCTAGCTTGCTTCTTAACTCTTCAACTTCCCATGCTAGTTTGCATATCCCTTGTTCATAAGATTCCAGTTGTGCTTTATGCTCATCTTTCAACTCTTGCACTTGAAGTTTTAAATTGCTTATATACTGCTCCTTTTCCTTCATTATGTGTGCTGCTTCTTTTAATTTGTCTTCTAACTCCTTCTTTTCTGTATTAACACCTTTTAGCTTACCCTCTAGCTTTCCTTTTGCTTCACATACATTTTTAAGTTCTTGTGCTTTCTCTTGTAACTCTGCTAACACGCTTGCTAACTTTTCATCTTTTTGTGCCAGTTCAGTTTGCAATTCCGTGTTTTTTCGCTCTTCTTTTCCAAAACTGTTTTGTAAATCAGTTATTTGTTGTGAAGCAATTTCTGGTTAAGTTTCAGTGTGCTGTAAATTGGCTTCCAATGCATTGCTATTAATAGAAGGAGAAGGAGAAGAAGGAAGGCTATTATCAGCATCAACTTTATGATCTAACTTCCCCTCTGGTTCCTTACCTTGATAAGCCACCATAGATTCATTGTAAAGATTAATAGGAGTAGCCCTATTCTCTTCTAGTGATTCCATTACAGCATCATATAAGGAGAGACCTTGAATATATAATTCATCGTTTTGCTTTATTAATTCTAGAATCTACTTCGATGAAACAAAATCTTCACCATTAAATTTTAGTATTTCAGTTATGCCATCGCTACTCACATTCATAATCATGGTACACATTCTTGATCCATCTTTTGCAGCCCAAGTGCTTGTCATTTCATAATATGCACCTTCTTTAAATTCATAATATCTTTTCTTATCTTTTTTATGAGCGTGTATTTCATGTTTTTTATTGCAATAGATATTCAGTTCTTTAATATCTTTCTCTTGCTGTAAAACGTCACTAATCTTTGTTGGCTCACTATTGTCGTAATGAGTAAGGTTAATATTCAAAACTTTATTATTATTGTCAATTTCTTCACAGTAAACTTGAAAGTCCTCTTTCCATTTTCCAAAATACCTACTTGCAACTTCTTTTCCTTCCTTTACTAACTCTATGTATTTACCTATATTTTTCTCAAAGTCCTCATTAACAGGCTTTTCTCTTTACTTTTACTGCTTCATCCACATACATTCGCTTAAAATCATTATCACCTATTAGATTACTAAAACGCCAATTACCATAAGCTTTTTGTATATCAGTAAAGTCCATCTTTTCTCTCAAAAGCGCTAATAAGCTTATCTTATCTCTCAAATTTTCTAACTCACAATCGAGAAAATCATCGAAACTGCATAACTTTTTATACAGTTCTCTATCTTCTATAATTGAGCAAAGAAATTTCATTATAGTAAGGTTCTTAATGGAAGGCTCATTTTTTTCTACATCATTAATATAGCTTTTGAGAAATTGAAATATACCAAGCCCATCACTATCTTGGACAAACTTCTCTCTATCATTAACACAATTGTTGCCCTGTGATGAACATAATCTATTATGCAATTTTTGCAAGTCATGTATTGACTTAACTACATATTCTGCAACTGACAATTCTCTCAGCTAATCACTTGTTTTTTCCGCTTTTATTGCTTTGTCTCCCTTAGTCAAACCTGCAATCATAATACGCCTACTTTAACTATGTTTATATTATAACAATCAACATGTATTTAAGAAAAATCACACTGCTCACTGTACGTTTACGCTGCTACTTTACATAATAGATTGCTTGAAGTCACACAAGTATCGTTTTTTATTAGATAAAAGTTAATAAGACGTTTTCATAGATTTTTAAGCTTAATAACATCCTCTCTATTGGGACTAGTTGAAATTAGATGAATTGATACGCCTATTAATTCTTCTATTTTTCTCACATATTTCATCAAATTTGCAGGTAATTCCTTAACTGACCTTTTGCCTTGAGTTTTCTCTTTCCAACCAGGAAATTCTTCATATATTGGCTCTAATTCTTTTTGTATTGAATGTGATGCGGGTAAATAATCATACATTTTTCCGCCATACTTATAACCAGTGCCTATTTTAATAGTATCAAAAGAATCAAGAATATCTAATTTGGTTAATACAATGCTTGAAACTCCAGAGAGTTGTACGGCCTGGCGCACTAAAACTGCGTCAAACCATCCGCAGCGCCTTCTTCTATTGCTTACTGTTCCAAGTTCCTTACCTATAGAAAATAAGCTGTCTCCAATCTCGTTATTTTGTTCAGTAGGAAATGGACCATTACCCACTCTTGTTGTATACGCTTTTGCTACACCAATAATGTGAGCATTGTAGGATAATCCTGAGCCTGTTATCGCTTGCGATGCTACGGTATTACTTGAAGTAACAAAAGGGTAAGTTCCGTGGTCGATATCTAAAAATGCGCCTTGAGCGCCTTCAAATATTATTTTCTTACCTTCTTTCATAAAATCATTTAGTATCTTCCACACAGGTTTTTTATATGAAAGAATTTTTTCTGAAATCTGTCGAATTTCCTTTAATATTTCTTCTTTTTCAACCACCTGGTAGTTAAGGCCTTTTCTGATAGAATTATGGTAACTCAGGAGAGCATCCACTCTTTGATTGAGCTCATCTGCGTTTTCTAAGTCACAAATGCGTATAGCTCTCCTTCCAACTTTATCTTCATAACATGGCCCTATTCCTTTGTTTGTTGTGCCAATTTTGCAATTTCCGTTTAAATCTTCAAATAGCTTTTCCTTGTCCTTATGTACGCTAAGTATTAATGGACAGCTCTCGGATACCATCAAGTTGTTATAGTTTACGTCCACTCCTTTAACTTTCAATGATTCTATTTCTGATATTAGAGCTTGTGAATCAAGAGCAACGCCATTTCCTATGATAGATATTTTTCCTGGCCTCAAAACAGCAGAGGGCAGTAAATTTAATTTATAAACCTCATCATCTATTACTATAGTGTGCCCTGCATTATTTCCTCCCTGAAATCTCACAACTACATCTGCATTCTCAGAAAGATAATCTACTATTTTACCCTTGCCTTCGTCACCCCATTGCAGACCAACAATTACAATATTATTCATCACTATTTTCTAGATTAATACGTAAATATTAATGCAGCATGCTACAAATGAAAAGAGAAATCTACGCCTTTCCTACACCTATTAAATAAAGAAATATACTATCGACTTTTTTTATATGTTATCAAATTATTCATCATTATATGATACAACTTACAGTATATTTATAGTAAGGTGTTAATTATGAAAGAGGCAAAGGAGAGTCCAGTAGTTAGATTAAAGGCCACAGCTAAAGAGTTCAATTTTGGTAAATTAAGAGCAGATCAAGATAATAAATTAGCAAATTCTGGTGAAACAATGTTCTTGGATTTTCAAAGGATGAATTTTATTATTAATAAAAAAGAAATAGATAAAAATTTTATTATTGCATTTAAGGAAGGAGATAAAGATTATAAAAATGAGATTTTTAACCGTGATAATTTTGATAACCTCTCCGAAGAAGGTAAAGCTTTTATGGAACCAGTACTTAAGGAGCTTGATCAAGATAGACTATCTGAAGTTTGGGAAAATCATTGTAATAGCCCTACAATTGCTGATGAGAAAAAAATTGATGAATATAGAAAGGAATTTGAGAGATTTTATAACGCAGGGAGAAGCTCTTATCATCTATTCTCCAAAAAAGATTACCGTGCATTAGCAAAGGAAATTTTCAAGGAAATGTTCAGGTATGCTGGAGCAGAAGTTCCAAGTAATGCTATTTTAGAAGAGCTAGTCACCAATTGTAATCAAGCAGGGTATGAAGCTGGTATATTTAATGAATCTCATGCAGCACTCAGTAGTTGTAGCTTGATTCCACATAGTCCTAAAAAAGCGCTAAACATTTACTGCACTGATCACAACCACATAAAAGTGAAGTCTGATATGGCAATGCCTATAACCACGCTTAACAATCCGAAAGAGAAAATATGCGACCTATCCAGCTCATTAGAATTTACACTTGAGTCTCAATATGGTGAAGACCTTGTAAAATATGGAGATGGTAAATTATCACTTACTATTCCTGAAGAGTTGAAAAACTATAAAGACAATGGCAAGACCTTGTTTGACACTATTAAAGAATATTTTCAGAAATTCCGTGCAAAATTAGGATTTAAACCTGAGGCAAAAATACAAATAGAGCATAGCTTAGGTACTCAAATCAAAGTAAACAACTATTTAGATGGTACAATATCTACTACAGGATCGGATGCAAATGAAAAATTTACCAATCTTTTAAAGAAAAATCTCAGAGAGAGGTTATTGGGATCAGGAGTTGCTCTAGGAGATGAAGATGTTGATGATATTATTGAAGTCAGAGTATCTACAGTTATGGATCTACTGCGTGATTATACTAAATTGGAAGATAATAAAGAAAACAGAGAGTTATTAATAAGTGAAGTAGCAGATAATTTAGGGCTTTCCACTCAAGATAAAACAGCATCAGAAGTATTGATGGAATTAAACTCTTTACCTTCTTCGATAAAAGGTCAGGTTAATCATAATCAAGTGCAGTTTGTTGTAAATATTTTTACCAATTTAATTGTTGAAGGAAAAAGCGAAGTATACAAAGAAAAAAATGCAATTAATGCAATTGATGCAATTCATCAGAAGATAGATAAGGCAATTGTTGAGCAAGAAAAAAGAGCAACCAACAAACAAGATATAGAAAATGATAAATGGACAGATAAAATAAAAAAACAGAGATTATCTATGGAATCACATGGGCATTTGCATTAAAGATACTGTGTACAGAGGCGTAGTATGCTCAATTTTCGCCTTTCATTTAAAGCACTCAAATTGACCAAACACACTCAATCCAAAGCGTTTGTAGATTCGATATCTTGAGTAACTTGACGCAGAGAGAATTGTATACCTTAGTCAACTTTTCTAGCGGTATCCATAAGGTAAATCATTATTTGAGTGTTACACCTAAGCCCTCTTTATTTTCCTCTGTTATCAAGCTAAAAATACCATTTGGTTTCATTATGTATACGAAACTATTATGCTTGCAAGAAAAAAAAAACTAAAAAACTGGAAAAGAGAATAGGAATTTGACATAAGCTATTCCCAAATTTTCAATGTTCATATGGTTATAAGCAGTACAGCTATTAATCATCCATTATTGATATACCTGAATTATTCTCAGTAAATAAATCAAGTATAATGTTAGGTACTCTACCATCAACTATGTGAACAACCCCTGCACATTCTTCTACCATTTTAGTATATGACATAAGCCTTTCAACAAATTTTTCTCCTTTAATTTTTCCACAATCAATCGATTCTTTTAAATTTTTAATCAAGACTCTTCTATTGCCAACTTTGTTTATTTCTTCATCTGTATCAGTCAAGATTATCATTTTAGATGCGTAAACTGCAAGTGCAATTGCACTTGCAGTGCTATCAGTATCAATATGATATGTTTCTCCATTTTTTCCATAACCGATAGGTGCAATAACTGGTATAGAATCTGATTCTTCAATAAAGAATAATATATCAGGATTGATTTCAGTTGGTCTACCGATAAATCCCATGTCTAGTATTTTTTCAATATTATTTAATCTATTTTCCCTAAGCGTAGTGCTTATCTTTTCAGCTTTTATGAGGTTGCCATCTTTTCCACATAGTCCAATAGCTGAACCACCAGCAGAATTTATATGCTGAACAATTTTTTTATTAATTGAACCACACAGTGCCATTTCAATGATTTTCATAGTGCTTTTGTCTGTAAGTCTGACACCATTTATAAACTTATCATTCATACCTAGCATTTTTAACACTAAGTTAATTTCATATTCTCCGTCATGAACTACCACCGGATTTATACCAAGCTGTTTCAACAGAACAACATTATGCGCAAAAGCACTAAGCAGCGTTTCATCTGAGATTATTACACTGCTGCATTTGATGATAAAAGTTTCGCCTACAAATTTAGGTATGTTAGACAGAACTTCAAATAATATTTCTGTTTTTTCCTTCAATGGCATCTTACCATTTAAAGATTCATCACTTTTCATTTTTTTATCTTGTAAATTTGAAAAACTCATCTCTTACCTTGGTGATTTTATGCTTAACACGAATGCTTATTTGATGAATTGATACATGTTCATTATTAACCCACTTTTGAGTATTTTCTAGAATAGCATCTAGACTTTCCTGATTCACTTTATCTATTTTTGTTAGCACAATATTAAAGTTAATATTATTACATATTAACCAATAAACAAAGTCTTTGTCTATTTCTTTTAATCCTACCTTGCTATCTATAAGCACAAAGACTCTTTTTAGATTTCTCCTGTGAATTAGATAGTACTCAATTAGGTTTAAGTATTGTACTGCTTCTTCCTTGCTTGCACAAGAATAGCCATAACCCGGTAGGTCGACAATCCTAAACTTATCATTGTACATAGAGTAAAAATTTATTTGTCTAGTGCATCCAGGTTTAGAAGAAACTCTTGCAGCTTTTTTGCTGTTTATCAGCAGGTTGATTAAACTTGATTTTCCTACGTTTGATCTACCAGCAAATGCAATCTCTGGAGCCGACTCATCTGGTAATGATTTTTTGTCTGAAGCTCCAAATATGAAGCTGCAGATTGATGTTATCTGTTTTGCCATTATACTTAGGTAGAAATATTCGAGACAATTATAGTGTTATTGCTTGATATAAGAAATTTTTTATTTCAGTATATATTACTTACTTAAACAGCTGAAAACTAGGCCTGTACTATATGGATATAGAGAATAATTTACAAGACTTAAAAAAAAAGTTTTCTGATGTAGAGAGAAATCTGGAAAACCCTACCAATTTGAGTCAAAAAGAATTCGTTAGTTTTTCAAAGGAATACTCTGAACTCAGACCAATTATCGAGATAATCGATGAATATAATATATTAAAAGAGGAAATTTCAGATTTAGAAGAAATCATGAAAGATGAGAACAGCGATGGTGATATAAAAGAGTTAGCAAAAGAAGAACTTCTTGAGAAGCAAAAGATACTATTACCAAAAGTAAAAGCAAAACTAAAGTTGGCATTATTACCCAAAGATGAAGATGACTCAAGAAATGCAATATTAGAAATTAGAGCAGGCACAGGCGGAGAAGAAGCAGCATTATTTGCAGCGATGTTATTTCGTATGTATCAAAAATATGCAGAAAGAAGAAATTGGAAGTTTGAGCCAATAAGTATTTCTAATACAGGTATAGGTGGCTATAAGGAAGCTTCTGCACTCATTAATGGAACAGAAGTTTTTGCAAGACTGAAATTTGAGTCAGGGGTGCACAGAGTACAAAGAGTGCCAGAAACTGAATCCTCAGGAAGATTGCACACTTCCGCAGCTACTGTTGCAATATTACCTGAAGTAGAAGAGGTTGACTTTGAAATAGAAGAAAAAGATTTACGCATAGATGTTTATAGATCCAGTGGTCCTGGAGGGCAATCAGTGAATACAACTGACAGCGCAGTAAGGGTCACCCACTTGCCAACAGGGATAGTTGTAATACAGCAAGATGAAAAATCGCAGCACAAAAATAAGGCTAAAGCGCTCAAAGTGTTGAGAGCAAGGCTATACGAAATTGAAAGACAAAAAAAAGAAATGGAAAGGTCAACAATGAGGAAAAGCCAAATTGGTTCTGGAGATCGCTCTGAACGTATAAGAACTTATAACTTTCCACAATCAAGAATAACAGATCATAGAATTAATCTCACTTCACATCGACTAGAACAGATTATAAAAGAAGGTGAACTAGATGAATTTATTGAGGCATTGATTTCACGAAATGAAGCAGAAAGGTTGACTGGAGGGGGTAATGTTACTTTTTGATGGAAATTTGAAACAAAGCATAGGTATCAGGTTAAAAAGAAGTAAAGTTAGTTGTTCATAAGGTTGACAATTATTTAAATTTATGCTGTAATTAGCAGCTCTATAACTTACAGAAACCATGGAAGTTGAATTGAATCAATATGTTAATAGTAACACCTTAGAGTTAAATAATCTATATGTATATATGGAAAAGCTAGTAAACTTTTTACAGAAAAAGCAAAATATTACAAGCTTGACTTTATCTAATTGTTATATTGATGCTCAGTGCGGAGAAGTTTTAAATGAAGCATTAGAGAATATTAATCTTCCAAATATTACTGAGTGTAAATTAACTTCTAGCATTATTGGCGCAGAAGGCTCAATAGCAATCACTAAATTGTTAAAGAATGGGTAACTTTCCAAATCTTGTTAAACTTGATTTAATTTCTAATGATATTGATGTTGAAAGTAGAATAATATTAATGAGTGCGCTAAGGGGTGGTAGTTTTTCAAATATTAAAGAATTTAATTTACTTTATGATAACGTTTGCAAAGAAGGCATAGCAGCATTACGTGAATCATAGAACAACAATATGCTTCCAAATCTTATTAAGTTTAGTTTTCCCTTTAGTATTACTAATGATAACAAAGATATGGAAATGTCAAGCGAATACCTATTCGGTTAATAGCATCATATAGAAAAAGGCAAGTTACATTTATTTGTTGCTGCTCATAGAACATCCAAATTCAACTATAGACCTGCTAAAAGGTGTAGGAAATCTTACTGCTATTGACATTATTGCGAAAATTCCATCAATTGATAACTTCCTATTCTGTGTAAAAAAATAAGAAAGGAGAGGAAAAAAGGATTAGTTTCTTTTATGATTATCCAAGAAGTCTATTCTAAATTCAAGTTTTGTGAATAGGCCTAGCGCTTAAATTTTTGATCAAAAAGGGACAAGTTTAGTAAAAAATAATGATATTATAAGTGGAACATAAAATAGTCCCACTGCAGTACTAATTAGGAGCAATAAAGTAGCTTTATCTGGTTGGTAATTTAAAATATTAGCAAGTATTATACTGGATCCAGAAATCGGAATAATAGCCAGTAACATCAGTGCTTTATAGATGCTTTCATCGTATATACCTGTAACATGCTTGTCTAGCAAGACAATTCCCAAAACAAATAACGGCCAGAATATGTACTTTGCTACAATAGTGGTCAAGGCAAGCTTCCAATCTACTTTAAAATTTGTAATTTGTGCAATACTTACTCCAAGCAGCACCATTCCTAATGTGATAAATGTACTTCTGATATTTATCATAACATCTGTCAAAAAAGTGGGTATTTGTATATCATATATACTTAAAAAGAAACCTAGAATCATTGCATATAATGAGGGAAGTTTGAGTAACTTTAATACGCATTCTTTTGCAGTATAGATACCATTTGCAGCTATATAAAATCCCAAGCTATTTTCAAATAGTGCCATTCCTATGTAACAGACAACATACACAGACACTGAATCTTCATCAAATAAAGCAATGGCAATCGGTAGACCAAAATAACCCATACTTGTGCTGCCCGAGCTAAACGCTAATATGTTTCTCGTGTTGTCCTTAAATAAAAAAGAAGAAAGATAATACACTGATAAAGACATAGTACTACCTATAAACCATATCAAAATCGGCAGAGAAATTACTTTTAAATTAACTTCTGTATGAGATACTCCGTATAAAATCACTATTGGATTAGCTATATAAAAGAGTATTTGAGATATAGTATTTCTATCAATTTTAAGATATCTTCCTGCTAAGTAACCAATAAGTATTGTAATGTAAATAGGTAATATTTTGAGGAAAAGAGTAAAGAACATACTAGCCTATTGTGATATCTTTGCTGATAAAGTGATATTAGATTTTAAGGTATTATAAAAGTAAGTAAAATTTATTTTCCAATTAATCAAGTTCATAGTTAGTTAAAAAAGATTCACTGAGTGCCAAAATTTGTTCTTATATAGGACTTAATAATGATATTTTTATGATTAAATTATGTTAAGTTTGTATAAAGCTCCTTGTATATTGTTATAAACCACTTGTAGTAATTTAGGTAGATTGTTGAAAAAACACTCATCTTGAATGGTTCTCAGGAATTCTTGCCTTAATCATTAAAATCGCACTATCACTTTCCATAATTTTTTTAAAGCCAACTTTTTCGTAAACACGGATTGCACAAACATTTGCTATACCTGGGTCGACAAAGGCATTCTCATAAACTTTAAAGACAAATTTGTTTAAAAATATATTCAAAGCTTGTGAACCAACTCCTTTACCTACATAATTCAGCTCTCCGATATACCAGTCTATAGCAGCACAACTTTCTGGAAGTTCTAAAGTGTTATAGACCTGTTCAGGTGGGAAATCATGTTTGTTGTAATATTGAATATAACCAATATCAACTCCATCACAATTAATAATGAATGCGTGCATTGGTTTTTCAATAATTTGTGTCTTAGATTTCAAACGTTTGAATCCTTTAACGTAGTTGCTATATTTTTTCTCAATTAACTCTGGTGTCCAATTTATATCCGCATCCCACCACTTCTTTATATGGTGTGTTTCTACCCATTTTAATAATAGTGAAAAATGTTCTTCTTTCAACGCTTTAAATGTGATATTTTTATTCATTAATTAAAGATTTTAAGTGTTACTACCGTTTTTATTAATTCTATCTCTAATTGCTAAGTTCATTGAAATTGATATTTCTGTACCTAGTTTTCCTGATATAGTACGCTATTTTAACATACCGGAAGGCACAATTCAATTAACTATTGCTTATAATTTTTTAGGCGTTTGCATAGGAGGGTTATTTTTTGGTCCATTGTCTGAATGCTATGGAAGAAGAAGGATGATGATCATAGGCAACACTTTGCTACTCATCGGTGCTGTTGGCTGTATTTTTGCGCTGTCAGTTTCTTGGCTTTTAATCTCTCGCTTTATTCAAGGCATTGGTGTTAGCACATCTGTAGTTGTGTTTGCAATTATTGCAGACAGCTATAAAGGCAACGAAGCAGTAAAATTTATTGGAATCATGAATTCTATTCTCACAGTTCTCATAGCAATTGCACCAGTATTAGGCAGTTTCATCAACAAAATTGTTGGGTGGCGTGGCAACTATGCAAGTGTTGCAATACTTTGTTTCATCTCTTGGGTTTTGCTGCTTTTTCTGTTACCAGAAACAAAAAAGGACCGTGATATTTTTAGTCTAAAAAAAATGATGAAAGACTATAAAAAATTATTATCAAGTTCAAAATTTATGGTGTTGTCTTTGGCACAGAGCCTTTTTTCTGCGGCTTATATGTCATTCATTACTTGTGGCCCTTTTTTGTATATGGAAACTTTTGGTTTATCCAGCACTATTTATGCGCTACATCAAGGTGCAATGGTTGGATCTTTCTCACTAATTAGCCTGTTTTCCAGTAAGATCTTAAAGAAACTTGGAGCAATTTGGTGTGTAATTTCCGGTACAGGCGTAATTGCTATTGGATCCCTATCACTTTTAATATTCAGTATAATCATGCCCAGTGCTTACTACTTAGTAACGCTGTCTATGGCTATTTTTTGTATTGGCTGTGGAATTTGTCAAGCAGTCATTTTCAATGCATCATTAAATATTTTCCCTGAAATGAAAGGCACAACTTCTTCTGCAATTTCATTTATTAGAGCTTCTATCATGGCTATTTTTATCGGCTTAACAAGCTACGTTTACGATGGTCAAGCAACCAGTGTAGCTATTCTTGTTTTTTTTGCAGTAGTTCTAATTTACTGTCTATTTATTGTTTTCAAGATCTGGAAAAATCTATAATCACCATATAGATCCTTCTCATTTCTAGTTATTGCGGTAATATGTATTGTAACTTTGCCAGCTGCTCTAGATGTATCTCTTCCAAATCACCTAATCTATATTAGTTAAAGAGTATTATCTTGCTCATGCATCTAAAGTTTGAGAGCCAAATTTCAGCAATCCAATCAAATTCCAATTTTTTTCAAACAACTGTTTCTTGCTATTTTTGTACCTTAAAAAATTTAGCTTACTTTTACGCTAGCTTGTTCAAATAGCATTAGTACGATTTACTTTTTTTGAATGTAGAGATTTTCTAGGGATTGTCCTCTTAAATTCTATAGTATCTTGTTTAACATTGAAACGAGAATCCAGTTTCAAGCATTGAGGTGATGAAGAAAGGGCTGCTTTTATTCCATCCCTCTCAACTACTCGAGTAGTGGACAATGGAATACGATTACTTTCGTTTATACTAATCAGCACGTCAAATTCTATGCTATTATTGTGTTGTTTGATGTTGCTAGCTCTAATTTTACCATTTCCAAACCAAAACTTTATAGAATTACTCGCATCATGATTGATGTCTGCAGAATCAGGCAAAATAGCAAAATTCGCGTTGTTTACAAATCTAGAAAACGCATTTTTGATGTCGTTAAATGTACCGTAATGGTCTATATGGTCGTCATTAATACTTGTTACAACAGCAATATCTGCAGGAATTTTTAACATAGTTCCATCAGACTCATCAGCCTCAATTAAGAAAATGTCACTTTTGCCAAGTTTTGCATTACTCTGATAGGAATTTAATATTCCTCCAACAATTACAGTGGCGTCATCACCAGAATGATCAAAAATGGAAGCAATCATAGCTGTCGTCGTCGTCTTGCCACTTGAACCTGAAACTGCTATCACATATTTACCTTTCATAATTTTAACCAGCATGTCTGACCTATGCAAAACGGTTTTATTGCTATTTCTTGCTGCAACTAGCTCCACATTATCAGGTTTTATTGCGGAAGAATGTACAACTATTTGAGCTTGTCTAATACTACTTGCATTGTGACCAATATAGACCTCTATACCTAATTTTTGTAACCTGTCTATATTGTCGTTTGATCGCGTATCACTGCCTTGAACTTTATAACTGGAATTATGAAGAATTTCAGCAATTGCGCTCATTCCAATTCCACCTATACCGATTATATGTATTACTTCTTTTTTAGTGCTGTGCATATTTGGCAGTAGACGTTTACTTATTACTAAATTTATTATAGTATAATTTAAAACCCTCATGGTATCGAACCATTTCACTAAGTACAATGATAAAAAAACTAGCCTTTCTATGTCTAATATTCGTTTTGATGAGTAGTTGTAGTTTTAGCAATAGGTGTAATCACACCGCAGGTCATTATAAAATTGGCAATAGCTATACAATAAATGGTATCACCTACCACCCAAAATACTGTAGCTGTTATGAGGAAGTAGGAATAGCATCGTGGTATGGAATAGAAGATCATGGCACAATTACAGCTAACGGTGAAGTGTTTAATCGTCACTTGATTTCTGCAGCACATAAGACCTTGCCCCTACCCTGCTTTGTTCGTGTTACTAATTTAGAAAATGGAAGGAAGCTTGTTATAAGAGTTAATGATAGAGGGCCATTTGTTGAAGGTAGAATAATAGACTTGTCAGAAAAAGCAGCACAAGTTTTAGGACTTCATAAGTCTGGGCTTGCTAAGGTAAAAGTCGAGTACTTAAGAAAGAGGTCAGAACAATTGATACAAAATACTCCTCATTACAAAAGGCAATATGAAAAAGAAATGCAGAAACGTCACCCAAAACAAAACAATGCAGAAAGTAAGGGATATGTAGCATTTTTTGTAAACGCTCAGGTAGCTAAATCAGCTGCATCAAAGCTTCGTAATCAAGGAATAGAAAATGTTAGATTGCTTTTCAAGAATGATCAATATTGCGTAAAAGTAAGTTAAAACCTGCATTACAGATTGTGTAGCATGCCAGAAACTATTTGACAAATGAGAATGTTCCAAAAGCATGTGCGTCAAGTTGAGAAACTATCGTGAAATATAGCAATATTTAAGATTGGTATTTTATTTGTTACATTTCAGGTAGTGACAGCTACCTCAGCTATAGCTGTAAAAAATAATCTACCACTTAAGAAATTTCATTAAAAAAATAGCATAATCTTATTTCTCTAAAAAATACTATCTTCAACTTGAATATGTTGAAAAATATTTTGCGTATTATCCAAAAAGTCATCCTTTATAGCAGCTAGCTCGGATTGTTTTTGAGATAGATTATCTTCTATTGTTCTATTAAAACAATCAAGATCATTGCACTTTAGTTGAGAGCGCATGTCTCCATTTTCATATAAACCTCGTATAACGTCATAATATGCTCGAGTTACATCAGTTTCTGGTTGTTGCTTTTCTTTGAGTATTGCCTTTAATTTTGAATCTATGTCTAATTCTCTTTTTATAGCTTCAGTAGCATTTTTATGATATTTTTCATAATCTTCAAAACTTTTTAATATTTTACCTTTTACTTCATTTTGTAACATCTTTAGCAAATCTTTAGCATGAGGTTTTTCAATTTTTTCCTTCCACTCATCATACGTATATTCTTGTCGACTACCATATTTTGTATCCTGACACTCACTTCCTATGTTAAACAGCTCTTTGTTACAGATTTTATCACCCTGATAAAAGTAATCGCTTATATTAATTTTATCGCTAGTTAAAGTTTGTCTAATTGCTGCTTTATTTTCTGCAAGTTCTTCTCTGTACTTGTTAATGCAATTTAGTAATTCTTTTTTGCAATCTGTAGTCATAATCTAGCTCCTTTAATAAAATTAGACCTAATCTAGTGTAAAATAATTAATATTTTATTACTATTTTGGTTATAACTAAGATAGTAATGAGAAGTTCAGTATCTACAAAGTTCGTTTAAACTATTTTAAAAATGGGTAGAATGTAATTTTAGGTTAATAAAATGAATTACGATGTAATCATTTCAGGTAGTGGGCTAATTGGTCTTATTACTGCTATTGGCCTGAGTAATGACTCTGTATCTGTAGCCGTAATTGAGAAAAATAGTTTACCACGTGCAATTGATGATAATCGAGCATTCGCTATTTCTCAAGGATCAAAAAAAATACTAGAAAAATTAGGGATTTGGGGACTCTTAGAAGGCGAAGCTGAACCAATACTTGATATATGCATATTAGATGGAGATAGTCCATTTACTGTGCATTATGACCATAAAATGGTCGGTGAAGAGCCAATGGGCTATGTAATCAAGAGCGCTATTATATGGAATGCAATCAATAATAATTTTTTGCATAAACTCAATATATATTCTCCACGTTCCTATAAAACAATTTCTTGTGACGAAGGATACGTGGAAGTTACTCTTGATAATGATCAAAAATTGATATCATCGCTATTTATCTGCGCTGAAGGTAAAAACTCTAAGCTGCCAGAGCTGTTTTCTATACCAATGATAAAATTTGGTTATAAACAAAATAGCATGGTATTTAATGTAAAACATGAACTACATCACCAAAACTTAGCTGTAGAGCGGTTTTTTCCTGGTGGTCCATTTGCAATTTTGCCAATGAAAGGTGGCTATAATTCTTCAATAGTTTGGACAGAAAAATGCGAAATTTCAAAAATGCTGATGAGCTTATCCAAAGAGGAATTTGTCACAGAACTCAAAAAAAGATTTGGTTCTTATTTTGGAGAAATTGAATTAGAGGGTGAAAGAAGACTTTATCCTTTGAGTTTTACTTTTGCGAGAAAGCTGCATAAAAGCAGAATTTTGCTTATTGGCGATGCAGCACATTCAATCCATCCAGTTGCAGGTCAAGGACTTAATCTTGGAATGAGAGATGTAGAGAGTGTTATTAGACAAATAACTACTGCAAAAGCGTCTGGCATTGATGTTGGCAGTAATTATCTATTGAAGAAAATTTCACGTGACAGATACTTTGATAATTTTACTATGGCACTTGCAACTGATGGACTAAATAGGATATTTTCCAACAGAATATTTTGCGCTAGAGCATTTGGTTTAATGATAGTTGAAAATTCAAATTTTCTTAAAAAACGCTTCATTCGCCACGCTATGGGGTTTATATAAATCATTAGATTTCTTTCATCATAATCAGGTGTCATTAGAGTAGTTGACACTGGAGCCCAAATTCCATAATGTCATGCCAGTGCCCAGACACTGGCATCCAGAAAAATTTATAAGCAAACTTGAGCTTATGCTAAATTTGATGAAATGAAAAACTGGATTCCAGCAGGCTTTGTTGCATCACTCTTCGGATAATAGGTAACGTGGAATAAATTCATGAAGCTATCTCAAATTTAGCCATGCCTATATCAGTAAATTTGTTAAGCAAATAACACTTGAGTAGCAGTTCTCTCTCACGATTAACCTCAGATTTGTTTCTAAAACTAAACCCAAATGTTTGCTTCAGTCGCGAGAAAAAACTTTCTATATAAGATCTCTTCCCATAATTTATCTCTTTTTTCCACCTCTTCATACCATCTTCATCATATGACTTTATGAGCTTGATTGTAGAATTTCTCTCATCCATATAATCCAACTTTGGATGCTCTATTGCATTATTTTGCGGAGGAATCCTTGTCTTTATGTCAAGCTCATCGCACAGTTTGTATAACTTCTTTCGATTATATGCCCTGTCTGCATATAGTGTGCTTATATTATATTTAACATCAATCCTTGCAATAAGATCACATGCTCCATAGTGGTCAGAATAAACTCCGCCACTGTATTTTGCTGCTATAACTTTTTTGCTACCTATCTCTAGCATTACATGCAGTTTTCTTGTTTGCTCATAGCAGCGATACTTTCTATCTGTACCATTTGCCTTGCTATGACCTGGAATATTATTGTAGATCAGTACTATCTATGGCAATCTCAATATCTTCTGTATTATTTTTATCATGTCTTCGATCATTAATTTTGATGTTAAGTTTTTTAAGCCTTCTTGAGGCCTGGGAATAGCTAATAACTTGCAAGTTTTTCCTTACTTGCTCAAGGTACCCTGCTATAAATCCCGCTGTTTGTCTCAGACCTATTCTAAATAAATAAGTTATTATGTGAACCAGAATCACGACCTTATCGCTATAAATATAGTTGCCACCAGCCATTTTTGGACCTTTTTCGTACCAATTTTCTATGGCATCATTGACGTAATAAAAAATATTTCCCCTCTCTTGGAGAAATTTGTTATATTCATGGCAGTTACTGACTCTCATTTTTTGTGGCATATTTTTCTTTAGTAGGTTAAATGCTTGTCTTATAGTGAATTTTGTCAGTAACTGCCAGTTCTTTTTATTTGACCTATGCAACAAAGCCATTCCAGTGTCACGCACTGGAATGACATGATTCGAATTGTGTCACTTGCATGGCGTCATCCCAGACTGTGTAGTAATTCTCTTTATTCCTCGATTTGCCGCTTACTTCCTCGAGAAGATACATCACTCAATGAAGAGCTTACTGATGAACTTCTAGATAAGCTTCCAGATGATAGCCTTATATCCTTGTTTTTAGTTTTTCCGTTACTATGTTTCTTATCTAGCTCATCTTTTATGTTATGCTCCTTTTTGAAATTTTTACAGAAAGTGCGAAGATATTTTATTTCGCCTTCCTTTTCTGTAGTTTCGTTTATTTTATTGATTAAGCAAATCAGATTTGCCATTGCGAATCCCTTACTAGCCTGTACAAGAATTTTCATATCGCTATCTTTTAATTTTTCGAGCCGTTCTTGTAATATTTTTTGACGTGTATCGTCTTTATCCAGCCCAGGAACCTCAATACACTCCAAACGACCACCCCTAATAAGCGCAGGATCTAAATGATTCTTATGATTAGTTGCAGCAACTACCGTTATATTTTTTGAGGATAAAAACTCTCCATCCAATTTAGTGAGTAAATGAGTTAAAGGTCCTGCATTTTCAATGGAAGTGCGCTTTTTGCCAATGCCGTCAATCTCATCTATAAAAATTATACACGGACTGTTTGCCTCTGCTTTCTCAAAAACCTGATCTATATTTGATTGATTAGACAAGCAAGATGCAGAAACAGACATAAACGCAAACAGAGATTTAGTTTGATTTGCAATTGCCTTACTAATACTAGTCTTACCAGTTCCTGGTGGACCGTACAAGAGATATCCTCTGCCTTGTAACTTACAAATCCCTTTCAATTTTTCTTTTATGTTATTTGGTAATATAATATCACTAAATGTTGTATTCCACCCTCTTTCTTCACCTTTTGCATAAAATTCCATACTCAACTTTTCTTCTACTTCATCTATTGCAGTACTATTAATTAACTGTGCAAAAAGGTCACCAACCACTTTTTCTAACCCCTCCACTTTATCTTTCGTTACAAAACTATCTGAAATTCTCTCGACTTTTTTTTCTAGATCACTAAGCTTCTTTTTATTTTCTTTAGCCTCTTCATTCTCTAATTCTTCTTTACTTGACTCTTTATTTAGCTCTTTGACTTCAGCTTTCGAGTTTTCTTGAGATTTTTTACTTTGCTCAATCATTTTATATGAAAACACAATTACTACTGCAGAAAGCGCAAACAAAATAAAAATAACAGGGGGAGCTATATTTAAAGCTGCAACTGAAGATAAAAATGCAACGTAAGGAGCTACAGCAAAAACTCCAGATGTAATTAATGTAAGAGAAGCAATAGCACCAGCTATAAAAAAAGGTATATTAGCTCTACTAGACATATTTTAGCTTATAAACAGTGAATTTATAAATAATACATTTAAAGAGTACAAGCTTTTCATAGTAAAGCAAGACTAACTAAAGAGATAACTCAAGGTGTCCTTAATCAATCTATAATCGAGGTATTATGCAGTATTAAGATATAAGATGGTATGTTGTATTTTTAATTCAGTGTTCTTTTTCTTTCATTCCAGGGTACTGGAATGATAGATGCTATGATAAGAAATTCAATAACTTAAAGTAGGTAATTAAAGCCTCTAATTAAGATCTAAATCTATAGTTATTATAAGCAACACTAAAGAAGTGCGGAAGTAAAAAGTTACGAAAGAGCATTATGTATACGTATGCTTTGTAGATCTACACTTTGCCACCCTTCTGTTAAGCTTTGCCTCCCTTCCATTACGTTTTGTCGCTCTTTTATTTCTTTTATTTCGTTATCGAATTTTGACATTAGATATTTAGCATAACCAGATGTTAATGCTGTTGATGCAGATACAGCTATTGCTGCCGTAACAGATGTTAATGTAATTTCCATTGTCTCGGTTATAAAAAGCGTCGATGTTACAAAATTCCCTAACATGGCAACTAAGCCACCAACAACTACACTACCTTGAACTACTTTATTTTTTAAAAACTCTTTTATACTCTCTACCGTATCTTCTTGGTGATTTATAATGGCATAATACAAAGGAGTTTTCTGCAAACTATCTTTTTCATAAACATCTGCACCTCTGTCTAGTAGAGCATCTACTATCTCTAAATAGCCATTTTTAGCAGCATAATGCAAAGGAGTACTACCATTTCTATCTTTTACATGAACACTTGCGCCTTCAGCTAACAGAGCATCTACTACCTCTACATGGTTACTTAAAGTAGCATAATGCAAAGGAGTACTACCATTTTCATCTTTTACATTAATATCTGCACCTGTTTTTAGTAGAACATTTACTACATCTATGAGTTCATATATAGTAGCATAATGCAAAGGAGTACTACCACCTCTGTCTTTTACATTAACATCAGCACCTTTTTTTAGTAGAGCATTTACTACACCTACACATCAACTATAAACGGCATGATGCAAAGCAGTCTCTCTATTTTCACCTTCTACATGAACATCCGCATGCCTATCTAATAAAACATTCACTAAATCCTTACAGCCAGCTGCTGCAGCTGCAATTAATAATGTAAATTCGGTATCAGGATCACTTTGGATGAATCTATGATTTATACTAAAATTTTTATTTTCCCACTCTTGATACGCTATTCTATCTTCCCTTCGCAATACTTCTTTTATTTTATTAATTACGTTATCTTTATTTACACTTGCATCTTTATCAATTGCACTTAATATCTTTTTCAGATTTTCAAAATCCATCTTTACCTCCTATAACTTTACGTTGCAGTTACTACACAATTACAAACAAAAGTAAACACATTTTTGGAAATTATTTAGAAAAAGAATCCATTAAAAAAGTCAGTGATTTGCAATAAATAACTGATCCATTTAATTGAAAGAAATATGTGATGTAACTATAGTCATTATAAACAACAATAGAAAAAACACGGAAGTAAAAAATTTATATTGATCTTATCATGTTTATTATTAGCATAATTATAAACATGGGAAAGCAAATACAAGTCAACTTATCTAAAAAAAATAGTGAGAGGGTCTTATCTGGCGCAAAATGGATGGCCAACCTTAGTGAAAATTATTTTGCATCATTGAATAATAACAGCATTAAACCAGCCAGCTCTATAAGAAAACTAATAGAGGCTTTTTTACTTGTTCCAATTATTATATCCACTGCTATTACACTAGCATGTACCTATTTTTTTCTGAATGCAGTGAGTATTCAAAAATATGATTGCAGCTTTGAATAAGGGAAAAATTATGGCGCCTATGATTTTTGAAGGCTATTGCGATACAGACGTTTTTAATAGCTAGTTCAAGCTTTATTGCTGGGTGATTTTGGATAATGCAACTTTTTATAGAAAATAAGTGAATTTGTTAAAAGTATCGGTGCTGAAGTTATATATCTGCCTCCATATTCTCCTGATTTTAATCAAACCATTGGTTTGCTATAAAAAATTGAGCCAGAAAGAATATCCAGCTATTCGAACTATTAGAAAAAGGGCTATAATTATAGGCTCAGTATACACTATAACTAGAATTTTTTTAAGAGAAATGATACAGAAGTTAGTACTAAGAAACTAAACAGTTTTCAAAAATGAAAATTATACCTTAAAGCTGATTTTCATACAGTTCTTGCAAGCGATAGCACTCTCACTTCTCTTGCACCAGAGTTTAAAATTTCCTGAGAGCAAGACCTTGCAGTTGCACCAGTTGTTACTACATCATCAACCAATATCACGATTTTGTTTTTGATAATTTCGCTGTTGCTTATTTTAAAAGCCTTTCTCAAATTTTTTTCACGCCTTTTAAGTGAAAGACCAGCTTGAGGTACAGTGTGACGAATACGTTTTATTGCAAATGGTGTATAAGATAAGTAAGATAACTTACTTAATTCCTTCGCGAGCAATGCTGCTTGATTATATTTACGTTTAAATAAGCGTATTTTATGTAGCGGTATGGGAATTATGACCTCTGCATTTTGAAACATGTCTTTGTTAGCTTTGTACATCCACTTTGCGTAGACTTTCATGTAGTTTAAGTTATCAAAAAATTTAAAATTTATAATCATATTTTTGCTATGTTCATCGTAGGCAAAAACTGATCTTAATACTTTAAATGGTGAAGGGTTACTGATGCATCTACCACATGTATCAATGTTATCTGGAATTACTACACCACAAACATTACAGTAATGCTTAGTTAAAAAATTGATTTTTTTATTGCATTCACTACATAAATCATAACTTTTATCAATTATACGTTCACAACTTACGCATACGTTTGGAAATATGAGATCTGTAGCTTTTTTTAATAAGAGAAGATTCATGAATTAAATATGTTAGGTATACCTTTTAAAATGCTCCTCATAACCTAATTATTAAGAAATAGTCGATACTTGATCCAATAAATATGTTTTAAGATACTTGCCTGTAACGCTTTTTGGAGTCTGTGCAACTTTTTCTGGAGTTCCTACAGCAACCACTTCGCCACCTTTTACTCCACCCTCTGGACCAATATCTATTATGTAATCAGCAGTTTTTATAACATGTAAATTGTGCTCAATAACTATAACAGTATTTCCTAAATCAACTAGCCTATGGAGTATTTTCAGTAAATTATTTACATCTTCAAAATGTAACCCAGTTGTTGGCTCATCGAGAATATACAATGTTTTCCCGGTAAATCGCTTTGATAGTTCCTTAGACAGCTTTATTCGTTGTGCTTCACCCCCGGACAACGTTGTTGACGACTGTCCAAGCGTTATATAACCAAGCCCTACTTCCTGTAAAGAAATCAACTTTTCCTTTATCATTGGAAGATTTTCAAAAAAGTCACATGCTTGATCTATTGTCATATCAAGCACATCAGAAATTGATTTTCCCTTGTAAGTAACTTCCAATGTTTCTCGGTTATACCTCTGTCCTCTACATTGCTCACATTTCACATAAACGTCCGGTAGGAAATGCATCTCGATCTTTAAATGCCCATCACCTTTACAAGCTTCACATCTTCCTCCCTTGGTATTAAATGAAAATCGGCCTATATTGTAACCTCGTGCCTTCGACTCTGGGAGACCTGCAAACCAATTTCTGATGTGAGTAAACATACCAACATATGTTGCTGGATTTGATGCTGGGGTCCTACCAATTGGTGACTGATCAACTTCTATAATTTTATCTATATACTCAAGGCCTTCTATTTTATCGCATTTACCATGCTTTGCAGATGAATGATTTATCTTCTGTGCTGAGTATTTATATAGTGTTTCTATTACTAAACTTGATTTTCCTCCTCCTGATATTCCAGTAACACAAATAAGATTCCCTATAGGAAATTCAACATTTATATTTTTTAAGTTATTCTCACATGCGTTAACTACCTTTATGAACTGAGTTGTTTGCTTTCTTCTTTTTGAAATTGAAATTTCCTTCTTTCCACTTAAATACTGTCCTGTTATGCTCTCTGAATTTTTTTGTACCTGATGTGGTGTTCCTTCTGCAACGATTTTTCCTCCATTCACGCCAGCTCCAGGACCAATATCAATCACATAATCAGCAGCCATTATTGTGTCTTCATCATGTTCAACAACAATCACAGTATTACCCATGTCTCTCAGATTTTTAAGTGTGGCAATTAATCGATCATTATCACATTGATGAAGGCCAATTGAGGGTTCGTCAAGCACGTATAGCACTCCTGTTAAACCAGAACCAATTTGCGAAGCAAGCCTGATCCTCTGGCTTTCACCACCAGAGAGAGTGCTAGATTCACGGTCAAGTGTAAGGTAATTTAGCCCTACATTCTTTAAAAATGTCAGCCTTTTGATTATTTCGTTTAATATTTTATTTGAAATTTGCCTTTGTTGTTCTGTAAGTTTATCTGATAAATTTCCAAACCACTTAAGGGATTCATCGATGCTGAGCCTTGATATTTCACCTATATGTTTTTCATCAATTTTCACTGTAAGTGCTTCTTTTCTCAATCTATAGCCAGCACATTCTTTGCAGTCAGTAACAGAACAATACCTATCAATAAGTGATGCATCGTAATCCATCTGGCGTTCTAGGATACTGACCAAACCTTGAAATTTCATTTCTCTAGAGCCAAAAAGTATTAAATCCTTCACTTTTTGGTCTATATTCTTCCACGGAACATCAAGGCTAAATTTGCAATTTTCAGCCAGTGATAGAATTGCATTTTTTAGCAATCCATAGTTTGTATGCACTTGACGGAATATTGATCCAATTGGCTTTAAAGCACCTTCAGATATCGAGAGCGTTTCATCTGGCACTATTAGCTTTGCATCAACACTTAGTTTTTTACCGAGCCCATTGCATGAACTGCATGCACCGTAGGGGCTGTTAAAAGAAAACAATCTTGGCTCTATTTCTTCAAGAGTAAAGCCAGACTCAGGACATGCAAAATTCTCTGAGAAAGTTAAAGTTTGACCATTTTTATACTCGGAATTGTGGTTATCAGGTAAGTTCACTATTTCTGCATACATTAAGCCATGGCCCAGACTCAATGCTGATTCTACACTGCTTGGTAGTCGATTTCCTATATCATCTGATATGGAGATTCTATCTGCAATAACAAAAATATCATGTTTCTTGTTTTTATCGAGTTTAGGCAAGTCATCTATATTGTATGTTTCACCATCTATTTTTAGTCTCACGTAACCCTGCTTTTTAATTTCCAATATCTCTTTGAAGTGCTCTCCTTTTCTGCCACGCACAATAGGAGCAAGTATATATATTTTAGTTTCTAAAGGTAATGCTATAATAGTATCTACAATTTGAGATACAGCCTGTTTCGTTATTGGCAACCCAGTTACAGGCGAATAAGGTATTCCTACTCGTGCATATATCAAACGTACATAATCGTAAATTTCAGTAACGGTTCCAACAGTTGATCTTGGATTTTTTGAGATCGACTTTTGATTAATTGATATTGCAGGAGAGAGGCCTGTGATTGACTCAACATCTGGTTTATCTTGAATATTAAGAAATTGACGTGCATAAGCCGATAGACTTTCGACGTATCGGCGTTGGCCTTCTGCATAAATCGTATCGAATGCGAGGCTAGACTTACCAGAACCACTTAGTCCAGTTATAACAACTAACTTATTTTTTGGTATATTGACATCAATACCCTGCAAATTATGCTCTCTTGCACCTTTAACTCTGATCATACTTCATGTACCTTTGACCATTACAGCCTCAAAATACATAAACTTACAACAACTTTCTACTAATTTTTTCAACTATTACGGAAAACGAGATAGCACAACTAGTGCAAAACATTTTGCCACACAACTATATAAACATCTGTTTTCGCCAAGTTAGTTCGTACAATAAATGGTGTCATAAAAGTATGTTTTCTACAATCTCATCAAAAACATGCTTACCAATTTTTGGAAACAGGAAATTTTATTTTATATAAAATATAGAATTTTGATAAATTTAACTTTTTTGTGAGATTATGCAGAGATAAAAATAAATTTAGAGGGAAAGGTTATGGCAATAGAGAAGGAGAAGTTTTTTGAAATAATAAATGAGGTAAGTGAAAGTAGCGATTTGGATGAAGATAATTTACTTGAAAAAATAAAGAATGAGTTAAAAGGAAAAGATGCAGGAGAGTACAACAAGTTTAGTAAAAATTTTAGTAAAGAACATCAATTTAGTATAAAAATTTCAGAAGAAGCTGCAGAAGATTGGACGTTGTTACATCTTGCTACAGCATGCAACAATCTTTTGATAGCGGAATTTCTAATGAAAAAGAAAGCAAGTGTTAGCGCTCGAGTAAAAGATGGATCTAGAAATGATGGAATAACTGCTTTGCATATTGCTGCTTCTTGTGGACATGAAAGCATGGTAAAACAACTACTAAGTGATGATCGAGTGAATCCTTCATTAAAAAGTAAAAATAAGACTCCAAGGGAGGTGGTAGGTAATACAGAAAATAAGGAAGCGATAGTACAAATGTTAGAGGAGGCAGAAGAAAATCATTCGCGAAAGAAGATAAAAGGCTTTCACATCCAAGTTGGAGAAGGAAGTTGTGACCACTCATCTCAGAATGATAATATAACTCGAGTCAGTTCATTTGTGAATGGAATTACTAAATTAGGAAATGATAGAGAAAAATCAATAGCAGTGGAAATACAAATGTGGAATGAAAGAAGGAAAGGGAATAATGATAATATTCAGAGTGAGCAAATCGCTTCTCATTCTATTACTGGTGAAAGTGTTAGTAGTGACGACAGCGGTCTAGAGTCTGAGGCTACATTTGATACTTCTTTCTGCTCTGAAATAAATAACGATGGAGCAGCTAATGAAGTTAATGACCAAATTTTAGAAAGTCTGCAACCTCAAATTCAGTTGCAAGATAGACAAATTCGGAAGTTAGAAAAGCCAGGTAAAGAATTAAAACATGTTGAGAAAGAACTAGAAAAATTAAAGAGTGACTTAGCTGGACATGAGAATAGGTTAGAAGTACTTGATAAACTCAGTGAAGAGAATCAATCACTAAAACAACAAATACAAGATCTAAAAAGTAAAAATACAACACTTAATAGTGAATTAAGCAAAACCAAAGCAAATAAAGTATTACTAGAAAAAACAGAAAAAGCACAACTGTCTTTCTTAAAAATTGCTTCTGTAAACTTTGCAATCATGTTGACAGTAGGTGTTGCCTTTAGTGTAGCCTTCCAATTACCAATTCTATTGATGATTGCAACTTCTGTGATGTCTTCATTGATAGTCGGTGGAGTTACATACGCACTATCACCGCAACCTACTGAATTAAAAGAAGTAAGTATTCAATGCTCAATGCAACATGATGCTTGTAAAACTTAACTTGTGCGCTTCCTGGTAATTTTGATATAGTTATTTCAGTTGAAATTTACAGATTTACAAATGGCAAGCTTAAGTGTAAGAGAAGCGTTATGCACGGCAATCAGAGAAGAAATGCAAAATGACCCTGATGTATTTATCATGGGTGAAGAAGTTGCAGAGTATGATGGTGCTTATAAAGTAACAAAAGGATTACTGAAAGAGTTCGGAGAAAATAGGGTAGTTGATACACCTATTACCGAACATGGATTTGCTGGTCTTGCTGTTGGAGCAGCGTTTGCTGGGCTCAAACCTATTGTTGAGTTTATGACTTTTAATTTTTCTATGCAAGCTATTGACCAAATTGTGAATTCCGCAACAAAAACAAATTATATGTCAGGTGGACAACTTGGATGCCCTATAGTGTTTCGTGGACCAAATGGAGCTGCAGCAAGAGTTGCCGCACAACATTCTCAGTGCTTTGCATCTTGGTATTCGCATGTTCCAGGTTTGAAAGTAATAGCACCTTACTTTGCCTCTGATTGCAGAGGTCTGCTTAAAGCTGCAATTCGTGATCCTAATCCAGTAATATTTCTAGAAAACGAGATCGCTTATGGGCATGAACATGAGATTCCTGATTCTGAGCTATCAAATAAAGATTATCTACTTGAGATAGGCAAAGCTGCTGTTATACGGGAAGGAAAGGATGTAACTATCACTGCTTTTTCATTGAAACTAATGGATGCGTTAAATGCAGCAGATTTACTCTCTAGTGAAGGAATAGAAGCTGAAGTTATCGACCTCAGAACCTTAAGACCACTTGACACTGAAACAGTTATTAACTCTATTAAGAAGACCAATAGATTAGTAAGCATAGAAGAGGGTTGGCCATTTGCAGGAATAGGAGCAGAACTCTCAGCCATGGTTATGGAACAAGGATTTGACTACCTTGACGCTCCGGTTGTACGGGTAACCGGCAAGGATGTCCCCTTACCTTATGCTGCAAACCTAGAAAAGAAAGCATTACCACAAGTGGAAAATATAGTTGAAGCTGTGCACCAAGTCTGCTTTAGAAAGAAATAGTCCTATTGACTCTTTTTTTTATCTCCCGTTCCACATTCTTCCATAAAAGAGGCATTTGTAGAGTTTATACCACCCATTACTTTTATGACAATAGTTTTAGCGCCAAAAAACACAGCGCAAAATACACCGAGGGCGAAAAGAGCAGGCCACGGCATTCTACCAAATATTGCAAGTAAAGCTGCTCCTATTATCACTACGGTCATAAGCGGTCCACCTATTCCCCAAACGTAGCCAATAATATTACATATGTGCGACCCGAAGTTGCGATTTTGTGATGGTTAGATTCCATCTTCCCTAGACATCAGGGATAATGTATGTCTCACATTTTAAAGAATGGCAACCTTTAGGATGCAAGCATGAGATAAAAGCAGGTAATGCTAAACCTTATAGCAAACTCCTGCAAACAGAGTTAGATATGGTTACGAGAGAAACTTATGATTGAATTGTCGTTATATTGAATATGCGAAATTAAGGTTGTTTTACGCATAGACCAAAATGGTATGAAGCATACGAGGAATTAAAGTTAGATGTCTTTGATTATAGATGTTCTCAGCTTCCGGTAAAAAGTAAGAACCTAAGTCTAACACGAAACAAAATCGTGAAACGGGATAACCATATAGGTGCTCTTATATTCATTTGAATGTAAGTAGGCAGCCAGCCATAAGCACTTACATTGGAGGGATTGTCCAAGAAGCTAATGCCCAAAGTAATATTTGGGATATGCAGACGTGGACACTATAATTTGGAGGGTAAAGTTGTGAATAGTAGTAAATATGTTATAGACCAACAATTTGTTAGGTATGAATGGAATACAATTCCTTGGCGTAAAGTTGAGAAATTTGTATTTAAGCTACAAAAGCGAATTTACCAAGCTGCAATATGTAATGATAAGAAGAAGGTACATAAACTTCAAAGATTATTACTCAATTCAATAAGTGCAAAACTACTTGCTGTCAGAAAAGTAACTCAAGATAACAGAGGGAAGAAAACTGCAGGTATTGATGGAAAAGCAAATCTTAATCATAAAGAAAGATTGCAATTAGCATATTCTTTAAATGTTAGAGAAAAAGCGAAACCATCAAAACGTGTTTGGATTCCAAAACCTGGAAAACCAATAGAATATCGCCCTCTTGGTATACTTACTATCTCAGATAGGGCAAAAGAAACACTTATGAAAATGGCACTAGAGCCAGAGTGGGAGGTAGGATTTGAACCGAACATGTATGGTTTTAGACCTGGTAGGTCATGTCATGATGCTATTGAAGCCATATTTAATTCACTGAATTGGAAAACAGCGTACTGTTTAGATGCTGATATTTCTGGATGTTTTGATAATATTAATCAAAATGCTCTGTTGGAAAAACTTAACACTACACCAACCTTTAGAAGAATTATAAAAGGATGGTTAAGAGCTGGAGTAATGGAAAACAGAAAATTTGAATCCACAAAACGTGGTACAATTCAAGGAGGGACGATCTCACCGTTACTTGCTTGTGTTGCATTAAATGGATTAGAACAATATATCAAAGAAACGTTATGGAGTGAACTTCTTCAATATAGGAAGATGAAATGTGGTGTTGCAAGCAGTAGAGAAGCAAAAAGCTCATTAAGTGTAATTTTCTACGCAGATGACTTTATCATCATACATGAGAGTAAGGAAATCATTCTGAAGGCAAAAATGATAGTTGAAGAATGGCTCAAAACCATTGGACTAGAATTGAAACCTTCAAAAACAAAGATTTCTCATACTCAAAATGGAGAAAAGCCAGGATTTAATTTTCTTGGTTTCTCAATAAGGCATTACTCTACGAAAAATAATAAGAGGGGTTATAAATTATTAGTCAAACCAAGTCGTGAATCCAGAAAACAGCATACACTCACTATAAAACATAAGATTAGAGGATTAAGAGGATCAACACAAGAAACAGTAATAAGACAGCTTAACCCAATTACTAGAGGGTGGAGCAAATATTATTCTTCGGTTGTGTCAAACAAGACCTTTAGGTTTATTGACAGTGTAATGTTTAGAAACATCTGGAAGTGGGCAGTCTACAGGCACCCAACCAAAGGAAAATACTGGATTAAAAATAAATACTTTAAAAAGTATAAAAACGATAATTGGCGATTTATGACAAATAACAAAGTTCTTCTTATTAAGCACGGAGATCATGCTATTAAAAGGCATGTCAAAGTGAAAGGAACCAAGTCTCCATATGATGGCGATTGGGTTTATTGGGGTAATCGTTTAAGGAAGATACCAGATAAACTACCAAGAGTAATAAAATTGTTGAAGTTACAACAAGGTAAATGTGGTCATTGTCAACTTTGGTTTAAAAATGATGATATCTTAGAAACACATCATATTGACCGAAACAGACGTAATAATATGAAAAAGAATTTATCCTTGTTACATGGACATTGTCACGATGAATTACATAGAAAGTGTGCATGACAAGCACCAAATTATAGAGGAGCCGTATGAGGCGAAAGTCTCACGTACGGTTCTGAAGTCGAGTGGGGAGAGGCGACTTTTCCCACTTAGATAACTACTTGAGCAGTTGTATCGTCATTAGAGTTAGCAGCACTTCCAACATGAGAAAAAGAAATAAATAATACTATAAGTAGAATACAAAAAACCTTTCTAATTGTAGGGTTCATCCCTATACCTTAAGTTTAAATATTATAATTATATCTAAAATAGTATAATTTTCAGTAAAACTAGCATTGTGATTTATACAATATTGCATAGCAAATGATGTCTATTGGTTATCAATCACTGTCAATTACTTAAGGGCTTATTTCGACTTTCGAAAAGAGCAATAACACCCATGAGTAAAATTTCACATTACCACTTTTATGTGTTATGATAAGCTTAAATTTATAAAGAAAATAAAATTGAAAGAATTGAGAGAGAACCGGATAGCAAGAACGAGAAAGTTTTTATCTTCACTGTTTTTTTTGCTACTAATTGCGCTATCAATACGTAGTTTTTTATTTGAGCCATTTCATATTCCTTCTGGTTCAATGAAAAGCACTCTACTTGAGGGAGATTATATTTTTACTAGTAAATATTCATATGGTTATAGTAAACACTCTTTTCCATTTTCTCCAAACATCTTTAGCGGTAGAATCTTTTATACCCCTCCGGAGCGTGGTGATATAATAGTTTTCAAGCCTACAAGAAATGACAGCATTAGATTTGTTAAGCGGGTAATAGGAATACCGGGCGATAAAGTGCAAATGATAGAGGGGGAGTTATATTTAAATGATCAGAAAGTAAAGCGAAGACAAATTGAAAATTTTTTTGATTATGAGTCAAAGCGTAATATAGCAAGATACATCGAAACACTCCCGAGCGGCAAGGAGCATGAAATTCTAATAGATAATCTTTCTAACAAGTTATCATACAATACTCCAGTTTATTATGTGCCTGATGATCAATTTTTTGTTATGGGAGACAATAGAAATAATTCTTTTGATAGCAGGTTTTCTGAAATTGGGTTAATACCAACTGAAAATATAGTTGGGCGCGTAAGCATGGTTGGTTTATCGTTTAAATTAGGCAAAGTTGATTGGTTACCGTTTGATTTTAGGTTACCTATTGCTCTGAGATTTGACAGGGTACTTCACAAAGTTTTATGAACTCTATCTGTCTTCTGATTCGCATAACTCTAAAGCAGAGTTTTCTAACTCAGAGATAGCATTATTAATGTTGTCTAAGTCATTTTCCTGTAAAGCGTCTTTTGCGTTCTGTAGTAAAATTTTTAACTTTTGCTCAATGGAAACATTTTCAACTAGATGTATGAGCTTGTTACCGTTAATTTTAGCCTCTGCAAGGGAACGAGCCTTCATGTCTTCATCAAAGTTACTTACTGACTGATTGACCATATCTTGAATATCTTCTTCACTTAAGCCAGAGCTTGAATTTATTTCAACTGTCTGTTCGACTCCAGTAGTTTTTTCTCTTGCAGTGACAGTCAATATTCCATCAATGCTAACTGTAAATCCTATTTCAACTTTTGCAGAACCTGCAGGCAATTGTGGTATACCTTTGAGTTCAAATCGTGCTAGAGATTTATTATCTTTTATCATTTCACGTTCTCCTTGACAAACGTGAATTTTCATTGCTGTTTGCCCGTTAGCGTAAGTTGTAAACTCTTTTATTTCTGAAACTGGTAGTGGTGTATTTCTTGGTATAATTTTTTCAACTATTCCCCCCATAGTTTCTATGCCAAGTGATAAAGGCAGCACATCAAGGAGAATATTCCTATCTTTTGAGTTTGAAGTTAAATAATGAGCCTGCAAAGCTGCCCCATTGGCAACTGCTTTGTCCGGATCCACATCATTCAGCACTTTATTGCCAAAGAGCTTGATTAGTGAATTTTGCACTAATGGCACTCTAGTTGCGCCACCAACTAAAATTACCCCTTTTATATCATCGATTTTAAGATCTATGTTGCTTATAGTACGAGTAACTATATTTATAGTCTTATTAACCAAAGGACTGATTGCTTGCTCGAATTCTTCTTTGGTAATTTTGCACTTAAATAATTCACCATTGATGCTGAATTCAAAAGTGCCAGAGGTATCTTCACTTAGGTACTCTTTTATAGCACGTATATTGCAGATACCAGTTTTAGTGTATGAATGTTGTAATTTGTAGGTAGTTGTATCAGATGGTGTCATTCCAGTGCTTGACACTGGAATCCAGTTCTTATTATATAACTTTCTGGTGTGTTCACTTGCAATCAAACTTTCTGGATCCCAGTGTCGGAGCACTGGGATGACACTAGAGCATTTTTTATTTAAACCTACCTGTTCTCTATACTTTTCAAGCACGATTAAACTAAGTAGATGATCAAAATCATCACCACCAAGTTTAGTATCACCACCAACTGCAAGAACTTGAAACACTCCTTGATGTAATTTTAATATTGAAATGTCAAATGTTCCACCACCGAGGTCATAAACTGCATATATGCCACTGTTATTGTTCTTTTCAATGGAGTAAGAAAGTGCTGCAGCGGTTGGTTCATTAATGAGGCGAAGAACATCTATGCCAGCTAATTTTGCTGCATATTTGGTTGCGTTACGTGCTGAATCATCAAAATAAGCTGGTACAGTAATCACTGCTTTGTTAACTTTCATCCCTGTGAATTTTTTTACCCTCTTGCATAGAGTTTTTAGTATCTCAGCAGAGATCTCAATAGGAGTGAGATACTTTTCTTCTGAGCATTTTACCCTAATAACTTTTTCACTTTCGTTATCTATTTCACAATTGATACCTTCTTTATGCAAGTCTTTAACACTTTTACCCATTAAGCGTTTTATAGAGCAGATAGCGTTTTCGCCAACATCGTAGCCTACTTTTAGTACATCCTTTTCATATGAAATGACAGAAGGTAATAGTTCACGACCTTGCTCATCTTTAAATATTTCTACATTGCCAGCTTTATTTACCATGGCAATTAAAGAGTTAGTAGTTCCAAGATCTATACCAAAAACTACCTCATTTGAACTTGGTTCAGAAATTTGAACTGGCCGCATTTTCCTTTATCTCCTCAAATGACTTATATAAATATCTCAATCTAAAAACTTGCGTAGAAGCTTCATCAAAATTTTTTGTAGCAAAAGCATTAATTAGGTTTTTAGTACAATCTTTTACCTTTTCATCAATCATCCTACTTGCAAATTGTAAATCATCGCAGTCTAGAAAGTATTCTCTTATTTCCATTGATTCATTTAATATTTCAGGATCAAGATGCTCTTTTTTGCTTTGTACGTCAAAAAGATCCAACAAATGTTCGGCACGCTTTAGCGGTGACTTCAGTACCTGATAAGCTTTGTTGATATTTTCCATATTTTTGGACTCTCTTTCATTTATATCAGTTTTGCTTAGCTCAATATATTTTTTCTCCAGCTCATCAAAGCTGATGTTAAAAGCCGGTTCAATTCCAAATAATGTGAAATGGTTGCTAGACATGAAAACTCTCTCCACAACCACATTTTCCTTTCTCATTAGGATTTTTGAAAATAAAACCTGATGAGAATTTTTCCTCTACATAATCCATTTCAGAGCCAAGGATAAACATGATAGATTTTGGATCGATCAGCACCTTGACTTTTTGATCATCACTGCAGCTTTCTTCAATTACCGACTCCAAAGGACGAACATCATATGCATATTCAATATCATATTTTAAACCAGAGCATCCTTTTTGCTTAATTAGAACTCTTATTCCTATTGCTTCTTCAAGGTTAGCATGCTTCTTTTTGTCCAATAAAAACCTTACCCTCTCTACTGCATTTGCAGTTAGAGTGATAGGTTTTTTAACAGAATTTACTCCTTGAAATTCACTCATATTCCTCAATGTTTTTGTTTATTTTGATAATCATGAATAGCAGCTTTTATAGCATCCTCAGCAAGTACTGAACAGTGTATCTTTACTGGCGGCAAAGACAATTCTTCCACTATTTGAGTATTCTTTATCTTTGTTACATTCTCAATAGTTTTTCCTTTGATCATTTCTGTAAGCAAAGAACTTGAAGCTATAGCAGAACCACAACCAAAAGTTTTAAATTTTGCGTCTTCAATAACACCTTTATCGTTGACCTTTATTTGCAGTTTCATTACATCTCCGCATGATGGTGCACCAACTAAACCAGTACCAACATTTGGATCATTTTTATCCAGAGAACCAACATTCCTTGGATTTTCGTAATGATCTAAAATTTTCTCATTATAACTCATAGATTACCCGTAAACCATTACTTACATTATAACATATTTAGGTTAAAAACTAAAGTAAAATACACTAGCAAGCGGTACATTTTACTCATAAAATATATAGGTTACGAGTGTATTTACTTTACAAATACATATAGTGCATGTCATTCTTTATATGGTAATTTTAGAAGGAGTATTTCTTGAGTTTATTCAGTAATCTTTATCAAGGACTATTAAAAACCTCCTCCCGTTTTAGTGATGGAGTAAAAAATATTTTTTCTGGCAAAAAAAAATTAGATCAGTCGCTTTTAGATGATCTGGAAGAGCTGCTGATTAGCATGGATATAGGTCATAAAACTTCTAGATTGCTTATTGATAAGCTCGCAAGTATCAAATTTGAATCAGAAGTTGAACATAACATTATCACACAGCAGTTAATGAGCGAAATAAAAACAATATTAAACCCTGTTGTGCAGCCGCTCATTTTGAATAAAAAACCACACATAATAATGGTATGCGGAGTGAATGGTAATGGAAAAACTACAACTATAGGTAAACTTGCCCATAAATATAAGGAAAAAGGAAAATCCGTTATGCTTGTTGCGTGCGACACATTCAGAGCTGCTGCGAGTGAGCAATTAAATATTTGGGCAGAACGTTCTGATTGCTCTATTGTTACTGGAGAGCACGGTAGCGATTCTGCAAGTGTGGCATATAGAGCTGTAAATCAAGCGATAAAAGAGAGCGTTGATGTTGTTTTGATTGATACAGCAGGAAGGCTACAAAACAATGTAAATCTCATGCAAGAGCTGTCAAAAATACATAGAACGATAAAGAAATTGGATGATACTGCTCCTCATGATGTTATTTTAGTTCTTGATGCAACTACTGGCCAAAATGCTTATAGCCAATTAGAGGCGTTTAGTAAAATGGTTGGTGTTACCGGGTTAATTGTAACAAAGCTAGATGGTACTGCCAAAGGTGGAGTAGTGATTGGGCTTGCAGAAGCTTATAAGGTGAAATTACACGCTATAGGAATTGGTGAAAGTATAGAAGACCTGAGGGAATTTACTGGCAAAGAGTTTGCTGAAGCGCTGTTTAAATGTGATTGAAGATTTCCTTTAACTTTTTCATATGACCAAGCTTCAATTTTTAGATGGTGTCATTCCAGTACTTCCTATCCGAGTAGCCTTTTCTTGCCATCCCAGTCTGGGATCCAGATTGCAAGTGGGTTGGGTGAGCCGTTATAGATAGCTAACGTATAAAAATTACTTCCGCATATTTTCAATCTCATTATAATTACAAATAGAGATATTTTAAGAGCTCAAAATCTATCTTTAGTCTGCAGACTTTTTAATCAAACTTATTAAAAAATGTATTCTTCAGTGTATATCTGTCGTATGTGCACTGCATTTTTTTTCTAACTCTTTTTTATACAGGAGGATTTTATGTCCAGAATTCCAGATACTTGATCTTTACTTTAGCCAATAAAAATCAATGGGCGCCCATGGTTTTTATAAAGAAAGTATAAGAAAAAAAATATTTTAAAGAATATGAAATAAGGATCTAATATGTTTTGTGGGCAACCAAAAACCACTTCAGCTTGTCACTCATGCCTAAAAAGTAATTATATTAATGTAATATTGATACTTGTATACTAACATAAATATATTTTAAAAATTTAAGGAGTATATTATGACAATGTCTACCACAAATTAGTGAGAAATTAGCAGCTAGCGCAAAAAGTCTCTTTGATGAGAGCGAAAAATTATTGCTTATAGCAGAGGAAATACACAATCAAGATTTAATGTATCTTTAATCATAAAAAAGAAGATATTCTACATCTTCTTTTTTTTATGCGATAATTAGCTACTTGTTTTCGTATTCGTTCAGACAAGGTAGTTATGAGTAAAAACAGCAAATGGTCAGTGCGTGAAACTGGAATCCAGCTAATTTGGTAAACACTTTACAATTTTTTTGATGACGAAAAGACTGGATGCCAGTGTCTGGGCACTGACATGACAGGAGTGTGAGATAAGGCTACATACATACTCCAACAGGTATGATGGTGTCATTCCAGTGCTTGACACTGGAATCCAGAAAAAAAGAAGCCTATGTCACCTACTCAGATGACATTATGGAAGCTGGGATGACATCCTTCTCACAAGCACAATGTTCATGCAGATAATATTTAACTTTGATTGAAGACCTCTTTTAACTCTTTTATATGACCAAGCTTAATTATCTCAATATCATGAGAAGAATAATTGCCATTTTTAGGCATAATCGCTTTTTTGAATCCTAATTTCTGTGCTTCTTTTAGTCTGAGATCAGCATGCGAAACGTTTCTAATTTCTCCTGAAAGTGCAACTTCACCGCAGATTATTGAAGAAGTTGGTAGCGGTAAATTTACTAAACTTGAAATAAGGGAAGCAGCAACAGCAAGGTCAGCTGATGGTTCCTGTATTTTGAGTCCTCCCGCAATGTTTAGGTATACTTCTTTATCATGCAAAAACATTTTACAACGAGCACTTAGAACCGCGATTATCATAGCTAATCTATTAATATCCCAACCAACTACTGCTCTTCTTGGAGTTGCCATATTAGTCCTTGCTATTAATGCTTGCACTTCCATTAAGATTGGTCTTGAGCCTTCAACTCCTGCAAATACGGCGCTGCCAACTACTTCTCTATCATGTACGGTCAAGAATAATGATGATGGATTATCAACAGGCATGAGTCCTGCTTTAGACATCTCAAAAACACCAATTTCATTTGCAGGGCCAAATCTATTTTTAATAGTACGTAAAATGCGATATTGATTACTATTTTCACCCTCAAAATATAGTACTGTATCTACCATATGCTCCAGGGTTTTAGGTCCCGCTATTTGTCCATCTTTCGTTATATGGCCAACTATTAAGAGAGAAACACCATATTGCTTTGCAAGAACAGTCAATTCATGAGCGCAGGTACGGACTTGAGTTACAGTTCCTGGTGCTGATGTGACTTTGCTATCATACATAGTTTGTATAGAATCAATTATCAAGAACTTAATACTTTTATTTTTCCTTATTGTTGCTACTACATCAGTTAAAGATACTGTAGATAAAAGCTTAATTTTAGGTTCATTTATCTTAAGACGCTTTGCTCTGAGGCTCACTTGCTCTAAAGATTCCTCGCCAGATACATAAAGACATTCAAAAGAGGAAAGTTGTACAACATTAGCTGCAATCCTAAGCAAAAGAGTAGATTTTCCAATTCCAGGTTCACCACCAATTAAAATGCTAGCACCTTGAACGATACCTCCACCAAAAACTCTATCTAACTCTTCTATTCCTGTTAAAAAACGATCGGGGGTAATAATTTCACTATCTGATAACGCTTTTATTGAAATTGGTGCAGATGTACTTCTCGTTTCTGTTTTTAGTACTATTTCTTCGACAACCGTATCCCAACTGTCACATGCAATACACCTTCCTACCCACCTTCCAGTGCTATGACCGCAGAATTGACATACGTATGCAGTTTTCATAAAAGCCAAAATTATAATTGTAATAAAAATTAGCTAAATAAGTGAAATAAATTTAAATAGAGAAAATTACCAATCACACTTTTTATCTTGTGGTTTTATTTGCAATATTGCTACTAAGCTGACTAATAAGCAAAAAATTACATAAAGCCCAGCAGCAAAGTCTATTTTAGGAAACATTATAGTAAACCAAGTGCATATCATAGGAGTAAATCCTCCATGCAAGGCAAAAGAGATGTTGCGTGATAAGCTAACACCACTAAATCTAACATTAGTAGGAAAAAGCTCAGCAGTAACTATCCCTATAGGATTAATACCCCTCTCGATTATAGAAAGAGCCATCACACTCAACATGATTATAAGATAGCTTTTATAGTAATATGCAATAGATAACATAGGACAACATAATACCATTGTTATCACTATAAATAAGATTGCAGTGCGTTCTCTTCCTGTTTTATCAGCTAAAATTCCAAGCACTATTGAAGATATCGGCATTAATATACTGGTTATAATGAGTACAACTTCGTTGACATACGTTGTTACATAAGTTTCAACAGACACTATTTCTTTTGCAATTGTTCTAAGAAATATGGTAAATCCAACAGCAACATTAACAGGTACAGATATTAAAATGGCAAGTATCAGGGCTCTCTTATAGCGTTTTGTAAGCTCTATTATTGGTAAATTAGGTAAATTTCTTTGTTCTCGATTTTTTTCATACGCTGGAGTTTCTCCTAGTGTATATATACTATATGCGCTTATTAATCCTAAAATGGCTGAAAAAATAAACGGCAGCCTCCAACCCCAAGCGTTAAAATCAGTGGTTTTTTTACAGATGATCACTGCAGCCACAGAGAGCAATATGCCAATGGAGCGACCAAAACTTATTATTCCAAAAAACATTCCTAGTTTTTTCTTATTAGGTAAATGCTCTATGAGATAAACAGAGCTACCTCCTTGCTCAGCGCCAAGTGCAACCCCTTGTATCAGATGGATTGTAAGAAGCAACATAGTAGAGGTTATTCCTATTTTACTATAACTTGGAATAAACGCAACGAGACTAGAAGGAATCGATATTAGCAAGATAGCAATCGTTAACGCCATTCTCCTTCCATACCTATCACCAATGTGACCAAATACAGATGCACCAAGTGGTCTTACCATTGCACCCATTCCTGCAATTCCAAACAATTGCAATATGCTGTAGTAGATATCTTTTGCATAACAAAATTCTCTACTCATTATATTAACCAGATCAATAAAGAGCATATGGTCATACCATATTGCGATTCTACAGAGTATTGTTGCAATCAATACTCTTGTTTGTTGATTGTACACTTAGTTTAATTTGTAAATGTCTACTTATTTTTATTTTGGCTGCTTTTTAGAACTTTGCAACTCAAGCGTATGGCTTATGTGTAAATATTATTAAAATTGGAACTTGCATAACCAGCCAGTCTGGGATCAAATAAAAAAATCTGGTCATCCGCTGGAATGAAATGGTGGAATGTCCTTCTTGTCATTCCAGTACTCCTTTTCTTGTCATCCCAGTGCTCCGACACTGGGATCCATTTTTCCATCATCAGAAACGTTGATTACTTTTATACTCGTAAATTTAACTGGATCCCAGTGTCGGAGCACTGGGATGACACCTCTCTTAAATTACTTTAGCTACAAATATCAAGAAATTTACCAAGTAGAAAAAAGACAAAAGAAACCCCCTATTAGCTAGCTCTAATCCTGAAAATTGGCCTGTCTTAAACAACCCGTTTCAGCTTATATGGTTAAAAAACTGGAAGTTTTGTAAAGAAATAAGATGCACATAGTGCAAAAAATTAAAAATAAGACGACAACTGCGTTATGCTTTTGTCGTTTAATCTGCACAGACGAAGATAAATAGTATAGCGTTATCCTTATGGTAAGGGAGTTGAAAAAATTTATAAAGCAGGTTCTTTCATTAGTTTTTTTGCGAACATCAAACAATTACTTAGAAAAATTGGAAAGACCATTAAAATATTTTTTTACTTTTTATTCTATATATTTCAACATATTACCTTTAAGTACTAATAATTATGGCATTATTAATAGTTGAGTCGCCAGCAAAGGCAAAGACGATAGGTAAATATTTGAGTAAAGAATTCAAAGTGGCTGCATCTTTTGGCCACGTCAGAGATCTGCCAGCGAAGAATGGTTCTGTTGATCCTGATAATGACTTTGCCATGAAGTATGAGATTATTGAAAAAGCAGAAAAGTATGTAAAAGAGTTAGTCAAGGAAGCTAGTAAAACATCAGATATATACCTTGCAACAGATCCAGACAGAGAAGGAGAAGCAATAGCTTGGAATGTGATAGAGGCACTAAAGGAAAGAAAAGCAATCAATGATGAAAGCAACATTCATAGAGTAGTCTTTAACGAAATAACAAAAAGAGCAGTGCAAGAAGCTATAAAAAATCCACGTGAAATTAATATGGACTTAGTGCGTGCACAGCAAACACGCAGAGCTTTGGATTATCTAGTTGGATTTAGCTTGTCACCGCTGCTGTGGACAAAATTGTCGGGAAGCAAATCTGCAGGGCGAGTGCAGTCTGTTGCATTAAAGCTTATATGCGAACGAGAGGATGAAATCAGTAAGTTTATAACACAGGAGTATTGGAGCATAAAGGCAGAAATGCAAAATAGCAAAGATGAGGCTTTTTTTGCTATGCTAAGCCACTATGACAATAAAAAGCTAGAAAAATTTGATATTAAGAATGAAGAAGAGGCAAAGAACTTAGTCAGGGAGATCGAGTCAAGGCAGTATGCTGTAAGCACAGTAGAACGCAAGCAAGTTAAGAGAAACCCGCTTCCTCCATTTATCACCTCAAGTCTTCAGCAAGATGCAGTGAATAAACTGTATTTTAATGTGAAAAATGTTATGCGAGTAGCGCAAAATTTATATGAAGGTATCAATATTGGTGGTGAAACCGTAGGATTGATAACTTACATGCGTACAGATGGGTTTCATATTGCAGATGAGGCTATAAACTCAATCAGGGGATCAATTAAGTCATTATATGGTGATAAATATTTACCGCATTCTCCTCGTAAATATGTAAAAAAGGTCAAAAATGCTCAAGAAGCACATGAAGCAATCCGGCCAACTGATATTAATAGAACGCCGGGTAGTATTAAGGATTACTTAACGCCAGAGCAATTTAAATTGTACGATTTAATCTGGAAAAGAACCATCGCAAGTCAAATGGAATCGGCGATTCTTGATCAAGTGGTAGTTGAAATTAGTTCTATTGACCAGAAAGTGATTCTGCGAGCAAGTGGATCAAGTATATTCTTTGATGGTTTTTATAAAGTCTATCAAGATAACATAGAAGCCAAAAATGAAGGCCTGCTACCTTCCATGAAGGAAGAGGAAGCGTGCAAGTTGATTTCTGTTGATCCGAAACAGCATTTTACTCAACCGCCACCTCGTTATAGTGAAGCGAGTATAGTAAAAAAAATGGAAGAAGTCGGTATAGGTCGCCCATCAACTTATGCAACAATTATTTCGGTATTACAAGATCGTGAATATGTTTCATTGGATAACAAAAGATTTATTCCAAGCAGCCGCGGTAAGATCGTGACTATATTTTTGGAAACTTTTTTTCAGCGTTGTGTAGAGTATGACTTTACAGCACAAATGGAAGAAAGGCTTGATTCAATCTCAAATGGACATGCAGATTGGAAAAAAGAACTAGGCTATTTTTGGGTGCCATTTTTTAATCATGTAAATTCTGTTAAGCAAATGACACATGATGAGATTTTTAGTGGTATTCATGATTTGGTAGTCAATTGGTTTTGCTCAGAGGAAGGAAAGGAAGAAATAGGTAAAAAATGTCCTAATTGCTCTGGTGGTATATTGAAATTAAATTTTGGAAAAGCCGGTGTGTTTCTTGGATGTTCTAACTATCCTGCATGCAATCATACAAAAGAAATTACGGACAGTAATGACAATTCAGAATATCCAAAAAGTTTGGGTATAGATGATGTGACAGGCCAAGAGGTAATGATCAAAAAAGGTCCTTTTGGACTTTATCTGGAGTTTAATAGTGAGTCAGAAAAGAAAAAAAAGATTTCTGTACCAAAAGATATAAATGTTAATGATATTGACCTAAATACCGCCACTCGATTACTTTCCCTGCCGAAAATAATCGGAGAACACCCAGAAACTGGAAAGGAAGTAAAAATAGGTCTTGGACGATTTGGATACCATATTCTCTATGATGGTCGATACTTTTCTCTTAAAAAAAGCTCTAAGGAGGTATTAGACACACAATTAAACGAAGCTATACAAATTATTGAGAGCAGCCCACGCAAAGAGCTAAAATCTCTTGGTTTTAATGAAAAGGGAAAAGAAGTTTTTATCTGCAACGGTAGGTACGGATTCTATATAAAATGCGGTAAAACAAACGTTGCTTTGGGCAAGAATGCAGATATTGAAAGTATAGATCTGAAGAAGGCTTTAGAGTTAATTAAGAATAAAAAGTAGACTTCTTGCATAACCATTCTTTATATGTTCTTTATTGTTGTTCCAGCCCTACACGCTGGAACTGAGAAAAAAGAGCCTGAATTACAAGAAAGAAAATATTCAGATAACGAGAAAGTTGTCACCTGGTTAGCAGCTACAGTCGTGTGACGCAGACATGCTACCAGGAAAATAGTCTCTATCAGAGTTAAGCTTTGCTTGCAAAATGAAAAGTAAGACCAGCTTCTATACCGTGTGTGTGAAACACTTGATTGCCTATACTGATACTTTCTTTGTGTAACTTCTGGTCCGATGGTTTTTGACTTTTATTCAATTCTAATATCTTTTTTCCATCTGGGTTTACCTGTTGCTTTGCTTTCATTTCTCCTAACACCTCTGCTTCAAAATCAACATTACTACCAAGAACACCAAAACCTCTATATCCGATGTGCATATTTATATCTTCGTTTATACGATAATCAAAGCCAGCTTTCAATTGACCTGCAGGTCTTATTGACGATTTTTCAAACATTGTCATTCTTGTTGCACCAACTCCAATACCAACGTAAGGAGAAAAAGAGAAACTATCACTTTTCCAATAATGATAAACATTTGCCATTACAGATGCGTTTTCTACTTGGTCATGATTAATTACAGTTTTATACATATAAGTTTTTTTATTAGCACTCTCACCAACGTCTTTTAGATACGAAACAGTTACTTGATTACTTGATAAACCAACATTATCTACTTTTACAGAAGAGTACATCCCTTCCAATTCAGCTCTATAGCTATTATTGCCTAGTTCTCCTGTGTAACCAAACGTTACATTTGCAGCAAAAGGTGGGTTATAATCTCCTTTATACTTACTTATTAACTGACCTTCTGTTCTCTGAGCATCTATGCCATTTATAGATACACGGTTATCATCTGTAGCATCTTTGCCTCCAATTTTTGCTTTCAACTTACCCAAGTTCAAATATTGACCGTAATATCCACCACCAAAGTAAAATCCTTCTGTTTCACTTGCAAAAGATTGTTGTGACAACAATAAAGCAAGTGCCGTAACTGCTAATGTTTTTTTACTCATCATGACTATTCCTCTAGTTAAAATAGCTAATCTAGTACTAATTAATTAAAAATGATTTAATATGAAAAAACTAATTATTTTCTAAACTAAAAAATAGGTAAAATTAACCTCTATCCTCGATTTTATTGCCGTCTAGTTTGTCCTCATCTTCAAATTCATCATCATCGTCAAATTCATCCTTACTGTCTTCATCATCAAACCCATCATCGTCTTCCTCATCATCAAAACCATCACCACCTTCAAATTTATCATCAATATCCTCGTCTTCAAATCCATCTTCAATCTCTGGCTCATCGTATATTGCATCTTCAGTTTTAGCTTCAACAGGATAATCAGCAGCTTCAATAGCATTACTCTCTTCTTCATTACTAATCTTATCTTTGTTAGCAGCAGAAAAGACCTTGTTTGGATCATATGGCTCTTGTGTAGGCACACGTGTTGGTTTAATCAGCCTCCTTGTGAATGTGCTATCACTATAGTACAAAATTTTCTTTGACTTAATTGGATAAGTCGATTCTATCAAAATTATTTGATCATCACGTGGCAGCATAATAATTTCTTGAGGTAAGAGCAATGCTCTCTGTGTTTCAGAGATATGCAATGATCTTGATGCAGGATTCAAGTCTAAAAATTTAGGTTTGTTTAATGATTCTTGTTGTACAGTTTTGTTTCCTATAAGCTGAGATATCAAATTAGCCGTTTCAATATTATTGGCTGCAAAAGTTATTCTATAGGTTGAGTTTGATAAAAAGGAGTTCATTCCTGCTTCTTCATATATTCCTTTAAGCTGTTCAGTATCTTGAACGATTAAAAATAACCTTACTCGATAGCCACGAAAGTATGCGATGCCCGTTTGAAATTGCTCCATTTTTCCAAGTGTTGGAAACTCATCCATTAAAAATAATACGCCGTAAGGCTCGTCATCCGATGGCAATTTTCTACATAAAAACTCAGTTGCCTGTTGGTAAAAAACCTGCATTAAAGGCCTGAGCCTAGTTAAGTTATCAGGAGTTAAACCAACATAAACTGTAGTTTTCTTCTTTTTAAAATCCAAAATATTAAAATCACTTGATGCAGTTGCAGTATCGATCAATGGGTTTGCCCACAATTCAAGCGACGAGTTCATAGTTGACACAACACCTGATCTTTCTTTGTCAGCCTTTTGCAAAAAAGCTGCAATGTTCATATACGCTACCGGATGTATTATTTTACCCATTGTGTCCAAAACTACAGCAAGATTGTAAACTACGTCATCGCTACGCATCGTACGCACAACCTCACCAAAAGATTTAACTTTCTCTGGTGCAGCAAGTAAATATAGTACCACCCCAACAAATAAGCTTCTTGCTTCGTTTTGCCAAAAATCTTGTTCAGGCATGATTAGGTTAGCTATTTTTTGCACATCGTCAACCATCTGTCCAGGTTTTTCACTAATCCATTCCAGTGGATTATAACAATGGCTTACCCCATCTGGCTGCGCTGGGTTCCATACATATACTTTTTGTCCTTGTCGCTCTCGCCAACCACTTGTTATTTCATGGTTCTCTAATTTTATATCATGCACAATTACCGAATCATTCCAAAATAACAAATTAGGAATTACAAAACCAACACCTTTACCAGAGCCCGTAGGTGCAAAGAGCAATGCATGCTGAAACCCATCAGCAATAAAATATCCTCTCTTATCTTTACCAAGCAATAGACCTTTTTTGCTTCTTAATCCCGCTTTTCGTATGTCTTTCTCTGATGCCCACTGTGAATCTCCATGAAGTGATTCTTTCTTTTTAAATGGCCGCCACTCAATTAGTCTTTCTCTCACATTCCACAAAATAATCATCAAAACAATTTGAGGCAGTACAGAAGATACAACTAATTTAATTTTGAGCTCAAAGCTATATAGCTCTGGATGATGCCAACAATATTGTATATGATCAAAAATTGTCGGCCAGAGAGCTTGAGGAAAAGGTGTCAAGCTAGGATTAATTGCTCTAAAATCTACACCATCTGGACCGTCAACAAACAGATAGAATAATATACCAGACAAATAGAAGCAAAATTCAAGTATGCTAAAAGATACTACACCTCCTATGAGAATATTGCGTAGGTGATTTCCATTACTCATAAACTACTTTTTCTTAACTTACGTATAAATTTAAGTATTTTCATTTGAAGATCTAGTAAATAACATTTCAGAAATGCTTCTTTTTCCACCACTGGTCCTTTTGAGTTGAATAACAATGTCAATTACATTTCTAATGTATGGTATGATCTGATCTGGGGGAATGCCAAGATTTGCTTGCATAACCATAAGTTTTATTTGCTCAAGAGCCATTGCCGGACTATCCGCATGAAGAGTTGATATTGACCCTGGGTGGCCAGTGTTTATTGCTCTAAGAAAACTAAAAGCTTCTGCTCCACGCAGCTCACCAACTATTATTCTATCTGGTCTTAAACGTAAACATGCCTCTATCAAATCTTGAGTGGTCACTTTTGCCCTGCCTTGCCCTCCTTTAGAAGCAATTAAATGGACTTTATTGGGATGATCATTCAAAACTATCTCTCTTGCATCTTCAACAGTAATAATTCTTTCTTCAGATGGAATAGCACGCAAAGTAGCATTAGTAAAAGTGGTTTTACCAGTGGAAGTTCCACCACTAATTATGATATTTTTCTTACTTATTACAGCATATTCTAAAAACTCTTTTATTTTTTTTTGTTTCAGTAGCAAATCTAGATGACGATCTACTGGATTATCGGTCACTCCTATAACAGTTTCAGAAAAAGCCCCCATTTTTTCATAATCATCCAATGCCAATTGCATAGAAGAAGGTTTACGAATTGAAATGACTACTTTATCAGGCTCACATGCTGGAGGAAACACTATCTGTATACGATAACCATTTGGTAATGTAGCTGAAAGCAGCGGTGTCTCTTCGCTCAGTTTTTGTTCTGTAGCTTGAGCAATCAACCTGCTAAGAGATTTTAAATGATTAAGATCAAATATTTCTAACTTTTCGCATCTTATTTCACCGCGATTTTCAATCCATACTTCCTTCGGTTTATTTATTGATATTTCATTTACACCTTCCTCTTGAAATATGCCTTGTAATGGCTCCAAATATGTATCAAGTGCAGCATAGTTCATTTCAGTTATTTAATATTGACTGTGGAGGAAATACTATATCTTGGTTAACAAATACTTTCAATGAAGTTCCTTGATTAACATAAATAGTTGGTTTTTTATCTACACTCCTATCAACTATATCTCGCATGTCTTTGGAAAAATCATTGATTGACTTCCCTATTGCTTCATCATAAACAGATTTGCTTCTTTTCTGAGTTTGCCTCAACAGTTGACGTACATCGTCTAAAGTTATACCGATATTATCACTAGTAATTGCATCAACTCCACTAGCTCCAGAACTTTTTATCACACTTACTATTTCTTCCTTTATTATTCTCAGCAAATCCTGATCACTTTTAGCATTTCGAATTTTTTCAATAGCCCTAATACCCAATTTCCATTTTTCGTCTCCTACCTTCCCAACTTCAGTTTTTATAGAATTCTCCAATCTCTCAACAATAGCCCCTTTGAGAGAAGAAATATCTATTTCAGTTGCAGTAATAGACTTCACTGCATCCATGGCAGTTAGCGCATCGATAAGATTAGAGGCTTTTTGTCCTACAACAGCTGAACCAATCGAAACACCAGCAAGTGCCACTGAAGAGAATAATGCACTTGCTATTTTATTATCAACTATTCCAGCTATCCCTGCCCTTCCAAGCTCATCGGTACCAGATGATGCAATAGCAACATCTATACCATGAGGAAGAATGATCCTATTCCAATTTATGTTCACGCGGGCTTTTGCAACATTTGAGTCGAATGAATAACCACCTATTAACCTTGAACCTTTTGGTATTAAAATTGTATCACCAGTTTCTGCATAAACGTCTCTACTAACAACAGCACGGAGCATTCCTTGTAAGTCAGAACTTATTGCAGTTTCAAGAATAGCGTCAATAACTTTACCTTGAATAATCATTAAACCAAGCTTTCCAGCTTTGGTAGCTTTGCTCGATTGTGCTGAGGTATTGGATAAAACAGCATCTGTAGCTTTACCTTCCCCACTACTACCTGAAATTGCTAACATTTGTGCACTACGTCTGTCTCTAGGATAACCGCCACCCCCTATTGTAGGAAATGAAGTAGGCAAATTGCTAATAACATTACCAGAAGGAAAATTTTGCTTTGGTAAAACAGGTATATTTGACAAGGGAATTTCTTTTAGTTGCTCTTCTTTTTTTGTCACTTCCTCTTTTTTGATTTGTTTTACTTCTGGTATGACTTGTGGAATAGGAAGAGGAGGTAAGGGTGGCAAGAGATCAGTTACTACTCTTTCAGAAACTATTGCATTATCTGGAACTTGTTCTAACTTTCCTTTCAATTCTTGAATGTTTTGCTTTGTTTCCTCTTTTTTAACAATCTCTGGACCCTCTTTATTAGAAGGACTAAAATAAAGATAGTACACTCCACCAACTAAGAGCGCTACCATAACTATCATCAATGCCTTATAACCTTGATTAGAGCCAACTGTTACTACCTTGCTTTCTATCTCTGATTCATCTTCTACACTATTATGCCTTTCTTTACTCATATTATATGTACCACAACTAAAGTGACCTATTTATAACTTCAACTTCACTACCTTCATAACGCATTAATAGCTTTTTATGTACTCCTTTTATTACAACATAATCATCAAATAACAGCCTTTTACAGGATTCGCCTTCTATAAAAATCTGAGGAATTTTATTACTATTTCTAAACTTTAAATAGGTTAAATAACCATCATCGAATAACTCAATTGGAACTATATCTACGTTACCACCTTCATCAATATATGTATAGTTGTACCTCGTATTATTTTCTTGTATTATTTTTTCTGGCTTTTCTGTAATGTATTGCATTTGAGTAGGTAAAGAAACCTCATCTAAATCAACATCAAATTCATCTTCTTCTTGAGGATAATAAAAACGTATTACGTAAGATATATCCTTTTCAACGGAATAATCATGATCCACTTTTTTAGCATCAGTATCTGGGTATTTATCGTAATTTGGTCTTGAAATTAGATCAAAAATGTAATTTCTCTTTTTAGTTGTCGTAATAATCATGTTAGTGCGACTACTGACTTCAAATGGCATGACAAGCAGTTTATTATCATAAGGATTAATTTTCCAACTTGATGCATCACCAACAGCAATATTTTTGACTTTTTCCCCTTCTGCAAACTCAATATAAGAATAGTAACCTTGACTAAAAATTACTGTAAACACCTCATTAGGGCTATATACAAAAGTCTTTATTCTACTATCTACAGAAATAGGTTTATTATTAATAGATGCATTTAAGTTGCCACTTATTAGTAAAGCTAAAACTAACAATATCCTACACATATTCATCATCTACTCTATATGAAATAACTTGAAACCCTAACGGGTTAATATATCTTTGCTGATCATTCATTTCAAGCGATGCATATTTATACGACATCACAACTATCTTATTTTTCCTTGAGGAATTTCCATCTTTTCGTGTAAATTCTATAGAAAATCTCACTTGAAGAGCATCGTTACCTAATTTTTGAATTGAACGAATTTTCAACTCACCTTTAGCATCTGAATATAAATTCAAAAGGTCATTCATATTCTGCGATTTTATATAATTGCTAAATTCACTATATACACTAGGCGAAGAAAACAACCTTACTTTTGTATAATAATTATAATTATAATTATATGGATCAAAAACCTCCCTTGCTTTTATATACTCTGAAATAAAATAATCGTTCAGCGTTTCATTTGCAGAATATTGTTTTACTGTAACAGGATCAACCAATTGCACTATTCCTGACTTTTTATCAATTTCTATAACGAATGGCTCAATAGTGCTACTTGTGCTAATTTTAAATATAGCTAATATGCTTATAGAAATTGCAACTAGTAATATTAATGTAAATAAAAGTAAAGTATTTCTCTGAGCAACAACTGTGCTATAGCGACTTGAATTCCAATTTATATCCTTATCCAATGAATCATTACTTTTTTCTTGTTTTAAAAATTTCAGCATCTCAATATTCTTAAAAATCTTAACTTATATTAATTAACATAGCAAGCTAACAAAGTAGTTATAACAAAAAAGCTAATAAACCCTTAATCCATGGCCTAACTTGCCAAATTTTGTTTCCATATATGAATCATTATATTCATTGCGTTCCATAATAAGTGGTATACACTTTGTAACTTCTATACCGTTATTTTTCAACTCTGATAACTTTCTACCATTGTTTGTAAGTAATTGTATTTTGTTAATGTTCAATTTCTTAAGTATTTTAGCTGCAACAGCAAAGCTCCTTTCATCATCTTCAAAACCCAATACTCTATTTGCATCAACAGTATCAAGATTATATTTTCTTTGCATACTGTATGCTCTTAACTTATTAGTTAAACCAATGCCTCTCCCATCTTGCATCAAGTATAATATAATGCCATTCCCAAAGTCGGTCATTATTTGAATCGCTTGATGTAACTGGCTTCTGCAATCACATGATAAGCTGTCTAATAAGTCTCCTGTATAGCATGAAGAATGAATTCTCACTAATGGCTCATTATCTTTATCTGGATTGCCAATGATAATTGCATAATGTTCTCTTCCGCCACTTTTGGTTCTATAAGATATGATATCTACTTCTTGAGTCTGTTTCAAAAATAATGATGTTTTGCACACTTCATACACACTATGATTTTGTTGAAAATCATTCACAAGTAACGTATTTAGTGCAATAATGTCATTTTCTTCACACCAATTTCGCATTTCATGTTTATTCTCAAAAGTCATATCAGCCACTAACGCGTATGGCAATAATTCTGAGAACTTAAGCAAGGCAACAGCATAAGCATCTATTGTCTTTGAGCATTGCAACTCTTTTATCCAATCTTCCTTTGAACAGTTTATTAAATGGAGCAGTTCATCAAAATTGCTTATCAACAGACGTTTGCTACTATGTTCTTTACTCTGACATATGTATTTTACCTTACTTGCAGTCAAAGTAACATACACATTACCTGATATAAGCTTATATTGACTAAATAAATTTTTTTCTAAAGTTTCAGCAGCAGCAAGCAATAGATAGTTATTTTCATCATCATATATTAAAATTGGAAGACCACGCCTGACTTCACTGATGGCCCTTTCTACTTTATTTCTACTTTGATTTCCTATAAACATTTCACCTACACCAAACAACTTGGTGCGGTCGAGAAGACTTGAACTTCCAAGGCTTTGTGAGCCACAGCGACCTCAACGCTGCGTGTCTACCAATTCCACCACGACCGCACTTTATTCTAGTTTCTATATAATTACTTTAAATTACTTAATCATTTTAGGATTTTTCATCTAAAGTGTCAATCTGATACTAGGATAATTTAGGAAATGCCTGTATAATTTAACTATGAATTTTATGGTTACAAACTTTAATCATTTAAGATAATCTTACTGCTAATTCTTAATTTAGGTCTTTATACAAATGAAAATAGCTAATATCTTCATTTTTTTAATTCTATCTCTTACAATTAGCTTTTACCCCACTCATGCACAAATATTGTACACATGGTCTCAAATCATTCCAGAAAATAAATTAAGCATACGTGCGATTATAGACAATAACATGTGTCCCATTGCTTACGTCGATAATAAGGCAGTAGAAATGCTAAATCGCAGCTCAATTAACAATACCGAAACAGTTTGTGAACTGATAGTAGAAACAAATGCTCAAAACATTAGTGTTGACAATATAAAAGTTCCCGTATTAGCGGAAAAGATCAGCAAAATTGCCTTCATTGGCGATACAGGATGTAGAATAAATATGTTATTTCAGCAAGAATGTAATTCTGTAGATAACTGGCCTTTGAAAAAAAATTTAGATTCAATCGCTTTTCATAAACCAGATTTAATTATCCATGTTGGTGATTATCATTATAGACAAACAAAATGTAGAAACACAAAAAAGTGCGGCGATATTTATGGATATAGCAAAGAAGCTTGGTACGCTGATTGGTTTGAGCCTGCAAAAGATATTTTAACACAATCTCCTTTTCTTTTTGTTCGTGGAAATCATGAGAGTTGTAATAGAGCTTATGAAGGATGGTTCAGATATTTAGATTCATACCCCTTTTTCCCTCAAAAATGTGAAGATCTTATTTCCAGTTGGTTCTTAGATGCTGGGCCGATGAAGTTTTTTATCTTCGACTCTTCATCCGGTGAGGAAATTTTTACAACCCAAAGCACAGTTGATGCTTTTGAGAGGCAGTTTGATAAATTGATACAAGATAAGCCCACGTGGTTTTTGACTCATAAACCACTTTGGAGATCTCCAAAAAAAGAATTTTTGACATTAAAAAGCCATGGTAATCTTACACAAATTGAAGCTTTTGGAGATAAATTTCCAAGCAATGTTACTACCATAGTTTCTGGCCACATTCATATAGCCCAAATTTTATTAATGGATAATGTTCCAGATCAGATTATAGTTGGAAACGGCGGTGCATTATTACACGCTCAAGATCAAGAACCTGTTTATCAAAACGTAGAATTTAACTATCCAAATAGTAGAAATTACTTAGCACACGAAGTTAGAAACTTTTTCGGCTTTGGCTTTGCAATATTAGGTTTAGACGATCACAAATTTACTTTCTATAACCAAGATAATAAGGAAATGTATTCTGCAAACCTAACGAAAGACTTTAAACTCAAAACAAATTAAAATTAGGACTATTTAAGGACGCAGAAAAAACGTGCTGAGCTTAAAAAACTCATAGCAACAAAAAACACTGAAATTCTTGTATATATCGACTAATCTGGAATTGATAACACAAAAGTCAGCGTATTAGTATGATTGCAGCTTTGAATAAGGGAAAAATTATGGCGCCTATGATTTTTGAAGGCTACTGCGATACAGACGTTTTTAATAGCTAGTTCAAGCTTTATTGCTGGGTGATTTTGGATAATGCAACTTTTTATAGAAAATAAGTGAATTTGTTAAAAGTATCGGTGCTGAAGTTATATATCTGCCTCCATATTCTCCTGATTTTAATCAAACCATTGGTTTGCTATAAAAAATTGAGCCAGAAAGAATATCCAGCTATTCAAACTATTAGAAAAAGAGCTATATATGAGCATGTTTTAGCACAGACATTTTTTTGTAACTAGGCGAATGCAATCAGTTTTAGCTGCTTGAGAGGATATCAATTAATAAAGAAATGCATCTATAGTAATTAGAAGAAAGAATGAAAAAGTACAGAAGTAGAAATGTGAGTTGACAAAATAAGAGAAATATAATATATTGACGATAGTGATACTATTTAAAATTAATTATGCCAGTGGTAGTAAATACACCAGGTAACATACAAAGAACGTCAAAATTAAGAGATATTTTACTAGCCCCTGTGAGGTGGCTAGTCATTGGTTTAGCTGTAGTATTACTCATAGCATCTATTGTTCTTGTTCTAGCATTAACTCTAGTCGCTCAAGCATTGAGTAAGCTATATGTTCTTGCAGGAGGCAAATTACCAGAATGGTTAGATCAAAGAACTGAAGCATTTATGGAGGCAGCGCGTATCCCACAAACAACGCATGATACTAATGTAAATGATGCAATTAATATTAACGTTCAAAAGCTAAAAGAAAACTATGGCGAGCCTTATGTTGATGATAAGTTTATAAAGGAAATAGAAGGATTTATTGATCAGTTAGAGTGCATAGCAAATGGCACACAAAAAGCTGTAGATAAAGATCAACTCACAGCAGATGAGCAAAAACATGCGCTTGAGTGCCTAAAGCGTATAAAAAATGACCCTGATTCACATAGTGGAAGTGGATTAAGATTGAAGCAAGTTTTAAGTTTGGTTTGGAAAGCTTGTAAGGATAAAAATAAAAAAAGTACTGATAATAATATAGATATTAATACCCGCATATCACAGAGAAAATATCAACTGGTTAAACATTTAGTAGAATCGCAAACAGAATACGGAGTACTTGTTGGCAGTGCATGTTTTACTGGTACCTTTAACAGTATTGTCTCTTCCTTGTACACTTTTGAAGAGTTTTCCTTCTTGCAAAGAGCGGATAAGGCTACTGTAAAACAAGAATTTCAAAATGAGCTACAAAAAAAAGGTGAAGAATTATTTAATCAGCTTGCCAATGATGAAGAAAAAAAAGAAGTTGCAAAAGCTTTAAGTAATCCTTCTACAAATTTCTTTATTAGCTTTATAGAATCATTTAAAAATCACTCTGCACGTGCAGTTTTAGGTGATAAAAAATGTGATGAACTAATAAAAGAAAATTTTGCTAATCTTCAATACAAAGAATCAATATCTAGCTTTATCTAAAGTAATCACTTAACTAACGGCAAAGTGATACCATGTTGATTCATATATTTTCCTTTCATATCATCGTATGATTTCTCGCATTCACTTTCGCCGCGTAAAAACACAAATTGGCATGCTCCTTCATTAGCGTAAATTTTTGCAGGAAGTGGAGTAGTGTTAGAGAATTCAAGTGTGACGTGACCTTCCCATCCAGGCTCTAAAGGTGTGACGTTTACTATAATACCACATCTTGCATAAGTTGATTTACCAACACAAATTACCAGTACATTCCTTGGTATACGAAAATATTCCACCGTGCTGGCAAGTACAAAACTATTTGGTGGGATTATACATACATCTGTTTCCTTATCTATGAAACTATTCTCAGAAAAATTCTTGGGGTCTACAATAGCTGAATTAACATTAGTAAAAATCTTAAACTTATTACTAACTCTTGCATCATAGCCATAAGATGATAATCCGAAAGATACAACACCCTTACTGCTTTTATGATTCACAAAAGGCTCTATCATTCTAGAGTTTTCAGCCTTTTCCCTTATCCATTTATCTGGCATAACTGCCATAATTGTCCTTTAAAGTTTTGTAATACTTATAATAATATGTAATAGAATTTAAATGTAAACCTGAATTCGCGTTACACTCTTGAATGGCAAAGTTTCCAGTATAAACTACCTATACAAAAATAAATTGGCAATATTTCAAGCCTGCCAAGCAGCATCAAAAACGATAGAAATAGCTTTACTCCACCACTAAAGGAGGAATAATTACCTGAAGGACCTATTAGGTTACTAAACCCTGGGCCAGAATTTGTAAGCATTGCAGAAACAGAGCTGATGCTAATTATAAAGTCCGCATTGCTCAAGTAAGACATCACTATTGATGATATAGTGAACGTTAACATGTAAATCGCAAAAAACGTAAAGACGGATTGAACTTCATCATTTTCCAGTATTTTACCATTGAGTTTTACTCTATCGCTTTCACTTGGATTTAATAAAGAGCTAAAGTAATTCCTTATAGATTTTAGAAAAATGACTAAACGGAAGATTTTGATTCCACCACTAGCAGAACCACCACATCCACCAATAAAGGCTGAAAAGAAAGCTAAGACTGAAATAAAGCTCCAATTCAAGTAGTTGCACATTACATAGCCAGTTGATGTGATAAAGGAGGTAATGGTGAATGTGCTGTACCTAAATGATAAAAATACTCCTAAGTCAAAATTTTTATATAACCAAAAACAAGCAAGCAAAGATGAGATAACAACTATCTTAATAAAGTAAGAGACCTGTTCATCATAACAAACGTCTAATCGTCTTATAATTTTTAAATAGCTCAGAAAAGGTAAAGAGCCTAAAATCATAAAGATAATTGTTATGACCTCCAATATAGGGTTATTGTAGTAGCCTATAGAATCGTTATAGTTAGCAAATCCACCAGTTGATACAGCGGACATTCCGTGACATACTGCGTCAAATAATGGCATGCCAGCTAGATAGTAGGAAAATATGCACAATAAAATTAGGCAGTAATATATTTCTGCAATATGTATTACTACGCTTCGCGTATGTGGTAACTTTCTTTTAAGAGCATCTGAGTACTCAGAATAGAGTAAATTATTTAAGCTCAAAACCTTAAATATGGGAAAAATTGCAATTCCTACTGTAATTACTCCAAAACCACCTATACCGTGCAGCATTGCTCTCCACAGTAGTATCCCCGGAGATTGTTGCTCGATGTAACTTAGAACAGTTGCTCCTGTGGTTGTAATCCCAGATACTGCTTCAAACAGTGCATCAATGTAGCTTAAACTATCAAGATAAAATGGAATAGCTGCAAATAGAGATAATGCAATCCAGGTACAACTGGTAATCGCAAAAATTGCCGGCATTCCATGTAACCTACTTAGTTTACCCAATAGAATAAAAATCGCACTAAATATGCAGGTAACTATAAATCCAACCAGAAAATTTTTCCATTCGTAACCTAGATAATTATTAGTAATAGCAGGAATAAGCATTGCTACGCCAAACAACAATAGAAAAATTCCCACAATAAACGCAATTGAACGTAAAACTTGCAGACTTTCCATAGACAGTACTTTGAAAGCTATATGTTATTAAAACTTCAACCGCTTTGCTAATTTTTTCTCTTGACTTGATTATAAATAAGTATAATTATAGCGCTAAATTTGCCATAAGAGATAGAGGTAAGGTATGTTATTAACTGACAGACAAAAAAAAATTCGAGATTCATTAATTAGTGAAGCTATAAAAGGCAACTTTGAGAATATAAAAAATAATCACGATAGCGATATACAAGAAGTTTTGAAAAACGAATTACCTAGTAATATACAAGAAGAGTTTAAAGGCGATCTACCTAATCCTTGTACCACTTCACAATTTATTATATTCCAAAAAAATCAAAAGGAAATTAATCAATGTATACAGAAAATGGAGCAAAAAATTGAGAGTATTTCGTGTGATATAGCTATACAAGAAGCGAAAGGAAGTGATGATTCGCATATGCAAAAAGTGAAAAACTTAAAGAGAATAAGTGATCTTCACCACAAATTACGTCAAACAATAGATTATTTAGATGTTAAAAAAGTTAAAGCAGTATTAGAAGATTGTGATACAAATCTAGCAATGATTTTAAATAGACCTATACATTCACAGAGCAAAACTACCCTTTTACTTTATCCTCTGCAAGTTGGTCTTAATAAACGATATATAGGTGATGGTAAAAGATTGAAACAAGAAGATCTGAGAAATATAAAAGAAATTACTAAACTTCTTTGGGATAAAGCTTCTCCTGAGATTCGCGATTTCTGGTTTAAATTCCATCAAGATCAACAAGAAGAAAGTACAAAAGACACAAAAGCAACCTTTGAAGCTCATTTGAAAAAAGCTTCTCCTGATATTCGTGACTTGTGGCTTAAATATCAAAGAGTGCCTGAAAATCAAGATGCAGCTGTAATAAAACTTCTTAAAGGTGAGCAACAACGGCATGCCAAGATAGGTAGTGAGAAGTGGCTTGAAGATTTTATTCAAGAAGTTAAGGATTACAAAGAACAAAAAAGCATAAAAGAAAATTGTGAAATAGCCATAGAGAAACCTATCACCAAATGTGTTCTGCAAAACGCGCAACTTTCTAAAGTGAGCACAAATAGAGCCTGTTATATTTCGTAGAAAGTTTTTGTAGTAAATGAGTGCTTAGGAAAGCTAAGTATGATAACAATAAAAACAAGAAATTTAAACGTTCTATTGTTAACCTAGTATCCAGAATAAAAAAATATCAAAGTCATCATATTATATCACGAACCTTTTCCAAGACTTTCTTCATATTTTCACTTGAAAGTGGAATTAGACCAAGCCTAGATAGATATCCACCTTCAGTACTAATAGAGTCTACAACTTCTCTAATGAATTCCCTTAATCCATCAACAGTATCTAAGTGTTCTTTCTTGATATAAAGATATAAAGGCCTTGCTAACATATACTCCCCCGATGATATATTTTTATAAGTTGGCTCAATTCCTGCGATTGTGCTTCCTTGAATCTCATCTTGGTTTTTCGCTAAAAAGCTGAAGCTAAATATTCCTAAAGCATTTTTATTGCTCTTCAACTTTTGTATTATTATGTTTTCATTAATTCCAACTTCTATATATCTTCCATCATCTCTGATATTACTACATGCTTTCTTTCTTTTTTCTTGGTCTTGATAATTCTCTTTGAAAATCCTTGAGTTCATACATGAATATTGATCAAGCATAATAAAATTAATCAAAGTTTCATGTGTACCTGTATTTTGATGTGGGCCATAGATTTTAATTTCTGTTTTTGGTAGAGCTTGATTTACATCAGACCAAAATTTCTTGTTATTCTTTACTAATCTATCATTGTCTTCAGAATATGAAGATAAAGTTTCAAACAGGTCATTTTTTGTAAAATCAAATCTATGGCTTTGATTTGAATTTGCAATAACAATTCCATCATAGCCAATTATGATCTCTATTACTTCATTCACTTTATTTCTTTTACATAATTCTCTCTCTACTTCCTTCATAGGGCGAGATGAAGTAGTGATATCTGGTGTGCCTTCCCCTATTCCTGAACAAAACATTTTGAACCCTGATCCACTTCCTATCGATTCTACAACCGGAGTTTTAAAGGAAAATATACGGCTGAATTCTTCAGATATAAATGAGATAAAAGGAAAAACAGTTGAAGATCCAACAATTCTGATATATCTTCTGGCATCAACATTTGACAGTGGGATGAGTAATACAAATGCAAAAATAAGGAAAAGGCGTTTCAGCATCGTTTTCGCTCAAGAGTGTAAACTTAATTATCGTAATAAAAAATCAAACTGAAAAGCTTTTTTTCTAGATTTCAAAAGGTATAACGATCAAATGTGTGCGTAATGATGAGATCTGAATCACAGCATTCATACAGTTGCATATGTATCGAATCCTTGTATGTTTTTCAACACTGAAAATTCTTCCATATTAACTTAATGATGCAATATATCCTTTTCTTTAATAGATAAGTCGTCATCGACTTTTTTTACATTATCATCAGTAATGTTTTGTATTTCCTTTTTGGCAACATGAAAATCATCTTCTGAGATTTCCTTATTTTTCTTCATTTCCTCTATTTCTTCCATAATATCTCTGCGTATATTTCTAATCGCAACTCGTGCATTTTCAGAAAATTGATGCAATAACTTCACTAACTTCTCACGGGTTTCTTGTGTTAAGTCTGGAAGAACTATACGTATAGTATTTCCTTCAACAACAGGATTTAAATTCAGGTTAGCATTGATTATCGCATTTTTTACTTCACCGATAACAGTAGCATCCCAAACTTTAACTGATAGAGTTTTGTTATCTATAGCTGAAACGCCTGCAACTTGGTTCAGTTTTTGATGTCCACCATAGATATTTACAACTATACCATCAAGTAATGATGAGTTAGCTCTACCAGTACGTACACCTTTCATATCATCATGAAAAGACTGAATAGTTTTTAGCATTCTTTCTCTTGTTTTAGCTTTTATTTCGTTTAACATAAATTACCTAATGTTTATAATCTGAGACTATAGTATAAGTACCTTGACCTTTAATAATATTGACCATTTTTTCACTTTTCAAAGAAAAAACTACAATTGGAATAGAATTTTCACGAGCAAGTGAAATTGCTGACGCATCCATAACCTTCAAATCACGAGTTAACAAATCTGTGTAAGAAAGCCTATCGTACATTACAGCATTCTCATTTTTTTTTGGATCAGCAGAATACACGCCACTTACTTGCGTACCTTTTAAAATAACATTACAATTCATTTCAACAGCGCGTAAAGCTGCAGCTGTATCCGTAGTAAAAAATGGATTACCCGTTCCTGCTGCAAAAATTATCACCCTGCCCTCTTCTAAATGATGAATAGCCTTCCTTCTTATATAAGGCTCACATATAGTAGTCATAGGTATAGCAGACAACACCCTAGAGACTATAGAGCTTTTTTCTAAAAAATTTTGCAAAATTAAAGCATTAATGACAGTGCCAAGCATTCCAATATAATCACTGCTTGCTCTTTCACAGCCACTTAAAGATGCTGATGCACCACGAAAAATATTCCCACCACCAACAACAATACAAACTTGAACTCCGAGATTACAAACTTCAACTATGTCTTTGGATAGTTTATCTATCACTTCCATATCATGGCCAAATAGCTTTGATCCCATCAAAGCCTCCCCAGAGATTTTGAATAACACTCTGGGGTATTTTACTTCTGAAGTTTTGTTACTTATTTGCACCATCCAAAGTAAGTAACTTATAATTAGCTAATTTAACAGCACTTGATTCTATAAAATCAGCAATCTTCATTTTATCATCTTTTATAAACTTCTGCTCTAGCAGAACAACTTCTTCATAGTATTTAGCCATTCGTCCATCTACTATTTTTTTCGCTACCTCTTCAGGTTTATTTAAGCTCTTTACTTGCTCCTCAATTATAGAACGCTCATTGTTTAATTTTTCTTGATCTAAATCATCTATAGATAAAGCTTCAGGTTTCATAGCAACTACATGCATAGCTATTTGCTTTCCAATCTCTTGTTTATCACCAGATGATTGCAATGCTACTAAAGCACCAATCTTACCTAAGCCATTCATATCACCATGTACATAGCCAGCAATAATCCCATCCTTAGTCTCTAGGTAGCAAAGATTGCTTAACTCTAACTTCTCACCAAGAACCGATGTACCACTCATAATAGCTTCCTGCACTGTACCAACATCTTCATATTTGGCATTTTTTAACTCATCAAGACTAGTACAACGTTCTTGACAAGCAATTGATGCTAAATTTGAAACTAATGCTATGAACTTCTCATTTCTAGCAACAAAATCAGTTTCACAATTGACTTTAACCAATACACCATAATTTTTAGCCAAGCACATAGCAATAAGCCCATCCGAAGCTACTCTATCAGACTTTTTGTCAGCTTTAGCAAATCCTATTGTACGTAACCTATCAACGGCTTTCTTAATATCACCATCGCACTCTTCTAACGCTTTCTTACAATCGCTTAAGCCAAGCCCTGTTCTATCGCGTAATTCCCTTATACTACTTGAATCCATCTTCATTTACTTACTATTACCTCCCTTTCTGTTTCAACCTTAATACGCTTCTTTTTAGTTTGCACAGTATCCTCTTCTTTTTCTTGAATAAGCTCATCATCCTTAACTCTAGACCTTGTCAAACTAGACTCTATTCCAGCTAATATAGAATCAGCAACTAATTTACAATAGAGCTCTATTGATTTTCTTGAATCATCATTTCCTGGTATAGGATAGGCAATACCATCTGGGTCAGAATTGGTATCAAGTACTCCAACTACAGGAATACCCAGTTTTTTAGCCTCTTTAACCGCTATATGCTCTTTGTTAGTATCAATAATAAATAAAATATCAGGAACTGCTCCCATTTCTCTAATTCCACCCAATTCTTTATCAAGCTTTTTTCTTTTCTTTTCAATGTTTCCTAATTCTTTTTTTGTTAAGATGCTATCTTCATCATTGGATATTTTCTCATATTGTATCAAAGTTTTTATCGAAGAAGAAACAGTGTTCCAATTAGTAAGCATACCACCAAGCCATCGATCATTTACATAATACTGACCACAACGAACTGCTTCACTTGCAACAATATCTAAAGCTTGAAATTTCGTACCAACAAATAAAATGCGACCATCTTGAGATGCAACATCGTATAAAGCTTTCATCGCCACCTCTAACAATGGTAATGTTTTTCGTAAGTCTATTATGTGTATACGATTCTGTTGATGTATACCATATATATATGGGGCCATTTTCGCATTCCAGCGACTAACTTTATGGCCAAAATGCACACCAGATTCAGCTAAATCACGTATAGTAACTTTAGGCAAATTTATCATATTTACTCCTCCAAATAGTTTACCTTCCATGGCATAACCCTAATGGGACTATTTGCATAAGCCATGTGTGAAATTAAGTTATTTACATAGTAATAAAAAAGACAAAAAAGCGCAAACAAAAAATATTGACAAGTGGCAACACGTTGATTAGCTTTAAAGTTGCAAACGTTAAAAAGCAATGGGGGGTGTAGCTCAGTTGGTTAGAGCGCATGCCTGTCACGCATGAGGTCGTGAGTTCAAGTCTCATCACTCCCGCCATTACAGCAGAAACACCCTAAAATTCTTTAAGTTTCTTATTAATTTGAATTAATTTCTTTCAGAGACTTGACATGATATTGTAATTGCTGCTTAATCTATTTAATTTTATCGTTAATAATTGGGATTAAATATGTTTATTTCTGAGGTTTTTGCGGCAGATGCGACTAACAATGTATCAGCATCTGTTGCTAGCTTTATTCCACTCATTTTAATATTTGTAGTATTTTATTTTCTCATTATTCGCCCCAATCACAAAAAACTAAAAGAACATAGAAGGATGATAGATCAAATAAAACGTGGTGATACGGTTATTACTTCTAGTGGAATAATAGGTGAAGTAAACAAAGTTGACGAAGTAAATGCACAACTAATACTAGAAATAGCACCAAAAATTGAAATAAAAATCCTAAAGTCTGCTATATCTGAAATCTTAAATAAAGAAATTCAAAAGCCAGTAGCTAAATCTATTGAAAAAAGCAAAGTTGAAAAGAATGGCAAGAAAAATAAACTAGAGGAAAGTAAAAAAGACAAAAATGCTTCATAATTTACGAAATGTGTGGAATACTAGGTATAGTAAGTAGCGGTGATTCAGTAATACCAACTTTACTAACCGCGTTGCAAAAATTGGAATACAGAGGGTATGACTCTTCAGGTATAGCAATTATAAATAATAGAGGTAAGATAGAAGTCAAAAAATCAGAAGGTAAAGTTGAAAGATTATGTGAAGTTGTTCATGAGAGCAAGATATCTAGTAGCAAAGTTGGTATAGCACATACTCGTTGGGCTACACATGGAGTTCCAAATCTTAAAAATGCTCATCCCATTTATATAAATAATGTTGTTGTTGCTCATAATGGCATGATTGAAAATTACAATATATTAAAAAAGGATCTGGAGGAAAAGGGAGTATCTTTTCATACCGACACTGATACAGAAGTAATACCAAACATATTAACTGCATATCTTAATGAAGGATTGTCACCAGTTGATTCTATATTACAGTGTCTAAACAATTTACAAGGTTCACTTGCTTTGGCTTTATTATTTGCAGAATATCCAGATACTTTATTTGTTGCAAAAAGAAATTTGCCTTTAGCAATAGGATATAACTGTAATAAAGTATTTGCTGCCTCTGATACTAATGCTTTGAGTTCATTTGTAGAAAAAATATTGCATTTAGAAGATAATGATATTGCAGTAATAAAATCTAACGAATTTAGTATATATAATAATGGTACACAAGTTAAACGTAGAACAGAAAATAGCAGTCCAAGAAATTTTCTAATTAGTAAAAATGGTTACCCTAGCTTTATGCTAAAAGAAATTTTTGAGCAACCATATGCATTAAACAAAACAATAAATCAATTTTATAAACAATATAAAGAAATCAACAAAGAATTATTTTCTGAACTAGGTTACATTACTATAGTTGGATGCGGTTCATCCTATTTTGCTGGACTAATAGCAAAGTGTTGGCTGGAAAGTATTGCTCAAATTCGGGTATATCTAGAAATCTCGTCAGAATTTAGGTATAGCAGCGTCAAGCTCGAAGAAGGTAGTATTGGCTTATTCATTTCTCAATCTGGTGAAACTGCAGATACTATGGAAGCACTACGTTATGCGAGATTGCAGAAACAAATGATCATTAGCATAATTAATACATTTAATAGCAGCATAGAAAAAGCCTCAGATATTATATTGCATACTCTTGCTGGACCTGAGATTGGTGTTGCTTCGACAAAAACCTTTTCTACGCAGCTTGCAATTTTAGCATGCTTTGCTGTAGAACTTGGAAAAATAAAAGGTATACTGGGTAGAGAGAGGATAAAGGAACTAAGCGGTGCTATTAATTCTATTCCCGAACATGTTGAGCATGTTTTGAATGTGATGGAAATACAACATATATCAGGCAGTATATTAGAGCACAATAATATAATTATAATTGGGAGAGGAAGCTCATATGGAGTTGCAATGGAAGGTGCATTGAAGATAAAAGAGCTTTCATATATCAACACAATTGGTATTGCAGCGGGAGAAATGAAGCACGGTTCTATCGCTTTGATAGACTCTACTGTACTTGTTATCGCAATTATTCCTTACGATAATTTATTCTTTAAAACGCTATCCAATATACAAGAGATTATTGCAAGAAAAGGTAAAGTAATTGCCTTTAGTGATAAGCAAGGAGCACCGCTCTTAAAGGGAATTTGCATAGATGTGGTGCAACTTCCAGAAGTTGACAATTTTGTTTCTCCAATTATCTACAGTGTTGCTATGCAATTTCTTGCTTATTCTATTGCAGAAAAAAAAGGGTTAGATGTAGATTGTCCGAGAAATTTAGCTAAATCTGTCACAGTTGAGTAACCTATTTAAAGTGAGTTGCTAATTAACAGCTCTAATTGTCAGTTATAAATTACTGAATTTTACTAATAAATTCATTGCTATCATTAGCCCTCTGCGAAAGAATATGTAACTAATGTAAGGATGAGAGAGGCTAAAATCCACGCCTCAAATTAACAAGATTTGCCATTATGGTTACCAGAGACAACTTAACCTAGCAAGCAAGAATTAACTAACAGAAAAATTGAAAACTAATATCAGTTTCTTAATGTAATGCTACTAATATTTTTCTAAAAAGCAATATGTTTTCTATTCAGGAAAGTCTACATCGCCATAACAATATTTACTAGAATGAGGTCTTGTCTCACTGTAAAAACGCAACCAATGATCAACGTCTATCTGAAGATCTTCTAATAAATTGTAGATTGTTTTACAAAAAAAGAGGAGTAAATGAGAGTTCAGTAACTTGATTATAGAGTTGTACTGCCTTTCCATATTTGAAGCAAGTTGTTATTCTACCTCAAACCATAGCACAAAGTAAATATGGCATTTTATACTAAAATTTTCTGTTTATGAGTTATATTATGTAAAGATACTATTTGACATTGAGCTTTAAAGATATTATGTAATAGCATTATTTAATATGTGAGGTTTATTATGGCTAAAGTAAGTGCTGGTGAAAACTCAAAAAAGCTTAAAGATGGTAAAAATCAGCCCATATCACCAAAAAAGTTCAAAGGCAGTCAGTATATGTCACCAAAACGGAGCCAGAATTCTGGTGAAAAGCTATGGAATGTATTAGAATCATTAGAAGAAGCAAAATCAGAGTTGAAAAAAAGAAAGTTTGAAATAGAACTAAAAAAAGACACTAAAATATCAGAAGAAGGAATAGAAAAAGTAGTGGAATTGGAAAGGAAAACAGAAAAAGAGATAGAAGAAATAGCAATGCCAATATCAACGTTACTACTTAAGGAAACAATAATAAAATTACAAGGAACAAAAATAATAAATTTTTTTAAAAAATTAGAAAAACAAGTAAAAGAAATGCAAGAATTATGTAAGAAACTAGAATTAAATGCTAAAATAGAAAAAGAAGATCTAAATAAGCTCGAGGACATAAAGAAAGAATCAGAAAAGTGTTGCAGAGAGTTAGTGAGCTATATGCCTAATTCAAATAATCCTAGAATGTTGTACACTGCTGTTATTGGTGTTGGTCTTGCTGTTGGACTGGTAGCAAGTACTATACTTGAACATACAACTAGACTAAGTATATTAGCAATAATTGGCATAGCTACAGCATCTGCACTCGTAGCTGGTGGTGCTACATATGAAGCACTAAGACCTAATACTAAAATAGATGAATCAAAAGAAGTCCAAATAAAGAGTTCTCATCACTCACTTTCCTAATCACACTTTAATTCAAACTTTATCAGTTTTATTCAAGTTGCTTCTAAAAGGAGAATATCAATGGTGTCCTCCTTACTGATTTGGTTAAAATGCAGAAAACGCCTATGTCAAAATTTACACAGATGTTAAGTGCTGCCACTAATTCCCAGTTAGTACAATTTGTGTATCTTATTGACATATTTAATTTATTCTGTTACAATTTTTACTAATTAGGTTGAGGTAAAACAATGAAGAGTTTTAAATGGCTACTTAATCAAGTCAGACTTTCATGGATTAGCTTAATATCAAAAGTAAAGAGCTTTTTTCAAACTAACGATACACATCATCAAACAACTGCTAGCAATGGAAATGACCATACAAAAAAAATAAGTATAGAGAATAAAATAGAAACGAAAGGTAATGAGATTGATTTAGAGGATGAACAGGATGTGTTTGAGGATGCTCTAACAGGAGAAGAGCTAGATGAAGAAGAATTTTTTTATGCTGTTGAAAGTTTTAATGAACAGGAAGTTAATGCTAATAGAGAAAAAAAGGAATATGAAAAAAATAAGTACTATAGTCTACAAGATGGTCTACAAGAAAAAAATGAATTTGATCACACAACGCACACTCTTACACTTGCTTTTGAAATTGAAAAGCCATTTCCAGACTCTGACCTTAGTAAATTTAAGTTATGCGAACTTAAGCAAAATGGTGATAAATATACGTTTGTCTTAGAAAATGATCAGAAAAATCGAATAGAATTACACTCTGAATATCTCAATATTTATTTTCCTAAGTATTTTGAGAAACACAGTAAAAAAGGAGCTTACACCGAACTTTTTTCTCAAGAAGAAAATAGAATTAGCAATGATATTATAATACCGCTACAAGTTCCAAAAGAAGCAAGCATACTTACCAAAGAGTGCAATTGGCTAATAAGAAAGGTTGTAGGTGAAATACCAGATTATCCAGTGGGCAAATCGCTTGAATACTGCAGGAGTCATGTAAATTTCTCTCTTAACTCAAACAATACTATATCTCTTTTTCTAACATCAGAACTGATAAAACTTGCAGCTAAATCATCAGGTACTCCAACAGAAACAAACTGGCCAATAAAGGATATTATAGTCAGAGGTAGTTTTATTAATCAGCGTATTGATAAGCAAACTAGAGTTGAAAAAGTGATTGAGCCTTATATTGATAAGCATTATATAGTTGAAGAAACTTTTGAAGTAGTTAACGTAGAATGTTCATCAGAGCTGAAGATTTCTCAACCTAGCATATAGCCTTATATTCTTTCATCAGCATGATATAATTTTGTGCAGATTGTGTAATATGTTTTATTTCTTCATTTGACATTTTTTTGAAGAATTGTGCTGGCCTGCCAGCCCATACTTCACCACTTTTTATCACTTTTCCATGTGTCACCAGTGAACCAGCAGCTACCATAGCTTCAGACTCGACAATCGCATGATCCATTATAACAGAGCCCATACCAATAAATGCTTTATCATGTATCATGCATGCATGCAACACACAAAAATGTCCAACCGTCACCATACTACCAATAATCGTGTCACCGCCTGGATTTCTATCTACATGAATTACGGTGCCATCTTGAATATTCGTTTCATCACCTATTTTGATTGATCCAACATCTCCTCTGATCACACAATTAAACCAGATACTCGCATTCCTTCCTATTTCAACGTTACCTATGATACGCACACCATCTGCGATAAAAGAACTTTCATCCATTTTTGGCTCATAATCTTTGTATTTTAAAATGTGATAGCTCATAATTTAAATAAGGTTTAATACATACTTGGATTCCAGTAGTCAAGTTACTCGGGTAAAGATATTCTTGACTTATGATCCTTATGCTCCTAAAATTTTTATTTTTAGCTCTATTCATAATGTCAGTAACAGTACTTAGTATACTTCAAATAATATTAGTTGTTGTATTGGTAATTTTAGTGCTCCTGCAGCCACCTGGAAGTAGTTCATTAAGTGGCTTTAGTAATTCACAGCAGGGAATGAATTCAATAATTCCGGTAAAGTCTTCTGAAAATCCACTCAGTAGAATAACTTCTATAGTTGCTGGACTGTTCATTATAAATACACTGTTACTATCAGGATTATGTTCAAAAGATGTACATAAAAAATCAATTGCAGAGAAGATTATATCAGAAAAAAAGCAAGAAGGCCAATCAACTTCTGTTCCATTTGAAAATTAATGAAAGAAACCAAGTTTATCTTTGTTACAGGTGGAGTTGTTTCATCACTTGGTAAGGGTTTAGTTGCTTCAAGTGTGGGAGCACTTCTTCAAGCTCATGGGTTCAATGTTCGCATCAGAAAGCTTGACCCATATCTCAACATTGATCCTGGAACAATGAGCCCAGCTCAGCACGGGGAAGTATTTGTTACTGAGGATGGTGCTGAAACTGATTTAGACCTTGGACATTACGAGCGTTTTACTAAAATTAAAGCAACCAAGGACGACAATATAACAACTGGTAAAGTATATAATAAATTATTAAAGAAGGAAAGGTGTGGTGATTATCTAGGCAAAACTGTGCAAATCATTCCTCATGTGACAGATTTAATCAAATCTTTCATTTTTAATGGTACAGAAGATTTAGATTTTGTAATATGCGAAATAGGCGGAACCGTAGGTGATATTGAAAGCCAACCGTTTTTGGAAGCTATACGCCAAGTTAATTATAAACTAGGAAAGCAAAAAGTTATCCTTATTCATTTAACTTTAATACCATATCTCACTGCAGCACAAGAATTAAAGACAAAACCGACACAGCATTCAGTTCGAGAGTTAAACTCTGCGGGGTTACAACCAGATATTATATTATGTCGCAGTGAAAAAGAAATTTCCGATAATCAAAAAGAAAAGATAGCCAATCTTTGCAATGTTTCTTTATCTAACGTAATACCTGCTCCTGATGTAAACCATATATACGAGTTACCGTCCTTGTATAATCAATGTGGGCTCGGGACACAAATTTTGGATCACTTTCACTTAAGTAAGCTAAAACCAAGCTTACCTGAATGGGACCAAATAGTACACTCTATGAGACATCCAACACAAGAAGTTATCGTTTCCATAGTAGGAAAATATACTGAATTTCCTGACGCATATAAATCACTGATTGAAGCATTAAACCATGGTGCAATTAGTAATAAAGCTAGAGTGAAGATAAATTGGGTCAACTCAAGAGAAGAGAATGGAAAATCTATAGATGCAAAGTTTATCAGAGAAAAATTACAAAGCTCTAATTCAGTCCTTGTTCCAGGAGGATTTGGTGATAACGGAATAGAAGGTAAAATATTAGCAATAAACTATGCCCGTGTAAATAACATTCCTTTTTTAGGAATATGTCTTGGTATGCAGCTTGCAGTGATTGAATTTGCTCGTAACGTTATTAAGCTTGAAGATGTACACTCTGAAGAATTTTATACTTGCAAACACCCAATCATCAAGCTCGCTGATGGTAAGAACGTTGATCTTGGTGGAACCATGAGACTTGGAACATACAAGTGTAATGTAAATCCAAATTCAAAAATGGCAAATGTGTATAGTAGTGTCACTATTTCAGAAAGACACAGACACAGATATATAGTTAATTTAGATTATAAAAATAACTTAGAAGAGAATGGAATGATATGCAGTGGTATATCAGAAGATAAAACATGCATAGAGGCAGTGGAGCTAAAAAATCACTCATGGTTTATTGGTGTGCAATTTCATCCAGAATTTCAATCAAGACCATTTTCTCCTCATCCTCTCTTTACATCATTTATTAAGGCAGCTATTGACAATAGAGTTTAATAGAACTGAATAAACTATATTCTAATAGAGAGGTAAAAAATGTTACTAAGAAATAGTAAAGATAGCATTACATATGGATCTGCGACCTTCGAGGAATTGAATAGGCATGTAGAACAAATAATATATAAATTAGAGGAGGATCAAATTATAGAGGATATAATGGAAGAAGTAGTTGTAGCTATAAACGAACTAAAATAGGTAGAAGAAATAAAAAAATATTTAAAGCGAGAAATAGATAGCCTTGTAAAAAGGACAATAGTCCTTAGTGAATTCTATAACCTAGAAAAAATAGAAAAGCCAAGAAAAGAAAATTATATTTACCCAAGCACCTAATGTTTAAGTACCAATACATGGAACTTGCCATAGAGCAAGCAAAACTTGCTCAGAAAGATGGCGAAGTGCCAATAGGTGCTGTAATAGTTAATGGAAACAATATCATCTCCTCTGCACACAATATATCTAATGATCCAACTGCACATGCAGAAATGTTAACAATTAGAAAAGCATTTTCAACTTCCACGCTTTATGAAGCTGAAATGTACGTAACGTTAGAGCCGTGCCCGATGTGCGCTCAAGCTATCTCTTTTGCAAAAATTAAACGTCTGTACTTCGGGGCTTACAATCCCAAAGGTGGAGGAGTTGAAAACGGCACTAGAATATTTCAATTCTGTAACCACATACCTGAAGTTTATGGTGGAATATTAGAAACAAAATGTTCTCTTTTATTAAAAGATTTCTTTGAGAAATTGAGAACTTAGTTTAAGATCTGTGAGATTGTTTCAATATTTTTTGAGTAAAATCTGTATTATAACTCTTTCGTATATTTGACCAATTTGCTCATTCAACGTACATAAGGGATGTTATTACGATAACTCCGTTGCAGAAAAGTTTACTCAAAAGGGAGCTTCTTATTGATACTTCTCAACGTTCTGTTCAACAAACTAGAACTTCCATATTTGAATACGTAGAAATTAGATTTCTTGCACTACTGGAATCTAGATTTTCTTGCTAAATCCCAGACTGGCTGGTTATGCAAGAAATCTATTTTTTATCATAAATAACTTAAATATTATATTATAAACTCTGCTAAATTTATTCTCACAACAAAAACTTCTTCTCTACTTTTTTTTGAGTAAGGTCACCAATTCTATTTTTCTACAAAAGTGTTCTCTGAACTAAAAAATCCAGAGAACATTCTCTCTTATATCAACTCATTATCAATGGGAAAAGAACTAACCTCATTATCATAAGAGTAAGGAGTTGTTCTTTGCACATTATCAAAGACAGCTTTTAATAGTACTTCCTTATCACTATCCCATGCAACTTTCTCCATAATTGCATTATAATCTTTACACTTTTGATCATTTCCACAGTCCTTGATTTTACCATTAAGCTTTAGATAAGGCTTTAATGAATTATAGTGTACTTGAGTATTATTGCCCTCTTTATCTATCATATTCCCTGCGTTATTAACAATTATCAATGGTGCAACTTGTTTCGCTTTCACAATACTTGCTCCACCGGAGTCTTTGATGAGATCAGGACATGATTCTCTAGAAAAAAAATTCTTGTTTAATTCTTTATTATCATAACCATTGCCAAATTGGCAAAAACTCTTAACATTCTCATCCTGACAGGCTAACTCTTGTGGATTATCAATACATTTAAGACATTTCGTATTACCAAAGTTAGCTACTGAACTAATAGTATCAGTAAAGGCAAATTTAAAATTTACTGCACCATAAACACCCTCTGATCCCTTTTCTATATATGGCAAAATTTTAGAATTACTATACATCTCAGGATAGAGTTCTTTTAATAAATCAGATGTATTAAAACCTTGATAACCTATCTTATTATCCGATTTATACAAAGTAGCCTTAGGCCCACAAATTTCTGGCAGGCTACGATCTGGTGTTATTTCTCGAGATGTAATTTCTCCACTTTCATTCCCTCCTTCATTGGTAACATGTTTGCCTCTATCATTTTCATTCCCTCCCTTAATACTAGGTTTATCTGTACCGATTCTTTTCTCATTTTTACATTCTTCAGCTGCTTTTTTATACCACTCAGTCTCTGCTTTTGCCATGTTAATTTTACACTTTAAAAGTTCTTCTTTTACTCCTTCAATCTTACTCTGCATCACTTCTTCTTTCTCCTGTTCAATTTTGTACCTCAAAACTTCCTCTTTTGCTAGTTTAGCTTCTAATTTTGCTTGTTCAGCTTCTGCTTTAATATCATCACATTTTTCCTGATTAATTGCCTGTCCACCGTTTTCTTTCATCTTCTCAGCATCTTTTTTACACTGTATTAACTCATCTTTTGCTGCCTCAGCTTCATTCTTAGTTTGTTCTACCTTCTCTCTTTCTTCTTGAACCTTTGACTTTAATTCACTAGTTTCTGCTTCTAATTGTGTAATTTCTCTTTATGATTCCACAGCATCTTTTTTACACTGTATTGACTTATCTTTTGCCTTCTTAGTTTCATCTCTACAGTCACGAAGTAAATCTTCTTCTGATTTATCATCCTCTTCTCCCGCAACCTGATCTCCTAGATTTTCGACTTGCTCACCCTCTTCACCATAAAAAAGTTTGTTGGCATATAAATTACTATTATTAACTTGATCGCTATAGATATTGTTTGACATTGTGACCTCCTATATAGTCAAAACTGGAATTAAATTAGAGTATAAAAGCTAAGAATTCAACATGGGTAAAAGAAACCACAGCTCAGGAAATCTAAGGTTAACTCAGAAATTATTATAAGCCAAAATGATTAAAAATTTTATAACTTATATTGTAGATCTAGCATGATAACCAACAATTAGATTTTCTTCAATTTCCACCTTACTCACCAGCTTGACACAGTCCATCTTTATTCATTAGAGAGCCGTGATTCTTCTACTCTCTAATGATTAATCACTTGTCAGTTTTGAGTGTAGTAGTTGATAGCCTGTACGTAAATACGTTGCTTTTGTTCTTTAGAAATTTTTAGTCTACTATCTTTATCCAGAAAAAAATTGTAAAATTTCTATAGTTATGGTATAATTATAAATACTGCTTGCCAATAAGCTGAGTATAAAAATGCCGTTCGGACAAATCATTATATATAGTACGGAACTACTTGCTGTAATTGCAGTATTTCTCTTTTTGAGAAAAATATACAAAAATCATATTAGAAAAATTATATTTCCTCTAAAAGTTCTCAAAGAAGAGTGGGAAGAAAATAGAAGATTTAATGAATTATATCAAAAAAATAAGCAAAAAGAGTTGATGAAACAACAGGAAATGTTAAGGGAGAAACAAAAGAATATGCAAGTTTACAAAGAAGATCTAGAAATAGTTGATATAGCAAAACCGCTAGGTAAATGGACAAAGATGGTTATGATGGGTAGCGTTTTAATGAAGCATTTTGCACAATTGATACACAGAGAAGGTGATAAAAAAGGATTTTGGGAGCTGTTTATAAAAGCTCAGTCTTCAACTAAGGGTAAGTATAAAGGAAAAGGCAGATGACGTATCCGTTGTATAACCTGCTTTCTGGCATTAAACTTCTTAAGTGTTATAGTCAGTCAAGCACTGGGATGACACCATCTGCTACCTACAAACCCAATGTTCGTACAGTTGTATGTCAAACACTGACTGTTTGTTGTGCAAGCTATCCAATGTTCATACACTGAAGTGTTTAGGCTCCAAGTTCTCTTTAAAGGTCCAATAGATGCTTGAATGTAAAAATCTATCCTGTGCTCGTAATAACAAAGTATTATTTAAAAACCTCAATTTTAAAGCTGAACCAAAATCAAAAATCTTAATCACTGGTCCAAATGGTAGCGGCAAAACCAGCTTAATCAGAAGTTTATCTGGACTTTTGCCGCCAGTGTCAGGTAATATAATGTACCGTGGAAAAGATATATATGATGACCTAAAATCCTATATACCTTCCATGGTCTATATAGGCCATAAAAATGCCTGTAAAGATAGCTCAACAGTTGGTGAAAACATACAATTCTGGGCAAGAATACGGAATACTAGAGAATTAATTATGGCAGCCGTTTGTTGCTTACAGTTGCAACCTGTACTTAATATCAAATATAGTGAACTTTCTGCAGGCTGGAAAAGAAGAGTTGCGCTTGCTCGCCTGTTAATTTCTAATGCAAACATTTGGCTGATAGATGAACCATTCTGTAATCTTGATAGCACAACATGTGAATTAGTATTGAACCTAATCTCAATACGCTCTGAGCAAAACGGTATAGTAATTATTACAGGACATAGCTCTACAGAACAACTGTGTGACTTCAAGACAATCGATATACGTGATTTTAACAGACCTCTTGTATAATTTTTGGCCTTAAAATTAACTCATCTCTTTCAAAGGATCTATATTAAAAATAGAAAGCCCAGAAGAGATTACGTGCGCTAAGGCTTGGACGAGAAACATTCTTGCAGCGGTGAAGTTCAAGTTATCTTCTAGTATGAACCGCATGTTTAAATCACTTTTGCCATACCCCCATAAAACGTGAAATGCTTCTGCAACTTCAAGTAAGTAGAAAGTAATTCTATGTGGCTCACAAAGCCTTGCAGATATTTCTACCACATCTGGCCACTTTGCTAAGGTTTTTATGAGGAATAGCTCCCCATCTGTCTTTAAAAGTGAAGGGTCTGCTGTTGGGAGCTCTTTTGGAGCATTACGCATTAACGAATGAGCACGGGCGTGCGCATATTGCACATAAAAAATAGGGTTGTCTTTTGACTGTTCTTTAACTTTAGCAAAATCAAAGTCCAAGACCATATCATTCTTGCGTGTTAACATTATAAAACGAGTTATATCCCTGCCAACCTCTTCCACTACATCCCTAGCTGTAAGAAAATTTCCTGATCTTTTCGACATCTTAACAGGTTTGCCATTTTCGAAGAAATTCACAATATTATGCAGCTTTACCTCTATCTTTGCTTGATCATCACTGAGCGCAGAGACAACTGCTCTAAGCCTTTTAATATAACCGCCATGGTCACTGCCGAGCTCTACGATCATATTGTTAAAACCACGTGATATCTTATCAAAATGGTAAGCAATATCCGATGCAAAATAAGTCCAGCTACCATCCTCTTTTTTTAGTGCGCGGTCAACATCATCACCAAATGTTGTAGAGCGAAATAACATTTCTTTTCTGGAAGTCCAACTTTCACTTTCTTTGCCTTTTGGTTTCTCCAAGTATCCTTCATACACAAGACCCTTATCAGATAATATCTTTATACTCTCTTCGATTTTGCCATTTTTTTGTAGCTCATACTCTGAAGTAAAAATATCATGATTGACTCCAAGCAAGCTCATGTCCTCCTTTATAAGTTCTAAGATAGAACTTAAAGTATATTCTCTAATTACTCGATTATCTTCCTCTTCTCTAAGCTCCTTGCCATATTTTTTAGCTAGCCCCTTCCCTATTGGCTTTAAATATTCACCTGGGTATAAACCTTTTTCAATGCTAACTTTCTCTCCCAGAGCTTCCTTATACCGCAAATATACTGACCGAATTAGCGTATCTATCTGTGCTCCAGCATCATTGATATAGTACTCCTTAGTGACATTATAGCCAACTTTCTTTAGTAAATTTGCTAAAACATCACCAAACACTGCCCCTCTTGCATGACCAATATGTAGTGGCCCAGTTGGATTTGCGGATACAAACTCAACATTGATGGCCTGATTGTTTCCAATTTTGAGAGTGCCAAACTCCATTTTTAGCTCATTTATTTGCTTTAAAATCCCATGCCATACTTCCATTTTCAAGTGCATATTGATGAAACCAGGGCCCGCTATTTCCACTTTTGCAACTTCACCAAAAAGTTCAAACTCTTTAGCTAAAACTTCTGCGATTTCAATGGGATTCTTCTTTTCATGTTTTGCAAGCACCATAGCAACATTTGTATAGATATCACCATGTGCTCTATTGCTTGGAGGCTCTATGATAAAGTTTGTTGCATTCGTGCTTATAACACCCCTTTGCCTCAACTCATTTAACTTGCTGGAAATGAGAGAGGAAACCTGCTTGAAAATATTCATTAACTAAAAAGCTATAAGACCTGTAGCAGTATAGTGGATAAATGGGGGAAGTTGAAGGGTTATCTTGTGTCAGCTTGTTAATACACTTGACAATGACTGAAGTCTATGCTATAATAAGAATTATATTAACAGAGGAGTTATAAACATGATGGAAGTAGAACTTAATAAATATGTTAATGGTAATACCTTAGACTTAAATAGTCTACATATACACATGGAGAAGTTAATAAACTTTTTACAAGAGAATCCAAATATTACAAGCCTTATCTTACACGACTGTTATATTGATGCTGAGGGTGCAGAAGTTTTAGATGAAACATTAAAGAATGTTAATGCTCCGAATCTTACTGAGTGTAAAGTAACTTCTAGTATTATGGGTAATCAAGGTTCAATAGCAATCACTAAATTATTAGAGAATGGTAACTTTCCAAATCTTGTTAAGCTTGATTTAATTTCTAATAATATAAGCCCTGATGGTGGAGTGGAATTTATAAATGCACTAAAGAATGGTAGTTTTTCAAATATTACTGAGTTTAATTTACTTTCTGACAGTGTCTGCGATAAAGGTATAGTAGCATTACACGAATCATTGAACAACAATAAGCTTCCAAATCTTGTTCAGTTTAATTTCCCCTTTAATCCTACTAATGATGAAAGCATAGAAACGCCAAGCGAACATCTATTCGCTGACAGCATTATATAAAGGTTTTATTTGTTGCTATTATTCAAATTTACCTATGTTGAACTATACAAAAGTGTCACAAAATCCATATATGTAATTTGATTAGAATTTTACCGTCACGCTGAGTAAGGTTACTCATTCTATTTTTCTACAAAAGTGTTTTCTGAGCTGAAAAGCCCAGAAAACATTTAGTCTTATATAAAATTAGTATCAACGGAAACAGAATTATCCTCATTGTCATAATAGTTGAGGTTTGCTTCTTGAGTACTATTATAAGCAAAAGCATTTTTTGATAGTACTTCTTCCTCATCCCTTCTATCACAGCCTTTTTCATTAAAGCCATATTCATCATGGCCATCCTCTTGGACTTGTATTTTTAACTTCTCAGCTTCTGCTTTTGCTTGCAGAACCTCCTCTTTACATTCCGCTTCGTTATCATAGTAAAAGAAAGTCTCATCTTGATTATCATTGGCACCAGGAGAATAACTTGGGAGAGCAGGTATTTTCAGCTTTACTTCCTTATCAGAACTCCACAGACCCCTCTCTACAGACTCTTTAACTTCTTCTAATTGCTGCGGAGACTTACCGGTTGAATCTTTTATCTCACCTTTATAATTTAGACGATCCTTTAGTATAGCATACTTATGTTGAGCAATTTTGTAGCCAGCTTTATCTATTATAGAACCGTCCTTAGTGACGATAACCATTGGAGCCTCTAGCTTTGCAACTATAGTTTTACCTTCACACTCCCTTAATTTTGCTAACGGAAGATCTAAAATCAAATTAGGACACTTTTCATTCAGAAAAAAGTTTTCACTATTAATAGGACTGCTGTAAGGTACAGCAGTTGGACAACAAGCACTTGTGTTGATGCTTCGAATCTCCTCTCGACATTGTAAACCAGCAGTTCCTTTTGCACCTCCTTTATTACACCACATGTTACTAGGTGCGGCAAACGTAAAGTTTATATTTTTTCCACATTCTTCATCCTCTTGACACCTAAAAGTTATACCAAAATTTTGTGCATGATATTGATCCTCACTTTTGCTATCAAAATGACTCATGATCTTATCGTTTTTCATTAAATCAGGCAAAAATTGTTTCAAAAGGTCTCTTGTAAACCAAGCAGGCTTACCCACGTGCTTTTCTGCTGAATATTTTTCAGCATTCTCCCCGCACATTTCTTTATCAATATGACCCAGATTGACAAGTTTACCTTCTATGACTTTATCATCTCCATCTTTATCATCACTATCCTTTTCTTTCTTGCCACCTTTATCATCGCTATCCTTTTCTTTCTTGCCATCTTTATCATCGCTATCCTTATTAAAGCCGTCTTTATCTTTGTCGCCTTTATCGCGGCCATTTTTATCACGCTTACAATCTATCTCATCCTCTATTTCTTTTTTTATTTTATCCTTTATCTCATTCTTAGTCTTGTCATCAATCTCAAACTTAAGATCTTTCTCTAGTTCATTTTTAATCTTTTCCTTCAGTTCATTCTTAATCTTGTCATCAATCTCAAACTTAAGATCTTTCTCTAGTTCATTTTTAATCTTTTCCTTCAGTTCATTCTTAGTCTTATCGCCAATCTTAAACTTAAGATCTTTCTCTAGTTCATTTTTAATCTTTTCCTTCAGTTCATTCTTAGTCTTGTCATCAATCTCAAACTTAAGATCTTTCTCTAGTTCATTTTTAATCTTTTCCTTCAGTTCATTCTTAGTCTTGTCATCAATCTCAAACTTAAGATCTTTCTCTAGTTCATTTTTAATCTTTTCCTTCAGTTCATTCTTAGTCTTATCGCCAATCTCAAACTTAAGATCTTTCTCTAGTTCATTTTTAATCTTTTCCTTCAGTTCATTCTTAGTCTTGTCATTAATCTCGTACTTAGGGTCTTTACCATCATCTAGCCTTGTATATAAATTAATTTTCAATTTATTTGAATAAGGGAAAGTGTTCTGTAACATAAAATTGCTCCATTAATAAATAAAGGTTACTAAAAAGTTAACATAAAATAGAAATGTATACTAACAATGTATACACCTTCATTACTTTCATATAATATAAACAATACCTTCTGGTACTGACATTTGTTCAGGAGAAAATGCTGATTCTGTGCGCGTATCTATTATAGAAGCATTTATCGCATCCACACAAGCTTTGCATTCAGGATTATTATCACATTGTCCTTTGATACGATTGTCTGGACCAATTTCAAGATTGTTGTCACTTTTATCAATAATTTCTTTACATTTTGCAAACATTAAACCACTAGATTTCTTAGTAATGGCATCTTTAATCTCTCCAGAAACTGCATCAACTACTATTGAAAGCCTTGAAAAGTCAATTGGTTTTTTAGGTTCTGGACAAGCAGGACACTCAGGACAAGGAGGTATTTTTACCTCAGGACATTTTACATCAGGACAAGGAGGTATTTTTATATCAGGAAGCTGTATATTTAATTCGAGTCCATCACGATACGGATCAAAGTGGTTATGGCAATGTGGGTTAAAGTGGTTATGACAATGTGGATCAAAATTATGATGGTACCGTGGGTTAGTTGTGCAAGCTGTGCGCGTAGGAATGCATGAACCAACACGTGGAGATGAGGAAAAATTATAATTCATAAGAATCCTTTAAAAAATAACTATTAGATTATTATAGGATAAAAAAGTTAATGATTTAATAATTCTAAGGTTAAAACTAGCATATACAAACTTACAGTACATTTCAAAATACGATTTTAATATAGAAGATATTCGCATTGAAAAGCTTTGCCACAGCAAAATGCTGCTAAGATTTCAAGAAAAAGCTGTCAGTAGTCAAATTTATTGTATTTTAAAGCAAAATGTGAAGCACATGGTTTTCCATGTGCTATTGGAAGTACGTATATCAAGAGTGAAAGAACGTACGTTTGTTAGTGATTTAAATCTAATCTCTTAGCAGAAAAAATCAAACGTATCACAAGGATTATAACATGTATCATAATAGTTATGATATGAGTTAAAATGATTGTGACACAAATTAGTAGCACAAGGTGCGTATGCAGGTGCAGAAGCTTGTGCACAGTGCGAAATTGGTGCTGGTAAAACTTGTGTTGGCACAACCTGTGTTGGCAAATTGAAAGCCGTACAAGGTGATTTTGGGAAATGACTATAATTATAAACCATAATAATCCTTAAAAAAATACTATGATATTATTATAAGTTAAAATAATTAAAGATTTAATAACTTTCATTATCAATCTAGCATAACAACCAACAAGTATGACTCAAATTTTCCTTCAGTTTTTACTATATCCTCACCAATTTTGCATACAGCCCATCTTTACTCATTAGAGAATCATGAGTTCCCACTTCTTCTACTTTCCCGCAATTAATCACTATAATCTTGTCAGTTTTGAGTGCGGTTGATAGCCTGTGCGTAATTACAATTGTTGTTCTGTTTTGCATCAACTTGCTAAGTGCTTTTTGCACTAGGTTTTCACTTTTATAATCAAGAGCAGAGGTTGCTTCATCCAGTATTAAAACCTGAGGGTTTTTGAGTATGGCTCTTGCTATTATGATGCGTTGTTTTTGTCCTTCAGAAAGTTTCAGTCCTCTTTTTCCTACAAATGTATCAAATTTATCCGGCAGCTTATCAATAAATTCCATCGCATAAGCGCTGATAGCTGCTTGCTTCACCTCTTCATATTCAGCATCTGGTTTACCATATAGTATATTTTCCATTATTGAACAAGAGAATATCATATGGTCTTGTGGCACTAAGCCAAACAACGATCTGAGGTCATTTAGCGCAATTGATTTGATGTCATGCCCATCAATAGTAATACTGCCTTCACTTGGATCGTGAAAACGGAGCAAAAGCTTTAAAATGGTGCTCTTGCCACTTCCAGATGGTCCAACAATTGATACTGATTGGCCTACCTCTATAGAAAATGATACGTTATTTAATGCTGGCTTATCAGCATAAAAAAATGTTACATCATTAAACGAAATTCTTTTTTGAACACTATTGATCCTTATAGGATTATCACTATCTAATATAGAGCTTTTCATGTTCATAAATTCAAATAAACGCTCTACAATTCCAAGACCTCGTTGCAAATCACTGATGTTATCGCTTAGATTGTTTACAGCCCCTGAAGCAAGCGCTGAATAAAACACAAATGAGGAGAGTTCTCCAATGGTCATATTATTACTTAAGACTTCTTTTATTCCAAAAAAAAGCAAAATAACTAGCGAACCTATCACACACGTGATAACTAGAGTTACTAAAATAGCACGTAAGAGTACTAATTTTACGTATGATTTTGATACTGAGTTTAGATGTTTCTGAAAACGAATTTTTTCATTTTCTTCGAGTACAAACGATTTGATAGTTATTATAGATCTAAAATTTTCCTCACTAAATGATGCAAGCTCACTTAATTTATCCTGAGCGAAGCGTGCATAATTGCGAACTTTTTTTCCAAGTGAAGTCATGATAATGAGAAGTATGGGTATTATTGCAGCTGCATATGCAGTGAGGTACAGATTTGTGTATAATAGCATTGCAACACTACCAGTCAGTACAACAAAATTTCTCAATATTGTCAGTAAGCTGCTGTTTATTATCGATTGCAATGCAGAGGTATCAGTAATTAATGCTGAGATAACATCTTGTACGCCTGTGTTCTCAAAGAAACTCGGTTGCAAGTCAGTGATACTGCTATATAAGTCGTATCTGATTCTTGCGATAACTTTCTCGCTGCCAATGCCAATGAAATATAACCGAATAAATGCAGTGAAAGAAATGCCTAAAACTATCAGTATTGAAACTACGAGCTTGGTAGTAAAGTTATGCTCTGCGCCAGAATCAATTATGTTGCTTAAGCCCCTACCAAAAAGAAGAATCGTTAAAGCTGAAAATAGAACTGCAATAAAAGCTATGCTAAAATAATGTAGACTAGGTTTTATATAGTAAAATAGCTGCTTAATGTTAGATCGCATTTTATTTTAAAGTTAAGTATTTAGCTTCAGGAAAAAGTTACAATATTAGTTTACAGTGTACTTCGTTAGAGCAATACGTTCAAGAAACTTTAGCTTGATTTCTACTGAAGGAAAAACGCTGCGCAATTACAGGAAGATAGCAAAAGAACTGTTGGAAGGATGAGCATACCAGAGTTTAATATTCATTTTATTCCAATGTGTAACGCCACTATTCCATAGCTCATATTATAGAACTCAACATTCTTAAAGCCTACCTCTTCAATTTCCATTTTAAAATTAGTTTGAGTTGGAAATTCTCTTATGCTTCTTACTAGGTATTCGTAAGAACCCTTATCTTTAGCAACCATGCTACCAATTTTAGGAATTACTTTAAATGAGTATAAGTCATAAAATTTGGTGAATATCTCATTTTGATAATGCATAGGGGCAAACTCCAAGCAAATAAATTTCCCATCTGGCTTCAATACCCTATATGCTTCACTTAAAGCCTTTTTACGGTCAGAAAAGTTTCGAATACCAAAAGCTACTGTATAATAATCAAATTCAGAATCTTCAAATGGTAAACTCTCTGCATTTGCACATACCCAATTGAAATTTAGCTGATTTGAATTTATTGCTTTATCACGCCCTTTGTCCAGCATGTTTTGATTTATATCACATACTGTAACTTGAGTACTTGGTTCACCTCTTGCTATTCTTATAGCTATATCTCCGGTTCCTCCAGCAATATCCAAAACCTTGGAGTTCTTTTTAAAATGCACACTACTTACCATCTTCTCTTTCCATAGCCTGTGCATTCCAAGGCTCATTATATCATTCATAATGTCGTAGCGATTTGCTACAGAATCGAAAACCTCTTTAACTAATTGTGATTTATCCATATTTTATACAGAGATTAGCAGTTAAATTAATATACTAATGAGAAAAATATACTACAATTAAACATATTTAATCCAGTAAATCATTAGTGTCGACAGCTTTTTCACAAAATATCATCTCTCTTATTATTATATTATCTGTAGCAGTTGTTGATATGGCAACAGACTTATACTCAGTTGCATTGCCAAGTATTGCCAACTATTTTAAGGTGAAAGGTAATATAGCGCAGCTTACGATCAGTTTAAATTTAGTAGGAGTTGCAATATCTGGATTAATTTATGGCCCATTGTCAGACTATTATGGCAGGCGCCTAATAATGCTGATTGGTATGACAATTTTTACTTTGGCAAGTATTGTATGTTGTATAGCTGATAATATTATACTTTTAATATTAATCCGGTTTATACAAGGAGCTGGAGCTGGTGTTGCAGGCGTTGTCGGATATGCAGCAATCAGGGATATGTACTCAGGTAGTGAATACTCAAGAGTAATCTCAAAGTTAAATATGATAGTAGCACTTTCACCTGGAATAGCTCCAGTGGTAGGCAGTTATATAATTTCACATGGTTATAGTTGGAAGTTTTTGTTTTTTATCATATCACTTGCCGCAATTATTATGCTCATTTTTATTTACTTGAAGCTACAAGAAACGCTGACCGTAAATAAAAGTAAAGCCAGTATTAATATCTTCAAGCAGTATATATTAATATTTAAGAATTATCGTTTCCTTGGATTTTCAAACATTCATGGATTAACTTTCATGTGGCTTTGGGCATACATTGCTAACTACCCGTTCATATTTGAATCAATGGGCGTTGAAGTACAATATTTTGGCTATCTCATATCAATCATAGTTATATTTTACATAATTGGAACTTTAATTAATAGAAGGTACGTACCAAAAATAGGAGTGAGCAAGATGTTAATAATAGGTTTGGTATTACCGATGATATCGGATGGTTTATTGGTATATTTTTATCTCGCAAACAAGTTAAGTGTACTTATTCTTCAAGTTCTTTGGATTCCGAGCAATATCGGGCTTGCACTCGTAATCAGCAATAACGTAACTTCTGCTTTAGAAACAATCAAGGGTATAGGGCTTGGTAGTGCAGTCCTCTCATTCTGCAATATGATGTTTGGAGCTATTGGAATATATATAGTAGGAAAATTTTTTCACTATAGTATTTTACCAAATTTACTGTTAACAGTTGCATGTTCTATAATTGCAATTCTTATATATAGTTTACTTAAATATACTGAAAAACACAGAGAAGGCTGATTACAATAGATTTCTTATATAACCTTATGAAGGTGTAATTTCGGTATGTGGTGCTGGCATCCAGAGAACTTTATCTGCAGAGTTCATTGATTATTAGCAACTGTACCATGATAATACAATTTCTATAGAAAAGTTCAGATGAGTGGCAATTTTATTGATTATACACATTTTAACAGCTCCCTAAATCAGGGTGAGAAAGTTCGATTAGCTGAAAAGACTCACAAAGTTAGGGAAATCTTCTTAAAATATATCAGCAATGATGTTCATAATATGTCAGTTGAGGTTCTTAACACCTATGATTTTGGAAAAGAATATAATGATATATTTAAACAACCAAACAGTATTCATGTACAATTTGGAGATGTTGGAGATAAAGTATTAATTTACTCATGGCCTCGTTACAACGAGTTTGATGAAAGTAAATGGAAAAATTTTTTATCACAACTAACAAAGGATCATAATCTAAAATTTATTGGAACTGGGCCACTTGAGTTTAAATATGAAGGTTTTAATTACAGTGTGTATCCTCCAGCTTTCAACTTTTCACAAAAAGAAATATCTTCAAGACAAATCAATAAAGTTTATACCCTTTTCAAAGCGACAATTTCTGATGATTATAAAGATTATGAACCTTTAGCTTTCAGCTTTTCACAAGAAGAAGTAAATAAAATTATAGAAAATATTAAAAGATCTCATAAGTCAATAAAAAAGCAAGTCATTGACCATTACCAATCATCAGGAAAAGATTTTGTTAAAAATGATTTAGACTTCATAAAGATTGGTACCGATATAAATAATAAAACAAGATTTAGTTCTGTAATATATTTTAACAAACCCAATGGTGTTAATGAAATTAAACTAGAATTATATAAAGCGACTCCCTTACACTTATTTGCTAAGCTTGGGGACAGTTTTTCTCAGCAGCTAGAAGATGATCTAGATAAGGGGGCAGATGTTAATGCAATAGATGAAAGTGAAAAGACCCCTTTACATTATGCTGCTAAAAATGGTCATATAGACATAGTAAAAATTCTATTAGCAGTAGACGGAATCGCTATCAATGTAAAAGACAAGGATGAAAAAACTCCTTTTGATTTAGCTAAAACAGAAGAAATAAAAGCTCTATTAAAAAAAGCCGCAGAAAAAACTGATGACAGTTCAGTATCGACAGATAGTGAAGGAGATCAAGAGGAAGATGCTGGACAAGAAGGTAATGTCCAACCAGTTACACAAGAGCAAGACCCAAAGGAAGAACAACAGGAGATCAGTGCAGAAGAAGAAAGTGATGTAAAAATTGAAGCTGCTGATAATGGACATTCTATTGACATAACACTTACACAAAATGGTGTTAGTCCACGAAGTGAATCATCAACAAATGAAGAACAGCCAAGCTCTTTTTTTAGTAGTTTGTTTGGTATACTGATTAAACCTTTTTCTTTAATAAGATCATTTTTGGGTGGATTTTTTTCATGGTTGTTTGGATCTGATGAACCATCAACTGAATCTGATCAAATAATTGCACCAAGTAACTCAGGAGGAGAGGAGCTAACAAACTATCAAGAGGGTGATAATAATATTATATAATAGATTTCTTGCATAACTGGAATGCAAAAAAAAATCAGTTGATGTCATGAAAGTAGCTGACACTGGCACCCAGTTAAATTTACGGAGTATAATGGATTTCAGCGTCAAGCACACAGCTGTACGAACCATACGCGTCAAGTTAAGAGATTGTGAGCAAATTTAGAGAGGTTAAAGTGGATACTCTAGCCCTTCTACGTTTGTCTTTTAATGAAAATAGCGACCAAGTTATAGTGAGTTTTTTAAGAAATGCTTTTAAACTATTAATTTTGGTTAATACTAAAAATAACTCTCTAACCCGCCTTTTTAGCTCAATAAATGCCTTTGTTAAGCTAAGTTCTGTATTCTTTTTCACTTCTGTGCAACCAACTATGCCGTGAAATATAAGAATTGCGCACAATTTAGCATATAGTTCACATAATACTCTGCATGGCTTTCCTTTTAGCTTATCAAGCCTGATATGGCTTTTATACAATTTAAATAATAACTCAATTTGCCACCTTACTCTGTAAATCGTTAATACTTGCTCAGCACTAATTTTATTTTCTGGAACATTAGTTATAAATATTGACCAGTTCAACAATTTTTGATTTCTTTTAGAGGATGTATATCCCTGCGATCTTGCTAATCTATTAGCTTTCCTTCTTCTGGCCATAGACTGTTCTTCAGTTAGTTTCTGACATATAATTCTTACTCTAATTTTTGCTTCTTTTCCTAACAATACCTCGTTTTCTAAAAATAACTTATCCTCTAAACATTCTAATAACTCCATTTTTTGATTTGTTTCTACATCATATATGTTGGTATCAGATTTATAACGACTTATGAAATAAGCTCCTATTTCATTGATTTGTTTAAAAGAACTTGGCACAAAATAACCGAGATCAGATATTAGCAAATCATTGCTTAATATATTACTTAAATGTTTCCTATATCCCTGGTCTGATCTTACCCCCTCCGTTAAATTAAGTTGGTCTATTATCTGATTCATGTAGTCGAAAACTAATTGTAACTTTATTCCAGACTTAGTATTGCTTTCATAGCCACTGTAGCTAGTACCATAACCTTTATACATCTCTTCCATACTGTTAGGTAGAGTAATATAGCTACTGTCCAATAATTTAACACTATTAAATTGCTGTAAGATTTTGCAATCAACTTGCAAGATATTTTTAAAGAGAATCACAGATTCATTATACATCCTTTTCATAAATTCCACTGCTTCTTCAGTAAATCTAAAATCCAAACCTTGTTTTGTTATATCTATCGAGTCCTCGTTTAGTAATTGACACATTGTTTCTACGCTACAATTATCAACTCCTATATTACCCAAGACCATGGCTTTTACGAATGATGAACCTTTTAGCTTTCTCTTTCTTTTTATAAACCTTGTTGTAATTGAGATTTTCTCTGCTTTTTCATTAAAAAATTCTTTGAGCTTTTTTGATAAGCAAGTTATTTTATTCATTGGTTCTCTCACTAAAAGTATATCTGGGAGAACTTATACCTTATTATTCTATCTCTTTCATACCTTTATTTCCTTAACTTGACGCGTATGGCTGTACGAACATTCATTTTTGCAGGTAAATTGCACAGCAAATGGTGTCATTCCAGTGCTTGACACTGGCATCCAGTCCTTTCACAGAGTTCCATCCAAAACGTTGTAAAGTGTTTACCAACTTAGGCCCAATCTGGATTCCAGTGTCAAGCACTGGAATGACACCGTCTGCTACGCGAATTGCCCACAAACCACAATGTTCGTACAGCTGTGACTGGAATGACAAGAAAGGGAGCAATGACTTGCACATTCCCCTGAACAGATACCTTGACATTAAAGTTTCTAGGTTTGAGTAGTGAAATCCGATCAGTATGAAAATTAGCAAACTCCTTTTTATTCGCTGTAGAATAAAATTTTTTATTTTAATGAAAAAATTGCTTCCGCATACTCAAGATGCCATTATAATGATGGTAGAGATATTTAGAGAGCTCAAAATCTATCTTGGTCTGCAGACCTTTTAACCAATTTTTCAATAAAAATTCAGCCACATCTGTTGTGTGTACATTCTGAATCTTTTTTATACAGAAGGATTTTATGTCCAGAATTCCAGATATTTGACCTTTACTTTAGCTAATAACAGGCGCCTGTAGTTTTTAGAATTAGTGTTAACACGGTTTTTCTACTTTTTTTTCTTAATGTTTTAACTCAATACACACCATCATCATTTACTGCTTCTAAATATATCATTGCTAAACACACGCCGCTGTGTATTTCTATAGATAACTCATTGCCTAAACTTCGATTAAAGCAAGAATTCTTTCCTGGAAAAGCAAGGTTACTAAGGTACAGTTCCCATTGTAATCCTTTAGTTGATATTTGAGCTTTCGGTATACCAAGTAAGGATATTTTAGTATTTTTTAGCAAAGAGGAAAAATAGCTAATACCTTTTTGTAAGGCGTACCCCACCGTGGGAGGCGAAGGCATATAAAAGATACTATCTGTACTTAAAAAAAAGTTAATATTTTGTAGTATATGATCAATTGCTCCTCCAGTAATACCCGTTACTATTGATGGCAATAACTTTACTGTTTTTAAGTGAGCCATTGCTTTAGAAAAGTCGCAATAATCTTGATCAGGTAGATATACTGTATTTAAATTAGCACGTAAATTCGGATTTATACTATCCAAATCTCCTATTACAAGATCAGGTTTTACGCCAATTGATAGAAGCTTATTTGCTCCTCCATCTACAGCAATAACAGGTATATCTTGTTTAAAAAACGATGAATCAGGTATTTCTCCATTTAGTACTACAATAGAACGATATTCTTGCTCCACGCTACAATGTAGCATATGGTTATAAAACGCTTCGTGCAGTTTTTGCATCGTAGTAACATTTTTGAACAATTGATATTATACTGATCACTAATCCAGCAATATTACTGAGTATCACAAAAGTTAAACCCTGACAAATACCGTAAATAAGCCAAGATGATGAACAAATAAGATAATTCACTAACATTAGCATCGATACGTCACGAGTAAGTTTTGTGATATATGCTCTATATACTTGAGGCAATAACCCAATGAGAGATGTAATGAACGCGATGAAGCCAAAGCATTCTTCAATATTTATATACATACATTTTCCTACGTTTGTTTTAACAAGATCAGGTTCAAAGGGTTGTACTTTATGTACTCTCAGCTTTTTTAGAGCACCCCTAATGCGTGTAATTTATAACATCATTTAGTCTATTAATCAAGAAATTAACAGTGACTTGCATTCATGAAACCCAATCGGCTTCTATGCTAATTATTATCCAAACTAATAGTCGGCTGTGCATCCTGCTCAGAGATCAGAGCAACTAGCAAATTGTTTATCAATTGAACCTTTTGTTTTCCATCCAATTGTAAGCTTTTATTTTTTTCAAAATGGGCTATTACTTCTTCGATAATTCCTATTGCATTTTGCACTATATGCCTTCTTGCAGAGGTGATGGCATGCGCTTGTTGACGCCTCAGCATTGCTTGTGCAATCTCAGATGAATAGGCCAAATGCGATATTCTCGCTTCTGCAATTTCAATTCCAGCAATATTCAATCTTTGTTGTAGCATTGATCTCAATTCATTTGAAATTTTATCAGAATTTTTACGCAAAGATTCCTCATCGTTTTCGCTATCATACGGATAATTACTTGCCAGTTCTCTAATTACCGAGTCACTTTGCACAAAAACGAATTCATGATAATTATTAACATTATAATATGCCTTTGCAGGACTGCTAACTCTCCAAACAATTACTACTGAAATCTCTATCGGACTTCCATTAGCATCATTAACTTTAATTTTTTCTGTGTTAATATTCTGAAATTTCAGAGACACTCTATATTTACTCGAAAACGGAAGCGTTACACATATTCCAGACTTAAAATAAGTTCCAATATAATGACCAAAAAACTCTATCACTCTTGCTTCATTAGGGTCATTAACGAAAAGTGCCTGAAGAAAAGTCAAAATTGAAACAGCAGCAACTCCAAGTGCAATTGTGCTGTCATACACAAAAAGTACCAATAAAATTAACCCTAGCGCTATTAGTACAGGAAAAGCCCGAATTTTACTTAGATTTCTATCACTTATCGTATTTTTATCTGTGCTGTCTTTATCAGATTGCTTTTTCACTTGCACCCTCTCTGCTGATTATTTCATCTACCTTACTTACAAATAATTTAAACTCTCTTAATTCACGATCAGGCAACTTTATCTCATTGCCATGAGCTATCGTAAGCGGATCAATATGTTTACCATTATATATAACTTCATAATGTAAATGAGGTCCTGTTGCAACACCAGTGCTGCCGACATAAGCAATGATCTGCCCCTGCTTTACTTTAGAGCCTAACTTTATATCGCTACTAAATTTGCTTATATGTGCGTAACAAGTTGAATATTCATTTTTGTGTTTTATTTTGATGTAATTTCCATAGCCACCATTCTTTCCTATATATTCTACCACACCCTCTGCAGCAGCATATATGGGACTGCCAAGCTTAGCTGCATAATCTACTCCTTTGTGAAAAGCAATTTTACCGCGAACAGGATGCTTTCTATTACCAAATTTCGAAGATATACGATAATCTCCATTCAAAGGACTTACGAAACTCTTTAAGCTTACACCCTCTTTATTAAAATACCTTTCTTTGCCGTCTTGCGATTTATAATGATATAAGCTAATGGCTTTATTGTTTGTTGTCAGTGAAGTATATAAAATTTTTTCTTCAGCTTTCTGATTACCGAGTGATTTCTCAAAAAGAACCTCCAACTTACCTTTTGGCACAATGTCTTTTTTAAAACCTATACCAAAATCTTTATATACGTTGATTAATTTCATCACCGTATTTGGCGCCAAACCTCCTGCATCAAAAAAAGAGGATTTTATGTCACTGGATATGAATGATAGCTTTCTATCACTTTCTGTCACCAAAGCAGCTTTTTTTTTCCTGATCCCGTCTTGGAATAACACTGGAGAGTGGGTTAGTGTCATTCCAGTGCTTGACACTGGAATCCAGCTTTTTAATCGAAAATGTTGTATAGCGTACTGTTTATAATCAATTTTGCTAGATTCCAGTGTCTGGGCACTGGAATGACAATAGTCTTTCTGCACAAATGTTTCAGTTGCATATGCTGGTAAAATACAAAGCAGTGGAAGTATTACCAGCCTCATAGTTTATCAGCAAAAATAAAATTACCTTCAACATACTGCACATCATCATTATCTTCTAGCTCTTCAACTAATATAGATAATTTATCAATTAATTCTTTGTCGCTAACTTCAATCAGGTCCTTTGGTTGCCATGAAAGACGAGCAAGTTCTGGTTCTCCAAATTTTGTATAGAAAGCGTCACGTACTTTACCAAAGTCTTTTACTTCACAAGTTATAACATATAATTCTTCTTTGTTATTTTCCTCAACATTCAATACTTCTAATTCAATTCCATAGTTAAATAAATCTTCAAAATTTATACCCTCTGCTTTATAGACAATTAAGCCTACATGATCAAAAAGGTAACTCACACATCCTGTTTCTCCCAAATTACCGCCTTTGCGAGAAAAGATATAACGTATCTCAGAAGCAGTTCGGTTGCGATTATTTGTCAGAGCATGGACAATAAGTGCAGCACCAGAAGGTCCGCAGCCTTCATATTGTATTTCTTCATAACTTTCTCCAGCAACGTTACCAGCTGCATTTTTTATTGCTGTTTCTATTTTATCTTTTGGTAGATTTTCCTTTCGCGCAGCAAAGATAGCAGAGCGAAGACGTGGATTGAGTTCGGGATCAGGCAGCCCTTGTTTTGCAGCAACTGTTATTTCCCTAATGAGCTTCGTAAATTTTTGCGAGCGCTTTGCATCCTGAGCACCTTTTCGATGTTTTATATTTGAAAACTGTGAATGACCAGCCATAAGAAAACTAATTAACCCCTTCTACTAACATATTTTCATACTGCTCAGCTTCTAAGTCAAGGCCAAGAGCTAAGTGAGCTGTTATTAAATAACTAATAACTCTAGAAGAATATTTAGAATCTTTATCGCTTATCATATTTTGAAAACGCTTAATTGCTGCTAAATATTCACCACGCTTTAGGTAAAATTCACCAATAGAATACTCTTTTTTTGATATATGTTCTGTGATTAATTTTTCTTTTTCTTTGATCTCTTCTATATATTCGCTATTCGGAAAAAGATTAATATATTCAGTAGCTAGCTCTAAAGTTTTATATGCAATTTGTTGCCCAAGCTGCACTTTGTTAATTTGCATGTAATAAGATAATACTCTTAAGTAATATACATATGGCAAATCTTCACCATTTGGATAAACGTATATATAATCATCCATATCACTTGCAGCACCGCTGTATTTACCCATATTATAGTGAGAAAACCCAGACAATAATTTGGCTTTCATTGCCCAATAAGATAAAGGATACAAATCCTTTATCTTTTGAAATGCTCTAATAGCTTGCTTATATTTTTTCTGATCATAAAGCTTAACTGCCTCCTCATATAGTTCAGTTTCAGTGTGTTCAAGGTCATTCGCATATAACTGCGTAAAGTGGCAAATTAGAAGAAAAAAGCATATGATTAAAGTCTTATACATAAGATTTTTTTTGATCAAAATAAAGTATAGACTAAATATTACCTAAATAAACAAATTTTTGGCATTATCATCGAGCAAAAACCTGCCCTTCCCGTATATTACCTATACCAGCACCTGTTGAAACACCTTTTCCACTCACTTCTACGTTCTCTAGCTTTCTAATATAAGAATGTATGATCAATCCACTTCCGACCATCAAAAGAGCAATACCTACTAGACCTAAAGCAGGTCCAACAGCAGATAATGCTACTTCAGAAATCAACATTATCCTCCTGACTAGTAATAAAGAAGAACCAGCAAGCATTAACTTAGCTGTAGACATATTGCTTGTCTTTTTTTCAGATTTCTCATCAAAGCCTTGATCTTTTTCTACTTCAGAATTTTTATTTTTCTTGTACTCACAATAGCAAAAAGTAGCACTCGCTACAAAGTAGAATATACTAGAAATTGAAAAAGCTACGTCTTCTATTATTCCTTGTGCCAATGCTTCGCTTACTATGCTAGCCACAATAACTAATGTAACTAAAGCAGCATCAGCATAGTTACAGTAATCATCAACTGTATAAGGAATATCTCTCTTTTCTTTTTCTCCATCTTCAATATTCTCCAACTCTCGTTCTTTTTCTGCTATTTTTCTATTATTATAAATTAAATATAGCGTGCAAATAAGAGATAAGACTGTGAAAGGTAATATAATATGGCCTAATGCACCGCTTATAAGGCCAAGTAATACCTGATCGCTACATGTTTTTTCGAGCTCAATTGCCATCAGCAATGCAAATGGAACCATTGTTGCCAATGATACACATTTTCTATTTAGCTCTCTTTTTTTTAACGTTAATAACTCCTGTTCCAGCTTCTGCTTTTTTTTTCCTTCTTCAAGTATTAATAATTCTTGCTCAAGTTTTTTTCTCTTTTTTTCTTCTTCATCAACTGTTGACCAGAAATCTCGAAAAAAATCCTCTATTTTAATATCTTTCTCAGAACTTGATCTCTTAAAGGAAGACTCAGTATTAAAGCTATCTATAATAATACCAGTCATACAAACTTGACTAATTTATAAACTAATACATTATACAGGATTTTAACTAATCAGTCAACATTGTGAAATTATTAACTTTCTTTGTATACTCTTAAGCAATTTAGTCAATCTGTTTGATGCTAGCTAGAACGTAATTATAGCCTGACCACATAGTCATAACAGCTGCAGCCCATAAGCAAATCACACCTGCATATCGAATTTTCTCATAATCACTCATTATTAGCGCTACCACAGCAATCATCTGCAAAAATGTTTTAATTTTTCCAGCCTTACTCACAGGTAGGCTAACGTTTGTAGCTATCAAAAACTCCCGCATACCTGAAACTAATATCTCCCTACAAACAATTATAACTGACGGTATAATTGTAATATCATCTATCTTGTGCTTATAAACTAGCATGATTATTGTTGAAGCTACTACTAACTTGTCGGCAATTGGATCAAATAACTTGCCAAAATTCGATTGGACTTTCCATGCACGTGCTAAATAACCATCAAAAAAATCTGTAATGCACGCAAACATAAAGATCAATATTGTTATTAGACTTGCATATTTACTTTCTATATAAAAGCTTGATATTATTGCCGGTATCGCGAGCGCACGAGAAATTGTTAGCAAATTAGGCACGTTTTTCTTAAGCATGTAAGTCACACTATTGGTAGATAAACTTATACAGAAGTACAGCAGAATTCACAAGCTAATAGTTGAACATTCATAAAAACCCCATATACTTAAAAAATTACTAACAATAAGCTCAAAGCATGAATAATGATTTAGATAACACCACAAAACAAGAAGCACTTAAGTACCATAATAAAAGTGGTAAACCTGGTAAGGTATCGGTTATACCAACAAAACCCTTATCCACACAGCATGACCTATCACTTGCTTATTCCCCTGGTGTTGCAGCCCCATGCCTTGCAATAGCTAAAAATCCTAAAGCTGTTTATGATTACACGGCAAAAAGCAATTATGTGGCTGTCATTTCAAATGGCACCGCAGTGCTGGGACTTGGCAATATCGGTCCTCTTGCTTCAAAACCCGTCATGGAAGGCAAAGCTGTTTTATTTAAGCGTTTTGCTGACATTGATGCAATTGATATAGAAGTTGACACAGAAAACATAGAAGATTTCATCAATGCAGTAAGGTATCTTGGTCCAAGTTGGGGGGGAATAAATTTAGAAGATATAAAATCTCCTGATTGTTTCATAATAGAAAAACGTCTAAATGAATTGATGGATATTCCGGTTTTTCATGATGATCAACATGGAACTGCAGTAGTTGTTGCAGCTGGTATAGAAAATGCCCTCGATATTGCTGGAAAGAAATTAGAGAATGTCAAGATCATCATGAATGGTGCTGGAGCAGCTGGTATTGCGTGTTTGGAAATACTGAAGTCTATGGGTGCTAAGAACATAGTACTATGTGACAAACAAGGAGTAATACACAAAGACAGAAAAGAGGATATGAATGAGTGGAAGGAAAAATATGCAATTGACACTAAAGAACGTTCTCTACTTGATGCCATAAAAGGCGCTGATATATTCATCGGACTATCCGCAAAGGATGTGCTTAGCGAAGAGATGTTAAAAAGCATGGGTAAAGACCCGATCATTTTTGCTCTTGCTAACCCTGATCCAGAAGTAAGGCCTGAATTTGCAAAATCTGTAAGGCCAGATGCAATAATTGCAACTGGTAGGTCAGACTATAACAACCAAGTCAATAACGTAATGGGATTTCCTTACATATTCAGAGGAGCACTCGACGTACATGCAACGACAATAAATGATGAAATGAAAATTGCTGCTGCAGATGCAATAGCAAAGCTTGCCCGCGAATCAGTGCCAAATGAGATATCTGCAGCCTATGGCGGTCGTAAAATGAGCTATGGACGTGAATATATAATACCTACTCCATTTGATCCAAGATTAATTTCTATAGTATCTCCTGCTGTTGCAAAAGCTGCAGTTACTTCAGGTGTGGCAAGAAAGGAAATAGAGAACTGGAATAAGTATGAAAGCCAATTAAAATCTCGTCTTGCTAGTGCTCTAAGCACGCTGAATCTATTGTCTTCACAATAATTAATTGCGTATTTTAGACTTATAATTAAAATAAACTGATGACTATTACAATTCACGAGTTAGAGAAAATTATCAAACAATCATTTCCTGATGCTGATATAAAGATTAAGGACCTTGCTGGAGATGATGATCATTACCATCTAAAAATAACTTCCAAGTGTTTTTCTGGAAAGACAAAAATAGAACAACATAGAATGGTATATAAAGCTCTCAAAGATCAGTCTATACATGCATTGCAACTAGAAACTAGCACTTAAAATTAAGGTGATATTTATGAACAACTTTGAACAAATAAAAAAAGACATAGCAGAAAATGATGTAGTGCTGTATATGAAAGGCACCTCTGACTTTCCTCAATGCGGATTCTCTGGGCTCGTCGTGTCAATTCTCAAAAAATTGAATGTAAAGTTTAAATGCATCAACGTACTTGAGAATGATGAAATACGTCAGTCCATAAAAAGTTTTTCTGATTGGCCAACAATTCCACAAATATATATAAAGGGAGAGTTTATTGGTGGCTGTGACATAATCCGTGAGATGTATGAAAACGGTGAATTACAAAATTTGTTAAAAGAAAAAAAGGTTATTGCCGAGTAAGTTTACACAGCAGAGTGGCAAAATAAAAACATAGTGTCAGTGTCCAGACACTGCCTTCTTTTCTGGATTTCAGTGTCAGCTACTTGAATGACACCCTTTTAGTAGCACACACACAACTGTACAAATATTGTGATTTATACCTCAAAAATGCGAGTAGCTCATTTGGTGTCATGTTACATTCGAGTTATACCTTATCACCAGGCTTCACAAATAGATGACCCAATGTTATTAGCTTTATAGGCTTACTTTCATTATTTGCGACTACCCAAACTCCATCGTCTTCATAATCAACAATTTCTATTGCTGTAAATACTACATAATTATTATCATCAACAATCTTTATTCCAAGAATACCATCGTCATTTAAGCTTAAGGCCGAAGAAGGAATTTTATATGCAAATCTTTCACCTGAAGGGAGGCTTACACTAGCAGTCAGTCCTTGCAAAGATATAATCTCATTATCAGTTACCTTTACCTCCACTCTATAAGATCCAGTTTTAGGCTCAGCAATTTTACTAATAAAACTCACTTCACCTACTAATTCCCTTCCGTCTAGCAAATTAATTTGCGCTGTGCTACCTAGCTTTATTTTATTTACTTCATTTTCTGAAACATATAACACCACAAGAACCTGATCAAAATTAACTATGTCATTTATCTTATGTCCAAGATTAACAAAATCCCCTTCATTTACGTTGATCTTATCTATATAACCATCAATAGGAGATTTAATCGCAGTGTTTTCTAAATCCAATTCTAGCCTTTTTAGGTCAGCTTTTGCACTCTGCAATGCAGTAAAAGCTGATTCCACTCTTATCTGTGCTCCATAGCCTTTTTTATTCAATTTTCGAGAGGAATCATACTCAATTTCACGCTGATTTAATAAAGCTTTGGCTTTCTCAACTTGTGCAACTCTGTCATAATCTTCTATCTTTAAAATTACATCGCCTCTTTTTACTTTTTCACCATCAGACAAATAAATAGCAATAACTTGACCACTTGTTCTTGAGACAAGGCTTGCCCTATGCAAGGGATTTACTGTACCAGAAAAATTTAAATATACAGTGCGATTTTGTGGAGTATAATCCTGAGTTTTTACTGAAAAACTACTAATTGGATTATCACTATGAACCGCCTGATCTTTTTTTAAAAATGTATTGTTGATAAAAAACAGTAGAATAAGAGCAATACTGGAAACGATGATTACTTTGTTTCTCATCCTTAAACAGTAAAATTTATTGACCAATCTTGTTAGAAATAACTGCATAAATTTTCAAATATCAGAAGTATAAGTATAATACATCTATTGTCACTCTATAAACAGTTTTACGTAAGCAAATTTTCCTACAATAAGTAAGTTTGCCAAAATGAAATTTTTAATTAAGAAACCTTATCCGAAAAGTTATTATGTCAATATAAGAATTAACATTATATTAGCATATAAGTACTAACGTGCTATTAGTTTTATAATTAAGGAGTATATTATGACAAACCCTATACTAAACCCTCCATTTTAATGGAAGGCACTTCATGATTGCTATAGAGAATGTGAAGAAAAGTCCCCAGGGTAGGTAACAGCAGAGCGAAATAATTGCAAGTGGTACTGTCGTCTGAAAGATACTCATGGCTTATTTAAATCTGATTCACAAGAAGAGTCGACACCTATTGATATAAGTAGTACATTCAGAGAGATTGGAAATAAATTCTATGATCCCGCAGATTCAGTGCTGTTCTATAGTAAAATAAAGGATCAAAGTTCAATTAGTAAGTCTACTTTTGTAGACTTACTCTCTCATATTGACTCAACTGCAGAGCTGAAGTGCTAATGCCTGATTTTTTTTACTGACTTTCCGTATTTTCAGGAAGAGGAGACCCTATTAACTCCATCTTGGTCTGTTGTACCACCATACGCGTCAAGTTAAGGAAATAAAGGTATGAAAGAGATAGAATAATAAGGTATAAGTTCTCCCAGATATACTTTTAGTGAGAGAACCAATGAATAAAATAACTTGCTTATCAAAAAAGCTCAAAGAATTTTTTAATGAAAAAGCAGAGAAAATCTCAATTACAACAAGGTTTATAAAAAGAAAGAGAAAGCTAAAAGGTTCATCATTCGTAAAAGCCATGGTCTTGGGTAATATAGGAGTTGATAATTGTAGCGTAGAAACAATGTGTCAATTACTAAACGAGGACTCGATAGATATAACAAAACAAGGTTTGGATTTTAGATTTACTGAAGAAGCAGTGGAATTTATGAAAAGGATGTATAATGAATCTGTGATTCTCTTTAAAAATATCTTGCAAGTTGATTGCAAAATCTTACAGCAATTTAATAGTGTTAAATTATTGGACAGTAGCTATATTACTCTACCTAACAGTATGGAAGAGATGTATAAAGGTTATGGTACTAGCTACAGTGGCTATGAAAGCAATACTAAGTCTGGAATAAAGTTACAATTAGTTTTCGACTACATGAATCAGATAATAGACCAACTTAATTTAACGGAGGGGGTAAGATCAGACCAGGGATATAGGAAACATTTAAGTAATATATTAAGCAATGATTTGCTAATATCTGATCTCGGTTATTTTGTGCCAAGTTCTTTTAAACAAATCAATGAAATAGGAGCTTATTTCATAAGTCGTTATAAATCTGATACCAACATATATGATGTAGAAACAAATCAAAAAATGGAGTTATTAGAATGTTTAGAGGATAAGTTATTTTTAGAAAACGAGGTATTGTTAGGAAAAGAAGCAAAAATTAGAGTAAGAATTATATGTCAGAAACTAACTGAAGAACAGTCTATGGCCAGAAGAAGGAAAGCTAATAGATTAGCAAGATCGCAGGGATATACATCCTCTAAAAGAAATCAAAAATTGTTGAACTGGTCAATATTTATAACTAATGTTCCAGAAAATAAAATTAGTGCTGAGCAAGTATTAACGATTTACAGAGTAAGGTGGCAAATTGAGTTATTATTTAAATTGTATAAAAGCCATATCAGGCTTGATAAGCTAAAAGGAAAGCCATACAGAGTATTATGTGAACTATATGCTAAATTGTGCGCAATTCTTATATTTCACGGCATAGTTGGTTGCACAGAAGTGAAAAAGAATACAGAACTTAGCTTAACAAAGGCATTTATTGAGCTAAAAAGGCGGGTTAGAGAGTTATTTTTAGTATTAACCAAAATTAATAGTTTAAAAGCATTTCTTAAAAAACTCACTATAACTTGGTCGCTATTTTCATTAAAAGACAAACGTAGAAGGGCTAGAGTATCCACTTTAACCTCTCTAAATTTGCTCACAATCTCTTAACTTGACGCGTATGGTTGTACCACAATGTGCGTACAGCAACTAAAAGGGTGTCATCCCAGTGCGTGACACTGGAATCCATAATCTTTTCAAAAACTCAGAATTCCTTGATCCCAGTGTCACGCACTGGGATGACACCTATTTATTTTCGGTGCTCCCTTTCTTGTCATCCGAGTAGCCTTTGCTTGTCATTCAAGTAGCAGACACTCGAATCCATTATACTCCGTAAATTTAACTGGATGCCAGTGTCTGAGCACTGGCATGACAACAAAGGAGCTACTTTCATGACAACATTTAGTTGTATTTCTCTCATCTACCTATTTTGCCACCCTGATGAGTAGATATATTAGCATATATTTAATAGAGTTTAGCTCTTCACTAAACGGGCACCCAATTGTTCAACACTATCAATTTTAATTTGTAAAGTATCCTTTACAAACTTGTTAGCCTGGTCTGTACTCATAAAAGCTACCCATTTATTAGGCATTAATTTTTCCATAACAGCTCTATCTTTATTTTGCAAATGACAAATATAGCTATACTTTTTAAAATCTAGAAGTTTAGCAAAGCCATCACGATCATTCTCATGGTGAAAAGCAACATTTATACCTACTATTTCGTCCGTTTCTTGCAGCTTTCCATCTTTATCTATTACCTGTGCCTTAGCAAGCGCAACTGTAGGTTTATGGCCATAATTTGCTCCAATAACCCTTCTTATTGAATGTTCTATTGCTATTTTTTGCACTTCAGGATTTTCATCAAACTCTTTCAAAAAATTAAGGTGTAAGTTAATATATTCAGAGTATTTCAATCTGTGTTTTTTATGTATAGTTGGTTTGTAGGACAGTTCATTTGTAGGTGACTTATAGTTTGCAAGAAGCAATTTTTGTTCATACTGCTCATTAAATTCCTTTATCTTTTCAAAATGTCTTTCATATTGAGTCAATCCATCTTTCCCTTTTTTCTCCATCCTTTCCAAGAATTTCTCTACAGGTTCTCGTTTGGCTAGATTAATTTTGCGTATAAGCGGAATTTGTTTTTTCAAGCTAATCCAATATGGTAGGCAAACAACTTTTGCATCTTTCGAAAATAGACCTTCTAACTTTTTCACTGCATTGTATAAGTTTGCTGATTCTGGTTTATAATGCCCGCTATTATTGTCTATATAAGTTATTTTACCATTTACCACTTTCATTAAACCAGAACATAAAACTGGCCTACCACCTGCAAGAGTTGAATGACGATAAGCCCATTCGCTTTTGTTAACATTAATATGTTCATGAGTTACTAATTTTCCATCAAGCGTGATAACATAAGCTACACAACCTTTTTTACCCTTACTAATTTTATCAGTTGTATCATATAGTTTGCCTTTAAAGCCTTTTAACTTATTACCTTCCACTTCTGGCATTAAGTCCACGTATAATTTTCCTTTATAAGGAATTTTAGTATACTCTGCTTGGTCATCTGGAGTAAAATACTTAACCCTTGTATTAGTTCCAGGAATTTTTCTTCCTTCAACTCCAACTTCTGGAAACAAATTATATCATGGAAAAAAATAAGTAAAATTATTCTCTATCCAATACAGAATCTTATTTATGATACCAAAAACCTTTCTATTACCTAAATCAATAGAGAGTTGCTGTTCCTTTGGTACTGCTAGATAATTGGACTTTGTACCAGATTTGCCAAATTCTTTGGCAGCATATTTAAACTTTTCTAGTAAATATTCCTTACGTTCTTTTGATACTGACATTTTTACCTAACTCACTATTATTTTATCTTATATTATTTTAAACAAAAAATCAGTCTTTCTTAAGATATTAAGAAAAAAGTAGCAGCAAAATAGCTAAACTGACTTAGATTTATCGACAATTTGAAAAATCATCATTCCGCTACTTGTTAGCGAAATCTATGTTCGTACAGTTGTGCTGCCCAACAAACTTATGCTAAGCTGTGCTGCCACTAATTTTGCAACCGGTACTCTATAGGGCGAGCATGACACATAATCAACCCCTGATTTGATGAAAAACTCTATGGACTGTGGATTCGCTCCATGCTCTCCACATATACCAAGTTTAATTTCTTTTCTGGTTTTTTTGCCCCTTTCGATAGCTATTCTGATTAATTCCCCTACCCCTTCGACATCTAGCACCTCAAAGGGATCGTTTTTGAAGATGTTGCTTTCCTTATAAGAATCGAGGAAATTAACTGAATCATCTCGTGAAAGTCCCATAGTTGTTTGTGTTAAATCATTAGTGCCAAAACTAAAAAATTCTGCGTGTTTTGCGAGTTTGTCAGCAATAAGTGCTGCTCTTGGCAGTTCTATCATCGTTCCGATCGAATAATTCACATCGAAATTTTTAGCTTCTTTCTTTACTAACTCGCATATCAGAACAAACTCTTTCTCGCTCATGATAAAAGGAATCATGATTTCAGGTTTCACTTCTATCTTCTTTTCTTTCCTTAATTCACTTGCAGCACTGAGTATTGCCCTAATCTGCATTTTATATATTTCAGGATGAGAAATAGCAAGCCTACACCCTCGATGGCCAAGCATTGGATTTTTTTCTGATAACTGTACTATTTTATTTTTTACCGATTCAACTGACTTATTCAGTGATCTGGCGATTTTTTCTATAATGGATTGATCATGAGGTAAAAACTCATGTAGAGGTGGATCAAGTAATCGTATAGTGACTTCCTTGCCCTCCATAATAAAAAACATTTCTTTGAAATCAGACTTTTGCATTTCTTCGAGTTTATTTAATGCACTTGCCCTTTCATTTTCATCATCAGCTATTATCAATTTTTGAATGAATTCGATCCTATCACTAGCAAAAAACATATGTTCTGTGCGACATAAGCCTATACCTTCTGCACCGAATCCTTTTGCAATTTTTGCATCTTTTGGAGTATCAGCGTTCGCTCTCACCTTCACTGTTTTGACTTTATCTACCCAGTTAATTATCGTTTTGAACTCTTGAGATAATTCAGGCAAAATTGTAGGGAGAATACCAAGCATAACCTCTCCTGTTCCTCCATTGATGGTGATTGATTCACCTTTATTTACTTTTATATCCCCCATAGAAAGAAATTTTTCATCTTTATCAATATAAAGTCCATTTAGACTACAAATACATGGTTTACCCATTCCACGAGTTACAACAGCGGCATGCGAGGTCATACCTCCTCGCGCTGTTACTATTCCACTTGCAGCATTCATTCCATTAATATCTTCAGGGCTCGTCTCTGATCTTACCAAAATTACTTTTTTGCCCTGCTCTGCAGCTTTTTCAGCATCACTTGCACTGAATACTACATATCCAGAAGCAACACCTGGAGAAGCTGGCAGTCCTTTGCCTATTACTTCTTGATCGATTTTAACATCAAGAACTGGATGCAATAAATTGTCAAAAGTTTTTGGATCAATTCTCAATATTCCTTCCTCTTTTGTAATCACTCCTTCGTTTACCATATCAACTATTATGCGAATAGCAGCTTCGGCTGTGCGCTTGCCAGACCTAGTCTGCAAAATCCATAACTTACCGTCCTGTACAGTAAATTCGATATCCTGCATGTCCTTATTATGACTTTCAAGTTTTTCACATATCGCGCATAATTCTCGGTAAACACTTGGTAGCAACTTCTCCATGGTACTTTCTTGCTCCCCGTCAATTGGCATAGGAGTATAAACACCAGAAACCACATCCTCACCCTGAGCATTAACTAAAAACTCACCAAAAAGCTTTTTTTCTCCAGTTGAAGGATTACGTGTAAATATCACGCCGGTTGCAGAATTATCATTTAAATTACCAAAAACCATTGCTTGTACATTAACTGCATTTCCAAGGTTTTCAGGAATATTATGTATTCTTCTATAGGAAACAGCCCTATCATTTTTCCAAGAGGCAAATACTGCATTAACTGAGTTTAACAATTGCTCTTCAACGTTCTGCGGAAAATGTTTCTCGGTTTTTTTATATACTATCTTTTTAAAATCGTTAACAATTCTCTTTAAAACATCAACATCAAGATCAGCTAAGCTTTTTGCTCCACTCTTTTGCTGCTCATTATCAATAACATCTTGAAATAGGTGATGATCAAGCTGTAGTACAACATTGGAGTACATCATGATGAAACGGCAGTAGCTATCGTAAGTAAAACGTTCGCCACTTTTTTTTGCAAGCCCAACAACGGTTTCATCATTTAGACCAACATTTAAAATAGTATCAAGCATGCCCGGCATTGAACTAACACTACCAGAGCGTATGGAAACTAATAAGGGATTATTTAAATCCCCAAATTTACAACCGATGTCATTTTCGAGCATCGTCATGTAGTTTTTTATCTCGTTACGTAGATCACAAGACAATTCATTATCTTGACAATAGGCCTGACAAACAGCAGTGGAAATTGTAAAACCAGGTGGAACAGGAATGCCAATGTTACACATCTCTGCCAGATTTGCTCCCTTCCCTCCTAGTAGATTTCTCATTGCTGCATTGCCTTCACAGTTGCTTTGGCTAAAGTAATATATTAACTTTTCTTGCATTTTCTTCGGATTTTCACTAATATACATACTATTCTAATAAATTTGTCAGGCAGGAGTAATAAATTTTGTAAAATTCAGCAGAGCTAATACATTAAATAGTCCCTTTTCCTTTCATTCCAGTACTCTTTTCTGTCATCTCAACGACCTCTATGATGTCATTCCAGCGCATGACGCTAGAATCCAGTTTGTCCATAATCTCACCAAAAACGTTGTGTTTTAGCATAATTTTGTGCTCAATATGCTTATTTGTAGTAAAGACTTCTGGATTCCAGCATCAAGTGCTGGAATGACACCGTCATACCTGTTGGAGTATGAATGTAGCCTTATCTCACACTCCTGTCATCCCAGTGCCCAGACACTGGGATCCAGAAGACTGATCAAGTAATAAGAACTAGTCACGCGCTGGCTCTCTTAAATTACTTTAGCTATAAGTGTTAAGAAATTTACCAATCAAAAAAAGGCAAAAGAATCCACATGGTGCTAATTTTATTACTGTAATTGATAATGTGCTAACTCTTAAAATAAGCGCGATCTGGCCGAATGTAGAAAAAATAAAAAAGGCATTCAGCCGACATAATTTCGCCAATAAATACAAGATTTGTCAAGAAGCTTCTATTAAATGAAAGTTATGAAAAAAATCTATTGCAAGTCTTTTAATATTCTGTTAAGAGCTGGAACAAATAAAAATTATTATGTTTGGATTAGAGAATAAGAAATTTCTGATTACTGGTGCATCAGGCGGAATAGGCCAGGCAATTGTAGAAATTATGCATAAGGCCAGAGCAACTTTATGTATTTCTAGTACAAAAAAAGAAGTACTCGAAGAAGTTGCTAAAAAATATGAAAAAAACATTCACGTACTTCCTTGCGACTTATCAAATCCTGAAGAGGTAAATCAACTAATAAATAAAGCAAGTGAGTTGATGAAAGGCTTTGATGGACTCATATGCAATGCAGGAATTACACAAGACAGCTTATTGTTGAGAATGACAGATGAAGCATGGCAAAAGGTAATTGATATTAATTTGAACTCTACATTTAAACTAAATAGAGAAGCATGCAGAAAATTAATTAAAAACAACTGGGGAAGAATTATAAATCTTTCCTCAATAGTAGGTTTAACAGGCAATGCCGGGCAAGTAAATTATGCAGCATCAAAAGCTGGAATAATAGCTATGAGCAAATCTATAGCAAAAGAAGTTGCAAGTCGCGGTGTAACAGTAAATTGCATTGCTCCTGGGTTTATAGATACTAAGATGACTGAAGTTTTAAATGAAAAACAAAAAGAAAAAATATTAGATAATATTCCAATGCAAAGAATGGGAACAGGAGAAGAAATAGCAGCAGGAGTATTGTTTTTAGCAAGCGACGAAGCAAGATATATAACGGGGCATGTGCTTAACATCAATGGTGGGCTATTTATGTAGCAACACTTATTTATGGACAAACTATGAGTTTTACCTTAAAATAAATATATATAAATTTAGATTCACACTAGTTTATTACTTGGAGGCAAAAGAATGAGTTATATAATAAAAAAACTTTTTAATGCTTTATGTATAGTGCTATTTCTCTCTTTTTCAGATTACGCAAATGCTGCTGATAATATAGATGATACAACTGCCCAAGTAATATGCAATATTATTGGTTATATTTGGGGAATAGGTGGGCCACTTATGACTGTAGTCATAATAGGTGCAGCTTTGCTTGCAATATTTGGTAGAATGCCATGGCCAGCTCTCTTTGCCTTGGGTATGTTTTGTGGTGTATTTTTTGGCGCCAAAACGATTATAATGAAAATTATACCCAATATAAGTACTGAAGTAAAAGATATGTTGGATAAGTGCGGGAAATAACCTAAAAATAAGTGTGTTTTTGTGTGTATTGTTCCTTCATATCCTCAATTTGCAGCAAGCAAGAGCTATCTTTCGGTAAAGTTTTAATAGCTAACTCAGCGTACTTCATAAATTTCTCTAAATTACCTTCAATACAAGCCTTTTTCGTCAAAGCAAAATAATACATTGCCATATCAGCGCTACGTTTATATGCAATACTTAAATACTTCCAGACAAAGGCGTTATTTGTTTCTACGTTTGCAACCTGCTCTAGGTAAAAAATTGCCTTCTCTATTTCACCGTGTAATAATAAAGTATGAGATAACGCAAGTTTCACTAAATAGTTATTCTTCTCAGATAAATATCTAAGTGATTCTTCATACATTTTTATTGCTTCACTTAAATTTCCAGCTTTGTATAACATCTCCGCTTTTAATTCATATAAATAAGGATCATTGCGTGACTCTTGAATCAATGAATTAACTTTAGTAATAGCCTCTTCTATCTTTCCTTGCCTATAGTGAATTACAGCATTTACATACTTAGAACTACCTTCATATTTACTAGATAACACATGAATAGGAGCAAAGAAAGAGTCTAGCTTTGCAAGCATACGCTCAAACTTCAGCAATTTATCTGCAAGGATTGGTTTTATATTGTTTTTAACCTTATAATTCTGTACAGCAAATATACGCTTATCACTAAGTGGGTGAGTGCGGAAATACTCTTCAGTGTTTTCATGCTCAATACTCTTAAAATAGTCAAAAATCTCTTTCATACCCAAATTATCATAGCCAGATTCATCTAGGTATCTTAAAGCATAGCTATCTGCTACACTCTCTTGCTCTTGAGAATAGTTAAAAAACAACCTTGAACTAAGCGTTACACCACTAAGCAAGATTGCACTCGCAACCTGAGGGTTAATGACAATACTAGAAACTAATCCTACCATATAACTAACCATTGCTATTGATTGAAAATAACCTACAGCACTACTCATTTGTAATACATGACCAGCAGATATATGAGCAATTTCATGTGCTAATATACCAAGTAAGACATAAGGTTCAGTCGAATATTGTAAAAGCCCTAAATGAATGAAAATGCTATTATTGTTAATTACAAAAGCATTAATCGATCTATCATCAACTATAAAAACTTTTATTTTATCATTATCAATACCCGCAGCAGAAAATAAAGGTTGCGCTAGATCCTTCACTACCGCTTCCACTTCACTATCTCTAATAATACTAACAGAGTAAGCGCTATTACAGTATACGAAAAAAAATAGTAAAACAAAAAGCTTAGACATGGAAGTTCCTTGTTTGTATAACTTTTAGGAATTTTACATTTTAACATTTAAACTATACGAATTTATAAACGCTAGTTTAAATTTTGAACGTAACTGATAAGTTTATCAATGGTAGTTAACTTAATTTTGTGTTGTTCAGCAAATTCAAGCAACTGGGGTAAGCGCATCATAGAGCCATCATCATTCACTAATTCACACCCTACAGCCGCATGACTAGATCCAACCAATTTTGCTATCTCAACACTTGCCTCAGTATGACCGTTGCGTGCTAAAACCCCGCCCTCACTTGCAATAATAGGAAAAACATGACCAGGAGTAATAATATCATCCTTAGTACTTTTTCCATCAATAGCGGTAAGTATCGTATGCGTTCTATCATGAGCAGAAACACCCGTTGTAATACCATAACGAGCATCGACTGACGTAGTAAATGCAGTGTGAGGAATAAGTGCTTCATCTACATTACTTCTCTTCATAAATTCAAGGTTAAGTTTATTCATGTAAAACTTTGTCATAGCTAAAAACACAATACCAGTGCCATACCTAACCATAAAAGCAATATGTTCTGGTTTCACCTTTTCAGCTAAAATAACCAAATCACCTTCATTCTCTCTGTTTTCATCGTCAACTAAAATGAATAATTTACCAGAACTAGCATCCCTCAATACATCTTCCACAGAAGAAATACCGGGTAGACTAATTGAAGGATAAGTTACTTGTACCATGATTTACTTAAACTCAATCTTAACTATTTTATACAATTTCTCTCCATTTGGCACTATCACTTCCACATACTCACCAACTTTTTTGCCAATTAAAGCACTACCGAGTGGTGAATCCGTAGAGATCAACTGCTTTGAAGCATCAGCTTCATATCCACCTACAATCTTATAAACATATTCAATTTCACTGTTATCATCGTTTAACATGCTTACCGTAACAGTTGCACCAAACATTACTGTATCACCAGACAAATTTTTTACTTCTATCACTTCTGCATGTGAAAGTTTACTTTCTACCTCAATTATACGGCCTTCAATAAAACTTAATCTCTCCCGTGCTGCATGATATTCTGCATTTTCGGATAAATCGCCTTGATCACGAGCATCAGAAATAGCCTGTATGATAGAAGGTTTTTCTTCCTTTAATTTCTCAAGTTCGACTTGCATACTCTCAAAACCTTCCCTTGTAATAGGAAATTTGTTAATAATGGATGAAGTCATAATCACCACCTAAACGCAATTAAATTGAGTGACAAAATCACTCACAATACCAAGAATATCATCTTTTATATCATCATTCATGTCACCCGACAACTTTTTTAAAACTCCAGGGTGAACAGTTTGAAAATAATTGATAAGATCACACTCGAACCTATTGATGTTGCTCACCTGTACCTTATTTAATTGACCATACAGATTAGAAAAGATATACATAAGCAATACTTGCTCTTCTATTTGCATAGGTGAATACTGTTTTTGCTTTAATAATTCAATAAGGTATTTACCTTTGTTTAAGGACAATTGAACAGTAGCATCAAGATCAGAACCAAATTTAGCAAAGTCTTCCAGTTCTCTATATTGGGCCAAACTCAGCTTTATAGAACCAGCAACTTTTTTCACAGATTTCAATTGTGCAGCAGAGCCAACCCGAGAAACCGATAAACCTATATTCACTGCAGGGCGAAATCCTTTGTGAAACAATTCAGACTCAAGAAAAATTTGTCCATCGGTAATTGAAATCACATTAGTTGGAACATATGCAGATACATCACCAGCCTGAGTCTCAATAATCGGCAAAGCAGTCAAAGATCCCTGTCCTTTTTCATCAGACATTTTGGCAGCTCTTTCAAGCAAGCGAGAGTGTACATAGAATATATCTCCAGGATAAGCTTCACGACCAGGAGGACGTCTGAGCAATAAGGACATCTGCCTATATGCCACAGCATGCTTAGATAAATCATCATATACCACCAAGCAATGCATTCCATTATCACGGAAAAATTCTCCAATAGTGCAACCGGTATAAGGTGCTAAAAATTGCATAGGCGCGCAGTCAGATGCGCTAGCCACAACTACGGTTGTATACTCTAATGCTCCACTTTCTTTTAGCTTATTCACCACTTTTGCTACCGTCGAAATTTTTTGTCCAATAGCAACATAAACACAGTAAATTTTTTGATTTTCGTTTACCTCATCATTAATCTTCTTCTGATTGATAATAGTATCAATCGCAATAGTGGTTTTACCAATTTGTCTATCGCCAATAATTAATTCACGTTGCCCTCTACCTATAGGAATCAACAAATCTATAATTTTAATTCCTGTCTGCAGAGGTTCATGCACAGATTTACGGTCAATAATACCTGGCGCTTTAGATTCTATATACATTTTGTTCTTGGCTCTAATTTCTCCGCCATCGTCTATAGGATCGCCTAATGCATTTACAACTCTCCCTAATAATTCATGACCTACAGGCACCTGTACAACATCACCACTACATTTTACAACGTCCCCTTCTTTTACATCACGGTCATTGCCAAGCACAACTATTCCAGCTGTATCATGATCTAAATCAAGAACTATTCCTTCTACACCGCTTGCAAAAGATACCTTTTCACCAAACTTTGCTTTTTCCAGCCCATAGACCAATGTGATACCATCCGTTACTGAAATTACTTCACCTATATTTTCTCGTTTTATAGGATTATCAAATGTCTCAACCTTCTCTTTTATTATGTTTACTACTTCAGAGGCATTTATGCTATTCTTCATATATAATTCCTTATTTTCAACATTTCCATTTTACTCAAATCAACCAATCTATCCAAATAACTCTTAAGCGAAGCATCAATCAAGTTAAAACCATACCTAACTACGAAGCCACCTAGTATAGAAGGATCAACCACATTACTGACTTTTATTATTTTACCAAGAAAGTTCAAAGATTCAGTAATTATTTTTATATCAGGTTTCTTTAAAACCTCTGCTGATTTTATAGTAATTTCCAATTCGTTTTCACTTTCCCTTACAAGATTTAAGAATTTTTCTAATATAAGGATTAATAAACGGGAGCGCTTGTTTGCAAGTGTAACCATAATAAATTTGACTAAGTTTTCACTCAAGTTCTCATTTATAGAAAGTATCGCTTCTTTTTTGTGCAAAAGAGAAACCATAGGATGAGATAGATACACAAAAACATCTTGATCTTTAAAAAAAGCTAACAAAAATTCTACTTCTTTTCTTATAATACCTAATCTGCTTCCTGAGACATGAAACAGTGCTCTAGCATAAGATGAAACTAAATTATTGTTTTTCATATTAAATTACCTATTCTAGTAAATCTAAGTTATTTAAGCTACCATTCCTCAATCCAAGCATTTTTTATATAAATAGGTCTTCTCCTTAAGGAAAGAAAACATAAATCATATCTGACTGAATAATCTAAAAAATCAAGATTTTTACTTAAGAAATATTTAGAAGAATTTATAATAGACTGACACTGAAAATGAGATATCGGTAATTCTTTTCCAAATAAACTTGTTTTAACTTCTATAAAAATCAGCTCCTTTTTTTTAGATACAATTAAGTCAATTTCACCCAACTTACAACGGAAGCGACGTTTTATAACATTATAGAATTTCAGCTTTAAATATATCGAAACTAACAATTCTCCAAAGTAACCTACAAAATAGCGTAACCTACTTACCATAAAAAGAATAATTAGCTTTGTGTAACTACTTTGCTTCCTTTTTTATTTTTACTATAAATCTCACCTTTTGCTGAAATATCTCTATCAACTAGCTCTATCACTGCCATTGGAGCGCAATCACCCTTTCGAGTACCAAATTTTATTATTCTAGAATATCCACCTTTACGGTCTTGATAACGATTAGCTAGAACGCTTAATAATTTATCAACTACTAACTTACTATTATGAAGACGTGAAAGCAAAAGCCTTCTACCATGTAAAGAATCGTTATTCTTAGCAATTGTAATAAACTTTTCCACATATGGACGAAGTGCTTTAGCCTTTGGTAAAGTAGTTACAATCTGCTCATGATTAATTAACGAGATAGATAGATTCTTTAACATTGATAACCTATGCTCGGTACAACAAGACAGTTTATTTTTCTTTATTCCATGTTTCATATACTACCTAATCCTCATCAGTATGTTGTTTAGCCAGTTCCTCTATATCCTTAGGCGGCCAATTTGGTATATTCATACCCAAAGACAAACCTGAATTATTTAAAATTGCCTTGATTTCATTCAAAGACTTTCGGCCAAAATTAGCAGTTCTTAACATTTCAACTTCCGTCTTTTGCACAAGATCACCTATATAAGTGATATTTTCATTTTTCAGACAGTTATGAGATCTAACAGATAATTCCATTTCATCTACTTTACGCAATAGAACAGGATCATAGCCCAAATCTTTAGCACCACCAGACAAAGAAACTTGCGATTTTTTATAACTCATATCAGAACTAATAAAAGGCTGAAATTGCTCCTGTAATATTCTTGCAGCATAGTCAACAGCTTGACTTGGAGAGATTGTACCATCAGTTTCAATTGACAATATCAGCTTATCTTTATCAGTAACTTGACCAACACGACTATTCTCTACTCTATACGAAACCCTCTCAACAGGACTATATAAAGCATTAACTGGAATAAAACCAATTAAATCTTGTTCATTCATAGACTTTAAAAATTCATTTTCTTTATATTTATTTACAGAAAGATAACCTTTTCCACTAGCAACATATATAGTAATGTTAAGCTCCACATCTTGACCTAGTGTACATATCACCAAATCTTTATTAACAATAGAGCATTGGTCATCAGTTTCTATCATTCCAGCTAATACTTGACAAGGCCCTTTAGCGCTCAAATTTAAGCACTTATTAGACGTGTTATTTAGCTTACATCTCAACATGCCCATATTTAATGCTATATCAGTTATGTCTTCCCTAACTCCTTGGATCGAAGTAAATTCATGATTCACGCCTTCAATTTTTATTCCATAAACAGCACTACCGCGAAGAGAAGACAACATTACACGCCTTAATGCATGACCCAACGTTAAAGCAAAACCACTTTCCAAAGGTTCTAGAACTATATCACCTTCTTTACTTGAATCACCTGATATTACCTTAATCGCATTAGGCTTAGTTAATCTATCTAAATTTCCACAGAAAGAAACACTATCACTATAATACATACAAAAACCTTCCAAATATCCTATACTCTTCTTTTTTTCCTTAATCTACAACCATTATGAGGTATCGCCGTTTTATCTGCAATTGAAGTGACAGTCAATCCACAATTCCGAAGTGCTTTAACTGCAGCTTCTGCACCAAAACCAGGACCACGAATTATTACAGAAACAACCTTCATACCAAATCTCTCTATTACTTTCTTCGCAGCAGAATCGGCAACCTTACCTGCAGCATAAGGTGTGGATTTTCTCGAACCAGAAAAACCACATGCACCAACAGAAGTTTGGTAAAGCGTATTACCACAAACATCAGTCACATTTACAAAAGTATTATTAAAAGTTGCACGAATATGGACAATACCAGTAATAAACCTTTTTGTATTCTTACCAACCGTTTTAACTTTTTTCATAAAAACTCACGATAATAACAAATTTTATTTTTTCCCAGCAATAGGCAATTTAGATCTGCCTTTACGAGTTTTAGCATTAGTATGGGTTCTTTGTCCCCTCACAGGCAAACCTTTTCTATGCCTTAATCCTCTATAGCAACCGATTTCCATTAAAGATTTTATATCCATAGCCACTTTTTTTCTTAGCTCACCCTCTATGACATATTTTTGCCTAATAAAACTACTAATTTTCTCTATATCTTCATCTTGTAATTCTGAAACACGCTTACGCTCATCAATTTTACAGCTACGACAAATTATATTCGCAGTAGTAATACCTATACCATGTATATAAGTTAATGCAAAAGGAATACACTTCTTCACTGGAACATTTATGCCTGCAATACGTGCCACTGATACCTCGATACTTTATTAATAATAACTCTTAATTTATACCATAAAACAACTTATAGTCAAATCAAATTACAAGAAATTTTACTTTCAATCTCTTGCATTACTCTATCAACACTCAAATTAGCGTTAATTGTTAACAACTTGCCCTTATAATACTCGCGCAAACCCTTCATCTGAAAATGATATTCTCTTATCCTCTTATTAATTGCAAGCATATTAGCATCATCAATTCTCTTCTCCAATCTCGTACTTTTACATTTAGCACAAGTAGTATTTTTAAAAGAAGATATACTATATATACTTTTACAATCCAAACAAGTAAGACGATCTTTTAATCTATCAATTGCAATATTATCGTCAAGCTGCAACTCAATTACAAGATCAACATCCCTATTGCATCTTTTTTGCAAAACTTGAGTTAAAAAATGAGCTTGATTTAAATTTCTTGGAAAACCATCTAACAAAAAATCACCATCTATTAATGCAAGCTGGTCACACAATAATTTACATATAACTTCATCTTGAATTAAATTACCAGATTCAACAGTATCCTTTATTCCTTTACCTAATTTACTCCCACTAGATATAATATTCCTTAATAAATCTCCTACTGAAACTAATTTAAAATTATACTTTGCTATTAACAAACTGGACTGAGTACCCTTACCAGAGCCAGGAGGACCAAAAATTGTAATAATCACTTTAGTCTCCTTGTTTTAGACTCATATTTCTTTATCCAACTATCGTACCTATTTGAAAAAACATAAGATTGTACTTGCATAATAGTATCAGTAATAACGTTAACTATAATCAGCAAGCTCGTCCCACCAAAAATAAATGGTATATCATAATGATACCTCATAATTTCAGGTATAGTACATATTACCACCAAATACGCAGACCCAATAAATGTTAATTTAAAAACTATATCTTGAAGATAATCAGAAGTATGTTTTCCAGGCCCTCTACCAGGAATAAAACCACCATTTTTCCTAAGAAAATCAGCATTTTCCTCTGGATTAAATATAAAATTGGTATAGAAAAAATTAAAAAGTACTATGAGTATTAAGTAAGTTATAATGTACATCACTTTATTTGCCATAAAGTAGTTTAAAATAAAATCAGCAATGGCATGACCTTTATAGAAATTTGCAATTGAAATAGGCGTTAATAAAATTGCGTTAGCAAAAATAGTTGGTATTACACCAGATAAATTGATCTTCAATGGAATGTAAGTAAAATCATCATTATGTAATTTTTTAAACTGTTTTTTGGGATATTGAACAATTACCTTTCTATAAGAAGATTCTGTAAAAATGACTAAAAGGAGCAGTAAAAAAAACAATGCTATAACAAAAAGGGTAATGAAAAACGACATACTACCATTTTTATTTAATGTTAGCAGAGATGATAAAGCATTATGTAATTCAGATGTTATGCCAGTAAAAATGATTAATGAGATACCATTGCCTATACCGCTCACACTGATCCGCTCACCAAGCCATATTAAAAATATAGTTCCACCTAAAAGGCTAAAGACACCTATAGTACGAAACATAATACCAGGTTCAACTACAACTAATACCCCTTCCCTATTCATTCTTTCTAACCCTATTAAGATCGTAATTGATTGAAAGATACAAAACACTATAGTCATATAGCGTATATAAGAGTTCATCTTTCGACGTCCTAACTCTCCTTCATTTTTAATTTCATTGATTCCTTTAACGGCAGAAGATAATAATTGCATAACTATGGATGCAACTATGTATGGCATAACGTTTAACGCCAAGATCGTCATTCTAGCTAAAGCGCCACCAGAAAATAAATTAAATACTCCAAAAACACCAGAACTCTCTTTTGGAAATATATCATTGATTATATCAAGATTAACTCCAGGAATAGGAACATAAGTGCCTAAACGATAACAAACTAAAGCCATTAGCGTAAAAAATATACGCTTTAGTAAATCACTTTTATATAACAACGTAGAATCCAAACTATTAAATGCAAATTTACTGCTCATGATTTACGATAGTATTTCTACACTACCACCAACTGAAGCTACAGATCTTTTTGCAGCTTCTGATGCAAAATCAACATGAAACACAAATTTTTCGCTTAATTTACCCTTATTAAGAAGTTTGATTTTACTTTTAACAGATCTGATAAAACCTAGTTTATGCAGTAGCTCCTTATCTATGATAGAATCCTTGACTATTTTTTTAGCTTCCATTAAGCACTGTACATCACCAACATTAAATATAGAGTATAAGTTTTTGCGTATAGGCTTAAAACCTCTTTTAGGTAAACGAGTATATATAGACTGCTGTCCACCTTCAAAACCATTTATAGAAACGCCACTTCTCGCTTTTTGCCCCTTATGCCCCCTACCGGATGTTTTACCTTTACCACAACCAATACCTCTACCTAATAATTTAGGCTTCTTTTTCTTAGATAATTTGGTAAACACAGAATTTAATTTTACAGCATCATTCATACTTTACCTATTTCCAACTATCTCACTAATCTTTTTACCCCTCTTACCTGCCACTTGGCGAGGAGATAACATAACATCAAAAGCCTTAAATACTGCACATATAATATTATGGGGATCATTTGATCTAGTAGACTTAGCTACCACATCCTTTATACCTAATACCTCAAAAACCGACCTCATTGCTCCACCAGCAATAATACCTGTTCCAGTTCTTGCAGCTCTTAAAACTATCTCACCAGAACAAAATTTAGCTTTAATATCATGATGTAAAGTTCTACCTTCACGTAAGTACACCCTAATCATCGACTTCTTTGCAGCATTTACAGCTTTCACTCTTGCTTCAGCAACCTCTGCGTGTTTACCTATTCCACATCCTACCCTACCCTTACCATCACCAACAACAACCAAAGTTGAAAATGAAAATCTTCTACCACCTTTAGTAACCGTTGTTACCCTTCGGACTGAAACCAAAAGTTCTGATAAATCATTATTTTGTAAATTCTTTACAGCCATACTTCAAACCTTCTAAAATTCAAATCCAGAGCTTCTTAAAGCTTCAGCAAATTGAGAAATCAATCCTGTATACTTATATGCCCCCCGATCAAAGACGAACCGCTGCTGCAATTTTGTACTAGGCAGACGCTCAATCAATAAAGAAGAAACCTGTTTTATAGTTTCAGCATTGACCCTACCTTTACATACATTCCTAATTTTATCATCCAAAGTAGAAGCAGAAGCTAGGGTTGTTCCTTTTGCATCGTTAATCAACTGAACGTAAAAATGTTTATTAGACTTAAATATGGATATACGTAAACGCCCAGCCCTCTTATCGAGCTTCGCTCTATTACGAAGTTTCCTTTTTTCATAGCTACTTAAAAAATTATACAATCTTTTCATTTTAATTACTTCTTTTTATTTACAACCTTACGCAGCATAAATTTGCCTTTTATTACAATACCCTTACCTTTATAAGGATCATATTTTCTAATTTTGCATATATCAGAAGCCACCATATAGACTTTTTGCTTATCCATACCACGAATCACTAAATGAGTTGGCTTTATACACTTAATCTCAACGTCTTTAGGCACTTTATACTTAATATTATGACTATAACCAAGATATAAAGTCAAATACTTATCATCACATTCTGCTTTATACCCTACACCATTAATCTCAAGATCAACAGAAAAACCATTAACCATACCGTTAATCATGTTATTAATATTACTTCTATAAGTGCCCCATATAGATTTTATTTTATTATAATCATCCCTGCCTTGATCAACAGAAAGTAACAATTGATTATCAACTATCTGACACAGAATGCCACTACACAAGCTCAGCTCTTTTTCTACCCTAACACTTCTTATTAATACCCTACCATTATTATATTCAACTGAAAGATCAGCAGGAATATTGATAGGTGCGGCACCTATACGAGACATACATTTCTCCTATCATTTAAAATACACGACACAAAACTTCTCCACCAACTTTTAATCTACGTGCATTATAATCGGTCATCACTCCTTTCGGCGTAGATATAATAAAAATTCCAAGACCATTATATGCTTTAGAAATGTCCTTACACTTAGAATAATAACGACAACCGGGCTTTGATACCCTAGCTATATCATTAATCACAGGTGATTTATCATAATACTTTAACTGTACAACAAGCGAAGGGACACTATCACTCTCTTGCTTTTCATAATTAAGAATATACCCTTCCTCTTTTAAGATCTTCAATATAGAAGAATTCACTTTAGAGAATAGGACTCTTGTTTCCCTATGCATTGCCAATTGAGCATTACGTATTCTTGTTAAAAAATCACCAATACCATCAGATAACGACACTATTACACTCCTTATATCACATTTACCAACTAGATTTTGTAACCCCTGGAACTTGTCCAAAAGAACACAAATCACGTAAAACAATCCTACATAAACCAAATTTTCTATATACTCCTCTCGGCCTACCAGTTAAAGCGCATCTATTCCTAATTCTGATTTTAGAAGAATCTCTAGGCAATTTTTTAATCAGCTTATTTTGAGCTGCAAACCTTTTTGCAATAGATAAATCCTTATTATTCATTATAGATTTTAATTCTTCCCTTCTCTCCCTATACTGATCGCATAACTTTATTCTACGAAGATTCTTCTGTATCATGGATTTTTTTGCCATATATATTTTCTCTCAATTATCAAAAAAAGGGAATTTAAGAGCCAGTAATAATTCCTTTGCTTCCTTATCACTAACTGCACTTGTTATAATATTAATATCCATACCTCTAATTTTACTTATTTTATCATAGTCTATTTCTAAAAATGATATATGCTCCTTGATACCAAAGGAAAAATTACCATGACCATCAAATTGCTTCACACTAAACCCTCTAAAATCTTTTTCCCTTGGCAAAGCAATATATATTAATCTTTCTAAGAATTCATACATTTTATTTCTACGCAAAGTCACTTTACAACCTACCGTTGCACCTTTTCTAATTTTGAAACCAGAAATAGATTTTTTTGCAAAGGTTAACACAGGCTTTTGCCCAGCAATCAAATGTAGATTATCAAATGGCTCATTTATCGCTTTATTGTCCGTAGCAGCATCTCCAACTCCCATATTGATACACACCTTGACAAGTTTAGGCACTTGCATTACATTGCCGTAATTAAACTTATCCTTTAAGGATTTTACTATATTATCTTTATACAATTGTTTAAACATATCAACCTAATCTATCACTTCTCCAGAAACTTTTGCAAAACGCACTTTTCTACCATCTATAATCTTAAATCCTACTTTAGTTGGAGTTTTACACTTAGGATCCAATATTGCAACATTGGATACATCAATAGCTAACTCTTTATTCAATATACCACCACCACTACCAGCTCTTGATTTAGTATGTCTCTTACACACATTTACGCCAGAAACAACTACTTTCTTTTTAGCATCACGTATTATAACTTTGATTACCTTACCAATTTTTCTCTTATCTTTACCAGTTAAAACTATAATATCATCACCACTTTTTATTTTAGCACTCATTATAAAACCTCATCAGCTAATGACATTATTTTCATAAAAGAACCAGATAATAACTTTTTTACTGGACCAAACACCCGAGTGCCAAGTGGTTCACCTTGATCATTAATTAAAACCACAGCATTGCTAGAAAAACGAATTACAGAACCATCAGATTTCTTAACACTATTTTTTACTCTAACAACAACTGCTTTATATACTTTTCCTTTTTCAACTTTACCTTTTGGGTTAATAGACTTAGTAGATATAATAATCGTATCACCTACAGATGCAGATTTCCTACCACCTAACAAGCCAATACAAAGCACTGCACGCGCACCAGAATTATCAGCTACTTCTAACAATGTATTTTTTTGAATCATATAAATACCTATTCCTTTTTAGCTATTGATAACAACCCATTTTTTAGTAACAGAAATAGGCTTATGTTCCTGTATTAAAACCCTATCTCCCTTTTTGCAACTATTACCCTCATCATGTGCTGTATACTTCTTATATTTTTTAATAACTTTTTTATACAACCTATCCTTATACACTTGTAACACCGAAACCTTTACAGTCTTATCAGACTCAGCATTAGTTACGACACCACAAAAAACCTTCTTAGGCATTTTTTCCCTCTCTCTTTCTTCTATTCAATACAGTTAGACTACGAGCTATGCTCTTTTTTATTAAGCTAAAACGTGAAAAATTGTTGCACTGGCCCAGCTTTTTTTGAAAAGCCAAATTAACAAATTCTTTCCTCAAATTCACAAGGAGTTCATGTAATCCTTGTGAAGATTCTGATTCAAATTTAACTATATCCATTGCAACTCCATTCAATTATGATTAGATATAAATTTACACTTCATAGGAAGCTTAGCAGTCGCTTTTTCAAGCGCCAATCTTGCTAAATGCATGGGAACATCACTACTAATTTCAAACAAAACCCTACCGGGCTTAGCTTTAAATACCCAAAATTCAACACTACCTTTCCCTTTACCCATACGTACATCTGCTGGCTTTTTACTAACCGGGGTATCAGGAAAAATTCTTATCCACAATTTACCAGAGCGTTTTAACGTTCTAGATATTACGCGCCTTGCAGTTTCAATATGCTTAGACTGAACCTTACCTACTTCCATAGCTTTTAATCCATAATCTCCAAAAGACAGCGTGCTACCACCCTTAGCATTACCCTTGATTCTCCCCTTAAATGACTTTTTATATTTACTCTTTTTGGGAACAAACATTTCAATATACCTTAACTACCAACATAAACCCAAACTTTAACTCCTATAATACCACATATAGTCTTCGCTTCACAAAAAGCATAATCTATATTAGCACGCAAAGTGTGTAAAGGCAAACGACCTTCTTTGTACCATTCAGTACGAGCTATTTCAGCTCCACCAAGACGCCCAGAGCAACTTACTTTAATACCCTCAGCACCCATCTTCAAACAATTTTGAATAGCTTTTTTCATCGCTCTTCTACATGAAATCCTTTTTTCTAGCTGATGTGTAATACTCCTTGATATTAAAACTGCATCTATTTCAGACTTTTTAACTCCTACTACATTCACTTCGACACTACTTTTTACTTTTTTAGCTATTTTTTGCTTTATCTTCTCAACATCTAAACCTTTCTTACCTATTATAACTCCAGGCTTAGAAGAATGTATTATTACAGACACTAAATTAACTGTACGCTCTACAATTACTTTAGAAATACCAGCATGCTTAAAGGATTCATTTATATAACTGCGAATAAATAGATCGTGATGCAATCTCTGTTTATAATCGTCTGTAGCACACCAAACAGAATCCCAGGTATTACTATTTACTTGTAATCTAAATACTTTAGGATTAACCTTCTGTCCCATATTTTTACACTTTCCTTATTAACTTTCCATTTCTATAAATCATACAATTTCTTTCAATTTTATAGTTATATTACTATAAAATTTACTCATTCTATTAGCCCTACCCATAGCTTTTGGATATACTCTACGCAAAGTAAGGGACTTACCTATTAAAATTTCCTTTATATATAAATTATCAATGTTCAATCCATAATTATTTTGAGCATTAGAAATTGCAGAATTCAACACTTTCATTATAAAACCAGCAGCTTTTTTTTCACAAAATCTTAATTGTACATTAGCAAAAGAAACTTTTTTATTACGTACTAAATCAGCAACCAAATTCAATTTGCGAGGAGTCGATCTTAAAATCCTAGAACCAGCCTCAACTATTATATCCCTATTTTTCATATAAATTACCTATCTTCTTGTTGCCTTTTTATCACCACCGTGCCCAGTAAATTTACGAGTAGGTGAAAATTCACCAAATTTATGACCTATCATATTCTGATTATCAATACTAACAGGAATGTAATCTTTACCATTATAAACAGCAAACTTTAAACCCAAACAATTAGGAAGAATTACAGAAGCCCTGGAATGAATTTTTATCACCTTATTAATAGAACCCTCTTTTAAAGCTCTCTGAACTAATCTTAGTACAGATGGGTGTAAAAAAGGTGGTTTCCATACAGATCTACTCATAAATTAACCTTTCAATTTTTTTATATACTTATCACTAGATTTATTTTTTTTCCTAGTTTTCCTTCCTTTTGTTGCAACACCCCAAGGAGTAACAGGATGACGACCGCCAGAAGTTTTTCCCTCTCCACCTCCATGAGGATGGTCAACCGGATTCATTGCAACTCCACGTACAGTAGGTCTAATCCCAAGCCACCTACTTCTCCCAGCTTTACCCAACTTTCTATTCTTATGGTCAGGGTTAGATACTACACCAATAGTAGCCTTGCAAGAAGATAAAATCAACCTAATTTGACCAGACCTGAGTCGTAATAAAACATATTGACCATCACGACCAACGATTTGTGCATAACAACCAGCAGCTCTAGCAATCGCAGCACCATTACCTGGCTTCAGCTCAACATTATGAACGAAAGAACCAACAGGTATATGCTTGAGTAGTAAACAATTCCCTGGCAAAATATCAGCATCATCTCCAGCTGTCACAACATCACCAGGCTTCATACCTTGAGGAGCTAATATATAAGATTTAGTATCATCTTCCTTATATGATACTAATGCTAAAAACCCACTTCTATTTGGATCATACTCTATTTTCTCAACTACACCCTGATCACTTCTATTACGTTTAAAATCTATAACTCTATACTTCTTCTTGTGACCACCACCCCTGTGACGAGTTGTAATTCTACCATGATTATTTCTTCCACCACTGGATTTCTTACCAAATACAAGAGACTTCTCCGGCTTATCTTTTGATAAACCAATTTTACTTATTAATATAGTCCCACGAGAAGACGGAGTAACAGGATTAAAAAATTTCATACCCATATTAAACGCTCATTATATCTAATTTTTGACCATCTATCAAAGAAAAATAAACCTTTTTTCTCTGTTTTTTACAACCAATCACACCCCTGAAACGTCTACATTTAGGTTTAACTCTAATAACATTTATAGAAGAAGTTCTGACATTAAATAAAGACTCTATTGCCGATTTTATTTGACGCTTATTTACATTTACAAAAACATACAAAGAGTATTTATTAAACTTCTCTCTTAAAAGAGAAGACTTTTCTGTGATTACAGGAGATTTTATTATATTATTATATTTAATCATAACAATCTACCTTCAAGATGCTTTAAAGTGTCTTTTGTTAACATCACGCATTCATGATTCAATATATCAAAAACATTTAACCCAATGGGTTTGATTAAATCTACATAATGCAAATTTTTAGCAGCACGTAACAAATCATCTCCATAATCACCAACTATTAAAAAAGAAGAAAATTTAAAATTTTTAATATATTCACACATTTTAGATGTTTTCTTCACATCAACATTTAAACTATCAAGAACAATAACTTGATTATTTAAATATTTTAGAGATAAAGCAATTTTTAAACCAAATTTACGTACTTTTTTATTAAGAGAATAAGCATGACTCCTCACAACAGGACCAAAAATAATTCCACCACCTCTAAATTGAGGAGATCGCAAGCTCCCCTGTCTCGCCCTACCGGTACGTTTTTGACCATAAGGCTTAGCTGTTGTACCAGAAACATCACTGATACCCTTTGTTTTATGAGCACCAACTCTTCTCTTTGCTAATTGCCATCTCACTATATCATGCAAAATACTCAATTTTTGCTTGGCAGAAAATATCAAGGGATTAAGCTCAACACTACCTACATTATTATTAGATAGATCAACTAATTCACATTCCATAACTAACTCACCAAATTATTAGCATCATCACTCATATTCAACAGCAGACCTACTGGAAAAGGAACATCTTTATGTAAAGGCTTTTTAACTGCATCTCTCACAAAAACATAAGAGTTTTTAAACCCAGGAACATTATTACCCTTTACAGCAATTATGCTATTTTCATAATCAATGGATAATATTTTCATATTCTGTACAGTTACTCTGCTATTACCTAAATGACCAGCCATTTTCTTCCCCTTGAATACTCTACCAGGATCTTGACATTGACCAGTAGAACCTTGTGATCTATGAGCAATAGAAACGCCATGAGATGCCCTAAGCCCACTGAAGTTATGCCGCTTCATCACACCAGCAAACCCTTTGCCTAAAGAATAACCCGTAATGTCAAGATATTGACCAACTACAAAATGATTAACCCCCACCTTTTTACCACATTCTATTCCGAATAGATCAGTTAATCTACTTTCGTATAATTTACATTTACTATTTATACCCTTTTTCTTTAAATATTCCAACTGAGGTTTTGCTATTTTTTTTAAATCTCCTGTGCCTAAAATGACTGAATTGTAGCCACATTTATCTTGTCCTTTTATATCGATAATATAAGTTTCGCTGAGATGCAATAAGGTTACAGCCATGCGACTATTATCAAAATACATAGCAGTATGGCCAACATTCGTCATTAACAAACCAATTCTCCTAAGCGAATTTATTCTCTTCATTTCCTTTTCCTAAATATTAACTTCCTTAACCTTTAAATCCACTTCTACACCAGCAGAAAAAGATAAATCTGCAAGCATCTTCATCATAGTAGAAGTAGGATTATGTACAATAATTAACCGCTTAGAAATTCTCATTTCAAATTGCTCACGAGATTTTTTATCAACATGAGGAGACCTATTAACAGTAAATTTAGAATCTTTTCTTGGCAACGCAATCGGACCAGATAAATCTGCATTAAACTGCTTTAATTGATCAATAAACTCGCGAATACACTTTTCCAACAAAGAACAATCGAAAGCTTTGATTCTAATATATATATCTTGCTTCATCTTAGTTATTATACTCATTCTAAAATTTCCGAAACAACCCCAGAACCAACAGTTCTACCACCTTCTCTTATCGCAAAACGCAATCCTTTATCCATTGCTATTGGTACTTGCAACTCCACTTCTATACTTACATTGTCCCCTGGCATTACCATCTCCTTTCCATCTAGCAATTTTATGCTCCCAGTTACATCCGTTGTCCTTAAATAAAACTGTGGCTGATAATTTCCAAAAAATGGTGTATGCCTTCCTCCTTCTTCTTTCTTCAATATATACACCTCCGCATTAAATTTCTTATGCGGGGTTATTGTCCCTGGTTTTGCCAATACTTGCCCTCTCTCCACTTCTTCTCTCTTTGTTCCTCTTAGTAGTATTCCTACATTGAGTCCTGCACTTCCCTTATCTAGCAACTTCTTAAACATCTCAACACCAGTACATATCGTCTTTTGCGTCCCTTTCAGACCTATTATCTCTATCTCGTCCCCTGTCTTTATCTCCCCCTTCTCTATTCTTCCTGTTACTACCGTCCCTCGGCCCGATATTGAAAATACATCTTCTATTGGCAACAAAAACGGCAAATCTATAGGCCTTGGAGGTACTGCCACATACTCATCTAACTTCTCCATCAATTTATCTATTGATTTCTTTCCATACTCACTACTATCATCCTCTAATGCTTTTAACGCAGACCCAACTATCATAGGCACTTCATCACCTGAAAATCCATACTTACTCAGCAACTCTCTCACTTCCATTTCTACCAAATCTATCATATCAGCATCAGCAACATCAGCTTTATTTATATATACCACGATATATCCAACACCCACCTGTTTTGCCAGCAATATATGCTCTCTCGTTTGTGGCATCGGCCCATCAACCCCTGACACTACCAATATCGCTGCATCCATCTGTGCTGCACCTACTATCATATTCTTTACATAATCAGCATGTCCAGGGCAATCAACGTGTGCATAGTGTCTCTTTTCTGTTTGATATTCAACATGCGCTGTTGCTATTGTTATACCTCTCTTTCTCTCTTCTGGCGCTTTATCTATTTGATCATATGCTACAAAATTACCATAATGCTTTGTTATCGCCGCTGTTAACGTTGTCTTCCCATGATCCACATGTCCTATCGTTCCCACGTTTACATGCGGCTTTCCAAATGCTTCTACTATCGCTGTCATAATCTTAACTCTTCTACTTAAAATACAAATACATCAATAAATAATATGTTGATTTTATATAAATACAACAAAAAAAGAGCGGATAGTGGGAATCGAACCCACGTCACTAGCTTGGAAGGCTAGAGCTCTACCATTGAGCTATACCCGCACAATGGAGGAGGTAGGATTCGAACCTACGTACGCAATGCGGACAGATTTACAGTCTGTTACCTTTAACCACTCGGTCACTCCTCCACAAAAATCTGTTAAGAGAACACTACCTTAACTTAAGTTTTATTATTTCTAATATTAAACATCCAAATCCAAAAGATCAAGTAATAAAAGCTAATCTAACTGATTTCAGTTAGATTTTACTTTTATATAACAAAATATTGTCAATAAAACGCCCAAATAAATAATGTGAATCATGTGTACCTGGCGCTTCTTCTGGATGGTATTGAGTAGAAAAGACTGGGTAATCCTTTATCATTATCCCCTCTACACTATTATCAAATAGAGAAATATGAGTAACTTCAACGTTACTTGGAAGAGAAGCTGAATCAACAACAAAACCATGATTTTGGCTAGTTATCTCAACTTTTTTATTCTCTAGATCATAAATTGGATGATTACTCCCTCGATGACCAATATCCATCTTGACAGTCTTTGCTCCCAAAGTAACTGCAAGTAATTGATGGCCCAGGCATATGCCAAAAACTGGTATTTTAGATTTCACAATAATTTCTATTTCTGAAATTACACTCTCTCCTATCTCTTGTGGATCACCAGGGCCATTTGAAAGCACTATACCATCTGGATTCATGCTTAATATTTTGTGAGCAAAACCTGTATCTGGTTTGACTAATTCAACCGTACAATCAAGTTCTACTAAGCGTGAGATTATACTATTTTTTATACCGAAATCAACAATTACAATCCTATATTTTGCATTAAGAGCACTTTGAAAGTTATTACTTAAACTGACTTTCTTAGTTATTTCTATTCCATTTACAGATTTGTATTTCTTCAATTCATCTAATATATGTGCCTCACTTGACGGACATATCATTCCATTTTGAGATCCATGTTTTCTCAAATATCTCGTCAAAGCTCTAGTATCAATTCCCGATATCCCAACTACATTATTTTTCTCCAACCAATCATTTAAACTAATATATGAAGAAGAGTGAGACATAGGAGAAAGTTCACGCATAACCACACCACTTGCAAAAATTTTCTCTCCTTCATTATCTTTATGATTTATTCCAACATTACCAATATGAGGAAAAGTGAACGCTATGATTTGATTAGCAAAAGAAGGATCGGTTATAGTATGTTGATACCCGGTCATACCAGTGATAAAACAAACTTCACCTATACATTTGCCCTTTTTACCTACCGATCTTCCCCAAAAGCACTTGCCATCTTGTAAAACTAAAGCTGCATCCTGCATTTAATTCTCTCAACTCATTTAAAATATTATATAAGAATTTTAAATTACAAGTAAGCAAATACTAAATTTCCCTTTAACTTTATATAAAATTCAAAATTATAAGTAGCTTTCTTTTTTTATTATTTAGCAAAATTATAGCAAACTTAACTTGTGTGAATAGGCAATAGTCATTACATTCATACTTCACGTTATGTAAATTCACATGGATAGAAAAACTTGTCTCATTACAGGAGCATCATCTGTCATTGGAGAAAGTCTAGCACGGTTGCTCATTAAAGATGGATGATTTGTGGTTGGCATTGCAAGGCGCACTGAAAAACTGGAAAAATTAAAAGAAGAATTAGGTAGTAATTTTTTACCTATAACATGTGATGTAAGCAAAAGTGAAAATATTAAAAACTCGTCTGATTTTTTAAAAAAGCAAAATATTATACCAAATCTCTTTTTTCTTAATGCAGGATGTGGCGAAATAGAAGATAAGTTTCATACCAACATTCATAGAAAAACATTTGAAACCAATTATTTTGGCGTTATCAACTGGATTGAAGAATGGATTCATCATAATTCCTTGGCAACTTTTGCGGTTATATCTTCTCTTGTTGCTATGCATGCAACACCACATGCTTCTGCATACTGTGCCAGCAAAGCAGCACTAAAAAGTTGTTTTCAATCACTAAAAATCCAATATGCTGACAGTAGCACAAAGTTTATCACCATAATGCCAGGGCCAGTAAAAACAGATATGTTTAAGTCTAATAAACCACTTCCCTTCATATGGGAGCCAGAAAAAGCTGCAGCATATATTTTAAAAAGTATATTTAAAGGAAAGAAAGTTATAGCGTTTCCAATTTTCTGGCGGTTATTTTTTCATATTTTACAAATTCTTCCCACTAAAATGACTGCAAGAATCTTACGATAATCACCAAATCTACCATCTTGTAAAGCTAAAGCTCTTCAAAACTCAATCGCAAGCTTCTCCACACAAAAACATCTTGACTATAGCATGTTTCATATTATATGAATAAACTGTTAATGAAAGTGGAGGGTTACAATGCCTAATAATACAGATCAGTCTAAAAAAATAAATGAGAAATGGTTATTTATAGGAGGTGCTTCACTGTTTCTTGTAATAATGCTACCATCAATTTTTCTCTTAGCAAAAATAGCTATGATGTTTGTTATAATCTCAACTACAGCAATAGCAATAAAAATTGCCTCAAAAGCAATATCAAACGTTTTAGAGGATAAAGAGAATCAATCAACACAAAATAAAATTATAAACCTAGCTATTGGAGCAGTGTCCATACTTGCAGGTGGGATATCATTACTTATTACAGCAAAAGTTGGTTTCATCGCAATATGCTCAACTATAGCTATTTTAGCTCTGTATGAATATATTAAAGATGAAAAAATAGGTAAGGATATAAATGATAAATTCGATGAAATAGCTAATGATACAACTGAGTTTTGCGTCAACAACATTGAAAAACTTATTCCATCACAAAGTTGTGAAGTGTAATCTTTTGTTTATAAATTTTTAGATGCATGGCTAACGTATAAACACTGAAATCAGCACTTCCTTTCTTGTTATTCTAGTAATGGCTTCCATCATCAAAAATGTTGTATTACTTTTATACTCGCAAATCTAAATGGATTCCATTGCTGGAATGACATTACCTTGAATGGAAATCGGTGCGTGATGTACATCTGTATAGAGATTAAATATGTCATTCAGTTTGTTATCATTCTAGTACTGCCATTCTATAGGTAACAGCTGTACCTGGAACTCCTCTCTTGTCATTTCAGCACTGGAATCCAGAAAACTTAATTTCAAACCAGTACTTTCCCTCTTTTCATCCCAATTTCCAAAATGTTACTCCAGTACTGAAATCCAGCTTTTTTATAACTATCGAAAACACTGTATTACTTTACAAATTTAACTAGATATAATTACTTGCATGGCACGTTCGTAAAATTACGATAAAAAATTACTTGACAAACTCTAATAGTTTTGTTACCATACGTAGTGAAGGCGTTCTAGAGCTCGGAATCTATCTTCGTCTGCAGACTTTTCAATTCAATTAATCTATAATCTTCAGTTAAAATATATTTAAGCTATACTTCGGTCGTAGCTGTATACATTTTTCTGAATCTTTTTTTATTAACAGGAGGGTCATTATGTTTAAAATTCTGAATTACGCATATCATTAACCTGCATGTCTTTAAGGGACAGATGGTACCTATGTCCTTTTTATATTATATTTTATAGCAATATCATGTATTACTTTACGCCCCAGTCTTTTTCAAATATTGCGAGCCCTTGATCAGTAAGTGGATGATTAATTAACTGTCTAAGTATTTTTGCTGGTACAGTAATTGAATGAGCACCAAGCCGTGCAGCTTCTATTACATGTGCTGGACTTCTTACTGATGCAACAAGAACTTTTGTCTTAAAATTATAATTAGAATATATAGTGCATATATCTTCTATTAGCGATAAGCCATCATAGCTTATATCATCAAGGCGACCAACAAAGGGAGAAATAAAACAAGCACCGACCTTAGCGGCAAACAGTGCTTGTCCAGGAGAAAAACATAATGTAATGTTAGCAGGTATTTTATGTTCTGTCCACAACTTTTTACAAGAAATTAATCCTTCATGTGTAAGGGGTAACTTTACTACGATATTACTAGCTATTTTCGCTAACTTCAGGCCTTCCTTAACCATATCTTCATGGCTATCTGCAACAACTTCAACACTAACAGGCCCTTTTATAATAGAGCATATTTCGCTTACTAAATCTTCGTACTTATCTTTATGTCCAGATTTTGCTATTAAAGAAGGATTAGTTGTTATGCCATCAATGAACTCTTTTAGCTCCTTAATTTCATTCAAATCAACACTATCAAGAAAAATTTCCATATTATTGTCCTATTAAAAACCTATTTTTACAAAATATTGTCATCTTTGAAAAGTATTAAATAAAATCGGATTTTTAACTCAACTCAATTTTCAGTCCGTTAGGAAAGAAAATATTGCACTGAGACACAGTATACTCCTGGTAATAAACATGAATTGGTTGCACTTTATTAACAAAATTAGCATAACCAATTTCTGAAGTTTACTAGCTTTACGTTCAATAGAAATTCTTGCATAGCCTAAAACTTAGTGCTACTATTAGTATAGTAACATAAATAGGTAGTGAGGAACAATAAACAAAATGACTAAGTTCGAGTTTAACGCTCGCAATTAAATTCAACTAAAAAGGTTCATATAAAAGGAGTTTTGATAGCTTAATCACTCCTAAAGTAAATATATTATCAGAACAATAGTAATAAGGGGTATACTATGTCAACAAATTTCCCGACATTGAAAAACATATTAGCAGAGCTGAAAAGAAAAAATAGCATTACTGTTTTAGAAGAACATTGTCAGGAAAAATGGGAGGTTTATGACTTGCTCATGGATTTAACAAATGATGAAAATTTTAAGCAAGCATATATAGATCTATCTTTCAACAAGAGCTTTAAAAAAAACTTTATAGAATTAGCAAATCAGGCAAAAAAAGCTGTAAGTAAGTATTTTAGAGATAAAGACATAGACCTTCGAGCTTTTTATGTAGAAACTAACAATTCTGATAAAGTGTTAAACATTAATCTTATTAATTACAATAGAAGTGAGCCAATAAGAATTAGTGATATCTTACAGCAAGAAAGGGATATTAGCACATTGAATATCTATTGCGATAAAAAGCATGACATATACGCTTACCGAAAAGGTAAGGAAAGACATTATGAATTTAAAGAGGGTGCATATTATGAAATGACAAGCACTTGGCCTGTGCAGGACAAGGATGGGAAAACTTTTACCTGTACTATGGTTATGAATGTAAGTAATTCTGGTATAACTAAAGTACTACAGTTTAATGGTAAAGATTTTGAATCGCCACCTGAGGAGTTTTTGGAATTAATAAGACAAAATGAAGAATTATATATTCAAGGTCTCTCTCTACATGACGCTGTCAAAGCATTATTGGAGAAGAATAAAGATGCTCCAGCTGTTATTAATCTGCAAAATAATGAACATATCGTAATCAATAAAGATGAAAAGATGAAAGATCTTGAAAATGATGCTAAAAGCAATCCTATTCTTTCTTTCACTAGCAACAATGTATCAGAGGTTAATACACAGCAGGTTGCAACTCAGGCAATTGCAACTCAAACAGAAGTTAATTCACAGCACACTGAAACTCAGACAGAGGTCTCTGTACAACACGTTAAGACTCAAACAGAAATTGGCTCTCAACAGACTGAAACTCAGACAAAAGTTGATTTACAAGAGGTTGCAATTCAAACAGGAATTAGTTTACAGCACACTGAAACTCAAACGAAAATTGGCTCTCAACAGGCTGAAATTCAAAGTTTACAAGAAGTTGCAACTCAAACAGAAGTTAATTTACAGCACACTGAAACTCAGACAGAGGTTGCTGTGCAGCACGTTGAAACTCAAACAGGAATTGGCTCTCAAGAAACTGAAACTCAGACAGAAGTTAACTCACAACAACTAGATCAAAAGCTTACAAAAGCTGAACAAGAAATTAGAGAATTAAATGAACTGAGGAACAATTTACAATATAGGTTCGACAACGCTGAACAAGAACTTGAAGAGTTAGAAAAGCACAATAGTGATTTACAGGATAAACTTGGAGAAGAAAAGCAAAAAAATGCAAAATTACAAACTGAACTGACACAAAAAGATGAAAAACTAGCAAATATATCAACAGAGCTGCAAGAAAGAGTGCAAGAACTTGAAGGTGCATATGAAGAAAAGAAAGACCTGAAGAAAAAGCTGGAAGTTGCCAATGCACGAAAAGAAGAGTTGATAAGTGAGTTAAGAAAATTGCACGAGGAATTAAATCAACTGAAAGAAGAAAAGTATAGTTTGGAAGACAAGCTTGATCAATCAGAACACTATAGCAATAGTACAAAAGAAAGCAGTGAACAACAAATATCAGATTTGAAAGAAGAGTTATTATTACTGAAAGAAGCAAATCAAATGTTAAAAGCAAAGCAAGTAGAATCAGAACAAGAACTCGTGGAGGCTAAGCAAAAAATTGAGGAATTGAAGGAACAGTGCAATGATTTACAAGTTGAGTGTAAAGAAAAGGAACAAAGACTTGAGAAAGAAATGAGTAAAACAGATGAGCGAATAATCCAGCTCAATAAGGAGCAAGAGCAGAAAATTCAAGAAATTTATGGAAAAAATAAGGAACTGGAAGAAAAGGTAGAAGAACTGAAGGAAAAGCTAAAAACTGCTAATGCAGAACAAGAGAAACTACAAGGTAAATTGAACCAGTTTGAAAAAAAAGAGGAAGAGATAGAGGAAGCAGAACACATGATAAGTGCAAGGGATAAGTGTATAGCGAGTTATAAATCTCAAATACAAAATTTAGAAAATGAGCATAACGCACATTTGGAATCTGATGAACAAGAGGCAGATCAGCTAACGTGGGATTTTGAAACGTTAAAGAACGAGCTAGAGCTTAAAGATGAGCAGATCGAGACAATAAGAGGGCAATTACGGCAGGAGATAGAAGAAGAAATAGTTAATAAGTACCGTCCATCACTGGAATTAAAGTTTAAAGAATATGAAGATGAGATTGAAAGATTAATAAGAGAAAAAAAAGAGCTAAACGATAAAGTACAATACTTAAATAACGAAGTAGAACTGTTAAGTCCAGTAATTGATAAAGTACTTGTTAATAAAAAGGAAGTTTTTGATAACAATTCAAAAATGTTTTACCAGCTTACAGAGGAAATTGATGATTCAGAAAAAAAACCTAGGTCTTTAAGCCTTGATAGCGCATTTCATAGCGATCACTGTAATTCACTTCTAGACTTAATCAGCAGTCCATCAAAGGTGTGTAGCCAAAGTCAGCGTGGAGGTGTTTAATACTGTTCAGATGCATATGAAATCAGTGCTTCTTCTTGTCACCCAACTCTTGTCATCCCAGTGCGTAACACTGGGATCTGGACATAAAAACATTTGCAAATTATGCAATGGACAACAGATTCTAGGAACATATGTTAAAATCATATCCATGATGAAAATAAGATAGATCCCAGTGTCACGCACTGGGATGATATCCTTCTAATGTTCGTACAGTTGTGTGTCAGCTACTTGAACGACAAACATTGAGATGACAAGAGTAGATTTATTTCTTGAACAAAAAAGAGCCCCTAAAGAGATTTGACATCAAGATAACTTAAATATATACCAACTCTCTTATCTTTTAATGATTCCTCATAATGAGTCAGGTGATCAAAAACCTGAATTTGATTTGTTAGAATGCTACAATTATTATTTGTAACCTCTAATATACCATTATCAATTACAACTTTTTCCTTTGTCTGGTTACTCATTTTAACAGTAATTATACCAGGCAATAAATAAATTAAATAAGGGGAATGGCAGGCTAAAATCATCAATTCCCCTTCAAGCCCACTCACTGAAAGCGAGACCACTTCATCGAATGAAATTCGATTATCAGGAGAAAAAAATTGCACCTTAAAAGTGTTCATAATCTTTAATGTCCGGCTCCAACTTCAGCTTTTATTGATTCAGCTTTTTCTATTGCTTCACTTATACTTCCCACCATATAAAAAGCAGCTTCTGGCAGATGATCATATTTACCTTCAATAATTCCTTTAAAACTAGAAATAGTATCAGAAAGTGAAACAAATTTGCCAGACATGCCAGTAAATACCTCAGCAACATGAAAAGGTTGAGAAAGAAACTTCTGAATTTTACGAGCTCTATCAACAATAATTTTATCTTCATCAGATAGTTCATCCATACCAAGTATTGCAATAATATCTTGCAGCAACTTATAAGTTTGCAATATACGTTTCACCTCAGAAGCCACATTATAATGTTCTTCACCAATGATTTCAGCAGATAAAGACTGAGAAGTTGAGTCAAGTGGATCAACAGCAGGGTATATACCCATTTCAGCTATCTGCCTTGACAACACTGTAGTGGCATCAAGATGAGAGAATGTCGTTGCTGGAGCTGGATCGGTCAAATCGTCTGCAGGAACATATATAGCCTGTACAGAAGTAATAGAACCAGCAGTAGTTGAGGCTATTCTCTCTTGCATAGCGCCCATATCAGTCGCAAGAGTTGGCTGATAACCAACAGCCGACGGTATTCTTCCAAGCAAAGCAGAAATTTCAGAGCCAGCTTGAGTAAAACGGAAGATATTATCTACAAAAAATAGAACATCTTGATTTTCATGATCACGAAAATACTCCGCCATAGTTAGTGCTGTTAAAGCAACCCTAGCCCTTGCTCCAGGAGGTTCATTCATTTGACCATAAACCAAAACGGCTTGAGATTTTTCATGCTCATTTATATCTATTACATTCGAAGTAATCATCTCGTTATAAAGATCATTACCTTCACGCGTTCTCTCTCCTACTCCAGCAAACACAGAAAATCCTTTATGAGCTTTTGCTATATTGTTAATCAATTCCATTATCAGAACTGTTTTACCAACACCAGCTCCACCAAATAAGCCAATTTTTCCTCCTTTAAGATAAGGAGCAAGAAGATCTATAACCTTTATTCCTGTAACTAAAACTTCTTCCTGTATCTTCTGCTCGGTAAAACTTGGAGGTGATCTATGTATAGGTTCTAAATTATACTTTCCTTTTAAAGGACCACACTCATCTATAAGCTCTCCTACAACATTAAAAATCCTTCCTAAAGTTGAGCGTCCAACCGGAACTGATATTGGTGCACCTGTATCAACAAACTCATCACCTCTTGACATACCATCTGTGCTATCCATAGCAATGCAACGAACTATATTGTCACCTATATGTTGTGAAACCTCTAAAACTAGCTCCTTGCCCTTACATTTTAGTTTGCTTTTTAAAGCATTAAATATCTTAGGTAACTCGCCTTCAAATTTTAAATCAACAACTGCTTGAGTTATTTTAACTACTTTACCTGTACTCATCTCTTTCATCACCTAACACTACAATTCTATAAAAGAACTTCTAAAGAAAATAAATCTTATATTATTAACAGAAATTTTGCAATATTAAAACACTTACTAGTTACGTTTCATTATAAACAATGCAAATGCATTCAATAGCCAAGTAATAACAAACAGCACCAAACTAAGCGCATAAGCAGCAAGAGTTTGCACACTATTGAAATCCTGATCTCCGGTAAGTAATGTAGCAATTTGTACAGTGATAGTAGTAACTGAATTGAGAGGATTAAAGGTCAAATTTGCATTGATTCCCACAGCCATTAGTACAATCATTGTTTCACCTATCACCCTTGAAATTGATAATAAAACTGAACTTAAAATTGTAGGCATTGCATAAGGTATTGTTATATGCCATATAGTTTCCGCTGGTGTTGCGCCAAGCGCCATAAAACCATAACGTAAACTTTTTGGAACAGATCTTATAGCATCTTCAAGCAAAGAAATAATAAAAGGAAGAATCATTATTCCAATCGATAAACCAGCAATCAAAGCACTTTCTGAGTGTATACTTAGATTAAAAAAATTCGCTACCTGCTTTATAAAAAAAGACAAAAATACAACTGAGAAGTATCCATATACAACAGTAGGAATAGCAGACAAAACCTGTAAGGCTGTATTAATAACATAACGCACTTTTTCACTCGCATACTCACTAATATATATTGCAGAAAATAAACCAAGCGGCACCGCAACTAACATTGCTACAATAGTTATAAGTAATGTCCCCACTAAAAGTGGCGCTATACCAAAACACCCCACCTCTCCTTCACCAATAATAGCTACATTATGCTTCCATTTTAAGCAAAATAAGAATTCTGAAATAGCTACTTTATTAAAAAAAGAAATGGACTGAACAAAAATAGATAGCATTATAAATAAAGTGATAAAAAGTGATATTGCTAAAGCCATAAATAACAAAAATTTTACCATCTTATTTCTTTTACTTTTAAAGATAAAAATCAGCATAAAAAAAAGTAACGCTATAGAAATAGAAGTTATAAAATAACCATCATAGAATGCTAACAAACAAGGTAGCATCCACATACAACTCAAATATATATAAGACTTAACTTTACTTACTGCTTGAAACTTACTCAAACAAAATAAAAGGATTAGTAAAACAGGTACGCCTATAATTAAATTCATTTTTCCATATATCAAATTTTATTCAACAAGAATGCCATAGAAGTTGACCATTATTTGACAATAGAGCAAAATAGTTTAAAATAAATAGTCATATTAATATAAAAACAATGAAAAGAACATTTCAACCAAAAAATTTAAAAAAAAAGCACAAACATGGATTTCGTTCACGTATGTCAACAAAAGCTGGAAGAAAAATTCTTAATAAGCGTCGCTCATTAGGGTGTAATAAATTATGCGCATAGTAAGCATAAAAAAAAAGAGTTTTCCTTTGCTTTTAAAAACAGATTAGCACCTTACAGTCTTTTTTATCGAGGGGTATATATATCACTATATGCTATAAAAGAAAGAGAACCTGAAAAGTATATTCATGTTATTAGAGTAGGTCTGGCTATCAGTAAAAAAGTCGGAAAAGCAGCAAAAAGAAATAAAATAAAAAGGCAATTACGAATGCTAGCTAAAGTTAGCATTTCTAATATAAGTAATGTAGGATACTATTACATAATACTAACCCATAAAAACATTATGCAAGCAGGCTATAAAAATTTACAAAAAGACCTCAATATTTGCTTAAAGAAAGATGAAATAAGAAGGAATTTTCACTAAAGTATTTACAGCTATATTTTTTATGATAAGATAAGTGAAGTTTTTAAGATAAATTAATAGATGTGGGTGCTTGAGGTAAAGAGTATAAAAAAACAAGATAAAAAGCTCGATACAAATAATGCTGAAGAGAGTTTTTATGAATATAGAAAGTCTAGCTATCGTACACAATGGGGAATGGCATTTGAACAAAGCCAATACTTAGAACAAAATAAAGATAATCCTAGAGGGAAATTGCTAAATTTTAATATAGAAGCAACTCATTACAATAAGAGAATAGTTTGATAAAAGTACCCGTTCAGGGAAGTGGTTCAAGAAACGATAGGCAGGGGATTGTACAGTTCTCTTTGTTTCCATGTTAAGTATAATGAAATTATCCTTTCAAGTTCCTAGCTCTGATTACGTAAAATATGAGCTTTTACAGTAAACGATATAATACCTAATTTGCTGTTCAGCGTGATAGTGGAATACTTTCTGGTTTACTTAAAAAATTTCACATCGTTCTTTCAGATTTTAAAATATTTTTCGCAACTTGAGAAGCTCCAGTTGCTTCAGATAGGTAGCTTCAAGTAATACCTTATACGTTTTGCAACTTTCTTACACTTCTGTTTCATTTTTTAATAAAGCTTTTTTTAGCATAAATAATTCAGTAGATGCGTTTTTTAAGTAACAGCCCAGAATTTTAACTTCAATAGTTCAGCTATGTTTCAAAGTACCTGTCAGCGACTATTACGATTGCAACATACACTGTCTTTTAAATCTTCTTTCCCTTTAAAACTTGCAGTATTGCTTCAGCACTAACCAAGTTTACCTTTATTATAACATGTTGATGCGCAAAACCTCACTTTTCTTATTCGATTTGCTCATACACCTTTTTGCATTTTGAAGGAACTCTATATTCACTATTTGATATGCTTTCAATTTACATTAAAAACATCACTTATAATTCTCACGTTTTGAATTTTTATAAAATCAACTGAGTACTACAATTATCAACTAACCCTTGGACCGAATGTATCTGCTTCTTGGTAGTTTGCTACTTCTTCTTTCTCCTCATCTCCAATAACTTAATTAATATTCAATTATATAAAGTTTGATTTTCGGAAGATCAATTGTTTGATGATTTGTTAAATGTTGCTATCTCTCCTCCTAATTTGCAAATAGGTGACAAATTCTACTTTTAAATTTTCTACTTTTATCTTAAAGTTTTCGCAGAGTTCTAAAAGATCAGTTATATTACCTCACAGCTACTCTATGTTTACCTTGTTTCATCGCTCTACTGAAAAGATATAAATAAGAAGAAATTTTTATAAACTTGGCAACGACCTACTTTCCCTTTTTAAGTATCATCGGCGCTAAAAAGTTTCACTTCCGAGTTCGAAATGAGATCGGGTGGTTCATTTTTGCTATAGCCACCAAGTCAACAAAAATTTCTGACTTAACAAATTTTAATTTAATATTTAACACTGCATATGCACATATAGAAAGCAAATAAATCAATCAGGCTATTAGTACCAGTTAGCTTCACATGTTACCATGCTTCTACACCTAGCCTATCAACGTGGTAGTCTCCCACGGCCTTAATTGGGAAATTTTTTTGAAGAGGGTTTCTTGCTTATATGCTTTCAGCAATTATCCCATCTATACATAGCTACCCAGCGATGCTATTGGCATAACAGCTGGTACACCAGAGGTATATACATCTCGGTCCTCTCGTACTAGAGTCAGATCTTCTCAAATTTCCTTCACCCACGGCAGATAGAAACCGAACTGTCTCACGACGTTCTAAACCCAACTCACGTAACACTTTAATCGGCGAACAGCCGAACCCTTGGGACCTTCTCCAGCCCCAGGATGTGATGAGTCGACATCGAGGTGCCAAACGGTGTCGTCGATATGAACTCTCGAACACCATCAGCCTGTTATCCCCGGCGTACCTTTTATCCGTTGAGCGATAACCCTTCCATACAGAATTACCGGATCACTATGACCGACTTTCGTCTCTGCTTGGCTTGTCAGCCTCGCAGTCAGGCAAGCTTATGCCATTGTACTATCAAGCTGATTTCCGACCAGCTCTAGCTTACCTTCGCACGCCTCCGTTACTTTTTAGGAGGCGACCGCCCCAGTCAAACTACCCACCATACAATGTCCTAGTTCCAGATAATGAAACATAGTTAGATATCAAAAGTGTAAAGGGTGGTATCTCAAGGTTGACTCCATTATAGCTAGCGCCATAACTTCAAAGTCTCCCACCTATCCTGCACATCACACTTTTAATAGCAATGTAAAGCTATAGTAAAGGTGCACGGGGTCTCTTCGTCTAACCGCGGGTACCCCGCATCTGCACGGGGAATTCAATTTCGCTGAAGTGATGTTGGAGACAGTGGAGAAATCGTTACGCCATTCGTGCGGGTCGGAACTTACCCGACAAGGAATTTCGCTACCTTAGGACCGTCAGTGTTACGGCCGCCGTTTACTGGGGCTTCAATTCAGAGCTTGCACCCCTCCTATTAACCTTCCAGCACCGGGCAGGCGTCAGACCCTATACTTCCACTTACGTGTTTGCAGAGTCCTGTGTTTTTAGTAAACAGTCGCTACTCCCTATTTTGTGCCACCTACTCATAGTTGCCTAAAAGCGGGTTACCCTTCTTCCGAAGTTACAGGTATAATTTGCCGAGTTCCTTCAACATCATTCTTTCAACACCTTAGTATACTCTACTCATCCACCAGTGTCGGTTTACGGTACGGCCTCATAAATATAAGTGCTATTTCCTGGAGCTTCTTTTAAGCATAGATCAATCCAATCAGACCTATACAAATACAAAACCCGTCACACTTAAGAGGTTTAGGAATATTAACCTAATTGCCATCGACTACTCCTTTACGGACTCGCCTTAGGAACCGACTAACCCTACGCAGATTAACTTAACGTAGGAACCCTTAGATTTTTGGTGAGAGTGTTTTTCACACTCTTTTACGCTACTTATGTCAGCATTCTCACTTCCGATATCTCCAGCAGTTTTTACAAACCACCTTCACAGACTTACGGAACGCTCCGCTACCGCGCCTATTAATCGAAATCAATAAGCACCCACATCTTCGGTATACAGCTTTAGCCCCGGTACATTTTCGGCGCAGAAAAACTTATTTAGACAAGTGAGCTGTTACGCTTTCTTTAAAGGATGGCTGCTTCCAAGCCAACCTCCTAGCTGTAATGGTTTTTCTACTTCCTTTCCCACTTAGCTGTAATTTTGGGACCTTAGATAGTGATCTGGGCTGTTTCCCTTTCCACCACGGACTTAGCACCCATAGTGTGTCTGCTGTATAATTAACTATTGGTATTCGGAGTTTGGTTAGATTTGGTAAGATGATGAATCCCCTTAGTCTATCCAGTGCTCTACCCCCAACAACATAAATACAACGCTCTACCTAAATAGATTTCGCGGAGAACCAGCTATTTCCAAGTTTGATTGGCCTTTCACCCCTAATCACAACTCATCCAATAATGTTGCAACATTAACTGGTTCGATCCTTCAGTATGTTTTACCATACCTTCAATCTGGTCATGACTAGATCACTTGGTTTCGGGTCTAATCCATAAAACTAAACGCCCTATTCAGACTTGCTTTCGCTACGCCTACACCTACCGGCTTAAGCTTGCTTCATAGATTAACTCGCTGACCCATTATGCAAAAGGTACGCTGTCACTCTAAATATCAATAAATTGATATAGAGCCCCAACTGTTTGTAAGCACTTGATTTCAGATTCTATTTCACTCCCCTCCCGGGGTTCTTTTCACCTTTCCCTCACGGTACTTGTTCACTATCGGTCGTTAAGGAGTATTTAGGCTTGGAGGATGGTCCCCCCATATTCAAACAGGATTTCACGTGCCCCGCTCTACTCAAGGATTTAAAAACTTTCTATTTGTACAGGACTATCACCTTCTATGGTTACCATTTCCAGAGTATTCTAATTCTTATTTTTAAATCACTAGCCTTTTCCGCTTTCGCTCGTCACTACTAACAGAATCTCGGTTGATTTCTTTTCCTTTGGCTACTTAGATATTTCAGTTCACCAAGTTTGCCTTATATACTTAGTATATAATAACTAGCTAAGCTAGTTGGGTTTCCCCATTCGGAAATCTGTGGATCAAAATTTGTTGACAATTTCCCACAGCTTATCGCAGCCTGCCACGTCCTTCATCGCCTCTTAACGCCAAGGCATCCATCAAGTGCTCTTAATAATTTATTTATCTGACTATATGTAGAATATGCAGAGTTAAATATTAACTTACAATTGAATTGAGATTAAATAATCTCTACCATAAAACTTTTCAAACATCTAAAAACTAATCTTTTATATGTTACAATCTGATAAATCATATGTCAACGCCTTTTTACACAAAACATTTACCTATTATTATCAACAACAATATACCAGCAATCTTAAACAGTACAATCTGAGAAATATTTGATAAATTGATATGTACAGAAAAATTAATGAAAAAGATATTTTGTAAGATAAAATGTGTTAAAATTAGTTACCTAAAAATGAAAATGAACATTTGGAGTATTTATAATGTATGAAAAGTAATCTATCTTTTATAAAAAACTTTGCTTTAAATTGTATATCCAAGCTCACTGGCTTATTAAATAGTAAAAAAGTAAAAAATTTCATTATGGATAAATACAGTACTCTCCATAAAGAAATTGTAGTGTTTCTTGAAAAATCTAAAAACCTGTTAAATACCAACACTGAAATCGGGTTATATCACTTCTATAAAGGTAATATATCAGATGCAAAGTTAAGATTTTGGTTAATTAGCATATTCTACCCTAATTTACCTCTAGTCTGGTATAATATCGGAAGATGTCATTTTGCAGTAGGCAATACTAATAAAGCTTATAATTATTTAACAAAGACGCTAAAATTAGATAGTAGTCACAAAGAAGCTTCTTACTATATAAAGAAAATAACAAACACATCAGATATTGTAGAATTGCCTGAAAATCTCATAAAGCAATATTTTGATTACACAGGTGAATATTTTGTTGAACATTGGTTAATTGCCAAACAATACAGAGGACATGAACTAGTACATATGATAATCAAAAAAATCTTTCACAACTCCACTTCTGAACTGAATATACTTGACCTTGGTTGCGGTACTGGAATATGTGGTCACTTCCTAAAAATAAATAATATTAGAAGTCGCATAACAGGAGTTGACATCTCAAATAGAATGCTCAATATTGCAAGAGGATGTCTTATAAAAGGTAAACCTGTTTACAATGAGTTAATACATACAGAAATGAAAGAGTTTCTTAAACAAGAGAAGAACCAGCAGTATGATGTAATTATCTTTGCTGAAGTGCTACACTATCTACATGATTTTCTAGCAGAATTGGAACTAGCAAAAAGATTGACAAACAAAAAAGGGGTTATTGTATGTTTAGTAAGAAGAAAGGAAGGTAGAGGTATTGACTTTGTAAACAAAGGAGATTATTTTCGTCATTCAGAAGATTATATTCAGCATGTTGCAAAAGAAACAAATATGCAAATAAGTCAAATGAGTTACTGTAAAATATATGGCAGTCAGGTTGATGGTATCTTATTTGCATTACAACATCCACAAACAAATTCAACAACTTAATCGAGAAATCGCTCAAATAAATTTCTATATTATCATAAAAGGAGCCTTATGAATTACATTACTATTAATTACGCAAAAGATAGTAAATTAACCGATTTTGGAAAAGCAGTTCTATTGGATAGGTATTTAATAGAAAATGAAAGTTATCAAGATCTCTTTATACGTATTGCTAATTACTATTCTGATGATAGAAAACATGCACAACGTCTTTATGATTACATGAGCAACTTGTGGTTCATGCCTTCAACACCAATACTTAGTAACGGCGGTACCAAAAGAGGATTGCCTATTTCCTGCTTTCTTAATGAAACTGAAGATAGCTTGAAGGGAATAGTTGATCTATGGAATGAAAATGTTTGGCTCGCTGCACGTGGTGGTGGAATAGGTAGTTATTGGGGAAATTTACGTTCAATTGGTGAAAGTGTCAAAGGTAGCGGTAAAACATCAGGAATTGTGCCATTTATCGTAGTACAAAACGCTCTGACGCTTGCAATCAGCCAAGGATCCTTAAGAAGAGGAAGCTCAGCAGTTTATCTTCCTGTATGGCATCCAGAAATAGAAGAGTTTCTAGATTTACGTAAGCCAACTGGTGGTGACCCAAATCGCAAAGCATTAAATATACATCATGCTGTAATAGTAACAGATAAGTTTATGCAAGCTGTTGAAGATGATCAAGAATGGGATTTAATAAGCCCTCATAACAATAAAGTTATTTCAACAGTAAAAGCACGGGATATATGGATTAAAATATTAACAGCAAGAATTGAAACTGGAGAACCTTATATTATCTTTCTTAATGCAACAAATAACAATAAACCAGAACCTTACAAAAAGCTCAATTTAGATATCAAAATGTCAAACCTATGCAGTGAAATAACTTTAACTACAGGTTACGATCACCTGAACAAGTCGCGCACTGCTGTATGTTGTTTATCATCCGTAAATCTTGAATACTACGAAGAATGGAAAGATAATGAGCTTTTCATAGAAGATATAATGCGTTTTCTTGATAATGTATTAGAGGATTTCATAAACCAAGCACCAAATGAAATACAGCGAGCAAAATATTCCGCAATAAGAGAGCGTAGTATCGGTCTTGGCGTGATGGGTTTTCATTCATTTTTACAAAGTAAAATGGTTCCTTTTGAATCAGTAACAGCCCAACAATGGAATAAAAAAATATTTAAGCATTTGCGCGAGCAAGCAGATGTAGTTTCTAAAAAATTAGCAGAAGAAAAAGGGCCATGTCTTGACGCTAAAGAAATCGATCTAATGGAAAGGTTCACACATAAGCTCGCTATTGCTCCAACTGCCTCAATTTCGATTATCGCAGGCAACACTTCCCCTGGAATAGAGCCATATGCAGCAAACGTATTTATACAGAAGACATTGACAGGTTCATTTGTAGTACGAAATAAATTCTTGCAAAAACTACTAGCAGAAAAAAATCAAGACAATGATGAAACATGGTCCTCAATTTCAACAAATGAGGGTTCTGTTCAGCATTTAGATTTTCTTAGCAAGCATGAAAAACTGACATTTAAAACAGCATACGAACTTGATCAACAATGGATCATAGAACATGCAAGTGATAGAACTTCTTATATTTGTCAATCTCAATCAGTAAATCTGTTCTTACCTGCCAATGTGCATAAACGTTACTTACATAAAATACACATGCTTGCTTGGAAAAAAGGATTAAAGAGCTTATATTACTGCAGATCACAATCAATGCAGAGAGCTGACAAGGTCTCACATGACATATTCAAAAAAAGTGAAATATTGCAACAAAAAACAGATATTAATTATGATGAATGTCTATCATGCCAGTAGACTGTACATACCTTACTGCCACAAAAATACAATTGTACAAAAGTTATGTTTTCATAGATGCTACATAGAAATCCAGATGAATTTCTAAAGTCTATTCCAAGAGATAAACGTATAATGTGCCTTGATATGGGAGAAAAACAAATAGGCGTAGCATTTAGTGATAAAACACAGCTTATAGCTACAGCTCATAGTATATACTACAGAAGAAATATAAGCAAAGATTTAGGTTATCTGTATAGAATATTCAAAGAAAATGAAGCTGGATCAATGGTAATAGGACTACCATTCAAAATAGATGACCAAGAGACCGAATGGTGTAAAGCAATAATCCAATTCGCAAATAAAATAATAAAAAAATGTAAGATAAACATATATCTACAAGACGAAAGTTTATCAACATCTCTTGCAACTCACGCACTAAAAATTACCGGAATATCAATCACAAAATCAAAGAAAATAGATGATAAAATTGCCGCATGTATTATTCTGCAACGAACATTGGATAAGATAAACACCATCAAATAGTTTTTTAAACTGAATTCACGTAAAATTACTTGATCAAACAAGAACTTTTCGTATAAGCATGACAAATTGCTGTAGCAAGAGCGTCAGCAGCATGGTGACATTTTATATTTGAGTTTTTAACTACTTGCTTCACCATAAATATAATCTGATCCTTACCAGCATGACCATCTCCGGTAATGCTCTTTTTTATATAATTTGCATCATATTCATTCATGGTCAACTTCGTCATTTGTAATACTAAAATTGTAATTGCTCTTGCATATCCTAAAGTTAGTGAAGATTTTGGATTTTTATTAACAAAAATTTTCTCTACAGCAGCTTCATTTGGAGAATATAGAGAAATTACTTTCTTTAATTCTTCAAAAATTATATGTAGACGTTCACCTGTACCCAATTTACCATCAGTTGATATGGCACCACCACCCAAAAATTCAATACTATTCTTTTCTTCCAGGCTGATAATGGCCCAACCGGTTTTGCTTATCCCTGGATCTAGACCTATTATTTTAATCACTTAATAAAGGCTTAACCAATAAATAAACAGAAATAAAAATATCCAGACTAGATCGACAAAGTGCCAATACCAAGAAGCAAACTCAAAGCATAAGTGATCTTGAGGTGTAAATTGATCTTTTCGAGCTCTAAATAAACATACTGACAAAAATATTATACCTATTATAACATGCACACAATGAAAACCAGTAATCATGTAAAAGTTGGATGTATAAATAAGTTTTTCTCCTGTTTCTCGTAAAGAAAAACTTGCTTCATGATATTCGATTGCTTGCACTATTATAAAGAACATCCCAAGCAATATAGTTATAGACAGCATTTTAATCATGCTTTTTTTATCATTTTCAAGTAAAAAATGATGTGCTGAGGTAATTGTTGTACCAGAAAGTAATAATATTAGTGTATTCATGAATGGTAACGACCATGGATCAGGTGGTAAAATCCCTTCAGGGGGCCATTCAATTTTTTTTGTAGGAGAAAACGCTTCAAACAAAAAGATCGGATCAAGCCAGGCTTTAAAGAATGAACAAAAGAACGCTATAAAAAACACAACTTCCGAGAGGATAAATAAGTACATTGCAAGCTTGAGTCCATGTTTTACAATGGCAGTATGGCATTTATCATAAATTGCTTCTCTTATTACATCTCTCCACCAATAAAACAGCACTCCTGATACCGCAGAGATTCCCAAAACTAAACCAAATATTCCAGAAATTTGTTTATGGAGTGTACCAACTAATCCAAGTGCAAGAACAAGAATTGCTGCTGATATAGCAATTGGCCAGGGACTTGGGTCTACTAAATGAAAATCATGTTCTTTACTTTTCATATCATCTTCAAAAATACGTACCAAGCATACAAATTAGCTTAAAATTGTCAATATTTCTTAAAATCTTGATCAAATTTTGAAAAATTATATGCGCTATTCCAAAAGCCTAACTCAAATTGTGCAGTTATTTTAAATAATTCAAGCATTCTGGTCCTTTCACTTTCCCTTACTTTGTTACAATACTCGTCAACAATACCTTCCAAAGCAACACATCCAGATTCCATCAAGCTACTGCCAAAAAAATCAAACCAATCCTTATACCTATTATTTTTTTTAATTTTACTTCTCATACTACCAATAGCAACTTTATATATAAAATGGCAAGAGTAAATAACTGTTACAGCTTCATAAATTTCGCTATACGAAGTAGACAAAAGAAAGTTAGTAAAATTGAAACACTCTAGCGACTTTTCTCCACGATTTATGGAGTATACAGCAAAGTAGTGGTCGCATAACACTCTTATAATCTCTATTCCTCCTTGAGCCACCTCAATCAATGGAACAATGTTGTTACAACTCTCCATTTTTGATGCAATAATTAAAACAGTACGAACATAATCAGCTACAAAAAATGCATCTTGTTGTATATAAAACTTGAAATTTTCTATGTTTAAAGTATTATTTGCTAACTCAACATTGAAAGGATGCTCAATAATATCCTTTAAAAGATTTGACCCATAATAACTCTTAATTATACCACTAAACATCACATAAACTAGAATATAATTTAGTGTTAATACTACAGACTATGCTAGAGAATATATCTCATCCCAAAACATTATTTCTAGCTCTAGACCTCTCTTAAAAAACTCACGCATCTTTTTCCTCTCACAATCACCAGCCTTTGCATATAGATTATTTGCAACGTCAGTAACTTGATTAATCGTAGCATTCATTACTGTGTTATTATAAATATCAATCCACCCTTGATATCTGTGATCTTCAATTTTTTTAGGCATAACCTCTCCTACCATATGATTTATAATAATTTGGTATATATTAAAACAAGGACAAGACGCTGCTAAAGCTTCAGCAACAGAATTATGATATGCAGCACGCATAAAAAAGTCAGTGAAAGCAGAACAAGATTCTGATTTTTTATGATTATCGGATAAATCACAAGTCTCAAAATATTCAGTATACTGCTTTCGAACCGCAAATGTTCCCCTTGCTACATTAACCAAACTGCTCATTATTTCAATGTCATCAACTTTAGATGCAATAATCAATAAAGCACGAGTACAGTCCACTAAATATAAAAAATCCTGCTGAAGATAAATTTTGAACTTTTCATAATCTAGCGTATTGTTTATCAATTCAACATTGAAAGGATGTTCTTTTATTTCCTCAATAAGATCAGATGATTCTTTTATAGCAATATCATAAAATTCTTCTTTTGGTTTGTCGGACATCTTGTAAGCCTCATAAGTATTAAAACTAGTATAGTTACTAAAAAGTTACTTACAATTTATAATAAGTTATTATATCAGTATCAAGCTAGAAATAAAAGAGTTTAATAGTTTAAAGAAATTCTCTCTTTTCTTCTTCTATATTAAATTCTTTACAAAAATCAGTAGATAAGTCCACACCTTCCCAAGAAAATCCACCATCACTTTCCGATTCTTTACCAAAATGCCCATAGCAGGCTGTACGTTTATATATAGGACGATTAAGTGATAAATGTCTTATTATGCCTTTAGTTGATAAATCTATGTTACCTTCAATAAACCCTTTAATCCTCTCTTCATCTATTGTATTCGTGCCAAATGTATCAATGTAAAATGAAGTAGGTTTTGAGACACCAATTGCATAAGAAAGCTGCACAAGACAACGTTCAGCTAAACCTGCAAAGACAATATTTTTAGCAAGGTATCTCGCCATATAAGCTGCGGATCTATCAACTTTTGTTGCATCTTTTCCAGAAAACGCTCCTCCACCGTGTGGAATATAGCCTCCATAAGTATCAACCATAACTTTTCGTCCGGTTAATCCACAATCACCAACTGGTCCACCAATAACAAATCTACCTGTTGGATTGACTAAGAGATTTTCTTTAGGGCACATCCACCCTTCAGGTAAAGATGAAGCTATGTAAGGATAAATTATTTCCTTCACTTTCGATTGACTCAGATCCTCAAGATGCTGTATTGAAACAACAATACTTTCAGCACGCACTGGAAGGTTATTCTCATACGCCAAAGTGATTTGCGATTTTGCATCCGGACCAAGCTTTACCTCTTTGACCATACTCATAATATTTCTCAGAATCGAGTGTGCATAAAAAATGGGTGCTGGCATGAGGCTTTCTGTCTCTATTGTTGCATAGCCATACATTATGCCCTGATCCCCAGCACCTTGATCCACACCTATTGCAATGTCATTTGATTGTTCATGTAGTAATATATTTACTTTCACTGTTTCCCAGTGGAAACCATCATGCTCATAACCAATATCTTTTATTGTATTCCGTACAATACTTTCAATCTTGCTATTTTCAATGTTCGGCCCAAATACTTCCCCAGCTATAATAACATTATCTTTAGTAACCAAAGTCTCTATTGCAGTACGAGAGGAAGAGTCATTAAAAAGGTATTCGTCAAGTATTGCATCTGAAATCTGGTCTGCTACTTTGTCTGGATGACCGGCTGCTACTGATTCACTGGTTACTGAATTCTTATGTAAAACCATCGCTTAGTTACACGATATCAAAACTATTGCAAATTTAAATGGTGGGTCTGGGAAGAGTTGAACCTCCGACCTCACGCTTATCAGGCGTGCGCTCTAACCACCTGAGCTACAGACCCGTATCTATTCAAGCCAAGGCTTGCATATCATCTGTAGGCACAACATCAATAAACGTCTTTTTATTTGCTGATTTTCTAAAACTCACCCAGCCTTTCGTTTTAGCAAAAATCGTATGATCTTTACCCATACCAACATTCTTTCCAGGATGAAATTTTGTACCTCTTTGACGTACAATTATGTTACCTGGAATAACCTCACCATTCTTCTTTATCCCGAGCCGACGCCCTGCCGAATCTCTGCCATTACAGGAACTACCACCTGATTTTTTAGTTGCCATATCTTACCTCTTACTTTTGAAGACTAATTTCATTGATACGAAGAACAGTAATATACTGCCTATGACCGTTTTTCCTACGGTAATTTTTTCTTCTCTTTTTCTTAAAGATTATAATTTTTTTATCTCTACACTGCTCCAGTACTTCAGCTTTAACAACAGCATTAGATGAACAAGATAAGCCATTACTTGAAACACAAATCACTTTATTGATTTCTACTTCCTCTTTTTCTTCAGCTTGTAATCTTTCTACTTTAATTATGCTGCCTTTTTTTACTAAATACTGCTTTCCACCAGTTTCGATTACTGCAAACATGACAAATATCAATTATTGTTATTAACACTAATCGTAAATGATGTTACACATACTGTCAATATAAATAAAAACATGAAATACTTCTACCTTTATCTGCTTTTCCTCGTGGAGAGTAGTCAAGTTTTAAAACTTGACTACTCTTAAATTCTCTTAGTCTCATGAAAACTTTACGACGTTAATAAAAACTCAAGCTTTCACTAAAAACATTCAATCGGAGCTTATAAATTAAAACTCATTCCAAGTTCAAACCCATGAGAAAAATTACTGAACTTGTGAAGTTTATAGCCAGCGAAAACATTCGTTCTCTCAGAAAGTGGAAGATTAATACCAGAACCTATCTGGTAGGAAAAAAACTTTTCTACGTCTGGCTGTTGACCTTGCCATACGCGTCAAGTTAAGGAAATAAAGGTATGAAAGAGATAGAATAATAAGGTATAAGTTCTCCCAGATATACTTTTAGTGAGAGAACCAATGAATAAAATAACTTGCTTATCAAAAAAGCTCAAAGAATTTTTTAATGAAAAAGCAGAGAAAATCTCAATTACAACAAGGTTTATAAAAAGAAAGAGAAAGCTAAAAGGTTCATCATTCGTAAAAGCCATGGTCTTGGGTAATATAGGAGTTGATAATTGTAGCGTAGAAACAATGTGTCAATTACTAAACGAGGACTCGATAGATATAACAAAACAAGGTTTGGATTTTAGATTTACTGAAGAAGCAGTGGAATTTATGAAAAGGATGTATAATGAATCTGTGATTCTCTTTAAAAATATCTTGCAAGTTGATTGCAAAATCTTACAGCAATTTAATAGTGTTAAATTATTGGACAGTAGCTATATTACTCTACCTAACAGTATGGAAGAGATGTATAAAGGTTATGGTACTAGCTACAGTGGCTATGAAAGCAATACTAAGTCTGGAATAAAGTTACAATTAGTTTTCGACTACATGAATCAGATAATAGACCAACTTAATTTAACGGAGGGGGTAAGATCAGACCAGGGATATAGGAAACATTTAAGTAATATATTAAGCAATGATTTGCTAATATCTGATCTCGGTTATTTTGTGCCAAGTTCTTTTAAACAAATCAATGAAATAGGAGCTTATTTCATAAGTCGTTATAAATCTGATACCAACATATATGATGTAGAAACAAATCAAAAAATGGAGTTATTAGAATGTTTAGAGGATAAGTTATTTTTAGAAAACGAGGTATTGTTAGGAAAAGAAGCAAAAATTAGAGTAAGAATTATATGTCAGAAACTAACTGAAGAACAGTCTATGGCCAGAAGAAGGAAAGCTAATAGATTAGCAAGATCGCAGGGATATACATCCTCTAAAAGAAATCAAAAATTGTTGAACTGGTCAATATTTATAACTAATGTTCCAGAAAATAAAATTAGTGCTGAGCAAGTATTAACGATTTACAGAGTAAGGTGGCAAATTGAGTTATTATTTAAATTGTATAAAAGCTATATCAGGCTTGATAAGCTAAAAGGAAAGCCATGCAGAGTATTATGTGAACTATATGCTAAATTGTGCGCAATTCTTATATTTCACGGCATAGTTGGTTGCACAGAAGTGAAAAAGAATACAGAACTTAGCTTAACAAAGGCATTTATTGAGCTAAAAAGGCGGGTTAGAGAGTTATTTTTAGTATTAACCAAAATTAATAGTTTAAAAGCATTTCTTAAAAAACTCACTATAACTTGGTCGCTATTTTCATTAAAAGACAAACGTAGAAGGGCTAGAGTATCCACTTTAACCTCTCTAAATTTGCTCACAATCTCTTAACTTGACGCGTATGGTTGACCTTGCTGTGCTGGTGGAGATACTTTAGCTCCACCTCCTACACCAAAAGTAACATAAGGAATAATATCCGTACTTTCAAATTTATAATGATAATGAAGCTTTGCCATGAATCCTAGCTCTGCCAAAGATCCTTCAAACAAAACAGATTTGACTACAGGACCAGCTGAAATTTTTATGCTATCTGTATAATGATAGCCAAGATCATAATTAACACCAAGATTGCCATATGACGACGAAGTATAGATTCTATCTTTAATCCAATCAACTCCAAAAGACGGTGCTGACAGAGAACAGCAGACTACTAAAGTAAGTAATTTTTTCATTTTTACCCTCTAACCATGAATATACGCATATATACTCACAGAAAAGTTAAAAATTACATAACTTACATAATAAAATCGGAATCACTTTCTTAGCTACTTGCATTTCTCTTGCAATTGCCAAACTTCTCTTTGTCACATTTTGTTACCTACTGCAATCATCATTTTAGCCTATATCACTTGCTTTTTTTCAACAAAAATTCAAACCAGACTTCACTAAAAACATTCAATCGGAGCTTACAAATTAAAACTCATTCCAAATTCAACCCCATGCGAAAGTTCATGAAACTTCTGCAGCTTGTAGCCAGCAAAAACACTTGTTCTCTCAGAAAGTGGAAGATTAATACCAGAACCTATTTGATAAGAAAAAAATTCTTCTACTTCTGGCCCTTGATTTTCTGAAAGAGGAATTTTAGCAACTCCTCCTACACCAAAAGTAACATAAGGAGTAATATCTGTATTTTCAAATTTATAATGATAATGAAGCTTTGTCATAAGTCCCGCGTCTAAAATCCCTTCACTCATAACAAGTTTAACTGCAGGACCAAATGAAATTTTAATGCTATCTGTACAATGATAGCCAAGATCATAATTAATACCAAGCATGCCATACGACGAAGAGGTGTAGGTTCTATCTTTAACCCAATCAACTCCAAAAGACGGTGCTGACAAAGAACAGCAAGCCAACAAAGTAAGTAACTTTTTCATTTTTATCCTCCAAAGATTAATATATGCATATACAAGCATATAAATATTAAAAATAGTATAAATTGCAAGTAAAAAATTGGAATTATTTTATTTTTTTTGTTATTTGTCTTTCTCTTGCAATTGCAAATTGGCATATCTTTCACTATCTGCTGCAATCATCATTTGAGTCTACATCACTTACTTTCGCTTCAATATAATTTCCCACTAGCCTTTACTAAAAATATTCAATCAGAGTTTACAAATTAAAGCTCATTCCTAGCTCAATTCCATGAAAAATTTTATGAAACCTTTGCAATTTGTAGCCAGCAAAAACACTTGTTCTTTCAGAAAGTGGAAGATCAATACCAGAACCTATTTGATAAGAAAAAAATTTATCATTGACTATAGTTTTGAAAACCTCTGCCAATAGGGTACTTATGTTTTCACCTACATTATCAGCTCTACTTATTTTAGGTTTAGCCTTCATTGTACGAACTATAACAGGACCAACACCAGCAGTAATATAACGAGTCATACTCGTACCTTCAAATTTATGATGATAATGAAGCTTTGCCATAAGCCCCATAACTCCTCCAAATTCTTCATCAAGAGTAGGTTTGATTACATAGCCAACTGAAATTTTAGTGCTATTTGTATAGTGAAAACCAACATCATAATTAATACCAAGCCGGCTATATGACAAAGAAGTATAGATTCTATCTTTAATCCAATCAACTCCAAAAGACGGTACTGACAGGAAACAACAGACCACCAAAATAAGCAACTTTTTCATTTTTAACATGTATATTGATATACATGTATACTAATGCATATATTAAAAATAACATAATTCGCGTAATAAAAATTAGAGTTATTTTATTTTCTTAGTTATTTGCCTTTCTCTTGCAATTGCAAGACTTTTCTCTGGCACATCCTCTACTATAACGCTACCTGCTGCAATGACAGAGTCATCATGCACATTAAGCGGTGCAATTAATGAACTATTGACACCAATAAAACAATTGCTTCCAATATTTGTTTTATGTTTCTTTTTCCCATCATAATTACAAATAACGGTACCTGCACCTATATTACTCCCCTGCCCTACCTGAGTATTTCCTATATAACTTAAATGCTTTATCTTAGTATTTATACCTATATCACTTGCTTTTGTTTCAACAAAATTACCTATGATTGCACCATCACCTATTGTTGTATTTTCACATTTGGCAAATGGACCAACCCTAACACCAGATCCTATTTTTACTCCAGGACCAAAAAAAACGTATGGGTAAACAATCGAATCCATACCAATTTGCGTATCAAGAGAGAAGAAAACAGTTTCTGGAGCAACAAGCGTTACTCCAGAGTTAGTGAAAAACTTTCTTTTTTCTTCTTGAAAGTAAAACTCGGCCTTTGCAAGGTCATTCCTATTATTTATGCCAGTTGCCTCCTCCTCATCAGCAATAACATAGCCGACATTCAAATTACTCTTTACTGCAATGGCAACGATATCGGTCAAGTAATATTCATGAGCTTGGTTATTACACTCTATTTTCTCCACCAATTCACGTAGATTCTTTTCACGTGCAACCATTATTCCGGCATTAGCAAGAAATTCCTCACCATTATTTCTACCATTTTGTGCTTCTATGATTTCTCTTAGGGAACCGTTCTCAATAATTAGTCTACCGTATCCTTTATTATTAGTTTTAAACCCAAGACAAACTAAAGCATTGCTCTCTCCTAAGCAGCTTATCATTTTAGTTATTGTGCTGCTTTTTATTAGTGGAGTATCCCCATACTGCACAACAACAATATCTGACAATTCTTTCAGGTTTCTCATTGCAATTTTGACTGCATCCCCTGTACCGAGCGTTGACTCTTGTGTAATTAGTTTTATACCCTCAAAGCATTTCAGCCTTTGAGTTAAAGGTAAATCGACTACAATAACTATTTTTTCAGGATTCAGCTGCTTTGCATTGTAAATGACATGCTCAAGCATGGAGAAATTACCTATTTTGTGCAGAACCTTAGGCAAGCTTGAATTCATTCGTTTACCATGCCCAGCAGCAAGTACAACAAATGTATAAGATTTATTTGTCACTTATCTTAAAGACGAAAAATGAAAACCATAATGGTTGAGCCAACTAACTCTATTGTCGTAAAAGCTCCTTAGATCACTAATTTGATATTTCAGCATTGCTAGCCTTTCTATACCAATCCCAAATGCAAAGCCACTGTATTTAGTATGGTCTATTCCAACATTTTTAAAGACATTTGGATGCACCATACCACATCCAAGTACTTCAATCCATTTACTACCTTTATAACTTATGTCCACTTCTGCAGAAGGCTCAGTAAAAGGAAAAAAACTATTACGAAAGCGTATTTTTAGACCTTTATCTCCGAAAAATTTACTAAGGAAGAGATGAATAGTAAATTTTAATTGGCCCATATTGACATTTTCATTAACATAAAGCCCTTCTATCTGATGAAACATAGGAGTGTGAGTTGCATCAAAGTCATTTCTGTATACCCTGCCTGCAGCCACTATTTTAATTGGAAAAGTTTTTGTCTTTTCCATAGTTCTAATCTGCACAGATGAGGTATGAGTGCGCAGCACCATTCTTTTATCGTTTATTTTATTCTTTAAGTAAAAGGTATCTTGCTCCTCTCGCGCAGGATGATGACTTGGAGTATTTAGCGCATCAAACACGTGAAATTCATCTTCAATATCAGGACCATCAACTGCTTTGAAGTCCATATGTGCAAAAATGAGCTTTACTTCACTTATAACTTTGCTCAGTGGATGAATCTTGCCAATTCTTTCTGGTCTGACAGGCAGTGTGATATCAACTGCTTCATTTTGCAGTTTTAACTTAACTTCTTTATCTTTTAGTTCATTTTCTTTGCTTGTTATAAGCTGGTCTATCTTATTGCGTAAAACATTAATCACTGCACCTAGGTCGCGTTTTTCTCCTGCATCATCTATATTCTTTAAGTCATCGAAATAAGCTTTTACTACACCCTTTCTCCCCAAGTATGACAACCTAAGTTTTTCTAAATCCTGCAAAGAAGCAGCATTTTCAATCTCAGAAACTGCCTTATCTTCAAGTAAAGGTATTTCGCTTATTAGCTCTTTATTCACCTTAAAAACGCTAGCTTAAACTTTCATTATAGTGCAATCTTTAATATCATCAATAAAACTATTTGGATAAAAAGGTGTCATCCCAGTACTCTCCTTCTTGTCATCCCAGTGCTTGACACTGGGATCCAGGAATTTTATTAGGTTGGTAAGCATAAAAGTAGCCGTTTTATGTTAAAATACAACGTTTTGATGATCATGAAAAAACTGGATGCCAGTGTCTGGGCACTGGCATGACATCATCTTTTTTATCAGATGCATATGAAATCAGCGCTTTCTTTCTTGTCATCCCAGTGCTCTCCTTCTTGTCATCCCAGTGCTTGACACTGGGATCCATAACAGGTAATAAGAAGTGCTGGAATGACATCTCTATAGGACTCCTAACTAATACAGAATATTAAAAAATTTACCAGGCGAAAAAAAAGGCAAAAGAATCCCCCAGTAGTGAGTTTTGACCCTATAATAATGTAAATTGGCATTGTAATAATGTGCTAACGCTTAAAATAAGCGTGTTTTAGCTGAATGTAGAAAAATAAAAAAAGCCGCTATAATTTTATGTAATCTGCCAATATATACCTGAGTTTTTTACTGAATTTTGTTATTAAATCTGCAGAGATTAAAAACAAGGATAAACACTCTCATTGTCATGATAAGAAGACTGATGAGGTTTGTAAAGTAACTTTTTCTGCTTATTGAACCCAACGCGCCGCTGTTATACAAGGGTGCTATAATTATTAATTTATTGACTAATTATATTTTTTATTTCACTTTATATTAAAAAATTTACTCATGCATAGTAGTAACATAGAAACTAAGAAAAAATACGAAATCGAGGATTTACCTAAGTTTTTTAAGAATAGATCCAAAGACATAAGTAAGGCATTTTCTAACGAAGTACTGGAGATTAGCACCATTCGCTCAAAAAATATTACAAGTGATAAGCAAGAGTTTTCATTTAAGATCAAGCTGCTGACAGAGGTAAACCCTAATACAATATTACCTCAAATAAAACATTTAATTGACTTTTTTAAAATCTGCCTTTCTCAGGAGAAAAACTTCACAGCCAATATAAAAGTAGCAAAAGAAAGCGAAGAACTATACAACAACTACCATAAAGCTAATAAAACTGTAGAAGAATGCATAAGTAATGCTCCAATTCAAATCCTCCTGCAGGGCATAACGATAACGCTACAAACAAACGTTAAAAACATTAACCTCGATAGCTTGCAACAAATCGAGATATTCTTAGATGAGCAGCTAAAACATTTAGAAAAAGCCAAAAGTGAGGAGCAAAGTCAAGATACATTACAAGTAGAAGAAACTGAAAATAAAAACGAAAATGTGGTTGAAAAAAGGAACACGCAAGATAAACAAATTGTACAAGGTTCGTTTGGCTACAATATAGCAAGTAACAGAAAGCAAATTACACGTGCACCATTAATTGTTGCTGCAATGCATGAAAATTTTTCCTGGTTTAGGTCTCTTTTTCAGCAATTCAATTTTTTTAATGCAACACAATTCTTTTTCCCACAACTGCAAAAATTTTCTATACAGAATAGCAATATACCATCTGGTGTCATTCCAGCGCAAAAAGAACCAGTGTCAGAAACTCGGATAACAGAGGGTAGTATAGGAAATCTAGTACCTCAAGAAACAGAGCGGGATATAGGTCAAACTAGGCCGCACACAGACTACTTTAAAGCTAACAGAAAAAAGAAGTCAAAAAAGCAGGCTAAAGAATTATTGCAAGAAGAAAAACAATCAATCATAAAACAAGCTCAAATTGATGCTAGAGTAGCTATGATAGATAATGTAGCTGAGCACAAGGGAAAAAAACTCGATGAAATATTCGTAGAAGTAGTAAGTGAATATAAAAATCAAGACTCAGATACATTTTACAATATTTTCAACTCAGTATTTAATATTATTTATTTCCAAGATAAACAACTACATGAAGTATTAGAACCAGATGAGATATCAGAAGTGCTAGAGGTACTCAAAAGGCCACAACCCCCTAATAATTCACTTTTAGGTAAAGAATATTTACAAAAGCAAGTATATAGAAAAAAAGAGCAGTTGATTAAATTAGTTTCAGGCCAACCTTCTCCACAGCCTAAAAATGTTTCTCATGAAATTTTACCAAGCAAAGCTGTAGACCATTTACCAAAAACAAATGAAGCTAAAACTCGATTGCCTACTAATATTAGGCTCAAATCACCATTAAAAGCTATGTTTTCTTCGAAAGAGACTTATTTTTGTCTATTTTTAGTAGCAGCTTCTATATCAGCACTCTGCCTATGGCACTTGCCGCTGGGAAAAGTGTCAATTTTAAAGGAATTGGTGCCAACAGAAAAAAGGGAAAGTATCGGTCTAACATTAAACATAGGGTTACCAATATTAATTACACTGTGCGTTTTGAACCTGGCTTACTTTCTATATTCTGAATATTCTGTAGAATCTATTGAGCAGATAAGTAAAAAAGATCTTCCTTTGCGCACCTAACAAATAAGATCTTTTGTGATATAATTATTTATTTTATTGCATGTTTAAAGGAATTATCAAAGATATTGGCACTATAACTGATATCACTATCCACCCTAACTCTGATCAAATCTTCCATATTGAGACACAAAATTTATCCTCTATAAACAAAGGAGATTCAATATCCTGCTCCGGAGTGTGTTTAACTGTTGTCAACATAATGAGCAATGTATTCACAGTTCAAGTATCTCAAGAAACCATGAAGGTTTCTAACTTAAATACGTGGAAAACAGGGAAAAAAATAAACCTAGAACAAGCAATGAAACTGAGTGACAGAATTGACGGCCACTTGGTTCAGGGTCATGTGGATGACACAACAGAAATTTTAACAATCAATCAAAATTTAGAATCTCATGAAATCAGACTATCATGCCCACAAGAATTAATTAAATTTGTTGCAAAAAAAGGTTCTGTAACGCTAGATGGAGTTTCCCTTACAGTAAATTCAGTTGTCGATCAAGAATTCACTGTGAATATCATTCCCTATACATGGAAAAACACAACTTTTCAGCATAATAAAATAGGTAATTACCTAAATTTAGAAGTTGATATGATTGCTCGGTACTTAGACCAGCTGATAAAATATCAACACAATTAATTTTACAACTTTGTTATTTACAACTATTATATCTTGAAAATCATATAGATACAAAATATGTTTTTCGATAGCCTAATTATCTTTATTATTGTCTTGTGTGTAATAATATCGATAACTAGAGGTTTTATAAAAGAGCTATGTGCATTAATGTTCTTGCTCTTATCAGTCTTTTTGACAGCTAGTTACTATGATTTTTTTATTATAAATTATAGTAAGTATTTTGACTCTAAAGTTACACAAAACATACTTTCTACAATCTCTGTATTTATTATACTTAATCTTACATTCATGACAATGAATAACTGGCTAATGTACATATTATCACCTATAAGGTTGGGATTAATGGATAGAGTTACTGGAATCTTTGTCGGAGCACTCAGAGGAATATTGCTTTCTTATGTACTATTTTTTGCTGTGCACTTATATTGCCACACAGTATATGATAAAAAAGAGGGAGAGTCTAAAATAGACGCAGAAGACATATTGCCCAATTGGATAATAAATTCACACTCTTATCAGGCTTTATTTGTGACAACAGAAGAAGTAATTAACATGTATGTACCAGAGTCATTGATACTAAAAATAAAAGAGATCGGTGAGGAAATGGTTGATCAAGAAAAACCTCAAAACAATAAAGAAAAGTGAGTGTTGATTTTCTATAGCTAAACTATCCTAGACAGCTATTATCCACAGCAATTCGCTATAGGTTACCAATTCCTATTACTAATCAAACAAAACTGCAAACATTGACGAATAAGTAAATCATCAAAAAAATTTAAATGTATAATTTTAGTTCATCAATGTAATACAACAAAATTTTTTTAGTGAATTCAAAATCTTCTAAGGTATTTCCTTCACATCTTGCTGTTATGCAGTTTTGCGTATTTGATACTCTAAGAAGCCACCAACCTTTATCATCAGTTACCTTAATTCCATCAAGCTCTGAAAATACAATGTTTTGCTGCTTTAGTGTCTCCTTTATTGATTCAATTATTTGAAATTTTTTCTCATCCTTCACTACAATTTTCACTTCATGAGTGATATATAACTTTGGTAAATCTTTAATCATCTCAGATAGGCTTTGGTTTTTCTTAAGTAAAATGTCAATGGCTTTAATAGCAGAATATAGTCCATCATCAAAACCTAGCTCAGAAAAGAAAAAATGTCCACTCAGTTCACCGGCAAACTTTGCTCCTTCTTCTACCATCTTTTTCTTAACTAGTGAGTGTCCAGTTGCACAGGTAATTATTTGCCCTCCTAATTTGCTAACGAAATCATGCACTTTCATACTCATTTTTACGTTGGCAATAACCTTGCTTTTTGGGTGTTCCGCCAATACTTCACGTGAAAAAATCATAAACAAGTGATCATTGGAAACAACATTACCTTTATTATCAATCAAGCGTACCCTATCACCATCACCATCAAGTGCAATACCAAGATCACATTTATCTTTCTTGACAATATCTATTAACTGAGCAAGATTTTTCTCTTCTATGGGATCTGGGTCATGCAGTGGAAACGTTCCATCTATAAAGCTATTGGTTACGATGTGTATATGATCTGGTAAAATCTTTTCAATATACCTTACAATTGTTGGGCTATTGCCAAAATCCCAGGCTATTTTTAGTTTTTGTGTAGTGTTATTCTTGAGCACATCTTTTAATATGTTAACGTACTCACTATATATATTCGTGTTAATTAAGCTTCCAATTTTCGTGCTGTTTTTAATTGTATTGCCTATAATTTCCTTCATTTCTTGATCTGAGTAAACTTTTTTACTACTGAAAAATTTAAAGCCGTTATATTCTCTGGGATTATGAGAAGCAGTGATCATAATCCCAAGATCTGCCTGCATTGTTGCAGCGTAGAGCATAGGTGAAGAACAGAGCCCAACGCGTATAACATTCGCACCGGATAAAATCAAGCCTCTGATTAATTCTTTTTCTATGCTTGGTGAATCTATCCTGCTGTCATAGCCTACACAAACGTTAGCTGCAGTTTGACCAAATTTTCTGCCTATTTCATACCCATCACTGATCTGCAGGTCTCTGCCTACCACACCTCTAATATCGTATTTTCTTATAATAGTATTGTCCATACTGCACTTCTTGGAGTGGTTAATATATAACATTCCCGCCAAATACTCAAGTTTATTTAACTATAAGATTAGTTGATTTTTTAAGAAAATATGCTAATATTATAATATAGTTCTCTAAAAATAGAAATTATGCTAAAAGAAAACTTATTTATAGCTGAAAATCAAGGTTTAGATGTAGATGAGCAAAAGAAAAATGATATTTTAAGTTTCATTAAATCTTGCAAAAATTTTCAGGATTTTATCAGAAAACTAGAAGAAGAAAATTTAATCTGGTACTTTATTGGTCCTTTACACAAAGATGAGAACATTAAAGAACAGGTAAGTTCAAAGTGGAAAGAGGAGTTTCAAAAGTTTGAGCAATCAATAAATGCAACACATAAAAAATTCGCAAAATCTCTACCAAGTGAAAATTTCTTAGTATATACAACACAAGATAATGAATTTAAAATTAGATTTGAAAATAAAGAAAAACCAATAGAGATTAGCACCCTTTTAAGAGCCAGTGACGAAGGCAAGGTTTATAACCTATCTTTAGGGAAAGATAGTCAAATAACTGCAACCAAAAAAGGCAGCGAAAGGCACTATGATTTTACTGGTTCAAGCTCATGTGAGATGACCATTAACTGGCAAGCTAAGGATTCTAAAGGCAATAGCATAGATTGTAGCATGACTGTAGAAGTAAGTTCTAAGGGCATAAAAAGAGTGATTGGTGAACCAAAATTTGGAGGAATAACGAGTTCAGAAGAAGCATTAAAATTAGTTGAGCAGAATAAAGAAGTTTTTATCAACAAAAAAACTCTGCATCAAGCTTTTACTGACATGGGCAAAAGTGTGAACGAGCAGCAAACGCTGGCAGAGGAAATATTTACAAAAGATCCACCACAGTCACCTATACCAAGTAGTAGTGGATATTCTTCTCCTGATTCGCGTAGAAGTTCTTTTTTCACTGAGAGCGAAATTGGTGATGAAGAGTCTGAAATCACTGATGAATACATTGACGACGGTTACGATCAACAAAAAATGCACAAAGATTATGACAGAAAGTATGAGCAAGAGGGATTAAAAGGTGTAGATGAGACTATAAATGAAATTAACAAACTTGCAAAGCAGCGTGATGATCTAATCTCGGAACGTGATTACCTGAGAAATGAAATTAACGAACAACAGGAAGCAATGCGTGAAAGAGATCAAAAAATCAAGGAACAAGATGCTTCTGTTAAGTCACTTATGGAGGAGCACAAAAAATTAAAAGAGCGTAACCAAAAGATAGAAAAGGAAGGTGATACAGAAATAAGAACATTAAGTGAAGAAAAGCAAATTTTGGAAGGAGAAGTTAAAAGACTTAAAGCTGAATTGAAAAGAATAACGCAAGAAAAAGATCAAGGTATTGAACAACTAACACAAAAGATAAAGGCGTTAGAAAAAGAACTACAGTATAAAAATGATGTAATAAAGAGCTTAAATGATCAGTTGAAAGACAAAGAAGATGAAGTTCAATCAGTAAATGGGATAAACAAAGAACTACAGAAGAAATTGAAGCAAAGTGAAGCTAAGTTAAGTGCACTAGAAAAAAAGAATGCAAATTTGGAAAATAATCTAAAGAAAACATTGGAAGAAGGTTCACAAGATAATCATGAAAAGCAGTTTGTAGAACAATGGATGGAAGCAAAAAATGAAAACGAAAAATTGACTTATACAGCAAATCAATTAGCTGAAGAATTAAATCAACTGCAAAAAGAAAAAGAAGTTTTGGAGGAAAAAATTCGACAACTTGAACCCGGAAGATCACTTGCGGATGAGTTCAGTGAAGTAAATGCGAAAGTAGCTACTTCAACTCAAACTGAAGTTGAATATGAAAGTAGAGGAATCGAGGCAAGTGATCACGAAACTACAGTTCCTAAAACACAAGACCAAGGTACAAATGCAGGTATTGATGCATCATCTTCAACAGATCAAAAAAAGACCAAGGAAGAAGAAGCTCGAACAAACATACCACAAAACATTATGGATTGGCCTATTCCAATTCCGAATGATAAACCAGAAGAGCAGGAAACTCCATTAGAGCCAACTAAGGTAAATACAGAATTATCAGATCCAAAATCAACCCCTGCTGAGATTCCTAAAAAATCCACCCCTTCAAAATGATGAGTTTTTGCTTCAACTATAGCTAATCCAAACGAAACATCATACCGCAACAATCACTAATTTTCTGTGCTTTCAAAAAAACACATCAAGCAAAATCATTTGAGAGTAAGTGGACATTGTTAGATGAATTAACCCTAACTTAAGAATCAGATATATACAATATTAGTATGTTTAATTAATAGTGAGGTTTAAAATGTCACCTAGTGAAAAAAACTCTTCAAATTTTGTTGAAACTAAGCAAGATGATCTTAAAATGATTCAAGATTCTTCATTAAATTCAGATATCATTCACGATCCCAAGAAGCTAAAAGACAGAATTATGGATCTGTTAAAAGGAGATATAGCATTCTCTAAAATGAAGCAAGGAGATCAAGCTCTTGTAGTAGGTACAGCAAGTGGATTATTTTCAGCAGTGTTACCACTTTTGGCAGTTGGTGCAACACTTGCTATACCAAGTGCTATAGTTGGTCTTACTCTATTTTTCGCTGTGAAAGTTGCTGTAAAAGCAGTTCAATCTGGATATAAAGGACTCAAATGGTCAGCAGAAAAAACAGTTGAAGGGGCGAAGCATATTGGCGGAAAAATTAAGGATGGCTATGAGTATTCAGCAGATTCACTGAAGAGAGGTGCTAGTTTTGTAAGTGAAAAAACAAAGGAAAAGACAAGTAATGTGCTCACTGCAACAGCGAATAAATTATATCGTGCAGCTGGTAATGAGAATTATTCAGATAGAATAGATAATGAGCTTATTCCTGATTCACCACAAAAGAAGAGAGCTCAAGAAGTGAAAGAAGATCTTATAGCAATTTGTACTGATGGAAAAAATAATTCCACGTTAATAAAGAGCATACTTTCTGGAATATCAGAAAAAATAGAAGGAAAAATAGCAAAAGAAACATATCTTGATTGGAGAGATTATTTGCCAGACCAGCTAGTAGATAAATGGAGAGAGCAGAAAAAATTTATTGATAACTTGGACGCAGATGGTTTGCGTAACTTAGTTACAAAAAGACTATCAGATAAAGATAAATACTTTAAAGACAGTATTTTCTCTGAACATCATGATGAGATTAAGGAAGTTATTAAAGAATGCAAGGAAGAGCATACTCATTTTAATACTTTAGAAAGGCTTAATAAGTCAGCAAAAAGGCATAAAGCAAGTTCTATGAATTCACTGGAAAATAGCTTATCAGGTAGTAGTTCAACGAGTTCTATAAGTACTGTTAGCAGCAAAGCAGAATTATTAAATCCTAATGAGCATAAGGAAGTAAAAGCACCTACTTCACTTTGGAGCAAGTTGTCATCATCACTAAAAGGTGGCAAAAAGCCAGAGGAAGCTACTTATATAAGATATCAAGATTCTGAGTTGGATCAGATACAATCTGCGGAGATAGGAAATAGCCGTTTTTATGTTGCTCCGGAGAAACCGCCAAGAAGCAATTCAATGGGTTCTTTAAGCACTGACAGTACTGCTACAACTTCTAGCTTTGCCAGTTACCGTCGTAATTCTGATAGTGGGTTCAATTCACCAAGTTCTTCTACTCCACAAAGACACAGTCCTTCTCAAGAAACAAGATTTGGTCTAGGAGTTACGGAAGAGCTCACTGAGAAGTTGGCAAAACGACGTGCGATTGTAGATCAACCAAACGTAGAATCTGTTCAACAAAAAGCTGAGCCTAGTAAAGGATAAACAAAACCGCTTATCATTCTAAAAGGATGTTACTCAATGAGTAACATCCTTTTTCCATTTGATCAAAATGTTCGCTTATTTAAGATCAGTTTTCTAGCACTGGGCCAATTATTGAGTTTCTCTTGCCTTTTTTTCTAGGTTATGCAAGAAACTTAAAAAATAAAAGTTTTTATTCAATAATTTGTGTATAAGGGATATTATTTTACTGCTAGTGAAATAAACCAGAATGAAGTCTATTTTATTGACAAGGCCTTTATTAGATTCGTTGAGCACAAGAAGCACGCTAAAAAAATATGGATACAAAGTTTTTATAGAGCCAGTATTCACAATAAAGTACTTAAATCCTGATATATCTACGTATGAATTTGACGTTGTGATATCTACAAGTAAAAACAGTGTAAAGGCTTTCAGTCAAATATGCAAAGAGGATAACTTTTCGATTATTACAGTTGGTAATTCAACTATGCAGGCTGCAAAAAATTTGGGATTTTCCGATATAATCTCAGCAGACAGCAACGTTGATGGTCTGATATCATTCATAAAATCTCATTATTCAAATGCAATAAAGTTCTTATATATAAGGGGACAAGAAGTATCATGTGACCTAAAAAAAAGATTATCTGAAGAAGGTTTTAACATAAGAGAAGTTGTACTCTATAAAACAATTACTAAAAGGAGTCTAACTAATAGGTGTAAAAATTTACTATTGGACGGTAAAATTGATAGCGTTGCTTTTTTTTCCTCACAAACTGCAAGGGTATTTTGTTCATTAGTTCTAAAAAGTGGGCTATCTCCTGTGATGAATAATACAGTTGCATATACCATGAGTAAAAACATTGCTGATAGTTTAAAGTTAATCAAGTGGAAAAAAATTATAACATCGAGGTTTCCCACAGGGGAGAGTTTAATTGATATAATTAATAAGGATTGTTGATGCTAAAGATTGCAACTTGGAATGTAAACTCCATACGTAAAAGAATTAACCAACTTTGTAGTTTTATAGTTGATAGTCAGATAGATATAGTTTTGCTGCAAGAGATAAAATGTACAGAAGAGCAATTTCCTTATGCAGAGATAGAAAAGTTAGGATATGAATATGCTGTCTATGGACAGGTTGCAAGAAATGGTGTTTGTGTTTTATCTAAATATCCAATACTGGAAAAATTAAAAATTGATGTTGTAGAGAGTCATCAAGAAGCACGTTATATAGAGTGTGTGATAAAACACACCAATAATAAGGTAAGGGTAGGAAGTGTATACGTTCCAAACGGTCAAAGCCCAGACTCTCATACTTTTGAGTATAAACTCAAGTTTTTTGATAACCTATATGAAAGGATGGGCACTTTGTTGAAAAATGAAGAGTTAACTATTATAGCTGGCGATTATAATGTTGCACTGGATGAAATTGATGTTTTTGATTCAAATTTATTAAATGGCCAAGTGTGCTTTCATATAAAAGAGCGTGAGAAATTAAGAGCGATCTTGAATCTTGGTTTTAAAGATGCATTTAGAATATCTCACCTCAACTTACAACAATTCACTTGGTGGCATTATCAAGGTAATTCACTCAGAAACAATCAAGGAATGCGAATAGATCATATGCTGCTATCGCCACAAGCTGCAGATAAATTGGAAACATGTTACATAGATGATAGGTTGCGTAAACTAGAAAACCCATCTGATCATACTCCCGTTGTATGTGTTATAAAACAATAAAAGACCTATTACACAATTCACCTTTGGCAAATAGGTCTTACTTGACTGCTGTCTTTTCTGTGCTTTTGGCTGGCTGATCTATAGTAATTTTTCCATCAAGCATAGTAAGCTGCTCACCCCCTTTATTTCCTACCTGAGGAGCTTGTTCCGGAGTAGGTTGTTTTTTACTCCCGTCAGCAATTGTTTCAAGAGAGCTTTCAATTGGGGTTTTTAAAATATCATCAATACCCTTGTCAATTTTTTTATTCAATTTTGCTCTCTTTTCTGTATCATCTTTATCTTGTGAACTAGGATCATATAAAGTACCTTTTTTGTTATTTGAAAAAAGAACCTCAACTCCTCCCTTTACAGCAAATATTGTACCAATAACAGCAGCAACTATCGCAAGTGTAGTAGGACCAAAAATTAATATTGAAGCAATGGAAAAAAGAATAGGCAGAAAAACCTTACGTAAGCACTTTGTTACCATCTCTTGATCACTAAGTAGTGGTTCATCCTCTTCTTTTTTATCTCCACCTAAAAATGGTATTTTTTCTTTCACTCCATCCATAAAGGAGCCATAAATATTTTTCGGGTCTATTTTTATTCCCAATAGTAACCCAACAAGTTTTATTAGTGAATCCTTAGCTTCTATACCACGTATATCAGCTACACAATCATCTACTAATTTCTTTATTTCAACATTCTTGACATTCTCTTTGTTCGCTAATTTTTTCTCTCTAACTTCTTTAAATACAGAAAGTAAAAACTGACAAAAATTCTCCTCACTGAGTGATTTTATATCTTTTGGATTGACATTATTAAGTAGTATGTCCTTATAAGCTGATATAAAATAATCAGTTATTCCTTTGTCCTTCTTTAATTCGGCTTTAACTTCTAATACTTTTACAAAGTAATCGTAAATTTCCTTATGTTCCTTCTTGAAGAGTATCTCATTTTGCTCGGTCACCTGAGTAGATGACTCTAAAGGCTTATTTTTTGCTTTTGGAACCGTCATAATGACCTACTTGTACTAACCTATGTTTTAATTATAGCATATTTTTCACATTAGTTCAAATTTCTTAGAACCTATCTTGAAAGGGAAAAAAGAAAAGAATAAAGCAAAAAATAGAAGAGTAACAAATGATATAAGTGATAAGGGAATGTAAAAAATTGCTTCCATATATTTTAAATCTGATTATAATTACAGTTAGAGATATTTTAAGAGCTCAAAATCTATCTTTGTCTGCAGACTTTTCAGTCAAATTTTTAATCAAAAAGCGTAGCGTATCTTCTTTAGTGCATGTAAATATGCTTAATCTCTGTTGTATGTGCGCTGCACTTTTTTCTAACCTTTTTTTTACACAGGGGGATTTTATGTCCAGAATTCCAGATATTTGACCTTTACTTTAGCTAAAAACCAATAGGCGCCTATTGTTTAACGCTAATTAAAATAAAAATTTTTCTAGATCAGTAATATATAGAAAAATCACTGTTTACTGAAAACGGGATATGATTGCCAAGAAAGCTGCTAATGTCACAGAATTTTAGGTAAATGTTGTTTGCTTGACGTATGAGTGTACTCTCCTTACTTCAAGAAGTATTTAATATATGCTTAACCACTTAAGTCCTTTCAAGACAGGTTCTTAGGGTCTACGGTATAATTAAGAAAAGCCCCAGTTGTCGCTAATTTTTATTTCTACTTCAAGTGGTATAGAAATTTCTACTGCATTTTCCATTATATCTTTCATAAGTTTTGCTGTTTCTTGTACCTTGTCGTCCTCTACTTCAACTAGTAGCTCATCGTGGACTTGGAGGATTATTTTACCTGTTTTCAATTGATCAAAAAGCTGAATCATTGCACGTCTTATTATATCAGCGGCGGTTCCTTGCAGCGGTGCATTGATTGCTGCCCTTTCTGCAAATTGTCTTAGATAAGGAATTTTATTATTTATGTCTCTTACAAAACATCTTCTACCAAACAAAGTCTCTACATAACCATGATTTCTCGCGATAGATACTGCTTTTTCCATATAGACCTTTATTTCTGGGTAACAAGAAAAATAGTAATTAATGTATTCAGCAGCCTCTTGAAAGGTAATGCCAAGTCGCTTTGCAAGGCCAAATGGACTAATGCCATATATAATGCCAAAATTAATGGTTTTTGCTTTGCGTCTTAATTGCTCATCTATTTCTTGCACTCCAAAAACTTGTCTTGCGGTAATATCATGAATATCTTCCCTATTTGCAAAAGCTTCTTTAAATGCCGCAACATCTGCCACATGTGCCAGGAGTCTTAATTCTATTTGCGAATAGTCGGCAGAAATTATCTTGCACCCTTTTGGCACAATAAACGCTTGCCTGATAAGACTACCTTCTTCGCTTCTGATAGGAATATTTTGTAAATTAGGATTGCTAGAGCTCAGCCTTCCAGTTGCAGTCACAGTAATTGAAAAGCTTGTATGTATCCTACCATCAAGCGGATCAACCTGTTTTATTAACGCGTCAGTATAGGTACCCTTTAATTTACTTGAATGTCGCCAACTTAAAATTTTACCTGCGATTTCTGTCCCCTCCTCTTCAAGTGCCTCTAGAACTTCAGAGTTTGTGCTATAAGACCCAGATTTTGACTTTTTCTTTTTACTTAGCTCCATTTTATTAAACAAAACATCACTTAATTGTTTTGGCGATGCAATATTGAATTTTTCTCCTGCTAAATTATGTATATCGTTTTCAAGTACAGCAATTAGCTGCTCAAACTTATCAGACAATTCCTGTAGTTTTTCAATATTGAGCAGTATTCCATTTTGCTCCATATCAAATATTACTTTCATGAGAGGTCTATCAAAGCGCTCGTAAATCGTAAAAAGTTTTTCCTGAAATAATCTTTGTGTCAGTTTCTCATGGATCGCTATTAAAATTTTTGCCGAGAAAGTTTCTACATTTTTACTTAAATTGTGTGCAATTATGTTTGGAATGCTGTGATCATGCTTACCTGTGTCAAGGCTGTATGACATGATCATCAGGTCATCAATTGAGTCTAGCACTCTCTCTATTGTAGGAAATATTTCTCTGATCTTTCTAATATCATGTACTATTTTAAGCACCCCATTTGAAAATAAAGTTGAATTTATTATAGTAAGTGCATCTTGTAGGCAGCTTTGATCTATGTAGAAAATATTATCCTCACTACAAGATAAGGAAATTTTGTTCAATCTATTGTTTTCAAAGTGGCAATGAATTGCAATTTTACCTTCATATCTGCAATGCTCCAAAAATTTTTCTAATTCTTCACTACTATATTCTGTTTTCTCTTTTGTGCTAGATCCACTATAAGAAAAGAGCTTTTCTACTTTTCCTATCAATGAATTAAATTCATATTTCTTCAAAAAGGATAACAATTTTTCCATATTTGGAGGATGGACTTCATATTTTACAATATCATGTTGAAGATCTACTTTTTTGCATAGTGACAAAAGTTCTCTTGAAATTAGTGCTTTTTCCTTATGCTCAGTAAGAATATTACGAACTCTTGTTTGCTCAATGTTATTGATGTTTTCTATAATGTTATCCAATGAATCAAATTCATCTAGTAATTTAGCTGCAGTCTTTGGCCCTATTCCTGGAACGCCTGGAATGTTATCAGATGCATCTCCAGTTAGAGAAAATAAATCAAGAAGCTTATTTGAATTTACACCAAATTTTTCTATCACTTGTTTTTCATCTACGTATATATTTTTGATAGGATCAAATATTAGAATGTTGTAATTCAAAAGTTGAAATAAGTCTTTATCTGATGAGATTACTACTACTTTAAAGTCTTCGTGGTTGGCATATTTTGCAGCTAGTGTTGCAATTATGTCATCTGCTTCATAGCCTTCAATCTCTTCATAGCTAAAGTTAAAAGCTTCTACCGCTTCTCTCAGTATTGTAAATTGTGGAATTAGATCCTCAGGAGGTGTTACTCTGTTTGCTTTGTACTCAGAATATAAACTGTGCCTGAAATTTTTTTTGCCAGAATCAAGTGCTATAGTTAAGTAGTCCGAATGGGAAATATACTTCAGAACCATATTAAGAAAACCGTACACAGCACCTACTGGAATACCAGCTGTGGTAGTTAAATGATGTAAGACATAGTAAGCCCTGAAAAGAAAACCATAACCATCAATGATTGTGAAAGTTTTTTCTTTCATTGTAGATATTTATGTGTGCCTTTGATGGTCTGTTATTTAGCTATAAAAATCAAGCTCTTGTTTCCTATAGCCAAAATAATCATAATGCTATAGTTACTATAAGAAAACATATTACGTAAGGGAATTAACTATTCTGCCACAATTTTGCTCTATCACACTTGCCATATTTAATATTCCAGCTTCATCGTAATAATTTCCAATTACTTGCAAAGCAAGTGGTAAGCCTTCATTTGAGAGCCCAACAGGGACAGAAATAGCAGGTAACCCTGCTAAGCTTGCCGGCACGGTAAACACATCATTGATGCACATAATTAGCGGGTCTGGCTTTTCATTTAAGCCAAAAGCTTCTGTTGGAGCAGATGGCACAAGTATGTAATCTATTTTTTCAAACGCTTTTATAAAATCATTTCTAATTAATGCCCTAATGCACTGTGCTTTTTCATAATACTCATTGTAATGACCTGAAGAAAGCGCATAAGCACCAATTAAAATTCTCCTTTTCACTTCTTTACCAAAACCTTCTGCTCTTGTTAGCGAATACATTTCTTCAAGGGTATCAGCATCAACCCTGAATCCGTAACGTACACCATCATAGCGAGCAAGGTTAGATGAAGTTTCAGCAGAACAAATTAGATAGTAAACCGGTATCGCATATTTAGTATGAGGCAGAGTAATGTCAACAACTTCAGCACCATTTTCTTTTAAATTGGAAGAAACTTTTTCCCAATGATGAACGATTTCTTCTGAAATTCCATCCATTCTATATTCTTTTGGTATACCAATGCGCTTACCCTTGATATCACCATTTATAAGATTAGAGAATTTAGGAACTGGTCTTTCGCTCGATGTTGAATCTTTTTCATCATAGCCACAAATTGTTTCCAGCATTAACGCTGAATCAGAAACGGAACGAGTAATTACTCCTGCTTGATCAAGAGAGCTCGCAAATGCAATCATACCAAAACGCGAACACCTTCCATAAGTTGGCTTTATTCCCACTACTCCGCAATAAGCTGCTGGTTGACGTACAGACCCACCAGTATCGCTTCCTAATGCTCCAGCGCATAAAAACCCAGCAACTGATGCTGCAGATCCACCAGATGATCCACCAGGAACAACTTTTTCTCCGTCACTTTTTCTAATCCATACATTTTTAACAGGACCAAAATAGCTATTTGTGTTCGCAGAGCCCATAGCAAATTCATCCATGTTAAGTTTACCAAGCATGGCTGCTCCACTTTTTAAAAGCACATTAGATACCGTAGATTCATAAGTAGGGATGAAATTTTCCAGCATTTTTGAGCATGCTGTTGTTTTTATTCCTTGTGTACAGAATAAATCTTTAACACCAACTGGTATGCCCATAAGTGATGAAATATTATCTTTTTGTTTAAAAAAGTATTCATCTGCTATTTTAGCAGCTTTTATCGCGATTTCTGGGGTTTTTGTTACAAATGCATTCAGTTGCTCATTTTCGACTGCATTAACATGCGTCTCTACAAGCTCAACAGCAGAAAAATCCCCCCGCCTTAGTCCATCATGCATCTCTGTAATAGTGAGCCTTCTCAATTCATTCATTAATATTCAATTTTAGCGAGGTATTAATTATAACAACAGTAGGGCAGAAAATCTATATATTTATGATCGAAAATAGGAATACAATCGAGATCAATTCAGATTTCTGAAATAGACTGATTAGTAGTACGTTTTAAATGTTGTATTGGCACACAATGCTGGAATCACAAGCCCTAAGGGCCTTCATATCTAGATTTCTAAAATCAAATATCAATATCATGCACGTTAAGTGCATTGTTATTTATAAAGTCACGACGTGGTTCAACTATATCACCCATTAGCACCGAGAATATGCTATCTGCTTCCTCACAATCTTTTATTTCAACTTTTAACAGAGTTCTAGTTTCTGGATTGAGTGTAGTTTCCCAAAGCTGATCAGCATTCATTTCACCAAGGCCTTTAAATCTCTGCAGAGTTAAACCTTTCTTACCATAATCCATCACTATTTTTGCGAGTGCACTTGGAGACTTTATTTTTATTTCAGTTTCTTGCGACTGTAAAAATGAATCACCATTAAATAAGTCAATTATGTTCTCAAGAGAACTCAATATATTCCGTATTTCTTTGCTTTCAAGCATACTAAGCGAGAATACATATTTGTCTGCTAACCCTTGAAACAATTTAGCAATGTGAATTTCCTCATCTTTTACTTCTACTTCCCAATTATATTCACTATACATCAATTTTAAATATTTTAATATCTCATCAGCAGACAATAGAGCATTCTTTTTGCTTAAAATTAGCAATGATTCTAAGAGATCTTTTGGTATTTCCCTATCATAATTTTTGCTAATGTTTGAAATACTGAGGCACTTATTCAAAACGAAACGCAAATCTTTGCCTACACCATTTAATGTTAATTTTTTAATCGCTGAATTTACTATATACTCTTCAAAAGTTTCATCATCTTTGATATAAGTATCTTTAGCATTTTTTGTAACTTTATAGAGCGGTGGCTGCGCTATGTATAAATATCCTTTTTCAATTACTTCACGCATATGTCTAAAAAAGAAAGTTAGAATCAAAGTTCTTATATGCGAGCCATCAACATCTGCGTCTGTCATAATGATAATTTTATGATACCTAGTTTTTTCAATATCGAAGTGCTCACTCCCTATTCCAGCTCCAATTGCCGTGATCAGAGAGCCAATTTCTGCAGATGAAAAAATACGATCCAGCCCTGCACGTTCTACGTTTAGAATTTTCCCTCTTAAAGCAAGTACCGCCTGTGTTTTACGATTACGTCCCTGCTTTGCAGTACCACCTGCGGAATTACCCTCTACTATAAACAATTCCGATAACTCAGGAACTTTTTCCTGACAATCAGCAAGCTTTCCAGGTAGAGTTGCAATATTAATATTGTTTTTATTTTTAACTAACTCTCGTGCTTTTCTTGCGGCTTCTCTTCCTTTTGCTGACCTAATCGCTCTTTCTACTATACTTGCTGCTAACTTGGGGTCAGTTTCAAGTATTGTACTCAACTTGTCAAAAACTATGCTCTCTACAACTGCCCGCGCTTCAGAACTGACCAATTTATCTTTTGTCTGTGAAGAAAATTTAGGATCAGGCATCTTGAGAGATAAAACACAAGTTAAGCCTTCTCTAACATCTTCTCCAGTCAAATTCACTTTTGCCTTCTTCAAAAAACCTTCATTGTTTGCATAGTTATTGATACATCTGGTTAGTGCAGATCTAAACCCCGCCAAATGCGTACCACCATCCCGTTGTCTTATATTATTTGTGAAGCATAGCATATTCTCATAGTAGGAATCATTCCACTCCATTGATATTTCTACACTGGTACCTAGATCTTTTACATTATCTCTAATGCTGGCAATTTTAGTAACATGTGTCTTATTCTTGTCTAAGTACCGTACAAAATTAGCTGTACCAAAATTATCTTCAGACTCTTTACTATCGTTAAAATGAGACTTTACATGTGGTTTATTACGGAGATCACACAAAATGATCTCAATATTTGAGTTTAAAAATGCCAATTCTCTGATGCGACTCTCAAGAGTGGAGTAACTAAAATCAATACTACTAAAAGTCCCCGTTGATGGCATAAACGTTACTCTAGTTCCTCTTTTATTTGTGTTTTCATTAATTACCTTTAAAGATTCAATAGACTCACCATCTTCAAAGCGCATAAAATGTTCTTTTTTATTGCGCCAGATGGTTAATTCCAGCCAACTAGATAACGCATTAACAACTGAAATTCCAACACCATGTAATCCTCCAGAAACCTTATAGGTATTGCTGTCAAATTTACCTCCTGCATGTAATTGGGTCATTATCACTTCTGCTGCTGATATCCCTTCCTCTGGGTGAATGTCTGTTGGAATGCCACGACCGTTGTCGGTTACAGAAACTGAACCATCTTCATTTATGCTAACTTCAATCTTACTGCAATACCCAGCCAAAGACTCATCTATCGCATTGTCAACAACCTCATACACCATATGGTGCAAGCCTGATCCATCATCAGTGTCACCAATATACATACCCGGACGCTTTCTCACAGCATCAAGACCTCTTAGGATTTTTATTGCGTCAGCGTTGTAGTTACTTTCCATGGAATTGCTTTATTTATAAATATTAATTAATATTACATTTGTATGTGCTGATTAGCAACATCTTTAAGTTGAGAGAAGGATCCTTGACATATAGATAAAACATAACATATCTACCTACACGAAGTGGTTTTACATGTTATTTCAATACATAAACTTAAGTTCAAATAATCATACAAAACTCTGCTTCATATTTCAAGATAAATGGCTACAATCAAATACAATTTACCTTCTCCTTTCAATTGGACTTTCTAGCTCAACACAGGATAAGTTGCTCATACACTCTTCTAATATTTCATTCTTTTCATCATTGTTTAATCTATTGCTGAACTCTTGACACCTTCTCTCAAGAGCTGAACGCGTAGTCATAATATACCTTACTGTTTCAGATGATAACTCTGGTAACTCGCTACGGATCCTTTCTTGTTCTGTTCCAGAGAAATTGGTGAAATTGGCTCTGGCCATTTCAGGGAATTTTTGTGTGATCGTTTCTTTTATCATTACTCTAGCCTCTTCTCCATCGAGTGTAATAACCACTGATGGATGTAAGCCAGATAAAGACTCAAATAATTTATTGTATGTTCCACCTGCACAACTTTGACCTTGATTACCGTAAGTTGTTGCAGCGTCTACAAGACCTTTTAAAAACATACCTTTTCTGTTTTTTATGTCTTCATCATTCAAAGGAGTTCTTTGATTCTCTGTTCCTGTATTTCTATCATTGCAGGCTTTCCAACATAAAATAGCTGCTTGCTTTAGTGTTAACTTACTATGATTGTCTTTAAAATTATCTCCTGTTCTATTGATAAATCTTAAGCATTCAAGTGCATGAGATTTATCGCCTTCTGTAAATTCATTTGACTGTTTGATGTACTCTTCAATGTCGGTTGTGTTGCCTCTATTTAGCTGTACATAGAATTCATCTTTGCTTAAATTCTCTTTATACTTTTCTATGAGTCTATCAACACTCAAGTTTATACTAGCAACTGCACTTGGGTCATGAGTAGTTTGTGCCATAAAAGGAATGGCTGCTAAATCTTGAAAGAAAATAGGCCTTTCTTCCTCTGGAATTTGTTGTATTAAATCGTTAAACTGCTGTATTTCTTCAATGAGTGATTTGTTTAGCAACCATAAGCACAATATAGGCAGTACCAAAAGCACACAGGAATTAATAATGTGTATAATTAAAAAAATGCTTAATGTTATTCTAATAACATTTTTTGGCCACGCTGATAATCTTTTTTCATTTTCCCTTGGTTTGAAAAAATAATTTACTAATGATAAATACAAAGAGAGCTGTAAAAGAAGAAAAAATGAAGGAATCATACTTACTAATAAAACTATATTAATGAATCTTTTAATCTTATTAGTGTTGTTGTAAGCATTTTGCACTCTTTCTATTAAAGCCTGTACTCTATTTCTATTTTGCTGTTGATTATTATTTTGAACTGCAAACATAACACACACCCTATTTTAACATTAATATGTCATGCTATAGAAAGAATGTAAATAAAGCAAGGAATTTAGAGCTGCTTTTATTTTTGTTTGATTGGGGATACCACTTCTATACTTTCCGCTCCATCTAAGTTACTATTTGGTTTTTCTACAGTAATCTTGGGAGTTACTTTATTCTCGATATCTGCTCCATATGAGCTAAGTACTTCAATGGCCTTTTCATTTCCACTATTGAGTGCAATATCCAAGGCATCCATTCCAGCTTTATTTTTGTGGTTGATAAAATTCTTCAACCGATCTCTACCAAAGCTTTCTATATATTGTTTAATGATGAGTTCCACTACTTTTCCAGGACAATTATTAGCAGCAGGAAAAAGTATTGTGTTGTTATTATTATCTTTTTTCGTTATGTCTGCTTTGAGTTTATTTATCAAATACTCGATAACTTCTACTCTGCTATCATCCTTTGCTTCAGTGCATTGCCTAATAGCTAAAAATAAAGCTGTACGCCCATTATTATCAATATCTTCAATATTCTGTCCCTTGTCAACTAAGGCTTGTATTATACTTTTATTTCCATATAAAGTAGCAAGGTGAAAAGGTGTATGTCCTTCAGTGCTTTCTCTTTCATCAATTGACGCACCATTGCTAGCTAGCAATTCTATAAACTCTGGCGTGTTTGCAAAAATTGCAAGGTGCATTGGTGTTAAGTCATCTTTGCCATGATTTCCAGTTTTTGCGTTAAAGTTTGCTCCGTTATTTATCAGCAATTTCGCTATTTCAAACTGCTTATACCCGATAGCAATATGTAGTGGTGTACGATTACGTTCATAATTATCATTGACATTTGCACCAAACTTTATTAGCAGCTCTGTAGCTTCAATATCACCCATCCGAATTGCAGAGTATAAGGAAGGAGATTCATCTTTTTCTATTTCCCCTGTCATACGAAATTACGAACATAATAATTCATACATTATTAAGAATTATTATTAAGTTTCTATTAAAATAATATTAACAATAGCTAAAAATCTTTAATTTTTATTAAAAATTTAATACCCATCAATGATTATATAAGCAAATGCTTATATAATCATTCCAAAAGTGAAGCAGTGAAAAAAAGCTTTTCATGAGAAATTATAAATGATAAATTGTTAATAATGAATTATCGAGAATAAATTATGTGCTTTGGTTTACCTAACATAAACAGAGAAGGTTATTTATTTATAGTTGTTTCCTTTATCGTAACATGTATAGCATTCTCTATATCTTGGGGAGCTGGAATTACTTGCTTATTTCCAACGTTATTATGTACCTATTTTTTTCGTGATCCAGCAAGAGCTGTACCAAACAATAAGGACTTTATATTAAGTCCTGCTGATGGTGTAATTTCAAAGATAGAAGAAGTTAGTTACTCTTTATCAGAAGAGAATGAAGAAGAAAAGAAATTTACACTTGTCAGCATATTTCTAAGCGTTTTGAATGTCCATGTGAATCGTATACCAATATCTGGTACGATAAAGGAAATGAACTATAAAAAAGGCAAGTTTGTTTCTGCAATGAGTAATAGATCCAGTAATGAAAATGAAAAGCAGATTATTGTGATTGAATATGAAAAGGGAAAAGAAATCATTGTGGAACAAATAGCTGGATTTATTGCACGCCGCATTGTTTGTAATTTGAGGACATCTCAGAGCGTAAAAGCAGGTGAAAGATTTGGAATTATAAGATTTGGTAGCAGAGTAAATATTTATATTCCTATTGGTATAGAAGTAAGAGTTTCAGAAGGACAAACTGTTATTGGCGGTGAGACAGTTATAGCAGATTTTAATAAACAAGAGAAGCTTACTTTTGATGTTATATGATGTTATATGAATAACGATGAAAGTAACAGTAAATTTTTACCTATTACCAAGTTATTCCCAAACTTTATAACTTTATTAGGTTTATGTGCTGGCCTTACTTCACTTAAATTCACATTTAATGAACAATGGGAATTTTCAGCAATTTTTATTATCATTGCAGCAATAATAGATGGAATGGACGGCAGGATAGCCAGAATTTTAAAATCAACTAGCGATTTTGGAGCACAACTCGATTCTTTTGCAGATTTTCTAAATTTTGGTTCAGCACCTGCTTTTCTTTTATATTTTTGGAAGTTAAATGAAATTAAAGTTGTAGGATGGATTTTAGTAATGATATATGTAATCTGCATATCAATAAGACTTGCAAGATTCAATGTTTCGCTACATTTAGAGCAATTATACTGGAAAAAATTTTTCTTTTCCGGTGTTCCAGCTCCTGTATGTGCTTTACTCGCTCTGTTACCAATAATTATTACCTTTCAATCTCATGAAAGTGAATATCTACTTCTTATAGAGCAATTTTTTAACGTAAAGAATACAGCTTGTTACTTTTTGACCATCTCATTTTTTTCGATAAGTCATATTCCAACTTTCTCTGCAAAATACATTTATGTCCCTAAAAGTTTATCCTATATATTTGTGTCATTTTTTGGAATATTGATCATATTTTTTATAAGTAAGCCCTGGATAACACTACCAATTTTAGGTGCAGTTTATATCTTGACTATTCCAATAAGTACCGGACTTTATATACATTACGCATATAAAACTAGCCAGCTATATAAAAAATAGTGAGCAGCATGATTATAAAAGTAACTGATCTATTAAACTCTTTTTTATATATAAAGATATTCAACATACCATTTATAATTATTTGGGTAATTGCAACTGGGGTTTTTTGTACGATTCGATTCAAATTCATTAACTTTAGGTTGTTCAAATATGGGATACAAACACTATTCAACCTAGAGAGCCATAATAATAACGGCATAATCACCCACATTCAGGCATTTGCAACGGTAATTTCAGGAACAGTTGGTCTTGGAACAATATCAGGAGTTGCAATAGCTATTACAATAGGGGGGCCAAGTGCAGTTTTTTGGATGATAATTACCGGGGTACTTGGCATGTCAATAAAATTTGCTGAAGTAGTGCTTGCATTTACTCATCGCTCTGAAAACACAACTGGTGGGGCTTTTTATTATATGGAACATGGATTTGCAAAGATTGGATTTATGAAGACTGGCAAATTCCTTGCATTTATCTACGCAGTTATGCTGCTTGTTGCAATGATTCTAGGCGGCATACCATTTCAGGCAAATCAAATTACAGCGTTGTCAAGTAACTTATTTGAATACAACACATCTGTTATTATCTCGCTATTTGTATTAATTGTAATACTGGGAGGAATAAAGCGAATTGCTTTAGTTGCAACAGGTTTAGGACCGATCATGATAATGTTATATATAGGCATGTGTATATATTTAATCTGTGTAAACGGAAATAATCTACTGAATGCTCTATCTATAATATTTCAAGATATCTTTAACAAATCAGCTATAGGAGGTGGAGTATTGAGTGGATTAATAGCAGGGGTAAGAAGGTCAGTGTTTGCTAATGAAGCAGGTACTGGAACAGCAGCTATAGCACATTCGATTGTAAAAGAGAAAGACCCAGTTAAAGTTGGAAGTGTTGCAATGATTGCACCATTTGTAGACACAATATTAGTCTCATTTTTGACTGGTATTGTGATAATTATTACCGATATGCATATCACTAATACCGTAGGTGATATTACGTTAGTTAGCTCAGCATTTTCAACAGCCTTACCTTTATTTAGCAAGCTAGCTCTTCCGCTGATAATGTTTTCCTTTGCATTTTCCACAATAATAGCTTACTATTACTACTGTGAAGTTGCCCTAGTGTACTTATTTGGTAACAAAAAAGTACTGATATTGTTTCAGTTTTTTATAGTGGGTTCAGTGTATATCAGCTGTATATCAAAAAATATAGAATTTATATCTTATTTAGGTGATAGCCTGTTTATGTGCCTTATGATTCCAAATGCTGTTGCGATATATCTACTGAGAAGGGAAGTCTTAAATACAATAGATTCTTATTACAAAAGGTATTAAACATGATTTATAGAATGCTTTATATAGTGTTATTTTGCCTACCATTTAATGATGTATACGCTGCTTCAGTTTTTCATAAAAGTTATGACACTGCATTAAATGGAGTAAGCAACTTCATGAATGAAGTGTTGTTTTTCAAGATCTTTCACGTACCATTTATAATTCTTTTATTGGCCTTTGGTTATATATTTCTAACACTACGTTTTAGATTTCTCAACATAAGGATGTTTAAGCATGCGTTCGCTATTTTATGTGGAAAATATGACACAGATCATCATGATGGTCACATTACGCATTTTCAGGCATTTGTAACCGCGCTGTCAAGCACAGTAGGTCTTGGAACTGTTGCTGGTGTTGCAATCGCAATTTCAGTGGGAGGGCCAGGAGCGGTACCTTGGATGATGATTACAGGTTTTTTTGGTATGTCTGCAAAGTTTGCTGAAGTAACTTTAGCATTCAGACACAGAACAGAAGACCAGGAGCAGTTATTCAGTGGTCCCTTTCAATATATAAGAAATGGACTAGAGAAATTTGGATTCAAGAAACTTGGTATTGTCCTAGCTGCAATATATGCAGTGTTTTTTGTATTATCAGGTCTTGGTGGAAGTGTGGCATTTCAGACTAACCAAATGGTTTCAATATTATCTGGCTATTCAAATTGGATAGATGGTCATCCTTGGTTTCTCTCTTCCATAATTTCTACATTACTTGCTCTAGTGATTATCGGTGGAATCAGGAGAATAGCTAAAGTCTCTTCTGCGCTGGTGCCTATTATGTCACTCATATATATTTTGAGTTGTTTCACGATTATTGCATTCAATATTCACAATTTTAGCAATACATTAAAAATATTGTTTTCAAGTATGATAGACTTCAATGCTGTTGGTGGAGGAGTAGTAGGAGCATTTGTTGCTGGAATTCAAAGAGCAATTTTTGCCAGTGAAGCAGGTGTTGGTTCTGCTGCAATCACTCACGCGGTAGCTAAAGATGAGGAGCCAGTTAGAACTGGGCTGGTTGCGATGATAGAACCATGCTTTGATACAATGTTAATTTGTTGCTTGACAGGAATAACAATAGTAATAACAGGTGCATACCAGACCGGCATTGGCGAGGGAATATTGATCACCCAAAAAGCATTTGAAACAGTTTCTTCTTGGTTTCCTATACTTTTAACCATCGCTGCTCCTTTGTTTGCCTTTTCCTCAGTAATTTCATTTGTATATTGTTGTGAAATGGGATGGCTGTATTTGTTTGGTGTAAAAAGTGTAGTAATATATCGTATAGCGGTGGTGGTAGTTGCATTTTTGTCAGGTTTGTCTAAAGATATAATGGCTATTGCTAATATTGGTGGGGCTTTATTCTCTTGTTTAGCACTCATCAATATGACAGCACTTATACTGTTTAGCAATCAGATTAACAATGAAGTCCAATGTTATCTAAAAAGGCTAAGGAATAATAAAATTAATTAAATTCTGGCATATGAAGGTACAACAACAGATGTCATTCCAGTACCATCTTCTTTTCATAGCAAAACTCCCTTTTGTCATCCCAGTGCGTGACACTGGGATCTATTTTGCATATAGTTCCACCGTAGTGTTATATTTTAATGTAAAATTTTATATTTATCTACTAAATTCGTTTGCGAATAAAGTTCGCTGGATCCCAGTGTCACGCACTGGGATGACAAGAGAGAGGATGCTAGAATAATGGAGAAATATATAATTCTTATATTATCCTACATACTAGGTTCAATACCGTTTAGCTTAATTATTGCAAAAATAAATGGTATAAATTTAAGAGAAGTAGGTTCAGGAAACATTGGTGCTACAAATGTTGCAAGAACAGGAAATAAGAGACTTGCTGTCCTCGCATTATTTTTAGACTCTTTGAAAGGATTTGTCGCGGTTTATACAGCACAACAATTTTATGATAATAACGATTTTTATATATATGTATCTGCAATTTTAGCAGTTCTAGGGCATATGTTTCCTATTTGGCTAAGGTTCAATGGAGGAAAAGGGGTTGCAATAACTTTGGGAGCTTTGATAGCACTTAACATTTCTATAGCATTAGCATTTGTACTTGTATGGCTAATAGTATTTTTTATCTTTCGGTACTCCTCTCTTGCTTCCTTGGCTGCTACTGCAGCAGCTGTTATAGCATCTTTCTTTTTTCAAAAGGAGTTATTCCTTATACTACTCACTGTAGCGATATTAATTTTCTTGAAGCATTACAAAAATATTGCAAATCTTCTGCAAGGCAGAGAGCATAAGTTTTTATAAGCGATGAGATGTTAAATCACTGACACTTAAACTACGAGATAAACTGCTTGATGGTATTATTTTATCTTCTTTATTTAAGATTGTAATTTTTACTCTTGTTATACTCTCTAATTCTTGAGGTATTAAAAATTCATCTTCAATGAATCTTTGCTTCACTTCTTGTATTTGTTCATAAAGTGTGGTTACATTGCGCTTATTTTGATTATAAATATCTTCAATCTCTATCTCTAGCCTGTGTGAAGCTTCTTTTTTTAACATGTTATTTATCACTGCTTCTGTTATTGCTAGCTTTTCTTGTAGAATTTTCTTTATTTCTTCTTTATCGTCTCTGCTATTTTTACTCAGTTCTGTGTATACCCTATAACACCTTTTCTCTAGTGGTAACATTCTTAAACTATCTAACATTCTGTCCACTTGACCTTCAACCGTCTTCTCAGCTTTTAGCCTAAATTCCTTAATTTCTTTCTCTATTACCTTATCAGCTATTCTCTTAGCTTCATCCAAAGATGAATCCTGGAGAGAAAAATCTGTTTTAAGTAAATCACACTTTAAAAGCTTCAAAAAGACTTTTCCTTTGATATTTTCAATTTGATTATCTAAATCATGATCTTGTAATTTATTTCTTATGTATTGATTCAATTTAGAATGCTCTAATTTATTTAACTTTACAGAGTTAATATTTTTCATTAACGTCAGTACAATTTGTTCACTATATTGAGAAGTAAAACTCAGTAAATTTCTCATTAAGGGAATACTTACTTCTGCAATAAAATCATCAACTACTTTTTGACTTTTATCATCTTCATAATTATTTTGGGCGTTATGCCAAGCCCTAAGAATTTCTTTACTGTTTTTCTTATTTTTTAGCCTGTCTAACATAAACTTACGTGCTTGATTTTCTGCTTCTGTAAGGAGCATTTGTCTAGGTGGTGTAAACTTAATCTCTGGATCGGAATGAATACCCTCTAATGTACTTAACATTCTGTAGATAACACCAGTAAAACATGTGTTAGGAATTCGTTCTTTTCTAGAGAAAGTTTGGCTATCTAGTAAATTTGCAATCAACGCGTCTTTTTTATTTTTTACAGCTTCTCTATCTCCATCATTGCAGGCTCTAAGAACTAACAGAAGAATTTGTCCACCAGTGAAGCCAGAGCTATGTTTCTCATTACCTTTGCAAAAATCTTGCAAAAACATTACTAATTTTCCCTTATTCTCATTACTAAATGGTTGGCCATCAAGCATATGTAAGTGATTTATATATTCAATAAATTCTTTAAATCCCTCATTATTAATAGCGTCTTCTGGTACTGGATCATATTTGCGTATTAACTTACCAATATTATTACTAATATCGTCATTCAATTGATGGGGCAGTAAATGCTCATAAGTACCATCAAACTTATTTGTCATACTGCGAGTATTTTCTTTTATGCCTTCTAAAAAGAAACTTATAGCAGATTTGAGTAACGTAAATGGATTAAAATCCTTTGGCCTTAATTCACTTTGTAATAGAATTAAAACCATTGCAAGTGGTATTGTTGCAAGTAACGAAACAAGTAGAAAAGTAATCGTAAAAGTTAGATATGTTACAGAAGCAAAAAATAAAAGGAAAGATGCTATCTTAATTTTATTTTTCTCAAAAAATATTTCCCAATATTCCTTTTTACTTATTTTTTCCTGCTTTGCAGCTTTTATGTCTTTATAAACGTAAAAAGTTTTTATTTCAGATCTAAAAAACAATGTGGCAAAAGATAAAAAGACATTGGCAGGATTAACTAAAATGCTTAAAGAAACAAAAGCTGCGAAGTAACTTGCTGTCTTTAATCTGTAAGAATCCTTTCCAGGAAATTGTATTTGGGAAATACCTATCATAGCCTACTCTCTATAATATTATGATATTGTAGTAATAACAAATAGCCTATAGATGTCAATGCTTAAGTATTTTACTGTCTACGCACTCATCGTATTCAATTTCAACTGTAGAGTGCGCAATTTCGAACCTATTTAATAGTATTTTTTTTATCTCATACAAAATATTAGTGTGTTGTCCATTTTGCTTTATCTTGGCATGCATAGTAAGTATAAAATAATTATCAGATAGTGACCATGCATGTATATGATGCACATCTATCACTTCAGGTAACTTAGATACAATCTCACTTTTTATCTCCTCAGCAGATACACTCTCAGGTGTACCTTCAAGGAGTATATGGCAAGAATTCTTGAGAATTTTATAGCCACTGTTTAAGATTATTACACTGACAAATACTGACAAAATAGGGTCCACTATTTGCCATCCGGTAAACATGATAATTATGGATGCAAGTATAGCAGCTACAGAACCTAAAATATCTCCGATAACATGCAATACAGCACTTTTTATGTTTATATTACTTTCGCATTTACTATGTAATATAAAAAAGACTATAATGTTAGAGATCAGGCCAAGTGTGGCAATTATTAGCATTACTTTCCATTCAACATTGACCGGACAAATGAATCTCTTTATTGATTCAATTATAATGACCGCTGCAATGAAAAATAGAGTTAAACCATTAACAAATGCTGCAATTATCTGCAATCTGTGATACCCATATGACCTCTGTAAATCAGATTTCTTAGCTGAAAATTTGTGCGCTACCCAGCTTAAAATCAAGGCAAAAAGATCAGTGAGCATATGCCCTGCATCTGATAACAGAGCAAGCGAGTGTGAAATTACTCCACCTACTATCTCCATAAGCATTGTTATTGCAACTATTATTATGGAATAAATTAAGCGCTTGGACTCTGCTATTGAGTGTTTGCCATTGTGCACTGCTGTCATATAAAATCTTTTTATGAGCAAAAAAACGTGGGTAACACTGGGCTCGAACCAGCGACCCCTTGCACGTCAAGCAAGTGCTCTACCAACTGAGCTAATTACCCATCTTAACCTTAGTATAGTGCTTCAGTGAAATGAAAGTCAATTTGCTTTTAGACTTCTTGCTGAATGAAACTCCTTGACAAACCTTCCCACTTTCCTTATCATATCAATAAGAGTATTTATCCTTGTTTTTAATCTCTGCAGATTTAACAACAAAAATTCAGTAAAAAACTCAGATATTTATTGGCAAATTACATAAAATTATAGCGGCTTTTTTTATTTTTCTACATTCAGCCAAATCGCGCTTGTTAGCACATTATCAATTTACATTATTAAAACTCACTACATAGGGATTTTTTTGCCTTTTTTAAAATTGATAAATTTCTTAATATTTATAATTCCGTTACTTGTTAGCAGCCACCTAAGGTTAGCTATAGAATTTTAGCCACATTCTAAATGTTACATATTAAGTTAACTATCTATACTTTTTTATTAAGATATAAATTATACCAATATGAGAATTTACGTTTTTTTCAGATGAGTCACTTTATGCTTGATATTGTAAAGGCTAATAAATTAGAGGTTAGAATTATGACAATCAATCAACAAATAAATAAAAATATAACTAAAGAAGAATACTTTAACAATAAGCATATCATAGAAGTTAAAGATTTAAATATTAAAGTAGAAGTTTATTCTCATAATTTAAGAGCAAGTAAAGTTGCTCACATTGAAAGTGAGATAAGAGAAACAGCTACTAATTTTAAAGATGCATTTAAGCTGGAGCCTGGTAGCTCAGAACAAACGTTCAAAATTTATGTGTTTGATGATAAGGCTGATTACACTCACCTTGGTGGAAGCGAACGTTTTGGTTCTTACCTTGGAGATGAAGGTGGTAAATGTTACTACAAAGGAGAAGCTGATATTTTTGCTGAGATGTATGTCTATCAGCAAGGTGGCGTTCATAACCTTCAGCATGAATTTGCACATGGTTTAACTTACTTGGCTACAGGAGGAAAATCTCTACCTACAGTATTAATGGAGGGAATTGCAGATTACTTTGAACATCATTCAGATCACAAGTTCAATGCTCAAGGGTCAAGCATTGATAAAACTGAAGCCGCAAATTTGGATCTAGGTGGAATTTTAAATTTACAATACTCAGCCAATGGTGAAGAAAACAGTTTAGTGTATAAAACTGGTCATGCGTTGATAATGTACTTACAGGAAAAAGATCCTAGTTTATTAAGAGACTACCTAGATGCTTTACGTCAAGGTAACTCAGATGAATCAAAAAGTTTCTTGAAAGACATAAAAGGACATGATGCTGACTTCAAAAGTTGGCTTGCTGAAAATGATACAGAAACTGCAATGGAACATCTCAACGCTTTGCAAGTTACAAAAGGAGATTTTATAGCAACTGGTCAAGAAATCGTGGGTGGAGAAATTAAAGATGTATCCGTATTATAAAGCAAATATAGAAAAAATAGATGGAGAAAACGTTGGAAGTTTTTCTCCTGTAGAACATGTTGCATTTTATGATGTTGCTCGTGCTATTAATAGGGCAACAAATGATAACCTCGATATATCAAAGGAATATCATTTTTTAAAGGTAGTAAAAACTCCTGATGGACAGGATAAACTAACTTACTCTGACCAACAAGGTAATGAATATAAAAACAGTCAAGAGTATAAAAATCAGGCTTTTAGAATATTATCAAAATATGATACAAAAATTAAGAGTGAGGCAGATAAATTCGATAATTTGAATAAAGAACGTGGTGAAATGTATCAAAAATATCATAAAGGAGAGATTACTATTGAAGAGTTACGTAATGAGGAAAATACAAAATACAGACCAGCATTCTTAAAGTTTGATCAACTAAAAAACAAAACAGTTGATGAGATTGAAAATAATCCTCAGGCAGCAAAAATATTAGGAGAGCTGGTCAATATCGATCCAAACTTGATAAGAGGTACAAATCATATTGATCTACAAGAAGGCAAGATTTTTTCTATGCAAGCTCTTGGTCACGGAGATATGGGTGCACTATCTATATATGATGGGAATACAAAGCTTGGAGAGTTGTCGAGCGAATCGGGCTTTTTTAAGCAAGTTGAAGGTCAAACTAAAGAAACTTTTGTTTTTGAGGACATATTGCATAACTTGAATACTCAATATGATGGAGGTGCTTATATGGCAATTACAAAAGAAAACGGTCATTATAAAGCTTCTCTGATAGATGGCAGAACAGTTGAACGTGATGAATACTTTGATGAAGCACATTTACATGAAAATGAATTGTTGCATCCTAGCACTGGACACATTCAAAAAGATTTAGATTCTCTGCTTCTTAGAGGGACCAAAATTCTAAATCATCAGGATTCAAAGCATGCTCAATATTCTGATGAGCAAAGAGAAAGCGGCGTAATCGTAGAAAAAGGAACATTATTGGATGATAAAGGGACTGATAGAACAGACGACGATGTATACGAAGCGGTTATAAAGCAAGGAGGCGAAAATCTACATGCATTCAAAAATATGGGCTTCTATATCACTGAAGAGATGAAAAATGAAAGAGGTGAAGTTATAAATGAAAGTAACTTGTTCATTCATGATCATGGAAAAAACGTAAGGTTTCAATTGCCAGGCAATGTTACTCACCTAAAATTGGTGGAAAAAGATGGACAATATAAATTAGCACCATCTGATTCTGAAGGAAGAGAATACAGTAGCATACCAGACGAATACAAATATATTGACCCAGTATTTGCACATGAATATGAAAAGAGAGATTATTCTCATAAACATATAAATGTGGGCCTTATAAACTTAGAAAAATATGCCTCTGGTAAACTTTTTACCATTAAACATGATCCAAATGATTATCAGATACAAAGAAACTCGAGTGGTGAAATAGTGAGAATCAACAATCAAAGATATTTCACTAAAGTAAAACTATTTGATGGTGATACTGATGAAGAAATTGGAATGTTATCTAATAATTTCCATAACTTCAAAGGAAAAATATTCTTTTCTGCTGATTATAACTACAGTTATAACGATTTCCTAGCATCTGTTTCTCCTCAAGTTGAAATTGAGGATATGGGAAGTGGAAGTAAAAAAATAACTTTTGATCAAGGCAGTGGCGATATCGGCGATACTAACAGAGACTACACGGACTATCAGAGAATATTCACAAAAGAGAAACAAACCGAAAGTCCAAAAGGGCAAGTAAGTGAAACTAAGACAGAGGTTAACATGAGCCATAGTACTACTAATGTTGTTGCTGAAGAGAGAACTGTATCAAACGACAATAGTGAAATACAGTCTGATCAACCACAAATTCCAACAAGGGCAAAAAGGTCAGCTTCAGTGGAGGAGAAAGAGCAGGTAGTGTTGAAAGACACAATCTTGAAAATAGAAAAGAGCTATGATAGAGATGTAGAAGGAAAGCATAAGGCAAATGTAATCATAGATTATAATGATGTGAAAGCCTTGTATAATAGAGCAGAAGGAGCAGATAAGCAATCTGTGTTAGATTTTTGGAACAAACTGCACACATCAGATTATAAGGTTGGCGCTTTGCCGGAAGACAAGTATTACTTTAAAGATGGCAAATTTCTAATTCACGATAGTGATACGAAAAAGCTTATAGTGTTACCTGAAGATAAGGTATCCATCAAAATAATGAAGGATGGTGATAGTTATAGTTTGGCTATATCAAATGGTAATGGCAAAATAATAAGCAGCATTAGTAAAATAGATAATCCAAATTACGAATTGCTATCAGATTCAAGTCACTTCAGCTTAGAAACACAAGATAACTTTGAGTTATTAGATCAACATCATGAATATAATCTCTATCTAGAGAATGGTTTTGTGAAAATGTTCGACTGCGCAAGCGATCACGTTTATCACGATCATAACTCAGCCTATATCTAATATACAAGGAGGGCCCTGCCCTCTTCTTGTCATTCAAGTAGCTGACACTGGTTCACCTTATGATGGTGTCATACCAGTGCTCAGACACTGGCATCCAGTTAAATTTGCAAGTATAAAAGTAATCAACGTTTCTTATGATGGAAAAATGGATTCCAGTGTCACGCACTGTAATGACACCAAAGGGGCTACTAGGATAACATCGTCTGCTACATACTTAGATCACAAGAGAAGAATTCTGAAGCAAAAAGCCTAAAGGGAATTTTATGCAAAATCTAGTATTTACGGAATTTATATTATTTTCATGCACATTATGGTTTTTATAATTAACAGAGGGTGATATGACTACTACAATAAAAGATGCAGCAGACGATGCTGGTTTTATAACAGCCCTAATGGCATTACAAGGATTTAATGACAAGGTATATATTAAAGCTGCTCCAGCTGATGAAGTTTACACTAAAATAGCTACTGATACTGCATTTGTTAAAACTACAGATCTTGCAACAAAAGTTGCAGCAAAACCTGTTGTCGATGCTATAACTGCTTCTTCTGATTTTACAAATAAGGTATATATTAAAGCTGCTCCAGCTGATGAAGTTTACACTAAAACAGCTGCTGACACTGCATTTGTTAAAACTACAGATCTTGCAACAAAAGTTGCAGAACAAGCTGTTGTGGATATTCTAGTTCCTGCTCTTGCAACAGTTGGTACTGATGATACTAAGAAGGTTTACACTAAAGGCACAGTAGATACTAGTTTTGTTAAAACTGCAGATCTTGCAACAAAAGTTGCAGCAAAACCTGTTGTCGATGCTATAACTGCTTCTTCTGATTTTACAAATAAGGTATATATTAAAGCTGCTCCAGCTGATGAAGTTTACACTAAAACAGCTGCTGATACTGCATTTGTTAAAACTACAGATCTTGCAACAAAAGTTGCAGCAAAACCTGTTGTCGATGCTATAACTGCTTCTTCTGATTTTACAAATAAGGTATATATTAAAGCTGCTCCAGCTGATGAAGTTTACACTAAAACTGATGCTAATACTGCATTCGTTAAGGCTACAGAACTTTCAGAAAAAGCTGCAGAAAAAGCCGTTGTCGATGCTATAACTGCTTCTTCTGATTTTACAAATAAGGTATATATTAAAGCTGCTCCAGCTGATGAAGTTTACACTAAAACAGCTGCTGACACTGCATTTGTTAAAACTACAGATCTTGCAACAAAAGTTGCAGAACAAGCTGTTGTGGATATTCTAGTTCCTGCTCTTGCAACAGTTGGTACTGATGATACTAAGAAGGTTTACACTAAAGGCACAGTAGATACTAGTTTTGCTAAAATTGATGCTTCCAACCTTACAGAAGCAAATCAAAAAGCTTTTGCAAAAGCTATTCTTCCTGCTAAAGATGGCCAAAAATCAATCTTAATAAATGAACTTGGTGAAGCTTTGGATAGGGTTGCAGATGATAAAGCTACCGATAAAGTATATGGTGCTAAAGGTAGTGAAAAGATAGCAAAAGATTTCTTAGCTGATAAAGGATTAAAACCAACGCCTGAAGATGTAGCCACCGAGCTAGCAAAAAACGCAGTTTTTCAAGCTAATAACAAAATTCAAGTAAGTTCTCAAGACCCAGAATTTCAAGCAGCTGTAAAGACAGTAATGTCACAGCCATCCTTCGAGATTCCAATAGATCCAAGTGCACCACTTTCTTGGGATTGGTAATGTAAGTGCCAGTAGATGATATCTCGCTATGTCATTCACTGTTGTCATTCCAGCATGTGATACACAGCTGTACGAACATTATTCTGTAGGAAGATGTCATGCCAGTGCCCAGACACTGGAATCCATTTTTCCATCATAAGAAACGTTGATTACTTTTATACTCGTAAATTTAACTGGATCCCAGTGTCATGCACTGGGATGACATCTTCCAGCTGTGCATGTGAAGCTAAAATGGCATTCTTTTTTCTAGATTCCAACGGTCTTGATAGCAGGCAAGAAGTATATTTTTCATTGCAACTAATTTGCAGTGATTTTTGTTTTAATGTAGATGGAATATAGTCCTATTGCTGCTGCATTTGAAACATTTAGGCTATCAATTACGTTTGACATTGGGATTTTTAAAAGATAATCACAACTTTCTTTCACTAATCTCCGCATTCCTTTCTCTTCAGAACCAAAAACAATTACTCTTTTTTGCCCAAAATTCTTTATTTCATCTATATTTTCCTTTGCATTGCAATCAAACCCATAACACCAGTAGCCTATCTTTTTTAAAGACTCCATCGTCTTTACTATGTTTGTAACGTATATTAGAGGAACAATGTCTAATGCGCCACTTGCTGTTTTTGCGATAGATGCATTTTCGCTTGGTGAATGGTGATACGGTAAAACCAATGCATCAATGTTGAAACAAGCTGAGGTTCTTAAAATCGACCCTATATTGTGTGTATCAGTAATTTGATCTAAAATGACTATAGTAGAGTTTTCACCTGATCTTTCAGCTATTTCTTCAATATTTAAGCTGTGAAAAATAGGAGTAACTTTTAAAGCAATTCCTTGGTGATTTACACCTTTGGGTAAAACATCATTGAACATTTTGTTCTCTACCAGTCGAGCTTTAATGCCCTTACTATCTGCATATTGTTTAATTTCTTTCTCAAATTCTCTGTAGAAATTTTCTGTTACTAACAGTTCTATACACCGCCTATTTTTGTTTCTTAATGCTGAAATACAAGTGTGCTTTCCATATATCCAACAGTTTTCATTAGCTTTTGATGATTTCATCTCATTATTAAAAATCAGATTTTTATAGAGTAAGCAATATTTTACTGTGTTTATATATTGTTGTAAAATTATGCAGTTCAATTAATGAATTTATGTCAGATGATGAGTTAGATTGGCAAAAAAATGTTAAGCCAATAGAATGTGGAAAAGTTACTTTGAAAGTTGATCACAAAGTAAATATAAAATCTATGATTGATAAAGGTGCCTCTAGTTTACAAGAAAATTTTCTTAATACTGATAATGGTGATTCATCATTTTGTCTTGACTACAATACAAAATTAAAGATCGATAGGGGCAAATATTTTATAAGCGATAAACTCGATTTGCACGGCTATAGTATAGATAATGCTTATTGTAAATTGATAGATTTTATTATCAAAAATTATCAAGCAGGGAATAGGTGCTTATTGGTAATTACGGGGCATGGTAATCGTACAGATAAAATAGACACTATAAAGAATAGCTTAAATAAGTGGTTGAATGACACAAAAGTTCGGAATATGATCTTATACTATCAGCAAGCAATAAAAAAACATGGTGGCAAAGGAGCTTTTTATGTCTTATTAAGAAGAAATAAAGGTTAATTTTAGAGTACCTATTTAGGAGTACCTTTCTTAGAATTCACGTTTTGAAGAATGATTTCTGCTAAACCTTTACTAATTCCAGGTACGTTTTGAATTTCAGCTAGAGAAGCTTTGCTTATATTTTCTACCGAACCAAAATGAGACATGAGTGCCTTTTTTCTTTTACTGCCAACACCGGATATTTTACTTAATTGTGAAGCAAAAAACTGTTTATCGCGTTTTTTTCTATGCGAAGTTATCGCAAAACGGTGAGCTTCATTACGCAGCAATTGTAAATAAAGCATGACCTTGCTGTCACTTGCTAGAGTAAATTCTTCTCTGTCCGGCACATAAAATCTTTCATTTCCTGCATTACGATCATGACCTTTCGCCATACAAGCAAAAGGAACTTTTATATTCAATATTTCCAATACATTCTGCACTATGGAAACATGTCCTGGACCGCCATCAATCAGTAAAAAATCAGGGATTATATCTTTTATATTGCCAGAGAAACGTCTAGTCAGCACTTCTCTCATCATTTTATAGTCATCACCTGAACTTTCTTCTTTTATAGTAAATTTTTTGTATTCACTTTTTAAAAAACCTTCCTGCCCTGCAACAATCATCACACCAACTTGTTGATTTCCAGATATATGGCTATTATCATAAACCTCGATACGCTTTGGAATATTTGGTAACAAGAAAATCTTCCTAAGCTCTTCGAGCTTTTCTAGGTTATTTCTATAATCAGTAAGCTTCTGCTCTAGGCTATGCTTAGAATTATTGTAAATAAAATTCAACAAATCACGCTCTTTACTATTTTTCGCATACAAAACTTTTATTGATTTTTGAGTAAGAGCATAAAGTGCTTGTTCTATAATTTCCTTATCCTTAATAAAATCGGGAACGTAAATTTGCGCTGGTGGTGTATTAACTGGATTATACAAATTGACCAAAAAGGTGGATAAAATTTCATCATTTGGATGATCACTACAATTCTCAATGAAGTAAGGAATGCTTCCATAGTTACCTTTATCTCTGAAAGATAGTACACCAATGCATGCTAAGTCTGCCTCACGTACAATGCTGAAGAAATCTGCATCTTCTTCAAAAGAAAAATCCATTGGCTGCATTTGAATTTGCTGAAGAAATTTCAATCGATCTCTATAGACAGCAGCAAGCTCGTAGTTCATCTCCCTACTGCACTTTTCCATTGTAGAAAATAGCTGTCTTTGCACTTCTTTATTCCTTCCTAGCAGAGTATCTTGTGCTTGTTTTACTGATTTGCAGTAATCATCTTTTGTAATTTTATCTACGCATGGTGCTGAACAGCGCTTAACTTGATACTCAAGACATGGTCTTTTTGTTGAAGAGAAATATTGATCTGAACATACTCTTAAGAGAAAAGCTTTTTGCAATGATAATATAGTGTTCTTAACAGCAGCGGCAGATGGAAAAGGGCCGTAGTAATGAAACTCATTCTTCTTAAACTTACCTCTATATTTCGCTATTCTTGGATAATCATGCTTAGAAATTGTTATATAAGGATAAGATTTTCCATCCCTAAGCAAAATATTATAAGATGGTTTTAACGATTTTATTAACTGTGCTTCAAGAAGCAATGCTTCGATTTCATTCTCAGTGATGAATATTTCAACCTTAATAACCTGTGAGATCATTACTCTGATTCGTTCAGAAAGGTTTTCGAATTGAAGGTAGTCGGATAATCTCGACTTCAAGTTTTTTGCTTTACCAATGTATAAAACCTTATTCTTATCTCCAACCATCTTATAAACGCCACAGGATTGTGGAGATGATTTGATTTGTTCCTTATATTGCCTGAGCATTTATCAATTGTTTAACCTGTATAAGGTTAAACTCTGCTACTAAATGAAAGGTAGAAACAACATTTGCAAGCAAAGACAACCTGTTTATTCTAAGCTCATTAGAATCACAGTTAATCTTTACACTGTCCATAAATTGATTGATAAATGGAGCAAAACGAGCAAGTTCATCAAGCGCTGTATTAAAGTCGTTATTTTCTATCGCTTGTTTGATGTTTTTACAAGCAGCTATAGCACAATTTGATAGCGCAATCTCCTCATCTTCAATCAAAAACTTCTTACTGTAAGATGCATTATAAGTAGTGCCATCACTTTTTCTCACTTTGCTCATCATGTTACTGGCTCTTTTATAAGTGCTTAGAACCTGTTCACCTTCTTTTGTACTAAGATAACGATCCAATATCACAGTTTGCTTTTCTGCTTTCAGCAGATCATTAATATCGACTTTATATAGTATTGAATCTACAACATCTTGCCTTATATTTCTATTTTTTAAAATAATCTTGAACCTTTCTAAGCAGAATTTAAATACTAGTTCTGAAATTTGTTTTTCACTTGGCTTATCAACTGGAGTTATATTTTTATTCAATAGAAGCCTTGAACATAAAGATACTGACTTATCTATCAGCAATCTAATTGGAATATGCAAATTATTTTCAAGTATTGTTCTAATTATACCAATTGTCATTCTCCGCAAACCAAACTGATCATACGAACCAGAGATTTTCTCACCTGCTGCAATTAAGCCAACCAAACTATCCATTTTGTCTGCAATAGCTACAGCAATCGCAGTAGGAGATTTAGGGCATTCTTGGTCCGATCCAATTGGCTTATAGTGCTCAGTTATAGCTTCCACTACTTCTTTATCCTCTTGAAAATAAGAAGCGTAGTATCCACTCATTACTCCTTGCAATCCCGGAAATTCTTTCACTATCAACGTTGCAAGATCTGCCTTTGCTAAATATGCAGCACGTTCAACTTTAATTAATGAAGCATGTGGAATAAATATCGCTATATAATTTGAAAGAGCGATAATACGCTTCACTTTTTCTTCTACGCTACCGAGCGAAGCATGAAATGAAATAGAGCTCAATTTTTTGACATAGTAATCTAGGTTTTCCTTCTTGTCTTGAGATATCAAAAACTGGGCATCAGCAAGACGTGCTTCTAATATTCTTTCATGGCCTTTAACAACTTCATTGTTGTTAACATTTACAACAGTAACAAAATGTGATATTTTCTGTCCATCACTTAAAGCAAGATACTTTTGCTGCGTATTAATTATACTAAGTATTACTTCCTTCGGTAATTCTGATGATTTTACTTTACCAAATAATACTATTGGCCACTCTATAAGCCCTGCCAATTCATTAAGTAAATAATCATTTTTTTCAAGTTGTAAGTTCTCCTCTTTTGTAAACTTATTAATCTGATCTAGTATAAATTGCTTTCTTTTGTCCAACTGGAGAATGACATTATTTTTTTCTAACAATTCAAAATAGTCTTTGGGTGTTTTAACAGTAAGTACTGCATCACCTGAAAGAAACCTATGACCATACGTCACGTTGCATGCTGTAACCCCTGCAAAAGATATAGGTATTATTTCGTCATTTAAAATACATAGAATATTTTTAATTGGCCTAACCCATCTCTCTTTTCTTTCACTCCATCTCATACTCTTTGGCCAAGAAAAGTTTTTTAGCATTTCCTCCAGTTGATTTTTGAGAAACCCGTTGATGTTAAATAAGCAGCTTTCTCTCTTAATGAAGTAAAAATCTTCATCGTTTACTTTGCGAATGAGTAAATCTTCTTCACCTTTCCGATTTTTTCTCAAAAAACCTTCGATAGCACTTTTCGGTGCATTAACTCTTGGTCCTTTAATCTCATTGTTAGAATCTTTTAGCTCCAAAGCACTTATGCCATCAATAAAAAGAGCAATGCGACGTGCAGTCACATAAACTTCTATAGATGCAAATTTCACATTATTTTTACTAAAAGCATTAGTGATATAGCTCTTAACCTGAGCTGCAGATGAATTCTGCATTCTTGATGGAATTTCTTCTGAAAGACATTCAAACAATAATTGTGACAACATATTCTACTTTGCTCTATATAATTCACAGCATTTTTTTGTTAACTCTCTCACTCTACCAATATAGGCTGTACGTTCATTCACACCAAGCACACCTCTTGCATCAAGTAGATTAAGTAGATGGCTCGTTTTAATACATTGGTCATAAGCTGCTATCGGCAATTCTTTTTCAACAAGGAATTTACACAGTTTTTCTGTATCCTCAAACTGCTGTTGTACTACTTTAGTATCATAATAATCAAGTGCCAGGTAAGAAAACTCTCGCTCTCTTTGTTTAAAAATATCTCCATAAGTTGCACCGCTACCGTTCCACATTATGTCGTAAACATTATCTACACCCTGTATGCACATTGCTAAACGCTCTAACCCATATGCTACTTCACCAGGAATTATTCTGCAGTCAATACCTCCCACTTGCTGTATATAAGTAAGTTGTGTTACTTCCATTCCGTTGCATGTAACCTCCCAACCAAGACCGGATGCACCAACACTTGGGTTTTCCCAATCATCTTCAATAAACTTAATATCATATTCTTTTGTCGATACACCAAGAGCTTTTAAGCTATTTAAGTAAATATCTTGCAAATTGCTGCCAGATGGTTTTATTATAACTTGGTATTGATGATGCTGATATAAACGATTAGGGTTGTCGCCATAGCGTCCATCTGCAGGTCTGATTACTGGTTGTAGATACGCAATTTTTGTTGATTTTTCGTCAATCGCTGACATGATTGTTGCGGGATGTAGTGTTCCAGCTCCAACTTCAGACGTATATGGATGAAGTATAGTACACCCTTCATCTACCCAAAAATCTTGTAATCCCTTTATTATATCTTGTAGATTCACGCAAACTGTATATCTTTTAAACTGAATACATAAGCAAATAAGTACTATTCTATACTTATTTTTTTAATAGTGCCATGAAAATAGTCACTCAAGGCTATTGAACTTTCTTTTACATACTCAAATATGCTTTTGTTTAAAACAATCGCATCATGCATAGTCAGATCGCAGAATATAAATGCAGTCAAGTACAATAAAATCACTGCATAAAACACATGAAAAATCCCTTCAAATGTGATTGATATTGCATTGTTATAACTAAGCTGTATCGTACTTATCGGCCATGGTTTTATTACTTCTACAATATTAAAAAATAAATAAGGTATTATAAAGAAAAAGAACAAATGCATAAGATCATTAAACCAAAATGGACATTGAAGTATTGCTTTACATATACTTAGATAGAATTTACTTACAGTATAATAAATTGACATTATTGCCGGCATCGAAAGCGCAACAGTCAGCACCTGTCCTGATGCTATTTGTATTACTATATTCTCATCACTGCTGGCTGAAGGATCTTGAATGTGAAAAATGGATATTGCAACTAATTGCAGCACTAACATAACTATTGCTAGCTTGGTAAAAATGGCAGCTACAACTATGCCTGTATTCGGCATTTTATATAGTATAAAATCACCTCCGTATGTAAGCATTAATATAATGTCGGTAATAAATAATATTAGAAAAGAAGACCAATAATGCTGCCAACCCGGTAAATACCCTACTCCTAAAAAAGAGCTTACTATTTTGGCAGGAAAAACCTTGCCTAGCACCTTACCCAAAAATTGAAAAAAAATCCCCATGTCCTAACTAACACTTGACTTATATTTTTCACAATACTGAATTGTAATGGACTTATCAATACACTTCTTGCATAGAAAAAAGGCAAATAGTTAAAAACGATCTAAGTTTAGCAATAACCGTTGCCCCTTCTATCGTCATCCCAGTGCCCAGGGATTGGCTCTTTTTTTCTAGATTCCAGTACTGGAATGAGATCTTCAATATTCTTACATCTGATCTCAAACTATGGAATAACACCGTTATACGTACTGGAATATGGGCATCATTCAAGCAGCTGATCTCTATGATGGCATCATCCCAGTACTGGGATCCAGAACAGGTAATAAGAACTGGTCACGCGCTGGCCTGAAGCTTTAACTATAAATATTAAAAAATTTACCAGGCGAAAAAAAAGGCAAAAAAATCCCTATGTAGTGAGTTTTAATAATGTAAATTGATAATGTGCTAACAAGCGCGATTTGGCTGAATGTAGAAAAATAAAAAAAGCCGCTATAATTTTATGTAATTTGCCAATAAATATCTGAGTTTTTTACTGAATTTTTGTTGTTAAATCTGCAGAGATTAAAAACAAGGATAAATACTCTTATTGATATGATAAGGAAAGTGGGAAGGTTTGTCAAGTCACTTCGGCTAGCTACCTACTTAGATGTTCCACACTGCTAAGTAGATACCAAATTTTTTGCAACATCAAGTGCAGCATAGGTAAATATTGCACTTGCACCTGCACGTTTAAAACCAATTAAGGACTCATAAATCACTCTGTTATAATCCAGCCAGCCATTATTTGCTGCAGCTTTTATCATTGCGTATTCACCGCTTACTTGGTAAGCAAAAATCGGAAAATTAAACTTTTCACTTGCTGTTTTTATTACATCTAAGTATGGCATACCCGGCTTTATCATAATAAAATCTGCACCTTCATCTATATCCATTTCGATTTCGCAGATTGCTTCACGTGCATTTCTATAATCCATTTGATAACCACTTTTGTCGATGAAATTTGATGATGCGCACGAACCGACAACTTGCCTGAACGGCGCATAGAAGCTAGAACAGTACTTTACTGCATAGGACAATATTGACACATTCTGAAAGTTATTATCATCCAATGTTTTTCTTATTTTTCCTATCCTGCCATCCATCATATCAGAAGGAGCAACTATATCGCATCCTGCTTTTGCTAAAACAAGTGCTTGCTTACATAATGCTGACACAGTCTCGTCATTTTCTACATCTATCCTACTGCTTTTTAAAATGCCATCATGACCGTGAGTAGTGTATGGGTCTAGTGCAATGTCTGCAATAATGCCAATATCCGGTACATTTGATTTTACAGCACAAATTGCTTTACAGATTAAATTGTCAGGATTGTACGCTTCCTCGGCGTTTTCAGATTTTAGTTTACTATCAACTACAGGAAAAATTGCAACAGCATTAATCCCCGAGTCCTTAGCTTTCTGAATTATAGAAATTAATCCATCTATTGAATAACATTTGATATCAGATAAGCCAGAAATTGGCTCAATTGTTTCTTCTCCGTCATGAACAAATAAGGGAAAAATCAAATCATTTACTGATAAAGTGCTTTCACTTGTTAAATTGCGAATCCACTTGCCTGAGCGCCTACGCCTTAACCTTGTATTTGGGAAATTAAACATTGGATCCAGGCAAATTCCCAGTAAAAAGCAACACTCCTGAAATGAGTATTACCCAAAGTACCGATATTGGCAAAAATACTTTCCAACCAAGACGCATTAATTGATCATAACGATAACGAGGTATTGTAGCTCTAATCCAAACAAATATAAACAAAAGTACAACTATCTTCAAAACAAACCAGATTAAACTAGGAATTTTATACAGCAAACTAAGCTCTAATGGAGGATACCACCCTCCTAGAAAGAATATTGTCATCATAGCGCTTGCTAAAATCATATTTGCATATTCTCCCAAGAAAAAGAGAGCAAAAGGCATTGATGAATACTCGACGTTATACCCAGAGACGAGCTCTGCTTCAGCTTCTGGTAAGTCAAATGGGTGACGATTAGTTTCGGCAAGCAAAGAAATAAAAAATATTATTCCTATAGGCATTAGTAATAAATCAATCCAAAATGGCATATTATGTTTCGCTACCACCATCTCTCCAAGATTTAATGTGCCAGTTGTAATAACAACTGTAGCAACTATTAGACCTATTGAAACTTCATATGAAATCATTTGAGCAGCTGACCTTATAGAGCCAAGAAATGCATAATTAGAATTACTAGACCAGCCTGCAATAATAATGCCATATATTCCCAAAGAGGATATAGCTAGCACATAAAGCACTCCAACATTAATATTTGCTATTACCTTAGGGATTATTACCTGCTGTCCATTTTCTGTAATTATTTCAGCTCCAAATGGTATAACTGCCCAGGAAATTAATGCTAAAATAAAGGTGAGCATTGGAGCCATAATAAACAGTATGGTGTTTGCTCTAAATGGTATTATCGGCTCTTTAATTATCAATTTGATAGCATCTGCAAATGGCTGTAGTAGCCCAAATGGCCCTACTACACTTGGACCATGCCTTAGTTGAATTGCACCAATAACTTTACGCTCAAAGTACACTAAATATGCTACTGAAAGCAAAAGTGGAATAAGAAGAAAAAGAATATCAAATATCAAGTACATGCAACCCTAAATCAAAAAAATAGTTCATAATTGTGGCAATAAAAAATACAGCAAATGCTCTAGATACAAAAGACAATGTCCCTATTGAAATCAATAGGACAACACTTTTCTGTACAGCATTTAGCTTAATAGAATAGTAAAATGATATGCATATGAATGACACTAGTGACATCATAATTAAGAGCATTGTGAGAGGCAAATAATTCCCTCTTCCCTCGCTAACTATAATAAATGTTATTGCCATCCATACATATCCTTCCGTAAATAATGCAATAATATCATTGATAAAATCAACTAGCTTATAAACGAACTGTTTTTCTAATGTATTTTGTTCTTTACACAAAAATATAGAGTTTAATTTTCGTTGAAAATATACCAGAGTTATTAGTAATAATGGTGTTAGAATAAATAAAATATTAAGTAGAGTGTTCATAAAAATCCTTAGTACAATCTGCCATTATTTTTGAAGCGCGACTTATTGAGTCTGTCATATAAAAATTACACTTTTTTAGAGTGAAAGAGATATTACTTAATTTTATTTCATCACAGGTAATTGGTACCCATTTGTTTTTCACCACTTGGTCAGCATCTCTAAACTGTGGACCAATAGTGTATAATTTCTTCCTCACATCAAATAAATTATCGTATAGTAAGGAAAGGCCCAAATATTGGGATAAATTTTTTATAATCAACCAATCTTCCTTTGCTTCACCAGGAGGAAAAACAGCTAAATTTGTTCTCTGTACTCGCCCTTCAGTATTTACATAAGTTGCATATTTCTCTGTGTAAGCAGCTCCAGGTAGAATAACATCTGCTATGTGTGCTCCACTATCACCATGATGGCCTTGATAAATTACAAATGTACTTTCTAACTTTGATATATCAATTTCATCTGCGCCAAGAAGATAAACTACTTCTATCTCACCACTTTCTGCCTGTTTTAGCATCTGATTAATGTCTTTTCCACCTTCGCTAGGAACAAATCCAATATCGAGTCCACCAACCCTTGCTGCAGCCTTATGCAGTACGTTAAAGCCATTCCAGTCATCTCTGATCATGTTAAATTTTTCTGCAATTTTGCCAGCTAGAGCTAAAACTGATTCAGAATCATCTCTTATTAATGCATCTTGACCGATAATTAGCATAGGGTTCTGAGCCGCACTCAGTAACTCGCAGAATTTGTGATTTCCCTCTTCTATTTCTTTTAGAACGTTTGGACCATCACCTAATCTTTCAACATTATATAGATATTCAAGATTAGGACCAATATTTGCAATAGTGAAATTACCTTGTAAATATCTCTTTCTCAATCTTGCGTTAATTATTGGTGCTTCTATTCTTGGATTTGTATTTATAAGCAGACATAAATCTGCATTTTCTATACCCTCAATAGTGGTGTTGAATACATATGACCCACGATTATTTGGTATAAGCTTTGCTCCATCTTGCCTACAATCTATATTCCCCGAGCCGAGCTTCTGCATCACTTCTTTGAGTAGAAGCATAGACTCACAATCTGCTAAATCACCTGCAATTGCAGCTATTTTATTTGATTTTGTATTCTTTAATTTCTTTGCAGCAACAGTTAGTGCTTCATTCCAATCAACTGGGGCTAATTTACCATCTTTTTTTACATAAGGTTGATCAAGACGCTGAACTTTTAGTCCATCATAGGCAAAACGCGTTTTATCTGATATCCATTCTTCATTTACCTCTTCGCTCAGCCTTGGTAATATTCGCATAACTTCCAGGCCACGATAATCAACTCTAATGCTACTTCCCACAGCATCTAGCACATCTATAGTCTCACAATGTGATAGCTCCCATGGACGCGCTGTAAAGGAGTAAGGCTTTGAAGTTAAAGCCCCTACCGGGCAGAGATCTATGATATTTCCAGATAATTCAGAACTAATATGCCTTTTTATGTAAGTGCTAATCTCTACATTTTCTCCCCTTCCGATTCCTCCAAGTTCATTTGTACCTGCAACATCAGACAAAAATCTAACACACCGAGTGCAATGAATGCATCGATTCATCGCAGTCTCAATCAGTGGTCCGAAGTGTTTTTTTGGCACAGCCCTCTTATGCCCATCAAGTCTGCTGGTTCCTTTCCCATAAGCCATCGTGATATCTTGCAAATCGCATTCACCACCTTGATCGCAAATTGGGCAATCAAGCGGGTGGTTAATTAGCAAAAACTCAAGCACACCTTCACGTGCTTTTTTAACCTTAGGGGTATCAGTGTGAATAACCATCCCTTCTGCAACTGGCATTGCACAAGAGGCTACTGGTTTTGGAGGTCCACCCTCCACTTCAACCAAACACATTCTGCAGTTACCAGCAATTGCTAAACGCTCATGATAACAGAAACGTGGAATTTCAACGCCCACAACTTCACAAGCTTGAATTATAGTGAGCCCATGCTCTACTTCACATTCCTTAGAATTAATAGTAACTTTAACCACAACTATTATACAGCTTCCCACTTTATAGGATTGCAGCTTACCTCATCTTCAACCAGATTGCCGTTGTCATATTGAGCAGACATATAATTCATGCGCGAGTCACGATCTATATATCTAACAGGTTTTACCGGTTTATCTTTATACATTTTTTGCTCAGCTTTCTTACGCTGAGTAGGGTTATTTTTACTAGCTGTTTTCGCTTTCCCGCCTGCTGCCATATAAACTCCTAAAAACTTCTTATTTTATTTTAACACTTAAGTATACACCGTCAATGCTAAATAGCTTTAAAGTTTTAATAGTCCATTATTACAATCATCATTTGAACAAAATACTTTCTCTTGATGCTGCTCAAGTGTGTAACTTTAGAATCCCCAAAAAAGAAAATGTAAGTTACTTTGATGATATCATTTTCTACGTCTTATAAATAGACATTCATGTAGCCGTAAATTAAGCTATAAACTCAATACAAAGATCCTTAATTATCAATCTCATAATACTTCTCAACCAACTTATTTAGCAACCTTACACCGAAACCTACTGCCCCTCTTGGAGAAATATCAGTGCCTTTTTCGTGCCAAGCAGTGCCTGCAATGTCTAAATGTGCCCAACAAGTGTCGTTTACAAAACGCTGTAGAAACTGTGCAGCCATTATACTATCTCCACCAGAACCTGCAGGAGCTATATTTTGCACATCAGCAATCGGCGAATCAATAATTTTGTTATAAGTTTCATTCATAGGAAAGCGCCATAATTTTTCATTTACTTCATTTCCTGCATCAATCAGATGATTCGCTAATTCATCGTTATTTGAAAAAAGACCAGCATATTCATTATTTCCCAGTGCAACCACTATAGCACCAGTTAAAGTTGCAAGGTCGATCATAAATTTCGGTGCAAATCTATCTTGTGTATACCATAAAGCATCCGCAAGTATTAGTCTTCCCTCTGCATCGGTATTTAATATTTCTATTGTTTGTCCAGACATTGAAGTGACTACATCGCTCGGTCTTTGAGCATTACCATCCACTGCATTTTCTGCAAGTGCAACCACACCAATTGCATTTACTTTTGCTTTTCGCCCAGCTAGAGTACGCATCACTCCAACTACAGTAGCAGAACCTGCCATGTCATATTTCATTGACTCCATACCGCGTGAGGGTTTAAGTGACACTCCACCAGTGTCAAACGTTATACCCTTGCCTATAAAAGCTATTGGTTTTTGTTCTTGAGAAGCCCCATTCCATTTTATCACCACTAACTTTGGCTCTTTACTACTTCCTTGTGCTACTCCAAGCAGGGCTCCCATTTTTTTCTCTTCCATTTGCTTTTTATCAAGCACTTCAACCTCAAGACCAAGTTTAGTAAGTTCAGCTTTTATACGATTAGCGTAAGACTCTGGATATAAAATATTAGGTGGCTCAGTAGTAAAAGCACGTGCAAGAAAGATGCCTTCACCTTCGTGTTTTAAACGCTCAAATGATTTTTCAATGCTACTTAACTGTTCATCTTTTACTAATAATGTAATTTCCTCTACTTCTGTAATTTTTTCATCCTTTTTAGTTTTATACTTATTAAACTTGAAACTGCGCAGAAATGCTCCATATGCAACATTTGCTGTACTGCCCTCGATTGAAATAGCTGCTCGCTTGATTCTTAATCTGCTTAGCTCACAATATATTTTACCACCAATATTTAATCCTTTGCTTTCATCCCATTCATCTCTCATTCCAAGACCAGCAACTATAATATTTTTTCCCTCTGATGAAGTAACGGAGAAAAATTCACCAAAACCTCCATTAAAACTACTAAATTTCTTGATGTTATCTATAGCTTGCTTATCTTGTAGAACATTAGTTATGAGCTTATCACCCTCAAACAAACCTACCACTAGCGTCTCAAAATCGGGTAAAGCTTTAGAAATTGTTATCTTCATCGTTGACATCTCCGTTGCAAATAATTGTAAGCTGCACATAAAACATAGTAAAAACATTAGTAAGATATTTTTCATATACATTTTAAGTACAATAGCGCTTAAGACTACTATGAACTCCCCTGATATGCAAGGGCTTTATCTTTTATCAGAAAATTTGTTATGCCCACCTAGGGTTATATTAAATGTGTAGGTCTTCATGGCCTGATTGTTATAAGTAAATGGTGCTATCAGAAGGCTTGCAAGTCCACTCTCAATAAGATTACCAAAAAGAAGATCATCACAGTTATCGCAATTATGATCAGCAAAAAACATTTGTGTTGTGAATTCTGGAAAATCTGGATGTTGGACCAAAAAGTTGATGTGTGGAGCCCTATCACCAATTTTACCTGGTACTATTGTAATAAAATTATAATAGCCAAGGTTATTTACTACAAATCTTCCTGATCCAGCAAAATTTGGATCAAGCTCCACATTTTCATCATAATAGCTCATACCAAGTGAGTCTGCGTGCCATATAGAAACCACAGCATTTTGTATCGGTAAGCAATTTACATCAGTAACTCTACCCACTACATTTATTAATTCTCCTGCTGCATTATTTGGAGAGCCAGGTTTTCTTCTTAAATTATTTGAAGAGTTAAAGCTTTTTGGCCTTGTTTCAAGATCATAAATCCCTGGAGTTTCAATACAATTAAGCAAAATAGGATCAGCTGCAAATAATGACAAATCGAATATAAATTGTACTAAAAACGCTAATAAGATATTTTTTAAATTCATTTTGTTTATAGTGCTTTTATCAGAATTATAGCAACCTTTTTCTTTTATTAAAGACAAGACTTCCTTTGAAGCCTCCTTAGAATCACAACTATCCTTTCAGTGTATGAGTTTTAGGTTTTAGTACTGCATACACAACTGCACGGACTTCCAATTTAGAAATTGCAAATCAATCCAAACACGCAAGTGTAATGTTACCTCCACATGCTGTAGTGTTGACACTTACAACCTTTTCTATAGAAAAACGTTGCAGATAATTAGGACCACCAGCTTTTGGTCCGGTACCTGACAGTCCTCTACCGCCAAATGGTTGTGTTCCAACTGCTGCACCTATTTGATTGCGATTGATGTATACATTTCCAACTGATATTTTCTTGCTTATTAAATCGATCTGACTTTGTACACGGCTTTGCAAAGAAAACGTAAGTCCATATCCTGTATTGTTTATATCACTTATAACTTCATTTAACTGCAACTTATTAAAACGTATGATATGTAAAATAGGCCCAAACACTTCTTGCTTTAATTGCGAAATTTTTTGTATCTCATAAATATACGGAGGAAAAAAATAACCATTATAAGAATTTGTATCCATGGGTACCTTGGACAAAAGGTTTGAATCTTCATCCCTTGATATTTTTTCCGTATGTTTAGTGAGCACATCAATAGATGCTTTGTCAATTATTGGACCAATATCTGTGCTCAGTTGTATTGGGTCACCTATCTTTAGTTCTTGAGCTGCATTGCATATCATTTTTATCTGTTTTTCTGCTATATCTTCTTGAATAAATAGCACTCTGAGAGCAGAACAACGTTGACCGCCACTGCGAAATGCAGAAATTAAAACATCCTTAGTTACCTGCTCTAAAAGAGCAGAACTATCAACAATCATAGCATTTAATCCACCAGTCTCAGCGATAAGTGGCACAATAGGACCATCTCTACTAGCAAGCATTCGATTAATTATTTGAGCAGTTTGTGTTGAACCAGTAAAAGCTACACCGGAAATTCTATTATCTGGTACTAATGTTTTACCTAAATACCAACCATCCCCTGGAATAAGGTGTAGCACATTTTTTGGTATTCCAGCTTCGTGTAGTATCTTAACGGCTTCATAGGCAATAATCGGCGTTTGCTCTGCCGGTTTTGCCAGCACTGCATTACCTGCTGCAAGTGCAGCTGAAACCTGTCCAATGAAGATAGCGAGTGGAAAATTCCACGGTGATATGCATAAGAAAACTCCTCTGCCTTCAAAAAAGATGAAGTTATCTTCACCTGTTGGACCTGGCAATTTTTTCCAGTCATTCAGTTCATTTTTTGCTATCATTGCATAATAGCGCAAAAAGTCGATTGCCTCTCTTACTTCTGCTATTGCATCGGATAAAATTTTTCCTGCTTCTACAATCAGAATATAAATTAACTCTTTCATCCTTTCCTCAAGCAAATCTGCAGCTTTTTCAAGGCATTTAGCGCGCTCTTCTGCTGAAACATTCTGCCACTTAGTAAAAGCACTATGTGCTATTTCAAGAGCATTTAAAGCCTGAGCACTTGTTGCACTTGACACTTCTCCAATTACATTTTCCAAATGTGCAGGATTCACTACTTCGGTAAATTTCGCACTGTCAAGAAACGACTCTCCATCAATTATTGGGCCAACTTGCCATTTCTTTTCACTAAATTCCCTTACATCATTTGCAAATTGTGAAACTGCAATTGAATCGCTAATATCCATTCCCAAGGAGTTTTTTCTTTCCTCTCCAAAAATATCTCGTGGCAACGGAATGCTTGGATGAGGCTCATACTCTAAGATTTTTACTTTTTCTAATGGATCTGAGACTAATTCTTCAATTTTAACGTCAGAATCATTTACTTGATTGACAAACGAGCTATTAGCTCCATTTTCAAGAAGGCGCCTAATAAGGTATGGCAATAAATCACTATGTTTACCAACTGGTGCATATATACGACAATTGATGCTTGTTGCAAGTTCTGAAATTGCATAATCATACAAACTTTTACCCATTCCATGTAAGCGCTGAAACTCAAAACCAGGATGATTTTTATCGGCAAGCTCTATTATAGTAGCAAAAGTATAAGCATTATGAGTTCCAAAACATGGATAAAAGTGATTCTCTTTGCTTAAAAGTTTCTGCGCACAGGCAAGATAGCATACATCTGTGTAGCTTTTTCTAGTAAACACCGGATAACCAATTAACCCTAATTCTTGTGTGCGCTTGATTTCTGAGTCCCAATATGCTCCTTTTACAAGCCTCACCATAATTTTATGCTTTGATCGAATGGCAACATCTTCAACAAAATCAAGAACAGATAAAGCACGTTTTTGATACGCTTGCACAGCCAAGCCAAGCCCCTCCCACTTAGAAAGTGAATCATCAAGACGCAATTGCTCAAATAAAACTAATGACATCTCAAGTCTTTCTGATTCTTCTGCATCTATACAAAGTGAAATGTTATATTTCTTCGCTTCATGACACAGTTCCAGCAACTTAGCTCTCAGCTCTTCAGCTATATTACCAAATTGGCTAAATTCATAACGTGAGTGCAGTGAAGACAATTTGATTGAAACCCCTTGAGATTTAAAGCAATCATTTATGTCAGCAGATTCACCTATGGCTTTTATTGCATGCATATATAAATTAAAATACTCTTCCGCATCCTCAACTGTGCAAGCAGATTCACCAAGCATATCAAAAGAGCATAAATACTTACTGTAGTCATCTGACTTCACACTTTCCAATGCTTTTTTTATAGTTTCTCCAACAATAAAATGCTTGCCAAGAATGGATATTGCTTGTTTCACCGCTTTGCGGATTATTGGCTCTCCTAAATTTTTCAATAACCTGGAAATTATGTGATAGAATTTTGAATCCTCTTCATTATTTCTCAATATACTGCTTCCTATAATTAAACTCCATGTAGAAGCATTAACAAACAATGAAGAGGAACGCCCCAGGTGTTTATTCCATTCTTGGTTGGCAATTTTATCTTTGATCAATTCATCTATTGTGTAATCGTCTGGTATTCTAAGTAATGATTCAGCAAGACACATTAGCGCTACTCCTTCGTCGTTAGAAAGTGAGTACTGTTGTATAAAAGAATCTATAATGCCTAATTTACTACCTCTAATCTTTTCGACAATTTGTTTTGCAATATTGTAAATTATGTTTTTTGAATCAGCCGAAAGTTCTGATTTTTCTACAAGATAGCGTACGTGACTTTTTTCATCAGCACGATAAAATGCCTGCAATCGTTTTCGTAATGCGTTAGGTTCTTGTATAGAACTGATCATAATTATCTACAAAACACCCTTTACCATATATAAGATAAGATTATATCATAACTTTACATCGAATAAATTATTATTTAAATAAAGAGCCAGAATCGATTCAAAAAACCTAGTTGATGAATGTGATAGCTCAAAAGGACTGCGCAAGTATATAGCTCAACACCCCACCACTCATCAAGTACTTAACCTCAGTTGCAGTTTGTACACAGCACTTGAGTTGAATGGATTGCTCTGAATCATCCTTTCTTTTAATGATACATTCTAGATTTCCATTTGGTACTACTTCACCTTTTATGCTCACTATCTCACTACCATCAAATATCTTTCTCGTTACTCCATCCTGAAATGCAAGTGGAAGAACACCCATACCGACCAAATTGGACCTATGTATGCGTTCAAAACTTTCTGCAATCAGAGCTTTAATTCCCAGCAATGCAGTACCCTTTGCTGCCCAATCCCTACTTGAACCCGTACCATATTCTTTTCCTGCAATGACAACTAATGGAACAGCTTCTCTTTTATATTGCATTGCTGCATCAAAAATTGACATAGTTTCTTGAGAAGGAATATGTTTTGTATAGCCACCCTCAGCACTCACCATTTTATTTCTTATTCTGATATTAGCAAAGGTTCCACGCATCATTACGTTGTGGTTACCGCGGCGAGATCCATATGAATTGAAATCTTGCGGTTCAACTCCAAGACCTTTTAAATATATGCCTGCAGGACTATTTGAGGCAATATTTCCAGCGGGAGAAATGTGGTCGGTAGTCACGCTATCGCCAAATATCGCGAGTATTCGTGCATCCTTTATATCAAAAATGTTGCTTTTATCATTGTCAGTCAATAAATTATCAAAATAAGGAGGGTTTTGTATATAAGTACTTTTCTCATTCCAGTTGTAGATTTCACTTTTCTCATACTTTATCTTTTGCCAATGCTCATCACCAGAGAAAACATCCTTATACTTTTGTATGAACATTTCACGTGTTACAACACTTTTAACACAGTTCTCAACTTCATCATTTTTTGGCCATATATCTTTGAGATAAACATCATTTCCATTCTTATCTCTGCATATAGGATCTTTTGTCAGGTCAATTTGTACAGTGCCTGCAAGTGCATAAACAACAACAAGTGGCGGAGAGGCCAAGTAATTAGCTTTGACTGAAGGATGGATTCTTCCTTCAAAGTTACGATTACCGGATAAAACTGCTGCAACAGTCAAGTTTTTATCCTTAATATCACTTTCTATATCTTCATTAAGCGGACCGGAGTTTCCAATACAAGTTGTACAGCCATACCCAACCAAATTAAAACCCAAAGCATTTAGATCTTCCTGTAACCCTGACTTTTCTAAATATTCTGTTACAACTTGTGACCCTGGAGCAAGAGAAGTTTTAACCCAAGGCTTTGATTTTAATCCAAGGTTGACTGCATTACGCGCTACAAGTCCAGCAGCAATCATTACGCTTGGGTTTGAAGTATTAGTGCAGCTTGTTATTGCTGCAATAACTACACTTCCATCTTGGAGTTTATCGCTTTCCTCTGACTCATTAACTGGAAATGATTTAGAAAAAGATTCTGCCACTTGCGAAAGAAAAACCTTATCTTGCGGTCTTTTTGGACCGGCCATTACTGGCTCTACGCTCGATAAATCAAGCTCCAGTGTGTCAAAGAACGCCAATTCGTCATTACTACGCCACAGCCCTTGTTCTTTTGCATAGACTTCAACCAATTTAACCAACTCTTTTGGCCTTCCGGTTAAGTTTAAATAATCTAGTGTCTTCCGATCAATTGGAAAGAATCCACAAGTTGCACCATATTCTGGAGCCATATTAGCTATGGTTGCTCTATCTGCCAAAGATAAATAATCTAATCCATCACCATAGAATTCCACAAATTTGCCAACAACGCCTTTTATTCTTAAAACATTGGTAATCGTCAGCACTAGATCGGTTGCAGTTACTCCTTCTGAAAGTTTTCCAATTAATTTAAATCCTACTACTTCTGGAATCACCATACTAATTGGCTGACCAAGCATCACAGATTCAGCTTCTATTCCACCAACACCCCAACCAAGAACCGATAAACCATTCACCATAGTAGTGTGGCTGTCCGTACCAACTAAGGTATCTGGATATAGAACTCCGCTATCGTTACATACAACTTGCGCTAAATATTCAAGATTCACTTGGTGGCAAATTCCAGTACCTGGTGGCACTACTCTAAAATTTGTGAAGGATGATTCTCCCCATTTTAAGAATTGATATCTCTCTAAATTTCTTTTCACTTCCAATTCAACGTTTTTACAAAATGCGGAAGTGCTTCCGTAACTGTCCACTTGAACAGAGTGGTCGATCACAAGATCAACAAGTACAGATGGATTTATTTTGCTTGGGTTGCCCCCGTTTTTCTTCACATAATTACGCATCGAAGCTAAGTCAACAATAGCAGGAACTCCCGTAAAATCTTGCATCAATACCCTTGCTGGTTTATAGCTAATTTCGTGATTGACATGTTTATTGACACAACTTGCTAGTGTTTTTATGTCACCCAATTTTACGCTCACTCCATCTTCGTTACGCAATAAATTTTCAAGCAATACCTTGAGTGAGCAAGGCAATTTTGTTAAATCTACTCCTAAGAATTTACCAGCGTTACTTAGGTTAAAGTAGTTATATAACCTTCCATCAATATTTAAAGTCGTCTTTGCATTTAAAGAATTGTTCATCCTGTATTAGTTAAAATTGGAATTACTAGCGCTACTTTTTTGTTGTTGACTTTGCTGCTGATACATAGTTTCAAAATCTATAGGATCTAGCATAAGTGGAGGAAACCCGCCACTACTTGTAGTTCTTGCAATTATTTCTCTTGCAAAAGGGAAAAGAAAAGTAGGTCCACCAATAAATAAAGCTTGTCTCACCTCTTCTTCACTTAGCTCTGTAAAGTTTTCTATTGAAAAAATACCGCAATACTTTACCTCGCAAATGAAAGCTATATCATCTTTTACATCTTCATCTTTTACCGTTGCTTTGGCTTCTATATGCAAAGTAATTTCATGAAAAGGCTTTTCTTCACTTATTCCTTTTTTATTTTCTGTTCCTTCTAATTTTGCTGAATTAATATTAACCATTACATTAATATCAGGAGCTTTACTAGAAGGAAGGAATGGCGAATTTGGATTCTCAAACGAAAAATCTTTGACATACTGACCATGAATTTTCATTTTGTGTTGTGACATTTCTTACGTCTCCTTTAATTAAGTTGAGATGTTTAATACTTTCTTATATAATATATCCATTTACAAATGAATAGTAAACCTAACTATAGGTTAATATGAAAAACATATTTTTATCAATAATTAATAATATTTAGATACTTTATATATCAAGGAGTAAGTTACCATGATAGAGCTTGTAATATATGCTTTACTAGCGGCGTTTATTTTTTCACGCTTATATAATTCTTTAGGAAGATCATCCAGTCTCAATCTAAAAAAGCTAACAGGTGTATTAGATGTAAGTCAAAGTAAAGAGGATGTGGTAGAAAATATCGAAGATTATACTTATAGCAATAACAAAAGTTCAATAGAAGCTACTTATGAACAAATATTACAAAAAAACAGAGAGTTCTCTATTTCCAATTTTATAGAAGGTTCAAGCATAGCTTTTGAATTAATAATTAAATATTTCAACCAAGGAAATTTACCTCAATTAAAATCTCTTCTGGACAAAGATTTGTATAACAGCTTTGTGGATAAGATTAAACATCGTAAAGAGATACACGAGTCTATAATTGTTTCTATTGTTTCACAAAAAATCTTAGAAATAAAACTAGTAAAAAACGTAGTATTTATTGCAGTATACTTCCTTTCAGAGCAAATTAACTTCGTTAAGAATGGTGAAGGAGACATCATATCAGGTAGTATGTCTACTATTAACAAAGTTGAGGATGTATGGCAATTCAAAAAAAATATTAATTCATCAGACCCAACCTGGTTGCTTGTTTCTATTAACTATAAGAAGGCAAGTACTGATAAAAATTCAACAACAAATGACAACTGATGGAAAGCAAGCTACGAGAAATAGTACTTGATACTGAAACTACAGGTCTTGACACTGAGTCTGGCCATCGAATTATTGAGATAGGATGTGTAGAACTAATTAACCGTATTCCAACAGGTAAAACATTTCATCGATATCTTAATCCAGAGAGAGATATACCTTACCACTCATTTAAGATTCATGGTATTAGTGAGGAGTTTTTGGAAGATAAACCACTATTCTCAGATGTTGCACTTGAATTTCTTGACTTCATATCCAATGACATTTTGGTGATTCATAATGCTGAATTCGATGTTAAGTTCCTTAATATGGAGTTAGGCAAGTTAAATGCTGGGTTAATTTCCTCAGATAGAGTGCTAGATACATTACCACTTGCAAGAAAAAAGTTTGTAGGATCACCTGCTTCTTTAAATGCATTATGTAAACGTTTTGATATATCGTTGGAAGGTAGAGAATTGCATGGAGCATTAGTTGATGCTCAATTGCTTGCAAAGGTCTATGTTGAGCTTACAGGAGGATTGCAAACCTTTTTATTTAATAATGAATGTGCTCAGGACAATAACTCTACGTTTATTCAGCATAAAGTGCGTAATTTAGCTCGCAGAGAACACTCACCAAGTAGTGAAGAATTTGATGAGCATAAGAAACTGTTAGACAAAATTAACAATCCACTTTGGAAGGAATATGTTGAATCAGTCAACTAGTTAATATATGATTTAATTTTATTAGGAACGCTTTAATGGTAAAGTCTATAAGGTTATTGTCTAGTCTACTAATAGCATTAGCAGCTGTCTTCTTAGGTTATTGTTATTTTACTAAGAAAGGCATCTTTGTCCCATACAATACAGAAATTAAAATAGGTGGGGATTTTTCTTTAATTAACCAAGATGGACAAATAGTACGCAGTAGTGATTTTAAAGATAAGTATATGATGATTTTTTTCGGATTTTCCTCATGTAAAAGAATTTGCCCTATGAACCTCGGAATAATTTCAGAAACACTTGCAAAGTTAGATGAAAAAACTAACAACAAACTACAAACATTTTTTATTACAGTTGATCCCGAGCGTGATGACACAGAAAGTCTTAAAGAATTTCAGCAGCAATTTGACCATAGAATACAAATGCTAACTGGTGAAAGACAAAAAATAGATGAAGTAGTTGCAAAGTATAAAGTATATGCAAGCAAAGTAGGTGGAGAAGAGGAAATTAACCATTCTTCAATAATATACCTTATTGGCCCTGAAGGAAAATATGTCACACACTTTGTAGCTGATTTAAATTCAGATGAAAGTCAATCTGATAAGATTCTGGCTGAGATAAAAAAATATGTAAGCTGAACTAAAGAGCTTAGCTTACTTTAAATTTATGCTAACGGCTATTTTGATTAAACTAAGTCGTTTTTTCAATTTTTTCTAGGATCAACTCAGCAGCTTTTTGTTCAGCAATTTTCTTACTAGGAGCACATGCAGAAACTTTGTCATAACTCTCTATGCAAACTGATATAGTAAATTCAGGATTGTGTGCTGGTCCAGTTTGTTTTACAAGCTCATACTTTGGTAAAGGTAATTTATTTCTCTGAGTCCATTCTTGCAGTGAAGTTTTAGGATCTTGAGGAGGATCGAGGATGTCCTTAGCTAGCTTTTCCCAATGTCGGATAATAAATTTCTCAACACTCTCAAGTCCGCCGTCAATATAAATTGCACCTATTAGTGCTTCAAGCGAATTTTCTAAATTTTTTAAGTTACATTTTCCTCCGTTACAACGTTCACTATTATTCATGATAATAAAGTTACCTAACTCTATTTCTTTAGCAACATTAGCAATGGTACTGCCACAAACTAAATCCGTTTTTCTTTTTGCCAATGCTCCTTCTTTTTCTTCAGGAAATAGTTTAAACAGTATGGCAGATACGACCATATTCAAAACACTATCGCCCAAAAACTCTAGTCTTTCGTAGCTTACAATCTGGTTTTTGCTATTCCTTTTATTTACGCTTGGGTGAGTTAGTGCCTCTTCTAATATTGCATAATTTGTAAATTTATAATCAATGATCTTAGATATTGCATCATTCAAACTCTTCATACCCATTATTTAAAAGAAAAGCACTTCCTACCACACCTTTATACTAAAAAATTAGTATTATTTTACTAAAATAATACCACCAACTTCCAAAATTAATGTATACAACCCACCACCTCACTAATGTTACTAAATCCATCTCTCCTTATTAGTTCTGCAAGTTCTAGATTAATTTTGTTTACAACTTGAGGTCCGTGGTATATGAGAGCAGTGTACAACTGTACCAAAGAGGCTCCTGCCTTTATTTTTTTATATGCATCAGCACCACTTGAGATTCCTCCGCATCCTATCAACAATATTTTGCCCTTAGTAAGTTTGTACATATCGCTCAATAACTCAGTTGAAAGTTTGAACAGTGGTTTACCACTCAATCCGCCACTTTCGTTGTGGTGGAAATGCAGATTATCTCTACTTACCGTAGTGTTGCTTACTGTTAATCCGTCAATCTTATATTCCAACACAAGCTCAGCGATATTTTCTTTCGTTTGCTGATCTATATCTGGAGAAATTTTTAATATTATCGGTATTGATTCAGAGCTATCAATTGATTTTTTGGTTAGAGTAATAGACTTCAACAACTTGGATAATTCTTGTTTGTTGTGTAAATCACGCAAGTTAGGTGTATTTGGGGATGAGATGTTCAGTACTATATAATTGCTCTTTCCATATACTATCTTTATTAAGTCAACATAATCGCTGATTTGGTCCTTTGATGTACTGTTTTTTCCTATATTGATGCCAAAAATGCAATTATCAAGCTTAGTTTCACTTATCTGCTTAAGAAAATAGTCCACCCCTTTATTATTGAATCCCAATCTATTAATTATTCCTTCATCTTTAATTAACCGAAAAATTCTCGGTTTTTTGTTTCCATATTGGGGATATTTAGTTACAGTACCAGCCTCAATAAATCCAAAACCAAATGAGAGCATGGGCCTTAGAACTTCCGCATTCTTATCAAAGCCTGCGGCAAGACCCACAGGACTTCTAAGTTTATTACCAAAAAAGTTTACATTTAAAGACTCTGGTAGCTCTATAGGTTTCTTAAAGGGCATTTTTTTTAACGCCATTATTAACAAGAAGTGAGCAATTTCAGGTGGTAGCAAAAATAGTAAATTACGCAATATCATTTTGTAAAACACTTTGCTCATTTTTAGTTTATTTTTTACCATGCAACAAGAATAACTTAGAAAGATTGAGGTTTATCGAAATAGTAAGTATATAGTTTCTATGCAGAGAAAAAACTAATTTTTCTGAAGGGAAACAACAACTTGATTAGTATTTTTATCTAGTAATTCTAGGTAGCCAAATTTGTTAATTTGAGATTTTATTAGTATAGGAATCTTATTTCGATTTAAATAAAATCAATGATCTAATTGGAGTAAGAGGCCGGGACCGGAATTGAACCGGTATAAAAGGATTTGCAGTCCTCCGCATAAGCCATTCTGCCACCCAGCCATTTTTTTATGCGTAGATATTAATTATATCTTTTAGCATAGATAAAGCTTCTTCTCTTTTGCGTTGAAAAGTATTACGCCCAATTATTGAGCCATTACCACCGCCTTGCTTAATTTCTTTTACCTCACTACTTATATCACCCACTGACTTTGACTCACCACCAGAGAAAACTACTATTCTTTTTCCTGCAAAGCAAGACTTTTTAATATATTCAATTCTTTTGAATAATGATTCAATATTTTCTATTTTTTCTCTTTCCATATGGTTGGTTGGAAGTTTTACTTTTATTATGTTGGCACCGAGCAAAGCCGCTATATGCGCAGCATAAGCAATGACATCAACTGCTGTTTCACCTTCTTTGGAAATCCCTTCACCACGTGGATAAGACCATAGCACTACAGCAAGGCCACAAGATTTAGCCTCAGCTATAATTTTGCGAGCTTCTTCCATCATATCAAAACACTTAGCAGAACCAGGATATATAGTAAACCCAACAGCCACGCAGCCCAAACGTAGAGCATCTTTTACAGAGGAAGTTATTGCTTGATCTGAAGTTAAGCTTTTTGAGTGCAAAGAGTTAGCGCTATTAAGCTTCAAAATAAGTGGTAGCATTCCAGCATAAGTTGAAGCACCAGCTTCGATCATACCAAGCGGAGCAGCGTATGCACTTACTCCTGAATCAACTGCAAGCTGAAAATGATAATGTGGATCGTAAGCATCAGGGTTAACTTCAAAACTTTTTATTGGTCCGTGCTCAAATCCCTGGTCTACAGGGAGAATTACTAACTTGCCAGTTCCACCAAGTTTCCCATGCATAAGAATGCGAGTAAGATTCGCTTTTACTCCAGGGTTTTCACTTTCGTAGTAACTTAGGATTTGTTTTACTTCTTCACTCATTAATATCTTCAAATTTACTCAAAGTGTAGCAAAAACTATAGTTGAAGCAAAGACCTTTTTATGCTCTTGTTCCTACGCCTATATTTAAAGGTGTAACTTTAGGATCAGTAGTATGCTGTTGTAGTTTTTCTTGAACTAAATCTTCAAAATACATTTTAACAATAGGAAGAACGAGCGGCATAAGTACTAATTTGTAGTCATACCATGCAAATTTTTCTTTATAACTAAATTCCGCATCTTCTTCATATAAACACTGGATACAGTATTCACCATATAGTTCAAAAGCTTTTATAAAAGTTCTAAGTAAAGCAATAAGTAATAAATCTAATAGTAAATTAGCCATAAGCACCATTTCATATTGAACAGGCCAGCCATTTTGTGCAATTTCCGATACTAAACTGCACACAGCAAACGCTGCTGCTATACATAGCACATAATTATCAGCAGCAATAAGTAGATTGTATCTTCTATTTAACCTATCTAGATTTTCTTCTTGTGAGCCTCTTTGTTTACTTGCTGCATAGATAATACTACAAAAGGATATAATAAATAACCATGGCCAAACTCCGATGCTGAATGCATAAAATTTATAAGCAATATTTTGCACTTTGCCACTGTTAGCAAGTTGTGATAAGCAATATTTGACTTGAGGCGACGGACCAAGTACCACATTTGCTAATATAAAAAATAAACATGCTCTATTCACAGCTTTCTCTCTACGCAATAGAATCTCATTGATTCTCCTTTGTTTTTCCTGCACTTCTCGCTGTAATGTTATAGATATGCCAGGAGTTCTTCCTGCTTTTAAGTCGTTAAGATATTTCTCTAGCTTATCTTTATCTGCACTAAGTTTTTTAAACTTTTCTTCAGCTATTTTTTTCTCTTTCTCTCCTACTACTTTATCAGGGTGACATTTTAATGAAGCTCTTCTAAAGCGCCGCTCAACTAACTTAAGTACATCATCAAACTCCTGGCTTATTACTTCTTCTGCTTTTATTCCCAGCCTTGAAAATAAGTTCTGTAAATCTTGATTACTGTAATATTGATTTCTGGTTAAACTTGCCACTATAGCCTCATTAAAAAATAGTGACTATACTACAAATTTAATACTCAAGCAAGAATTTAAACTATATCAAAAGCAATTCCGTGTTTACCAATATAAATCCTTAATTTCTTTCCTTTAATTAATCGACGATTCAGTATTTCTTCAGCCAAATGACTTTTTATCTCTTTTTCAATCAGCCTCTCTATTGGGCGTGCTCCCATTTCTTTGCTATAACCTGTTTGAGCAAGATAAGACTTTACTTCTTCTTCCACTGAGCAGCTTATACCCTTTTGCACAAGTTGTTTTTTTAATTCCTGAATAAATTTATCCACAATGTGCAAAATGACATCCGCATCCAAATCAGAAAAGGAAATGACTGCATCAAGACGATTACGAAATTCAGGGCTAAAAACCCGTTCCATTGCTTTTTCGCTGTCACTGATGTTAAAGTTTTTATACCCAAAGCCAATAGAACTTTTGTTACGTTCAAATGCCCCTGCATTGGTTGTCATAATTAAAATCGTATTGGAAAAATTAACCTTACGTCCGTAAGTGTCTGTAACACAACCATAATCCATGATTTGTAGTAATATATTATAAATATCACTATGAGCTTTCTCAATTTCATCAAGAAGTACTACGCTATATTGATTATTAGATACAGATTCTGTAAGCAATCCACCTTGATCGTAACCCACATATCCAGGAGGGGAACCAATCATTCTAGATATTGTGTGAGGTTCCATATACTCAGACATATCAAACCGAATAAGGTTCATACCCATATTTTGTGCTAGTTGCTTCGCAAGCTCAGTCTTACCTACACCAGTTGGCCCTGCAAAAAGATACTTTGCCAAGGGTTTATTGTAACTTCTCAGACCAGATTTAGCAATTTTAATAGAATTAACGAGAAACTCTATCGCTTGCTCTTGACCAAAAATGGCCCTATTGAGATTTTCTTTCAAAGATTTTACTCTTTGCATATCATCAAACCCGCAAGGTACGTTTGTAATCCTAGCGATAGTACTCTTAATGTCTCTACTGTTTATAATTTTTCGCCTGCTTTTTTGTAACTTACAATATGCCCCTGCTTCATCTATAACATCAACTGCTTTATCAGGTAATATTCGCCCAGTAATATACTTGTGTGAAAGTTCAGCTGCAGATTTAATGGCATGTTTCGTGTAATATACTCCATGATACCTTTCATAGTAATGCTTTATACCATCTAGTATCTTTACTGTATCATTAATAGAAGACTCTTTTACATTAATTTTTTGAAACCTCCTTGCTAATGCTTTATCCTTTTCAAAGCTATTGCTATATTCTCTATATGTAGTTGCACCTATACAACGCAACGCACCTCTTGCAAGTGCAGGTTTGAGCAGATTGCCAGCATCAAGAAAGCTGCCACTTGTTGAACCTGCTCCAATAATAGTGTGTATTTCATCAATGAAAAGAATAGCGCCAGGTTTTGCCTCAATTACTTTTATTATAGATTTTATTCTCTCTTCAAAGTCACCTCTATAGCGTGTTCCTGCAAGAAGTGATCCTAAATCCAAAGCATAAATTATGCTGGATCTCAGTGCACTCGGAACACTACCTTCAATAATTTTCAATACCAAGCCTTCAACTATTGTTGTTTTACCAACACCTGGTTCTCCGACATATAAAGGGTTATTTTTTCTGCGTCTTAGCAAGATTTCTATAGTGCGATTTAATTCATAATCACGACCAATGACATAATCTATTTTTTTGCTTCTTGCATAATCATTTAAATTTCTACAATAATTTTGTAGAACTTCTTCATCTTTTAATAATTCACCTTTATTTGCTACAGTAGAGATATCGTTATTCTTATCAAGTTTTATCTTGCGATTAGTTACATATTCTTCTATATCACCTGAATATTTTATATTGGATATGTTATAAATCAAATTAGAATCCTTTGCATTCTGTTTGCGTAATAGCTCTTCAATGTATAAATCTTGCTCAGACAGAATCTCTAATAGAATACTTGCTCCATTTATTTCTTTTCTTCCCAGACGATGAGCTCGTATCATGGCTTTATGTATTATGCGTTGAAATAGCACATCAGGCTCAACTTTATTGACAGTTAATTCGGAGTTGTCTTGTAAAAAACCTTTTGTATTATTACCATGATCATTCCTTAATATAATATTATCTATATTTATAATTTCACCAGCTTTGATGTTACATCTTGATAAAACATAATTTACATCCACATCTTTGGTTAATGCTAGCAACAAATGTTCCACTTTTGCATATTTAAGCTTACAATCAGAAGCAATCTGTAACGCTCTATTTAAACTTGCCTCTAAATTTTTAGAAATCATCTATTCTCTTTAAAAGTGTAAATTTATATATAATTAGTAGCACACAATTATTAAAAAAACTGAAATCTAGCAGCTCGTTGTAGCCAAATTGAATGAAGCTACAGATTACAGCCCACACAGCCTAACATTATACCGTTGTGATAATCTCAAAACATTATAAGCAGCAGAATTAAGATTATCAAATTGTAGGTAAATCTAATTTGGGCTAGCTATATATTCTTTCTACCATCCTCCAATCACTTCACTTTGCAGCAAGCTTACTGGAGCTTTTAAAGAATAGAAGAATAGTTAAGTACATTAATACGCTTTTTCTAGTACTCTGCTTTTCTTCTTAAATACATTGATCTTTTTTCTACCGTATTTAGCCTTTAACGTACTTGGCCTTTTAAAGATCTTTTTGCCGTTACGTTTTTGAGATTGCATACTACAATCAAAATTTGGCTCTCCTTCTTTATCTGCTAGTGCAGGCAGTCTTCTCTGATCTTGAGGTGTAACAAAAGATAATGCAAATCCTTCAGCTCCCGCACGTGCAGTTCTACCTATACGATGAACATAATCAGCTTGCGATTGTGGTACATCATAATTGATAACATGTTGAATGTGCGGAATATCAAGGCCGCGAGAAGCAACATCTGTTGCAACCATGATTCGATTGCGGCCACGACGAAAAGAATTAATGACTCTTTCACGCTTGTGCTGCCTTAAATCACCATGAATTGCCAAAGCGCTATAGTCATCTTTGTGCAATTTGTCAGCTAGCTGATCCGCTCCTCGCTTTGTTTTGACAAAAATAATGATCGATCCTTTGCGCTGACATAATTGTGTAACAAGTTTTCCATATTTTTCTGATTCTGACGCATAAACAATTTCTTGCTTAATTTTTGCAGAAGTTGTAGCCTGACAATCAACAGAAACACGCTCTGGCTGATTAAGGTACTTCTCAGTAAGTTTAACTATATCACTAGGAAGAGTTGCAGAAAACATAAGAGTCTGACGTATTTTTGGCAGATATTTCATGATCCCTTCAATTTGAATTCCAAAGCCCATATCAAACATACGATCCGTTTCATCAAGCACAAGAGTGCTGACATTGCGAGTAATCAAAGCTTTACGCTCAATATGATCTATAATACGACCAGGAGTACCTATTATGATTTGTGGTTTTTTCTGAAGCTGATTTAGCTGCCTAAAAATAGGCTCACCTCCAATCAACAAAGCGACTCTTAGTACAGAATTTTGAGATAAGAGTTTTCTTATCTCATTTGTTACCTGATGAGCAAGCTCTCTGGTTGGCACGATGACTAAAGCTGAACCAATGCTTGGCTCATTCAGTAATTTAGCAACCAGTGGAATAGCAAATGCCAAAGTCTTTCCAGTTCCCGTTTGAGCAGATCCAAGGATATCTTTGCCCTGGAGAGCTAGAGGAATCGCTTGCATTTGAATCGGGGTTGGAATACAAAGATTATTTTTACTTAGAGCTTGCCTAAGCAAAGTTGGAAGCCCCATTTCATGAAAGTTACTCACAATACATTACCCTATTAAAAAGCTTCACGATAGACTAATCTTCTAATCTTAAATTTATTGCAGACTTTTTATCTTCCCCGTTCCTACCACGCTCCTCTTTAAGCTCATAACTTACTCTTTCCCCTTTCATTCCTTTCTTTTTATCCTCTCCTCGAAGTGCATCAGGTCTTATTCCTGAACGTTCTAATGTACTAACATGTACAAAAACGTCCTCACCTTTACCTTCTGGCTTGATGAAACCATAGCCTTTTTCAACATTAAACCATTTTATATTACCAAATTCCATATGGATAACTCCTAAACTACTAACTAATATTATTAATGTGATGAAAAACTTTGAAATTACGATTTAGAATGCTTTAAGCTTAGTTACTGCAACTAAACTTCTATACTCCATAGTCTATTCTTAACATTACATAGTAATAGTACACAATTATTGTACTTAATGCAACTAAAATTTTTAATCACTAAGTGAACCTGCTACTGTCATTTCGCTAACTTTAATCGTTGGTGAATTAAACTGCCCACAGAAAGTTAGGTCATTTGCAACAACTAAATTGCTAAACATATTTTTCAAATTGTCGGCAACAGTAATCTCGTGTATTGGATACGTTATTTTACCATTTTCTATAAAAAATCCGCATGCACCTTGACTATAATCGCCATTGATTAAATTAACACCAAAACCAAATAAATCAGTTACATATATTCCTTCTTTTACTTCCTCAATTAATTCCTTAAACGATCTATTACCATTTTTGAAATAGAAATTACTAGCTGAAGGAATAATTGCAGCATTACTTGCACGAGTTGCATTTGCGGTCGTTTCCAAGTTTAATTTCCTAGCCGAATATAGATCTAAAATCCAGTTTTGCAGTACTCCATTTTTTACAAATTCATTTCTTCTGCTCATTATTCCTTCCCCGTCAAACGGTCTTGATGTTATACCCCTTGGTAACAATGGGTCATCAATAATGCTAATCTCAGTATTAAAAATTTGAGTATTTAAACTATTTCTCAAAAAAGAGCTATTATTTACAATATTGCTACCATTTATGGCAGAAGCAAAGCTCTTTACTAGCTCTTTTGCTGCTCTTTTTTCAAAAACAACCGGAAATTTGCCTGTCCTGATTGTACATGAATCCAATTGATCTATTGCTCTTTTTGCTGCTTCTTTCCCTATTGACTCCGGTGTTTTTAAATCACTGAAGTTGCATGCTACATCGTAATCGTAGCCTATTTTCATTTCACTCTTTTCTCCAGCAACAACAGAAACCTGATTAACAAAAGTTGACTTACTAAATGAACCAACAAAACCAGAAACGGTTGATAATACTGTATTTACTGAAGTATGTGAAGATGAAGCTCCTTCGGAATTAATAATATTTTTATGTGCAAGAGCTGAATTTTCTGTAGCTTCAGTAATTTCTTTTAATTTATTAATTGTTACAACATTATTATCTGAGATATTTAAATCTGCAGAAGAGATATAATTACTGCCATCTACAGCAAAACTAATATAAGGATCTTCCTGGGCATTCTTTGCCATTTCCACCACTTGGCTCACTGCACTACTAAGATTATTCAAATCGTTTGTGGAAATATACGCAGCTTTGTTCTTACCTGCTATAGCTCTAATTCCGACAGTACAGTTTTTAGATTGTGATATTTGTTCAATTTTTGATAGACGCTGAGAAACCGAGGTCTTATTAGTTTCATATATTGTAACTTCTGCGTCTTGATTCTGCTTTTTTATTAGTTTAGTGATATCTGCTGCAATATTTAATATATTCATTTTTCATTCCTTGAGTTTCTATAAAGATTCTGCACCACCTATAACTTCAATCAAATCAGTTGTAATTGCTGCTTGACGAGAACGATTATAAAGTAATGCTAGTTTATTTAGCATTTCTTTTGTATTTCTGTTTGCTGATTCCATAGCAACCATCCTAGCACTATTTTCACTTGCTGCACTTTCAAGTAAAGCAGAATAAAGAGCAGCTGTAACATAATCTTGAGTCAAAGATTTTAAAATAAACTCAATATTTTGTGGTTCATACTCATAGCTGTAATCTGTTAGAGGACTAACTACAGAATTATCAATTAATAATGAGTCTTTACTCCATGGTTTTATTGTTTCTAATATTGGCTTTTGCATGAAGGTATTATAGAATTTATTGTAAAAAACCTTAACTTTATTGTATTTACTTAGATCTATATCACTAACCAAGGCTTCCACACGCTTTAGTGTGATTCCCTTACTATTTTCAACCTTCAAGATATTTTTAGAATTAAATCTATTTTTGCCTGTCTCAAAAGCTTTCTTACCAAAAAAAACAATGTCTACTTTCTTATCATTTGCAATTAATTTGTTTATATGCTCCTGACTGAATTTAACAACAGAGGAGTTGAAGCTGCCACATAAACCACGATCAGATGCAATAATAAATACTAGGAAAGAATCTTCATTATTGATATTTAGAATTCTTGCTAGTAACTCTTGATCCGCTGATAGCGCTAGTGAAGAAATAATGCTATGCAGCTTAGATATATGCAATTTTGAATTTGATAATTTCTTTTGGCTTTGTAATAATTTTGCTGCAGAAACCATTTGCATTATTTTCGTGATTTTCTGCACAGACTTAATATTTTTAATTCTTAAGGATAATTCCTTTAAGCTCTTCATTTTATATATAATTCTAATTTATTAAAATATATAACTGATAATGTCTAAAAACAAGTTTTTTTGACATTGGAGTCAAACCTAACTAAGAAACTCACAGATTTACTGTTTTGAGATAAAGATTATATTAAAGCAATCTCGATGTAAAAGTATCACACCTTATGGAGTCTTATAATATAAGGTAAATACAATTAAGACTATTGCAACTTGAGCACTTATAATCCCATTGCTTTAGCTCTTTATTACAATCAACACATTTCCAATCTGGATCAGGCACAGCTTCTGAGTCCATCTTATTTAGCCAGTAAATTGCTTGATCATACTCTTGTAGCATAATCTTGAGCTGTACCATCACAAGGTAGATTGATATGTAATTAGCTTTTTTCATAGCAATATCTAAATGCTGACTTGCAAGATCATATTTCCCTAAGCTAATTGAAGACAAAGCAAGCAAGCAATAACTAAAATAATAATCAGGGCGTAAGTTATATAGTCTTTCAGCGCCTTTATTATTTAACTTGATATACATTCTAGCTGATTGAGGAGTAGGATTTACTCTATACTCTTCCTCTAATACTGTAGAAGCTTTTCTGATTTTTTCAAGCTTGATATATAATTCTGCCTTTAAATAATTGATGGGCTGAAAAGTTGCATAATAACTTTGTGCTTTAGCTAAATAATCTATAGCTTTGTAAAAACTTCCTTTACTTTCGTATTGCTTTGCTAAAGCGCAATAAAAAACCGCTAACATCTTTTTACGATCAAAGGGAAGAAAAATATTGAATTTGATAGCTTCCTTTAACTTTGAAATTGCATTTATCCAATCTTCTTGCAATATACAATGCTCTATTTGAAAGGGAATAGACAAAATTTTATCATTAATTGAACTAGAGCAATATTCTATAAATTTTTGAAAGACTAACCTTTCTTGCTTTAGGTGAATAATCAGTTTATTGATCAGAAGTAGAGCTAAGTTGCGATTTTTACTTGCAATACTCGTTAAATTATGGCTGAAAAAGCTGTAATTTCCCGTTTTACCTGAATTAAAGAGCTTTACTAAAGATAATTTATCACTTTCTTCATTTAGATTTTTAATTAGCTTATTGGTGTTCTCTATATTACCTAAGTCTAAGCTAAAGAAAGCTTCAAAGAGAAGCAATTCTTCCCTACTTCTTCTTCTATTTTTTATGTTAGCAAATGTTGATGAAATAGAAGAACAAAAACGTGCAACTGCAATCAATAAAAATAATAAGACTACGCAAGCAAGAATAACGAAATATAGATCAATACTTATAGTGTAATTGCCTAATTCCAATTTTATTACTTCACCACTTACCTTGATCCATATGCCAAATAAAAAAGAAAAAGCAAAAATTATAAAATAAATCATGAGATGTATTGTAATAAGTGACGATATATTATTGAAGTATTCTTGAAAGCTACAATAAAATCATTCAATTTATTAAGCCATGGTTTGAATTCTGGGTATGTTAAGTCACTTATTGCGGTGGCTATGCTCTGCCAATCATTATCGCTTATTAATTCTTCAATTTCCGCAAGCTTTAACCTGAGTGGATCACTACGATCATCTATCTTTATCCAATTTGAAATGATTTTTTTAAACAAGTTACTTTTATTGTAGTTAATAACAGTCATGTTCTTCTCAAAAGACAATTTCAACCCGCGTAAAGTATCTACCTCTTTCAAATTTTCCAATTCATTTACTGCATTTTCTATTTCTGGATCGTCAAGCTCTGATATCAAAGGCTTTATTGAATTTATATGATTATCAAACTTGGCTCCTCGCAATAACGAATTCTTCATCTTAATCACAAGTAGCAGCAACTTTGCGAGGTTCTTATGCCTTAAACTACCATCACCCTGCTCACATTGAGTGTGAAGATTTCTCTTTAAGTCAAATATCCTTTTTTCTACCCTAGATTGATTAATTTCAAGCAACATTCTAAGTTCATCTATCTTTTCCGTTAAAACACTTATACTGTCTTCACTTTCTTGCTGATTTATTTTAAAAAATATTATGTTATTTATTGTAATATAGCTGGCAAATAACAATACAATTAAGAACCAACCTATGCATTTTTTTCGAGTATCATTCATAACGTAATATCTCCGCTGGGTCTTGTGCAGCTGCCTGCAATGCAGGAGGAATTGTTGCTAAAAATGACAAGAACAATGCAAGTGCAGAAATGTTCACTACATCTTGAGAAACTAATATCACTGGCAAACTTGAAAAAAAGTATATCATAGGATCAAATAGCTTGATGTTGGTAATGTTTTCTAAAAACACTCTAATATTTTCAATATTGAGAGAAAAAACAACCCCTATAATAGAGCCAAGACAAGTTCCTGTAAAACCAATGAGCAATCCACAAGCACAAAATATGCGCATAATGCTTCCGCTTGTTGCACCAAATGTACGCATAATTGCAATTGCAGATTTCTTTTCTTGCACTATCATCATCAAACTTGAAACAATATTGAATGCTGCTACAACTATAATTAAAGTGAGAATTAAAAACATCACATTTCTTTCAGTCTTTAAAGCATTAACATAATGGCTTTGCTGAGATTGCCAACTTTCAGCTCTCATTCCTGTTTCTTTTGCTATAACGTTTGCTAGCTTATTAGCCATAGCAATATCATCTACAAACACTTCTATACTTCTCACATTATCTTTATAATTAAAAAAAGCTTGAGCTGACTTTATGGGCATATACACCAAAGTATTATCATACTCAAACATACCCATATCAAATATTGCTACAACTTTATATTCTTTCATTTTTGGTATTTCACCAGACAATGCGTCAAATCCTTCAGGTGATATAAGCATAATGTTATCACCATAATCAATATTCAAAGCTTCTGCTAATCTTGCCCCTATTATGATACCTTCATCGAATTTTTCCACGTTACCCATAATTACATTATTCTTAACGGTAGTATTATTAAGTAAGTCTTTAGTTGACACACCACGGACTACGCTACCCACAATTCCACCATTTGCTGCAACGATCACTTGATCATTGGTCATAGAAGTAGCTTTTAATACACCTGGGATTTTCTCAATAGATTTTAACACTACGTGGTAATCTGAATTTATGCTTCTATCAAAGTAAACATTAATATGGCCATTAATGCCAAGTACAGAGTCGAGCAGCTTTGCTCTGAACCCATTCATTACAGACATTACTACTATTAGCGTTGCAACTCCAAGAGCAATACCAATAATAGAAAACAAGGCCATTATAGAGCAAAATCTAGAATTCTTTGCTCGCAAATAGCGAATAGCCATAGTAAATTCAAAGGCAATAGACATTATACTAAGATTTAAATATCATACTTTTTATGCTTCATATAACTGTAATTTTTCCTTTACCTCAAATTAGGTTGTCTAAATTTAGCAAGCTTATAGAATATATTCAATATTCTATATTAAGACCTTCCATATATATCGTCCAATCTTACTATATCATTATCAGATAAAAACTTTCCTACCTGAAACTCAACTATCTCAAGAGGAAATCTTGTACTTTTATTCTCAATTTTATGAAACACCTTCCTTGGAATCTCTATTACATGATTTTTCGTTATAGCATATGTTTTGTCATCTAAACTAACATATCCAACTCCTGATAGTATTATATGGTACTCATCTCTATAGTGGTGAAATTGCTTAGAAGTGCAGCTTAGTGGATTTATAAAAAGATATTTTATAAGAAAATCCTTGCCCATTAAAACTACACTATAAAATCCCCATGGCTTAATCTCTTTCCTTATTGGCTTTACTTCCTTAACTTTATTAATGAACAACATTAGGCTCTTACTTGGCTGTTTATAAACTCTACCTAGTAAATTTTTTGCATCATTTTCTGTCATCAAAACTGGCTCTCTTCCGTTGGTTACAGCTTGAAACGACTCAAAATTCTTATTAAATCTCTTACTTAACTCTAAAACTGAACCCCAAGTGCCAACATCCATCCAATCGAAATTGGCTTCTATCATTACAATATTTTCTGCTTTTTCTATCACTAGGTGATCAATAGATGTATCACCCATTCCTGCACAATTTTGCTGTTCTAAATACAGAAATCTCTCTCGTGGTACAAAATGCTTCATACTTTTACAACATAAATTATAGAGAGTCGGAGCAATTTTTTTTATCTCATATATAGCGTTTTGCTCTGAACACAAATATTCCAGAGTTCCAATAATGATCGTTACTTACCTTACGCTCGGGTTTTTCTGTAAAATCTTTTACTATATGACATTTTTCTTTCTGACCATATACTGCATTTATATAGCCGTATTCAGAATTGAATTCATGAGGCTTTACCCCAAAAGTGACTATAGAGTCAGTTTCAGAGGCTAGCTTAGACGCTTTCTCAATAGAAACATAAAAACTATTCAAATCACCTATAAAATGGTCTGAAGGAAGAACTAAGATTGTCTCGTTCCTATCGCAGAGAAGCACAGCAATTAGTATTGCTGCCGCTGTCCCAATTTTAACTGGTTCAAAAACTACTTTACATTCCTGTAATGCATGTAATTCCTGCATCAATAATGACTCATATTGTATATTTGTGGTAATGATGGGTGGCATATAATCGCTTTTTAGCCTCAACAAAGTGTTGTGAAACATAGTATTCTGACTAAATATTTTCTGAAATTGCTTTGGCTTAGATAGAAGCCAAAGTCTGCTGCCACTACCACCACACAGTATTACAGGGCGCATTTAATTAAGATATTAATTATTTGATTAATATCTTATACTAACGGCAAAATGCATGCAAGTTTTTATTGTGAGATGATTAAAGTAAAAAGTAATTTAAAGTGATGGTTGACTACGAGCATTATGGAATCCCTACATTTCGTGATGAGTCTTGTCTTCTTTCTATCTCTCTATCAATATGAGGAATGCTGCTTTTTTGATTAACGGCTGCAGCTATTTTTTTATCAGTTTTGTTTTGCGGCTTCTCCTTTAAGCTTTCTCCAACACCTGGTTCTCTGGATTTATCTATACTTTCACTACTTTTATTCAGCGCCTTTTCCAAGTCTCTTTCAATACCTGGACTTCTAGCATCAAGCTCATCCCATGTACCCACTATACTGAGTGGCTTATGATCCTTCTGCTCCGGCTTTAGCCCTTCTTCACCTTTAATAATATTAAAGTCACTTTTTGCCTCTTTCCAACATTCTTTCAATTGGTGTTTCAACATAGTAAGATAAGCATCACCATACTTTTTCTCATTTTCTACAAATAATAAAATTGGAACCTCAAGTATTGTAGCTCCCATATTTACTAAATTTTTTACTACCACTGCAGGAGTGAAAAAAAGATAACCAAAAGATTTTGCAACTCGATTTTTTCTAGCTATCAAATTCTCTCCTAATTTCATAGGAATAAAAGTCAGCATTCTAGCACAAATCTTAGCTAAACCCGCAACAAAAACAATAGGAACAGATATCAGACTTTTATCTAGCTCTAGACTACCATTTTGATCTCTAATTTCTGAAAAATTAGTGCTTAATTTTTTATAATTACTAGTGTATAGTAATTCTCCATTTCTTCCCTTTTCATCAACAAATCCCTGAACTTTACCCTCTCCATTTTTTACCTTTTTCATTAGCACAGAAGAGTGAGTTAATTTAAACGGATATTTAGGATCATTAGTTTTTTTAGCTTCAAAAATTGGAATATGTTTTTCAAGATCGATTTTTGAAAACTCAAATGGTTTATAGTAGCCATCATAATGCTTAACATCCTTGTTTTTTTCCCGATTAACTAAAAAGTCAATAGTAAAATAAGACCTATCGTCCGTTTCCTTGACAAAAGTTAATTCAAAACTTGACCGCTTTCGATCTCTCTCGCCATATGAAAGTTTATATATAGTCTCACCATCACTATTCTTACTTTCTATAACTTTCACAGATTCTACAATCTGATCGTAATTCTTTGGATATTTGCATTTTCTTCCATCTGTATAGGTCATTACCTTTCTAAGATCCTTGACATAAACTTGAGATTCAGATGAAGCAAATAAACCTTTTGCTTTAAGTGTAAAATCTGTTACTGCTTTTTTTAACACTCCGAACATGTTGTCAAACCAAAATCGCTATAGTTCAATAATAAAATTAGTAAACTAATAATATATTAACACAAAACTAACAATTTTACAAGAAAATATGCCTATAAAAGAAAAAAGTCGTAAAAGCAAGGACTATATAAGTAATGCTTGATAAGTATTTTATGCATGTAATTGTAAAAATCCTTAGAGGTACGCTGTCTATATAATCTTCACACACTACCTGCATTCCAAGAACTGCATGCCAAAAAATGCAAAACACCAGTATAACAAAAAACAAAAGCTCTAGTGAATGATTAATAGCCTGAAATAATTTTTCATTAAAAGATAAAGGGCCATCAACATAAAATGTGCAAGAAAATGAGTAAATAAACCAAGGAAATAAAAATAACAAAATCACCGCAGAAACACGCTGGATCCACCAATGATGTACTGAATTTACAGATTGACTCATATAAATATAAATAAAAAAGCCATAGTAGAAAGAAATAGCATTATTGTTAGTAACATAGCACTTTTTAAAACACTAGCAATTTCTAAATTAAGCCCAGCATCCCACAATAAATGACGAATACCATTAAGAAAATGATACATAAAGCTTACAAAGCACAAGATATAAGCTAATTTAGCAACAGGAGTGAACAATAATGCATTTAAGCACCTTACTATAATTAACTTAGGGGAGTAAACATATAATATAAAATACCAAGAAAGTATGATTAATAAAAGAAATAGCAAGATACCAGTCAATCTATGCATAATAGAAAAAAAACTAGTAACTTGTACTTTATATATTTGTAAATGTGGGGAAAGAGGCCTATTACTCATAAAATTTCGTTATCGAGAAATTAAAAAATAAAGTAGAAGTAAAGACAGCAGTATAGTACATAATGACACTATTATTTGAAATGGTGAATTACGTACAAAGCCTAAGGAGGTAATCCAGCTGCAGATTCCCCTACTGCTACCTTGTTACGACTTCACCCCAGTCACTGATCCCACTTTAAATAACTCCTTCCTTGCGGTTAGGCCATTAGCTTCGAGTGAAACCAATTCCCATGGTGTGACGGGCAGTGTGTACAAGACCCGAGAACGTATTCACCGTGGCATGCTGATCCACGATTACTAGCGATTCCAACTTCATGTACTCGAGTTGCAGAGTACAATCCGAACTGAGATGTCTTTTAGGGATTAGCTTAGGCTTGCGCACCTTGCAACCCATTGTAGACACCATTGTAGCACGTGTGTAGCCCACTCCATAAAGGCCATGATGACTTGACATCATCCCCACCTTCCTCCAGCTTATCACTGGCAGTTTCCTTAAAGTACTCAGCATTACCTGATGGCAACTAAGGATGAGGGTTGCGCTCGTTGCGGGACTTAACCCAACATCTCACGACACGAGCTGACGACAGCCATGCAACACTTGTGTAAAATCCGGCCGAACCGACCCTATCCCTTCGAATAGGTATGATTTCCATGTCAAGAAGTGGTAAGGTTTTTCGCGTTGCATCGAATTAAACCACATGCTCCACCGCTTGTGCGGGTCCCCGTCAATTCCTTTGAGTTTTAATCTTGCGACCGTAGTCCCCAGGCGGAATGTTTAACGCGTTAGCTGTAATACAGAAAGTAAACTTCCCATATTTAACATTCATCGTTTACAGCGTGGACTACCAGGGTATCTAATCCTGTTTGCTCCCCACGCCTTCGCGCTTCAGCGTCAGATTTGAACCAGATAGACGCCTTCGCCACTGGTGTTCCTCCTAATATTTACGAATTTTACCTCTACATCAGGAATTCCTCTATCCTCTTTCAATCTCTAGGTTAATAGTTTTAAAAGCAATTCCAAGGTTAAGCCTCGGGATTTCACTTTTAACTTATTAACCAGCCTACGCGCCCTTTACGCCCAATAATTCCGAATAACGCTAGCCCTCTCCGTATTACCGCGGCTGCTGGCACGGAGTTAGCCAGGACTTCTTCTGTGAGTACCGTCATTATCTTCCTCACTAAAAGAGCTTTACAACCCAAAGGCCTTCTTCACTCATGCGGCATGGCTGGATCAGGCTTTCGCCCATTGTCCAATATTCCCCACTGCTGCCTCCCGTAGGAGTCTGGACCGTATCTCAGTTCCAGTGTGGCTGATCATCCTCTCAGATCAGCTATAGATCATTGCCTTGGTAGGCTATTACTCCACCAACTAGCTAATCTAATATAGGCTCATCTAATAGCAATAAATTTTCCCCCGTAGGGCGTATACGGTATTAGTTGCCGTTTCCAACAATTATTCCGTACTACTAGGTAGATTCCTATACATTACTCACCCGTCTGCCACTAAGTTATACCATAGCAAGCTACAATATAACTCCGTTCGACTTGCATGTGTTAGGCCTGCCGCCAGCGTTCATTCTGAGCCAGGATCAAACTCTCAAATTTAGACTTCAACCTATAAAAGGTTGAGGGTACATCGGATAAATCCGACAAAAAATAATTTAGCTTAATACTGCTGTCTTTATTTCTACTTTAGAAATATTTTAATCTCCAACTATTCAAACAACTCTAAGAATATTATTATGTGATATAATCACTATGTCAATATGTTTTTGCAAATCAAAAGCATTAATGTATAAATATATAACTATTTGGAATATTACCATGAAAAAATACATCTTTCTGCTTGCACTCGCGCCAATGTTAGTTGGCATCACATTATACTTATTGCGTAACATTGATAACACAAAACAATCTATAACTGCAGGTGACAAGTTTTACGAAGTATTATTCTTAAAAAAAGATAATAAGTCACTGCTAGAAGAAATAGATTCAAATTGGGAATATTTAGCAAATTTTGAACGCGCATTCAATCATATCTCAGATTCAATGCCAACAGACACGGCATCTATTATTTATAATGATTTGGCAGACGATAAAGATGCTCCTGATGTTTTGCGTGAGTTAGCACAATACTTAGAAGTAATGAGCTTACTTCACTCCAGCGATGAAAAAACAAATAGAGATAAAATTAGTAATTTAGAATCAAATGCAGTGTACCCTTATTCAAGCCAAGAAGCTATCGCTATAGTAAAGATACACAGTAACGACATTAAAGGTGCAATTGAAATATTGCATTCATTATTAAATGATAGAGAATGTCCGACTCTAATCAAGGCCAATGCACAAGAATTACTTCGGATATACGAAAACTAAAAAACTTGCTTGCATAACAATTTGGCAGCGCATCTGATGAAATAAAGAACTTTACTTGACAAACCTACCTATTTTATTATGGCACTAAAAGTATTTATGACTCAAAATTTGTTTTTGACTGTAGGATCAATCACAAAATCCAGTAAAAACTTAGGTGTTTATTGGTAAATTACGTAAAATTATAGCGGTTTTTTAAATTTTTTCTATACTCAGCCAAGTCGCGCTTGTTAGAACATTATTACAGCACCACTTACAGTAATATAGAGTCAAAATTTCACTACTCAGAGGTTCCTTTTACCTTTTTATTTAGTAAGACTTCTCTATATTTATAGTTAATATATCAAAGAATAAACTTCACTAGCAGAATGTCATTCTAGCACTAAAATGACAAAAAGAGAATAAAATCGCAATAGCTATTGTATCAAGCACCGTTGTATTTTCTCTATATTTTAGATTACTTTGTTTACCCCCCTCCCTTTACCATTCAGCTACGCAGATAGTTACTACAAACCGTAAAGATGTTTAAAAGAAATCTAATTTTTTATCAACTCATACATTTCATTACCAACTTCACAATAAGGTTCTGCAGTTGGATAAAAATAATCAAAAAAGAAATAATCCTTTAGTATTTCTGTGCTGCATCCAGAATTATAGTAAGTATCAAGCCTTCCTTTAAATATCAACAAGAGTATCTTCATACTTTTTCCAAATCACCCTACCCCAAACTGGTCTACGATGTTTGATAGGTATGCATCTCGATCATTTAACCCTTTGCTCTTATATTTAACAAGCATACTTTTCATTTTAGAGTTAAGATCGAATGCTTTTATTTCAAGATCTGCACCTTTCTTCATATAATCTAAATCATTAGCTAATTTTGTATTGAAACTCTGTGTAAGCTTTGCAGCCAGCTCTCTTGCTTTTCGTCTTTATTAAAGCTAGTATCAAACCAACCTCAGTCACATTTGCAACAATCACATGCTTTACACCATATTAATTTAGAACCAAATGCATTACATATTTCACTAACCGCTTTATTTCAATACTTTTTCTGCTTTAACATTGTTATAAGCAGTGGCACCCATAATATTATTTCCTCGATTATAATGAAAAATAAAATCTCCTTTACCTACGTCTGGATGATGTTTAATTACTGCGTTTAGCTGATTAACTAAACGAAATTTATTGAGGAAATAAGAAAAAATAGGGTTAAGAATTTCAGATGCTGTTGCATATAAAATCGCATAGTTATGATCTTGCTGTTCATAGTATCGATCAAAAAATGAGCATCTCCATGATGACTCAAATTCTTCTAAACCTAAATACTTTGCTACATATTCAACAACAGTAAGGCCATTGCTAAAAATCCTCCTTAATAAAAAGGGGCATTAAGTTTCACGTTTCTTACAAAGGATAAGTTATTAAAATTTCAATAATTACACCATTATCAGATAAACTATCACCCAGAACACAAAAATTTTTACACTTTGAATTAGAGTTATTATTTTTATTTGCCATAACATTCAATATCTAATCATACTGCTCTATAAAGCCTATAAAAAAAGAAAAATAGGGTAAAATTATAGAACTTTGGCTGAATTTTACCTATTTTTTGAGCAGCCCTTCTGCCTTAAAAGAAACCTCTAAGTTTTTTAGCACGGCTTGGATGTTTCAACTTACGTAGTGCTTTTGCCTCTATTTGCCTAATTCTTTCACGTGTAACATTAAAAATTTTTCCTACTTCTTCTAAGGTATGCTCCTTTCCATCTTTACCAAGGCCAAAGCGCATCCTTAAAATTCTTTCTTCTTTTGGTGTTAAAGTTGCAAGAACATTGGTCGTAATGCCACGCAAGTCGGCAAGTATTGCAGCATCCTCTGGTTTAGAAACTCGCTTATCTTCTATACAATCACCGAAGGTACTACTATCATCCTTTCCTGTTGGAGCTTCAAGACTTACCGGATCTCTTGCTATCTTCATAACTTTGCGTATTCTTTCTAGCGGCATCGCCAATTCTATACTCAATTCCTCTAATGTAGGCTCTCTACCCATTTCATGAGTCATCTTTCTTAATGCTTTGTTGATTTTACTGATAATTTCCACCATATGTACTGGTATTCTAACTACTTTAGACTGTTCAGGTATTGCCCTAGTGATTGATTGTTTTACCCACCAAGTACCATAAGTCGAAAATTTATACCCACGTTTGTAATCAAACTTATCCACAGCCTTCATAAGACCAATATTACCTTCTTGTATCAAATCAAGCAGATCAAGTCCTCTTTTTGAATACTTTTTAGCAATCGAAACCACCAGCCTTAAATTAGCCTTAATCATTTCTTGCTTTGCTTGAGAGACTTCTTGTTCATGTTTCTGTATTCTCTTGATTACCTTCTTAAACTCCTGAACTTTATCTCCTTGTACATAACTCTTAATATTGCTTAAGGCACTAGCTATATACTCATAGCTATCGTTTATAAACCTTAAGAATTTATTTTTTAATTCACCTGTAAAAAGAGATTGATTTTCATTAATCTTGAGAAAACTTATTTCACTCAACTCGTGCTCTAAAAGCACATCATCATAAACATTATACAAACTTTCTCTATCAATACCGTACTTTCTAGCTTCAGTAATAAGATTAGCTTCTTCAAACGTGATTAGTCTACTTATTTCGTAAAGTTTTTGTGTAATTCTGGTAATAGCAGCATCACTAAACTGAATTTGTAATGCTACAGACCATATTTGATTATATAAATTTTCTAGCTCATTAGAGAAATCTTTAGAATTTTTTTTCAATACCAATGCTTCATTTGTTAAAGCAATGATCTCATCCAATGCCGTGATAACCTTTGGCAATAAATCACTTTCCATTTCAAGAACAGAAATATTTAAGTTAGCTGAACTTATGTCTTCACTCTCATTTCCCTTTTCATCATTACCTTTTTCCTCATCATTAACACAATCTCTAACATCTTCAACTTCACTTTCTTCTTTGTCTACCATATTAAAATCAGAGTTATAAATTGCATCCAGATTTATAATTTCTCTCAGTAAAAAAGTTCCACCACTTAAATCATCACGCCATGTTTTGATTATTTTGAATGCCACTGATGTTTCAATTATTGCACGTAACATGTTATGCTTTTCAGATTCAATTTTTTTTGCTATCTTAATTTCATCTGCTCGTGACAAAAGCTTTACAGAGCTCATATCCTGTAAATAAATCCTTACTGGATCATCATTTTGCACTAAAGTTGTAGTAGTATTCAACGATGTCTCATCATCAAGCTTATTACCATCATCATTAGAAGGAGCTTCTTCCTCATCTTCACTACTTTCGAGTATGTTAATTCCAGAGTCTTGCAATAAAGCTATAGTATCATCTATAAAATCAGTTGAAAAATTTTCATCTGATAACTTATCATTTATATCATCAAAAGTGATAAAACCGCCCTTTCTTATACTTTTGGTTACAAGATCTTTGATGATCTTTTTCCTATCTTCCGTACCATTAATAGTTGACATCATTACCTTTACAGTTTATAATTTTATTTCTTATTTATCAAATAAACTTACAATTAGCAAGCTTATAGTTTTATTCTTAATTTATAGTTACTTGCTACTTCATATAGTTTAAGATACTATCAATTTATTCACACTCTTTTTAATCAACTAATCTCTCTATTCTTACTACTATGGACAATCCAACTGAAAATGTTGCAATTCCAACCACTATAGCAGTAAGCATTAAGACGTGAGGTATAGGATTGGTATATAAGTGAAAATTTGAAGTCAATATAGGAGGTAAAGAACTTTTTACATACCCTAAAGATATGTAAAACAACAAAACAGATGCTTGTAAGACACTTAATCCCATCATTTTTTTGATTAAGTTTTTATCATTTACAATGATATAGAAACCCAGCACCATTAATATAGTAATGCCTACATAATTATATAGAGTCATTGTTTTTTCTTGCGAGCAAAATTTATATATATGATTAACATGGAAGAAGAAACGGTAAGCAATACACCCAGCTCCACTAAGAAAATACCCAATTTTTGACCTGTTCTACTATCAGCTGATAATATACTATAGGATAAAAAATTTTGGCCAAATAAAACTGTTATAATACCAGCTCCTCCATAGGTTAAAATACCTAGTACGTTAGTAAATTTGATAATAGAGTAAGGTATTGCTTTTAAAGTTGTAGGTATATCAAATAACATAGAATATAATATTATCCCAGAAGCAATAATTATTCCCGCCTGAAAACCTCCACCTGGAGTATAGTCACCATGAAACTGTATATATAAACCAAACAAAATGATAAAAGGTATCATCAAAAATGTTACTGCACTTAATACCGGATCTTTAATCACTTTCTCTCTCTTCTAATATTAACATTATACAAAGTGCAGCAGTAAAAACTACTATAGTTTCTCCAAATGTGTCATAGCCACGAAAGCTTGCTAAAACAGCTGTCACTATATTAGGAATACCAATAGCTTTTTCAGTACTTTCTACATAATAAGGAGCAACGTGCAAGTGAACTGGAGCATTATGACTGCCAAAATCTGGTAATTGAATCATAAAGTATGATAAACATGCAGTCAAAAATAACATAAAAAAAAGTGTTGTGGGGCTATGAGATAAATTTGCTTTGTAATTCTTTACCAAAGAGAGTGCTGCAAACGTAAAGACTGTGCTCAATCCTGCACCAACAGAAGCTTCAGTAATTGCAACATCTGGCGCATTCATAATCAAGTACATAAGTGCAATAAGTGCACTAAATACACACATTAGAACAGCACTTACAACCAAATGTTTCGAAAGAACTATAAAAACTGTAACCGTGAGTAACAGCAAAAGTAATATTAGATTCAGTGTTTCTAGCATCTTAACCTTCTTTAATAGTCTTTACTTTTATAATAAGTACGCGCTAAAATATAACTGTTAGTTGAATTGGCTATCCATATTATAAAAATTAATAATATAACTTTAATAGTATTGATTGAAAATTCATTTTGCCAAGCAAAACCAATCAACAACAACATTGCGCCACTAGAATCTGCAATACCTGCAGCATGTAGTCTAGTATAGAAATCAGGAAATACTACTACTCCTACGCTTGAAATGACTATTAAACAAACACCTAAAAATATGAGAATGGATGCTACCATAAATTATCAAAACAACATTAATCTCATTAGAGCTATAGTTGATATAAAGCTAATGCTAGCATATAGTAATGCTATATCAATTAAAAAAAAATCATTCAGAACAATCGATATTGCTGTTATGAGTAAAACTAATTGTGTTGATAAATTATTGAATGCTAAAATCTTATTGTAAACATCACTTGACCTAAATACTATACAACATAACATTACACTCATACAGAACAAAAGCACATAGATAGCAATACTAATCATTTATAAACTATTATAACCTCTGCAGATTTCTAAATCGGTACTTCTTCACCACTATCTTGATCATCTATTTCATCATCATGGCTTTCTTGACTTACATCCAGACTTGTGTTAAGTTGATGATCAGAAAAATTTAACAAATTTGCTAGCTTACTTGGACTATTAATATAAGTATTATCTGTGTTTCCTTTCATGTGCTCCTTGCACCTTTTGACCAAAAGGTTAAACAACTCATGAGTATTCACCTTCTTTTCCGTTATTTCATATAAAGAAACTATCGTATCCTTATGATCTTTAAACTTAACCATTTCAACGGGATCGCTTGCCCCTGTACTCAAATCATGCGTTCTTTGACTTGCTAGCAGAACCAATTTAAAACGGTTGTGTACCTGTTCTACACACTTTTCTACAATAGACTCAACCATAAAATACTACCTTGATAAGCTTTATACTATATCACAAAAAATAAGATGTCAACTTCAGATCTATTGAGATCCAATTCTACATTCTACTTTTTCTTCTTTAGCTTTTACTGATTGATTTTCTGTTATTGTAATTGTTATTTCATGATCAAGCTTTTTCAAAAAACCTAACAGTCTCTCTAAAGAAAAACCACTTATCTTACCACTTTTAATTTGTGACACCTTTGGTTGATCAATACCAAGTTTCTCAGCCGCACAAGCTTGAGTCCAAGTATTTTTTCCTATAATTTTACTTATTATGCCAAGCAATTTTTTTTTTATTGCTTCACTATCCAGATTGTTTAATGATATTGTTTCCATAATTTTTACTCTCACATACCAACTAGCTTTATTAAATATTATATCATAATATTTAATATACCAATATATTAATAGTATATAACTTGTCAATAATTATCTGATACTCAAAGTTTTAAATTGACTATAATTTTTATTAAAATACTAGTAATTTCAAACTATTATTTTGTAAAAAACTTACTATTAAAGAGAATAAGTTGAAATTGCAAAGTTTAAAATACAGAAATAATCATTTTACAAACTCGTTTTAGAGACTGTACATGATCTCAAGAAAGGAATAAAGCCGGAGATAGAGTATGTAAATTATGAAAACAGAGCAAGATGAGTAGGAGAAAAACTGAGTAGAGTTCTGTAGAAAGAAACAAAATCAAGAATATTGTAAGTTGAAAATGTGATATAAAAGAGGATAAGAGGGAAAGATAGCCCTACTCACTATAGGAATAGGACTATCATGGGCGTGTGCGACCGGAAGAATATTGGTACTACAACCGTTTAAATCAAGGTACACTAGCCCATCTCTCGATACGTTTGAATAGTTGCTTGGGACATATATATGCACCCGTTTACAATCTTAAATTAACTAAAACTATCGAGGTTTGTTATGGTTACATCTTATCAAAATTTTATTGGCATTGATATCGGAAAATTTAAAAATGTCGTTGCAATTCACAAACAGAAGAACGCTGTCAAATTTGACAATGATTCTGATGTTTGGCAACAATTATTTCAAAAGTTTTCAGATATTCTACCTAATTCTTTAGTAACTTTGGAAAACACAGGAAAATATGAGCTTGGTTTGTCACATTTTCTTATTGACAAGAATATTGCAGTACATCGAGCTAATACTCGTAAAGTAAAAAGCTTTATCTTGTCTCACGGAACTGTAGCAAAGTCTGATAAATCAGATGCGAGGGCTCTTGCTCAATATGGATTTGAACGCCATAGAACTCTCTCTCTATTTGTACCTACAATCAAAAGAACAATCAACCCTGGTTGCACTTTGTCAACGTCGTGATGACATTACGCAAATGAGAGCTCAGGAAAAGTGTAGACTGGAAGCTCCTGAAAATGACCATATAAAGGAAAGTTGCCAGAAGACCATTGAATTTTTCAATAATCAAATAAACGAACTCAATGACACTATACAAAAAATTATTGATGAAAGCCATGAGCTACAACAACGTCAAAAAATCCTTAAAACAGTTCCTGGAATAGGCAAAAAGTTATCACAAGATTTTTTGTGTTTAATGCCAGAGCTTGGCTACTTAAGTAGAAAAGAAGTAGCAAGTCTTGCCGGAGTAGCACCTCATCCTAGGGAAAGTGGTAAAACTGTTGGTTACCGAAGGATTATAGGAGGTAGAAGTAATGTTCGTTCAAAGCTCTTTACATCTGCCATGTCTGCTGCAAGGTCCAAATCTGCACTTGGCACCTTTTATTCTAAGCTTGTTGAAAGTGGTAAGAAGAAGATGGTAGCTATAACAGCTCTAATGCGTAAAATTATAGTAATTGCTAATGCAAGGCTTAAAGAGGCAATTAATTTGAATGTTTAAAATTTACATAGCAGTAATTGAAATGAATATTGTGCGTCCACACAAACTTAAAGTGCTTGTTCACATAGATTAAATGGAAATTGTTGCAGTAGCTGTTTGATATAGAATTCTGTTTCTATGACAAACGGGTTTTTATTATCTATATGGTTGGGTAAAGTTGCAAAATTATACAAATGAAAAATTAAAAAAAACATAGTTGATTTAGGATGTATTTTACATCATACGCGTCAAGTTAAGGAAATAAAGGTATGAAAGAGATAGAATAATAAGGTATAAGTTCTCCCAGATATACTTTTAGTGAGAGAACCAATGAATAAAATAACTTGCTTATCAAAAAAGCTCAAAGAATTTTTTAATGAAAAAGCAGAGAAAATCTCAATTACAACAAGGTTTATAAAAAGAAAGAGAAAGCTAAAAGGTTCATCATTCGTAAAAGCCATGGTCTTGGGTAATATAGGAGTTGATAATTGTAGCGTAGAAACAATGTGTCAATTACTAAACGAGGACTCGATAGATATAACAAAACAAGGTTTGGATTTTAGATTTACTGAAGAAGCAGTGGAATTTATGAAAAGGATGTATAATGAATCTGTGATTCTCTTTAAAAATATCTTGCAAGTTGATTGCAAAATCTTACAGCAATTTAATAGTGTTAAATTATTGGACAGTAGCTATATTACTCTACCTAACAGTATGGAAGAGATGTATAAAGGTTATGGTACTAGCTACAGTGGCTATGAAAGCAATACTAAGTCTGGAATAAAGTTACAATTAGTTTTCGACTACATGAATCAGATAATAGACCAACTTAATTTAACGGAGGGGGTAAGATCAGACCAGGGATATAGGAAACATTTAAGTAATATATTAAGCAATGATTTGCTAATATCTGATCTCGGTTATTTTGTGCCAAGTTCTTTTAAACAAATCAATGAAATAGGAGCTTATTTCATAAGTCGTTATAAATCTGATACCAACATATATGATGTAGAAACAAATCAAAAAATGGAGTTATTAGAATGTTTAGAGGATAAGTTATTTTTAGAAAACGAGGTATTGTTAGGAAAAGAAGCAAAAATTAGAGTAAGAATTATATGTCAGAAACTAACTGAAGAACAGTCTATGGCCAGAAGAAGGAAAGCTAATAGATTAGCAAGATCGCAGGGATATACATCCTCTAAAAGAAATCAAAAATTGTTGAACTGGTCAATATTTATAACTAATGTTCCAGAAAATAAAATTAGTGCTGAGCAAGTATTAACGATTTACAGAGTAAGGTGGCAAATTGAGTTATTATTTAAATTGTATAAAAGCTATATCAGGCTTGATAAGCTAAAAGGAAAGCCATGCAGAGTATTATGTGAACTATATGCTAAATTGTGCGCAATTCTTATATTTCACGGCATAGTTGGTTGCACAGAAGTGAAAAAGAATACAGAACTTAGCTTAACAAAGGCATTTATTGAGCTAAAAAGGCGGGTTAGAGAGTTATTTTTAGTATTAACCAAAATTAATAGTTTAAAAGCATTTCTTAAAAAACTCACTATAACTTGGTCGCTATTTTCATTAAAAGACAAACGTAGAAGGGCTAGAGTATCCACTTTAACCTCTCTAAATTTGCTCACAATCTCTTAACTTGACGCGTATGGTATTTTACATAGTGTTACAGGTCCTAAAAAGTGGCTTCAGTGAATCAACAATGTTTTCAAAATGGCAAGATTATTTTAATAAATGAAGTAAAAAACATAGCGGAAGTAAAGAAAGTGTTTTGAAACATATATAAAAAAGTAGTTGCAAAGAAACAAATAAAAGGATTTAACTGTAGAGATCTTTGCCCTATTGTCAAAAGGTAAGTCTCTAATACTCTTATAGATATGAATAGACCCTTAATATCCGAAATTTATACCTCTATATTTTAATATAGGGATTCATTTCAATTTTTAAAGTTTCTATTTAATGAGAATGCTATATCATATTCGTAATTTAATTTAAATATCTGTTGCTTCTGAAATACTATTTGGTTAGTAAATAAAATCATGTCTAATACAGAAAAAATGAAAAAGGATGTTGCTGTAATTATGGGAAGCGAGTCGGATTATGGCACTATGGTGCATGCTATTAACCTATTAAAAGAATTGGAAATTTCACATGATGTATTTATAATATCCGCACACAGAACACCAGAGAGACTCTTTAATTTTACTAAGTCTGCTCAAGAAAAAGGCTTTAAGGTTATTATAGCTGGTGCAGGAGGAGCGGCTCATTTACCTGGTATGACTGCATCGCTTACTTATTTACCTGTTATCGGTATTCCTGTGCATAGCAAACAATTAAATGGGCTAGATAGTCTATTATCTATAGTGCAGATGCCAAAAGGTGTTCCAGTTGCAACAATGTCTATAGGAGAGAGTGGAGCATGCAATGCCGCTATTACTGCTGCATCTATATTGTCGATTTCTAATAGTGAAATTGCAGATAGATTAAAAAAATGGAGAGAGGAGCAAACTCAAGCAGTAAAAGAAAAACCAACATTATAATGGCAATAGTTCTTTTAGATACAAAAACCATAAATCGTATAGCAGCAGGAGAAGTAATAGAAAGGCCTGCAAGTGTGGTAAAGGAATTAGTGGAAAATGCAATAGATGCCAGAAGCTCAGAGATAGAAATTAAGATAGAAAGTGGTGGGCGTAACCTCATTACTGTAATCGATGATGGTAGCGGAGTAAAAAAGGATGATTTAGAACTTGCGTTTATGCGCCATGCTACTTCAAAATTGAGTGACAGTGAATTGATAGAGATCAAGCATCTTGGCTTTAGAGGAGAAGCTTTGCCTTCAATTGCAGCAGTAAGCAGAATAAAATTATCATCTAAGGCAAGCAAAGCAGATCAAGCATGGTCTATAAGGTATGAGGGGGGAGAAAAAATAGGAGAGCTTGTTCCTTATCCTTTATCGATAGGAACATATATTGAAGTACGAGATTTATTTTTTGCCACACCAAATAGACTAAAATTTCTCAAAACCGAAAGGGCAGAAACACAAAGCATTGTTGATATTGTAAACAACTTAGCAATGATCAATTATGGAATTGAGTTTACTCTTATCTCCGATAATAAGAAGCTTCTTAAGTATGCTAAGCAGACCTCATTATTTAGCAGGCTATGCGAAGTAGAAGAAGAATTTCATGAAAACTCTTTGCAAATTAGTGAAGAAGAAGATGGCATTAGGCTTACAGGATACATCTGTAAACCTACTGTCAATCGTAGCAATTCAACTCAGATCTATACATTTGTTAATGGTAGACCAATTAAAGATAATCTACTTATTGGTGCAATTCGTTATGCGTATCACGACCTTATTCCAAACAATAGATATCCTTTTGCAGCGCTGCACTTAGAGATACCGTATGATCAAGTTGATGTAAATGTTCATCCAAATAAATCAGAGGTAAGGTTTCAGAACAAGAGGCTAATATATGAAATAGTGAGAAGGGGGCTAATAAAAGTGCTATCAAAGAGAATAGATCTTGTAGAAACTGTATTGGCCCAGACTGGAACAACAACGAATCATCTATCATCAGATCCTTTTAGTAGGTCTAGTCTTAAAAATGAATTTTATGGAAGAAGGTCGGATCCTTTTGAAAACCAGTTAATGAGAGAATTTACTTCTCCAAATATAGAGACAAAAAGCTTATCAGAACATTCAAAATCGTTTGATTATACTGGTATGCAAAAATCTCCTACACGAGCAGAAACTACAATTTTGGAAAGGAAACAAACCGATCTAATAAGGGACTATCCACTTGGGTTTGCACACTGTCAAATCTACAATACTTATATTATTGCTGAGGTAAGAGACAAACTAATTATAGTAGATCAGCATGCAGCCCATGAAAGACTAGTATACGAGTGCTTAAAGGAGAAATCAAGTATAAAAAGACAAAAACTTCTTTTGCCTGAAATGGTTGAAATCAAAAATCAAGCTGGAATGGAGATAATTAAAACTTATAAAGATAAACTTTTTGAGATGGGTTTTGAAATTGAAATTAAATCAGAAAATAAGATCATAGTAAAAGAAGTTCCTGCAATCTTAGGAGCAGTAGACACAAAGAGAATGCTCATTGATATAGTGGATAGACTAACAGAAATAGAAGATACATTACCTATAGAGGATAAGGTGAATAAAATACTAGCCACAATTGCTTGTTATGGATCAATAAGAGCAGGCAGAAAGATGAAATTGGAGGAGATGAATGAATTATTGAGGCAAATGGAAAAGACACCTTATTCTGGACAATGTAATCACGGAAGGCCAACCTATATAGAAATGAAATTAAGCGACATTGAAAAGTTATTTGAGCGAAGGTGAGAAGTTATCACAAATATGTATAGATTATACAACTCTAGTTTCGTCATCTCAAAACTCAGATACACAATTGTTTGAACCATACGCGTCAAGTTAAGAGATTGTGAGCAAATTTAGAGAGGTTAAAGTGGATACTCTAGCCCTTCTACGTTTGTCTTTTAATGAAAATAGCGACCAAGTTATAGTGAGTTTTTTAAGAAATGCTTTTAAACTATTAATTTTGGTTAATACTAAAAATAACTCTCTAACCCGCCTTTTTAGCTCAATAAATGCCTTTGTTAAGCTAAGTTCTGTATTCTTTTTCACTTCTGTGCAACCAACTATGCCGTGAAATATAAGAATTGCGCACAATTTAGCATATAGTTCACATAATACTCTGCATGGCTTTCCTTTTAGCTTATCAAGCCTGATATAGCTTTTATACAATTTAAATAATAACTCAATTTGCCACCTTACTCTGTAAATCGTTAATACTTGCTCAGCACTAATTTTATTTTCTGGAACATTAGTTATAAATATTGACCAGTTCAACAATTTTTGATTTCTTTTAGAGGATGTATATCCCTGCGATCTTGCTAATCTATTAGCTTTCCTTCTTCTGGCCATAGACTGTTCTTCAGTTAGTTTCTGACATATAATTCTTACTCTAATTTTTGCTTCTTTTCCTAACAATACCTCGTTTTCTAAAAATAACTTATCCTCTAAACATTCTAATAACTCCATTTTTTGATTTGTTTCTACATCATATATGTTGGTATCAGATTTATAACGACTTATGAAATAAGCTCCTATTTCATTGATTTGTTTAAAAGAACTTGGCACAAAATAACCGAGATCAGATATTAGCAAATCATTGCTTAATATATTACTTAAATGTTTCCTATATCCCTGGTCTGATCTTACCCCCTCCGTTAAATTAGTTATCTAAGTGGGAAAAGTCGCCTCTCCCCACTCGACTTCAGAACCGTACGTGAGACTTTCGCCTCATACGGCTCCTCTATAATTTGGTGCTTGTCATGCACACTTTCTATGTAATTCATCGTGACAATGTCCATGTAACAAGGATAAATTCTTTTTCATATTATTACGTCTGTTTCGGTCAATATGATGTGTTTCTAAGATATCATCATTTTTAAACCAAAGTTGACAATGACCACATTTACCTTGTTGTAACTTCAACAATTTTATTACTCTTGGTAGTTTATCTGGTATCTTCCTTAAACGATTACCCCAATAAACCCAATCGCCATCATATGGAGACTTGGTTCCTTTCACTTTGACATGCCTTTTAATAGCATGATCTCCGTGCTTAATAAGAAGAACTTTGTTATTTGTCATAAATCGCCAATTATCGTTTTTATACTTTTTAAAGTATTTATTTTTAATCCAGTATTTTCCTTTGGTTGGGTGCCTGTAGACTGCCCACTTCCAGATGTTTCTAAACATTACACTGTCAATAAACCTAAAGGTCTTGTTTGACACAACCGAAGAATAATATTTGCTCCACCCTCTAGTAATTGGGTTAAGCTGTCTTATTACTGTTTCTTGTGTTGATCCTCTTAATCCTCTAATCTTATGTTTTATAGTGAGTGTATGCTGTTTTCTGGATTCACGACTTGGTTTGACTAATAATTTATAACCCCTCTTATTATTTTTCGTAGAGTAATGCCTTATTGAGAAACCAAGAAAATTAAATCCTGGCTTTTCTCCATTTTGAGTATGAGAAATCTTTGTTTTTGAAGGTTTCAATTCTAGTCCAATGGTTTTGAGCCATTCTTCAACTATCATTTTTGCCTTCAGAATGATTTCCTTACTCTCATGTATGATGATAAAGTCATCTGCGTAGAAAATTACACTTAATGAGCTTTTTGCTTCTCTACTGCTTGCAACACCACATTTCATCTTCCTATATTGAAGAAGTTCACTCCATAACGTTTCTTTGATATATTGTTCTAATCCATTTAATGCAACACAAGCAAGTAACGGTGAGATCGTCCCTCCTTGAATTGTACCACGTTTTGTGGATTCAAATTTTCTGTTTTCCATTACTCCAGCTCTTAACCATCCTTTTATAATTCTTCTAAAGGTTGGTGTAGTGTTAAGTTTTTCCAACAGAGCATTTTGATTAATATTATCAAAACATCCAGAAATATCAGCATCTAAACAGTACGCTGTTTTCCAATTCAGTGAATTAAATATGGCTTCAATAGCATCATGACATGACCTACCAGGTCTAAAACCATACATGTTCGGTTCAAATCCTACCTCCCACTCTGGCTCTAGTGCCATTTTCATAAGTGTTTCTTTTGCCCTATCTGAGATAGTAAGTATACCAAGAGGGCGATATTCTATTGGTTTTCCAGGTTTTGGAATCCAAACACGTTTTGATGGTTTCGCTTTTTCTCTAACATTTAAAGAATATGCTAATTGCAATCTTTCTTTATGATTAAGATTTGCTTTTCCATCAATACCTGCAGTTTTCTTCCCTCTGTTATCTTGAGTTACTTTTCTGACAGCAAGTAGTTTTGCACTTATTGAATTGAGTAATAATCTTTGAAGTTTATGTACCTTCTTCTTATCATTACATATTGCAGCTTGGTAAATTCGCTTTTGTAGCTTAAATACAAATTTCTCAACTTTACGCCAAGGAATTGTATTCCATTCATACCTAACAAATTGTTGGTCTATAACATATTTACTACTATTCACAACTTTACCCTCCAAATTATAGTGTCCACGTCTGCATATCCCAAATATTACTTTGGGCATTAGCTTCTTGGACAATCCCTCCAATGTAAGTGCTTATGGCTGGCTGCCTACTTACATTCAAATGAATATAAGAGCACCTATATGGTTATCCCGTTTCACGATTTTGTTTCGTGTTAGACTTAGGTTCTTACTTTTTACCGGAAGCTGAGAACATCTATAATCAAAGACATCTAACTTTAATTCCTCGTATGCTTCATACCATTTTGGTCTATGCGTAAAACAACCTTAATTTCGCATATTCAATATAACGACAATTCAATCATAAGTTTCTCTCGTAACCATATCTAACTCTGTTTGCAGGAGTTTGCTATAAGGTTTAGCATTACCTGCTTTTATCTCATGCTTGCATCCTAAAGGTTGCCATTCTTTAAAATGTGAGACATACATTATCCCTGATGTCTAGGGAAGATGGAATCTAACCATCACAAAATCGCAACTTCGGGTCGCACCGATGTTGTATTATCTATCTCAACATCTATTAATTCTCCTTCTTGCGCTGAACTTCTGGCTGTAGCTCATTATAGATTTCACCTATCAGTTTATTCTGCAGTAGAGTATCATGAAACTCTGCACCACTTAGCATTAATTTACGTATTAGCTTTTTACGATCAGCCTTATCAAATTTATGAAAATGTGTGCCCAGTATCACATATTCCGCGAAGCTCCATTCTCCATCATTACATGCATTTAGCCTTGCTCCAGAAGCTAGTACTTTGTCTATAACTTTGTGCAATTCATTTACATTCTTTGCCTCTACCACTTCACTTTTTAACCAGCTCAAAGTTTCTGCACTCGGCTTTATTTTTTTCAAAGCTGAAGCAAATGGATTTTTATCTTCTTGATCACTTACAGGTTTTGTGCCATAAACATAGTCAAATCCTTTCCCATAGTTGATTTTGTTTTCGCGAACTTCTCTACCAGGGAAAGGTGCTATTTCTTCAGGCTTTTTAGCCTTATTAATTTTGCTTACAAAGGTGGATTGCTCCTTAGTACGACCAATTCCTACAATAGCATTTAACACCTCACCTTTTGATAAGATCAATGTTTAACTCGTAAGTACCTCCTTCTTGATCATCAAAAGGTACAATTATTTTATTACTCATATTAGCCTCCGCTATTAAATATATTTAACTAAGTCTATAACCGACTTTATTACTTTATTATTAATTTAATATATACTTTCTCATTAATTATAAGCAATAATTAATGTACTTGCAAATACTTTCTTCATTCAAGTAGTAAAACAACTCATGAAAATCTTCTAACATCTGCTTTATAACAGTCCTTGCTCTTTAAAGCTAAAATACCCAACACTTGTGATGATAATGTGATCCATTAACCTAATCCCTATAGTCTGACAAACTTTAGCCAAGTCTTTAGTTACAGCTTCATCCTCATCAGATGGCTTTAACCTTCCTTCTGGGTAGTTATGCGATATTATTATTGACGTCGCTTTTCTTATTAATGCCTTTCTTGTTACTTCTCTTATGTAAAAAGGTACCTTATCCACTGTACCAGTGAACACTTCTTCCCCCTTTAAACGGCACTTTTGATCAAAATATATTATTTTCATCTTTTCCTCCTCTGAATAACCAATACTCACCCTTAAATATTTTACTATGGTTTCCAAGTTATCCATTACAGGTCCTTTCTTTAACTCTTCTCTTGGTACTCTCTTTGCAGCTTCCTTTAGGCATAAAATTACTGCTACTGTAGAGTCAGTTATCCCTTCTATAGTTTTCAAGTCATCTATTTCCTGACCTAAAATTCCTCCTATTCCAAAACTATCTATTAGCTTTCTAGCAATAACTCGAGCTTCTTCCCTGTCATGCACTGCACTTAGAAACGTTTCTATTACTTCACGATCAAGTAGAGCTTTACCGTTGCTTTCTAATGCTCTGAATTCTATTTCTTCTCTACGATCTTTCTTATTATTCATAAAAATTACCCTTCACTAATAACAAAATGTTTTTATATATTTACTGCTGTTTTTTGTCAGCATTGGCATAGAGCCATAGCTTTCGAGTGAAGTCAAATCAATTTTTAAATCTTTTTTGCTTATTTTTTCATCAAAAAGTAAAGATATTAATAGATACTGATTTTTTATTTTAAATTTGTTGAATTTCGTCTAAAGAGATGCCCACTGTTTTTAAAATAATATTGATAGAAATTCCTTCCTTAACTAAATTCTTTGCAATTTTCATCTTTTCTACTCTCTTCACTTTCTCTTTGCAAACTTGTATGCTTTCAAACAGAGATTTTATTAGTACATGACGTAATTCTTGGCTTTTAATCTTTTTGTATTCTTCTATTAACCTTGATAGTTCCACTTCACTATTCTCATTTTCTCTTGTTTCTGGAAGCAGATCTGTAATATTAATTAATAGCATCTTTGCTATTTCATCTAACATTTCAAGTGAAACAGCAGCTCGTCCTTGTTCATATTCATATATTCTTTGATTTATTACGCCCACTTTGCTTGCTAAATCTTCTTGAGTGTATCCTCGTATCAATCTCCATTCTTTTATTCTTTGACCTACTTTATACGGAATAGAAATTTTTTTCTCATCATTATCATATTCATCAATAGATAAACTGGTCGTTTGAGAGATAACATGAGCAGAAACTCCTTCCTTAACTAAACCCTTTGCCACTTCTATTTTTACTGCCTTTCCACTTTTTTCCTCACTAATACGGATAAATTTAGTTAATAAATAAAACGTTTCACGTAATTCTTGATCCTTAATCTCTTTATGTCTTCTTACTAGATTTACTATCTCTTCTCCCTCATACCTTTCCTCATTTGATACTTCTTGTCCGCAAGCTAGATCTCTAGCAGTTGTTGATAATGCTTCTGCTAATTCATATAACTTCTTAATTGAAATTCTGCGTGTTCCTTTTTCATATTGTAGTACTATTTGATACGTTACGCCGATTTTCTCCGCTAAATCTTTTTGAGTATAACCTCGCTTTAACCTCCAGCTTTTTACATTTTGTGCTATTTTGTACTTTATCGAGATATTTGCCATAAATATTATACAGTTTAATACTACCAAATAAAGATATACAAAATGTTTGCATTTTAGTTGAATATTTCTTCACAATTGTGTATAATTATTAATGCTTTTTATCTTACTTTCTCATGGCTTTTTCTAAATTTCTTGATGCTCGCAATGATTATGCCTTTAAAAGAATATTTGGCACCGAGAAGAATAAAGATATCCTCATTCATTTCTTGAACGATATTTTAGGCTTCACTGGCTTAGCTGCTATTCACGATGTTGAATTCTTAGCTACTATTTTAGATCCCGAAATTGCCGCTAAAAAGCAAAGTATTGTCGATGTTCTTTGTAAGGACTCTCAAGGTTCAAGATACATTATAGAGATGCAGTTCACTAAGACCAAGGGCTTCGAAAAGCGTGCTCAATATTATGCTGCTAAAGCCTACTCAAGTCAAGCTGATCAAGGTGATAATTATCATAATCTCAAGGAAATTATCTTCATAGCTGTTGCTGATTGTATTATTTTTCCAGATAAGGCTGAGTACAAATCTAATCATGTCATTTTAGATCAAAATAGCTTTGAACATGACTTAAAGGATTTTTACTTCGTATTCATAGAACTACCAAAATTTACAAAGACAAAAGAAGACCAACTAGAAAATATAGTAGAAAAATGGTGTTACTTTTTTCGATATGCAGCAGAAACAAACGAAGAGGACCTAGATAAAATAGTTGGTAGTGACGTAATAATAAAACGAGCTTATGAAGAGATGAATAAGTTTAATTGGTCAGAAGAAGAGTTACTAGCATATGAACAAATGAAAAAACGCATAATGGATGAGGTAGCTGCTTTTGCTCAAAAATTTGATGAGGGTCTTAAAGTTGGTCAAGAAAAAGGTAGACAAGAAGGTAGACAAGAAGGCATCCAAATCGGCCATCAAAAAGGTAGGGAAGAGGGAGAAAAACAAGCTAAAATAGCTGTGGCAAAAAACCTACTTAAAGCTGGTGTCTCTACTGATATCATATCACAAACTACAGGTTTTTCTCATTCTGAAATTTCACAACTCAAAGAAAAAACATAATATTCCTACTTATTCACTTCAACATTTATGAAAACCTTTCTTAAGTTAAACATACCCCATAATTAAGAGTCTAATGAACTGTCTAAAACAGCTATAAAGATAGCACACAGAATTATATAAATTACTATCATAACGTTACCCAAACTTCTACATCAAAGCTACGTGCTGTAAGCTCAATATGGAAAACACATCAAACATTTAGCATTTAATGTCTACTTCATCCATTTTAGTATTAGGATCATCAAACTTGCTACTGGTTTCCCTAATTATTTTGGCTACCCTCACTAAATACTGCAAGTTCAATACCACAAGTTGATGAGCAATTTGCCAAAGCTTCGGTAAGTAATAGTAGTTCAACAAGTACCACACTACCATCTGATGGTACAGATAAAAAACAAGAAAATGGAGGTTTCTTTCGAGACAACATTGATTATGTAAATGCAAATATAAAACAAATGCGTGAAAGGCAAACACCTGTTAAATTTAAACCTAGTAGCGGAAATATAATACTAGAAATGGGAGATCACTATCTATCACATGTTGATTTTAATGGTACAATAATGTTACTTGATTTATTAATTAGAAAAGTTACAGGTCAGAAGTATATTTCTACAGTAGATCAGTCTATATCCCCACTAGAAGCACAGGGCTATGCACTCAATATTACAAAGGAATTTGAGAAAGTAGTAGAGCAAGCTGGATTAAAAAGTGGTGTATCAATGCATCGATTAAATATTGATTATATGGAAATGCAGAAAGAAATTACTAGAAAAGTCATGAGTGGTAAATTCAATGAAATTTCAGGGATTTTAAAATCGTATGTAGAGAAAGCATGTCCTGATGAAGAAGCTGGTAAATTAAGTCCGAAGAAATTTGAAAAGTTTATGGCTACATTTAATAACAAGCTAGATGTATCACTAAATCAATCAATACACCAAATGCTACATAATGAAAATAACGTACTAAAAATGGATAATATAAAAGAACCGCAAAGCTTAGGTTTATCTGGACCTAGAACTAGGTTAGATGATGTATTAATTGCGGGCAATGCCAGAGAATTAGTCGCTGGAAGAAGGTAGTAGACTAAAAAGTTTCTTCCTTAAGTTGTGTAATGTCAGCCTGAGGAAGGCCAGTTGTCTGGGAAATAACATCAATAGAAATGCCAGCATTAAGTAGGTTTTTTGCAACTTCGATTTTTTCTTCTTGTCTACCTTTTTCGTGACCTACTTTAAGACCCTCATCAAATTTTTGAGCTAAAGCAGCTACCTCATCCATTATGCGTTTTTTCATTTGTTCATATGCTAGTAACTCTTCTTCTGACCAATTAAACTTATTCATCTCTTCATAAGCTCGTTTTATTATTACGTCACTACCAACTATTTTATCTAGGTCCTCTTCGTTTGTTTCTGCTGCATATCGAAAAAAGTAACACCATTTTTCTACTATATTTTCTAGTTGGTCTTCTTTTGTCTTTGTAAATTTTGGTAGTTCTATGAATACGAAGTAAAAATCCTTTAAGTCATGTTCAAAGCTATTTTGATCTAAAATGACATGATTAGATTTGTACTCAGCCTTATCTGGAAAAATAATACAATCAGCAACAGCTATGAAGATAATTTCCTTGAGATTATGATAATTATCACCTTGATCAGCTTGACTTGAGTAGGCTTTAGCAGCATAATATTGAGCACGTTTTTCGAAGCCTTTGGTCTTAGTGAACTGCATTTCTATAATATATCTTGAACCTTGAGAGTCTTTACAAAGAACATCGACAATACTCTGCTTTTTAGCGGCAATTTCAGGGTCCAAAATGGTAGCCAAGAATTCAACATCGTGGATAGCAGCTAAGCCAGTGAAGCCTAAAATATCGTTCAAGAAATGAATAAGGATATCTTTATTCTTTTCAGTGCCAAATATTCTTTTAAAGGCATAATCATTGCGAGCATCAAGAAACTTCGAAAGAGCCATAAGAAAGTAAGATAAAAAGCATTAATAATTATACACAATTGTGAAGAAATATTCAACCCTTTTGTTTTTCTAAGCTTTGAATGTGTTGATGAAAAAAAACATCTGTCAAAGATCACCTGAGAATTACATTTTAGGCTTTAGATGTAGTGTTAGTCATCGTTTTATAACTGCCTTAAAACCCTAGCAAATGAACTGATAAGCTATAAAAAGTTTCAAAAATACTTTGGTGTAGGCTCCAAAAAAATGCGAGTACAAAGACTCAAATATGATTACCTAACATCGAGAGGACGGGCTCCCTACACCTTGTATATGATAAAGATCTTGAAACTTCATGTCAACATTTTCAGTAGCAAATTTACGTTGAATCTATATCCTGTAAGTATGGGCGAAAAAAAGAAGGTTACAATATATACAGATGGAGCATGTTCCGGAAATCCTGGGCCTGGTGGATGGGCAGCCGTGGTGATGTATGAAAATAAAAGTGTCTTTATCAAGAAACGTATCTCTGGAGGTGAAGAAGACACAACGAATAACAAAATGGAGTTAAAGGCTGTGATTAACGGGCTAAAGATGTTGAAAGTTTCTTGCGAAGTTGTTTTACACACTGATAGTCAGTATATTAAACAAGGTATAACAGAGTGGATCAATAAATGGAAGGTAAATGGTTGGAAGACAGCCGATAAAAAGCCAGTGAAGAACAGAGAATTATGGCAGGAACTAGATGAAGTTGCTTTGCAGCATGATATTAATTGGAAGTGGGTTAGAGCTCACAACGGTAATATGTACAATGAGGAGGCAGATAGACTTGCTAGAAAGGAATCTAAAAAGCTAAAATATAGAGATTGTGAGGTCAAGAAATCACCAAAAAATAGAGGGAACTCTAAGTTTCATAGATTGGGTGGAGTATTATGGCAATAATTCTTTTAGACACAAAAACTATAAATCGTATAGCAGCGGGAGAGGTAATAGAGAGGCCAGCAAGTGTAGTAAAGGAATTAGTTGAAAATGCAATAGATGCTGGAAGTTCAGAGATAGAGATCAAAATAGAAAGTGGTGGGCGTAACCTCATTACTGTAATCGATGATGGTAGCGGAGTAAAAAAGGATGATTTAGAACTTGCGTTTATGCGCCATGCTACTTCAAAATTGAGTGACAGTGAATTGATAGAGATCAAGCATCTTGGCTTTAGAGGAGAAGCTTTGCCTTCAATTGCAGCAGTAAGCAGAATAAAATTATCATCTAAGGCAAGCAAAGCAGATCAAGCATGGTCTATAAGGTATGAGGGGGGAGAAAAAATAGGAGAGCTTGTTCCTTATCCTTTATCGATAGGAACATATATTGAAGTTCGTGACTTATTTTTTGCCACTCCAAATAGATTAAAATTTCTAAAAACCGAGAGGGCAGAAACACAAAGCATTGTTGACATTGTAAATAACTTAGCAATGATTAACTATAGTATTGGGTTTACTCTCACTTCCGGTAATAAAAAGCTCTTAAAATATGTTAAGCAAACTTCATTATTTAACAGATTATGTGAAACAGAAGAAGAATTTCAGAGCAATTCGCTGGAAGTTAAAGAGGAAGAAGACGGCATCAAACTTACGGGACACATCTGTAAACCAACTATTAGTCGTGGCAATTCAACTCAGATCTATACGTTTGTTAATGGAAGGCCAATAAAAGATAATCTACTTATTGGTGCAATTAGATATGCGTATCAAGATTTTATTCTAAGTGGGAGGTATCCTTTTGCAGTGCTGCACTTAGAGATACCATACGATCAAGTAGATGTAAATGTGCATCCAAATAAATCGGAAGTAAGATTTCAGAATAAAAGGCTAATATATGAAATAGTGAGAAGAGGGATAATAAAAGCATTATCAACGAGGTTTGCAGCAAGTGGTCAAGGTATTGAAGAGGAGCTAATTTTTAATGATAGTAAAAGCCAAGAGCAGGTTGATAGTAAAGAGAAAAAGAATCAAAAAGAGTTTTATGAAAAGAGACCAAGTCTTTTAGAAAATCGTCTAATGAAAGAATTCAATGCACCAGATGAAAGAAGGCAAAGCTTACCAGAAACGTTTAAGTATGGAGAATCTCCACCCCAAAAGGGAGCGATGGTTCTAGAAAGGGAGCAAATTGATTTAATAGAGGATCATCCTCTAGGGTATGCACGCTGTCAGGTCCACAGTACTTACATTATTGCTGAGGCTAAAGGCAAATTAATTATAGTAGATCAGCACGCAGCTCATGAAAGATTGATATACGAGTGCTTAAAGCAAAAATCAAGCATAAAAAGACAGAAACTTCTTCTTCCTGAAACAGTTAAAATCAAAAACCAAGCTGGAATGGGGATGATTGAAACTTATAAAGATGAGCTTTTTGAAATGGGTTTTGGTATTGAAATAGAATCAGAAGATAAAGTAAGGGTGAAAGAAATACCTGCAATCTTAGGAACAATAGATATAAAAGAGATGCTAGTTGATATAGTAGATAAGTTAACGGAAATGGAAGATACGTTGCCAATAGAGGATAAGGTGAATAAAATATCAGCTACAATCGCTTGCCATGGAGCAGGAAGAAAAATGAAATTGGAAGAGATGAATGAGATACTAAGACAAATTGAGAAAACTCCATATTCTGGTCATGAAAGACCAACTTATATAGAAATGAAACTAAGTGATATAGAAAAATTGTTTGAAAGGAGATGAGTTCAGTTTGTCAAAAAGGTTCTCAATTAAGCATACGTAACAGCTCTTCTGGTTATGGAGTATAAAATGTGAAAAAAGAGAATAATTACTCTAATTTTTTATATTATAAAGTAGTAGGACAGAAAGTAAGAAGTTGTAGGATAGCAAAGGGGTATACTCAAAAAGATTTAGCAAAAAAAATCAGTGTAACGTATCAAATAGTACTATAATATGAAAAAGGAACACGAAAAATTTCGATTGAAAAGTTGTGCGCTATAGCAAAGGTGTTATCAATTAATATTACGGATCTTATTCCTGTATCAAATGAAAAAATCTGTTTTGAAGATAAGGGAGAGGAAATATTAAATCTAGTAAGAAAATATAAAACGATTAATGATCAAGAGTTGCGCAAGGTGTTTTACTTGCTAACAAAATTTACCCGAGTTGGTGAGAAAAGTAGTAAAAAAGCAGAGAAAGTAAAAATTGCAAAGGGCCTGGTTAAAGCAGGGATTTCTGTTGATATTGTTTCACAAGCAATTGGCCTCTCTGCTGATGAATGTGTTGAAGAAAAAATAGGTTATATATACTGCAAAATAGGAAAGAAGATAAAAGAATGGAGACTAGTGCGGGAATATACTCAGAAGGATTTAGCAAAGAAAATGAGTACAACACGTGATGAAATAAGCAACTATGAACAAGGAAGAACTGCTGTTCCACTGGGAAGATTATATGAGATAGCAAAGGCGTTATCGATTAATATCATGGACCTACTTGAACTAACAGAGGATGCAGATGATAAAGTGGTACCTAATTTAATTGAAGAATACAAAAAAATTGAAAGCCAAGAACTACGTCATGCACTAATGAAATCTCTGTTTGAAAGCATACAAATTTGCGAAGAGAAAGTGAAAAGAGCAGAAAAGATGAAAATTGCAAAGGATTTAGTGAAAGGAGGAATTTCTACCGATATTATTTTGCAAATAACAGGCCTCTCTTTAGGCGAAATTCAACAGATTTAAAATAAAAAATCAGTATCTATTAACATCTTTACTTTTTGATGAAAAAATAAGTAAAAAAGATTGAGAAATTGATTTGACTTCACTCGGAAGCTATGGCTCTATGCCAATGCTGATAAAAAAACAGCAGTAAATATTTAAAAAAAGTTTGTTGTTAGTGAAGGGTAAATTATATGAATAAAAGTAAAGAAGAAATCGAATTCAGAATATTAGAAAGCAAAGGCAAAGCACTACTTGATCGTGAAATAATGGAAACATTTCTAAGTGCAGTACATGAAAGGCCACAGGCTCAAGAAATTGCTAAAAATCTGGTGAATACTTATACGGGAGTAGGAAAGATTTTAGGTAGAGAAATGGATGACCTGAAAGTTATAGAAGGAGTAACTGATTCTGCAGTAGCAATGATTATGTGTGTTAAGGAAACACTAGAAAGAGTACTGAGAGAAAAGCTCAAGAGTGAGCCAATAATGGACTTACAAGGGCTAGTAGAGTATTTGAACGTAAGTATAGGACACTTAGAAAGGGAATGTGTAAAAATACTGTATTTGAATAAAAGACGCCAACTAACCGGAGAAGAATCCTATATTGGTGAAATGGAAAAAGCACCAGTATACATAAAGGAAATTACAAGAAAAGCATTAATAAAGAATGCAACATTAGTAATAATGTCACACAACCACCCTGGGGGAAGTTTAGAACCTTCAGAAGAAGATCAAGAAGTAACAAAGAGCTTAGCAGCAGCATGTAGTACTGTAAGCGTTAGATTATTTGATCATATTATCATTACAAGTGGGGGTTATTTTAGCTTTAGAGAAAACGGATTGTTATAGCAGAAAGTATTTACAAATCTACTCATATTAATTTATAATGAGTAATATAATGTATAATAACAAAGTTTATTGTACACTTAAAAAGTATTTTTAATATGAGGTTTATATGACTAGTAAAGATCAGAATAAAAAGACTAATGTTAATCACAAGAAAATATTTGGTGCTCTTGAAAGCGTTGATATAGAGCAGTCTAAATTTGTGAGTAAAATTAATAGCCAGAAGGAGATAAAACTGGAAGATACAATGCCTTTCCCTAGCAGAAACGTTCGCGAAAACAAAATCAACTATGGGAAAGGATTTGACTATGTTTATGGCACAAAACCTGTAAGTGATCAAGAAGATAAAAATCCATTTGCTTCAGCTTTGAAAAAAATAAAGCCGAGTGCAGAAACTTTGAGCTGGTTAAAAAGTGAAGTGGTAGAGGCAAAGAATGTAAATGAATTGCACAAAGTTATAGACAAAGTACTAGCTTCTGGAGCAAGGCTAAATGCATGTAATGATGGAGAATGGAGCTTCGCGGAATATGTGATACTGGGCACACATTTTCATAAATTTGATAAGGCTGATCGTAAAAAGCTAATACGTAAATTAATGCTAAGTGGTGCAGAGTTTCATGATACTCTACTGCAGAATAAACTGATAGGTGAAATCTATAATGAGCTACAGCCAGAAGTTCAGCGCAAGAAGGAGAATTAATAGATGTTGAGATAGATAATACAACATCGGTGCGACCCGAAGTTGCGATTTTGTGATGGTTAGATTCCATCTTCCCTAGACATCAGGGATAATGTATGTCTCACATTTTAAAGAATGGCAACCTTTAGGATGCAAGCATGAGATAAAAGCAGGTAATGCTAAACCTTATAGCAAACTCCTGCAAACAGAGTTAGATATGGTTACGAGAGAAACTTATGATTGAATTGTCGTTATATTGAATATGCGAAATTAAGGTTGTTTTACGCATAGACCAAAATGGTATGAAGCATACGAGGAATTAAAGTTAGATGTCTTTGATTATAGATGTTCTCAGCTTCCGGTAAAAAGTAAGAACCTAAGTCTAACACGAAACAAAATCGTGAAACGGGATAACCATATAGGTGCTCTTATATTCATTTGAATGTAAGTAGGCAGCCAGCCATAAGCACTTACATTGGAGGGATTGTCCAAGAAGCTAATGCCCAAAGTAATATTTGGGATATGCAGACGTGGACACTATAATTTGGAGGGTAAAGTTGTGAATAGTAGTAAATATGTTATAGACCAACAATTTGTTAGGTATGAATGGAATACAATTCCTTGGCGTAAAGTTGAGAAATTTGTATTTAAGCTACAAAAGCGAATTTACCAAGCTGCAATATGTAATGATAAGAAGAAGGTACATAAACTTCAAAGATTATTACTCAATTCAATAAGTGCAAAACTACTTGCTGTCAGAAAAGTAACTCAAGATAACAGAGGGAAGAAAACTGCAGGTATTGATGGAAAAGCAAATCTTAATCATAAAGAAAGATTGCAATTAGCATATTCTTTAAATGTTAGAGAAAAAGCGAAACCATCAAAACGTGTTTGGATTCCAAAACCTGGAAAACCAATAGAATATCGCCCTCTTGGTATACTTACTATCTCAGATAGGGCAAAAGAAACACTTATGAAAATGGCACTAGAGCCAGAGTGGGAGGTAGGATTTGAACCGAACATGTATGGTTTTAGACCTGGTAGGTCATGTCATGATGCTATTGAAGCCATATTTAATTCACTGAATTGGAAAACAGCGTACTGTTTAGATGCTGATATTTCTGGATGTTTTGATAATATTAATCAAAATGCTCTGTTGGAAAAACTTAACACTACACCAACCTTTAGAAGAATTATAAAAGGATGGTTAAGAGCTGGAGTAATGGAAAACAGAAAATTTGAATCCACAAAACGTGGTACAATTCAAGGAGGGACGATCTCACCGTTACTTGCTTGTGTTGCATTAAATGGATTAGAACAATATATCAAAGAAACGTTATGGAGTGAACTTCTTCAATATAGGAAGATGAAATGTGGTGTTGCAAGCAGTAGAGAAGCAAAAAGCTCATTAAGTGTAATTTTCTACGCAGATGACTTTATCATCATACATGAGAGTAAGGAAATCATTCTGAAGGCAAAAATGATAGTTGAAGAATGGCTCAAAACCATTGGACTAGAATTGAAACCTTCAAAAACAAAGATTTCTCATACTCAAAATGGAGAAAAGCCAGGATTTAATTTTCTTGGTTTCTCAATAAGGCATTACTCTACGAAAAATAATAAGAGGGGTTATAAATTATTAGTCAAACCAAGTCGTGAATCCAGAAAACAGCATACACTCACTATAAAACATAAGATTAGAGGATTAAGAGGATCAACACAAGAAACAGTAATAAGACAGCTTAACCCAATTACTAGAGGGTGGAGCAAATATTATTCTTCGGTTGTGTCAAACAAGACCTTTAGGTTTATTGACAGTGTAATGTTTAGAAACATCTGGAAGTGGGCAGTCTACAGGCACCCAACCAAAGGAAAATACTGGATTAAAAATAAATACTTTAAAAAGTATAAAAACGATAATTGGCGATTTATGACAAATAACAAAGTTCTTCTTATTAAGCACGGAGATCATGCTATTAAAAGGCATGTCAAAGTGAAAGGAACCAAGTCTCCATATGATGGCGATTGGGTTTATTGGGGTAATCGTTTAAGGAAGATACCAGATAAACTACCAAGAGTAATAAAATTGTTGAAGTTACAACAAGGTAAATGTGGTCATTGTCAACTTTGGTTTAAAAATGATGATATCTTAGAAACACATCATATTGACCGAAACAGACGTAATAATATGAAAAAGAATTTATCCTTGTTACATGGACATTGTCACGATGAATTACATAGAAAGTGTGCATGACAAGCACCAAATTATAGAGGAGCCGTATGAGGCGAAAGTCTCACGTACGGTTCTGAAGTCGAGTGGGGAGAGGCGACTTTTCCCACTTAGATAACTATATAGAATTTTCTGGGAATAGTAAGGTAGAGGTAGCCAAAATACTGGAAGCAAACAGAAAGTTAGGAAGTAATATCTTAAAAATTGGTAATGATGCAGTTGAAGTTAAAAGTGAGAAGGGAGGTATAAGAAACTATACCGATATTTCAGATGGCAGCTCTATCATGTTAGAATTTCCTACAAGCATTGGTAAGCTAAATATTATATTGTACCAAGAGGCAGATCAGGTGCAAGTGAGAGTAGAAAATAAGGAAATGTGGGCTGAGTTACAAAAAAGAGGCGAAGAAATAGGAAAAAACTGTCTCTTTGGAGGAGTGAAACTTAAAGAAGCGGTAGAAAGAGGTAGTTTCACTAGATGTGGCATATGGAGTGAAAAGCAGAAGGAAGTAAGTGAAAAATTGTTTTCATGGGCAGACAAAGTACGTGAAAATAGTAAAGAAACTTGTAGGGCACTTTAATTTAAAGGTTCCAGAGTCTGGCTATTATATCTGGAGCCTTTGAGCTATAATAGAAAATATTATATGCAAGGTTCTTTTTGTGGAAAAAAGTCTAGATTATAAAGTGGGAGAAAAATTAAAAAGCTGGAGGTTAGAGCGAGGGTACACTCAGAAAGATTTAGCAGAGAAAATTGGTGTAAAATACTGGGTGATATTGCAATATGAGAAAGGGAATCGTAGAGTTCCAATTGAAAGGTTGTATGCTATAACTGAGGCACTATCAATCAGTATTACGGATCTTATTCCTGTATCAAAAAGCTGTCTTGAAGATGAAGAAGAAATATTAAATCTAGTAAGAGAATATAAAAAGATTAACGATCAGGAGTTACGTAAGATGTTTTGTTTGCTAACCAAATTTGTCCAAGTTAGTGAGAAAAGTAGTAGAAAATCGGAAAAAATAAAAATTGCAAAGAGTTTGGTTAAAGCAGGAGTTTCTGTTGATATTGTTGCAAAAACAATTGGTCTGTCTGCTGATGAATGTGTTGAAGAAAAAACGGGTTCTATCTACTACCAAATAGGCAAAAAGATAAAGGAATGGAGACTAGTGAGAGAGTATACTCAAAAGGATTTAGCGGAGAAAATGAGTACAACACGTGACGAAATAAGCAACTATGAACAAGGACGCGTAGCTACTCCACTGGGAAAATTATATGAGATAGCAGAAACATTATCGATTAGTATTACAGATCTACTAACAGAGGAAGATGAAGGTAGTAAAGTGGAAAATGAGCTACCGAATTTGATTAAAGAATACAAAGAAATTGAGAGCCAAGAACTACGTCATGCACTAATAAAATCTTTGTTTGAAGGGATACGTATTTGTGAGGAGAAAGTGAGAGAGATAGAAAGGATTAAAGTTGCAAAGGATCTAGTAAAAGGGGGAATTTCTATTGATACTATTTTGCAAGCGGTAGGTTTATCTATTGATATGGTTTTAGATGGATAGCTCGTAAAAAAATTATAGCAATAAAGTTTTTTTCTTAAATGGAGGATAAATGTTTGTTTCTGCAAGCAATGTTAGTTACGGAATAGGGCAAAGAATAGAAAATTGTAGGTTAATGCGAGGGCATACTCAAATAGGATTAGCAAGTCAAATAGGTTTAACATACCAAGAAGTAAACAGCTATGAAGATGGGTATATTCCTATTCCAATTGAAGTACTATATATAATAGCAAGAGTATTATCAGTTGACGTTGTAGATTTATTACCTGAACCAGTAATAGTAAGGGAAGACAGCTATGAAGACGAGGAAATACTCTATCTAACAAAAATATACGAGAATCAAAAGTTAGGCAAAATAGTACCTTCATTAGTCAGGTTTGTTCATATTAGCGAAAAAATTAATCAAGAAGAGGCAAGGTTGGAAATAGCAAAAAATCTAGTGAAAGAAGGGGTTTCAGTTGACATAATTTCCCAAGCAACCGGCTTATCTATTTACGAGTATGATAATACAGAGAAAGAAGTCTGCACTGATTCTATATACTACAGAATAGGGCAAAGAATAAGAGAATGGAGATTGATAAAAAGGTATACTCAGAAAGATTTAGCAAACAAAGTTGGTTTAACACTCAAGGAAATACACGAGTATGAAATAGGATACACTGCCATATCATTTGACAAATTATATCAAATAGCAGAAGGATTATCAGTGAATATTAAAGTTCTGCTGCCTAAAACAAATGAAGATAGTGAACTACTTAATTTACTAAGAAAAACTGAAGAGCAAGAATTAGTGAAGAAATTTTTATCTAGGGATATGAAGAATAGCAAAGAGAAAGTTAAAAAAACAGAAAAGATCAAGGTTGCGAAAAATCTAGTGAAGGCGGGTGTTTCTACTGATGTTATTTTGCGAGCAAGTGGCCTAACTGCCGATGAGTGTGAAAATTGAATTGTGTTTAAGATACAAGTAAAAATAGTCAATATATTAACCATTCTAAATCCTTGTTTAGCTAACTCAACTGAAGCATTTTCATAAAGTTTTGCTGCTAATTCGTGTTGTTTGATAAACTTCAAATTTAATGCTTTTAAAATTGATGCTGAAAACACATATTGCTAATGCTAGCAGAGGAGCTAGTTGGTAAAATCGCCACAGCCGTCAGTACTCCCGATTACTTTTCCTGATAATGTGATAGTATTCGCAAGTATTATCATATATTACAAAAAAATCAGTTAGCATTTCTGTTTATTAAAATTATGCAATAAAGCTGCATTTTATATAACACTTCTCAAATTATTTCTACTAAATATTTATGAATATGGTTAAACAGTAGATAGAAGAAACCTTTTCTATTATTGATCTTTTGTACAGTAAAGTTATCTCATAAAATATTAAATTTGGAGTTTTATGGATCACAGACTAAGAGCTTATTTGCTTGGAGTTACCTGGTTTATACTCAGTTTACTTAGTAGTGTAGTTAATGATACTATATCAAAGTGTCTCGGTTTACACCTTCAAAGTTTTGAGATAATCTTTTTCCGTTTTTTATTTAGCACTATTACTCTTATACCTTTTATATTTTACTATGGAATAGGAGTTTGTAAAACAAGTCGAATATCTATTCAAATAACTAGAGGTGCATTGTTGTTTTGTGGAATGACCTTATGGACCTATGGGTTGACTATTTGCCCAATAGTAACTGCAACAATTATAGGTTTCTCAATACCATTATTTGTTATGCTTCTTGCAATTCCTTTTCTGGAAGAAAATATAATTTGGCAAAGATGGGTAGTAGCTGTCATTGGTTTTATTGGTATTGCTATTACTACTAAAGCTTATAGTGAGGATTTTAATCCTAAAATTCTTATTTTTATTGTATCCGCATTAATCTTCGCTATACTAGATGTACTTAATAAGAAGCTTGTAATGAAGGAGACAATAATAAGTATATTATTTTACTCAGCTCTAACAACAACAATTTTTTCCACTCCATCTTTGTTATTTTATTGGCATATGCCTTCCTTGTTGGAGTTAGTATTACTGCTGATTTTAGGAATAAGTTCAAACCTAATTCTGTTCTTCATGTTAAAAGCTTTTGCTCTTACTGATGCTACTGCACTTGCACCTTATAGATACATAGAGCTAATAATTTCTGCAATAGTAGCATACGTTATATTTAATGAATTACCTGATAAAAGTGCTTTATATGGTACTTTGATATTAATACCATCAACCTTATTTATAGCTTATTCGGAAGGTAAGGCAATTAAGAAAAATAATGTAACAACAAAAGTTTATAATTGTTAATGGTATTTATTTTAGATGCTAAGCTATATTTTTAAGGTGATAATAAAATGCACATAACTATTATAGGAGTAGGGTATGTAGGCTTAGTATCTGGTACAATGTTATCGGAGCAGGGCCATAAAGTTGATTGCATTGACATAAATACTGAGAAGATTGAACTTTTGAAATCAGGGAAAATTCCCTTATATGAACCTGGATTAGCAGATTATTTAGAGAATAATATAAAGTCACAAAGGATAAGATTTTTTGATTCGTATTCTCAAATAAATCCCAATACAGAAGTAGTATTTGTAACTGTAGATACTCCATCAGACTCCCTAGGAAATGCAAATTTAAAGAATGTATATAATGCAGTAAGTGAAGTTTCTGAGAGAGTTAATCAAGATTGCTTAATAGTGATAAAGTCAACTGTTCCTCCTGGTACTGCAGAAAATATACATAATTATTTATCTAATAAGGGCTATAACTTTGATTTAGGAGTTAATCCAGAGTTTCTCAAGCAAGGCTCTGCAGTATCAGATTTTTTATACCCAGATAGGATAATAATAGGAGTAAAAACTAAGCTAGCTAGAGCAAAACTAGAAGTTATATATAGATCATTTATAGATAAGAATATTCCGTTAATAGTCACTGATACAGTTACTGCTGAAATGATTAAATATGCTTCTAATGCTTTTCTAGCAACAAAGGTTGCTTTTATCAATGAGATGGCAGGTTTATGTGAGCTATTAGGAGCAGACATTGACCTTTTAGCTAACAGTATGGGAATGGACCATAGAATAGGTAAGGAATTTCTCAAAGCTGGTCCAGGATTTGGAGGATCATGTTTTCCTAAAGATTTGTCAGCTTTAATAAGGCTTGCTGAAGATCACAATGTCAAGCTACAAATTTTAAATTCAGTTAAGGAATCTAACTATAATCATATAACAAACATTGCTAAAAAGGTAGAATATGTATTAAATGGAGTCCAAAATAAAAAAATAGCAATATGGGGGCTAACTTTTAAGTCTGGTACTGATGATGTAAGAAATAGCCCAGCTATAGATATTGCACAATTGTTAGTGAATAACAAGGCTAAAATTACTGCATATGACCCAATGGGGATGGATAATGCTAGGCAAGTTCTAAAGGATATAGAATACGCGGACAATGCTATAGGGGCTGCAAGGGACGCGGAAGCCTTGTTATTGTTAACGGAGTGGAAAGAATTTAAAAATCAAGATTTTGCAAGTTTAAAGAGTATTATGGCTGCACCTAATGTTTTTGATTTCCGTAATTTATTAGATAGCGAGCTATTACTAAGATATGGTTACCATGTTTATTCCTTGGGTAAAAAATCTATCTACAAAGTTTAACTGTTGAGAAATTTTTTTTACACCGCTTTACTTAGTTTTTTTAGATCTTTGCTTGATAGTATGGAAAAGCAAACGAGTGCAACAACAGAGCAAATGGAAAAAAATGAAAACATAATACTGTTACCACAGTGCTTAACAAGTACTCCTAAGAGCACGCATGAAAATATTGAACTTGCAATATACCCAAATAATCCTGTTAAGCTTACAATTGCACATACATTATTTTGTGGAGCAATTTCTACAGCTATAACACCTGTCAGTACTTGCACTCCAAATATAAAGAATCCTGATAAGATTGCACAAAGGTTCATAAGAATTATGTTTTGACCAAAGTTCATTGCAATAAAAGTGAGTGCTATACCCAACATATAAAGTGATGCCAGCAAGCTTCTATTTTGAAAGAAGTACATATCACTAATTCTTCCTGTTATTAAAGTTCCAAGGATTCCACCTAAATCATATACGCCTGTTATTAGTGAGGATTGTACAAGAGAAATTTGTAATTTATTCTTTAAAATTATAGGAAACCAAAAGAAGATTCCCATTTTTATAATATAAGCACAAAAAGTAGCACAACATAGAAACCATATGGAACTTGTTACCTTGATACCTATTTGAGATTTCTGCACCTTATAATAGGTAGTAAAGTTGGCACTTTTTTTGTAATATGCCTTTAATATTATATAAATTCCAAAAAGTAAGCATAAGAAACCAGAGTACAAAAATGCACTTTTTGCATTATATATTTTAATTATACTTGGTAATACAATTAAAGTAATACAAGAACCAAGTTGCTGAGATGCGCTCATAACTCCCCATGATGATGCAATTGAAGAGATGCTAGAGTTTGTAACCATAAACTTGGTAATAGCTGGCCAACCTAACCCTTGTGTCCAAGCTAATAATATTAATGTTAACAGTAATAAAGTTAGATTATTATATGATAAAGTTATACCAATGGTTAATAATCCAGTTGCAATATTGCATAGCCCAAACATAAATAATGGATTATTTTTGGAGTCCATGATTATTCCATTAACAAATTTTGATACTCCATAAAAAAAAGAAAAGCAGGCAAAAAAATAGCTTAATTTTACATGGTCAGTATCTATTAACAGTGGTAGAGCAATTGGTATACTTTGTCTTGATAAATAAAGCAGCATATATCCACAGAAGAATAGTAAATATTGAAAGAAGACAAAGTTCACACCTATTCCCAAATAGCTCTATGCAGATGCTAGCATAATACTATATTGGTATAATATTGTTTGACAAGAAGTTTGCAAACAATTAGTGCAGAAAATTACTTAGTATCTTTCTTATAGCAGATACAGTAGTATTAATATCTTCATAGCTTATATCTCTATGTGTTATAGCTCTGATTTTACCTTTGATGTTAGCCATTCTAATTCCATAATTTGTCATTAGTACGTTTATTAATTCTTGAGTAGATATACAATTAGTACGTAATGAAAAATACGCTATATTAGTTTTATACAGGTCGATATCAATTATAACTTGATCTATGGAGTCTAGGCCTTCTATAAGGTGCTGCATTTTTTTATGATCTTCTTCTAAAGAATTTACATTATTACGTAGAGCATATAAACATGCAGCTGAAATAATGCCAGCTTGGTGCATACCTCCGCCAATTTGAAACTTATAGTACCAAGCTTTTTCAATAAAATCTTCACTTCCAAGCAATATTGCGCCCATTGGAGCACCTAATCCTTTACTAAAATCAATGAATACCGAATCAAAATAACTTGCATACTCCTTTGGAGATATTTTAGTATGAGCACAAGCGTTGAACAGTCTTGCTCCATCTAAATGAGTGAATACGTCATTCTCTTTGCAGAGACTTGAGATCTCTTGAATATATTCTAAAGGCCACACAGCTCCACCACCAAAATTTGTCGTTTGTTCGATAGAAACAAGCCCAACTCTCGGAATATTTCTTAAACTAGGACGAGTAATAAACTCAACAATTTGTTCTCCAGTAAATATTCCTCTTGTACCTTTGATGGGCAAAGGAGTAGCATGTGCCTGGGCTGCGATCAAGCCAGATTGTACTATGAGTGGATGTGAAGTTTCATCAAGCAGCAAGTAATCACCAGGTCTTTGAATGTGTACTTTATAAGCAATTACATTGGACATCGTTCCTGAAATCAAAAAGATTCCTGCAGGTTTACCTAATATTTTACATGCGGTTGCCACTAATTCGTTCACAGTTGGATCTTCACATGCAGCTTCGTTTCCAACTTTTGCTTTAGCCATCGCTTCCCTCATTTTAGCTGAAGGGTCAGTGTTTGAATCGCTAAAGAAATCTATTTTTACTCTCATATTAAATTTAACACAACCTCCTTTATAATTTCAGCAGCTTTCATGATGTCTGTTTCCTTTGTGCCAAGATGGGTAACTGCTCTTATATGAGACTCGAGCCAAGGAAAAAGCAATAAACCATAAGCTTGGCACTTACTCAAGAAAACCTCATTAGTTACATTTAGTGCTTTTATACTAAAGCTTACTATATTAGTTTCTGGATAAGGTAGTACCAGTTTTATGTGTGGAATTTCCTTAATCTTGTCTGCAAACAGTTTGGCGAGTTTATTGTCTTCTTTAAGCCTAGAAATATTGTTCTGTAGTACATACTTTGCTGCATTAGCACAATACCCTATCTGATGATAACCACTACCTAGCCAAACCTGTAGCTTTTTAGCCCTTTCAATTATCTCTCTTTTACCCATAAGCATTGAACCAAAAGGAGCTCCAAGTCCTTTGGTAAAAGAAAAGCTCATTGTATCCACATATTTAGCATAATCTGCTAAAGCAATATTTGTTTCGACATGAGCATTAAATATTCTTGCACCGTCTAAATGAAGATTTACATTGTGAGCTTTTAAAAAGTGATATAACTCGACTTGTTTTTCAAAAGGATAAATTTTACCATTAAACCCGTTTATACTATTTTCTATAGAAACAAGACTCACCTGAGCAAAAATTTTGTACCTTGGCTTAGAATTAATAGCATATTCTACTTCAGCAACATCTAAGATTCCGCTATTATTTCTAATACAATTAAATACGATATTATTTACTTTTGCATTGCCTGCGCTATCGAAAAAATTAACGTGATAATTATAATGAGTTATTAGTTCATCACCAGGACTTGTTTGACTGGCAATGGCTAATCTATTTGCAAGCATACCGCTGGTTGCAAATAATGCTTCTTCTACTTTGAATAATTGTTTGCAATATTCTGATAAGTCATTACAGCTTTTGTCTTCACCATAAGCAAAATCTCCAACAGTTGCATTACTTATTGCATGTATAACGTTGGAGCTCTGCAGAGTTGTAGTGTCACTTCTCAGATCAATAATTTTTTCCATCTTATTTTTTGCCATTCAAACAACCAATTTGAGCATTCCAAAGTTCCTTGTAAAGACCTTGCTTAGAAACTAATTCAGCGTGTTTACCATCTTGGACAATTTTTCCTTTGTTAAATACTAGAATTCGGTCCATGTGTAAAAGTGTAGAAATACGGTGTGCTATAGTAATCGTAGTTTTATTTTTCATCAATTTGAATAAACTCATTTGAATTGTTTTTTCTGTTATAGAATCTAACTGACTAGTTGGTTCATCGAGAAATAATATTGGAGCGTTTTTTAAAAATGCCCTGGCTATTATTATTCTTTGTCTTTCTCCTCCAGATAGCTTGATGCCTTTTTCTCCGACTGTAGTTCCATATTGATCTGGTAGAGTCATAATGAAATCGTGAATACCAGCCAGCTTTGCAGCTCTCATTATTTCTTCGATAGTAGATTGAAGTCTACCATATATGATGTTTGCTAAAATAGTATCATGAAATAACAATGGGTCTTGAGGTATTACAGATATTTGTTGCCTCAAAGAACTCTGTGTAACTTCTGATACTATTTGATTATCAATCTGTATACTACCTTTTTTAACATCAAATAGCCTTAGGATTAAGTTTATAAAAGTAGATTTACCACCTCCAGAACAACCAACTAGACCTACTTTTTCGCAAGGATTAATGGTAACTGAGAAATCTTGAAATAATGACTCCTGACCTTCATAAGAAAAAGAAACATTATTAAACGTTATTTTTCCACTTAATAAATTTAATTCTTTAGCATTTTTCTTATCTTGAATTTCTGGTACGGTAGTTAAGATTGGCAATGCATCTGAAACTTTGCCGAAATGAGTAGAAAATTGGGTAAGATTCCTAGTTAGATGGTTAAGAAACTCTATAATCGATATATTAATTCCAAGTACAAGAGCTATATCTCCTATTGCGATCTTGTTCAATTGATAGTCATAAATTAAAAAGTACAAGTTTACTGCTTGGAGTATATCAAATGAATAGCCATATATAAACCAAAGACAAAAGTATGCCCATTGTAATTTTCTCTCTGCAATAGTTCTTTTCTTGCATATTTGAAAAAATTTGTGTCTCTCATGTGCTTGCTGAGAAAATAGCCTTACTGATATAACATTTAAAATACTATCTGCTATACTAGCTATTACTTGTGAATTTTGTTTAGAGTAATTATCAGCTAGTTCAGTAAGTACACGAAAGCTGAAAATCGATACTAAAATAAAAATGCTTACCCAAGTGAATGTAGCGATTGCAAATTTTATGTTTACTAATGATAAGGTATAAATAGCTAAGACTAATGCTATGCTGTAACCGAAAAAACAATCTATAAGCAATCTTATTAACTCTATCACACTATCCATTAAGCTACTGACCTTATGTACTAAGCTTCCAGATAAATTGTTCTGATAATAGGAATGGTCTTGTTGGAGTAGTCTACAAAAAGATATATCAGCTATCTTTTGACGCATTAAGGTAAACATTCGAATGTCAACAAAATAGCCATAGAATCTAAAAGCAGTAGTGATAAGTAATGCCATACCAAGATAAGCGCTTACAGGTAATAAAAGATTCTCAATTACATTACCTTCCTGATATTTTACAGCTGTATCTAGAATATTTTTTACTAAATACTTTCTAAAAGACAAATCAACAGCTACCACCAGGGCAACTAAAGACATTATAAGTACATTAAGTTTGAATTTAGATACTATATTCAAGATGAACATCAATACACATTTGAAGCTATCAACTCTACTTCTGTTCATTTATAATGCTAGCTCCACTACGTTGACTTTTTTATTGAGAAATACAAGTAGTGAAAACCATAAATTTTTGTATATTTTTCCTGAGATGTCTCCAGCATCATGTAGTGCTGATGCTCGATTCAGAATAAGTAGCTTATATAAATCTCGCTTAGCCTCAGTAGTGTCGATCTCAGAAATATTTGTAGTTGTGTCTGTAATAAAGGCTAACCAGCTCTTGATAAGTTCTTCCATGTTTTTTGCTTTTACACTTTCCTGGTAGCCAAACAATGACAAGCATTCTCTCAGTACAGATTCTGTTAACTCACCACAATTGAGTATACCAAAAACTGAAGGCTGAGGTTTTGGCACATAGGGAAGATCTTGATCTTTTATAATCCACCTTGTTACATAAGCAAATCTATCTTTAGCATCTGTATTCTTATCACTACCATGCCATAACCGTGAATCAAAAACTATTGCATCTCCTGCTGAAATAGGTAATGACTTGATTTTGTAATTTTCCCGATTATTTGAGTACTGATCAAAAAAATATGGGTACCAAAAATCAACTAAAGGCTGTATTTCCCATTTATGACTGTTTTCTATAATTTGCAGTGCACCTGAAGTTTCACTTACATTATTCAAAGCTAACCAAACAGAAAAGTGGTAAGGATCATTGAAACTATAGGAGATGTCTTGGTGGAAGGGAACTGCATCTATTAAATCAGCAGTTTTACATATAACATTTGATTTTTTCTGCAGTATCTGACACTGAAGTGACTTTTCAAGGTAATTTTTAATAATTTCATCTAATGCTTGAGAGATAATTCTAGTTACTTGAGATGACGTGCCCCATCTGCCGGTACAGTTTAAGTAGTCAGAAGTTGAAACACTTAGTTCTTGGGATAGCTCTGATATCTTATTTGTTATATCACTTAAAGACTGAGTTATTAGCTTTAAAGGAACCAGATTTTTGATAATAAAAAAACCATTTTTTTGTAGTATTTCCATATGATTAATACCTGACATCAATGACTGATAAGTAATCTGTTAAAGGCACAACAGCAAAAATTTTGAATCCTTTTACTTGTTTTAATATTTTTTCCCAATCGCTTAATGTTCTTAGTTTACCTCCTGTTTCAACCATTACATTAATATCTACAGAGCCTCCAGTTGGAGAGCGGTAATCTAAAATAGTTTCTATCAATAAAATACGAGATATTCCTTTGACCAATTTTAAATAAGATAATACTTTATCATCATCATAATGCTGCAGAAAGCGGCAAAAGACACCTAATTCATAATTTGTAACTGATAGTTCTTCCTGAGTTATAAGTTTGACTTTTAAATTTTCTACTAACTGTCTTGGTACTTTATGTTCGTTATATAGGCCTATAGAACCTTTATTGTGTATATCAGAATAAGCAAGAAATAAAGAGTGTACACCAAATAGAAATATATTCTTAGCACCATCTATATTAATCCTAGAATTAAACTCTTTAGTATCAAACCTAGAATATCCTAGCAATGCTTGGTAAAACGCTATTTTCTTATCTTCTGATGCTTCTCTTTCCTTAAAAGATTCAAATGAAGAGATGGACTTCTGTTTTAGTATATCGGCAATCTTTAACCAATTCTTTTCAGCGGCAACTCTTGCCCACATCGTTGCTGCTTTTGGCAAAAATGGTATTTCCTTAAAACACTTACCTTTTGATGATAGTTGCCATAAGTCCTTGTCCTTATCGTAATCAATAAACCCTATTTCCCACAACGCCCTTAACAGCCTTTCTAGATTTGGTACGATAATGTTTAACTTTTTAGATAAAACTGGCATAGTTGTAGGTAAAATATTTAACAAATCAAGTTCAATAGCAACGCTTGTTAGGTAAGTTTTCCAAAAGGCTGAAAGTTCTGCAGAAATCCTATGCACTTGAGATTCTTTACCTAAATCAAAAATACTAAACTTTACATTTCCGGTAATATCGATTTGTTCTAACACACCTTCAAAAGTTTCAACTTTTGCCATCCCATTATAAAATGCTTCTACCATTTTAAATCTCTGCTGGTAAATAGGATCACCATTAATATCTATATGAAACCAACCATGTTGATCTTCTGCAATAGAATACCCTTTATGAAAAACATTAAGTTTTTTATACCATTTATTATGTACTAACTTTCCATGATGATTAATATGTGTAGCTTTACTATCCTTGTAGACTACAGCGATACCATCCTTAAAATCTCCAACATAATCATATTCCTCCTGATAAATTCTGTTGCCATTTAAATTAATATGAAAACATTTATCATGTCTTCTAACTACACAAGCATCTTCCTGATAATTTCCAATCCATTGATAAGACTGTTTGTATACTCTACATCCAGATGGATCAATATGGTAACACCCTGTATCATCTTCTACGGCTGCTCTATTAAAGTAGAATCCAAAAGTTTTCAGAAATCTATTATGATAAACTGCTTCTCCTCTTACATTGATATGATAAGCACCTGTCTGATCATAAACCGGTGCAAGACCAGGCTCATGAAATTTACCAACCTTTATAAACCTATTTTCATACAAAGGATTTCCTAGCAACTCGTGAAACCTCTCACACGGTGAAATTTTAATAGATTTAAGATTATCTTTGATTAATTGATCAAAGGTTTTCTCATGTTGCATGTTTTGCATAATTTATAATTTAAATAATTCTTTTGTAAGCTTAGGTACTCACTACTCTGCCATATTTCCTCGAGTTTAATCTCATTAACATTACCAAAATTTCCTAATGTCTTACGGAGTTCATCTGGAGCACAGCAAGGACTAAACTTTCCTTTATTGTTTATCCATGCTTCTTTACCTAAAAATGGGCATTGACCACCTGGAGCCAAATCCTTAATACCTTCTTGAGAAAGGATTGTGAAATTTTCTAATTTTATCTTTTTACCATTTGGCAATAGAATATTATCTCTAAGTTCGTATAACCTTCTCACCTCCGTGTTCCATCTACTAATTGCTAACTCATCTCTTCTCATAGATAGATCCTTAATTTCCTCAAAATGTGCCCAAAGATGATGTCCTTTAACTCTATCTATGCCGTTTTTTATGGCCATCTTAACTATGTCATAGAGTTCATGTAAATTACTTTCCAAAAATGTTAATTGTAAAGTAACGGTACACCTTTCACCTGTATCGCTAAAGTATTTATCTCTAACTTCAAGGAAAGTTTTTAAATTTTCTGTCACTACTTCCCATTTTGAACCTTTCATGATTCTTTCATGAGTTTCTTTAGTTGCCCCATTCCAGGAAATCTTAACATCAGATAAAATTGGTACCAATAGTTCAGCCCATTTTCTAGCTCCTTTAATGGGAAAAGAACCATTGGTTGTGAGGTTAAGCTTAAGACCGAACTCATGGCACAAATTGATTATTTCATCAAAGCTTTTATACATTAAAGGCTCACCCATAGTAGAAGGAATGATTTCCCTTAAAGGTGTGCCAGCTGCTTCCTTAATTACTTTTCTGATAGTTTCTATCGACAGTATCTTAGGTTTTATTCCTTTAGCTTTCTTTTCTTCTTTAACTTTGCTGTATGGTGAAAAACATTCGCACATTATACAAGCAAAATTGCAGTAATCTGGATTAGTATCAAAAGTAATTCTCCAAGGACCAGGTTTAACAGCTACTGATTTGCCTTTCTTTTCAATAGCATTACGGTAAATCTTGTTAAGTTTCTCAGTATGCTCACCTATAGAAGGTATATTTCCATTTTCAGTATAAGGATAGCCTTTTTGGGTAAGTTTACTATATAACCCCTGATCTGTAGATAGGATTTGCATTTTTTCTGATAAACTACTTGCATCTCTGTGCTTAAATAATAGTCCATCTCTTACATATTCTGCCATACCACCATAATCGGCTGTTATAACTGGTATTCTAAGTTGCTGTGCTTCATGTATTACTAACGGTGAATTTTCACCCCAAATTGAAGGAACGACTATTGCATCAACTTTATTAAATACGTCAGTAACTATATTCTTATTATCATAACTTCCCATCCACTCTATTCTTTCTTTAACAACAGGTGAAAACTGATCGGCAATCGCTTTTAAAGCTTTAGTTTCTTCTCTTGCTGCTCCCCAAATTCTAAGTTTTGCTTTAGATGATAAGTGAGAAAAAGCTTTCAATAATAGATTAACACCTTTTTCGGGAGTATGAGTACCAATATAACCGAAAATAAACTCTTTTTCTTGTACTCTATTTCTATTCTTAAGACGATTGAGATCAAAACCATAATCAAGATAAGAAATTTTGTTTATCGGAACATTAAAATCCTGAGTAAATTTGTCCATCAAGAATTTCGATGGGGAAATAAAGTAATCTATATAGTCTATTATTTTCCTTGTGTGCTTCATTCTAGTTGCAACCCATTGTTCCCAATAATTTATGTCTAAATTCAGGAATTCTTCATCTCCTGTAAAATATCCTTTGTAACATTGGGTTGCACATTTTTGATCCTTTTGTCCATCACAAAGCCGTAACAAATCTTCAGAATTGCGTTGAATAAACCTTCCTCTTGGACACATTAACCAAAAGTCATGTAGCGTAAAAATTGTAGGTATATTTTCTTTAAAAGCAATTTCTGGTAAAGTAATTGATAGATGATTAAGATGACCAAAATGTATAAGATCTGGCTGAAAGTTATCTATTACTCTTTTAAATTGTATATCTACTTCTTCATTAATAAATTTGTAACGGTATTTAGCTATGGGTATATTAATTAAATGCAGTAGGATTCTGGAATCACTACGATCTAGTACTGTAGTGTAATAAAAATCAGGTAAAAAGCTATTTTCATACCTAGTAAATACTTGTACCTCATTGTTATTTGCTAGTTCATGAGCAAGAGTTTGGCTATAAACCTCTGAACCAGCACTATAATAAGGAGGGTAACCATGAATAGCTTTTAATATTTTCATATATTACCATATCTATATTGTTAGGATATTCTTGTGTATTGTTTTGTAGACTTTTTATAAATTTACTTAATCCTACTTCTAATGAATGTTTTGGAGACCAACCAAGTAGCTCTTTAGCTCTAGTAAAATCACCATGGAACTTAGTTACATCAAAATTTCTTGGAGGATAAAAATCAATTCTAGAATCACTTTTCGTGACTTTTAATATTGTTTTTGCTAAGTTTTCTAAAGTACATGGGCTATTAGTAGTAAGATGAATAGCAGGAAGAGAAGATTTTTCGCTTTGTAAATATTTAACAGTTAAGCATATACCCTCTATAACATCATCCAAATAGGTAAAATCAAAAACACATTCTTTACCTTCTATTTTAATTGGATCACCTCTTAATGCATTAATACAGAGTGCAGGAATTACTCTACTGTTATGATCTAGTAAACCACCGTATACATTTGAAAAGCGTAATATTGCTACATTAAAATCTTTTGAACTTGTTATTTGTTCCTCAATAAATGCTTTACCTTTTGCATAATTATTTATTGGATCGATACTAGCAGATTCTGTAACTGGCAGTTCCTTCTGCTCTCCATAGACTTCCCTACTACTTGCATATATAAACCATGGTTTATTTGGAAGTGACTTACATAACCCTAAAAACCGCATTGTACCATCAACATTAATTTTTTGACACAGTGTAGGATAAAGTTCACCATGTATAACTCTAGAAATTGCAGCCAGATGAATGATTCCTGTACACTGAGCAAGTAGTGGTACTATATCTTCTGAAAAAAAACTGAGTGGATTATCGCGAAACCTAATATCGCAGCTTATTACTTCATGGCCTTGGTTTTCTAACTTTTTCACCAAGGTTGACCCTATCAAACCTGCGGCACCTGTTATTAATATCCCCATGTATACCCTCTACTACAACTAGGAAAATTTGTCATACCAATTATCTTACAAGTAAGAATTAAAGGGTATTATAAAACCAGTATAAAACAAATGTCAACTTAAATTAATGAATAAAAAAATGTAGTTATGAAAGAAAAGTTGGCTGCCTTCTTTCTTGAAAATAGTGTTCGGCTTTAATCAAATCCTCCTTATTATTTACTCCCATTGCTTCTCTTTCATCAGAAACTACATAACCTACACTCAAGTTATTGGTTGCTGCAATGGGCACTATATCATTAAGACAATATTCATTGGTCGAATTATTAAATTTTATTTCTTTTACTAAGGTAAAAAGATCTTTAGCATATGAAACTATTATTCCAGAGTTTGCAAGAAGCATTTTATCTCCATTTTTTAGGATTTTTTGAACATTTCCGTAATTATCAATTACTAATCTTCCATATTGTTCATCTTGACTATTGAATCCAAGAAGAACTAAATTATTATACTTTAAACAATCAGTCATTTTCATAACTGTATCACTAGATATAAAGGGAGTGTCTCCATACTGTATTAAAACTATGTCTTGATCAGATAAGTCCTCCAGATTTTCTAGAGCAATTTTAACTGCAGTGCCAGTACCTGTAATATCTTCTTGAATTATTAGTTTTATATTGTATTGATCGATTATACTTTTTAGGGTATCAAACTTTTCTAAATCTTTTAGAAGGGAGTTGTTAACAACAATTGATAAGCTTTTTAGACTCAGCAATTTTGCATTAGAAATTACATGTTCTAAAAGAGTAAGATTTCCCACTTGGTGCAACGCTTTTGAATATTCAGAATTCATTCTACTGCTCTTTCCTGCTGCTAATATTATCAAAATTTTACTCATACATAATTCAGGAATTGATTAGGTAGTAAGTTAATTTATAATTAGTAAGATGTAAAGTCCACTTTGATTTTCTAAATGATCTAGACGAAGATAACTACCATCGAACAGACAAAATTCGTTAAATTAGCATCTGTAGTAATTCTTAGCAATTCTTAAGTAAAATTTTAGAAAGAGACGCCCCATAGTTATAATTGAGTGTGTGCTACTTTCAAGTATGGTTTTTATTGATGAAACCTCTTAGACCACTCTGTTTGAAATAAGGTAACTACTGCTTAATTCACCAAAAAGCCTGTAATTAAGTTTTAAAGCGAGTTTGCCCAAAACACACAAATCGATTGTACCTCTTTAGCGTCTGTAATGCCCTTTAAAATTTGAATAAAAGGTACTTTTGTTAATTCTATTAGTATAAAATAAACTTGTGCATGATTTTGTCGTCATTTTTATTCATTGTAAAGAAAATTTTGTATGAAAGTTTTTTAGAAAACTCACTTACCCCTCTTAAATGTTCTGAACATTCTGAAAATTTGAATAAGTGAAAACATAGGCTGTTTGTAAACAAAAAAGTAATTGCTATTTTCAGAAACTTTTTGAAAAATTACCACAAAATATCTAAATCTTTAATAGGCAAGACCGCACCATTTGCTTGTAGATAGTAATGTGTTGGCTTTATTAACTTGTGCTCTACTTTATCTCCTACTGAAACTTTAAATTCCATATCCTGCACACAAAGAAATCCATATTTAGAATTGGTCCCATATCCTGCAGCATTACGAAAGAATTTAATCTGTCCAAGAGTTGCAAGATTATTTATTCTTTCTCTAATATTGCGCTCACTGCCAAGACCCTCTTCTCCTTCAAAACGCTTTGCAAATTGTCCAGCAGTATAAATATTACCTTGATATGCGCTACTGCGAATTAAACTCAAGATAACCTCATGTTTTCTCATCCGTTCTAAATCCAACTTTTTACTATATTGATCTCTGATTATTGGTTCTGAATTTAAAACTGAATTGTCATGTACAAATGCCCCATTTTTCCAGTAAAGTGTCATTTGCCCGTTATTGCACTGCGAATAGTTAGATTTTTTGCGCGATAAAATTCTCTCATCAGGAGAAGCATTAGCTTTATCTGGTCTAGTCAAATACCAACGAGACCTTACTGTATTATTCCATGCTGTTGAACCGCCCATACGCGTCAAGTTAAGAGATTGTGAGCAAATTTAGAGAGGTTAAAGTGGATACTCTAGCCCTTCTACGTTTGTCTTTTAATGAAAATAGCGACCAAGTTATAGTGAGTTTTTTAAGAAATGCTTTTAAACTATTAATTTTGGTTAATACTAAAAATAACTCTCTAACCCGCCTTTTTAGCTCAATAAATGCCTTTGTTAAGCTAAGTTCTGTATTCTTTTTCACTTCTGTGCAACCAACTATGCCGTGAAATATAAGAATTGCGCACAATTTAGCATATAGTTCACATAATACTCTGCATGGCTTTCCTTTTAGCTTATCAAGCCTGATATAGCTTTTATACAATTTAAATAATAACTCAATTTGCCACCTTACTCTGTAAATCGTTAATACTTGCTCAGCACTAATTTTATTTTCTGGAACATTAGTTATAAATATTGACCAGTTCAACAATTTTTGATTTCTTTTAGAGGATGTATATCCCTGCGATCTTGCTAATCTATTAGCTTTCCTTCTTCTGGCCATAGACTGTTCTTCAGTTAGTTTCTGACATATAATTCTTACTCTAATTTTTGCTTCTTTTCCTAACAATACCTCGTTTTCTAAAAATAACTTATCCTCTAAACATTCTAATAACTCCATTTTTTGATTTGTTTCTACATCATATATGTTGGTATCAGATTTATAACGACTTATGAAATAAGCTCCTATTTCATTGATTTGTTTAAAAGAACTTGGCACAAAATAACCGAGATCAGATATTAGCAAATCATTGCTTAATATATTACTTAAATGTTTCCTATATCCCTGGTCTGATCTTACCCCCTCCGTTAAATTAAGTTGGTCTATTATCTGATTCATGTAGTCGAAAACTAATTGTAACTTTATTCCAGACTTAGTATTGCTTTCATAGCCACTGTAGCTAGTACCATAACCTTTATACATCTCTTCCATACTGTTAGGTAGAGTAATATAGCTACTGTCCAATAATTTAACACTATTAAATTGCTGTAAGATTTTGCAATCAACTTGCAAGATATTTTTAAAGAGAATCACAGATTCATTATACATCCTTTTCATAAATTCCACTGCTTCTTCAGTAAATCTAAAATCCAAACCTTGTTTTGTTATATCTATCGAGTCCTCGTTTAGTAATTGACACATTGTTTCTACGCTACAATTATCAACTCCTATATTACCCAAGACCATGGCTTTTACGAATGATGAACCTTTTAGCTTTCTCTTTCTTTTTATAAACCTTGTTGTAATTGAGATTTTCTCTGCTTTTTCATTAAAAAATTCTTTGAGCTTTTTTGATAAGCAAGTTATTTTATTCATTGGTTCTCTCACTAAAAGTATATCTGGGAGAACTTATACCTTATTATTCTATCTCTTTCATACCTTTATTTCCTTAACTTGACGCGTATGGATGTGCCAAGTGGCTCATCAATTATTAGGGAAATAGAAACTCGAATTGAAAACATCCTGAATGAGGTAAAAACTCGGGATGAACAGTTAAAAGCGTCTCTTATAAATGAAATAAGAAAGCGCAACATGGTTGAACCAGGGTCATTACCTTTCTTATTTGGTGTACTTGGCAGAAAAAATAATTATTTTGGCCACGGAACTTTTACGACAGAGCTTGGAAAGTGGAGTAGTGATATAACAAAAACTGACTATATGTTACAACTACTAGCAGGTAGCCATACGTACAATACAGATTACGTTAGTTTTTATCGGCCAAGACAACTAAGTTTTATAGAGGGAAGTAAAGGAACATTTATTTACGGAGAGTTATGCACAAAAAGTTTTTCGGGTAGTTATGATGAGATATACTATTACCCGTATGCTGCACTTGGAGTAGTATTTGTAAAAAATACAACCAATGTGAACATAAATAAGACAATGGAATTTGTTGGATCATCGTATTCGAGTACGGAGTATGGGGGAGCAGGATTATTTGTGGGAACTCCTGATAACACTAATTCTAATAAATCAAGTATTTCAAAAATAGTATGGAAAAATGTTTACCAATACACGAGTTCTGATAGCAAGTTAGCCGGATCTGGTAATGTGGAGATTCCAGCAGGAAAAACAGTTGCAATATTACTTTACACATCATCTTATCTGTATTCCAGAACACAAGTTAGTCAAGGTATGCTTGCATCAAATTATGTACACAACTATGGTCAATTTATTCAGTGGGGGATTTATAACATACGTAGCAATTTTCTCACCACAGGGCTTGAGGTAGATGTGGAAAGGACGCTCAGGGCTTGGCAATGTCCAGGGTTAGAACGAACTGATCAAATATGGCAATGAGGAGGAATTTGTGACTATTTATATACGTTTTGAAAACCACAAGCAGATTGAAACAACAACACTTGAAAACAAGCCAACTGGAAATGATTGGTATGAAGCACCAAAGAATTTTGACTGGCAAAAAAGTTATTGTTTAACAGAAGGAGAGAAAATTGTTGAAAGGAATAAGGAAGATATTGAGCTGGAATTATTGGAAAATGCGAAACTTTCTGCACTTGATAGTGTGCGTTTTTATTTTAATAACTATACTAACGAATACGCTGGAAATTCTCACCAAAAAGCTAAATCGTATCAAATACAAGAAAAAGCCGCAAAAAGCATTCTAGCAGCACCAGAGTCTATAAGTAAAAAGGATACAGAAATTATAGAACCATTAGCAAAAGTCCGTGGTATTACAGTTATTGAAATGGCAAGAATAATTGAAGAAAAAGCAAAAAAAGCAGTAAAAGAAATAATTAAATGTGAAGAGTTGGAAGACATTACCAAGAAGAAAATTGCAGAAGCCAAAAGTAAAAATGAGCTAGAGAACTTACTAAACGATTTTAAACAAAAGATACAAAGAAATGGCTGAAGAATTTTTACACGGAGTAAATGTTATTGAGGTAACCTCAGGAGCAAAGACAGTACGTACAGCTAAATCATCAGTGATAGGTGTAATTGGTACTGCACCTGAAGCTGATGAGCAAAAGTTTCCGCTAAATAAACCAGTGTTAATTGCAGGAAGCTTAAAAGAAGCAGCAAGACTTGGAAAGAGTGGCAGTTTACCTTCTGCAACAAACGGAATATTTTCCCAGATTGGTGCAACAGTAGTAGTTATTCGAGTTAAAGAAAGTGAAAACAGCGATTCAAAGCTCAAAGAAAGTGAAACTATCCAAAATATAATTGGCGGTGTTGATAAAGAGACTGGAGAGTATCAAGGGATAGAGGCATTCCTCAGTAGTAAAAGCATAGTTCATATTGCTCCAAGAATATTAATTGCACCTCAGTTTACTCATCAGTTACCTGAAATAGATGGAGTAAATCCAGTAGTGAGTGCTTTAATTTCCATAGCAGAAAAATTAAGAGCAATTATTGTTGCAGATGGACCAAATACTAATGATGAAGAAGCAATAAAATGGAGAAAAAGTGTAGGCAGCTCAAGAGTTTACGTAGTTGACTCTTGGGTTAAGGTATTTATTGAAGGAAAAGAAGGAACCTTGCCAGCAAGCCCATTTGTAGCTGGTTTAATAGCTAAAATAGACAGCGAACAAGGCTTCTGGCATTCACCTTCAAATAAAGAGATAAATGGTATTGTTGGCACAAGCAGGCCTATTGATTTTAGCTTAGGTTATGCAAATTGCAGAGCAAACCACTTAAATGAAAATGAAGTAACAACGATAATTCATCAAAACGGCTATAGGCTTTGGGGAAATAGAACATGTTCAAATGACTCAAAATGGGCTTTTCTGTCAGTGAGAAGGACTGCAGATTTAATCAATGATAGTCTACTTCGAGCTCATCTCTGGGCAGTTGATCGCAATATCACAAAAACTTATATAGATGATGTGATTGAGGGGGTGAATTCTTACCTTGCAAGTTTAAAAGCGCAAGGAGCAATTATCAGTGGAAAATGTTATGCAACTCCCGAACTCAATACACCGGCAAATATTGCAAGCGGAAAAGTGTCTTTTGATTTTGAGTTTACACCGCCATATCCAGCTGAGCAAATAATATTCAGATCCCATCTTGTAAATAATAGTGTAATAAGTTAGGAGAAAGCGAAGTGTTACCCAAAATACTGAGAAATTTTAACGTATTTGTAGATGGTCGTGGTCATGCAGGAAAAATAGATGAAATAACCTTGCCGAAGCTTACCATAAAAACCGAAGAGTACAGAGCTGGTGGTATGGATATTCCAATAAATATTGATATGGGCATGGAAAAGCTTGAAGCAGACTTTACTTTTGCTGAGTATGATTCAGAACTATTTAGACTTTTTGGCTTGATAGATGGAAACTCAGTATCTTTAACGCTCCGTGGAGGAATGCAAGGTAATGATATTGAAGCAGTAATAATCAATTTAAGAGGCATTTTTAAAGAGTTTGACTTTGGCAACTGGAAACCTGCTGAGAAAGCAACGCTGAAGTGTACTGTAGCTGCCCATTATTATAAACTTACTATAGGTGGTAATGAATTAATAGAGATCGATGCTGAAAATATGATTAGAAAGATAAATGGCGTTGATCAAATGGCCTTGCTACAAACGATTCTAGGGATCTAATATGGTTGACAAAATTACATAAAAATGTTAAAATATAAGAAGTTGTAGGTATATAGTTAATATGGATTCTAAAGCTCATACAAATTCCATAGAGCAGCTAACTGGTTTACTTGTTAGTGTAGCACAATCTCAAGACAAGTCCGTTTTAAAGTTATTAACTGAATTAATGGAAGAAGAAATTGAAGATATGGAATTATCTAAGATTGCTGACGAACGCTATAAAGAAAAGAGGGTTAAACATCAAGATGCCTTCTGGGATTAAGCCTTACAATATAGACTATTCAGAATCTGTTATAAAGAAAGACATTCCGGCTCTTCCAGCAAAAGTAAAGTTAATGATTAAGAAGGCAATAATGGAGCGTCTAACAGTTGATCCAATTGGACTTGGAAAGCCATTAAAGCATAACTTAAGTGGACAACGTAGTCTACGGGTGAGTACCTATCGTATACTTTATTATATAGATGTACCAGAACATACAGTAGTTATTACTTCAATTGAACACAGAAAAGATTCTTATCAAAGCTAATCCTATTTATAGCACCATACAAAGAAATTAGTTATGTAAAAGCCGATATAGACTTTTATTTAATTAACTTTTTAAGGAGGAACATGCAAGCTATAACACTTAATAACCCAATAACAGTTGATGGAATTTCTGTCTCAGAACTTACTGTTAGACGTCCAAAAGTTAGAGACTATCTTGCAATTGAACGCTTAAATGGTAGTGACCTTAGTAAAGAAGTAACTTTGACTGCCAATTTGACATCAGTTGCAAAAGAAGCAATTGAAGAGTTAGATATTGCTGATTATGTGAAAATTCAAGAGGTATTAAAGGATTTTTTTTCACCGATTATCCAAAAAACTTGAGATTAGAAGTATTAATGTTCAGCTCTGTTGTAGGAGGCGGGGTTGAACAAATACTTGATATGGAGATTAATGAATTTATCTTATGGCATAAAGCAGCGAGGAAGGTACAATGTCAACATTATCTATAAAAATCGGAGCAGTTTTAGATGGCAGTTTCAGTACTGTAATAAAAGGAAGTAGCAGTCAACTTACTCATCTTGGTGAGAATATAAGAAAGCTTGACTCATCTTTAAAATCAGTATCAAAGTTTAAGCAGTTAGGTCATGATGTTTTGACTAGCAAGAGGTCATGGAAAGGCTTTGAAGATCAAGTAAAATCTTTAGCTAAACAAATGAAGGCAATAGAGAAACCGAGCAAAACTTTAAAAGCAGAATTTGACAAGGCCAAAACCTCTGCAATAAAAGCAAAAGAAGCATATTTGAAAAAGAGAGATACTTTGCATTCATTTAATGAAGAAGTAAGAAAAAGTGGAAGAAATATTAAGTACTTAGTAAGTGACCAACATAAACTTGGCTCTTCTATTGAAGTATTAAAAGGTAAGTATGGTAAGCTTGGATCTGCAATACGTAGTCACCAAAGTTTTTTAGCAAGCAAAGCACATTTTAAGTCACAAATTATAGAGACTATTGGGCTAGGGCTAACGCTTGCAGCTCCAGTTAAAGTTGCAATTGACTTTGAAAGTGCTATGGCTGATGTTACAAAAGTGGTAGATTTTAAAAAAGGAACGGATGAAGCAACTAAATTTGCAAAGAAGTTAAAAGAGATGTCACGTACTATACCATTATCAGCCGCAGAACTGGCACAAATAGCTGCAAGTGGTGGTCAACTTGGTATCAAGAAAGAAGATCTTTTTATGTTTACAGAAACAGTGGCAAAAATGTCTACAGCATTTGATATGTCTGCAGAGCAAGCAGGTGATTCTATAGCTAAACTCTCTAACGTTTATGGAATTGATGTTAGTAAAATGGAATACGTTGGTAATGTAATCAATCACTTATCAGATAACACTGCTGCCAAAGCAAAAGATATGGTTGAAGCTCTAGCAATAGTTGGTGGTACTGCAAAACAATTTGGTCTTGACATCAAGGAAACAAGTAGTTTAGTAAATGCCTTCGTTAGTTTAGGTAAACAACCAGCAAAAGCTGCAACTGCTATAAATGCTCTACTTAGTAAACTTCAGACTGCTGAAGAACAAGGAGGGGATTTTAAAGCAGCATTAGAGCAAATGGGCATAACTGCAGAAGAAATAGTACAAAGAATAAGCGAAAACGGCGAAGAAGCATTACTCTACTTTTTTCAAGCTCTAAAGAAAATGGATAACCAGGAACGTTCTACAATCCTTATGAAACTTTTCGGTCAGGAATATCAAGATGATATTGCATTATTAGCTGGAAGTTTTAACAAATACGAAGATGCTATAAGGTTACTAGCTGACACAGAAGAGTACAAGAGCTCGTTGCAGAAAGAATTTCAAAACCGTGTAGACACCACAGCCAGTAAATTACGACTTCTTCGCAACGCAATAGCTGAAGTTGGTATGAACCTGGGTTCAGTGATGCTGCCTACTTTAAAATCTATAGCTGAATTTTTACAAGAAAAAACTAGAAGCATAGCGTTATTTGCAGAAAAATATCCAACTTTAACCAAAGCAATCATGGGTACTGTAGCAGCCTTGATAAGTTTAAAAGTTGTAGCAGTGGGACTAGGATACGGATTTACATTGCTAGGAAGTACGATTTTTAGTCTGAAAGCAAACCTACTTGGAGTATTTTCATTTTTATCAGCTACAGTTTTTCCTGCAGTAGTAAAAGGACTAAGAGCAGTAACACTCGCTATAATGAGTAACCCTATAGGACTTTTAATTACTGGACTTGTCACTGGCGCAGCACTTGTTATAACTAACTGGCAAAAGGTAAAAGACTTTTTCTCTAGCTTTTGGAAATCGATAATAAAACCCATAGAAGAAGCTTTTTCATGGATAGGTGAAAGTATATTTGGAAAAGTATTGGGAAATAGCCCACTGAAAGAGTTTGAAAAAAGAAAAACTGAAGTAAAAGCAGTGCACACTCCCCTAAAAAGTAATATTCTCAACAGTGGAAATCCTGTGCTAGGTAACAGTATAATTAAAGAATTTTCAAAGAGAAATAAAAATAGCTTCAGAGTCAAAAGCCTTATTGAGGAGAAAAAGTTTACAGAGAGCGATAAGATATTTGCAAGGAGTAAGTTTGAAAATAAAGAACAAAATAAAACTCAGAACATCACTAATAATTACACTATCAGCATTAAAGCAGAACCTAACCAAGATGTTCGTAGTCTTGCAGATGAAGTAATAAAAAGGATAAGAGAAAAGTCACGTGATGTTTTATTTGATACGGTAGAGACATTTTATTGATGCTATCTCTTGGTCCGTATAAGTTTGCTCCCACAAGTTTAAAGTATAGCAGAGAAAATCGTTGGAGCACGATTGAGTGTATTGAAAATATGCCACTATTACAAAATATCGGTCAAGGTGTAGAAAATATAGATTTAGAAGGAATGATTTATCTGCATAATCTCAACGTGCTAAATCAATTAAAGAGTGTGAAAGAAACTGAAAAACCACATATTTTAGTAGATAGTTTAGGTAATATTTTAGGACAATTCGTAATTACTAGGTTAGAAGAAAAGCAGATGTATTTTTTACCTAATGGACTACCGAGAAAAATTGAATTTAGTTTGAGTTTAAAAAGCTATAGATGACTATATACTATGTGAGTAAAGAAAATGAGATGTTAGATCTGATTTGCTGGAAACATTACGGATTTACTGATGGAGTAGTGGAATTAGTACTAGCAGAGAACTTGGGTTTGGCAGAATACGGAAGCTTTTTGCCCGCAGGATTAAAGATAAAGCTTCCTACTATTAAGAAAATAGTACAAAAGTCAAAATTAAAGGTCTGGGAATAAATGCAGCCAGATTTTATAATAGATAAATGTGAATCAATTAAAGATAGAGTTATATCATTGCACCTTACAGATGAATCAGGAATAATAGATGATGTAGTTGAAGTGTGTGTTGATTACAGGGATGAAGACATAGATATTCCGAATGAATTGAACATAGCACTAGGTTATAAGGAAATTGGAATCTTTCCAATGGGTATATATACAGTCAACGAAGTGACTATACAGGGTCCACCTAAGACTCTACTAATAAAAGCTCATGCAACAAATTTAAGAATATCTTTGAAGGCAAAAGTATCAAAAGAATGGCATCAAATTACCATAGAAAACTTAGTGAAAGAAATAGCTCAAAAACATGGATATGGACATAAAGTTGCTGAGGAATTTAAGAATGTATTGATACCCCATATTAATCAGGCAGATGAAAGTGATATAAGTCTGTTAACAAAGATCGCAACAGAGCGTGAAGCAATGGCAAAATTAGCTGGTGGGTATATATTGTTTATTTCAAAGAATATGGCAAAATCAGCCACAGGAAAAGCTTTAGGAACAACGACTATTAGACCTCAAGATACAATTAACTGGAAAGTGCATTTTACCGTACGTGATAAGTATAATTCAGTAGTGGCAAAGTGGCATAGCTATGAAAAGGTGAAACTATTAAAGAAACAGTTGGTAGCGGCGAGCCAAGTTATATTATTCTAGAAATGTACTCAAATGCAGAATCAGCACTAAGTGCAGCAAATGCTAAGTTAAAACAACTAAAGCGAAATAATGCAGTATTGGATATCACTATACCTGGTAATCCAGAGTTATTTGCAGAAGCTAAACTTAATCTTATAGCTTTTAATCAAGCGGTAGATGGTGAATGGATAGTTAACAGAGCGGAGCATACTTTAAATAGCTCGGGTTACCTTACTATGTTGTCAGCATCTTTGAGTAAGTAATGTTAATAAAAAATGAGTAAATGATCTATTTAATATTAAAAAGATGTTGAATATGGATAAATTGGGTCAAGATACAAAAAACAAGCTGCATTTTTGGTGGCTTATAACAGTAATAGTATGTATTATTGCTACCTATTCCTACATGAAGGCAAGAGCTGCAGATAATTATAAAACGATGTTACGCATTGCTTCTCAAAATTGTAACTTAGAGACTGTAAAATTCTTAGTAGAAAATCTATTAGATATTAATGTGCAGATCCCTAAATTAACAGCACTACATTATGCTGCAGAAGAGGGATGTGCAGAGGTTGTAAAATTCCTAGTAGAAAAAGGAGTTGATATAAATGCTACAAAATATGAAAGATGGACACCTTTACATGCAGCTACATATGAAAGCAAATTGGAGATAATTAGATTTTTATTAGACAAAGGTGCAGACCCTACCATTAGAGACACAGATGGAAAAAATCCAAGAGATGTAGCTGTATTAAGGTCAAGGCACAATAAAGATAAACCTTACAAGGAAATCATAAAGCTACTTGCTAAAGCAGAAGATCAATACGAATCAACAAAAAGTAATCACTAAAGCTGTAAGTTTTCTATAATCTGCATATAAATTTCCAAAACTATCCATAACAAGTTAATATTTTCACATGAAAAAGCAAAAAATCCCAATAGCGGTAATAATAACAATAGTTGTACAGACTGTAGGATTCATCCATACGCGTCAAGTTAAGGAAATAAAGGTATGAAAGAGATAGAATAATAAGGTATAAGTTCTCCCAGATATACTTTTAGTGAGAGAACCAATGAATAAAATAACTTGCTTATCAAAAAAGCTCAAAGAATTTTTTAATGAAAAAGCAGAGAAAATCTCAATTACAACAAGGTTTATAAAAAGAAAGAGAAAGCTAAAAGGTTCATCATTCGTAAAAGCCATGGTCTTGGGTAATATAGGAGTTGATAATTGTAGCGTAGAAACAATGTGTCAATTACTAAACGAGGACTCGATAGATATAACAAAACAAGGTTTGGATTTTAGATTTACTGAAGAAGCAGTGGAATTTATGAAAAGGATGTATAATGAATCTGTGATTCTCTTTAAAAATATCTTGCAAGTTGATTGCAAAATCTTACAGCAATTTAATAGTGTTAAATTATTGGACAGTAGCTATATTACTCTACCTAACAGTATGGAAGAGATGTATAAAGGTTATGGTACTAGCTACAGTGGCTATGAAAGCAATACTAAGTCTGGAATAAAGTTACAATTAGTTTTCGACTACATGAATCAGATAATAGACCAACTTAATTTAACGGAGGGGGTAAGATCAGACCAGGGATATAGGAAACATTTAAGTAATATATTAAGCAATGATTTGCTAATATCTGATCTCGGTTATTTTGTGCCAAGTTCTTTTAAACAAATCAATGAAATAGGAGCTTATTTCATAAGTCGTTATAAATCTGATACCAACATATATGATGTAGAAACAAATCAAAAAATGGAGTTATTAGAATGTTTAGAGGATAAGTTATTTTTAGAAAACGAGGTATTGTTAGGAAAAGAAGCAAAAATTAGAGTAAGAATTATATGTCAGAAACTAACTGAAGAACAGTCTATGGCCAGAAGAAGGAAAGCTAATAGATTAGCAAGATCGCAGGGATATACATCCTCTAAAAGAAATCAAAAATTGTTGAACTGGTCAATATTTATAACTAATGTTCCAGAAAATAAAATTAGTGCTGAGCAAGTATTAACGATTTACAGAGTAAGGTGGCAAATTGAGTTATTATTTAAATTGTATAAAAGCTATATCAGGCTTGATAAGCTAAAAGGAAAGCCATGCAGAGTATTATGTGAACTATATGCTAAATTGTGCGCAATTCTTATATTTCACGGCATAGTTGGTTGCACAGAAGTGAAAAAGAATACAGAACTTAGCTTAACAAAGGCATTTATTGAGCTAAAAAGGCGGGTTAGAGAGTTATTTTTAGTATTAACCAAAATTAATAGTTTAAAAGCATTTCTTAAAAAACTCACTATAACTTGGTCGCTATTTTCATTAAAAGACAAACGTAGAAGGACTAGAGTATCCACTTTAACCTCTCTAAATTTGCTCACAATCTCTTAACTTGACGCGTATGCTCCTTTATACTATCTTAATTGTCCAGCAATTAAGAAAGGGTGGATTGCCGGTGGAGTAACTGCATTATTAGGTACTGCTATATCTATAGCACTTTTTACAGCCGGAGAAATTACAGCTGAGTTAATACCTATAGTTATAGTAGTAGTTGCAATTACAGCAACAGCATTAATAGTTGGCAATGCTATATATAAATTGTCAAAGCCTGACACTCAAGTTGATAAACCAATCTCAGCAAATCGACAGCAAGAAACTGCTAGCGATAGTAGGGTTATCTAGCGATTCTGCCACAGTGTCAGCTGCTTCAATGATATCCATTTGTCCCTATAATTGTCTTTTCTTGGCTACCTTATTTTGCTATTCTTCTGAACAGAGACAAATTTACTTTCTTACTTCACTCACTAAAATTTTAATATGGCGTTTCTTTCCTGCAGATAATTTGATAAATGGCTGACCTTCAAAGCTTTCAGAGTTTATTGTATAGTTAACATCGTTTATAGTATTATCATTAACTTTACATCCATTTCCCTGTATTAAACGCTTTGCCGCACCTTTTGAAGGTTCAAAACCGGTGTCATGAAGCAAGTCTATCAGGAGTATGCCATTTGCAACTTGTTCTCTTGTGATAGTGTAACCAGAAAGCAATGAACTATCTTCATTTTCAAAAGCAGAGATTGCAGCAGATCGTGCAAGTTCAGCTTCTTTGCAACCATGACATATTTTTGTCACTTCTGTTGCCAAGACCTTTTTTGCTTCATTTATTTCTTGATCCTTCAAGGACTCTAGTTTTTTAATTTCATCAGTTGGTAAATCAGTGAAAAGTCTCAAGAAACGACCAACATCTTGATCATCAACATTGCGAAAATATTGCCAATAGTCATAGGAATTTAGCATGCTGCCATCAAGCCATACTGCCCCACTTTCAGTTTTGCCCATCTTTTTTCCTTGTGCGTTTAATAAAAGAGGTGTGGTAAGACCAAACAGCTCAGGTAAATTTAACTTTTTGCTAAGTTCAATTCCGTTTACTATATTTCCCCATTGGTCTGACCCTCCAATCTGGAGACGACAGCCATACTTTTTATTCAACTCGACAAAATCATAGGCTTGTAACAACATGTAATTAAACTCGAGAAAGCTTAGATTTTGCTCCCTATCTAGCCTAATTTTCACACTATCAAAGCCTAACATGCGATTTACAGAAAAATGTGTCCCTATATCACGCAAAAAGTCTATATATTTTATGTTATCTAACCAATCTGCGTTGTTTACTATGATTGCACCAGTTTTTCCATAATCGAAAGATATCATCTTCTCGAGGGTTTTCTTTATACCAAGTATATTTTGATTGATATCTTCTATCGGCAAGACGCTTCTTGCTTTGTCTTTACCAGATGGGTCACCAATTTTTGTTGTGCCACCTCCAAGTAGAACTATTGGCTTATAACCGAATTTTTGTAGGTGACGGAGCATCATGATTTGAATGAGACCGCCAATATGCAAACTTGGTGCCGTACAATCAAACCCAATGTATGCAATTATATAATTATCTTGTGATAATAGCTGGTCTAACCTATCAATGTTTGTACATTGATATAGGTATCCTCTTTCTTGAATGAAGTTTAAAAACTCGGATTTATGTTTCATAATATGTTATTTTGTGTGTAAACGGTGTTGTTAACGATGGCGTCATTCCAGTGCTTGACACTGGAATCCAGTTTATTATGAAATTTCATCAAAAATGTTGTATAGTGTGCTCGTTTATGATTAAGTTTTCTAGATTCCAGTGTCAAGCACTGGAATGACACACCAACTTCATAAGGGTTGCCTTCAAAATTACAACATTTGAGCAAGTGTATACCAGCTACCTGGATAATCAATTCCATAACTCTTCTATCTTATAATATTCTCTTACTTCTGGCCTGAATAGGTGAACCATTATACCTTGAAAATTCACAATCACCCAGTTACCTTCATCCATACCTTCTACATCTATTTTATCATATTGCTTGAGATTTTTCATCACGTGCTCAGCTAATGCTTTTACATGGCGGCTCGAATCACCGGATGCAATGATCATATATTTTGCAATGACAGTTTTATTCTGTACATCAAAAGTAACTATATCTTGACCTTTGTTTTGATCTATTACATCTACAATTGTATTTTTTATTGATTCTGTATCACCATTCATTATTCTAAATTATATAATTTATCTGTAATGATACACTCAAAATTTCTGAATATCAACTATTTTTGATATGTTTCTAGTGTAACGTTTATAATACATATATTTGTAATATATGATAGTTTTCTGATGGTATGATCATTTACTTAATCGGATTTCCGGGTAGTGGCAAACTTACGATTGCAAAAGAGCTGTGTAATATTATTGATGGGGTGATAGTAGACAATAACCTGTTTAATAATATCATATTTGATATGATTGATTTCAGAAACGCTGAGGTTACAAGTGAAATATGGGAAGAAATTTTTGTGATTAGAGAGAATATGTTAGCAATATTGGAAAAATACCATATAGAATCAAAGCATTATATATTTACAAACGAATTGATAAAAGGTGATTCCTATGATCAAAAAGTATATAACTCAGTGGTGAATTTAAGTAAAAAAATGAACGTGGAGATTCTCCCTGTGGTGTTATATTGTAATAGTGGAGAACTAGTAAAGCGCGTTCAATTAAAGGAAAGAGAGCAGGAGAGAAAAATTACTGATTCAGATTTTACTATGAGAAGAATTAAAGGAAAGAAACTATTTATGCCTCAAGGTTCACTTGAAATTGATAACTAAAACTTAAGCGCAAAAGAAGTTGCAAAAAAAATTGTTGAAAAAATGAATAGTAAAAAAGTAGTTGGAACTTCTATGATAGATAATTTAGCAATAGAGAGTATTTGTGATTAGTGAGGAGAAAGAGTATCGCCCTTGTGTTGGCATAATGTTATTTAACAAACAGGGAAATATTTTTATTGGAAAACGTTTTGATAGTGACTCTTATTGGCAGATGCCACAAGGAGGAGTTGATGAAGGTGAAGAGCTAGAGCAGGCAGCGCTACGTGAGCTATTGGAGGAAGTTGGTACTGATGAAGCAGAAGTTGTGGCTCAAAATAAAGAGTGGATATATTACAACTTACCCAAGGAAGTTATACCGATATGCTGGAATGGGAGATATTCTGGCCAAAAGCAAAGGTGGTTCTTAATGAAATTTTGTGGGAAGGATAAGGATATTAATATTAACTATACTGATCATCCAGAGTTCAAAGAGTGGCGTTGGCAAAATGTGGATGATTTGGTAGCCAGTGCCATACCGTTCAAAAAAGAAGTTTATAAAAAAGTGATAGAAGAGTTTTCTTCTATCATAAAAGGATCTATTTATGATAGTTGATTCTCATTGTCATCTAATTTATTTTTCTGATGATGAAATACCAAAGGTAATTTCAAGAGCAGAGCAAAATGGTGTGAGAATTTTGCATAACATATGTATAAGCATTAATGATATCCCTAAATTATTAAAAATCTTTTCATCCTATGATCAAGTCTACTGCTCCGTTGGTATACATCCGCTTGATACTAATGTGGAAAAAGGTGAGTGTATAAATGCTGATGAATTGATTGAATTTACTAAGGGCAAAAAGGTAATTAGTATCGGTGAAACTGGATTAGATTTTTATAAATCTGATAACAAAAGCAATCAAAAAAAAAGTTTTGCATCACATATAGAAGCGGCAAAAGTAACAGGATTACCTTTAGTTATTCACACTAGAAATGCTGATAGTGAGATGATTGATATGTTAAATTCAGAAATGAAGAAGGACGCTTTTAGTGGAGTAATGCATTGCTTTGCTTCTTCTAAAGAGCTTGCTTATAAGGCTATGGACTTGGGATTATACATTTCATTTTCTGGAATTATTACTTTTAAAAATGCGAACTTACTAAGAGAAATTGCACAAAATGTGCCACGTGAGCGTGTTTTAGTTGAAACTGATGCACCTTATCTATCTCCTGAGCCTTACAGAGGAAGAAAAAATGAACCGGCAATGGTGAAATATGTTGTGAATTGTTTAGCAGAATTATGGAATGAATCGTCGGAACAAGTAGCAAAAATAACTACAAATAATTTTTTTAGACTGTTTTCGAAGCTTGAGCTCAAAGAAATTCTATAGGGCAATTAATTTAGCTGACAGAGCTCTTTTACTGCACTTACAGATTTATAAAACATCTCTTGTTCACTATCGTTCATTTTAACTTCTAGAACTTTCTCAACTCCATTTTTGCCAATAATAGTAGGAACACCAATGAATAAGTCTTTCACACCATATTCACCATTAAGATAAGCAGCGCATGGTAATATACGCCTTTTATCTTTTAAGTATGATTCTAGCATGCTTATGGCTGAAGATGCAGGAGCATAGTATGCAGATCCAGATTTAAGTAGATCAACTATTTCTTTTCCACCATTACGAGTGCGCTCAACTATTTCATCAACTTTTCCTCGCGTAATCAAACCCATCTCAATGATTTGGGTAAGTGGAATGCCAGCAATTGAAGCATAATTGATTAGTGGTACCATAGTGTCACCATGTCCTCCAAGCACAAAAGCAGATACATCTTCGACAGAAATATTTAACTCACTTGCAAGAAAATAACGAAAACGAGCAGAGTCAAGCACTCCTGCCATACCAACAATCATATTAGTTGGCAGGCTTGAAGATTTGTATACTACTGAAACCATAGCATCTAAAGGATTGGTAACCACTATTACAAATGCGTTTGGAGAATGTTTTTTAATATTTTCCCCAACCTCTTTCATTACTGCAGCATTAGTTTGCAGAAGGTCATCTCTGCTCATTCCAGGTTTTCTGGCAATGCCAGCAGTTATTATAATTGCGTCAGAGTTTTTTATATCTTCATACCTATTTGTACCAGTAATATTGACATTAGATCGATCAATAGGAGATGATTCTGTAATGTCAAGTGCTTTACCTTGTGGTATTCCATCGCTTACATCAAGCAAAATAACATCTCCTAGTTCTCTTAGTGCAATCATATGGGCAAGAGTCCCACCGATATTTCCTGCACCAATCAAAGATATTTTTTTTCTTTGTGCTGTCATTTTCTACTCCTTTATATTTACTTTTGTGGCTTTACTACCTTCCCAAGGGGATAAGCTGTCAAACATACGAAAATCTTGCGGTAAGTCTATAGGATTATATACAACCTTTTTTGCCTCTATATCGTATCTTACTTCCTCGTAGCCAGTGAGAGGAAAATCTTTTAACATTGGATGACCTTTGAATCCATAATCCGTTAAAATCCTACGTAAATCTGGGTGATTAGAAAACTCTATTCCATACATATCAAATACTTCACGCTCAAACCACGAAGCTGCGTTAAATATCTTTGCTGCACTTAGAGGTATATCATCTTCACATAACTGAAGCTTTATGTGCACTCTGATATTGTGCACAAGGCTGAGCAAATTGTATATTAGCTCGAAACGTTTTTTTCTATCTGGGTAATCAACTCCAAAAACGTCAACTAATAATTCAAGCCTACACTTTTCATCATCACGTAGAAAGAGTAAGTGATTTTCAATGTCATTCAAAGCTGAATATATTACAATAGTGCCATCATTTTTCTGAATACATTCACATTTAGTCTTTTTTTGTATGTATTTTGCAGTTTTATCCATGCTATATATTCTTAGTTCGTTTTATTTTATTTTGTAGACATAGCATTCCATATAGTAACGCCTCAGCAGTTGGAGGGCATCCAGGAACATATACATCAACTGGCACAATTCTATCGCAACCACGGACTACTGAGTAAGAATAATGATAATAGCCACCGCCATTTGCACAACTTCCCATAGAAACGACGTATTTGGGGTCCGCCATTTGATCATAAACTTTACGCAATGCTGCTGCCATTTTATTAGTTAACGTGCCAGCAACAATCATAACATCTGCTTGCCTTGGGCTTGCACGAAAGATTATGCCATATCTATCAAGATCATAACGACTGGATGCAGTGTGCATCATCTCTACTGCGCAACATGCAAGACCAAATGTCATTGGCCACAATGAACCAGACCTTGCCCAGTTCATTATATAATCTATTAAATCGCCAAATTTAGTGATAAGAAAACCTTCTTTTTTGTAACGATTCCAATCGCTATTAGATAAATTTACTCCCATTCCAACGCACCTTTACACCACTCATAAATAAAGCCTATAGTAAGTATTGCAAGGAATATCATCATAGAACAAAATCCGTAATAGCTTATTTTAGATAAAGAAACGGCCCAAGGAAAAAGAAAAGCAATTTCTAAATCGAATATTATGAACAATATTGCAACTAAGTAAAATTTTATGTCGAAACTTTTTCTGGCTCTTGATAAAGGATTAAAGCCACACTCATATGTAGAAAGCTTTTCACCATCTGGGTTACTGACTGCAAGAAACATAGGTAATACACCTAAAGTAAAGGATACTACAATTGATACACAGATAAAAATTAATATGGTTAAATATTCACTCATTTAAAAAACATATAACACTATGAATTTACATGCTTTCCTAATCTTTTACCACCTAAAATATGTATGTGAAAGTGCGGTATAACTTGCTCTCCATCTTTACCGTGATTAGTAACTAATCTATATCCTGTTTTTTCTAAGTTATATTTATGTGCTATTTCTCTAACAGTTTTAAAAAAACTTACTATTTCCTCTTCGGAAGCTTTCAGAACAAAATCATCGTATGAAACGTATTGAGCTTTTGGTATAACTAGAATATGAACTGGTGCATCAGGATACTTATCACGAAAAGCTAGCACATTTTCATTTTTATGTATTTCCTCATAAGACAACTCACCTCTTAATATCTTAGCAAAGATATTAGTGTCATCATAAGCTGTACTACCCATACTTTATTAAATTCCTGGTCCTCTTCTATTTTGCTTATGATTTTGTGTAGAAGGTGGGCTTATTGCTGCTTCGCTAGAAGCATCTTCAAGACTTGAAACGTCTTTTAGCTGTATATCTTGTCCACGCAAAACTGACCCATAGTCCATTTGGTGTCTTTTTGAAAACGTTTCTATTCTATTTGCCCTTCTTGCAGCAATAACTTCTGGTTGTAAATGATACATATCTCCAGGAACAGTTAGGCTATGATACCTTTCCTCTATTTGAACTTCTTTCATAACACTCTCCATAATTTATTTCCCCCTACCTCTTATGCTTTCGCAACTTTCAAAATCTTGTTTAATAGCTTTTTGCCAATTATTTAAAATTTTCTCTGATGACTTTTCTTTATCCATAGGCCTTACAACTTCCTGTGACTTCTGCTTTTTACTATCATATCCACTATACAACTTTTCTGCAATACCATACAGCAATTTCCGATCTGTGTGAACTTTAAACTCTCCACCAGTAATTTTTGCTAAATTTTTAAGATCACAATCAATCTTATTATAAATTCCTTCAAGAGCGTACTTTTTCATTACTTTTTCATCCATACCTAGATTTTTATCTTTTATTTCTTGGATAATCTTTTCAACATCAACTTCAATTACAATTTTGTTTTCTTCTCTAAAAATAGTTATATTGGGCAGATCTTCCCTTATTTCATCTAATTTCTCTGGACTCAAGTAAGGTATATTCCCCGTTAAAGTTCTTGACGCTAAAAAACTTACCTTACCTTTTTCTTGTTTTGTTATTTGTATGCCAAGGTACTTACTAGCTTCTGTGGTTTTTATAGGTGGGTCATATTTCTCTTCTTCTTTAGGTATATCACTCACAGCGTTTTTTAATGAAACTTTAGCATCATGCTTCATTTCATCAATTGAAGCAAACGGTTTCTTTATAGGATAAATAAGTGCTTTAGGCACAAGAAAAAACACACCTTTTATCTTAGCCAAAATAGACTTTTTATTTGACTCATCTTTTGCCATACATACCTCCAAGTCACTTTCTACAATCAGATAGTAAAATACACCCAATTATAGACGAAAATATTTAAGCTTGTATATCTATTATAAGATGAAATTATAGAAATAGCAATCATTATTTGTACATTACCAAAGTATGTAGTATTTTTGCTGCTTTTCTTGTTCAAATTACCTTTAAAGATAAATTATGTTAAAATGGAACGCAAATAATATTATCGATGCTACTGGCGGAAGAGGGGAGGGTGTTTGTAATTCGGTATATAGCTCAAATATTTCAACGGATACAAGAAGCATAAAAAAAGGTGATTTATTTATTGCTCTCAAGGGAAAGAAATTTGATGGGCATGATTTTCTACATGAAGCATTTTTAAAAGGAGCTGTTGCTGCGGTAGTAAGCGAAGATAAATATAGAAATTTTCCTCTAATTATTGTGCAAGATACTCTAAAAGCTTTGCATAATATGGCATCATATTACATTAGAAATATTCTTGTTAATGCTAAAGTTATCACAATTACAGGTAGTGTTGGGAAAACCACTACAAAAGATATGCTTAACACTGTTTTGTTGCATTATGGAGTATCTCATGTAAATGAAGGTAACTTGAATAATAATATAGGATTGCCTTTTACGATTCTAAAAGCGCCAGAAGACTGCCAGTACTTAATCCTTGAAATAGGAATGAGTAGAGCTGGTGAAATAAAAGAGTTATCGGAGATTAGCAATCCGGATATTGCAGTTATTACCAACATTGAACCTGCGCATGTTGAAAATTTTTCATCTCTACTTGATATTGCGCAAGCGAAATTAGAAATTCTACATGGTATGAAAAATAATGGTACTTTGGTTTTGAATAAGGATAATGAACATTATGATTATCTCTTATCAAATGCTAACAGAAATGTAGTAAGCTTTGGTAAGAATGAAAGTGCTACTGTTTGTTTGTTAGACCTAATAAGAGACGATAACGGTCTAAATTTAAAAATCAAACTGAACAGTGGTCAAATTATGAACTGTAATTTACCTGTAAAAGGCGAACATTTTGCATACTCTGCATTAGTTGTTACAGCAGTTTTGCAAAGTCTCGAACTTGATTTATCTAAATTACCACTAGCACTTGAGAATTTTACTGTAACAGAAGGTAGAGGTAATGTTCATCAAGCTAAATACAATGGAAAATTAGTACATTTGATTAACGACTCCTATAATGCTAACCCTACTTCAATGAAGGCTGCAATAAGAACTTTAGGTACATATTCTAATTTAAGAAAAGTGGCACTACTTGGCGATATGTTAGAACTTGGTAATGAAAGCATAGTATTTCATACAGAATTGCTTGACTCTATAGTAGAACAAAATGTGAATAAAGTTCATACGGTTGGTAAATTTATGTTAGAATTGAATAAACTTTTACCGGAGAATATAAAAGGCATGCATTTCGATGATTCTAACAAATTGGAAAGTAATTTAGCTAATATTGTTCAAGGTAATGATGTAATTTTAGTTAAAGGTTCTCATGGAATGAGAATGGACCTTATAATGCAGGAATTCACAATAGAATATTAAATAAAACTATTGTATTAATTTAAAGTTAAGTTATTGGAAGTTTTAACTGTGATAAAACGTATAGTTATTTTTGGTGGAACGGGATTTATAGGAAAACACATCGTAAGACGCTTGGCAGCGGCGGGGTATTTAATAAGAATATTTACTCGTGATCAGGAAAAAGCTGCTTGTCTGAAGTTATGTGGAAATTTAGGACAAATATCAATAATTGAAGGAGATTTTTTTAATGAAAAATCAATTTTAGAAAGTATGGAGGGATGTGATGTTGTTATAAATTTAGTAGGAATACTATATGAGACAAGAAAGCACGATTTCTATGACGTTCATGTTGGAGTAGCTGAAAGAATAGCAAAAGCTGCGCAAATAAAAAGTGTATACATGATGATACATTTTTCTGCCATGGGAATAGAAAATAGTAAGCTGTCAAGATACGCCCAAAGTAAATTAGAAGGTGAAAAAGCTGTAACTTCAGCATTTCAGGGAGCAATAATAATTAAGCCAAGTCTTGTATTCGGTAAAGAAGATAGTTTCTTCAATAAATTTGCAAGATTAGCAACAATTCTTCCTTTTTTGCCGTTAATCGGTAGTGGAATAACGAAATTTCAGCCGATATGTGTAACAAACTTAGCTGAAGTGGTATATCGTATTATCAGCTTTAATAAGCAAGATAAAAAAATTTATAATATAGGTGGACCAAAAGTTTACTCTTTTAAAAGCTTATTAAAGTTTATTCTGAATGTGACTAACAGAAAGTGTCTACTGATCAATGTACCTTTTCCAATGGCAAGATTGATAGCCTTTTTCTTAGAAAGTAAAGTTGTTTCTGTGCTGTTAAAACCTATAACCGGAGATGCAAGCCCTATACTTACTCGAGATCAGGTGAAAGTTATGATGAATAGTTCAATCGAAAAGTCAGATGATCTCGGAACAATGAAAATTAGACCACTAGCAATTGAAAATGTGGTACCAGAATACTTGAAAATTTATAGAAAGCGTTGATAGAAGAATGTGCCCGGTAGGATTCGAACCTACGACCCACAGCTTAGAAGGCTGTTGCTCTATCCAACTGAGCTACGGGCACACATCATGTATAAAATGCTTCTTAGTACACGTGAAGTCAAGTATTTCTTGTGAATATAATGTTTGTGATAATATCTCAAAACTTTGTCAGTACAGCATGTAACGATAAAACTGAGAAAAAAGAAGCGTGGGTAATAGGAAGTCTAATAGCGCAGTAACACAGAACCCCAGGTCAGGCCTGCACCTATTGAAATCAGCAATATCAGATTTCCTGACTTTATTTTTGATTCTTGTACTGCATAGTCTAAGGCTAGTGGAATTGACGCTGCTGAGGTGTTTGCATGCTTATCAACTGTATTAATTACTTTTTCTATAGGAAAATCTAATTTCTTTACTACTGCTTCAATAATGCGAATGTTTGCTTGATGGGGAATTAACCAGTCAATATCAGTAATCTTCAAACTATTGCATTTTAGAGTTTCCTCTACTGAGGCTGTTAATTTCTCTACTGCATGTTTAAACACTTCTCTTCCATTCATAAGTATCTTTCCAGAATCACGAGTAGAGGATATTCCTCCGTTTGTACATAATAAGTCCACATTGCCATCAGAGTGTAAGTTTGTTGATATAATGCTACTGCTACTCATTTCTGATTTCATTATCACTGCACCAGCACCATCACCAAAGAGTACACAAGTTGACCTATCTTCCCAATCAACAATCCTAGACATTATTTCAGCACCAATAACAAGCGCGTATTTAATTCTATCGTTAGACTTTATAAGTGAATCAGCAACTGTAACTGCATATATAAAACCAGAGCATGCTGCCTGTACATCAAAAGCAAATGCGTTTTTACACTTTAATTTACTTTGTATAATCGTTGCACAGCTAGGAAAAGTTTTGTCAGGTGTTGTTGTTGCAACTATGATCAAACCAATTTCATCTATTGAAATTTTCGCTTTTTCTATAGCATTTTTCGCTGCATTAACAGCTAAATCTGACGTTAATTCTCCTTCATCTGCTATATGTCTTTGAACTATTCCTGTTCTTTGCCTTATCCATTCATCGTTTGTTTCAACTATCGATGCAATTTCGTTATTACTCAAAATTTTTTTTGGTAGGTAAGAACCAGTGCTCAATATGAAACTTTTATTTAATATGACTTACCCCGTTAATTATCTTCTGGTTCAAATTTTCACTGATTGCATTTACTGCAAATTTTATAGCGTGAGCAAAAGAAATAGCATCAGAATTTCCGTGGCTCTTTATAATGATACCATTTAGCCCTAAAAACATAGCTCCACTTCTAATTTTAGGATTAAAACGCTCTAATGCTTTATTTAGCTTGGGTTTCAACAATATGCCGACAAGCATTTTTGTCATCCATGAATTAAATACTTCCTGTTTTATTAGACTGATAAAAGTACCAGCAGTTGCCTCAGCTGTCTTGAGCATTACATTACCAACAAAACCATCAGCAACAATTACGTCTATATTACCATCTAAAAATTCACTTGCCTCTATATATCCTTTGAAGTTAATACTTGGAGCATTTTTGAGTAACTCAAAAGCTCCTCTTACTGAGTCAGTACCTTTCACTTCCTCTGTACCAATGTTTAGCAAAGCGACTTCAGGATTTTCAACTTTTAATGCTATTTTTGCAAATATACTCCCCATTAATGCAAATTGAAATAATGAGTCAGTATTACAGTCAACATTTGCACCAAGATCAAGCAATGCAAAGCTTTTTGTCTTAGTTGGACAGACAGATGCAATAGCAGGACGATAGATATTGGGTAATGTTCCTAAAATAAATCTGGAGATAGCCATCAATGCTCCAGTGTTGCCTGAAGACACCATCCCAAAAGCTTTACCTTTTTTCACTGCTTCAACAGCTGCCTTCATACTTGAATCTTTGCGATGTCTAAGTGCAAAAGAGGGTTTATCATTTGGAAGAACATTATCAGAGCAATGGGTAAATTCGGAGCTATCGCTTACTTTTTTGTATTTTGAAAGCAAAGGAGATATTTCTTTCTGATCTCCATAAATATGAAAAAAAACTTCAACACCTGGGTCAACAAGATTATCCAAGAAAAAACTAGCACCCTGAATTACGGAAAAAGGTGCAAAATCCCCTCCCATAGCATCAAGTGCGATAACTATGTTGTTGTTGACCGTGGGTAACATATCATGAGTTACTCCGCCTTTTGTTTAATGAAAACACGTTTTCCTTTGTAACTATTGTCAACTGCTATGTTGTGAGGCAACATGAATTCTCCAGTTGTTGCACATACCACAATATTCTTAGGCTTAATAGCATGATGAGAACGATGCATATTACGCCTTGATTTTGACTTTTTTCTCTTCGGAACTGCCAAAACTTACTCCAATTCAATTATATAACACAATTTATTAGTAGCATGTTTTTTACAAGAAGTAAATAGCGAAATAAGTAAGGTTTTCTTATACAATTCACTCTTATAAACTTAAACTCAAGCATTTTGATCAAAGTATATTGAACTTAAGACATATCTTGACTATACTCTGGCGAAGTTAATAAAAATTTTAATAAAATCAGTAAAACTAATTTTAGCTAAGATAAATGTAAAGTGAGTTCCTTTAATATAGACAGCGTTAGAATAATCGGTAGATGCTTTATCAACTTTCTGTTGAGGATTGGTAACGCATTTGTATTTTTTATTCAATCTCTATACCACTGCTTTATTCCTCCATATTATTTTAGCAATGTGGCAAGACAAATTATAGAGATAGGCTTTTTCTCTTTGCCAATTGTTGGGCTCACTGGAGTTTTTATAGGAGCAGTGATAGTTTTACAGAGTAGCTTAAGTGGTATATTGATTAATCAAGAACAAGTAGTACCTAAACTTGTTACGGTTACTATCATTAAAGAGTTAGGGCCAGTTTTGATCAGCTTAATAATGGTAGGAAAGGTTGGGTCCTCAATTGCAGCAGAAATTGGCACGATGCGCATCACTGAACAAATAGATGCACTTACAACTTTGGACATCAATCCTTTCAAATATTTAATTGTACCAAGAATTCTAGCGTCAGTTATAGTATTTCCAATACTTACAGTATGTGCAGATCTAATAGGAATATTTGGAGGGTATGTCACCGCAGTCTTTGAATTTAACCACAATTTAAATATATACATAAAATATACAGCTCAATTCTTTAATATGTACGATTTTATTGTTGGGCTAATGAAAGCGACTGCTTTTGGCGCCATAATTTCTGTTTCAAGTTGTTATTACGGTTACCATTGTAGGGAAGGTGCACGAGGAGTAGGTATTGCAACAACATCAACTGTTGTTATATCCTCTATATTGATAATTTTAGCAAATTACTTAATTACTTTAATACATGCATAGCCCCATAATATCAATATTGAATCTAAGCTTATCCTTTGATGATAGAACGATATTAAACAACATAACTTTCAATATATCGAAAGGAGAATCATTAGTCATACTTGGCGGCTCAGGAAGTGGTAAATCTGTATTAACAAAAATAATTATTGGATTACTGACACCAGACTCAGGGTCTATTAAAATAAATAGTAAAAGCAAAAATAAATTTGGAGTCTTATTTCAAAATTCCGCTTTGTTTGACTACGTTACAGTGTGGGAAAATATATCTTTTAATTATAAAAAACGCTTTAATATCAGCATAAAGGAGGCAAAACGCCTAGCAATCGAGAAGTTAAATGACGTTGGACTGGAAGAAAACATAGCAGAAATGTTTCCAGTAGAACTATCAGGTGGAATGAAGAAAAGAGTGGCACTTGCAAGAGCAATTGCACACAACCCAGAAATTATTGTATTGGATGAGCCAACTTCAGGATTAGACCCAATCATGTCAGATGTAGTAAACGAGATAATAATAAAATTATCTCAAGATCTTCGTCCTACAATTATCACGATTACACATGATATTCATAGTGCATTTAAAATAGCTGACAAAATAGCAGTATTATATGAAGGGGAGATCATTTTTCACGGAACTGTTCAGGAAATACAAAATACTAACAACGAATATATAAAAAAGTTCATTTATTGTATATAGCTACAGGTTTACAAACGATATTGTGGATGCTGTAACTAGCCTAACTTGAGATATCGACAACCTTCGGTCTGTTACTAGTGTAGTGCTACGGTGGTATAGTGTGTTAGCTATAAAACAGCGCATTAAATATAGATAAAGTAACTTGTATCAATTTTTATTATCATGCCAATTCCAACTGAAGAAATTTATTGAATTTATTACTTCACGCTAAAATAATATACTTTACTATTCAACAGCAATTACAACTGATGATTTTATTTCATTCCACTACCTGCTGACTTACTTTCTGCTTAGCATATCCATCAAATCAGATTCTTTGAGTTTACTATGGTCAACTTTACTGAACTTATTCACCATAGAGCTCATTTGATTATACTGCTTAATTAGAAGATTAACGTCAGTTACACTTGTTCCGGACCCCTTAGAAATTCTAAGTCTTCTTTTGCCATTTAAAATATCTGGATTTTGCCTTTCTTTTTCGGTCATTGAGTTTATGATGGCTATATATTTTTTCACTTTATTGTCGTCTGGCACACTGCTACTTAGCTTTTTTGTGAATGAACTAGGGATGAATTTCATTATGTTGCTAATGCCATCCATTTTACTCAGAGTTTTTAACATTCCCACTAGGTCGTTTAGGTCGAATTTACCCTTTTTTACTTTCTTTTGTAACTTATCAATTTCTTCCTGACCAACAATCTCAGCAGCTTTTTCAACCAATGATACAACATCACCCATGCTAAGTATCCTTTTTGCAATTCTATCGGGATAAAAATCATCGAGGTCACTTAATTTTTCACCACAAGCAATAAATTTAATTGGACAATCGGTGATCATTTTCATAGAAAGAGCAGCACCACCACGTGCATCACCATCAACACGGGTGAGAATAATGCCGGTTACACCTATTACCTCATTGAATGATTTGGCAATGTTGACCGCATCCTGGCCTATCATTGCGTCGGCTACTAAAATAACTTCTGCAGGTGAAGCTATTTCCTTTACGGCTTTCAACTCATTCATCATATTATTGTCAATATGAAGCCTGCCTGCGGTGTCTAGTATTAATACATCATAATTATCGTTCTTTGCTGCTGCCAGTGCCCTTTTTGTAATTGCAATAGGCTCCTCATTTATTACTATAGATAAAGTTTGTACGTCTATCTGTTTACCCAGCACCTCAAGTTGTTTCTGGGCAGCCGGCCTATAAATGTCTAAAGAGGCAAGCATCACTTTTTTCTTTTGCTTTTTTAGCTTTAAAGCAAGCTTTCCTGAGGTAGTTGTTTTACCTGCACCTTGTAAGCCCACCATCATAATCACAGCAGGGGGTTTAACTGCTAGATTTAAGTCACTTTTCTCTGATCCGAGAACTGCAACTAAATTATCCTGCACAATTTTAATTATCATTTGTGCTGGAGAAACACTTTTTATGACTTTTTCCCCAATCACTTTATCTTTAATGTCGTTGATGAATTTTTTTGCAACTTCAAGTGAAACGTCAGCTTCAATTAAAGCTATACGTATTTCACGCATGGCAAGATTAAAATCATCTTCAGAAATGATCGACTTTCCTCTCAGTTTACTAAATACAGAATTTAAACTTTCAGTTAACGATTTAAACATAATAGCATTAGTAGAATACTCATTAAAAAGAGAGAAGAAGCTGAAACAAAACTTACTGAGTTATAACTTAGCACTTCTTTAAGTTTAGTAATATTATTAAAGTATAAATTAGTAAGTGAATTAGTCAAGTTTTGCAGTACGTTGGCAGACATTTCTCTCACTTTAAAGACCAATTGATTGAACAACAAGATAATATAGGATATGAAAATTCTAAAAATCCAATCAACATCCATTTTAAAATTTACTCTCGGGTAAAATAACTTGCGTAAAGGAATAAACAATAAAGTGGTACATAGTAATAAATTAAATTGCGACAAAACATTTTTTGTGTTGTACACAAAATCGAAAATCGAAGGTTTATTGTAAATAGGTAAGTAAGGATTGCCAGCGATTACGCATATAAATGCTAAAATAATCATAGTCATTTTGCTTCCCCTCTCTGCTAGAGGTTTTGACTTACTTTTTGCAATAAATAAGTAATAAAGAAACTTTAGCCCCAAGCTTAAATGAAGCAGCAAATTTAGAAGCTTATATAAATTTTTATACCCTTTTAAGGCAACAGTGTTCATTTCAATTTCAGCTGTGATATATGATTTACTGATAAATCCAACGGTTCCAGGAAATGCAGCCATTGTAAGTATTGCGATTATAGCACACATGCCTTCCACTGACATCAGTTTACCCACTCCATTAAAACTAATTGTTTTTGTTTGTAAAATAATCGAATTACTGACCACAAACAATAATGATTGATAAACAAGAGAGAAGATTATATGCAGTATCAAAATTGGTATTGCTTTTTCCGAAGGACTGAGCAAACTTCCTGCAATAATCAGCAAGCCCATTTGTCCTACAACATTATAGCATAAAAATCTGCGAATATTTTGCTCAAGAGAAGCAAATATAATGCTGTAAATTGCAGTGATGGCGCCTACAAGCGCTAATATTTCAGTACAATCTTGCCATAGGTTATAAGTGTGTAAAAGCATCACTAAAAAAGAGACTTTAGTGGTAAATAAAGAGAGATATGTGGTGCCATGTAGCGATGCAGCAGGATATGCATCAACAATCCAAAACGAAAAAGGAAAACAAGCGCAGTTTATCAATAAACCCAAAATTATCAGGTTAGTGCTTTGAAGTGCCAATCCTACTATTAATATAACTCCAACGAAAAAGTGTACACAAGCGTACCTTATTGCAGGTCCACTATCTCTACAGCCAGATGCGATAGTAAAAAATGCACTGACAGTCATTAATTCACAGAATATTATAACCAATATCATATGTTCAGATAAAACTGCATAAAGTGAACTAATAGTGTAAGCAGCAAAAGATAGCATCTCTGAAAAAGTCAAATTTTGTACTGGTAGAACAGCTAAAAATGCAACTGATAAAAAAGATATTAGTACGATACGAAAAGATAAATCAAAATTTAGAACTGGATGAGAGCAATTCAGTGTAGTACCTAAATTTTCAGGTAATATTAGGACTATCACTATTAATGTAGTCAATAGAAATAGCAATAAAAATTTATAAAGTTGCACAATGATGTAAAACAGTATGGTTTATGCTACCTCAACATACAAATAAAATCAATTTGCATATTAACCACTAGTTAAGCTAATTACCATATAATTATATCAGGGTTTAGAAGGTTATAGAGAAACCGGTCAGATTAGATTAAAAACCTAATCTGACCGATAGCTTTAATAGTGAGGTAAGCTTTAATATAGCACTCCTAATTCACAGTGCTACACTCGTGCATAATTTATTTTTAATTTGTGCACGAGCGTTAGTAAATTATTTACTTTTTGAAATAAAGTTTGGCATCACTTTAATATCTAGAACTTCATTAAGTCTGTCAGTTGAGAGTTATTTACTCGCTTTCTCTTCAGTATTTGCATAAATATAATGGATCTGCCAGTTTTTAATGCACTCATTCGACTTTTATGCTCTTCGCAATATCTGATTCTATTAAAGAATTCTTCGTTAATTTAGTTTTTTATGTTTTTTGGATAATGATATAGATAGGTTCCGCTAACACGTAGTGGAATATTAAATTGTTTATCTATAGATCCCTGTATCAAGCACTGTAATGACGGCATTCGAGTAGAGATAATGGAACCAAGAGAGCTCTGAGTAGCTGTATAATGAAAATTAGATTATATAAAAACCTCTGACAACATATTCTGTGTTATATCATTGTCCATAACTGTGTAATCAATATTATATTTATCGAATTCATTGCGCATCCTAGTTAAATGTCCTTTATCATGATCCAAAAGAACACTTACGTAGCTCAAGCTATCATTAAAAAGATCATTATAAATTACTGGAAATTGAACTGTGTAGGATGTTGTACACTCATCTTGACCGTTATTATCTTTACAAAGGGACATTTTTCCTGTTTTGCCAGTATCATCTTTAGTAGAAATAAGAAATTTCATACCTACGTCTTCGTTTTTTGCTATAAACTCCTTACACTTTCTACTTTTTGCAGAACATGGTCCTATAGCTATAGAGTAGCTTTCTTTTGGAAGTGTGAATATTAACTGATGTGTCATAATACTACCTTAATAAAAATCATTATTGTAGTATAGATTTATTAATAAATAATATACATTATGGTATAATTAGTACAAAATAGGTTTAACCAATCTCAGTAGGACTGCCAGTTGGACCCATAAGAATTATTTGTTCACCTTTTTTAAAACATTTACATAAATTAGTGGAACCGCCAGTTTCAAGCACAATAGTGGAAATAAATCCTTTTTTTTTGTCTACTTCAGTGCCGGTTACTGCTATACCTTCCATAGCAAGGTTTGTATTATTGGCTTTTCTACTATTGGTTTCAAAATTTTGCAACCTAAAGAATTGTCCAGGTTTAAAATTCTTTGCCGCAAGTGGTGCTTTGATCACTATTTCCACAACTTTGTTTGTTAAATATTGAACTTTTATAACCTTTGCAGTGAATTGCTCTTTGATTTTATTGAAAAATTCTTTGTTAGCTAGGTGTTCTGATATTATTCCAGCGCGTGACGCTTTAGCGTGCAAATGCTGCAATTTGTAGGTAATTCGCATAGCAGGTGGTGTTGTGCAAATAGCTGACACTGGAATCCAGTTCTGACTATACAACCATCTGGTGTACTCATTCAAAATTAAGTTTTCTGGATTCCAGTGTCTGGGCACTGGAATGACATCTTTTTTGGTGAAAGTTACTCTTGTATTACAACATTCATACAATTGTGCATGTGACTCCGAGATTCTAGCCGGAGTGACATAAATGAAGCTATTAACTCTATTCAAAAGCTGAGAAATGATAGGGTAACCATTCTTAGCGCTTGCCATAGCTTTGACTACACTGCCGCTATACGAGGGATGAAGATCACCAAAAAAGCTAATTGTTTTATTGCCTTCCTTATATACTAATATTCTATCTTTATCTCGCATCTTAGGAGAAAAGATAGGATCTATTTCTTTTCCCGATGAATTCAAATGAGTAAAATATCCGTTATTTAATTTAAAATGCTTTTTATCTTCTGTTGCAATAACTGTATTTGGTTCAGTACCTGCTGCTATAAAAATAGAACGTGCTTTTATATGCTTGATTTCATCAGATTTTGTGTCTATTAGTTTTATTGATTCAGCGTGGTTATATTTATCTATTACAACTTCAATCGGCTCTAAGTTTTCAATAAAGTAAATCCCTTCTGATAGTGCATTTTGCACCTCTTCGCTATTTAATCGATAACTTGGTGAATCTTTTAGCTCTTTTCTATATACAATTTTCACTCCCCCTAGACTTTGCATTAGTTCCAATATTTTTGCTTCTCTATTCTCTTTTTTTGCTGATTCTTGCTCTTTTCGGATCAATTGTGCATGCGATATCAGCTCATTTGCAAGTTCATATTCCTCTTCTTTCCAATCTTTTTCGACATATTTCTTTCCATACTTATCAACCAATATTTCATAACGAAGAAGAAATTTTTCTACTTGAATCGGATAGTAAGCTAAAACTTCAGTAGCAGTATCAATTGCAGTGAGTCCTGCACCTATGACAACTATCGGCATACGAACTTGCAGATTTGCTATAGAATCAAATTTAAGAGCGCCAGTCAGTTGTAACGACATAAGAAAGTCAGATGCCATGCGCACTCCACGGGCTAGTATGTTTTTTATTTTGATCATTCGTGGCTTACCAGAGCCAAGTGCCAAGGCAATGTGATCAAAACCCAAGTTAAATGCGTCATCAACAGTTATCGTGCTGCCAAAACGAATGCCTCCATAAAGTGCAAAATTCTCACGTCTTTCCAGCAGTAATCTAATAATCTTTAAGTAATTTTTATCCCACCTAGAAGTAATGCCGTATTCTGACACTCCACCAAACCCATCTGCCGTGCGTTCACTCAATTTTTCGTGTTCAAAACCTTTAATTAGCTGTAAATTATCGATCAAAGTTTCAATCTTTAGTCCGTCAATGGCGATAACGTTATGCCCATCGTTTAATAAATGATGAGCTAAATTAAAACCCGCAGGACCAAGGCCTACAACTAGGACGTTTTTTCCAGTGTTTCCTTTTGGCAATGGACGCTTAAAATTTAAAGGATTCCAACGGCTAAGCAGAGAATATATTTCAAATCCATACGGTAAACTAAGCACATCATCTAGAATCCTTGTTTCAATTGCTGGCACATTTACGGGTTCTTGTTTTTGATATATGCACGAATTCATGCAGTCATTGCATATTCTGTGTCCAGTAGCCGCACATAATGGGTTATCTATCATCACAATTGCAAGACTTGCTATGCTATATCCTTCGCTTTTTACCAGATTCATTTCTGATATTTTCTGCTCTAGTGGGCAGCCGTGCAGCTCAACTCTAAGTGGAGACTTTTTGAAAGTGTTGTCATCATTGATTAGCCCCTTTGAGCAGCTGTCCTTACTTTGCTTATGACAAAATATGCAGTAGTGAGCATTATCTAGTGCTTTATTCAAACTCACCTTTTTGCTTGTTAGATCAAAACCATATCTTCTTTTCACCTCATTTGAATACAGAACCTCAACCTCATCTACTTCTTTTTTCAAGAATGATACGAGATTTTCGTAATCAATTTTCTTATGTATGCTAAATAGTATACTCTGTTTATTTTTCACTCTCCAAACTGCATATTGAGCCGCAAGTTCTATTTCTTCTTTGTGATCCTCTTTATTTTCAAGCCAACTCATTACCTGCTCAGAAAAGTTTTTTTCTGTTGTCGGTAAAGTAATGAAACTATTTAATTTGTTAGTGACATAATCAATATTTGCTACATCAGTGTATTTCTTCAATGCATAACGCTGAACAAATAATCTTTTGCATCTGTATATTACAGCAAAGTCATTGTGTTTTTCCTTTAACTCTTCTACTTCTTTTTCAATATTGAAAAATTTTGCAATAAATTCATCAAGTAAATGTGAGAGATCCATTATTAACTGGCTATTACAACCATCTTTCATCCAAGCTGGAATCCATCCTTTTTGTTTTCTGGATCCCAGTGTCAAGCACTGGGATGAACACTGGGATGACATCGAAGAAGAAGCTGCTTTTTCTCTTGCTTCAACTAATGAATAAAACAAGCTTTCATCGCACGATTTTATGTAATCCAAAAACGCCTTATCTAACTTTATTAATTCACTACGAGTGTATAAGTTTGAAAATGAGATTTTGAAATTCAGTTGCATCTTTATACTATACAGTGTACATACTGTTTCTTATAGATGAAGATTTTATTTATCTTGCAGTTTTGCTAAGATTGTTGCTCCTGCAACCTCTTCTTTTCCAACAGATGCAACACACTTAAATTTGTATACACCTAAACGCAAACCTTCAAAGTTAGATTGAAGAATTAAGGTATCTCCTGGAGTGACTGGCTTTCTGAATTTTGCGTTTTCAATGGACATAAAGTATACAACTTTATTTTCTACTATTTTTTTACCGAGAACACATATAGCAGATGCCTGAGCTAAAGACTCAATTATCAAAACTCCTGGCATTATCGGATGGCCAGGAAAATGACCAATAAAAAATTGCTCGTTGAAAGTAACATTTTTGATTGCTTTTATACTTTTACCAGGTTCGCATTCTATAACCCTATCTACTAAGAGAAAAGGATAAGAATGTGGTAGTATTTTTATAATATTATTGATATTACATTGCATAAGCCTACTCAATGCTTTGCAAAGCAAATTCAGGTATTTCCTTGTTTACATTTTTTAATACCACATCCGATAAATCGACTTCATCCATGGAGTATAAAACTTGATTCTTTTTTGAAATAAATAGTACTAAATCTATATTGTTTTTTTCTGCCGTTCTTTTAGCAACTTCTTTTATCTTGTTAAAGACACTTTCTACTGCTTCTCGATAATTTTCTTCTAAATGTGACATTTTCTTGGCGTAATTATCCCTAACGCTTACAGTATGCTTACTAAATTGTTCCGTCTTTTCTTTTTTTGCTTCTTCTGACAAAAGGTCAAATTCTTCTTTCGATGGCTTAAATTTTTCCAACTCATTTTCAAATTCTTGCTGTAATCTAGAATTCTGCTCCTTTATTTGTTGTTGTATATTTTGCAGAGCCAGAGATTCATTGATAACTTTGTCACTATCAATAATGGCAGCCTTTGTATTAATCGCGCTCTGAGGTTGATACCCTACAAACTTATACCCCACAAATAAGGAAATAATTAAGGCAATAACTGATGTAAATAACTGTATATATTTCATTTAAATCCCCGCTTCAATAGAAATTTTAACGTTTGTCGATGGTATTATGTCATAAGCTTCCTTTACTAAAGGAAATCCAAAATCTAATCTCAGCCTACCAAAAGGAGAAGGCATTGAAAAGCCAAAACCTGGTGATACTCTTATAAGCTTACTATCGTAATATTTCCCACTATATCCCTTCTTTTCATCTAAACCAAAAAGTGTTGCATAGTCAACAAATAGTGAGCCTTTGATACCAGCATAGTCGTATAATTTAGATAGTGGAAAATCTACTTGCTGTGTTAAATTAAAATAAGTTTTGCCTCCCAATGAGCTTTTATTTTTGTCTTCTGCTCTTGGTCCAATGCCGGAAAGGTCAAATCCTCTAATCTCATTGCCACCTTTAAAGAAGTGCTGGCCAATGTTGAGCTCTTTATTAGTATAGGAAAAAATATGACCTGCTGCTACTTTAAAGCGCAATGTTATATCATCATCAATTTTGCTTAATATAGGGTGTGTATAAAAAGATAAGAATTCAGATTTTAGGAAATTTACATTTCCCCATAATCCTGAAATATCCTGACTTAAACGCAATAAATATCCCTCTTTAGGAGTATAGAGGTTATCCAGTTTATTGTACGCTAACGTGTATCCCACTGATGAAACCTGATACTCACCTTCTTGATCTCTTATTATCTCAGAGATATCCTCATCTTTTCCACCCTTATTGTCCATGTGTATGTGATTATACTTATAAGAATATTGAAAGGAATTGGTTAGATTTTCTGAGATTTTATATGATACTTTTGCTATTCCTTCCCAGTTGCAGGTATCGAAAGTAGTGTTTGGTTTGTCTTGTTTTTCATAAAAAATACTCATGCCTAGTGAAGTATCAGAATCGTTAAAATTGTTTTCAACAGCGTCTATACTAGTAGAAAGAACATATTGACTTTTTTCAAGAGCAAAAGATACCTCTTTACCACTACCAAATAAATTACGATCTGTGAAATCGGTTTTAACAAATACTCCACCAGGAAGGGACATGCCACCTGTTAAAGATAACGAGGCAGTTCTTTTTTCTTTGACATTTAAATCAAGATTTACTGCATTTTCATCCACTATATAACTATTTATTTTTACTGTTTCAAAAAAATCGCTATATATAAGTTTTCTACGTGATTTTTGAATGTCAGATGTGTTATATGCGTCGCCTTCTGCTATGCTAAGTTTTCTTCTAATTACTTTATCTAAAGTGCGGTCATTACCATCAATAGTAATTTGGTTTATATAAATCTTTTTACCTGGTAGCACTTTGTAAGTTACATCCACAATATTGTTATGTTGTGTATATTCTGGATTAACTTTTGCAAATATATATCCTTTTTCGTTTAAATGTTTACTTATTTTTTCTGCTGTATTGTTAATTTTAACTCTATTAAATATTTGATTATTTTCCTCTTTGATAAATTCTAATATTTCTTCCCTTAAACTTAAATCCTGAATCTCAGTTTCAATATCAACTTCATTATTTCCAAATAAGTATTGCTGCTTTTCATCAATCAAAAAAGTTAACTCTATTTGGTTGTTATTATCAACCTCAACAATTGGTTGGATATTATTTTGAATATACCCCTTAGATGAATAGAAGCGATCAAGCAGTTCTGTGTTAATCAGTAGATATTGAGGTGAATAATGAGTTCCGCTTTTAAAAATGGCTCTAAATAACTTACTAAATATATCATTGCTATGCCTTTTGATAACTTGCTCTAGCTCATTTGCTGAAAAGTTTTTATTACCTATGAATCGTAAATCCTTAATTTTAGACGTTCTTCCTTCTTTTATCTTAAAAATTAGGTTTATCCTATTGCTACCAAGTTTATCTAGCTCATATGCAATTTTAACACCAATTTTACCACTGTTCCTATAAAGAGTAGCTAGATTTATTAAATCGTTTTGTAATTTTGTTTCAGTGAAAATAGTTAGTGATTTTGACTGGATAACGTTATTTAGCAACTCTTTACTGTTAAATAACTTATTGCCTTTCAATATTACTTTGTTAATCAATGGGTTCTCATGAATTTTTACTACTAAGTTTTTTTCATCATCGATATAGGCGTTAATACTAGCAAATAACTTTGTTTTGTATAAATCTTTTATAACTGAATCTACATCATCATCATTTATATGACTACCTGGTTCTAATTTTGTATAAAACCTTATTGTTTGATCACTTACTCGCTCATTGCCAATATACTTAATATTTTTTATCTGTACTTTTTCTTTATTTTCTAGAGCAACAAGTAGAGTGGGAAAAGAAATAAGTATTATTATTAGTATGTGAAATAACTTTTTCATATGTATCTTAAAAAAGATGCCTAATATCATTTGTGATTGCAACTGCCATCAACAAAAACAATATGGTAGCACCGAAAGTGACTGCATATTTTTGATATTTCAAACTCAAATCTCTACGTATAACTGCTTCTATAATATAATGAAATAAATGCCCACCATCTAGTAGTGGTATTGGCAGCAAGTTAATTGCAGCTAAATTAGCTGAAATAATTGCCATAAAATATAGAACCATCATAAGTCCCTTTTTAGCTGATTGCCCTGAATATTTTGCAATTTTTATTGGCCCACCTATTTCATTTATACTCCTTTTACCAACAACAATTTGAAAGAGTGCTTTGATTGTTAAACACATAGTGTGGTAGGTTTCATTCACTGATAGGCTAGCAGCTCCAAGAAAAGATGACTGTTTTAACCCTATCATATTAATTGAGGTAATTCCTATAGTTTTTCTTTCTATTATGTTACCAAAGACATCTCTATCCTCAACTGTAAACGGAGTTAGAATAGTTCTGTACTCTTTGTTATTTCTGCTATACTTAATTTCTATTCTTGTTTCAGGGTTGGACATTATCACGCGTGAAATATCTTCAAAGTATTTTATTTTGTACTCATTGATCTGTGTAATAGTGTCACCTGGTAATAGGCCAGCTTGCTTTGCTGCACTTTCTTCAATTACATTACCAATTACTGGTGGAGTACGATAATAACCTGCCACGCTGAAAAATATTGTGAAAGCTATAACGGTAAATATCATGTTTGCAAAAGGCCCTGCAAAAACTATTGCTGCTTTTTGATATCGAGGTTTTGTATGGAATGAGTATAATTTTTCTTCTTCAGTTAATTTTTGTTGATCAACAGGAACGCTTGCTGCATTAGTATCCCCTAACATTTTAACGTAGCCACCCAATGGAAAGGCACTTAATTTCCATCTAGTTCCAGACTTGTCGTTAAAACCAAAAATTTCAGGACCAAAGCCTATAGAAAAAGATTCAACTTTAACCTTGCATGCTTTAGCGACAATATAATGCCCACATTCATGCACGAATACTATGATAGAAATTATTAAAGAAAACGATAAAAAATAATATATTCCAGCGCTAAGTTGATGAGAAATTAATTCCACCTATGTTTTAAATCTTAATCAAACATTGAGTATATTAAAATGCGCCTTGCTTGACAAGTATTTAGTTTAGTCTTTAAATTAAAAAAAAGTTTAATGACAATGATAGATATCTCCTTATTAAGAAGAAAACTGATGTATAGGAGTTGGCATAGGGGTTGTAAAGAAACTGATATACTTTTAGGGCATTTTGCATTGAAATATCTTGATAAATTTTCCTTAAGTGAACTAATTGAATACGAAAAAATAGTTGATCTTGATGATTACGAATTATATTGTTACATAACTCGTAAGAAACTTCTCCCCCCTGATTTGAGTAGTGAGGTAGTCGATTTGATTGCTTGCTTTAATCACTTATGCACCCAATAATCTTGTTTACCCTATCTAATACTTCAGCATATTCTACTCTTTTTTCCTCCCTATACTTTTTGCATTCTTGATTTATTTCGTCTAATCGCTTTGTTAATTCTAAAATTTTGTCTTCGAGAGTCAATGCTGCAAGTAAGAAATTTAATGCATCTGAGCCCTTACCTCCAGTTCTTTGAGATATGGAGCTAACTAGCTTGTTGAAGCTATTAGCAAGTTGTAATAAATGGTCCTTCTTTTTACTTTCGCAAGATATTTTATATGTGTTATTACGTATAACTATTTCTACTACTTGCATATGATGCTATATTGTACAACTTTCAAATTTACAATATAGATTTTCATTCATTTATCAAGAGGGATAACTTTTTACTGCTACGAAAATAAGTTTTAAAGTATTGATGTTTTGCAACCTTCTGTGACGTCAAATTACTTGCTTCTTTCAAGTTATAGCTTCTAATTGAAAAAGAACCAAACCCCCTGATTTCAATTCTATTATGATATTTCAACGTGTTTGAAAACACTCGAAAGAAACTATCAACTATGTCTGCTATAATGACCTTATCTAACAAAAGGTGTTTTTTTGCCACTTTTGCTATTATATCAGATTTTGTTGCCATTTATATGAAGCACAAGAAGTTATTTGGCAGATAATATTATATTATATTTTTCAACACCTACTACTTCAACTTGTATTTTTTCTGATATAGAAAACTTTTTATTTTCTGGTAAATGCTCTTGATCTACTAAAAGGGTTACATTGTTCTCAACCTCAACGATTAGACCATTTTCCTCTCTCTTACTTACAGTAACCTGAATTTTATCCCCTACTTTAACTTTCTCTATCAGTTCTTCAAGAGGATCATACTCTATTTGCTTTACTCCAAGATAAATTCTTGTCCGATCTACGTTAGCCCTCATCACTTTTGCTTCTATTTCATCACCTACATTATACTTTTTTATCTCATCTGAATTGTTTTTCGACCAACTTAGATTTTGCATATAAATTGTTCCTTCTACGTCCTCAGATATCTCAGAATTATCAAAAGTCACAGATATTTGCGAACCATTGTTGCTTTTAACTTTACCAGAAACAATAGAACCAAGAGGATATTTATCAATAAATACTTGCCAAGGATTCTCTACGCACCTTTTTGTGCTTAAACTCATCTTATTTTTAATAATGTCAATACCGAGAATTTTTACATCCACTTCTTGTCCTATTGTTACAAAACTACTGATTGGTAAATTACTCTTGCTCCAAGTTATTTCTGATGAGTGTACCAAACCCGCAATCCCAGGTTTAATCTCAACAATGAATCCACAATCTTTTATACCCGTTACACATCCTTTGTGTACGCTGTTAATTGGACATTTTGACTCTAGATCTTGCCAAGGATTATCTCCTAATTGTTTTACACCAAGGGAGATTTTTCCATTTTCTCTATCTATTTTTATAATTTTAGTTTTTATATGCTGACCACAAGAAAAAATTGCAGATGGATGACTTACATTACTCCAAGAGATATCTGTAATATGTAGCAGTCCATCTATAACTCCCACTGTATCTGATTCATGAATGCCAACAAATGCACCGTAGTGAGTGATGCTTTTTATTTTGCCTTCTACTACATCACCTTCATTTAAAGATTCTAAAAACTTAATTTTTTCACCAGCATGCAAGTTCTCTAATACCAGCTTTCTTGATACTACAATATTCCCCTGCTTCTTATCCATTTTAAGCACGATGAATTTTTGTTCAGTTTCAATAAGGTGATTAGCATCTTTTATTTGCTTCAAATCCACATGACTCAGCGGTAAAAACGCACTTATTCCATCACCAAGATCAACAATAAAACCGCATTTAATTGAGCGTTTAATGATTCCTGTTACTTCATCTTTTGTAACTGCGCTTTCTTCCAATTTATTCCATTTTTCGTCTCTGATTGCTTTCTCACGACTAAGAACAACATTACCATGGTAATCTTCAATTCTTTCAACATAAACTCTAATTTTCGAGCCAACAGTGATATCATCATTACAACTGAGCTCCTTAATCAGAATTCTTCCGTCTGACTTTAAACCAACATCAACCACAATATCATTAGAATTTCTTCTTGTGATTATACCTTCTACCACATCTCCTTCTTTGATTTTGTTAGCAAAAGAATCTTCACAAAAGTCATTGTCTTGATTATCAAATTGATCTTGAAATATCTCTTCTATGAATCTATTTGATGATAGCCTCTTGATAGCAACTGTACTTTCCATACCTTTTAATTTTAACTTCATTAGAACTCATATATTATATAATATTAATAATTAGTGACAAGTAAATTCTCATTAATTCATTTCGAGAATTGTTTAAGCTATAAAAGATTAAGTTATGTAAGATATGTTATCTAGGAATAATAATTGGATTAGGTCATTTTCCAGAAGATCTAGGTTGAAGTTGAATGTTTTGGAGAAGTATTCTATTAAAAACAGCAAGGAATCTATAAAAAAGATCGTAGACTTACAAAAAAGAATACGAGTAGAAATAGGTTTCGGTAATGGTAAAAATATGCTCCATCAGGCATTCAATGAATCTGATCTATTATTTATAGGATGTGAGCCTTATTTAAAGGGGGTCTCTTCCTTGCTAAAAAGCATAGAAGCACACAGCATAAAAAATATTTTAATATGGACAGAAGATGCAAGAGAATTAATTGTCAATTTTCCTGACCACAGTGTTGAAAAATTCTTTATTCTCTTTCTAGATCCATGGCCAAAAAGAAGTCACAACAAAAGACGGTTAATTAATACGGAATTTTTAAATTTATTAGCAAAAAAAATACTTGTCACAGGTGAAATATTTATTGCAACTGATCATCAGGATTATGCAGAGTGGATAGAGTTACATATAAAGCAGTGTAATTTTTTAACCTATAAGGAAGATAGTTTTGCAAATTATACCCCAACAAAATACCACAGAAAAGCGCTAGAATATCAGCGTAAAATAAAGTTTTTTAAAGTAAATGTTATATCTAAACTGACTTAGATTTACCTCTGCTTGTTAGTACAGATGTGTACATGACACTCTATAGTGCAAGTAGCCTACCATATACTGGGAATAACAGTTTACTGAATTCTTTAATCTCACAAATAGAAAGATCAATAAACTTGATAAACATCAACATTATCAGCCAGCATTGCTTTTGCAACTTCAATTCTACCTTTTTTATGATCGGTTTGGATAATTTTATAACCTATAGCATTTTGTCTAGCAACCAATCTGGTGCTTCTCTACCTTTTTCCCACTTAGCAAATCTCATCTTTTCTTTTAGGTAATATTCTCTATATGCTTCTATTGGGTTACTACATTTATATCGATTAGGTAACGCTTGTGTAAAAGCTTGTATATCAGCTGATCGAAATATTAGCAAATCCTTGTTATTATCGCACCAATCTATAACTTCTTCGGATTTATGCGTTCTTTTGTATCGCAAGCTATATTCTATACACAATTCTTTTCCATGTTTTATTAACCAATCAAAGTTTCCTTTTGATTGTCTAGCCCATAAAGAACAAGGATGGTTTTTGTGAGTAAGTTTATATGGAACTTCTATATTCTGGTTTGTAATGCTGACTAAAGGATTTGGCTCTTTTAATGCTATTGAAAAAACACTGCTAAGCAATTGAGCAGTTTCTAGCGGCATTTTTACTATGTGCTTATCGCATAACATTTGTGCTGCAGTTACAGGATTTTCGTCTAATATAAAGATATTCATCTAAGCACCCAGAGATAGAATTTTTGCGTAGTATTTATTTCAATAAACCCTAAAATATCATTCAGAAAATGGATAAGTTAAATAAGCTCAGTTAAAAAAATTATACACAATTCCGAGGAACCTTTTCAAGCTACAATGAACGTATAGCTACCACTCTAGCAATATTATTTCTCACCCACTGAAGATATTGCACGGTACTGTCTACCATACGCGTCAAGTTAAGGAAATAAAGGTATGAAAGAGATAGAATAATAAGGTATAAGTTCTCCCAGATATACTTTTAGTGAGAGAACCAATGAATAAAATAACTTGCTTATCAAAAAAGCTCAAAGAATTTTTTAATGAAAAAGCAGAGAAAATCTCAATTACAACAAGGTTTATAAAAAGAAAGAGAAAGCTAAAAGGTTCATCATTCGTAAAAGCCATGGTCTTGGGTAATATAGGAGTTGATAATTGTAGCGTAGAAACAATGTGTCAATTACTAAACGAGGACTCGATAGATATAACAAAACAAGGTTTGGATTTTAGATTTACTGAAGAAGCAGTGGAATTTATGAAAAGGATGTATAATGAATCTGTGATTCTCTTTAAAAATATCTTGCAAGTTGATTGCAAAATCTTACAGCAATTTAATAGTGTTAAATTATTGGACAGTAGCTATATTACTCTACCTAACAGTATGGAAGAGATGTATAAAGGTTATGGTACTAGCTACAGTGGCTATGAAAGCAATACTAAGTCTGGAATAAAGTTACAATTAGTTTTCGACTACATGAATCAGATAATAGACCAACTTAATTTAACGGAGGGGGTAAGATCAGACCAGGGATATAGGAAACATTTAAGTAATATATTAAGCAATGATTTGCTAATATCTGATCTCGGTTATTTTGTGCCAAGTTCTTTTAAACAAATCAATGAAATAGGAGCTTATTTCATAAGTCGTTATAAATCTGATACCAACATATATGATGTAGAAACAAATCAAAAAATGGAGTTATTAGAATGTTTAGAGGATAAGTTATTTTTAGAAAACGAGGTATTGTTAGGAAAAGAAGCAAAAATTAGAGTAAGAATTATATGTCAGAAACTAACTGAAGAACAGTCTATGGCCAGAAGAAGGAAAGCTAATAGATTAGCAAGATCGCAGGGATATACATCCTCTAAAAGAAATCAAAAATTGTTGAACTGGTCAATATTTATAACTAATGTTCCAGAAAATAAAATTAGTGCTGAGCAAGTATTAACGATTTACAGAGTAAGGTGGCAAATTGAGTTATTATTTAAATTGTATAAAAGCCATATCCATACGCGTCAAGTTAAGAGATTGTGAGCAAATTTAGAGAGGTTAAAGTGGATACTCTAGCCCTTCTACGTTTGTCTTTTAATGAAAATAGCGACCAAGTTATAGTGAGTTTTTTAAGAAATGCTTTTAAACTATTAATTTTGGTTAATACTAAAAATAACTCTCTAACCCGCCTTTTTAGCTCAATAAATGCCTTTGTTAAGCTAAGTTCTGTATTCTTTTTCACTTCTGTGCAACCAACTATGCCGTGAAATATAAGAATTGCGCACAATTTAGCATATAGTTCACATAATACTCTGCATGGCTTTCCTTTTAGCTTATCAAGCCTGATATGGCTTTTATACAATTTAAATAATAACTCAATTTGCCACCTTACTCTGTAAATCGTTAATACTTGCTCAGCACTAATTTTATTTTCTGGAACATTAGTTATAAATATTGACCAGTTCAACAATTTTTGATTTCTTTTAGAGGATGTATATCCCTGCGATCTTGCTAATCTATTAGCTTTCCTTCTTCTGGCCATAGACTGTTCTTCAGTTAGTTTCTGACATATAATTCTTACTCTAATTTTTGCTTCTTTTCCTAACAATACCTCGTTTTCTAAAAATAACTTATCCTCTAAACATTCTAATAACTCCATTTTTTGATTTGTTTCTACATCATATATGTTGGTATCAGATTTATAACGACTTATGAAATAAGCTCCTATTTCATTGATTTGTTTAAAAGAACTTGGCACAAAATAACCGAGATCAGATATTAGCAAATCATTGCTTAATATATTACTTAAATGTTTCCTATATCCCTGGTCTGATCTTACCCCCTCCGTTAAATTAAGTTGGTCTATTATCTGATTCATGTAGTCGAAAACTAATTGTAACTTTATTCCAGACTTAGTATTGCTTTCATAGCCACTGTAGCTAGTACCATAACCTTTATACATCTCTTCCATACTGTTAGGTAGAGTAATATAGCTACTGTCCAATAATTTAACACTATTAAATTGCTGTAAGATTTTGCAATCAACTTGCAAGATATTTTTAAAGAGAATCACAGATTCATTATACATCCTTTTCATAAATTCCACTGCTTCTTCAGTAAATCTAAAATCCAAACCTTGTTTTGTTATATCTATCGAGTCCTCGTTTAGTAATTGACACATTGTTTCTACGCTACAATTATCAACTCCTATATTACCCAAGACCATGGCTTTTACGAATGATGAACCTTTTAGCTTTCTCTTTCTTTTTATAAACCTTGTTGTAATTGAGATTTTCTCTGCTTTTTCATTAAAAAATTCTTTGAGCTTTTTTGATAAGCAAGTTATTTTATTCATTGGTTCTCTCACTAAAAGTATATCTGGGAGAACTTATACCTTATTATTCTATCTCTTTCATACCTTTATTTCCTTAACTTGACGCGTATGGAATGTTAGTGAGTCTCAGCATTCTCAGAATATTAAATAGAAATTGCTAGCGCATTAATTATCGTACACATACACCGTTGCATGCAGCAACGGTGTATGTGTATAATCAATAGGATTTGTAAGCTCAATAAAGTTTACAACCAATTTGAAAGTTATTTTACTACATGCAAGACTCTGAAATACTAGAAACTCTAAAGATCAAAACATTAGAAGCCGAAAAAGGAGGAGGTCCTGATAGAGTTAACAAGCAACATGAAAAAGGAAAGCTAACCGCTAGAGAAAGGTTGAGTATATTGCTCGATGAAAATTCATTTCAAGAGTATGATAAGTTTGTGAAGCATCACGCAACTGATTTTGGCATGCAAAATGCTGATTTTTTAGGTGATGGAGTTGTAATTGGCCATGGTACTATTTATGGCAGAAAAGTTTTTGTTTATTCTCAGGATTTCACTGTCTTTGGTGGATCACTTGGTGCATCACATGCAAAAAAAATATGCAAAATTATGGATATGGCAATTAATGCCAGGATTCCAATTATCGGACTAAACGATTCTGGTGGAGCCAGAATCCAAGAAGGAGTAAATTCCCTTGCTGGTTACGGAGAAATTTTTCAAAGGAATGTAAATGCATCAGGCGTTATACCACAAATCTCTCTAATCATGGGCCCATGTGCTGGCGGTGCAGTTTACTCTCCAGCGCTAACCGATTTTATTTTCATGGTAAAAAATAGCTCATACATGTTTATAACCGGACCAGATGTAGTAAAAAAGGTTACATACGAAAACGTAAGCCACGAAGATCTCGGTGGAGCAAAAATTCATACGAGCAAAACAGGAGTAACAGATTTTGCATTCAATAATGAAGTTGAAATGCTACTAGAAATGCGAAAATTCTTCACCTTTTTGCCAGCAAATAATCAAGAGTTGCCAAAAACTGTACCGATCTGCGACTTAATTGATGATGTTGATGAATCTTTGAACACTCTAGTTCCTAGTAATCCTAATACTCCTTATGATATGTATGAACTCATTGAAAAGGTGTGTGATGAAAGGAAATTTTTTGAACTAAAACCCGATTTTGCTCGTAACATCATAATTGGCTTTGGCAGAATTGGAGGAAATACTATTGGTGTTGTTGCAAATCAACCTATGCACCTTGCAGGATGCTTGGATATTGACTCTTCAAGAAAAGCTGCAAGGTTTGTAAGATTTTGTGACGCATTTAACATTCCCATCATCACACTTATTGATGTTCCAGGGTTTTTACCTGGCACGAATCAAGAATACAATAATATAATACAACACGGAGCGAAACTGCTTTACGCTTACGCTGAAGCGACCGTGCCGAAAATTAGCCTTATCACTAGAAAAGCGTATGGTGGTGCATATATTGTTATGAACTCAAAGCATTTAAAAGGTGATATAAATTATGCTTGGCCAACCGCTGAGATAGCTGTAATGGGCCCTGAAAGTGCAGTTGAAATTATATTTAGGCATGAAAAAGACCAGCAAACGTTAATCAAAGAATATAAAGAGAAATTTGCTAATCCATTTTTTGCTGCATCACATGGATACATTGATGACATTATAGTGCCAAGTAAAACAAGGCATCACTTTCACAAAGCATTAGAGCTACTTAAAAACAAGAAAGTAGAAAGAATATGGAAGAAGCATGATAATCTTCCTTTGTAACTTTCCTCTCAGTCTTTATTGTAAGGTCTACAGTGCCGTTACACCAAGACTAGCGCTTGGATTACCAATAACGCTAACTTTTGGGTTCTTTTTTCTACAATATATTCTTACCTTAGCTAAAATTTACTTCCGCGTGTTTTAAATCTGATTATAATTACAATTAGAGATATTTTTAGAGCTCAAAAATTTATCTTTGTCTGCAGACTTTTTTTATTAAACAATCGAACTCATACAAAAATGTAGCGTATCCTCTTCAGCGTATGTGGGTGCATACACACATACTTAATTTCTGTCGTATGTGCACTGCATTTTTTTCTAATCTTTTTTTCATAGGGGGATTTTATGTTCAGAATTCCAGATACTTGACCTTTACTTTAGCTAATAAAAACCAACTGGTACCTGCGGTTTTTATAGCCTCAAAATTTCAATCAAAATTCAACTATCATTCAAAGAAACTTATAGTTATTCTTAGTGTTATTACTATAGTAACAGCGCTATGATGATAAGAATATGGAATCCTTTATAACTTTCTTCTCAGTCTTTATTATAAGGTGTTCAATAATATGGGAAGAGTAAAGTTTTAAAGAGATAATTAAAATTATCCTTATCACCTACTTAGCAATAAATTATATTTGCTTAATCGTAATTACTTACACTTCTTCAATGTCCTGTTTTATTTATGGCAAACATTAAGCTTAAAAATGTACACAGTCTATTAAATTATATTATTTGTTTTTTCCTTATATACGTTCAGTATATGCATTCTGCTATTGCTTTAGATAACTCTTCATCACATTTAAAAAACTTACCTGATTTTTTACCTTTTAGAAAACCTTTTGATAATATAGAAAAAATTATTAGAACTGACAATTTTAGAAGTTTTGATCTTGATAAAAGAAATAAGCTTTATACCAATGCTCATAATAGTATCAGTCTTGTAAATATTATTAATAAAATTATCTTAGCTCAAGATAACTTATTCATACTAGAAAGTAAGCCGTATAATATAGTACTTGTTGATAATCCCAATCTTAGTAGAACTACAGGTGCTGCAGGAAAGGACTATGTAATTATTGAGGGAAGCTTAAAAAAAAATATCAAAGATTATACTAGAGTGATATCACATGAATTAATTCACAGATATATAGGACATATAATAGAGCAAGACAACGATAAGAAAAATGAAATAAAATATAAGTGGTTTTTTGAAGGATTTACGGAATTTTATGGAGTGAAAACCTTACTTGACACGAAACTTATTAATAAAGATGAATATTTAGAAATAATTAATACTATTTTAAAAAAATATTTTAACTCCTTAGTACTTGATATTAATTTTGAAAAGGTAGGCAAAAAACATTTACTTGATAAAAACATAAGCATGTTGAGCTATAACAGAGGTTTTATTCTTGCAATGATAATTGATGAGAAATTAAATGAGATTAGTAATGGAGAATATAACTTATTAAATGTTATAAATAGAATAATAAATGAAGCGACTTCAAAGCAAGTTAATTTTAATGTTGACTTATTTGCAAGTCATTTAAAACATTACTTATCAGAGTCCTTTATAAAAGATATCATAGCCTCTATAGGAGATTCTAGCATACTTCTCAGTTTATTACCCAGTAGATTACTGAATAAAAATTTAACTTTCCAAGATACTGATAAGTATAGTGATATATGCTTTAACTTAACCAGAAGTCTAGAGCTACAAAAGATACGTGGGGTTAAATTAGGTAGTGATTGCCATAATATGAGACTCAAGGATGGTCAAGAACTAAAATGCTATAGTATTATCTTAATAGTGGTAATATTAAGTTAAAAGTCCTTGAAAACAAGATACCGAAAGTTATACATTTGAAAGCAAATAAAATGACGAGTAGCATTCCAATATATAAATAGCTCAAATAAACTCTTGACAAAAGCTATAGTAAACCTAAACTTTGCTATTTTAAAGCAAAGTAATTATGGTAAATGACAAAGAAAAACAAGTGGATTTATTATTAGAGCGTCTTAGCGTTAATATTGGTCAAGTTAGTAGTAGTATTATACTTAAAAGAATAGAGAAGCTTTCAGATAATTTTCATGGTAGAAATAATCACAGTAGCCATTGTCAGTTTGATAGAGATGGTGGAGGGCATGGTAATATATGCTGGGCAGATAAGATAAAAGAAGACCTGACTGAGAACTATCATAAAAAGGATAGAGAAATTTCTATATAACTTTTCATTAGAGCTATTTTACGGTAATTATTCAAGAGTTGAGGGATTTGGCAAGAGAAGCCCTTTTGTATTACCGTTAATATGTGTTTCCAATAATGGTAATCTCGGCCCACTAGATGATTTGAGAACATGTGTCCCTCATAAGTTTGTTGAATATAACATAAGCAATACTAGTTGGGCTAAGTTCTTATCAGATAAATTTTTTAATAACTTTTTGAGTGATATGGAAAACAGGCCTGACGATTGTAAGCAGTGTTGTTATGAAAATATTTGTGGTGGGGGAAGTTATGGTAACAGGTTTAACCCTGCCAACGTAAGTTTTAATAATCCTTCAGTATATTGTGAGGGATTTTTGGCAAAGGATTATACAATTTCTTTTAATGCATGGATTTTCTAAAGAAAAATTACGGCAGGTATTATTGAATAGTAATACTGAAAAAGCAGCTTAATGGTAGTGTATAAAAGGTATTTACTAGATGTTTTTCTATAATCTAATTAGCATCTAGAGGATTGACTTTATGAATATCGTCCTCTAAACTGCCGTTACCAAGATTCGAACTTGGGACCTCGTCATTACCAATGACGTACTCTACCACCTGAGCTACAACGGCAAGTTCACGTATTATGATAATGAATAACATGAAAAAAAATAAGGAAAAAGAAGAAGAGAGAAAAAGATTGGCAAAAGCTTTAAAGCAAAATATTCTAAAAAGAAAAAAACAGCAGCAGAGTAGACAAGATGCCAGAACTCCCAGAAGTGGAAGTAATCTCTAACTTCTTATTTGATAAAATCAAAAATAAGAAAATAAGCAATGTGACAGTCAATAATTGTAATTTGCGTGTACCAATAACGAAGAATATTGATGATTTGCTAAAGGGCAAAGTTATAAATGATATCAAGCGTAGAGGTAAATATATAATCTCGAATATAGATGCTAGTATGGCTGTAATCATACACCTTGGCATGAGCGGAAAGCTTATATATGCTGAAGACAATCAAGCACAGAACAAACATGATCATGTGATATTCTTATTTTCTGACAACACTTCACTAATCTTTAATGACCCAAGAAGGTTTGGATTAGTGATTGTTTTAAACAGAGAGCAAGAACTAAATTTTTTTAATAACCTAGGAATAGAACCCCTCACAGATGAATTTGACGGACATTATTTACAGAAGTTGCTAAAGAACAGAAAAGCAAATATCAAATCAGTATTAATGAATAATAAGCTAATAGTTGGCGTAGGTAACATATATGCTTCTGAGAGCTTATTTAGAGCTCGCATATCACCACTTAGGCTAGCACAAGATTTAACATATATAGAGTGCGAAAAACTTGCTATCGAAATAAAAAATACTCTGAGTGATGCAATTGCTGCTGGTGGTTCAACACTGAAAGATTATGCACAACCATCTGGATCTGCTGGATACTTTCAAAATAACTTTTACGTATATGGTAAAGTGCAAAAACCTTGCAGAATCTGCAACAATATCATAACACTTATACGACAAAATGGTCGTAGCACTTATTTTTGCAATGCATGTCAGAATTAAATTTTATTTTTGCATATGACACTCTCACCTGAAAAAGATCCTTTTGATTTGTTTTCAAAGTGGTATCAAGAAGTACTTAATTCTCCGTGTAAAGAGCCAACTGCAATGACGCTAGCAACGTGTAGCAAAGACTGCATTCCATCTGCAAGAGTGGTATTACTAAAGGAATATAGTAAAGAAGGTTTTGTGTTCTTTACTAACGTAAACAGTAGAAAAGGAAAAGAATTGACTGAGAACCCCAAAGCTGCACTCGTATTTCATTGGACAGAATTTTCTAGACAAGTACGAATTGAAGGAGAAGTTATGCTTCTAAGCGGCAAAAAGGCTGACGAATATTTCTCTTCTCGAGCACGTGATAGTCAAATTAGCGCGTGGTGCTCAAAACAATCAAGAGTTCTGAAAAATTGGCAAGATTTTGAGCAGGCTATAGAATTGAAAGAGAAAGAATTTCACAATACACAAGTTTCTCGTCCTGACTTTTGGGTGGGATTTTGCGTAATCCCAAAGGTAATTGAATTTTGGCAAGAAGGTGAATATAGGAGACACACTAGATTTAGATATACTCTTGTTGAGAAAAGCACTTGGAAAGTGGAGCAATTATATCCCTAACGTTAGAGAAAGCTACTCTGCAGATCAAAGATAAGGATTTATTGTCATAACAGGACCTGATCAAGTAACTTTTTATGGCTTAAAAACTTGTTGTATGTAACGTATTGTAATACTTACGCAAAATATTTTAGTGCATTCTCAAATATGAGCATTCCATTACCATATTTTGGCATAGCCACTCCTGAACGTTTACATTTTTCTTTTTCAAGAGGCCAGTTATCCTGCTGAGTAAAAAATATTCCTCTCTCTGGGTGAGGCATTAAAGCTAAAACTCTACCACTTTTGTCTGATAAAGCTGCCAGGTCGTATATAGATCCGTTTGGATTGTAAGGAAATTGTAAATTTGCATAGTCACCATTTTCATCAACGTAACGCAGTGCAACGGAATTATTTTCAATCAATTGATTTAAAATATCTTGATCCATAAAAAACCTGCCTTCTCCATGAGCAACAGGAAGATATAGCTCACTCAGGCCCCGTAGCCAAACAGAACTACTCTGCGGATTAACTCTCACTCTAATCCAACGACATTGGTAATTACCTATATCATTAGAGGTTAAAGCTAGATTAGAGAATTCTGGAACTAATTTTACTAATATCTGGCAACCATTACATATCCCTATAATAAGCTTATCCTGAGATAAGAAATTTTGAAATTCGTCTAACAAGTTGTTTTTTATACGCAAAGCAAATGCATTACCAGCGCCAGTATCATCACCATAGGAAAAACCTCCTGGAATTGCAAGTATATTACTTAATTTCAGTTCACTTGGATTATCTATAATATCATTAATGTGAACGATTTTTACTTCAATATTATTAATACCAAGCTTTCTGCTGCATTCCATAAATGCAAATGCAGTTTCTTTTTCGCAATTTAAGCCATAACCAGATAGGATTGTAATTTTCATGAATCAAAAAACTCGAACTTTCTTTTTACAAAATTTGCTATTAAATTCAAAGCAAATAGCATTAACAATAAAGCTATAATTGCAATGGCAGCAAGCTCAATAAATGCAATTTCAGGACTACTTGACCATATGTATATTTGTACAGGTAAAACAGTTGCCGGATCGAAGAAGGATGTAGGTGTATCAGCAATAAATGCTACCATGCCTATCATAAGTAAAGGGGAGGATTCGCCTAAAATCCTTGCAATTGCAAGCACTGCACCATGTATTATCCGTGGCAACGCAATCGGTAAAGAGTGATCCAATATCACCTTGATGTGAGGTGCACCTAGCGCAAACGCTGCATCTTTTATTGCAATAGGAACGTTTGTAAAGGCATTTTTTGTTGCAATAATAATATTAGGCAGCATCATAAATGAAAGAGTCATCCCGCCAACAAGCGGTGAAGAACGGGGTAAACCAAATATGCCCAAGTAGAGAGTCAGTCCTACCACACCAAATATTATCGAAGGCACTGCAGCAAGGTTATTCATGCTAATTTCTACAATACTGGTTATTAGCCTATTTCTAGGCATAAATTCATAAAGACAGATACCTGACATAATTCCTATTGGCAATGCCAACGCTAAACATACTATAATTGTCATTAATGAACCGATAAATGCCCCTAAAATCCCTGCATTCTCAGGCTCACGAGAATCAGACTTAAGAAACAGAGACTTATTAAAAAATTTTCTTACTCTTCCCTTCTCTTTTAACCAATCAAGTAATTTAGCATAATGATCATTCAAACATTTATTTTTATATAGTGAATTGATCACACTCGATGCGGTAAACCAGATCTCATATTCACCACTATCTTTCACTTTCTTACGAAAAAATTTCTCTAGTTCTTTGTAAGAATTACGACTTAAAATTTCGTCACTGTCTTTAAAATCAGTTTCTTTAAACACCTTACGTAAAGAATCGTTGAGTAAGCCAATGGACTTATACCGCAAATCACTAGGATTATTTGTTAAAGTAAGATCAGCATTTATTTCAACTGGCAATAAAATTTTCGTTACTGTTAAAGCACTATAAGAGTTAACTAATATACTTAGTAATATACATATAGGACACCCAACTGAGACAATCAGTGATGTAAAAGAGCAAAAGCATAAAATGCTGTTCTTTTTATTTTTTCTTTTTACACGAGCATGTACGCGCTTAGATTGAAGTAACTTAAGGAAGTTTTTCTTTATACTCATTTACTTTTCTTTATATGAGGATTTGAAAAAACTTTCCCCTTTTTCCAGTGCTTGACACTGAGATCTAGCAGGCTTTGCCTGCAAATAATTTTTATATTTCTCATGAAAGCACAAACCAAAAGGAGAATCTGGATCCCAGTGTCAAACATTGGATGACACCACAGCGGGAGGCAAACGTACAGTTGTGCGTCACACACTGGGATAATAAGAGAGAGTTTTGAGATGATACAATTGACATCACTCCCTATTGTATCTACTTAGATTTTTTTTTAACATAAGTAGTACGTTCTTTGATCCTTGCAGCTTTTCCAAATAGCTTGCACAGATAATATAATTTTGCTCTACGGACCTTTCCCTTTCTTATCACTTGTACTGAAATTAATGCAGGAGAGTAAACAAAAAATTGTGATACTATACTTTCTCCATGACTTACCTTTCTAACTGAAAAAGAAGAGTGTAATCCACGATTTCTTTTTGATATACATACGCCCTCAAATATCTGTATACGCTCACCCGTACTATCAACTACCTTAAAAGTGACCTTCAAATCATCGCCAGGACAAAAAGCTGGCATCTCTTTGGCTAATCTTTGTATTTGTTGTTCGTTAAATTTTTCAAGTAAGTTTGTCATTTATCATCTCCATTCAACAATTCAGGTCGACGTTCCTTTGTTCTAACATATGACTGTTCCCTTCTCCAATCACTTATTTTTCTGTGATTGCCAGACAACAGAACCTCAGGAACTTTGTACCTACTCCACTGCTCAGGCCTAGTATATTGAGGATATTCAAGCATACCACCACTATAACTAAAACTTTCTTCAGCAACGCTATCGAAATTATTTACTACACCTGGAAGAAGCCTAATACATGCATCAAGAACCACCATTGCAGCTGGCTCACCTCCCGAAAGTATATAATCTCCAATACTTAACTCATAAGGAGTATACACATCAATTACTCTTTGGTCAACACCTTCAAATCGACCACACAATATTGTTACATGAGGAATTTCTGTTAGCTCCTTTGCAATGCTCTGATTAAATTTTGTACCAGATGGAGTCATATAAATAAATCTAGTATTTTTATGAGCAGAAAGCACATTATCAACTGCATTACCAATCACATCTGGGCGCATAACCATCCCTGCTCCACCTCCATATGGAACATCATCCACAGTTGAATGTTTATCTTTTGCAAAAGAACGAATATTTATTACTTCAAGGTTCCATATTTTTTTTTCTAACGCTTTTCCGGCAAGAGAATAGTTCAAAAACCCGGGGAACATTTCTGGAAATATGGTTAACACTGTAACACTAAACGTCATTAGCAAATTTGTAGTAAACTAAGCAGCAATTTGATATTATCTTATAGTATACAGCTAAATTAATCATGTTACCGAATAAAATCATTTACGAAGGTAAAGCAAAATCCATTATAGCAACTGAAGACTCGTTAAATGTCATACAGCACTTTAAAGATGATGTTACAGCGTTCAACAAGGAAAAATATGAAATTATTGAGGGCAAAGGAATAATTAATAATCATGTTAGTGCTTTTATCATGGAAAAGCTTGAAGAAGCAGGAATTAGCACGCACTTTATAAACACTCTAAACGAAAGAGAACAGCTAGTCAAAAAACTCAAGATAATACCTCTTGAGATAGTGGTTAGAAACATTGCAGCTGGCAGCTTTTGCAAACGTTTTAATATCAAAGAAGGTGAGACACTTACATCTCCTATAATCGAGTTTTTTTACAAAAATGATGACCTAGCCGACCCAATGGTGAATGAAAATCACATACTATATTTTGGTTGGTTATCCCATAAAGAAATGGAAGAAGTTAAAACTACAACTTTAAAGATCAACAAAATCTTAGTCGACCTATTTTCAAATGCAAATATATATTTAGTTGATCTCAAGTTAGAATTTGGTAAATTGATAAACAACAGCACTAAAATCATTTTAGCCGATGAAATCAGCCCTGATAATTGTAGGCTATGGGATAAAAATACGCATAAAAAGCTAGACAAAGATGTTTTCCGTTTAAATCTAGGAAACTTAAAGGAAGCATACTCAGAAGTTGCAAAAAGACTGTCAGTAAAGTTAGACTAACTAAATACTACTCTATCAAGTGGAGGGTTACATGCCTCATCAAGTTTTCCAATAATCTCAATTTTTTCTCCACGCTTTTGGAAATGACTTTCCACATCCTTCATATTCTCGGGATCTACAATCAGTACTATACCTATGCCGCAATTAAATGTTTTTAACATTTCTCTCTTTTCTATTTTGCCTTCTTCTTTCAGCCATAAAAATATATCTGGCCATTTCCAAGAATTAATATTTATGTCTACAAATAAATTTCCTGAGAGAATTCTTGGAATATTATCTCTTAACCCGCCACCTGTTATATGCGCAATGCCTTTTACCTTTAGCATAATAGGCAACAAAGAATCAACATATATCTTTGTTGGCTTAAGTAATATTTCACCCCAAGATTTATTATTCCATGGAGATATATCATTATAATTTATACCTAAGCTTTTAAAAATATGGCGCACCAAAGAAAATCCATTTGAGTGAATTCCATTTGATTCTAAACCAACTACACAGTCACCTGCTTTCATTATACTACAGTTTGGAAGAATTTGCTTTCGATCAACAACACCAACCACAAACCCTGCAAGGTCATAGTGATTGTTACCATACATTCCAGGCATTTCTGCAGTTTCTCCACCAACTAATGCTATTTTAGATTCCTTGCACCCTTCTGCAATGCCCTGGATTACAGACAATAAAACGTTTTTGTTTAAAACGCCTGTTGCAAAGTAATCAAGGAAAAATAAAGGTGTTGCTCCTTGTGCAAGTAAATCATTTACACACATTGCAACTAAGTCTATACCTATAGTATCATGCTTATTCACCTCTTGAGCTATTAATAGTTTTGTGCCCACTCCATCAGTTGAGGAAACAAGTACTGGATGGTCGTATTTCTTACTCAGCGAAGAAAAGTCAAACAATGCGGAAAATGATCCTACTTCACTAATTACTTCTTCTCCTTTAGTCTTTTCAATAATAGGTTTAACTTTTTTTATTAGTTCGTTATATAGTTTAAGGTCTATTCCAGATTTAGCATAAGTATTCATAACGCCTTCATAAATCTTATAATTATTAATACTACATTAATGCTTTGACACAAAAAGCGCAACGAAACTTTCTCTTAAATTGACTACTACGTGCCTACCAATATAGGGTTAACTTAAATCATTTATACTTTTATCCAATGAATAAAAACATAATGTTAATAACAGAATGCCTATCAGGACGAATTCTTCATGATTTTGCTAGTTCTATGCAAGGAATAGTGGGTGGATTGGAAGAGCTTGAAGAAAACAACCCTAATATGCAAAACGAAGCATTGTCATTGCTTAAAGAAAGCTCCGATGATTTAATATATAAATACAAAGTTATGAAGCAAGCGTATTCTCATTCATCAGATAATTGCAGCTTTGTTAAGACTAAATCCAATATAGAAAATTATTTATTAAAAAAAAAGTAAAGCTTCAGTGGAGAGTAAGTGAATGTCCTACAGAAAACTTAATTGAAAAAATAAATAAGATAATTTCCAATATGGTGATAACTATAATCAGTGCAGTGGCACAAATTGAATTAGTGTCTATTTTACTGACTAAAACAGAAGATAAAACACTACTCACTATAAAAGTAGTAAATGAACATAAATCAATAAGTACATTATTAGTGAGCAAATTAACAAAAAAAAATGATATTCGTTTGGATACAAAAGACATTATTATCTATATGACTTCTTTACTGTTAGAACAGTATAACACTAAAATCAATTGCACTTGTGAAAGTAATTCACTGAATATAGGCTTAACTATAACTTGAGATGGCTTCATATTTCATAAAAAGGAATCGATACTATAAATTTGAATCTTGGATAAGGAAAGGAAAAATTTTGTGGAGTAACTTAGACATAAAATCTGTAGTTAATTTGCAGGAAGTGTTAAATAAACCATACGCGTCAAGTTAAGGAAATATCGTGAAATATAGCAACATTTGAGATGGGCATTTTATTTGTTACATTTATTTTTTTAGGGAGTTCTTATCTAGAATAATCTATAAATTAATAACTTTATTACTTAATATATAAAATAGTTTTTTTTCGTTTCCTTTCTTCCTTATACCACTTTTCCTTAACTTGACGCGTATGGTTTATTTAACACTCCCTAATTTACCTCACAACTCATTTTAACATATATGAAAATAATGTTTAAAGAATTTTTTCCTGCAGTAATGAATTATTATGAAGCTTGCATTTTCTGTCGCTTACTACTGGGATAGTTTGATAGTTGCAGTACATGTCTATCAATGATAAAATAAAGATCAGTTTATTTTGATACTATGATTAGGGTACTCTTTGTTGCACTATTATTTTTTTGTAGTGGTTATGCACTTGCAAAACAGGAACCAAGACCAATAGCTGGTGATAATCACATAAAGGTAATGAATTATAATCCACAGGCTATACATAAGTACACGGGCTTTTATGGTTATCAATCCAGCATATTGTTTGAGCCAGGGGAGGTAATAGAGAGTCTTTCAATGGGTGATGCAACCGGTTGGCAACTCCTTCCTCAAGGTAATAGATTATTTATTAAGCCTATAGATGATATTGCCGATACTAATGCAACTATAATTACCAATAAAAGAGTTTATTATTTCGAATTTCATGCTGAAGAAGCAAACGGGCTAGATGATCCAAGGTTAGCATATGAAGTAAGGTTTCTTTATCCACTGTTCAACAGTGATGAAATTTATTCAACGAGTAACGGTGATATTCTAGAGCAAGCTAGTTATACCACTATCCCTGATATAAGTGATATTGAGGTTATAAAGAAAGGCTTGAATTTTAACTATTCCATATCGCACGTTAAAGGCAGTCAATCAATAATACCAATTAAGGTTTTTGATGACGGAAAATTTACATATCTACAATTTAATAAAATAAACTCTGATTTCCCGGCAGTTTTTATGGTTGATTCTGCAGGATATGAGTCCTTGATAAATTTTCGTACAGTTGATGACTACCTGATAATTGAAAGAGTAAACTCGGTATTTACCTTAAGAAACGGATCAAGTACAGTCTGCCTGTTTAATGAAAACATACCTTTCAAAAAAGGTAAGTGATTAAAGGCTATAGTATTCTTATAGGTGCAAAATTCTTTCTATGGTGCTTCGTAATTCCATGAAGGCCAATAGCGCTGAGGTGTTCTTTTGTTCCATATCCTTTATTTTTATACCAATTATATTGAGGATGTTTATTATGCAATTCTTCCATAAGTCGATCTCTTGTAACTTTTGCAACGATTGAAGCGGCTGCAATTGATATACTTAAACTATCACCATTCACTACAGACTTTGTTTGCCATTTCACTTCAAGTGGTTGGTTACCATCAACTAACACATAATCTAGTTCTAAATCTAAATTTACCAGCGCACGTTTCATTGAAAGCTTTGTTGCTTGCAAGATATTGTATGAGTCTATTTCCTCTACACTTGCCATTCCTATACCAAATTTTGCAACAGACGTTATTTTTTCGTATAGAACTTGCCTACACTTAGGGGTTAGCTTTTTTGAGTCGTTTATTCCATCAATAACCGTATCTCTATCAGTAAATATTACAGCTGCAGATATCACTGGACCGGCAAGCGGACCTCTTCCAACTTCATCTACTCCTGCTATAATTCCTGATAATGTATTTTCTAATGTGAAATCTGGATATTTCATAGTTCCTATAATAAGAAAGTTAAAGCAAAAATCGAACAAACGATAGAAATTATCCAAAATTTTATAACTATTGTATTTTCTGACCACCCTTTCTTTTCAAAGTGATGATGTATTGGTGTCATAAGGAAAATTCTTCTTCCTGCTCCATATCTAAATTTTGTATATTTAAAATATGATACCTGAATAATCACAGATAAAGTCTCTATTACAAAGATTATTCCAATAACGGCAAAAAGCATTTCTTTTTTAATTAGAACACTAGTGAGTCCTAAAGCTGCACCGATTGATAGGCTTCCAACATCACCCATAAATATTTTTGCTGGATGTGTGTTAAACCACAAGAAACTTAAAATAGCTCCTATAAATGCAATGCAGAATAAAGTAATGTTTACATCTGCCTGAGTTATGTATGCAATTAGCCCCAAAAAAGCAAAGGAAGTAATGGCTTGAGTTGCAGCAAGGCCATCTAGGCCATCTGTAAGATTCACAGCATTAGAAGAGCCGACAATTACAAATGCAGCAAACGGAAGATATAGATAGCCAAGGTCGATTGCTACTTCTCTAAATAGAGAAATTTTTGTAAAACCTTCAGCAGATTGTAGCTTAAGTATAAACATACAGACCAGAGTAACGACAAACTGAATAAGTATTTTGGTTTTTGCACTTAAACCTCGGTGGTGATTTGTCTTCAATTTTAAATAGTCATCAATAAATCCAAGTAGAGCAAAAAATAGAGTTATAAATACCAGCAATGAAATTTCTGGTGTTAATTGAGTCCAAAGCAGGATTGGTAATAAAGCAGAAGTTAGTATTATTACTCCACCCATAGGTGGTATATTCTTTTTTGTTATTAAATGACTTTCTGGTCCATATGATCTGATTGGTTGTCCATCTTTACTTATCTTTTTTAGAAGTTTTATAAAATAGGGAAAGAGAATAAACCCAAAAATAAATGAGATAAAAAACGTCTTTGTAGCTGAGGTCACCTGCCTATTCAAAATTAACTAGATATTATACCAAAAGCTTTACCTAATCTCAATTTATACCTTTTTATCAGCTCATTTTATTTGGAGTAAATTTAGTTATTGATTAGTTATAGCAAAGTTTGCATACTGACATTTAGTTAATGGTAAGAGGTGGCATATGTTAGATTATATTAAAAAGCTTTTGTGGGCTACTACAGTACCTGATAATGAGAGTAGAGTTAAAAATTCTTACACGCATATAGTAGAGAAACCTTCTTTTGGTGATGCAGCTTCAAAGTTGAGTAAGGAAGAAAGGTCAGAAGAGCATCTTGTTCTTCTAAAAGGTAAAAGCAATAGCTCTGGTACAACTGTAACAGAAGGATCGTCTAGTATTCAGAATGCAGTATCAGGCAAGAACAAGCGTGGATATATCAAATTAGACAGTGATGAAGAATGGGATAAATTCTTTGATTTACAGAATGATCCTTTCACTAATACTACAAACAAAGAACCTTTTTCTCCGAAGAAAGGAGAATCTCACTATCATGGTAAAGAGATTGTAGGCAAGATTGCTGACCAAATTAAGGCAGAGATATCGAAGGTATATACCATAGAGTCCATAATGATAAAAGAAGGCAAAAGGGAAGGTAATATTGTTTACCCCACCGTGAGAGTTGTGCTACATGCCAATAAAGAAGGAGTAGATATAGCTAAACTTCTAGGCGGTAGTATATGTAAAGAGTATGGTGTAAGAACAATTACATTTTGTCATCCTAATCAAGAAAAAAAGAGAGGGGCATGTTGCTATATTAATAATGATAGTGATAATGAGGAAAGAGTTTATGAAATAATTAGTGGGTTATATGAAATGACTTTAAAGTGGTATGTTGATGAAAGAGAATGCAAAATTAAAGTTAACATTGATGGTAAGAATGGTGTAACTCTCCTTGAAGGCAACGGTGTTACTGCAGAGCAGTTGCGTGCAAATAAAGAAGTCAAAATAGGTAAGAGACGTGAGCCAAAATCTTTATATGAAGAGTTAGTACCGCAATTGCAACAAAAGAGCTCTGAATCAGTCAAGGTTTTACAGCAGCCTTCAACAGATGTAACAAATGTGACAACAACACCAACTTCTACTTCTCAGAGATGCTCTTGACTAAATAAATAAGAAAAAGCAAAAATAGTATAACTTGCTTACAAATGTAAGTAACTTGTACTTCTATGATGAATAACACAATATTACCAAGAAATTTCTATGAACGGCCAACTTTAACCGTAGCTGGGGAGCTGCTAGGGAAGATGCTGAAATTTTCTAATTTTAGTGGAATAATAACTGAAGTTGAAGCGTATATAGGAATGGATGACCCAGCTTGTCATGCAGCAAGAGGCTATACTAATCGAACCTCAGTAATGTTTGGTACGCCAGGGTTTTCGTACGTATATTTTATATATGGAATGTACTATTGTCTAAATATTGTAACAGAAGCAGAAGGATTCCCAGCAGCAGTGTTAATACGAGGATTAAAGCTCACTGAACCGCTTGAAGCAAATTTAGGCGGGCCAGGCATACTGTGCAAAAAATTAAACATTACAAAAGAACATAATAAACAAGACCTTACTATAAGTCATGAATTTTGTCTCTATGAATATCACCTCAAACCAGATTATGTGTGCACTCCAAGAATCGGAATTAGTAAAGGCAAGGAGAAATTTTGGCGATTTAAAAGTTGCGTTTTAGCAGACATGCCTAAAATCACACTCAACAATAAATATTAGACCTCCTGCATAAACTAGATAAAAAGGCAAATAGCCTTTTATGTTTACCAACAATAGACTTCTTGGATAACCTAAGGATATTTTTTGATCTTCTATGGGGGAGTTGAACATTCCCTTTTTATAAAACTTTTGCATACTCCTATTTAACTTTAATAGCTCTTTATCTTCCTGAAATCTCGATGTTTTATCAATGCATCTTCTATTCAGCCGTTAGCAAGAACTTTCACTTATTCCATAGCTTTGCGCTATATGGAAATATGTACGGTATTTACACAAATATTCGAGTGCTATTAATAAATATATTTGTTTTTCCTCCTCTTGCCTTTTTCTTGGCCTCTTCCTCTATTAAAATTTCTATTATTTTTCCAATGTTTTTCTTTTTACTCCTCTTAGTCTTCGAAGCTTCTCTTCATCAAGTTTACTTACCTGCTCAAAATTTATACCTTCCCTAATATTGCTTCTACTACTTGTTTCTTAAGTTATCCAAGAAGTCTATTGTCTGCTCAGATACGAGGTAGCTGCTGCCATTTGAAATATTTTATTCACCTAAAATTACATTCTACCTATTTTAAAAGTAGTTTAAAAAAACTTTATAGACTGCATACAAAAGACCTAACATCTTTAGCAATGCCTTCATAAATCCTTACTAAATCCTCACTTAGTATTGAAGGATTTCCACAATCAGAAGCACTACATATTTGCGGATCTAGAGGAACTCTGCTCAAGAGTTTGACTCCCAGCTCTTCAGACATTTTTTTTGCACCACCTTTTCCAAATATGTGTATTTTTGAATTATCTTGAACAAAATAGCTCATATTTTCCACAATGCCGATAATTGGCACGCTGAGCTTTGTGAACATATCATAAATTTTTTGTGCATCGACTAAAGCAAGCTCCTGTGGAGTTGAAACTATTATTGCTCCAGTTAAACTAAAATTCTCCATCAGACTTAAATGTACATCGCCAGTGCCAGGCGGTGTATCAATGATTAAATATTCTATATCAGACCACCTTGTTCCCATTAGCAAATTGTAAAGTGCTTTTGTGATCATAGGTCCACGCCATATTGCTGCGCGGTCCTTATCAATAAAATAGCCAATTGAAATAGTATAGAGACCATGTTTCTCTATAGGCATTGCTTTACCACTCTGTATTTCTGGTTTCAATTTCTCAGTGCCCAACATTTTAGGAATCGAAGGACCATATATATCTGCATCAACTAGCGCAACTTTATGTTTTAATTCTGCTAACGAAAGAGCTAGATTTAGTGCAACTGTCGACTTACCCACACCTCCCTTACCAGAAGCAACGACAATTATATTTTTCACTCCTTCGATATGAAGTTTAGCTTTTTGTTGCCTAGCTTGTTTTTGACCAGTAGCAACTACAGTAACCTTTCCTACTCCCGGTATCGCCTTAACAGCTTGCTCACAATTTTTTCTTAATTCTTCATTTGGCTCAGTAACTTCAAGAGCAAAAGCAACATCTTTACCTTTAATAATAATTGAGGATACTACACCAACATTCTTACCACTTTTCTTCTCTATAACCTTTTTTAGGCTCTCTCTTACGGTTTCCTCATTAACCTGTGTAAATTTTTTCCAGAACATATGATGAAATTTTTTCTATTGGTGTATACTAACATAGAATAATTAAACTGCACTGACTTTAAAACGAGGTTACAAGAATATGCTAAATCATCAAAATTTAACACGAAAACAAAAAGATTTGTATTTTCAGCTAAAAAGATCCATATGGAATGGAAGGAGCATCAGCGATATCTTGGAAGCAGTTTCAGGAAATGATTTACTAAAAGTTCTTATCACTTGATATACTACACGATTTCCAACAGGTGGAGGACGCACTTTAACACTGCTTAGCCTAGCTATACATAGAGACAATAATGAATGTGTTAATTCTATTTTAGAACAAGCTCAAAACAGTGGTATACTACAAGATATTCTTACTGCTCCAAATATTATAAATTATCAAGATGGTTTGATGTACAACTTAACATCGCTTGGCTTTGCCATACATTACAACAAGGAAAGATATGTTGATGTTATTTTAACAAAAGCCCAGGAAAATGGTATATTACAAGATATCCTTGCTTCTAGAAATATTGTACAGTATTTAAATATTATAGCGTATACTTTAACGCCACTTAACTTTGCTATATATAAAGGCAATAACAAGTGTATCAATTCTATTTTTATACGAGCTCAAAATAGTGATACACTGCGAAATATCCTTACTTCTAAAGATATTGTGCAGCTTACAGGAGTGACGTATGTCATTAAACCACTTGCCTTTGCTATGTATAAAGGTAATAATAAATGTGTCGATTCTATTTTAACACGAGTTCAAAATAGTGCTATGCTACAAGATACACTTACTGCAGTAAGTACTGTACTGTTTCTATATGGTTAATATACTTTGAATGCTTTTAAGCTAGCTGTAGTTGTTAATGAGAACAATGCTAGTATTAGAACTGCATTAGATAATGTATCTATTTCTTCTAGGTATGTTAGAGAAAATAGCAAAGTTAGTTAATTTCTTAAGTAACTCTTTCTTGCAAGTACTACTTTTTTATGTATCTGTTCAGGCAATGGCGTTAACTTAAGAGAATAAATTAGCAAGCTCTCCTAAAGGCATGATGGCGTTTAGGCTTATCTACTTTATTGCAGCTATACAATCTTCACGTTAACTTTAGTGCGTATACTTAAAAAGGGCTTGGAAATTTTTTGGTTCCAACAAGCACCTGATAAAGTTTCTGTCTCATTACACCAAATAAAACTGAAAAATTTAAACGATACTCAGCAATTTGATCTGGGTTCCAAGGCTCTTGTGCATCACACATATGAAGTATTGCACATGACCAAGTTTGCACAAAATTCTTGTTTCTAAATTTATCCCAGAAAAATTCTCTAATTCTCCTTCTACTTTGAGTCGTTTATAGCACTCCTCTATGTGACACCTTAACAGATAAGCTTTACTGATATCTTCTTTATTGAAATAAAATAGAAACCAAAGGTCCTATTTTTTACAGTATTTTACTCCTTAACATCTTTCCTTAAGTTGACGCCATTGGGCTCTATCTACGATGGATAAAAGATAAAAATGTAGAATATCAATAGCTTATTATTCTAGCATTTATAGTAAGGACAGTCAGTAAATATCTAAATTTAAGTAAAAGAAGTTTTACTATCATTCACTAATCTAGCTAGAATTCAAGAATTTCAATGCTTTAGCTATTTTAAGTAGAATTAAATTTACTAGTACAAACAATAAATTACTATTCTTAAATTTAATCAGATTGATTGCAAAAAATAAGATTTTCAATAAGCTGCTTGTATAGTTAGCCTTTCATAGATAGTGATGCAACAAAGCCCGCTGGAATCTAGTTCATATTATATATTTATCTGATAAGTTCCATATATGTGTAATTTATTTAAATTGACTTCTTATCATATAATTAAATACATTATTGAAAATTAAAGGTAAGGTTATAGCAATGGAAATTTCAAATTGGCACGAATTATTGAATTTAGTTAATGTTGACAAAGATTTAAGCAAAGATAACGTAATTGAAAAAATACAAAATGAGCTGAAAAGATATTCAAAGGAATATGAAGAGTGGGAAAAGTCTGGCTTTGATATAAATTATGTGTTTAAAGATGGTGAAAAAGCGACTCTTTTGCACTTGGTGGCTTCCTTTAACCTAGAAAATATAGCGAAGGCTCTCATGGAAAAAAGGGCAAATGTTAATGAAAAAGATGTAAAAGGAGATACTCCTTTACATAATACTACTTATCTTGATAGTATAAACATAGCAAACGCTCTCATAGAACAAGGTGCAAATGTTAATGCAATAAATATATGGAGAAGGACTCCTTTACACTATGCTGCTTTATTTCGCAGTATGGCCATAATAGATGCTCTTGTAGAAAGAGGTGTCAATGTTAATGCAGTAGATATGTGGGGAGAGACTCCTTTATACCATACGCGTCAAGTTAAGGAAATAAAGGTATGAAAGAGATAGAATAATAAGGTATAAGTTCTCCCAGATATACTTTTAGTGAGAGAACCAATGAATAAAATAACTTGCTTATCAAAAAAGCTCAAAGAATTTTTTAATGAAAAAGCAGAGAAAATCTCAATTACAACAAGGTTTATAAAAAGAAAGAGAAAGCTAAAAGGTTCATCATTCGTAAAAGCCATGGTCTTGGGTAATATAGGAGTTGATAATTGTAGCGTAGAAACAATGTGTCAATTACTAAACGAGGACTCGATAGATATAACAAAACAAGGTTTGGATTTTAGATTTACTGAAGAAGCAGTGGAATTTATGAAAAGGATGTATAATGAATCTGTGATTCTCTTTAAAAATATCTTGCAAGTTGATTGCAAAATCTTACAGCAATTTAATAGTGTTAAATTATTGGACAGTAGCTATATTACTCTACCTAACAGTATGGAAGAGATGTATAAAGGTTATGGTACTAGCTACAGTGGCTATGAAAGCAATACTAAGTCTGGAATAAAGTTACAATTAGTTTTCGACTACATGAATCAGATAATAGACCAACTTAATTTAACGGAGGGGGTAAGATCAGACCAGGGATATAGGAAACATTTAAGTAATATATTAAGCAATGATTTGCTAATATCTGATCTCGGTTATTTTGTGCCAAGTTCTTTTAAACAAATCAATGAAATAGGAGCTTATTTCATAAGTCGTTATAAATCTGATACCAACATATATGATGTAGAAACAAATCAAAAAATGGAGTTATTAGAATGTTTAGAGGATAAGTTATTTTTAGAAAACGAGGTATTGTTAGGAAAAGAAGCAAAAATTAGAGTAAGAATTATATGTCAGAAACTAACTGAAGAACAGTCTATGGCCAGAAGAAGGAAAGCTAATAGATTAGCAAGATCGCAGGGATATACATCCTCTAAAAGAAATCAAAAATTGTTGAACTGGTCAATATTTATAACTAATGTTCCAGAAAATAAAATTAGTGCTGAGCAAGTATTAACGATTTACAGAGTAAGGTGGCAAATTGAGTTATTATTTAAATTGTATAAAAGCCATATCAGGCTTGATAAGCTAAAAGGAAAGCCATGCAGAGTATTATGTGAACTATATGCTAAATTGTGCGCAATTCTTATATTTCACGGCATAGTTGGTTGCACAGAAGTGAAAAAGAATACAGAACTTAGCTTAACAAAGGCATTTATTGAGCTAAAAAGGCGGGTTAGAGAGTTATTTTTAGTATTAACCAAAATTAATAGTTTAAAAGCATTTCTTAAAAAACTCACTATAACTTGGTCGCTATTTTCATTAAAAGACAAACGTAGAAGAACTAGAGTATCCACTTTAACCTCTCTAAATTTGCTCACAATCTCTTAACTTGACGCGTATGGTTAAAAGAATATCCTAGCAACCCTTATGTATTAAAGAATTTTCTGACGATAATCTCACAATATGATCCTAATTTAGCATTGAGTGAAATGTTGAAATTGTATGATACACTCAGAAATAGCGCCCCTTTATCAGCAAATTTAGGTTTGATCTATATGAAAAAAGGGGATTACGTAAAAGCTAAAGAATATATGAAAGCAGCAATGTCTTTAGATCAAAACAATATTTTTTATACCTATAATTTAGCTGTTATTCTAGATAAGCTCTCAGATTTTAAAAATGCCACAGCATGTTATTCAAAGTTGTTGAACATGTCAAAAAATGCAAGTGAAAGAATACCTTTATACAAGGTAGCAGCAAGACTAAAATTTATACAACTCCATAGTGAGCACCCAGCGATTCCATAAGAGTTGCTTGTATCGCTATTTTTGTTTACAACAACAACATTGAACTATAGAATTATATCTAGAGGGGCAATTAGCTCAGCTGGTAGAGCATCTCGTTTACACCGAGGAGGTCGGCAGTTCAAGTCTGTCATTGCCCATTAGCCTAGTTGAATATTAATATTACAATTATTTCAATCAAAGTATAGAAAATGCAAGACAACATAGTATCAGTTTCAATAGTGAAAGAGCTAGAGGATTCTTATCTCTCCTACGCAATGAGTGTGATCATAAGTCGAGCTATACCTGATGTGCGAGATGGATTTAAACCTGTTCATAGGCGCATATTATACGCAATGTCGAGGGCTGGGTTCGATGCCGGTAAACCGTATAAAAAAGCAGCTCGTATAGTCGGGGATGTAATGGGAAAATATCACCCACATGGTGACATGGCTATCTATGACTCCTTGGTCAGGATGGCTCAAGATTTTTCTCTTCTTTTACCACTGATTGATGGGCAAGGTAACTTTGGTTCGATAGATGGAGATCCGCCAGCTTCAATGCGATATACAGAAGCAAGGCTCCACAGAGTGTCGCATTTTTTACTAAATGATATTGACGAAGATACAGTTGATTTTAGGCCAAACTATGATGGAAATGAAACAGAGCCTGTTGTACTGCCTGCAGAATTTCCGAATCTATTGGTAAATGGTGCAAGCGGTGTTGCAGTTGGTATGGCAACCAATATTCCTTCTCACAACCTTGGAGAAATAATAGATGCTTGTATGTTATATATAGATAATCCTGAAGTTACTTTGGATGAGTTACTTGAAGTGATGCCAGGGCCGGATTTTCCAACTGGGGGAACGATTCTTGGAAGGTCTGGAATAAGATCAGCATTTGCAACGGGTCGTGGATCAATTGTTGTGCAAGGCAAGACTCACATGGAAGACCTGCCACAAGATAGGCAAGCAATAGTGATTGATGAAATACCTTACCAGGTAAATAAAGTAAAATTAATTGAGAAGATAGGTGAGCTTGTAAAAGAAAAAAGAATTGATGGCATAACAGAAATTAGGGATGAGTCTGATAAGTCTGGTATTAGGGTAGTAATTGACCTCAGAAGAAATGCTGAAGCAAGTTTTATACTTAATCAAATATTGGGACTAACTCCACTAAGAAGTAGTTTTAGTGTTAACACTCTAGTCCTCAACAATAACAGGCCTGCTTTGATGTCATTAAAAGAAATCATAGCTGCTTTTGTTGATTTTAGAAAAGAAGTATTAATCAGGAGAACAGAATTTCGTCTAAGAAAAACGAGGGAAAAAGCTCATATATATATAGGGCTCTACATTGCGGTCTTGAGCATAGATGAAGTGATAAAAATCATCCGTGGTGCAAAAGATCCTGCGGAAGCAAGTAGAGAACTTTTAAATAAAGAATGGAAAACTTCAGCTGAGATAAACACAATTATTGGATTAATCTCAGACAGCATGAGCTTTTTGAAAGACGGAGTGTATAGATTAACTGAGCTGCAAACGAAAGCTATTCTTGACATGAAATTGCAACGTTTAACAGGCCTTGAAAAAGACAAATTAGAAGCTGAGCTAAGTTCAATGATCAACCTGATAAAAGAATATATCGCTTTTCTTGGCTCAGGAGAGAAGTTGATGAAAGAAATAAAAAACAATCTACAAGAAATAAAGAACAGATTTGCTGTGCCGCGAAAAACTTCAATAGAGGAATCAGATACGGACATTGAAGCTGAAGATCTAATTCCACAAGAGGATATGGTGATAACCGTAACTATGAATGGTTATATTAAGCGTGTGAAGCTTTCTCATTATAGAACTCAGCGTCGTGGTGGAAAAGGAAAGATAGGACAAGGATTAAAAGAAGAGGATGTAACCACAAAATTATTTGTTGGGAATACCCATACTAGCCTTTTATTCTTTTCTAATATTGGCCAAGTTTATAGATTAAAAGTTTATAAGTTACCTTTTGCAGAGCCAACTGCACGTGGAAGAGCACTTGTTAATATATTCCCGCTTAGCGATGGTGAAACTATAACTAATATAATGCCATTACCAAGTGAAAATGACGAAAATCAAAACATAGTTTTTGCTACTGCTCATGGGAACATAAGGCGCAATTCTTTAGCGGATTTTCACTATATTCCAAGCAATGGAAAAATAGCAATCAAGCTCGATGAAGGAGATAAGTTAATATCAGTTAAAGTATGCAATGAAATTGATCATGTTTTTCTTTCAACAAGATTCGGCAAAAGTATCAGATTTGTTGTAAGTGATGTGCGTCAATTTAAAAGTCGCAATTCAGATGGCGTAAGAGGTATCAAACTTGCAAAGAATGACGGCATGATATCCATGACCATATTAAATGGGATAGGTGTAGCAACAGAAACAAAAGAACTTTACTTAAAAGTTCCACTTGCAAAAAGACTGGAGGCTGCGATTAATAACTCCATTGATTCTAAATTGGAAAAGACTTTGAATGGTTTAGGAATAGATAACAAATTATTCTTAAAACTTGCAGTGAATGAGGAGTTTATATTAACTATTACCGAAAATGGCTTTGGTAAAAGAACTTCTGCGTATGAGTATAGGGTAACAAATAGAGGTGGTGTTGGTATTACAAATATCCTTACTACCGATAGAAACGGTAATGTTGTTGCTAGCTTTCCAGTTGAACAGGGTGATAATATCATGCTTATTACAGATAAAGGAAAGTTAATTCGTATTTCAGTAAATGATATCAGAATTGCAGGACGTAGCACTCAAGGAGTCACTCTGTTTAAAACAGAGAGTAGAGAAAAGGTGGTGTCAGTAGCGAAAATTGAGGATCCTGATTCCACTGAAGATAGTATTTCCGAAATTGAAAACTCTGTTTCTTCTTAACTGTATAGCAAAGGTTAAGCAAATAGTGCAAATTTCTATTGATTAATCTATAGTATTTAAATTAAAATATATGTCTATGTTCAAGTAGAGATTGATGGATAAGAAGTTAACTAAAAATAAAAAATCATTGACGAATGAGAAGAATAAAAAAACATCTCTTGTTAAAGATTTTGCCAAAAATAAGAGTAGAAGAGATTTTATCACATTAACTACGTGTGCCATGGCAGGTATAGGAGCTGCAAGCGGTCTTTGGCCATTGGTTAAGTCTATGAGTCCTTCTGCTGAGGTTTTAGCGATGTCTACGGTTGAGGTTAATCTATCTGATATTCAAGAAGGACAAGGAAAAAAGGTAAAATGGCAAGGTAAGCCAGTATTTATCCGCAAGCGCACAAAACAAGAGATTGAGGCTGCAAGAGCCATAAATGCAGAAAATTTGAGAGATCCTGAATCAGATGAAAAAAGAGTATACAAAGGGAAAGATGAATGGTTAATTATGATTGGAATATGCACCCATCTTGGATGTGTACCAGTTGATCACGCTACAAAAGACGGCAACGGTTGGTTCTGCCCTTGTCACGGTTCATATTATGACACATCAGGCCGAGTAATTGGCGGTCCTGCACCAAAAAACATGGCTATACCTGACTACTTTTTTCCAAGTGAAAATATTGTAGTAATTGGCAAGAAGGCTTAACGGATTTTTATAATTAAAGTAATAAAAGTGTATTCCATTTCAAGAAGCACACTGACTTCATAGGCAAAGCTCTTGAAGTCTATCAAGCTAATTTTATACTATGCACATATTCGGGTGATAATTAAGAAACTTGCCTGCCAAATCTTCAGAGTTGATAGCTAAATTTAAAACTTGTTCCTTTGCGTCAGAAAAATGCTGACTAACTTGCTTAAAGTTATTTTCTAACTCTTCGAGGATGGAGCTGAAATTAAAAAAACTTTTCTGCATTTTATCAAGATTTTGAGTTATATAGCTTAATACATAAAGATAGAGACAAGAGGGGAAGAGATATGGTAAAGCAAGAAAAAGTTGAAAGTGAGGGAATAAATGGAGTCACCATATCAATATGAATTAAGGGAAAGAGTGATTTCAGTGGAATCGGGAGTCGCAATAGTAAAAGTGAAAGAAATCTTCAAAGTAGAACTATCCCCCAAAGCTGCACATGGACATAGAATATCCTTTATCAGGGATGGACGTAAACATTGAAGATCTTCCCCTAGAGCTGGATATAGATATAAAGTCATTTATACCATTCCCTATATTTGAGAAAAATATCACATGCCAAGAACCTTGTCAAAATTATATAATCTCTCTCTAGAGCAGGTTATTGAGAATGTCAATCCACATAAAAGAGCCAGGTATTCCTAACACCACTAAACTCACAAATTCATTTGCTAGAGTTTATAAGTTCTTGTTTATAATAATTTTATTATATCGTAAAACCATCTATATCGGCCTATTTAAACAGTATTTTACTTTCCTTAAGGATTTTGAAAGACCACCTATTGAATTCTATGATATTATTTTTTGTGAGATTGTTATACACGTTATGGCAAGGAAGGCAGAGAAATTTGTTAAGTAGTTTTTGCATCTATATGAGCTACTTGAATAATGGTTACAATATTTGTACAATTGTACAGCATGAGCTGAGTTCGCTTAGCCCTTATCTACATATTCAGTTCCACCAACAGTTATTGCATCGACCTTGAGTGTTGGCTGACCAACTCCAACAGGTACATTTTGCCCGTCTTTTGAGCACGTACCAACACCAGGATCTAACTTTAGATCATTACCAATCATTGATACTTTTTTTAGCACTGTTGGCCCATCACCAATTAGCGTTGCTCCTTTGACTGGTTGTGTAATTTTACCATTTTTTATTAGGTAAGCTTCCGAAGATGAGAAAACAAATTTTCCTGATGTTATATCAACTTGTCCACCACCAAAATTTACTGCATATAGGCCTCTCTTTACACTGGATATTATTTCTTCTGGTGTATATTTTCCTGGCAACATATAGGTGTTTGTCATGCGTGGCATAGTAACTTCTTTGTAACTTTCTCTTCTACCATTACCAGTTGGATTTACACCCATAAGTTTAGCGTTCATATGATCTTGCATATATCCTTTTAGAATTCCATCTTCTATAAGCACATTATAGCCAGGTAAAGTACCCTCATCGTCTATGCTAATAGAACCACGCAAATTAGGTAGAGTTCCATCATCAATTACAGTAATGTTACTGGCTGCCACTTGTTTACCCATAGAATTTGAAAATGCCGAGATTCCTTTACGGTTAAAATCACCTTCAAGTCCATGACCTACAGCTTCATGCAATAATATTCCTGGCCAACCTGAACCTAAAACAACTGTCATCTCTCCAGCCGGAGCTGGAATTGCCTCAAGATTTACTAGCGCTTGCTCTAACGCTTGGTTTGCAACTTCTTTCCACTTCTTCTCAGAAACAAATTTACTATAAGAGTCTCTTCCACCGTGCCCTGCAGAACCTCTCTCAGCTCGGCCATTTTTCTCTACGATGACTAGTACATTAAAACGTACCAAAGGCCTAATATCGCTTAACCTGTGATCATCTTTTATTATTTGTACAACTTGCCATTCTCCACTTAGAGTTATTTTTACCTGCTTCACGCAGTTATTCTTCGACCTTACATACTCATTAACCTCATTGAGTAGTTTAATTTTTGAGTTCAGATCCATTTCATTTATGGGATTAATCGTTGAGTACAGGCTTTTTGTCTCCTCATTTAAGTTTATTGAATTTGTTTTGCTTAAAGATGCTGAACTTTTTACCATAGAAGCAGCGTTACTAATTTCTTTTTCGCTAATCTCAGAAGAACAAACAAAAGATGTACTATCTTCACAAAAAGACCTTAAACTAAACCCCCTTCTAGTATTTAAATCCATGTGTTTCAATACATTATCATCAAAAACTAGAGACTCTGATTGGCAAAACTCTAAAAATAACTCACCACCATCACTGTTGCTCAAAGCGTTATTGACTATTTTATACACGTTATTAATATTAACATTGTTTTGAGCAAAAAATATTTGATCTAGATTTGGCATTACCTTTGAGCTGAAAATTGTTTAAGTATATTGTTTAATTTTAACATAGTAAATCACAAAAAGCCCGGGTGGCGGAATTGGTAGACGCGCTAGCTTCAGGTGCTAGTAACTTTTCAAGTTGTGGAAGTTCAAGTCTTCTTTCGGGCACTCTATATTGATTCTTGAGTTAATTAATGATACAATATAACGTATTTACTATACTTAAGTTTATGGGTTGTGAGAAAGAGAGTCTTGTTTACAGAAAGAAAGTACGAACTTATTCAAAACGCTTAGTTACTGCACTATCTATTGCTTCTTTGATGGGGTATACAGCAGCATTAGCCCTAAATATTTCTTCCTTAAGCTTGTACTGTACTATTGTCAGCACTATGCTAAGTGCACTTTCGCTTGCTTTAAATATATGGTCATTAACTGATCATCTTAGGCAGTGTGGCCTTAATAAGCAACTCGATACCTCTTGGCAAGATAAATTAATGAAGATCTGCCTCGACGTTACATCTAATGTTTCATTTTTAATAGGAGGAATTACATCTATATTACCTCTTGAATTTCCTATTATCCCCTTTATTTCCGTTGCTTTTTTTATTCTAGGTTGTACCTTTATGGCAACAAATTTCATTCGAACTATGATTAGTCAGCCGCAAATAGATGAAACCAAAACCTCAAAGCTAGTGAACATTCAATCTGCAATAGCTCCCTGCATTATTACATGTTAATAAGTTAGCTTATTTAACTTGACAAATTACGCCATCCCCCTTACTATGAAAGTAAGAGTATTTATCCTTGTTTTTGGGCTCAACGACAAAATTCAGTAAAAAACTCAGATATTTATTGGCAAATTACATAAAATTATAGCGGCTTTTTTTATTTTTCTACATTCAGCCAAATCGCGCTTGTTAGCACATTATCAATTTACATTATTAAAACTTGCTATACGGGGGTTCTTTTGTCTTTTTTTTTGCTTGGTAAATTTCTTAATATTTATTGCTAAAGTAATTTAAAAAAGGTGTCATTCCAGCGCGTGACGCTGGAATCCAGCTTTTTCATAATCATCGGAAACATTGTATTTTAACATTACTTTTATACTCGTAAATTTAACTAGATCCCAGTGTCTAGCACTGGGATGACAGCATCATAAAGGAATCAATGTCAGATACTTGAATGACATCACTATAAAGTAGATTCCTGTGCTGAAATAGAGGCTACTTAAGTGACAAGATAGATAGAACTGGCATTAATCGGATTTGAGTTACTCAAATGACCAATGAAAACTGTAACCTAAACATTGAAGCACTATTATGCACTAAATAATAACTTTCATACACTTGTCATGGTAGTCGTGAAAGAAATAATTCATACAATAAGCATGAATGAAATAATTGACATGATTTGGAAATTTATATATTATAAAGTATTAATAGTTAGTTAATTTATTAGGTGGAGATATGGGATATAAGTTAAGAAAAAGAGAATATGATTATAATGAAAGTCTATTTAAAGAGATAGGCATTCAAGTACAAGAAGTAGAAGGTTGTAACTTCTTAGAAATATCTAACATAATAGCAAAAAATTATAGAAGGTTATCAATAAAGTGTCACCCAGATAAACCAGGAGGTAGCGATGAAAAATACAGGCCCTTAACAGAAATAAAGCAGCACTTTTGCAATATATTAAACCACTAAGTGGAAAGAATCAGGGATTAATCATTCCTGAGGAATTGAAAAGGTATTTACAATCAATTCAGCAAGGTCAGAATGATAAGCGTGCAGAGTATTATGCTGTTTTTACTCGGGTAAATATCCTACTGCTCATCTCGTCATTAGTGTCGTATATTTACTTGGGGTTTAAGCTATATAAGGCTGCTAATTTTACTGATGCACCTGGCATTTTGTTTAGTGCGACTCTAATAACATCTGTTACAACTTTTTTCTTATCTGTTTATTTGATATCTTCTTTATTTAAAAAAGCTGTGGATTTGCAAAATCCTCAACGGGAACAAGGTGAAAATTTAGATCAAGAAGAGCTAAGAGATGAGATATCCAAAAGTAAAGCATTTAAATATCTAATTCTTACTTCCCAAATTTCAAATTATCTTCCTCCTATTTTATTAGTAGCAGGTTTGGTGTTACAGTACCAATCTAGTTGCTTAAACAGTAAAATACTCATCGGATTTGCTGCATTACTAGGTTGTAGTTTATTACTACACTTAGCAAGTGAAATCTACGAGAGAAAAGTTGTAAATCTTGTAAAAACTGAAGGAATAGGTGATGAACAAAATGTACCTATAGGAGCATCAACCAAAAAGCCAAGCAGCATTGTAAATCCTGATGGTGCTTTTAACGTCTCGGCTCATCAAGTAGGTTGATTATTCTCCATACTCAAATCTCTGGCTAAAAATAACGAGCCACAAATTAGTATGGTTTTGACGTTTTGAATAGAGGCTTTCAATATGTAATTTGATATTGCATCACTAATTGATTCACATTCGATAGCATTGATTCCTATATTATGAGCTCCTTCTCTAATTAAATCTGTACTTGTTGCTTTAGGTTCAGATTTAACACAAACTGCGCATAGTAGTTTGATGTATGGCTTTAAGTGCTCTAAGAACTCTGCGACGTTTCTGTTACGAGTAACACCAAAGATCATATAGACACCTTCAGTAAAATTGTCTCTTACCCACTTAGCTAACACTCTGGCACCATCATTGTTGTGCGCGCCATCTAGAAATAATTGCCAATCTTTTGGTAATAAAGAAATTAAATTACCTTCTTTTATAGACTCTAGCCGCGCAGGCCAATAAGTGCTCTGTAAACCTGAAGCAATGTCCTCTTCTCCAATATTAAATCCATACTTCCCACTCAAAATGCTACATGCTGCAATTGCGTTTCCTGCATTGATTATTTGATGATCTCCTTTTAAAGATGGCAAAGAAAATTCTATTGATTGAATAGTCGATTGAAAGACCATCCTGTTATTCTGTTTTTCGCAATTCCATTCAAGTCCTCCTCTATACAGAGGAGATTTCTTATTTATTGCATGATGTTCTAATGTGTTCATTATAGATTTTTCTTGTGGTGCTATTACGCAAGGAACATTAGGTTTCATTATTCCAGCCTTTTCACCTGCTATGGTTTCTACGGTAGGACCAAGATATTCTGTATGGTCAAGTGCAATGGAAGTGATGATCGTTAGGATCGGATTATCTATAACATTTGTTGCATCAAGCCTTCCACCCATACCCACCTCAACTAAAGTAATATCCGCTTTATGACGAGCAAAAGCTAAGAAAGCTGCAATTGTTGTGGCCTCAAATAGAGTGATAGGTTGTTCCGCAACTGCTATACGGCATTCTTCCAGTGAGTTGTGTAATTCACTATCATCGACATCAGTGCCTGCAACAACTATTCTCTCATTAAAATTCACTAAATGTGGAGAGGTGTACGTATGAACTTTATACCCTGCTGCTTGCATTATATATCTTATAAACGATAGCGTTGATCCTTTGCCATTAGTGCCAGCTATGTGAATTATTGGCGGTATTTTTTTCTCGGGATTACCCAATTTATTTAGAAAGCTTTTTATGCGATCAAGAGAAAAATCCTTTGGCCTACTGCCAATCGGCTTAGGCCAATGAGGCATGTATATCATAAATTATTGTTACATTTTAATTCATCTATTACACTTGCCATGCCATTCGTATCGATCTTTTCACTAAATTGAGAACGTTGATTAATAGCAATACTTATTCCACTCATTACAACATCGTTTATTAAGAAAGAACTGTCACTTTTAGTAACTTTAAAGTCAATATTTGTAAATTCCTCATCACCATAAGAAAATCTTGTTCCTATCAGACAAGTTTCATCGTCAACTGCTTTTGTACTCATTATGATCATTTCACTATTATTTATGTATTTATACAAAATTTTAGCGCACAAACGCGCGAGATATACTTCATATTCTTTTAGAAACTCTTCTTTTTCTTTCTGAGTAGATAAATTCCAATATTTCCCTATTACAAATCGAGATATTTCTTTGAGGTTAACATTATTCTGAATGATCTTCTGAAGTTCTTCATGTATATGTTCTAGATTTTTTCTGTTTCCTTTCATAGACGTGTTGTCTATTTGCTGCTTCATGGCAAGCACAAAAGTTTTGTGACCTATACAACTCGCGTAAGCACTTGAGGATATTAAAATAAAAATGGTTAAGAGCTTAATAACATTCATAAGATATATTTATTAGCTATGATACTTAAAATGCAAAATTTAACAAAGGCAAAATAATAGTCGCTAGCTCTAACATACCTATAGACATACTCTATATAAATAATCTATAATTAATAGGGGTCTGTGCTATACGTTATGAGTTAAGTTAAATTTCCCGAGCGATAATCTCTGATCAAGGGGATTGCCTCTGTTAATTTCATTGAAATTAGTATGTGATACCCACCTTAACTTTAGGTCTCAGGAATCTACTAAGACTGACGGTAGATATGGATCCCATTTTTATTATTCAGGTTTATGTTAAACCAATATAAAGAACAAGGTGTTTTTTTCTGTTCATCTCATAGGGTGTTTCAAGTTGTAATTGACGTTGAGAAGTATCCTGATTTTGTTCCTTGGTGCAAAGCTGTTTATATAAAAGAAAAAACTGATAGCCAGATGATTGTGGATCTCCTTGCAGCTTTTCATGGCATTAAAGGAAGTTATACATCAGAAGTGACCTACCTTGCTCCAAATGGAATAAATGAAAGTTGGATAAAAGCTGTGTCCTCAAATGGAATATTTAAACATTTATACAACGAATGGAAATTCACTCCTATGAGCAAAAATAAAACTATGGTAGAGTTCTATATAGAGTTTGAGTTTAAATCCAATTTATTTTCTACTTTATTAAACTCGGTGTATAAATATGCACAAAATAAAATAATTACTGCATTCAAAGACAGACTAGAAAGCCTTGCTGAGTAAAAGTTATCTTGACATTGTTTGTATAAATGCATAAATTTTTTAATAAGTTCAGTATTTCCATTGTAATGATTTTTAGATTATTGTTCTTACTTATTTTTATAAGTGTTAGTTCTTATGCAGCTATTGAACAAAACTTACCCAACACTCAAAAAACTGATGAAATAACACCAAAAGAACTACTGTCCCTATTGCCTGATGATAAATTATTAGGAGATCGAAAAGCACCAATTTTAATGATAGAATACGCCTCGCTCACTTGTTATCATTGTTCTCTTTTTCATAAGAAAGTTTTTCCTAAAATCAAAGAGAAGTACATAGATACAGGTAAGATGTTATACATATTCCGTCATTTTCCTCTAGATTACAGAGGATTAAAAGCTGCAATGCTAAGTTATTGCTATGAAAAAGAAGAAGACTATTTTAATTTTAACAAAGCTGTGTTTAATGCAATAGACTCGTGGAACTACTATAATTTTAGTGATTTAACTATACTACAAAAAATTGCTGCACTAAGCAATTTGAAGCAAGATGTATTTAACCAATGCATTAATGATAGAAAGATGATGGACAAAATTATAAATGATAAATCACTTGCAATTAATAAACTTGATATCACAGCTACTCCTGTATTCATCATCAAGCTTAACGATGACAAATCATACGTAGGGAATGGTAAAATCAAACATGAAGGATATAGAGACCTGGAATACTTCACTAATGTAATAGATGAGTTATATGGAAAAGCTATAGTGAAGTAATAACACTGTAGCTTACCATATAAAAACCCTATGCTGAATCAGTATTTTTTGATACTGTTTGTTGCTTTTTACGCTCAAACTCTCTTTTTTTACTGTGCCAAGCATAATAATACATAGCAATTTTATTCTCTATTAATACTATCGTTCCATCATAAAATTGGACCATATCCATAACTTTTTTCTGAGCTTCGTTAAAGCGTTCTTTGTACTTCTCGCGATAAGCTGGATTGTGCAGTAATTTCACTCCTTCATTATTATTAGATTTCTTGCTTAACGTTTCAACTTCGTTAGCAATGTTATAAGACATATAACCCCCTCTAATTGATTATAAAAATTACATTTTAAGAGAGATGTAAATAAACGATCCCTTAATTCTAGTATAACAATTGATTGTTATACTAGTGAACCATAGTAAAATATATAATAATCTTTGTCACTTAAAATTTTACTTTATAAAATAACAACTTAAAATAAAAAATTTTATTATTCTTAACTCTATTGTTATCTTTATAAATCTTATATAGATTAAACCTCCTTAGTTTATATTATAAAACTTAATGCGTCATAACTTTAGCAGAAAATCGTTGTACATAAGAAGCTTATTTGCAAAAGAGTATAAAAAAATAGAAGAACATTGTACTCTTGATAAGAAACAACGTATTCAAATCACTCCTGAAGAAGGAAAATTATTAAATTTATTTATCAAAATCCATAAAGTTAAAAGCATAGTTGAAATTGGCACGTTATATGGTTATTCGTCAATTTGTATGGTAAAAGCTTTACCGAAAGATGGTCATATATATACAATAGAAAATAATCCTCAACACTCAAGAATAGCAAAAAAAAATTTTAGTGCTTTTAATCTAAGTGATAAAATTACTCTAATAGAAGGTGATGCACTGGAAAAAATTAATGAATTATCAGCAAAGGCACCATTTGACATGATATTCATCGATGCTGACAAAAGTAGTTATCCTAAGTATTTAGATTGGGCAGAGTCATACATTAAACAAGATGGGCTAATCGTTGCAGATAACACTCTATTATTTGATACAGTATTTTTAGAATCGCCTCCAAAAGAAGTATCAGAAAAGTCATGGCATGCTATGAGAGAGTTTAACGATAGATTGTCAGATGAAAAAAAATATTTCTCCATATTGATTCCTACTGACGAAGGAATGACTGTAGCTTTAAAACTAACGCAAGTTAAAAATCAAGGTCAGCGTAATGTCTAGGGGGAGTTAACCCAAAAACTCTCTCTAATAATATTTCGCGAAAACAAGGCCTTGATTTAACAATGGAGTACCATTCTTTTAAAATCTTACTTTTTTCCCATGGGAAACTATTTACGTAGTCTATTATAGAAATATGTGATGCTAAAGTAATATCGGCTAAAGTGAACTTATCGGTTGCAAGCCAAACGTTCTTGTTAATTAAGTGTTCGATGTATTCCATATGGCAAGGCAGGTTATGCTGAGCTGCATGAAGAAATCTAGAGTCAGGGCTGCGGTTAGTAATTACTTTTTCATTCATAATATACTTAGTAACTTCATTGTAAAATTTGCTATCGAACCAATTGATTAAAGCGCGTATTTTAGACTTAATAATAGTGGATGAACCAAGTAATTTGACGTCGCTATTGTAAGTCTCTTCTATATATTCACAAATGGCATTACTATCCGCTATTACAAAGTTATTATCTATTAATACTGGTACTTGTCCGATTGGATTGATCTCCATGAATTCATTCCGCTTTTCCCATGGATTTTCATATACAAAATCACAACTCAGCTTTTTTTCCTTGAGAAGAGCTCTAACTTTTCGTGAAAACGGACAAAGAGGAAAATGATATAAAATCATAATATTCCTCTTTTGTTATTCCAATACCTATATGTTGTCATTCCAGTACGTGACATTGGAATCCAGCTTATTTCATTATGGACATTACTTTTAACATATACTCCTAGAATCCATTGTCCATTGTATAATTTCCAAATATTTTTATACTTGGATCCCAGTACAACTGTACGAACATTGTAGTTTGAGAGCAATCCCCACCGGAAGGGTGTCATTTCAGTGATTGACACTTGAATCCAGTTCTTATTATACAACAGCCTAATGTATTCATTTAAAATTAAGTTTTCTGGATCCCAGTGTCTGGGCACTGGGATGACAGAAGAAGAGTATTTTAGGTAACAGCTGTTTACTCCAAAGTAATGTTGCAAAAGGTCTAACATATAAATTATAAGACTAATATAGAATATACCTTGCTAAAAAAAAAAAAAAGTATAACCTTTTATAAGGTATGCAGGCAAAAATTCTGTAACTTGGTCAGGTCAGAAATGAAGCAACCATATCAGAATCTTTTTGGGTTGCATACCTATTTGTACTATTTGTTTTATTCTAGGCTATGAACATAGCATTAAAATATCGTCCTAGTAGCTTTAAAGATTTAGTAGGTCAAGATATATTGGTGCGTATACTAGAAAATGCTTTTACTCTCAACAAAATTCCACAATCTATACTGCTTTCTGGTAGCAGTGGAATTGGTAAAACCACCACTGCAAGAATAATAGCTTTATGTTTGAACTGCTCATTGGGGCCAACTTTTGAACCTTGTGGATCATGTACAAGTTGTCTGGCAATAAAAAATTCAAGCCATCCAGATGTAGTTGAAATCGATGCGGCAAGTCACACTAGTGTTGAGGATGTTAGAGCCATCTTGGGAGATATTTGCTATTTACCAATAAGTTCTAAGTTTAAAGTTTACATTATAGATGAAGTACACATGTTATCCAGTAATGCATTTAATGCATTACTTAAAACTCTAGAAGAACCACCATCTAGCGTAAAGTTTATTCTAGCAACTACAGAAATAAAAAAGATACCAATAACTGTTATTGCACGTTGTCAAAGGTTTGACTTACATAACATTCCTTCAGCTAAGATAATGGAGCGTTTAAATGATATTGCACAAAAAGAAAATTATTTTATTGAAAAAGAAGCATCGGAATTAATTGCGCACCACTGTAGCAATTCAATGCGTAACGCTTTATTTTTGATGAATCAAGCAGTGCTATATAGCAAAGATGGTACAATATCCACTCAAAGTGTTACAGACATACTTGGTCTAGTAGATAGAAACGTTATATTTGATCTACTGGAAGCAGTATTAGACAGTGATTTACAGAAGGCTTTGTTAGTATTCGACAATGTGGTAAAAACAGCAAATCCGCTCAATATTTTTGAAGATCTACTGCAAACAATCCAGTTAATATGCCGTTTTTTAATTACAAAAGAGATTGATACAGAATATGAGAAGAGCAGAGTAAAAGATTTGAGTGCAAAAAAGTCTTTAATATTTTTTTCGAGATTGTGGAAGGTGCTGCTTAAGGGTATTCAAGATATAAAGGTTTCAACATGCAATGAAATTGCCGCTGAAATGATATTAATTAGCCTTTGTTATCTTTCTGATTTGCCTTCTCCGGAACAGGTGATCAAAAAAATTCTTTCACAGAATGTAGAGCAAGGAAATAGACAGGGCAGACCTGTTGCACCTTCCCCCCCTGTCATCCAAGTAGCTGACTACTCGGATCCAAAAAAATATGTGGAAAAACCCCACTCTGTCATCCCAGTGCGTGACACTGGGATCCATGTGAAAAATAAACAACAAAATTACGATTTTGATAAGATTTTGCAACTATTAAGGCGGAGTAACCAAATTTATCTTTACAAACAACTGTGTAGTAATCTACAATTAATAGATTGTAAATTTGGGTATTTAAAATTAAAAGCTGTATCTAACTTGAACAGTAATTTTTGTAATGACTTGAAAAGTTACTTAAATCAAGCTACTAATCAGGAGTGGGTTATTATAGTTGATACAAGTTATATGAATAGGGAAGTGAGTAATTTAAATTATGCACCTGCAGTTAAGGATATATTAAATACGTTTAAAGGTGCAAAGGTAGTTAATATAGAAAATAAGGAGTAGGTTGTGGATTTCAGTCAAATAATGAAGCAAGCGCAAGAAATGCAAAAAAAGCTTGCGGAAGCTCAAGAAAAGTATATTGGAAAAGAGTTTCAAGGTATTTCTGGTGGTGGTAAAGTTTCTGTATTAGTGGAAGTGATAAAAATAGGTAGCTATAAAGCTAAAAAGGTAAATATAGACTTAGAACTTATGAGAAATGAAGAAAAAGATATAGTAGAAGATTTAGTGACAGCAGCATTCAATGATGCCATCAAAAAAGCAGAAGAAGATATGGCAAATGCAACTTCTGATCTTGCAGGTATGATGGGTTTACCGCCTGGACTTAAACTTCCTTTTTAAATTTACTACTGAAGTTTGCCTTAATGCAGTAACTAAGTGTTTTCCTTTTATACTAGTACTTCCATGAAGTACATTCATATTACTGCATGAATATGAAGCAATTCACAATGATGAATGCAGATCAGAAGATAAAAAGACATTAGTGAAATAGGTGTCAGAAGATCAAGAGTAAAAAAAGTAGAGTAACTCTATTAATTAATAAAATCTTTGTATTTTCCTAAAAGTTAGTTAAGATACAGAAGGTTTTGTGTTATTAAGTTAGCACTTGACTTAACTTTAGTTATTATTTAGACTGCTAAAGTGGAATTTTAATTTTTTTAACGAGGGCAATTATGCATTATAAAAAGTTTTTTTCGGCAGCTGCTTTAGTGACGTTGCTAAGCCTATCAAACTCTGCTTTTTCATCAGACCCTATTGGTCCAATAAGTGATGAAGAAACTAGCTACTACGTTCGTTTACAATACAACGGTGAAATTTTACCTTTTTATACAAAAGTTGATGGTATTACAAATGCAACAGGTAAACAAAAGGATAGTCCCTTTACAAGATCTTTTATAGCTGGTGGTGGTGCATTTGGTTATAAAATGGATGACATTAGAGTTGATGTTGAAGGGCTTTACTCACAATTGGCTAAAGATACAGCTGTAGTAAATACTTCTGAAACAAATGTTGCAGACAGTTTAACAGCATTTTCAGGATTGGTTAACGTTTATTACGATATAGCGATTGAAGATATGCCTATCACTCCATACGTTGGTGTTGGTGTTGGTGCAGCATATATCAGCAATCCTTCAAAAGCTGATACAGTTAAAGATCAAAAAGGATTTGGTTTTGCTTATCAAGCAAAAGCTGGTGTTAGTTATGATGTAACCCCAGAAATCAAACTCTTTGCTGGAGCTCGTTACTTCGGTTCTTATGGTGCTAGTTTTGATAAGACAAATAAGGATGATAATGATATCAAAAATGTTCTTTACAGCACTGTTGGTGCAGAAGCTGGAGTAGCGTTTAATTTCTAGTCTATCTTTGTCTTATTATCCCAGTGGGTTTTTCTTGTCATTCAAGTAGCATGACACTGGGATCTAGAAAAAAGAAATGTGAATTCCAGTGTTTGAGCACTGGAATAACACATTATTTATTTAATGTAGTTTTTATAGTTACACGCTAGCAATTTTAATGATACATTTAGGTAGCTGTTGTTAAGATCTCAATTAGATGTAAAATTGTGCTTTTTTAATTAAAGCTTGAATTTTTCACTGAAAATCAATATATTATATGTATAGAGTTTTAATTTAAGTTATTATGTTGACCCCAGTAGCAAATTTATGTGTTAATAGTAGCACTAATCTCATGCAATATATTGCTGAAGTGCGAAAATTTCCTATGCTTTCCCCAGAAGAGGAAGTGCGATTAGCAAAAAATTGGCAAGAATACCAGGATATTTCTTCTGCTCACAGGTTGATTACTAGCCATTTGAATTTGGTAGTAAAAATTGCAATGAAATTTAAGAATTACGGTCTATTGTTGATGGACCTGGTCATGGAAGGAAATATGGGTTTAATGCATGCAGTGAAAAAGTTCAATCCTAACTTGGGATTTCGTTTTTCAACTTATGCAGTATGGTGGATTGAAGCTTCAATGAAAGACTTTATATTAAAATCTTGGTCACTTGTAAAAATAGGTACAACGCAAGCACAAAGGAGATTGTTTTTTAGTTTACGTAAAATAAAAAAAAGAATTTTACAATACACAAACAGAGAAACTTTGAGTAAAGAAGAAATAAAAGCAATATCAAATGAGCTTTCTGTATCTGAAGAAGATGTTGTACAGATGAGCTATCGTCTGGCTTGTAAGGATCAGTCGTTAAATAATTGTATAAAAATAGGTGATGACTCTAAAAAGGAGTTACAAGATATGATTCCGTGTAATTTAGTTAGTCAAGAAGTAGCTTACCAGAATCATGAAGAAAAGGCATTAAAAGAAACAATTTTAAGCAATGCGCTGGCAAGTCTTAATGAAAGATCAAGAGACATTTTCATTAGCAGATATTTATCTGAGAATACTCAGACTTTGGATGAGCTTAGCAAAAAATATTGTGTTTCAAGAGAAAGAATAAGACAGTTGGCTGAGCAAGCAATGAGTAAGGTAAAACAACATGTAAAATCAGAGAGTTTGAAACTTGGTTTACATGCGTAGTCTTTTTGTATTTCTAATATTTTTTTCAATAGACACTCTTGCATCGGTTAGTAACGTACAACTGAAGGAAAAATATAAAGATTGGCTTGTGTACACTGCATTGGAAGATGGTGAAAAAGTGTGTTACATTGTATCTCATCCTAAGAAAAAAAGTGAACATTATACAGCTGACCGCAAGCCGTATGTAATGGTCAGTTACGTTGATAAAAAAGCAGATGAGGTGAGCGTCACTTCTGGCTTTCAGTATAATAATGAGCCTGTAGTTCTCAATATCGATAAAAAAATTAAATATCAATTGCCAATAATACAGGGAAGTCTTGCGTGGACAGATGATACAAAAATGGACCAAGATTTGATTCTAAAAATGAAGCAGGGATTATCAATGGTAGTTAATGGAAAAGTAAAAACAGCAAATGTTGATGATACTTATTCCTTGCTTGGCTTTCAAAAAGCGTACCAAAAAATGCATGACTTATGCCATACAAAGTAAATTATTGATCACTAAAGTATAAGATAGGCTGTTTTGTCTCTCAGACAAAAATATGGATATCACTTTACATAGAATATGAATATCATTTAAAATATATTTTTGAGAATTAATATGTCAAAAATTGTAGATATAGGAATCAAAGAACAAAGTTCTGTGTGTGAACAAATGCGTTTTAGTGTAAGTCGTGCAAGCCTTTTAAATACGCTATCCAGGGTAAGTGGAGTGGTTGAAAGGCGCAACGCGATAGATGTTTTAGCGTGTATAAATATCAAAGCACAATATGGTAGCATAAAATTGAAGGCTACTGATCTTGACATTTCAATATTTGCCTCACTTACTGCAAATGTATCAGCAGAAGGAGAAGTGAAAATCTCAGCACATACTTTACATGACATAGTGAAAAAATTGCCAACTAATTTGGATATCAATTTCGAAATGAATAATCAAGGAAAATTATTGATATCCTGTGGAAATGCAAATTTTTCTTTACCGAACGTAGTTTCAAATAACTTCCCTGTTCTTGAAGAAGGTGATCATCAATACGATTTCACTCTACTAAGTGCAGATTTGGTAGACTTGTTGACTAAAACGAAGTTTGCTGTGTCGCTGGATGATACAAGGTATAATTTAAACGGGATATATCTGCATACAGATGAGCAATTTCTGTACTGCGTTGCAACTGATGGCCACCGTTTATCATGTATAAAAAGGCCTAAACCTGAAGATATCAACGGAGAATTTGGGGTGATCATTCCACGTAAAACTATCATGGAATTGTTGAAAGTATTGGGTGATTGTAATGAGATAAATATAAAACTTTCAGATAGAAAAATCAAATTTACATGTGGTGAGTATATTCTAATATCAAAATTGATAGATGGGACTTTTCCAGATTACAAAGCTGTCATTCCAACGTCTCAAGATAAACAAATGATTGTTGAGAGTAGTAAGCTTGCTAGCGTTATAGATCGGGTTTCTGTTGTTGTGTCCGATAAAATAAAATCAATTAAATTTTCATTGCAAGAGAATTTATTAACTCTACATTCAAATTCCCAAGAGTGCAGTGATGCGACTGAGTCTATAGAGGTGGATTACGATGGAGCTCTTATGGAAGTAGGATTTAATTCTCGTTATTTGCTTGATGCTTTATCTTGTATAAAAAACAAATGTAAGGTCAGCCTATCAGATGGTAATAGCGCTACAATTATCACTGATGAAGATGATCCAAGTGCATTATATATAGTAATGCCAATGAGGACTTAAGCTAGTAATCTATCTTTACTAAGTATAAGCCGTGAGGCGGTGCTGTGATTCCAGCGGCGTTTCTTTTGCATTGACTTAATATATTTAGCATTTCTTGTGGATTAGTTCTATTTTTTCCAAATTCAACTAAAGTACCAACAATAATCCTCACCTGGTTATGTAAAAAGGAAATCGCAGATATTTTGATGTATATGTGACTTCCGTTTTGTACTATATCAATATCATCGATTGTTCTGACCGGATTTGTAGCTTGACAATCTTTTGAGCGGAAGCTTGAAAGATTATGTTTTCCAAGCAGGTGTCTAGCAGCTTCACGCATGATGTTTACGTCAAGTGGGTGCAATACTTGCCACACATAACCGATTTCCAGAGCTGCAGGAGCGTAGCGATTAATTATTCTATATTCATAATATCTTTTTTTTGCTGAAAATCGTGCATGAAATGCATCATCTACAGCTTCTGCACTAAGCACAACTATAGGAATCGCTTTTAAGTGATAGTTTATTCCATTTCTTATTCTGTAAAGCTCAAATTGCCTTTCCATATTGAAATGAGCAACTTGCCCTAAAGCATGAACCCCTGTGTCAGTTCTGCCACCACAATGCAAAGAGACTCTCTCGCCACTGAAATTAAATATAGCGTTTTCTATGGTTTCCTGAATTGAGTTAGCAGAGTGTTGTTGCTTTTGCCAGCCAGAGAAACCACTACCATTGTATTCTATCGTTATTTTGTATCGCACTACAAAGTCTATCTATCTAATTTTAGGTAACTAACGTTCTTCGTTATTAAAAAACCCTTGGCAGATTGGTTGCGTTCAATTACCATGGAGACTATACAAGTTAATAAATGATCCATGGCACATAATCCAGAAGAAAGAAATAATGATAAGCAAAAAGCACTAGATAATGCAATAAGTCAAATTGAAAAAGCATTCGGTAAAGGTGCAATAATGAAGCTAAAGCAAAACCCTGTAGAAAAAATAGACACGATATCTACAGGGTCGATTGCACTTGATTCAGCTCTGGGTGTTGGGGGATTGCCAAAAGGACGTATAATTGAGATATTTGGCCCTGAGAGTTCTGGTAAAACTACCCTTGCTTTGCATGTAATTGCTGAAGCACAGAAAAAAGGAGGTTTATGTGCATTTATCGATGCGGAACACGCACTGGATGTTATATATGCTCGTAAACTTGGAGTGAAAACTGATGATTTGGTAATTTCACAACCAGACACTGGAGAGCAGGCGTTGCATATTGTTGAGTATTTAGTGTGTTCTAGTGCAGTTGATGTAATAGTTATTGATTCTGTTGCAGCACTAACTCCAAGAGCTGAAATTGAAGGGGATATGGGCGATCAGCACATGGGATTGCAAGCAAGGCTTCTAAGCCATGGACTCAGGAAACTAACTTCTGTAGTTTCAAAAGCAAACTGTATATTGATATTTATCAACCAAATTCGTATGAAAATAGGAGTAGTATATGGAAATCCTGAAACTACCACTGGTGGAAATGCGTTAAAATTCTATACTTCTATAAGACTTGATATAAGAAAAGTTGGTGCGATAAAGGATAAAGAGAATATTACGGGTAATGAAACGAGAGTTAAAGTTGTAAAAAATAAAGTTGCTCCTCCATTTAGAGAGGCAAAATTTGATATAATGTATAATGAAGGCATATCAAAACTTGGGGAAATAATAGATATAGGAGCAAAACTTGGTGTCCTTGAAAAGGCAGGCGCTTATTATTCATATAACAATACGCGTCTTGGGCAAGGAAGAGAAAATGTAAAAAGCTACCTCAAGGCGAATAAAGAAATTGCAAATGAAATAGAAACAAAAATCAGAGATTTATTTAAAAATCATGATAATTCTATTACAATAGAAGAGGAACGCGAACAACTTCTAGAAGAATCAGTATTCTAATCTAAATTAGTTTGTATTGGGCAGTATTCGTTTGCTATACTAAAGTTTCACTCTCAACCGAGTTGATGAAAGCTGCGTTATCTCCTTGCAGCATTAGGTGTATATTCTTTGCTATTTTTTCCACTAAGAGGATAGCGTTATCAAAATTTTCAAATTTTGATAATACATAATCTGCTAAGCTTTTCCGATTTTCAGGCCTACCTACTCCAAATCTCAAACGCCAATAATCGTTACCAATAAAGCTATCTATAGACTTAAGTCCATTGTGTCCAGCAGAGCTACCGCCTTTTTTTACTTTTATTCTTCCGAATTTTAAGTCAGCATCATCATGTATGACAACAATATTGTCTAGCGATAATTTGTAAAAATTTTTTATTTTTGCAATAGGAATACCTGAATTATTCATAAATGAATAAGGTTTTATCAGCATGATTTTATTATTATTAATTATGCCAGAGGTTATCAAGTAATCAGCTTTATTAGAAAATGACTGAAAATTCCAATATTTGTGAATTGCGTCAATAACTATGAAGCCAATATTATGGTGAGTTAATTCATATTTACTACCAGGATTACCAAGCCCAGCTATTAAATGCACTACTCCTCTGTTTTTGTTTGAGGCTCTTCAACATCACTATCAGCAGCAGAGATTGTTACAATGGTGAAATTTTCTTCTTCATGAGCTACAAATTTAACACCTTCTGGCAATTTTACATCATTGATATGTATAGACTGACCAATCATTTTGCCAGACAAATCAATTTCTATGACTTGAGGTATTTTCTCAGGAGAGCATTTGACAGTAATAGAACGACACAAAACATTAAGCACTCCACCTAATTTGATTCCTGGTGATTTACTTTCATTGATGAATGATAAAGGTATATCTATTTTAATTTCACTACCTTTATCAACAAACTGAAAATCAACATGTTGCACAGTATCCTTTACTACATGCCATTGAATATCACGAACAAGAGCATATTCTTTTTTCCCTGAAATATCTAGTTCTATTAAATGTGCAGAAAGAGCACCTGATTTATATTGTTTAGTAAATTCCTTTGCAGACAATGTCAAATTTACGTTATCATGCCCTTTGCCATATATAACTGCAGGTATACTTCCCTTCTCCCTCAGAGCCTGCATCGCTTTCTTTTTTTTTACATCACGTAACTCTGCATTAATTGTTACCATTTCTTGCTGTGCCATCGATTACTCCTATTCAGCTAATCCTTTTTATATAATTTAATAATATAACATAAAAATATTTATTTCAAACTTCATTCTTTCACACTAATTCTTTGTGGAAAAATTTATTTAGATATATACTGAAGATTACGTAGTAAGGACTATGAGTATTGACGATCAAGTAGTTTTTAAGATTTATAAGCCAACAAAAACTGCAACACAATCTGGTTTAGGTAATACAAAATTCTGGCACCTAAAAATTGAGCCTTGTTCTTACTATATTGAACCTTTGATGGGGTGGTTTGGATCAAAAGATCCCCAAAAACAGATTGTATTAAAGTTTGATTCTCTTGAAAAAGCAGTATCTTACGCAAAGAAACACAACACAAAGTACACAATTGAAATGCCAAAAGATGTTAAAAGACTGCCAAAATCTTATGCGAATAATTTCGTATCAAAGTAAGTTTTATCGTAGTGTGTTTATCTAAAAGCCTAAATTTAAGAACATATCTTGAAAGGACTTAAGTGGTTAAGCATATATTAAAGAGTTCTTGAAGTAAGGAGAGCACGCTCATACGTCAAGCAAACAATGTTTACCTAAAATTCTTTGACATTAGCAGCTTTCTTGCCCCGTTTTCAGTAACAGTGATTTTGTAATTCTTCTATATATTAGAAAAATTTTTATTTTAATTAGCCATAGGCGCCTATTGGTTTTTAGCTAAAGTAAAGGTCAAGTATCTGGAATTCTGGACATAAAATCCTCCTGTGTAAAAAAGATTAGAAAAAAGTGCAGCGCACATATGACAGAAATTAAGCACACTTACATGCTCTGAAGAAGATACGCTACGCTTTTTGATTAAAAATTTGACTGAAAAGTCTGCAGACGAAGATAGATTTTGAGCTCTTAAAATATCTCTAACTGTAATGATAATCAGATTTAAAATATATGGAAGCAATTTTTTACGTTAATATTTCAAATTTCCCTTGCAAGATAGGTTCTAATTGTTACTCTAGGTTTTAAATTGTGCTAACGCACTGCGGCTATTTAGAGAGTTGAACCTGGCTAGCTAGTATCAAAGAGTTATTTTTTTATATATTTCTCCATAAGCTTTACAAGCCCCTTTTGGATTACTCAAATAACTTCATTCTGCTTGAAGAACTTTTATGTTGCTTTGCACTAAATTAATTTCACGTTCTATTTGTGTTAGCTATTTATTTAGTGAGTGGACATGTAATTTTACCTTAAATGACCCTATAATAAAAACATAGTTATTGAAATAATACAGAAGGTTCTTATGACAACCTCTGTATAGCTCTTAATTTTGCTGAACGCGCACGCGGATTTGCATTTATTTCTTCCGCACTTGCTTTAATCACTTTTTTGTTTAAAAGGGAGAATATCTTGGTAGGTCCTGGTTCACACAAATCTTTAAAAAGGGTTTTAACTATACGATCTTCTAGAGAATGAAAGGTAACTACAATTAATTTGCCGTTTTCACTTAAAATCTCAGATGCAGCTTTAATACCCTTTTCAAGCTCTCCTAGCTCATCATTTACCCATATTCTGATTGCCTGAAATGTTCTAGTTGCAGGGTCAATCTTGCTTTTTCCACGAAACACTACAGAACGTACAATATCCGCAAGTTCAAATGTAGTTTTGATAATTTTCTTCTTCCGCGCATTTACTATCGCTCTTGCGATTTTACGAGAATGACGCTCACCCCCATAATTATATATAGTGTTCGCAATCTCTTCTTCACGTAAAGCGTTAACAAACGTCGAAGCATTCATATGAGAATAGTTATCCATTCTCATGTTAAGTGGGCCATCACGTAGAAATGAGAATCCTCTATCTCCATTATCAAGCTGCATAGATGAAACTCCAACGTCGAAAACTATTCCATTGATACCTTTAATATTATTACTATCTAATAAATTTTTAATATTACTAAATTTCTCAATAAATAGATTTATTCTATCAGGGTATTTAACGTTCAGATCATCATAAAATTTGGTAACTGTTTCATCCCTATCAATTGCATACACTTTGCAATCAGCGGATTCCAATATTGCTTTGCTATATCCTCCAGCTCCAAACGTGGCATCCACATATATACCACCACTGTGTGGTGACAATTGCAGTATCATCTCTTTTAACAAAACTGGAATATGTGTCATATCAAGAGACTTTGTGCACTTAAATTAAAATAACTTTCTCGCCAAAAAATATATGGAAATATATAGGTATAGTATAAGAATATTTAAATATAATCAACGATATAAAAATTTAATAAGATAATATTATTAATATAACATTTACATAATTCACGTTTGAAAAAGTAAGTAATATTACTATAATATCAAACAAATTACGGAAGATTTCGTGCAACAAATAACAAAAGTAATACTATCAAGTTTAATTTGTAACACTTTGTTGTGGTATGATCACATGCTTTTCAGCCATCTAATAAGCATAATCGGAGATGTGTTTTTTCCATCAGACGACAAATTAGTCAGCATACTTAAAGCTTTTGGAGTGTTTGCAGTGGGTTTCTTAATAAGACCAATTGGTGCTGCTATATTTGGCCACATTGGCGATAAATATGGAAGAAGGATTGCTCTATTTCTCTCTATCATATTGATGACTCTATCAACCGTACTTATTGCATTTGTTCCAGGGTATCAGAACATTGGGGTACTCGCATCAGTACTGGTGGTATGTTTAAGATTATTGCAGGGTATATCTCTTGGAGGAGAGGCAGGAAATGCCCCATTTTTAATAGAGCATGCTCCTAAAAATAAAAGAGGATTCTTTAGCAGTATTGAAGTATTGAGCGCAATTCTTGGCTCAATATTAAGTCTTATAGTGGTGCTTATATGCAAAAAAGTATCCGATTTTGAATCTTGGGGATGGAGATTGCCTTTTATTTTCAGTTTTGTAATAGGATTAATCAGTATATATATGAGATATATACTCGATGAAAGCCCAGAATATAAAAAGCAGGAAAAGCCACATGAATTACCGTTAAAAGAACTGTTAAATGGCTATAAAAAACCTTTTCTAATATCAATTGGAGTTGACATAGTTGAGAATGCATCTCTTTACATATATTTAGTGTTTTTTAATCTACTTGCATCAACAATAAACACTCACTTTAATCACGCAGTAGAAATATTGAATCAGGTTGCACTTGGAGGATTGACTATACTATTTGCAATACTTTCTGATAAGGTAGGGAGAGAAAGAGTCATGAAATTTGCATTTGTGACTTTTATAGTAGTAAGTTATCCAGTTTTTTCAATGATACTAAGTGGTAATAATTTGCTCACCATAATGGCGCACGTTCTTTTTATAATCCCAATAGCTGCTTCTCTTGGTCCTGTTAGCGCCTTTATGTGCGAATTATTCCCAATAAAGGTACGATATAGTGGATTTGGTTTATCAAGAAATATAGCTTCGGGATTTTTTGGTGGTCTTGCACCATTTATATGCACAACTATTATCAAAGTTACAGGACAAGGAACTTTAGCAAGTTTTTACATGATTTTCTGTGCACTAATTGGGTTAGTTGCTATATCACAAGTTAAGAGTTAGATTTTTTCAAAAACCAAGTGTTTAAAAAATCTAATCATAAGGTGGAAAATGCCAATTTTTAGGTGATAGTGTAAATATTTCAACTCCATCTTTTGTGACTCCAAGCGTATGCTCAAACTGTGCAGAAAGTGAAAGATCACGTGTTGTCACTGTCCAGCCATCTAGCTTGCTGAGAAGAGTTTCATGTTTTCCAGCATTGATCATTGGTTCTATCGTAAAAAACATGCCTTCTTTTAAGATAAGATCCTCACCTTCATCATAAAAATGTACAACATTTGGTGGAGCATGAAAAACCTTTCCTATGCCATGTCCACAATAATTGCGTACGATAGAATATCCAAAATCTTCAATATATTTTTCTATAGCAAATCCTATTTCATTTAACTTATTGCCGGGCTTAACTTGTTTTATCGCTTCCATTAGCGCATTGTAGGCAGCATTACACAAACGCTTTGCTTTTATTGAGGGTTTACCAGTCCAAAACATGCGACTTGTATCACCATACCAGCCATTTAAAATCACTGTAACGTCAATATTTAAAATATCTCCATCTTTAAGAGGTTTATCATCAGGAATACCATGACATACAACAGCATTTTTCGAAGTACAAATTGATTTCGGATATCCCTTATAATTCAGTGGTGCTGGAATTGCACCTGCATTGATTATAAAATCGTGACATAGATCATTTAATTCATTAGTTGTTACGCCTACTTTGACGTATGGTGCAATAAAATCAAGGGTTTCAGCTGCAAGCCTGCCAGCTTTACGCATAAAGTCAAAATCTTCTTGTGAATGTATAGTTATGTTCATGTTTCTTACGTTTTTATTGTAATTTTCTGCTTTTCTTACGGATACATCAGTTTAATAATACTATAAAAATAAGCTCCTAGATCAAGCCATTTGTATATTAAGAGATAAAGACAAAAATCTAGACTGTGACTTTTGATTTAACCCAATGGTATAACTTACTTATTTTGCCATCGTGACCAAGCATTCCAGAATTATTTCTATAAAAGGTGTCAACTATTAGCTTTATAGAGCCTAAAGCAGCAGAAAATACAGGATTTTTGTCGTATTCGCCATCAAGACCGCTACAAGATTCAGGGCATCCGATACGGACTTGTTTATTGAATATATAGCTTGCAATTTCTTTCATGCTTGTGAGTTGACTGGTTCCACCTGTGATCACTACTTTATTAATTGGATCTTTCTGTTCTTGAAATTGTTCTCTTATCAGCTCAAGTATTTCCTCAATCCTTGGTCTTATGATGTTAACAAGTTCAGACTTAAACACTTGAGTTGGTTCATCGCTTTCATTACTTTGCACTGCAATACATTCATTCTCATCTATTGAAGTTACAATAGTGCTACCGTATAGTATTTTTATGCGTTCAGCATGCTCTATACTTGTGCATAGTCCATAAGCTATATCTCGGGTAATGTGAATGCCACCAATTGGAATGCTGCTTGTATACACAAGTTTTCCTCTCTTAAAAATTCCAATTGCAGTGCATCCACCTCCTATGTCAACAACGGCAGTTCCTAGCTCTTTTTCATCTTTACTTAGACAGGCAAGGCCTGCAGAATATGCAGAAGCAACACAACCAGCCATACTTATCCCACTATTATTAGTTATACAATTTTCGATATTGGTAAGCGCTGGACGCGAAGCAGTGACAACATTAACATCAGCAGATAATCTTTTTCCATATAATCCACTGACTTCCTTTATGTCAGTCATATCATCTAAGTGATATTTCAGTGGTATATTGTGAATGATGACATTTTCTTCGATATATTTCTCAAATGTCTGAAAGACTACACGTTTTATGTCTCGGTCTGAAATTTCGTGATTAGCTGCAATTATTTCGTTATGTACGTAAAAAGATGAGATTCCACATCCGGCTACATTCACATATATCTGGTCTATAGTCTCTTCTGATACTTGTTCAGCTAAACCTACAGTTGATGAAATAGAGTAACTTGCATGCTTTGCGTCAGTTATTGATCCGCCACTTATACCTTCTGCACTTTTATAACCCGTTCCTATTATTTTATAGCTGAAATTGCTATTGATCTTAACGATGAGGCAGATAATTTTTGTTGTACCTACGTCTAAAACAGCAAAAACATTCTGCTTTGGTTTTGTTATTACTGCAGAGTACATTAGTTGACCTTATGATGCGATTCCATTTAAATTGTAGCTTCCCTGAATGAATTTATATTTCTATCATAAATGTAGCAACATTTTAATATACCTAGACAAAAAGAAAAATAAAACACAGAATTACAATTTTTATGTCTAAGTTACCAATTGTAATTGCTCCTGACGAAAGATTAACTACACGCGCCAGTGAAGTAATAGATATAACCGATAAAATTAAAGAATTAGTAAACGACATGTTTGAAACTATGTACGATGCAGAAGGTCTTGGTCTTGCTGCAGTACAAGTTGGAGTGCTGAAGAGAATTTTTGTCATGGACGTTAGTCCAGGGAAGGAAGAAGATGAGCTAGCAGGGTATGACTCAGTTGGCAAGTTTTGTATGATTAACCCTGAAATTAAGGAATTATCTGATGAACAAGTCATTATGAGTGAAGGATGTCTTTCAATTCCGGAGCAAAGCCATGAAATCAAGCGTCCAAAATATTTAACTGTAAAATATAAAAACTTAAATAACGAAGAACAGACGCTAAAAGCTAGTGGTTGGCTTGCAAGGTGTATTCAGCATGAATTGGATCACTTAAATGGTATATTATACATTAGACATTTATCTAGGTTGAAGTATGATTTGGCTATGAAAAAAGCACAAAAGGTTAAGAGGCACTATGAGTAATGAAGATCTAGAATTGTTGAAGTTCTATCATGAAGTGGGAGTTGATTGCACACTAACTGAAAGTGAAGAGGAAAAAAAAATGGAAAATGAGAGAGCTGCACAATCTTCTGTCATCGAGCAGAAAAAAGAACAACAAACCATGTTCCCAAGTGACTGGATCATTGAAGCAAGGAAGCTTGCAAGTCAATGTAGTAGTGTAGATGAACTAAGAAGTGCAGTTAAGTCATTTGAGGGTTGTGAAATAAAAAAAACTGCAACTAATACTGTTTTTTCTGATGGTAATCCGAATGCAAAAATCATGCTTATTGGTGAAGCACCAGGAGCAAATGAAGACCTGAAAGGCATACCATTTTGTGGTGCAAGCGGAATGCTGCTCGATAAGATGCTCGGTGCAATTAGTCTGGACCGCACTAAGGTGTATATAAGCAACGCGGTGTTTTGGCGTCCACCAGGTAATAGAAAACCAACTGACCTAGAGCTTGATATGTGCAGACCATTTGTTGAGAAGCACATTACTCTTATTTTACCGCAAATTCTGATTTTTGTCGGAGGAATTGCATGTTATAGCCTTCTTGATAACACAAAGACTATATCGAACTTGCGTGGCAGATTTCATACTTATACTAACCAATATTTATCTCATTCAATTACTACAGCCGCTATATTTCATCCAGCCTATCTACTTCGTCAACCAGCACAAAAACGCTTAGCTTGGGAAGATTTGAAGAAGATTAGGGAATATCTTGATAATACCAATAACTACACGGATGTTTAGCTTACTACTCGTTATCGTCTTAGTACCGGCTAATTGAATTAAATATTGAAAAATCTACTAAACAGAGAAAAAGGCAAAAGAAAATCTATCAGCTACTACCTATTTTTTTAATTGGCGTTTTTCATTGTGTTAAATCCTTTGATAAGCGCATTTTAGCTTATGTGGGTAAAAGTTTTATAAAGACATAGAGTGCACATAGTGCAAAAAATTAAACATCAAGTATATTGAGCTTTTTGTCGCTTTATCTGCACAGACTGAAGATAAATAATATATCTTCACCCTTATTTTAAGGAGAATGGCGGAGTCCGTCAAGTAACTCTTGCCGTTGCTATAGCTGCTTGAGTTCCTATAATCACAATGTTGGTCCAATGCACGCATGGAATTTTATTTACTCTATAATATGTTGGTTTATAGTAGTACTAATGCAGAAATAAATGGAGGAGACATTGGAAAGCAATATAAAAAAATTGAAAGGAAATTTTTTAGAACAAGCAATTAGAGTAAATCATGCTGGCGAATATGGAGCCATTTGTATTTATTCTGGTCAAAAATTTATTCTTAAAAAATCTTCCATAATTGACAAAATAATTGAAATGGAGGAGCAGGAAAAAAAACATTTCCACTATTTTAATGAGAAAATCAAGGAGCAAAGAGTTCGTCCTACTGTTTTGTTGCCAATTTGGCGTGCTTTAGGGGTGACACTTGGTGTTGTAACTGCTATGATGGGTAAAAAAGCCGCTATGGCTTGCACTGCTGCAGTTGAAGAAGTGATCGGAGAGCACTACAAGGAGCAAGTCTTACATTTAGAAGATGGGGAATTAAGAGAAACCATAAGTAAGTTTCGTGATGAGGAGTTAGAACACAGAGATATTGCAATTCAGCACAATGCCGAAAGCGCACTTGGCTACAACGTTTTATCTTTGTTCATAAAAACAAGCTGCAAAGCTGCTATTTATCTCTCTAAATTGATTTAATCAATCACTATTTGACAACCAACCACATTTGCCTTTAGTTCTTGTGCTAATTGCTGCCCCATATCCTCTACTCCAATCGAATGCGTATGAATGTTTATAATTAATTTCTTAATTATTATCCTAAAAATACATTAATTTAATTCCCTATTAGAGTTTTCTTGTTGTTGTAAACATGTTTGCATAAGACTAGTAGATGGAACGTTTTTAATAGTCTGAGTTAACTCCTCAGGAATATTTTCAAAACTCTTGCCCATAACTTCTAAAACACTTTTCCCCTGTATAAGACAATTCCCTCCAAAGCTTGATTTGTTTTCTAACTTGCTAAATCTTATTTTGCTTTTCTCATCAATTTCTACTACCATTTTATTACCATCTTTCCGTAGATAAATACTAATCTCTCCTATTTTAGTAGTAAAAAATATTTCAATACCACCTTTTAAGATATCTGTGTAATTTCTTTTTCCATCTTGTGTAATTTCAACTTTTACTATACTTTCCTCAATCTGAAATATGCCAACTTCTAAATCCTTAGCTTTTTCATTATTTAAAGTTCTTGCAGTTTCAACAATACTACCTTGTGGATACTTAATATAAAAATATTTATTATCTACTTCTACTTCAAGATCATATTTATCAATTTGCTTGTTATTTTCTTTCACAATACCTTCATATGCTAGACCCTCTAGCATTTTTTTCTTACTCTTACATTGTTCGTTAAGATCATTTAAATAATTAGATCCGTAATATCCGCCTTCAATATCGCTATAAAAAGATAATCCTTTTTCTACCCCACCTTTTAACACTAAATTACGAGTGATCTTTTGTATGATATTTTTTGTAGTTGAATTGTGTGGATTTGCATGAAAGCGATTAATTAATTCTTCCATTTTTTCAAATATAAAATTTGTTACAGTCTTATTGTCCTTACCGTAATATGAGTTTAATCTTATTCCTTGATTTAAATAATCCTCTATTATGCGTTCCATGTACTTAAAACGCTTTCTTGCTCATCGTGTTCTGTTATACCTTTTATCATCTCATCACAAAATTTTTTAACTAGAATTTGTTCATCTGTAGTCAATGGTATTTGCAATTTCGTAGAAGATGGGTCTCGCTCAAAAAGATAAATTATTGACAATTCCTCTGCTCTTTTAATAAAGTCATAACTCCTTAGATATTCTGCAACATCTTTGTTTTTTGCGTACCTTTTCTTGGTTAAATCCATATGCCTATCTTTACGACTTATAGTCGGTAATTTTGGATTTGATGAACTACTCTGTTGACTATTGAAGAACCTGTTAGAGAACTGTTCAGGCTCTAAAATAAGATTACTTTCACCTTGTTTACCTACTTTCTTAGACATATTATATACCATAACCACTAAAACTTTTTAGTGATTACTTCAATACATAGATAAGTCAATAAAAATATCTTTTTCTCTTCAGTGCTAAAAAATTGTCAAAAATCTCAAAATTGGTTAATTGCATATAACCTACTTTCTGGTATACATCAAAACTACCGTAGCAAGCTTCAAATTTGAAAGGGATTAACAAATAAAATTCTTGTACTTTGCCTCTACTAAAGTACAATCAGGCTTTATTTAATATTTTTCATGCTTGATGAAGTACGTGAGGAGTGTGGGGTATTTGGCATAAGTTACAACCAAAGTGCTGCTTTTAACTCTATACTTGCTCTCCACGCTTTGCAGCATAGAGGTCAAGAGTCTTTTGGCGTAGTAACCAGTAACAACGATAAGCTGCACTCTTATCACTTTCAAGGCCAAGTGAGCAGTGTATTTGATGATATAGATGAAATAAAGAAATCCTTACCTGGGGATTGTGCAATAGGTCATGTTCGATACTCAACAAGTGGTAGTAAATTTGGAGTGCAACCCATGTTTGGCAAAAGTGGCAAATTTGGGGATTTTGCCATAGCACATAATGGTAATTTAATTAATATTTCTCCGATACGCGAACAATTAATTAAACAAGAGTGCGTTTTTCAGTCAGATATTGATACAGAAGTAGTAGTGCATCTGACAGCAAGCAGTGAAAAAGATAGCTTTTTAGAGAGTTTTATATATGCATTAAAGCAAATACAAGGTGCTTATTCTTTTGTGGCAATCAATCAAGAAGTAGTTATTGGAGTACGTGATCCATCTGGAATCAGGCCTCTTGTTTTAGGAAAGTTAAACGGTTCTTACGTTCTTGCATCTGAAACTTGTGCTCTTGATATAATAAATGCAGAGTTTATTAGAGAAATAGAACCAGGCGAATTAGTTACCATCAGTTCGGATAGTAAGCTAGACTCAATGTTTCCTTTCCCACAGCAAAAATCAAGTTTTTGTATTTTTGAATACGTTTACTTCTCGAGACCAGACAGCATAATGGAGAAGAGGTCCATATATGATATAAGAAAAGAAATAGGAAGAATACTTGCAGAAGAGAGCCCACCAAAAAACAATGTAGATATGGTTGTACCAATACCTGATTCTGGAATACCTGCAGCTATTGGATATGCAAAGCATTCAGGATTACCTATGGAACTGGGGATAATTCGTAATCATTACATAGGAAGAACTTTTATACAACCCACCGCTGAAGTACGTAAAGTTAGAATAAAATTAAAATTCAATGCTAATAAGCACACTTTGAAAGGCAAAAACATAATTTTAATAGATGATAGTATAGTGCGTGGTAGTACGCTCAGAAATATAATAGTTATGCTAAAGGATGCGGAAGTAAAAGAGATTCACCTCAAAATTTCAAGCCCACCAATTAAGCATTCTTGTTTTTATGGAATAGATACTCCAGAGTGCAAAGATTTAATTGCTGCAAATAAATCTGTAGAGGAAATTAAGGAAATTATAGGAGTAAATAGCCTAGCCTTCTTGAGTATTGATGGACTATACAGGGCTGTTAAAGAAGAAAAACGTAACAACGCTACACCGCAATATTGTGATGCTTGCTTCACTGGTGACTACCCAATTGGTAAGTAATCTATTATTAATGAAGGTGAGGTTTTTTCTATGTTATATTAACAGTTTTAAAAATAGATTTTTTGCATAACCATATAGTTTTTGCCTGGGCGTCATTTGAGTGAAAACTACTTTACAAATTTCGTCATTCCCTTTACTATGATACTAAGAGTATTTATCCTTGTTTTTGACCTGCAGGCTCAATCACAAAATTCAGTAAAAAAACTCAAATATTTATTGGCAAATTACACACAAATTATAGCGGCTGCATGTCTTTAAATTTTTTCTACATTCAGCCAAATCGCGCTTATTTTAAGCGTTAGCACATTATTACAATGCCAATTTAAATTATTATAGGGTCAAAACTCGTTACACGGGGACTTTTTTGCCTTTTTTCTTCGTTTAGTAAATTTCTTAATATTTGTAACTAAAGTAATTTTAGAGAGGCGTTATGTAAGTAGCTGACACACAGCTGTACGAGCATTCATTTTTGAAGATAGCAAAGGTGTCATTCAAGTAGCTGACACTGGGATCCATCTCTTAATACAGCCTCATCAAAAATGTTGTGTTTTAACATAAAATTAACTGCTTCTATGCTCATAAACTTAATATCCAATCAAATTTCCTGGATTCCAGTGTCACGCACTGGGATGACAAGGGAGGGACTACTCGAATAACACCTTTATGGTGGCTTAAGTCACAAGTTCGTGCAATGATGGTGCTCCTTAAAGAAGCACCATTTGCTAATGTTTTGAAGCTTTAATGCTTATTATAAGCATGTATTTTTTGTTGCATCCCATCTTTTACCATCAGGGCAAGCAGTTGCACCATCTTTACAAATCACACCACCTGGTACTATTTTTGAAACAACTACAGGTGCACCAAAAAACACAGCAGTAAATGCACCAAGTGCAAAAAGCGCTGGCCATGGCATTCTGCCAAATATTGCCAGCAAAGCTGCACCTATTATCACTATTGTAATCATAGGTCCGCCTATACCGTGAGTATAGCCTACTATTTTGCATATTGTATTGGTTGTTGCATCATCAGTAACAGCAGCAGCAAAAGCATTATCAAATGCAAAGGAAAGAATTAAAGCTACAAGTAGAAGAAAGTTTTTCATTATGCCTCCGTATTTAACGCTGGATTATCTATCATTTTGATTAAATTTAAGTAAACGGTGAGGATTTTTTGCTTAAAAGTATGCTTTATTTCATTTAGAATATTTTTCTTAGTTTATTTATATTACAAGTGCTACAGAAATTTTATAGTATCGTTTATTGCCTTTATCGTGCTTTAATTGACACAATTTATAATGATGGAGTGGAGCATGCAGGGTATCTATCATTTTTAATCCTGTTATCAATATTTCCTTTTCTTATTGTTTTAATAGCCATGGCATCAACGTTCGCAAATTTCTTAGATCAATACAATGTCGGCTGGGCATTTATTATTGATAACATGCCACAGGATATTTTATCATCTTTGATGCCACGTATTAGGGAGATAATATCAGGCCCTCCGCAAAGCTTATTAACCTTGGCAATTGTAGGCGCTGTTTGGACTGCCTCATCAACAATTGAAGGATTTAGAACGATATTGAATAAGGCCTATAAAGTTCCGGTTTCATCGCCTTATATATGGAGAAGGGTGCTCAGTATATTACAATTTTTAGTAATTACGCTTGTTACAACTCTGACTATAGTATTTTTTACATTAGTGCCAATGTTAATTGATTTTTCTTACCAAGGGCTAAGTTATACTAGATATTTACTTATTGAGTTTGTGCTTTTTACTATAGTATCTTGGCTATATTTTACATTGCCAAACATAAAGCAAAACTTATCAGACGTATTTCCCGGATCTTGTGTGGCTGTTATTCTTTGGACGATCTCTGCTTCAGCTTTCAAGCAATATTTAAAAGCTTCCTTTGATCAACTGAATTTGATATATGGAAGTTTAGGTGGTGTGGTGATGTCGTTGCTATTTTTTTATGTGCTAAGTTTTATTTTTATATATGGAGCAAAATTTAATTTTCAGCTAAAATATTTCAATGAATCTTGCTAAAGAGAAAGAAATGGGTAAGTTAGAAGGTAAAATAGCTTTAGTTACCGGGGCTTCAGGTGGAATAGGCTCTTCTGTTGCAAAAAGATTTGTAAAAGAAGGTGCATGTGTGATTCTGATTTCCAGATCTCTTGATAATCTCAAGCCATTGTATAACGAAATTGAAGAGCTTAAAGAAGGCTCTGTGAAACTAATTCAGCTTGATCTTTTAGACTTTGAAAACGTAGAAAAACTGGCAAATATGATAGAAAGCCCAAAATTATCAGAATCTGGAACACTTGATATACTGATTACATGCACTGAAATTTTAGGTAAGTTGAGCTCTGTTCATGATTGTGAGCTTGAAGATCTACAGAACGTAATGAATACAAATTTTACTGCCAGTTGGTACTTGCTAAAAAATTTGGGTCCAATACTAAAAAAGTCTAATGCTGGAAGAGCGATATTCATGACCTCAGAGATAACACTTTCTCCTTCCTCTTATCCATATTGGGTACCATATGCTGCAAGTAAGGCTGCACTAGAAGTAATGGTGAAGATATATGCATCTGAGACAAAGCATACGAACTTATGCATAAATGCCGTGTATTCGGAAGATCCTATCGATAGTGAAATGTATAAGCAAGCATTTTCGGGAAAAGATATATCTGAATTAGTATCGCCTGAGAAGTTAACAAATAAATTCGTAGAGTTGGCTTCTGATGACTGCAGTATATCAGGACAAATCTTGCCACTTAGCAAATCTACCGAGTAAATTACCATAGTATCTGCAAAGATACCGTTAAGCCCACAACTGTATGAACATTGTGATTTGAGTCCACTAGGAAGGATGTCATCCCAGTGCCTCTATGGTGTCATTCCAGTCTGGAATCTAGTCTTTATTGTGCGGCCACTTATTTAAAGTTAAGTTTTCTGGATCCCAGACTGGGATGACACCTCTGGTCACTGCCGTCATAAAGGAACCAGTGTCAGCTACTTGAATGACATCATTTGCTGTGCAATTTACCTTCAAAAATGAATGTTTGTACAGCTGTGTGTCAAGCACTGGAATCTGCCACGCAAATTGCAATGTTCGTACAGTTATGCGTCAAGCCTAAAAGTAGTTAGCTAATAGGTTTAATAAAAATTCACATATACAGGAAAGATTGGTAACATTACTTGAATAGAGACCGTTATTGTAATTATGCCGAAACGCACAGATATAGAATCTATATTAGTAATAGGAGCAGGCCCAATAGTTATAGGTCAGGCATGCGAGTTTGATTATTCTGGAACGCAAAGCTGTAAAGTATTAAAAAGTGAAGGTTATAAAGTCATTTTAGTTAACTCCAATCCTGCAACTATAATGACAGATCCTGAATTCTCTGATGCAACTTATATTGAGCCGGTACTGCCTGAAATCATAGAGAAAATTATAATCAAGGAGATGCCAGATGCAATATTGCCAACAATGGGCGGGCAAACAGCACTCAATTGCGCAATAAAACTTGCAGATGATGGAGTGTTAGACAAATACAACGTAGAATTAATAGGGGTAAATAGAGAAGCAATAAAAAAAGCAGAGGATAGAGAGTTATTCCGTAAGTCCATGGATAGAATAGGACTGAAATATCCCAAAAGTATCATTATAAAAAATCAAGAACAAATAAAAGAGGCTTTGGACTACATTGGATTACCAGCAATCATCCGCTCATCATTCACCCTTGGTGGTGCAGGTAGCGGCATAGCATACAATAAAGAGGAGTTTTTCAATATTGCAGAAAGTGCTCTCAAAATTTCGCCAATAAATGAAGTTCAGATAGATGAATCAATTATCGGCTGGAAAGAATATGAAATGGAAGTTATCCGTGATTGTAAAGATAACTGCATAATAGTCTGTTCGATAGAAAATATTGATCCAATGGGAGTGCACACCGGAGATAGTATCACGGTTGCTCCTGCTTTGACTCTGCGTGACGTAGAATACCAACAGATGAGAAATGCATCTATAGCAGTGCTAAGAGAAATTGATGTTAGTGCCGGTGGTGCAAATGTTCAGTTTGCAGTGAATCCTAAAGAAGATGGAAGCCTCGTTGTAATTGAAATGAATCCAAGGGTTTCTCGCTCTTCTGCGCTTGCTTCAAAAGCAACAGGTTATCCTATTGCAAAAGTTGTAACTAAACTTGCTATCGGCTATTCACTCGATGAGATACGTAATGATTGCGCTCCAGTTATACCTGCTGCATTTGAACCAGTGATTGATTATATCGTCACTAAAATTCCTCGTTTTGAATTTGAGAAGTTTAAGGGGACGAATTGTGAACTATCAACTTCCATGAAATCAGTGGGGGAAGTGATGTCTATAGGCCGCACTTTTAATGAGTCACTGCAGAAAGCTTTTCGTTCACTTGAAACTGGTCTTACAGGACTTGATGAAGTATTTCCTGAGAACATTGATATTGATCACGTAAAATCTCAATTAGCAAAATTGCTACCAAACAGATTACTGATTGCTGCTGACGCAATGCGTCACGGAATTAGCATAGAAGAAATAAATTCGATTACAGGATATGACTTATGGTCTTTGCAGAATATACAGCAAATTATATTAGCTGAACAAAAAATCAAGGAAAACGGCCTTCCTGAGACTGCATATGAAATGTTAGAGCTGAAAAAAATGGGGTTTTCAGATGCAAGATTGGCAAAATTAAGCAATAAGAAAGTAGAACAGATTGAAGCAATGAGAAAAAAATTTGGTGTTAATCCAGTTTATAAACGTGTAGATACTTGTGCAGCTGAATTTGAATCGAGCACTGCTTATATGTATGGCTGCTATGAGGGTGATGTTGAAAATAAAACGGAATGTGAGGCGAATATTTCGGATCGAAAAAAAGTTGTCATTTTAGGAAGTGGTCCAAATCGCATTGGTCAAGGTATTGAGTTTGATTATGCATGCGTACATGCAGCTTCTGCCGCCAAAGAAATGGGGTATGAAACAATAATGATTAACTGTAATCCGGAAACCATTTCAACTGATTATGATACCGCTGATCGTTTATATTTTGCCCCACTGATTGCAGAGGATGTGCTTGAAATACTAAGCAAAGAGCAAGAAAATGGCACACTGGTTGGTGTAATAGTTCAAATAGGTGGTCAAACACCTTTAAAGTTAGCCAAAGTGCTTAACGAGAGAGGTTTCAAAATTCTGGGAACTTCGTTTGATTCTATTGACCTTGCAGAAGATCGCATGAGATTTAAAAATCTTGCTTTGCAACTTAATTTAAAACAACCTGAAAATTCTATCTGTCATTCAGTAAAAGAAGCGTTAATCAACGCAGAAAAGGTGGGGTTTCCACTAGTAGTTAGGCCATCATATGTCCTCGGCGGTCAGTCTATGTCGATTAGACACGATACTCAGAGCTTTAAAGAGTATGTCTTGAATCAAACCAAAATTTTTGAACACGGGTCACTGCTTCTTGATAAATTTTTAGTCAATGCAGTTGAGGTTGACGTTGATGCTGTATGTGATGGGAAAAAAGTTTTCATTGCAGCGGTCATGGAGCACATTGAAGAAGCTGGTATCCACTCTGGCGATTCAACATGCTCAATACCGACAAATACATTGAGTGACGAAGTAATAAAAGAGATCGAGCTCCAAACTGAAAGAATAGCTCTTGCACTAGAAGTGAAAGGTCTGATAAACATTCAGTTTGCTGTTCAAGAGAGTGATGTATACATACTTGAAGTGAATTTAAGGGCTAGCCGTACAGTTCCTTTTATTTCCAAGGTAATCAATATTCCTATTGCAAAGCTTGCCACTCAGGTTATTTTGGGTAAAAAATTGAATCAGGAAAACAAGCCTTTCAATCATTTTGCAGTTAAAGCTGCTGTTTTTCCATTTACGCGTTTTTCGGGAATTGACACTTTACTTGGTCCTGAAATGAAATCAACAGGAGAAGTGATGGGAATTGACTTATCTTTCGGAGCTGCACTTGCAAAAGTGCACATGGCTGCAGGATACAAGTTACCAACAGAAGGAACAGCTCTGGTTTCAGTAAAAGATGATGATAAAGAGTATATATTGCCTGTTGTACGAATGTTGAAAGAACTGAGTTTTGAAATATATGCCACCAAAGGCACAGCTTTGCATCTGAACAATAACGGCATTGCTGCAAAAGCTGTAAATAAAGTGAGAGAAGGCAGACCCCACATAGTTGATATGCTCAAAGATGGAAAAATAAATCTAGTAATCAATACTTCAAAAGGTGTGAAATCAGTCTCAGATAGCAAAGATATCAGGAGAACTGCTATTTTGCAAAATATAGCTTATAGCACCACAGCTTCTGGGAGTAAAGCGTTAGCGCTTGCAATTCAATATGTAAAGAATAGCAAATTGGAAGTGAAATCATTACAGCAGATACAAAATGTTTAAATATCAAGACTATAATAAATTATTACTTATTTCAAAATGAGGATCGTGTAAGCTAAGGCGAGAGAAATTTAATTAAAGGATTTTTGTGTCAGTATCAATATATAACTGCCTTGAGCGTTTGTTGAAAGGCTTTGTACTAATTTTCTTGATTCAAACAATATGCTAGACTTTAACTTAAAAATCTTTGTAAGTGATCACGACTGAAAGGTGTTTTCATGCATTTTTTACCTGAGTGCAATAAGTGTAATTCATTGAGTTTCCAAAATTGATAATGAAGAAAAGCATTACTCGTCTAATAAAAGCAATTCAATACTCCTGTGAAGGAATAAAATCAGCTTTTATATCAGAAATTGCGTTCAGACAGGAGTTACTACTTTTTATAGTATGTGTTTCAACTTTGTTTGTTTTAGATGTAAGTAATTTAGAACGTGCAGTAATGGTAAGTAGCCTATTTTTGGTGTTAATTGTAGAAATTATTAACACTGCTTTTGAAACAACAATTGAGCGTATTTTAAGTGAACAACATATACTTTCAAAAAAAGTGAAAGATCTAGGTAGTGCAGCAGTTTTTCTCTCATTAATTAACTTCTTGATAACATGGATGATAATATTGATATGAATGTTGTTAAGATATATTTTCAAATTCACCGATTAAGACTTGCATGTCTTGTGGTAAATCAGAAACAAATTCTATATATTCTTTACTTTTTGGATGATATAAGCCTAGCGTGTGAGCATGTAGTGCCTGTCTATTGAAATTACGGATAAAGTCAGAGTTTTTAGCATGTTTTTCACTTTTACTACTATTTTTTCCGTAAACTTGATCACCAACTACAGAATGTCCTATGTGGCTCATGTGTACTCGAATTTGGTGTGTTCTGCCTGTCTCTAAAGTACATTTAACCAGGCTTGCTTGCCCTATAATTTTCTTCACTGAATAATGAGTGATTGCTAATTTACCTGCTGTTTTTGTGACACACATCATTTCTTTATTACTGCGTTTTGGAGCAATATGGGTTTTTACTGTTCCTTGCAGATTAGGTAATGCTCCCCAAATTACTGCTAAGTATTCCCGTTTTATTTTACGATTTGATAGCAGTTCAGACAAGAAGCTGTGGGATTGTTCATTTTTTGCAATTACCATGAGTCCACTAGTATCTTTATCAAGCCTGTGAACAATTCCTGGTCTTGTATTTGTATATGGAATTTTGCCAAGGTGAGCGATCACTGCATTCAGGAGTGTATCATTGTTTGTTCCAGCACCTGGGTGTACTGTTAATCTACTTTGTTTACTCAGAACTATAATGTCCCCATCTTCGTAGATGATATCAAGCTTTATATTATAGTTAGGTTCAATTGATGTGGATATGTCAGGTTGAACGAGATGTACTATATACTCTTCACCTGGTTTTACTATGTGGTCATTATTAATTATTGGCGTGCCAAGTAATGTTACCCGCTCATCTTGTATCAATCTTTGTGCTTTACTGCGTGATATGTTACACTTTTTAGCTATGTAAGTATCTAGCCTTAATTTTTTTTCGTCACTATTAACATTTAAGGTTATATCTATGGTCACTACCCTGCGCAAGCTACTTTGAATGCTGCATGAACATCTGGATTCACAAAATCAACTTTTGTACTAGGTTGAATTTGAAGGCCGTCTTGTTTTTTAATATGGCAAATTGTTTGAGAGCCATCTTTCCAGTAAATTATTATTTTATTATCAAAATCCCGTAGCGTTAACTCCCTCTTTTCTTCTTTTTTATCTTTTTCTTCTAGCTTAATAGACTCTAATAAATAATATAGAAAGCCACTTGCTTTACCGTTAACTTTTTTTCTCCATTCATCCATTTTTTCTTGTTCAGATAATTCTTTTTCCAATTTTGCATTTTCTTGCTCCAGCTCTTTCATCCTTTTTTTTGATTTTAATAATCTATGTTTTTCTATTGCTTTTTTCTCTTCATCTCGCTGTTTTTCAAGAGAAGTAGCAGTAATACTGCCTTCACTGCTATTAGGTTCGGTTGATTGAGTTTGTTTATTCTTTAATTCTTCTAGTTCATCTTTTACTTTTTTTAGCTCTTCCTCTAATTTCCTCCTTATCTTTTCCGCCTCTTCTTTTTGCTTTTCCAACATATCTATAAACAAAGGATCATCACTAACTGTGCTTTCCCCAGATTTAAAAAAGCCAACAAATCTGCTTGGTTCAAATCGCTCAACCTTATCTTCAGCGATTTTAATAGCATTATCTAAACTAGAAAAAATACTTTCAATGTTTAGTGAACTTGCTCTTTTTACCAGCCCTTTAGCTTCACTTAAAATGGGCGAGATTTCCTTGTGCAACTCATCCAAATCTTCTTTGATGTCTTCTCTGACTCTTCGTAGATGAACAAGTGTTTCTTTAATTTCATCATTTGCAGGCTTTAGAAGCTTATTATCGAGTAGACCTTTAACTTCATCTAACTGCTTATCAAGTGAGTCAACAATTTTATCTGTAAAATCAGTCAAGTGCTTATCAAGTAATTTTATCAATCGAGATGTAGAATCATTTACTTCCTCATCTTTTGTCTTTTTTTCCATTACTGATACAACCCCACCTCTTCTGAATGGAAAGAGAATATCCAAATTATTAAACTTTTTAACAATATTATGATTATTGTTTATCTCATTGTTTTTTAGCTTGCTGAATGTTATACATATCCCAACAATAGCAATGATACTAGCCAGTGCAACTATGGCCCATTCCAAATCCTGAACATTGGCAAAGCTAAATCTATTTTGTATTAACGCACCAACTATGATTGCAGCACTAACTACATATGGTATGGCAAGAAAAATGTCCTTATTCTTATTCTCTTGTCTTTGATCATCTAATATTTTTTTTTGATTTTCAGAGATTGGCAAAATTATTGAAAAGCTTGCTTTTTTGTGACTTATAAAACTTAAATTTGGTTTTATCTCTATTTTCAGAGCATTTTCAGCGATTTCACTTATCTCGTTGTCTTTGCCACCTCTAATTTTATCATTTATTAATTCCTCTATCGGCTTTTTTCCTTCTTTTATCTTCTGCTTATGCATATATCTCATAGCAGAAGAGGCTACAAAAGTTGTTAAAAGAATAACAGAAACCAAAGTGTAAATTGGCATGAATGTTGGGTTAAAAATATCTGTAATAAAGCTTAAATTATTACTAGTTATTATTATTGCAGCTACATAAGCCAAAGAAAATTGAAGCCAAGTATTTACAGCTGCTATAGGTAAAGTGTTACTTACAGAATATTTCTTTGTTGCACGCCATAACCTAGGAAAAAAACCAATAGCATCATCTATTTTGGCAAAATTATGATCTACTTTAACATTGAAAGGATTTGTTGTATCTAAAGGCATAAATTTCCTTACATCCTAATTAAGTAATTATATATAAATGATACTTTAAAAACAAGTTTTTGGCTTATGCCAAGGACGATTAGAACGCACTTTACTAACTTTATACCACTATCTGTTAGCCAAACAGAGTGTGTGCCATATGCCTCTAAGTCAGCATATTTGATGATTTTAGTATTGCAAGCTGGATAGTTAAACTTGCTTAACTGAATTACTAGATCGACATTGTTACAATTTTCTAAAATATCTTCTCTTTTGTGAGCTAGCAACACTGACTTATTATTTCCTTTATTATATATGCAGTCATAATCATTACATTTTAGCCTTTTGTTTGAATTACTGAATTTAGTATGATTCACAATTTGATTCTGCCCGTTTTGCTTTGCCCACGTTTTGACAACAAAATTTCTGTTTTTTCTAGTAAGGGAATATAGTAAATTGTCATCTTCTTTTACAGCAAGATTATCAGCACTGACTAGAATATCAGGAGTTGTATACATAGCCCTAGAGAAAATACCTAGCACAATAAAGAAAATTCCAAAGAAACGCCAATTCCTTTCCCACAAGCATAACCATAATAGCCCAAGCGTTATTATAATAATTAATGAGGCAGGAAAAGTGCGAATAGGAATAACCAAATACTGAAGACTGGCAATTGCGTTTGTTATATATAAAACGCTGTCAATTGGGCTTTCCATGAGAGGCGTTATAATCCACTGAGTACCTAAAGGAATCAATAAAACATAGATTATTCCAAGTGGAATAATAATGAGTGTAACTATTGGTATAGCAATCAAATTTGTGATAATGCCACTGATTGAAAAATAGTTAAAATTGTATATTGTGTACGGAACAGTTGCTAAACTTGCTATTATTGAGCTGATCATTATCGACACAAAATATTTTATTATTTTTATTTTGAATAACTTATTAGCATTGATCTGATAGCTGGCAACTAGTGCCAAAACAGCAGAAAATGACATTTGAAAACCTGGCTTTAAGATTGCTTCTGGCTCCACTATGAGTATCACCGAAGCAGCAAACGCAATTGCTATTAATCCTCGATATTTCCTTTCTATGATTATTGCAACAAGTACCAAGATCACCATGATGTAGGCACGCTGAGCAGAAATTTGCATACCGGTAATCAACAAATAAAAGGTAGTTGGCAAGATAGTAAAGAATGCAGATATTTTTTTAGTGTTATATTTAAGAGTCAAAGTTTCAGATATTGCAAATAAATTACGGAATACTATAAAAAATAGACCAGCAACAAACGATAAATGTAAACCAGATATAGCGAATAAATGTGCTATACCTGAATCTCGTATCGCATTCATAGTTTTTTGATCTATCCCGTCTTTTTTGCCAATTAATAATGCAGAGATTATGTCCGCGTGTGGCTTTTTGGTATTTTGCTGTAGGTTTTCATAGATATATTGACGGAAAGATTCTATATACTCTTGAAATTTTCTTGCTTCAGCCTTTTTGTACAGGACTATTTTGCTTGTTGCAAAGCCTGTTGCACTTATTTTCTGATAATATGCTATTCTTGCAAAATCATATGCATATTCCGAAGGCACAATTTTTGGAGGAAAGAGTTTTGCTGATAATTTTACTTGATCCCCTATTTTAATGCCTTCTTCCGCTTTGGTTCTAACTGATATTCTGATGTTATCCAGCTTGAACTTCGTGTTTTTTATTTCATAAAGCAAAAATTGCTCATACGAGCCCTTGTTATTAATATCCTTCACTGTAGCAACAATATCTTTCACATACCTTTCCTTATCAAGAATGTGAGTATTAACTGAATCTGTTCTGAATTTGCTGGCTGTAAATCCTATGAGCACTGCAATTAAAGAAATGCATAATATTGCGTATTTCCTGTATAATATTGCAATCAGAATTAGTATAGGTGAAAGCAAGAGAAAAATAGATATAGTGAAAGCACAGCTTGGTTCAAAATTTAATGAGAAATAGGTTAAAATTCCTGCACACTGAAAAACCGGGAACCACAATATCAAGTTATATTTTTCATTGCACAGATTGTTATGTATATAATTTACTATCATGTTAAGAAAGGTTAATAGATATATAAATATATGTAATAGTGTGATTTTATTCTTTTATTTATTATTATTACGCATATAATAATAAATAAGCAACGACGCGGGATGGAGCAGCTCGGTAGCTCGTCAGGCTCATAACCTGAAGGTCGTAGGTTCAAATCCTACTCCCGCAACCATCTTTCAATTGTACAAACATTGCGATTTCTCTTATTATAATAGCAATGGTATTTCTAACTCAAAGCTTGTTTTTGACCTGTAGGCTCAATCGTAACATTCAGTAAAAAACTCAGGGTATTTATTGACAAAATTATAGCGGCTGCATGCCTTTTTTCTTTTTTCTTATTACATCAATAATTTCACTATACGCTTTATTGTTGTCTTTATCTGCAATTACAGTAATAACATTACATCTATTAGATTCTTTTACAGCTATTTCTTGAAATCCTTTTCGAATTTTATGATAGGAATCAATGCTCATTTCTTCATACTTATTTTTATCCTTTGCTCTGCTGAGTCCAACTTGAACATCAATATCTAAAATAAATGTGATATCTGGATATTTAATTTCCACTAATTTGTGTAAGTCTCTTATTAGACTCAAGTCAACACCTAGTCCATACCCTTGATACGCAATAGTTGAATCGATAAATCGATCACAAATAACTGTCTTTCCCTCTTTAAGAGCTGGCAATATTAATTTTTTCATATGTTCGTGCCTCATCGAGATAAGCAGCAAGAGTTCAGAAATAGGATCAATATTATCCTTAAGTAGTAATCCTCTTATTTTTTCTGCAAAATCAGTACCACCTGGTTCTCTAGTCAATACGACATTATTTTCACCGTGAATTTGCTTGAAATAATTTGCAAGTAACTCAGATTGTGTTGTTTTACCAGAACCATCTATTCCTTCGAAGGTTATGAACATAAATTTTATAATTACAATGCTAAATGCAAACAGTGTACATAGAAACCATTTGACATTTAAGCAATAAGATCATAAATTATGGTATACAATTCTCTATGAGCTATGGTTACGCTAGACACTCCTAAGATAGATTTAGACTTTAATGCAAAGAATTTTAATCTCCTGGGAGTGGATAACAAATATTATACATTAAGTGACTGCTATGGGGAAAATGGTCTCATTGTAATGTTTATATGCAATCACTGTCCTTACGTTCAATCAATTATTAGCAATCTAGTAAGCGATGTTAATTTGTTGAAAAAAGATTATCAGGTAAACACCGTTGCAATCATGCCAAATGATGTAAATGAGTACCCAGAAGACTCCTTTGAAAACATGATTAATTTTGCTAAGGAAAATAAGTTTACATTTCCATATTTGATTGACAATAACCAAGAAGTAGCTAAAGAGTATGGTGCTGTTTGTACCCCTGATTTTTTTGGCTTTAATTCCAAACTAGCCCTCTGCTATCGCGGGCGTTTTAACAACACAAAAAAAGAGAAAGTTCAAAATTACGAAGTAGGAAGTAGTGATTTATTTCAAGCCATGAAATTTATTGCAGAAACTAGCAATCCTCCAGTTGACCAAAAATCAAGCATTGGTTGTTCAATAAAATGGTCTAATTCTACAGGTTAAATATTATGCACAGCGGCTCTCAGCATTTGTTTGATATTATAATTTTACTCTCTGCTGCTGTGTTTATAGTCATAGCGTTTTGGAAAATGAATATTAGCCCAGTACTTGGTTACTTTGTTGCAGGTGCATTGATTGGTTCTCATGGATTTAATCTGATACATTCAGTTGAAGTAATGGATAACTTTGCAGAGTTTGGCGTAGTTTTCCTATTGTTCATTATAGGTCTTGAATTGACATTTGAACGCCTTATCGCTATGCGTAGGCATGTGTTTGGGTTTGGTTCCCTTCAAGTTATAGTTACCATGATAGCAATATGGTGCATTGCTCTTGCCTTTGGAGTAAATACAAACATGGCAGCAGTTATCGGTGGTGGACTTGCACTATCCTCAACAGCAATAGTGTTGCAGGTTCTGCAAGAAAAGGGTTCTCAAGCAAGCCAAGTTGGTAGATTGTCAATAGCAGTGCTACTAATGCAGGACTTTGCAGTGGTACCTCTAATAGTACTAGTGCCCCTGCTTACTGGCAATTCTGAACACAGCTTAATAAGCTCGTTGGCAGGCTCATTAGTGCAAGCAGCTATTGCATTGGTGTTGATATTTGTAACTGGTAGGTTATTACTGAGGCCATTGTTTTCGGTTATTGCCAAAATGGAGAGTAATGAAATCTTTATATCAACAACACTTCTGATAATATTAGGATCAGCATTTATTACTGAACAATTTCATTTATCAATGGCATTAGGCGCATTTGTTGCTGGGTTACTAGTTGCAGAAACAGAACACAGGAATTCGGTAGAACATGCAGTATTGCCATTTAAAGACTTATTTCTTGGTTTATTCTTTATGACTGTTGGCATGTCTATTGATATTGACCTTTTACTCAATAAGTTACCACTCGTTACTTTATTATCAATTATCCTTATCGTTTTAAAGACTTCCATTATATATACATTGTGTAGATTTTTTGGATTTAGAAGTGCACCTGCAATACAAGCTGGATTACTGCTTGCACAAGGCGGTGAATTTGCATTTATTTTATTCCGTTTAGCAGATGAATTAGATGTACTATCAAGTGAAATCGCTCAAGTGCTTATGATGGTAACTACAGTAACTATGGCTTTTACTCCTCTTTTATCGGGAATTGGAGACTGGATAGCAAATTCATTTAGCACTGAAAAAATAATACTAGACGATGAAGCAATCGAAACAGACACACAAGATCTTTATAACCACGTAATAGTTGCCGGGTTTGGTAGAGTGGGATATATGGTAACGAAAATGCTTACTGCGGAGCATTTAAGTTATGTTGTTGTAGATATTCAATCAAAAATAGTGAAAGAAGGAAAAAATGACAGTTTCCCTATATATCTTGGAGATGCTACAAGATATGAAATTTTAAAATCAGTAGGAATAGAAAGAGCTCAAGCTCTTGTGGTTTCAATAAAGAACGAAGTCACTATAAAGAAAATAGTTTCTCTAGTTGCAACAAACTTCCCGCATGTAAATATTATAATACGTTTACCAGATTTGAATAATGTGGAGGTTTATAAAGATCTAGGGGCTAGTAAAGTTATTCCCGAAACGTCTGAAATTGGATTGCAGCTAGGTGGAGCAGCATTAAGTTTAAGTGGTATTAGCGAGAGCGGAGTTACATCTTTAAAAGGTAAATTTAGAAAAGGCAACTACAGTATGTTAAAAGACCTTGGTAGTGATAAAGATGAATAATCCTCTATCACTTTAATTAGTGACCAGAAAAACACATTTAATTAAGCAACTATACTCTCTAGAAAGGTGAAATTGACCTTATTGTAACTATGAACAAAATAATAATAAAAAAATTTGGTGGTACTTCGCTAACTGACTTAAATCGAGTTGCAAATCTAATAAAAAACGATATTGAAAAAGGTTATAATGTAATTGCTGTTGTATCCGCTGCTGCAGGATTCACTGACCAAATGGCTTTTCAAGCCAGGCAAATTTCAAATTTAAATTGTAGACAAGAGTTATCAGAGTATGATGTCCTGCTTTCAGCAGGAGAACAAGTCTCTTGCGGGTTATTAGCTATCACTCTTCTGTCTGTTGGAGTTAATGCTAAATCATGGCTCGCCTGGCAGTTACCAATTCTAACGGATAATTTTTATTCTGAGTCTAAAATAAAAAAGATAAAAATTGACCATGTAAAAAGATCTTTTGCTGAGGGTTATACTGCTGCAATCATTGCTGGTTTTCAGGGTATATACGATGATAGAATCACTACTTTTGGTAGAGGAGGATCTGACATCTCAGCAATTGCCTTTGCTGTAGTCTTTGGTATTAGGACTTGTGAAATTTTTACTGATATTGACGGAATATATACAGCAGACCCAAAAATTGTTCCAAGGGCACGCAAGCTTAAATCTATCTCTTACAATGAAATATTGGAGATGTCGTCATCTGGTGCTAAAATATTGCATAATCGTTCAGTACAACTTGCAATGAAGCATAATATTAAGGTGCAAGTGTTATCCACTTTTGAGGAAGTAGAAGGCACTACAGTACTACACGAAAAAGATGTACTGGAAAGATACTTAATTACTGGAATAACTTATAGCACTCACGAAGCTCTTGTAACTTTTACTAACTTTGCAAATACTCTGGATACTTTAAGAGATATAGCAGGAGCAAACGTTAAAGTTGACATGATACATGGGTCAAGCTTTTTGATTTCTAAATTTGATGTTGATTTAATGACAAAGTTATTGAACAAAAATGAAAATTATGTCGTAAACAATAATATAGCTAAAATTTCAATAATTGGTATTGGTGTTATGTCTAACACTGAAGTGATGTACCGCACACTCAAGGTTTTAAGCGAAAAAAAGATAGAAATACTTGCTGTCACAATGTCCGAAATCAAGATCAGTATAGTTGTTCAAAAAAAACACGCTGAGGCTTTAATTAGAGATTTACATACCGAATATGAGCTTGATGTATGACAGCACGCTTGAAATTTATTTACTTGATAATTCAAAAAACTTGAAAGAGCAAAGATAGTTATTGAAATTATCTTGATTTACATCGGTTATCCAAGTTTGACATTGAATGCTTAACACCTCCTCAATTAACACCTTTCTGTAATCTTTATCCAGATGAGACATTATATCGTCAAGCAGAAGAAGAGGTGCTTTATTGTAATGAATACACCTTGCTTTTACACTAGATAAGATGATAGAAAGCAGTAATAGCTTTTGCTCTCCAGTAGAACAAAGATTTATTGGCATGTCCCCTTTTTGGCAAAAAACCCGAAAATTATCATTATGTACAGAAAAGGTTACTCTACCAGTTAATGAGTCTTTTTCTCTATTTTCCTTTAGACGATTCTGAAAATATTCTGCAGTATCGTTCAAAGTTAGCTGACTGCTAAATTTCAAACTTGCCTTTGGAAAAAACTCACAAGAATGGTTATCAATTGTGCCCTGTAGTATTTTTAAAACAGACAAACGCATACGTAAAATATCAACTGCATTGGTAGCCATGACGTTTTCAAGGCTAGAGAGCCAATTTTCGTCTAAAATATTCTCTCTAAGCAGTTTACTTCGCTCATGTTTAGCTTTCCTGTATTTCATATAGCAATAAGTGTAATTTTCTTCAAACAGTGAGACGATACGGTCTAAAAATTTTAATCTGTCACTCGGAGAATTAAGAAGAATATAGTCCATTTGTGGAATGAGCCATATTACATTGGATATTCTATACAGAGATGAATAACTTGATTGTGTTTTTCCATCAATTTGTATTAGTTTATTATTAAGATTCTTTCCTATACCAATTGAGTTAAAGTATGTTCCATTAAAAAAGTCATAATGCACTGCCCAATCTTCATTACTGAGTCTATTTTGCATCTCACTAATTTTTACTTTTTTCATGCCATTACTTTTAGCAAGCAATGAGATTGCTTCAAGTATATTAGTTTTACCAACACCATTTTGACCAGTTATTACAACCGATCTATCGTCTAAATCCAGTTCGAAATTTGAATGACTACGGAAATTATGTAATTTCAATTTTTTTATATAGCAATGGGTAGCCATTCTTTAATTTATATTCTGCTTACTTCCTCTAAAACCTCATCAACATGTCCACTCACTTTTACATTTTTCCAAATCTTCACTACTTTACCTTTTTTATCTATTAAAAAAGTAGTACGCTCTACTCCCATATACTTTTTGCTAAACATACTTTTCTCTACCCAAACACCATACTTTTCCAACATTTCAGCATTTTCATCAGAAACTAAAGAAAATGGCAGAGAATATTTTGCTTTGAAGTTAGTGTGGCACTTAACGCTATCTTTTGATACACCAATTATCACTGTGTCAAGAGAAGAAAAATTTTCTATATTGTCTCTAAAGCCTTTTGCCTCCATTGTGCAGCCCGGAGTATCGTCTTTAGGATAAAAATAAAGAACTACATTTTTTTTATCAAAAAATTCACTCAGTGATAAAATCTCACCAGAATCTGTTGGCAAGCTAAAATCAGGTGCATTATTTCCTATTGTTAATTCCATACTTTGCTCCATTATTAACACTTTTATGGTACTATATTATATTGTAATAGGAAGGGAGGATAAATGAAAGTAGCTTTTCAGATGGATGAAAGTATAAATTTTGAAGCTGATACTACATTTTCATTAATAAAAGAAGCGCAAAGAAGAAGGTACGAAATTTTTGTTTATGTACCTAATAATTTAGCACTCAAGTTAAATCAGCCAATTGCCCTTGCTCAGAAAGTCAGCGTTGATGATTGTAGCTTCATTTCAAAAGAGGATGTAGTAATCAACCTAAATGAAATGGATATCATATTTATCAGACAGAATCCACCATTTGATATGCGGTACATTACAACAACCTATATCTTAGAAAAGACTACTGCGTTAGTAATAAATAATCCAACAGAAATAAGAAACTGCCCTGAAAAATTAATTACTTCACTGTTTCCAGAGCTAATTCCTCCAACTTTGATCACTGAAAATATATCGATGATTAGAAATTTTTGTCACGACTATCAAGATATCATCTTGAAACCACTATATAGCTATGGAGGAAATGACGTAATAAGAATACAAGACCAAAATAGCATTCAAGTGGTAGTTGATCTCATGATTGCAAAATATGAATGTCCTGTAATTGCACAAGCGTTTTGTAAAAAGATAAATACAGATAAAAGAATACTGCTACTGGATGGAAAGCCAATAGGAGTAATGAAGCGAGTTCCAAAGTCTAGCGGAGAAATCAGAACAAATTTGAGACTCGGAGCAAGTTTTGAGCCTGTCCAAATGAATGATAGAGACAACGAAATATGTAATAAAATTGGTCCTGAGCTAAAGAAAAGAGGGCTAATATTCGTTGGCATTGATATTATAGATGACTTCCTTCTTGAAATTAACACAACTTCGCCTACGGGAGTAGTTTATATCAATAAGTTGTATAGTAAATCACTAGAAAAAGAACTATGGGATGCATTTGAAGAAAAAGCAATTCGTCAACTAAGTTCTTGAGCTATTGCCTTAATAAATTCAGTAACTCCATTCCTTATTCTTGTTTTCTTAGTATTATTAGCCATATCAAGCAATTTTTGACAATTTTGCAATAAATCAACTAGCAACTCTCCTAGATTCTTTTTCGCGTTACTATTTTGCTCAACCATTACAGCTGCTCCCGAATCTTCAATATGTTTTGCATTATAAAATTGATGGTTATCTTTTGAGTGAGGATAAGGAATATATACAGCAGGACGCTCAGCAAGAGTAATCTCTGCTATTGAAGTTGCCCCCGCTCTGCTAATTACCAAATGAGCATTGGCCAGTTTATTTTCCATATCATCGAGAAACTCACTTAACTCACAATCAATTCCTTCACTTTTGTATAGACTCTTGACCTTGTTTATATTTTTCTTCGTACATTGCTGCGTTACTCTAATCCTCTCTTTTACTTCAACAGGTAGATCACAAATTACGCTGCTCACTACATCATCAAAAAAATTTGCACCCTGACTGCCTGCTATTATTAACACGTTTAAAACTGTTTCAGCTCTAGAATAGCCTTGTGCTTCTATATCGACAAAATTTCCTGTAAAAACGCATTTACTACCTTCTGCATACTTAGTCTCTGGAAAGCTAGTTGCAATTAATTTTGCACTCTTGAAAAAGAATCTATTTACTCTCCCTAAAACTATATTTTGTTCATGTAAAATTATAGGTATAGAAAAAATCTTTGCTGCAAAAAGAGTTGGAAAAGAAGCGTAGCTACCAAAACCAATGATTAGCTTTGGTTTTAATTTTCTTGTTTGATACAGTGCTAATACACAACTATACATTAACAAAAAGAGAAACTTCAATTTGTTGCCACTTGGCTTGCACAATGGTAAAATATAACTTTCTATATTGATGGTTTTTTGATCAGTGAATAATATACAATTGTGCCCTTGTACCTTTAGTGCTTTTGCTAAGGTTATAGCTGGAAAAACATGCCCACCTGTACCGCCTGTTGCTAGAATAATATCCATCTGTAAATAGCAATTTGATAATAGATTATTAATCATTTTTTAATAATCTGCATGTAAAATTTTATTAAGCTTTATGATAGTTGAGTTAAAAATGCCTGAAAGTAGCAACAGCAAAAACGTGAAAAACAAGCCTCAAGAGCAAAGAGAAGGCGGAAGCGGAGGTTTTATAGGATTATTAAAAAGCATAACAAAAGCTCTTTTTAACTCAGTTGTTGATCTACCTCAGCAAGAACAACTCAATAAAAATATTGATAGACAACAAGGTTTAGACAGTAAAAGAAAAAGCCCAGAGGATCTTAATCAGGAAAAAAAGCTTGAAGTGAAAGAAGCAGCTGAAGGGTTAAAAGAAAAGTTAGAAAAATCTGATATTGGTAATCAATCTATTAGAATTGAATCGCCTAATCAGGATAATTGTAGCTCTAAAACAATGAATCGTTAGCTTAACTATTTAACGATTCATCATCTGCAGCAAGTACTGATTCGTGTATAATTTCCGAAATAGTTGGATGAGGAAAAATCGTAGATTTTATGTCGCAGTCTGTTCCCTCTAGTTGCTTTGCAAGAGCGAAATTGCTAATTAACTCTGTTACTTCCGCTCCTATCATGTGAGCTCCAAGAAGTTCGCCTGTTTTTTTGTCTATAATTGTTTTCACTAAACCTTCAGTTTCACTTAGTGCAATAGATTTACCATTAAAGTTGGAGTGAAATTTTCCTACTTTTATATCGTATCCACTTTTTATTGCCTGTTCCTCAGTAAGGCCAACGCTTGCTACTTGCTGATGAGAGTAAGTGCAATTTGGTATGCACTCTTTTTTTAACTTATGAGCATTTTTACCAGCAATTTTCTCAACACAGATTACAGCTTCATGACTTGCTTTATGCGCTAAACATGGGGGACCAGCTACATCACCTATTGCATACACACTTGATTCACTTGTTTCATACCACTCATTCGTTTCAATGAAACCAGAAGGACTCAACTTAATTTTTGTATTTTCTAAACCTATATTTTCAGTGTTTGCTTGAACGCCAACTGCAACAATTACTCTATCGAATTCTTTATTATCACCACTACTTAGCTGCACTTGAACAGAGTCTTTATTTTTAGTGAAAGTTTTTACACTATTGCTCGTATATATTTTTATTCCTTGTTTTGTAAATATCTCTTGTACTAAATTTGAAATGTCTTTATCTTCCAGCGGCAAAATAGTGTCTTTTACTTCTATAATTGTTACATCAACCCCCAAAGTACTATAAAAACTTGCAAATTCTATTCCTATCGCACCAGAACCTATGATTAGTAGCGATTTTGGTAACTTCTTTGGAGTCATAGCGTGCTGCGCATTCCATATTAAATCTCCATCCGCCTCTATTCCAGGTAGATTTCGCGCTCTAACACCTGTTGCTAAAATGATATGATTGGAAGAAATTTCCTCCTCCTTTTTGTCATTAAGAATTTTTACAGTACGATTACCTGCAAGTTTACCAAAGCCTTGATGAACTTTGATGTTATTTTTTTTCATCAAATATGCAACACCGCTTGACAATTTATCAACAACGTTTCTTGAGTATTTCACTATTGATTGTATATCAAAACTTGCATCCTTTACTTTTATGCCAAATTCTTCTGATCTTGTTATTAACCTATAAATTTCAGATGCTCTAAGTAGCGATTTTGTTGGTATACACCCCCAATTTAAGCATATACCACCCAAATTTTCTTCCTTTTCAACAATTGCAGTTTTAAATCCAAACTGTGCCGCTCTAATTGCTGCTATATAACCACCAGGACCGCTGCCTATAACTGTAATATCATACTCATTCATCAGCTTTCTTCGTATTCAAAAAGATTATATATAACAGATGGAACCCGTATGATCAATGCTCAGGTGCATAGAAGCGGCTTGACAAATCTTCCCACTTTTCTTCTTATACCAATAAGAGTATTTATCCTTATTTTTAATCTCCGCGGGTTTAACAACAAAACTCAGATATTTATTGGCAGATTACATAAAAATTATAGCGGCTGCATGTTTTTTAAATTTTTTCTACTTCAGCCAAAACACGCTTGTTAGCACATTATCAATTTACATTATTAAAACTCGCTATATAGGGATTCTTTTGCCTTTTTTTTACTTAGTAAATTTATTAATATTTATAGCTAAAGCTTCAGGCCAGCACTTGATGCTGAAATCTTTACTACAAATAAGCATATTGAGCACAAAATTATGCTAAAACACAACGTTTTTGGTGAGACTATGGACAAACTGAATCCCAGTATCTGGGCACTGGGATGACAAGAAATAGGCTGCTTGAATAACAACGAAAGGTTATTTGGATGATAGCTACACTTCCAGTGTCAGCTACTCGGATGACAAGAAAGAGGGCACTGACATGCTGAACCATAATGTTCGTACAGCCATACGCGTCAAGTTAAGGAAATAAAGGTATGAAAGAGATAGAATAATAAGGTATAAGTTCTCCCAGATATACTTTTAGTGAGAGAACCAATGAATAAAATAACTTGCTTATCAAAAAAGCTCAAAGAATTTTTTAATGAAAAAGCAGAGAAAATCTCAATTACAACAAGGTTTATAAAAAGAAAGAGAAAGCTAAAAGGTTCATCATTCGTAAAAGCCATGGTCTTGGGTAATATAGGAGTTGATAATTGTAGCGTAGAAACAATGTGTCAATTACTAAACGAGGACTCGATAGATATAACAAAACAAGGTTTGGATTTTAGATTTACTGAAGAAGCAGTGGAATTTATGAAAAGGATGTATAATGAATCTGTGATTCTCTTTAAAAATATCTTGCAAGTTGATTGCAAAATCTTACAGCAATTTAATAGTGTTAAATTATTGGACAGTAGCTATATTACTCTACCTAACAGTATGGAAGAGATGTATAAAGGTTATGGTACTAGCTACAGTGGCTATGAAAGCAATACTAAGTCTGGAATAAAGTTACAATTAGTTTTCGACTACATGAATCAGATAATAGACCAACTTAATTTAACGGAGGGGGTAAGATCAGACCAGGGATATAGGAAACATTTAAGTAATATATTAAGCAATGATTTGCTAATATCTGATCTCGGTTATTTTGTGCCAAGTTCTTTTAAACAAATCAATGAAATAGGAGCTTATTTCATAAGTCGTTATAAATCTGATACCAACATATATGATGTAGAAACAAATCAAAAAATGGAGTTATTAGAATGTTTAGAGGATAAGTTATTTTTAGAAAACGAGGTATTGTTAGGAAAAGAAGCAAAAATTAGAGTAAGAATTATATGTCAGAAACTAACTGAAGAACAGTCTATGGCCAGAAGAAGGAAAGCTAATAGATTAGCAAGATCGCAGGGATATACATCCTCTAAAAGAAATCAAAAATTGTTGAACTGGTCAATATTTATAACTAATGTTCCAGAAAATAAAATTAGTGCTGAGCAAGTATTAACGATTTACAGAGTAAGGTGGCAAATTGAGTTATTATTTAAATTGTATAAAAGCTATATCAGGCTTGATAAGCTAAAAGGAAAGCCATGCAGAGTATTATGTGAACTATATGCTAAATTGTGCGCAATTCTTATATTTCACGGCATAGTTGGTTGCACAGAAGTGAAAAAGAATACAGAACTTAGCTTAACAAAGGCATTTATTGAGCTAAAAAGGCGGGTTAGAGAGTTATTTTTAGTATTAACCAAAATTAATAGTTTAAAAGCATTTCTTAAAAAACTCACTATAACTTGGTCGCTATTTTCATTAAAAGACAAACGTAGAAGGGCTAGAGTATCCACTTTAACCTCTCTAAATTTGCTCACAATCTCTTAACTTGACGCGTATGGTTCGTACAGCTGTGCAAGAATCAGTGGGTGTGACTTGCCAAATTTTTAAATTACGGACAGCACCAAGTAACGCACAAGTACAGCGTCTATACCAATTATTGTTGTACCTTATTTCTTTCTCCACAATACATTTTACCTGATAAGAATAGAGCTACTATAAGATAAATAAGATTCCATGTTGCTAACGAAACACCAAAGATATAATGAGGTCTGTCACAAGACGGAGAGTAGTTAGGGTTTAATAGATTATTTCTTAGCTCTTCTATGCTAACGTTACCACTTGCTTGCTCTGTACAGCCTAAAACATCATGAAATAAGTGGAGTTCAAGACCTACATGATAAAAAGATATTATTGCACCAATGAGATAGCTGCAAAACATCGCATAGATTAGGATTTTGTTTTCTTTGAACATGTACGCAACTGCAAGTAGACCTGTAACATAGTAAGCTACTCGCTCGTATATACATAACTTACACGGTATCATATTGAAAAAATAGTCTAGCACATATGCAAAAATTAAAGCGACAGCGCTTGATAAGAGAAAAATTATAGAACTGTTATTTACATCTGACATAGTTAATGAATTACTACAATATCTGTGAAGAGTCAACTCTTGTTTGACAACGTTTCATGTAACGATAGAACACTAAGTACTATGTTACCACTTTTACACCCTATACATATGTTCGCCGTTGTATCAACTATGTTTTTTAAAAAATTTTTTATTGTGTAATTTTGCAACTTGATCCAATCATGTAGGTAATAAAAATCCATTCGTCATAGGAATAGAATTTTATGTCAAACAGCTATTGCCTGCTTAAGCCAATGAATATGTGAACAAGCACTTTAAGTTTGTGTGGACGCACAATATTCATTTCAATTACTGCTATGTAAATTTTAAACATTCAAATTAATTGCCTCTTTAAGCCTTGCATTAGCAATTACTATAATTTTACGCATTAGAGCTGTTATAGCTACCATCTTCTTCTTACCACTTTCAACAAGCTTAGAATAAAAGGTGCCAAGTGCAGATTTGGACCTTGCAGCAGACATGGCAGATGTAAAGAGCTTTGAACGAACATTACTTCTACCTCCTATAATCCTTCGGTAACCAACAGTTTTACCACTTTCCCTAGGATGAGGTGCTACTCCGGCAAGACTTGCTACTTCTTTTCTACTTAAGTAGCCAAGCTCTGGCATTAAACACAAAAAATCTTGTGATAACTTTTTGCCTATTCCAGGAACTGTTTTAAGGATTTTTTGACGTTGTTGTAGCTCATGGCTTTCATCAATAATTTTTTGTATAGTGTCATTGAGTTCGTTTATTTGATTATTGAAAAATTCAATGGTCTTCTGGCAACTTTCCTTTATATGGTCATTTTCAGGAGCTTCCAGTCTACACTTTTCCTGAGCTCTCATTTGCGTAATGTCATCACGACGTTGACAAAGTGCAACCAGGGTTGATTGTTCTTTTGATTGTAGGTACAAATAGAGAGAGAGTTCTATGGCGTTCAAATCCATATTGAGCAAGAGCCCTCGCATCTGATTTATCAGACTTTGCTACAGTTCCGTGAGACAAGATAAAGCTTTTTACTTTACGAGTATTAGCTCGATGTACTGCAATATTCTTGTCAATAAGAAAATGTGACAAACCAAGCTCATATTTTCCTGTGTTTTCCAAAGTTACTAAAGAATTAGGTAGAATATCTGAAAACTTTTGAAATAATTGTTGCCAAACATCAGAATCATTGTCAAATTTGACAGCGTTCTTCTGTTTGTGAATTGCAACGACATTTTTAAATTTTCCGATATCAATGCCAATAAAATTTTGATAAGATGTAACCATAACAAACCTCGATAGTTTTAGTTAATTTAAGATTGTAAACGGGTGCATATATATGTCCCAAGCAACTATTCAAACGTATCGAGAGATGGGCTAGTGTACCTTGATTTAAACGGTTGTAGTACCAATATTCTTCCGGTCGCACACGCCCATGATAGTCCTATTCCTATAGTGAGTAGGGCTATCTTTCCCTCTTATCCTCTTTTATATCACATTTTCAACTTACAATTGGTTCAGTAATCAGCCCTTTCATATCAGTTGCAACTCTAGTATCACTATCTATTTTTGCAATTTCTTCTTTGGTATACAATTCATCCTTGTTTTTCGTCCAGCTATTGTCATATTGAATATCAACTTCTCCTCCATTGGTTTTGAAGCCGAATATTTCTTCTATAACTGATTTTTTGTCAAATGAGTATTCATTAGAAAGACTGTGACATATTATAACATCTGTAATTGTGTAAACATAAGATGGTGCTGATCTAAGCATAGGATAATATGTTTTAAATCTTCTCTTAACTTCATTATAAATTTCCGTAATCTTTATTCTACCAGCATCACTTACAGCAATGATAGCGTTCTCAATATCTATCATACCGCTGTAGCTGTGGCCTGTTCCTTCATTTTCAGCAAGTAGAAAGCCCTGTTTAGCATGAATCTCACCAATTTTCTTGTCTTCTGTAGGTAAGATATCAAAATCAAAATAAATCATAGGAGACTTCAGTGCCAACAACATAAATATACGCATGCTGTCTATCTCAACACCAAAAGATAATCTTTCATCTTCTGGAATAGAGTATAGATCTCTAAAATATTGAGACACCTTGTATAAAGGACATTTAGATTTTTCAATTTGCCACATTTTTTGTAAATGAAAGCTAAACTCATATTCCCCTAAATCCAGCTCATTAAAATCTATAAGTTCTATATTTTTGTTTGGGTTAAATTTTCTGTTTGATATTTTATTCTCCAACTCTTTACGTTGCATAGGAGTAAAACCAGATCCATTTATTACTAATTTCACTACACGTGTACTTTCCCTCTTTGCCCATTCGCTCAATCTCTCCACGTATTTTTCTGGGATTAGATATCCATATTTTCGGGGAAGCCACTGAAACACTAAGGGTGTATCAACCGTGAAAGTATGTGGAGATCCAGGCCTTAAATCTTGTCCTTTATAATTCATAGCAAAAGTACTAAATAAGTTAATACTTTGCTATATAATATTAATTTATCAACTACTTATTTAAGTAATATTATTTATTTATTAAAAATATTACTTAAATAAGATTACCTACTTTACATAGGGATTTTTGTTCTTTTTCAAAAGTAATCTGACTGGTACGCCTTCAACAAAGAAGTTTTTTCTAAGACCATTAGTCAAATAACGTTTATAACTCTCATCAACACTTTCCGGGACGTTGCATACCAAAGAAAAAGCTGGAGGTTTGGTGCCAATTTGAACAATATACTTCATTTTAATTGCTCTACCTTTTATAAGTGGGTGAGAATGTTTTTCCACAGCATCTATTAGCCAATTATTCAGTTTTGCAGTGCTGATCTTCTTGTTTAAGGATTCACTCACTTCAAGACACTTATCTATCACATCACCACAGCGCATACCTTTCAATGCAGAAATTGTTACAGTTGGCACTTCCAAAAATAACCGAGTCACTTCCTGTTGTTTGACAAATTTTATTAACTTACTTCTGTCATCCTTACCTATTAAATCCCACTTATTTAAAACGATGATAATTCCCTTCCCCCCTTTAATTGCAGCTTCAGCAATTGATAAATCCTGCTGCTCAACGCCAAGCAAGGAATCTAGCATTAAAATCACTACATGAGAGCGCTTTATTGACTCTATACTTTTTTCAACAAATCTTGATTCTAAGTTATCAACAACATTTGCCTTTCTGCGGATTCCCGCAGTATCGATGAGAGTGATTAATTTCCCATTATGGTCGTATGAAATATCCACAGAGTCACGCGTGGTACCAGGTTTTGAGCTTACTATTAGTCTATTTTCTGCAAGTAAACTGTTTAAAAAAGTTGATTTTCCAACGTTTGGGCGACCGATGATTGCAATCCTCAGTCTAATGGACTCACTTTCAGGCAGCTCAGTTTTTTTGTTAAAATCTTCAATAACACCAGCTAATACATCATAAAGATCAATCATACCAAGATTATGTTCGGCTGAGATGTACACCGGACCTATGAAGTTGAAGAACTGCAAATGATCAACATTTTCCGATTTATGACTTTCGCATTTGTTTGCTATTAGTATTACAGGTTTGTTCGTTTTTCTCTTCAGCCACTTTGCAAACTCTTTGTTCTGCTCATTTTGCACTTTTGCATCAACAAGAAAAAAAATTACATCTGCGCTTAATAAAGAAAACTCTATTTGTTCAATAACTTGTAGTGAAAAACTGGTTTGGTCATTCCATCCTCCTGTATCTATAACTTTAAACTCTAAATCACTAATTCTTCCAATTCCTTCACGCCTATCTCTCGTTACTCCTGGAATGTCACTAACTACCGCTGCTTTTCTTCTTACTAGCCTATTAAATAGAGTTGACTTGCCTGCATTTGGAAGGCCTATTATGACTATTTTCAGCATAGTTTAAGAGCGTATTTTATACATAGTAAATTATAATCAAAATTTTTTAGTTTAACTATTGACTTGATAGATTATATACCTATCCTAAAATTAGGATATTTTATCTTAAGTTTATTATGTAGAATTGGAGGCGCTATGCATAATGCAAATGAAACTTTAATAATGAATTTCGATCAAGTTGCTCAATTAACTCCTCAAATTTATAAATTAGGGACACCTTATAACAACAGGACACGTATATATAACTATATAATTTTAGCTAAAGCATTGGGGAATCTCAATGATCCATCCCGGTCACATGCAAATAAGGAGCTTTTTTTGAGTGACAATGATGAAGAAACTAAGAAATTTCTGAGTGTAATTCGAAAAGGAATTGCTGAATATACAGGTAATGATTCTATAGATGTGAGGTTGAGAGGAAAAGAAGATAAATCATTTACTGCATGGGTATCGTTAAAAGAAGGCAGAGGTGAGTTAAAATTTGATAACTCATTTCCTGGTAAAGCCTTAAAGGATAGTAATCCAAAAATTGGAGCTTTTACATTGGTATCTCCAGAAGATAAAAGGTTGGTGCGTGTTTCACAAAGTGATGATGGTGTAAGGCTTTATCAAATACTAAATGAGTCTTGTATAATTAAATTTAACTGGAAAGTGGGTGATAGAGATTGCAGTATTGCTTTAAATATTAGTAAAAATGGTAACGTATTTTGTACTGATTTAAGTGATAATATAAGTCCTGAGGACTTCGAGGAAAACAAAGCTGTAAAAATAAAAATTGGCTATTATGAGAATAAGAAGATGGATAAATATAATGACATGACTCTAGCAAAATTGATCTCATTGGCTTCAAACTTACAAGGAATTGAAAGAGAAGTTATAACAATTAATCCATCAACAGGTGTAACAAGTGCAAGTGCACAGAATGTTAGTGCATACGCGTCAAGTTAAGAGATTGTGAGCAAATTTAGAGAGGTTAAAGTGGATACTCTAGTCCTTCTACGTTTGTCTTTTAATGAAAATAGCGACCAAGTTATAGTGAGTTTTTTAAGAAATGCTTTTAAACTATTAATTTTGGTTAATACTAAAAATAACTCTCTAACCCGCCTTTTTAGCTCAATAAATGCCTTTGTTAAGCTAAGTTCTGTATTCTTTTTCACTTCTGTGCAACCAACTATGCCGTGAAATATAAGAATTGCGCACAATTTAGCATATAGTTCACATAATACTCTGCATGGCTTTCCTTTTAGCTTATCAAGCCTGATATGGCTTTTATACAATTTAAATAATAACTCAATTTGCCACCTTACTCTGTAAATCGTTAATACTTGCTCAGCACTAATTTTATTTTCTGGAACATTAGTTATAAATATTGACCAGTTCAACAATTTTTGATTTCTTTTAGAGGATGTATATCCCTGCGATCTTGCTAATCTATTAGCTTTCCTTCTTCTGGCCATAGACTGTTCTTCAGTTAGTTTCTGACATATAATTCTTACTCTAATTTTTGCTTCTTTTCCTAACAATACCTCGTTTTCTAAAAATAACTTATCCTCTAAACATTCTAATAACTCCATTTTTTGATTTGTTTCTACATCATATATGTTGGTATCAGATTTATAACGACTTATGAAATAAGCTCCTATTTCATTGATTTGTTTAAAAGAACTTGGCACAAAATAACCGAGATCAGATATTAGCAAATCATTGCTTAATATATTACTTAAATGTTTCCTATATCCCTGGTCTGATCTTACCCCCTCCGTTAAATTAAGTTGGTCTATTATCTGATTCATGTAGTCGAAAACTAATTGTAACTTTATTCCAGACTTAGTATTGCTTTCATAGCCACTGTAGCTAGTACCATAACCTTTATACATCTCTTCCATACTGTTAGGTAGAGTAATATAGCTACTGTCCAATAATTTAACACTATTAAATTGCTGTAAGATTTTGCAATCAACTTGCAAGATATTTTTAAAGAGAATCACAGATTCATTATACATCCTTTTCATAAATTCCACTGCTTCTTCAGTAAATCTAAAATCCAAACCTTGTTTTGTTATATCTATCGAGTCCTCGTTTAGTAATTGACACATTGTTTCTACGCTACAATTATCAACTCCTATATTACCCAAGACCATGGCTTTTACGAATGATGAACCTTTTAGCTTTCTCTTTCTTTTTATAAACCTTGTTGTAATTGAGATTTTCTCTGCTTTTTCATTAAAAAATTCTTTGAGCTTTTTTGATAAGCAAGTTATTTTATTCATTGGTTCTCTCACTAAAAGTATATCTGGGAGAACTTATACCTTATTATTCTATCTCTTTCATACCTTTATTTCCTTAACTTGACGCGTATGGTTGCTTAACAGGCATATTTGGAAAATATTTAACGTTTAAAGAATCCTGATCACTACAGACAATCTCTATATGTCTATCATTAGCATCAGGCAATTGCAAATCGTGTCCCAAAAATATAGGAGAGAGCTGCATTAACAAAGAGCCATCATAACCAGCCTGATTGCAACTAGTAATTAATTCTTCTAATAGATTATCATTTGGAATTTCTGCTTTAGCATGTTCAAACATTTTTGTAAAAACATGTTTTGCGATTTGGCGTTGGTCATTTTGATTACATTTATCACGAAGCTGGCTAACGAAATTCTTGTCTATAACTTGACCATTAATTACAAAATCCATCCTGGGTAGATCTTTGTAAGCTTGCTTGCCAGAATTTGCATCCCTATTACTCTCACTTGCCTTTACTTGACTTAGCAGAGATTGTGTTAGTTGAAACTGTAACGTAATTGGTACACTAGGTTCAACATCAGAATCCCTCACATCAGCTTCTTCTTGACTCTCATTACTTGAATCTCCAGAATGGCGACGCTCCCTTTCTTCTGCAGTATCTACTGCTGGCGGCATGAGCCCACCAAATAAATTCCAACCACCCATGATTTACCCCCCGACCATTAGCTAAGTTAATTATAGCATTAAACAGAAATTTTGCCAAGCAAATTATTGAGTCTTTTAGCAAACAGACTTACGTCTTCCATCTCTTCACCTTCCACTATACAAGCTTGATAGAACAATAAGTAAATCATATCTCCAAGTGTTGGATTTTCACCATTTTCAGCGTGAGATTCCATTATGTTTCTTATCAAAGGATGCTTAATGTTAATTTCAAGTACTTTTGGCGTGCGGTAATTTAGCTGCTTCTGTTCACGTAAAAAACGCTCCATACGAAGATCCATAGTTCCTTCATCAACTGCTAGACACACAGGACTATCGGTTAATTTCTTAGAGATCTTTACACTTTTTACTAAGCTTCCAAGAACCTTGGTGAAGTATTCGAGTATAGAATCCGCGTTTTCTTCGCTTTTGTTTTCATCTGATTTATTTTCTTCATCTTTCTTACCTTCTTCTGAAGAGAATTTTTCTAAATCAACATCAGCACGAGTTACAGATTTAAATTTTTGATCTTTATATTCATGAATCACGCTAGTCCAGAAATCATCAACTGGATCAACAAATAGAAGCACTTCCAATCCTTTGCTGACGAATCCTTCAAGTTGTGGACTGTTTTTTACTGAATCGAGACTATTTCCTGTGAGATAGTAGATATGTTCCTGTTCAGGCTTCATTCTGCTTATATAATCATCAATGCTAACTAGCTTATCATCACTGGTGCTATGAAATCTGCAAATGGAAAGCAATGCTTCTCTTTCATCAGTTGGCATAGCTTCGCAAAGACCTTCTTTTAACACCGCACCAAAATTGCCCCAGAATTTTGTGTATTCCTCTAAATTATCTTTTGCTTTTTTGCCGAGCTCTGATACCGCGCGTTTAGTTAGGGATTTCCTAATCTGCTCAACAACGCGATTATTCTGCAGTGTTTCTCTGCTGATGTTAAGAGGCAAATCTGGTGAATCAACCACACCTTTCAAGAAACGCAGGTATTGTGGTATAATTTGCACATTATCTTCAGTAATAAATACTTTATTGACATATAACTTTACAGAGCAGCGTCTATCTGGATGAAACAAATCATAAGGCTTGATAGAAGGAACATAAAGCAAATTCGTATATTCTATTGCACCTTCATTTTTATTATGCAGTATCATCCAAGGCTCACCACCTACGTGCGCAACACCGCGGAAGAAGTCGTTGTGCTCTTCTTGAGTAACGTCATTTTTTGGCTTAGTCCAAATTGCAGCTTTGCTATTTAATTTTTCACTTTTCCCTTCTTCATTTACAAATTCAACAGGAAAATTTATGTGATCTGAATAAGTAGTAACAATGTTTTCAATACGGAATTTGTCTAAAAATTCGCTTTCTTCAGGACGAATGATGAGCGTAATTTTTGTTCCACGAGAGATTTGACCATCTAACTTGCTGATTGAATATTCTCCATCTCCTTTAGATTTCCATACCCAAGATTCTTCCTCTCCGGCTTTCCTTGACTCTACTATAACTTCTGAGGCAACCATGAAGCTTGAATAAAAACCAACACCAAACTTTCCAATCAGTTCTACAGCTTGGTTTGAATCTTTATTATTCTTAATTGCATCCAAGAATTTTTGCGTACCAGAACTTGCAATCGTGCCAAGATTATCTATTAAATCTTGCCTGTTCATGCCAATTCCATTGTCGGTTATATACAGCTCATTCTTATCTTTACTGGAGCTAATAGTAATCTTCAATTCATCGCTTGAATCTAGTAAATTAGGATTTAATTGCGATTCATAGCGCAATTTATCACATGCATCTGATGCATTTGATATTAACTCACGCAAGAAAATATCCTTATTGGTATAAAGTGAATGAATTACTATATTTAGTACTTTGCCTACTTCAGCGTCAAATTTTAAACTTTCAGTTTCTTGTATGTTGTGCATTTTGAGCTCCATTATTAGCCTGCTATTCTAATAATTTAAGTATTGCACAGCGATCTTTCAAGGTCATATATGCTAAAATTTATGTGAGCCAATTTGTCATGCAAGCTGAAATGATAAGAAGAGGGTTCTGTTCTACAATTCTCTTTATTCTTAGAATAAGATATCTCTTATTTGCTTCAAAGATTTGTGAGTCTTTGATTCTTTTTCTTTAAAAGTAGTCTCAAGAGAAGTTTTAAGATTTTCCCATTCTTCCTGACCGTTTAGAATCAAAGCGCTCTCAATCTTCTCCAGTGCCTTCTGAGGTGATGAATATAATTCCTCATACAAATCAGTGTTTACTGACTGTAGTATTACTAAAAATGTAAATAAATTCGGATCAATTTTCGCATAACATAGCTTTATTTTCTTTACGCAGTATTCTATTGCCTGCAATGATAATGAGAAGCTTTCTGCATAAAATATAAAGCTATCTATAATTAAGCTCTTTGATTTTTTCGGCAATTCAATATTTTGAAACAGCTTTCTTGTAAATTTCTCTATTGGCTGTTTTGGCAAATGCAAAGAGAGATCAGTAAAAGATTTTAGGCTGAAATTTGGTCCAAGTATTGTGCTGATTGCTCTTTGCACGTTACTTTTATCTTGACTAACAGAGATAATGAAAACCAGTCCCTCAACATCAAGCATGTACTTTATGGATTCTAAAAAATCGACAATGAATTTGGGGCGGCATATATCAAGATTATCGACCATTATATAAATGTTTTTACCTTTTCTGATTTTGTTAACCACATCTGCTAGTTGTATTTTAAAATCTCTAATGTTCTCTTTTCTCCTTTGGAGAAGATTTAATTCACCCAAGACAAAACCTATGTCTTTCTTATCAGCCTCTTTTGCAGCATCGAGAAATACTGAAAGCATAGCGAGTGGAGATTTACTGATTAGCTTTCCTAATGTATTGAGAGAAAATAGTTCTTGTTTTATGTTTTTGAACTGCTGTATAACACTTCTTTTTACTTCGTATGATGCAAATAGATCCTCAAACAGGAAATGCAAAAAAGAAGGCAATGGTTGATCTAGCGCACTAATATCCCATGCGCTGTAATAAGCTGCAATTTCATTTTGCTGCTCTAGATCCTTTACCCATTCTTTCAAAAAAAATGTCTTACCCCACTCATTATATCCTTCTAAGGATACGATCGAAAAAGACTGATCAATTGTCTTAATTATATTACTAAATCTACTTGCAACTTGCTTATAGCCTAAGCAATCACCTTCCCAAGTTATTACCTTGGGTAGATGTTCCGTTTCTTTTTTTCTGAAGGTTATTAGGGATGTAAGTTTTTTTAAGCACATAAGACTCTTACACTATATTTTACTATAGTATTTTATAAGTTAAGAATCAGTTTACTTAAATAATCCATAATTTTCTATCACTGCAGAAATGGAAAGGTTCTTCAAGCTGCTTTCGGGACTATATTGAATATCTATGCCGGTTAATTCTTTTACCCTTCCTTCTGTATCTTTTGTTAACCTTTGTGTTAAACCATCTACATTGCCAGAACTTATCATTCCCATAACAGAAATTTCCCATTTGAAATATACTCCTTCTCTATCAGTGGGGATATTTTAATTATCCTATCTAGGCTCTCACGATTGGTTATTGATAATTTACCTTCTTGTTGAAGTAGATATAACTTTTCTATCATCTCAGCTCTATTACCGGAGTGGTTCTTTACAAGATCCTCTAATAGTTTTTCATGTTCATCTATAGGCACATGAATATACATTAGCCACAAAAGAAGAACTAGGTCCGTATTATCTTTTGTTATCTCCCTTATTTTACTTGCCTGAACGCTTGCATAAAAATAAGGATCCTTTCCATCATAAGAATAACTAAACCTCGACACCCCCGACCTAATTTGATCACCAATTCTTACTCGAATCACATTTTTCAGATTTGCAATAGATCTATGCTCTTGTTCCATTACTTTAAACATTTTTGAAGAATCTATTTTTGTGATATATGGGTCATATTTGATTTTAAATTTAGGTTCAATATTCATCAGATCTCTTTTTAGTTCATATTTGATTTCAAGTTCAGGCTCAATATTTATCAGATCTTTTTTAACCAGATGATCTTCTATTATATATCCAATTCGTTTACTATCTGCGTATTCTTTGTTAAATAGCGCAATGAAATCAAGAGCGGTTGATCTTGATTTTTTGATTAACCAATTATAAGTATAACGTACTCCATCTAGTGCAAAAGTTAACATAACCCCTCATTTTAAAACATCATATTTAAATGTATAATATTTTCAATTAGTAAGCAAGTTTCTAGGCTGAAGTATGTTATAGTATTTTTAAGGTATGTTGCTCAGAAGAAATGGAATATTATTTAATATCCTGTCTTGACGTAAGTGCTATCTTCAGCGTCCCTTCATCTAGGTAGTCAATTTCTCCACCTATCGGTATACCACAAGCAAGGCGCGATATTTTTACATTCGAATTCTTTAGCAATTCAATTATATATTGCGCAGTAACTTGGCCTTCTAATGTTGGGTTGATTGCAATGATGACCTCTTCAATTTTAAATTCTGTAACTCTTTTGGGAATGTTATCAAGATTCAGTTCTTTTGGACCTATACCATTTATTGCTGATAGCCTTCCACCCAAAACATGATACATACCTGAATATATATTTCCTTTTTCAAATGTCCATAGATCACCCAACTCTTCTACTACACACATTAACTTGGTGTCACGCTTTGGGTTAATACAAATAGAACATGGCGATTTAATATCTAGGTTTCCACAAATTTTGCACTCTATTATAAGATCCGCTAGCTCTCTAATCAAAGATGCAAGCGGTAGCATGACTTTCTCTTTATTTTGGAGCAAATGTATAACTAACCTTCTTGATGACGATGGCCCTAAATTTGGCAATTTAGAAAAAGCATGAACTAAATTCCTTATATTAATGTTCATTCAGTAAATTCAAGATAGTTCAAAAATGATAACATCAAACCTTTCGTAAAGAAAGTAGTAAGTCTTTATCTTGATTAGCTATAGAAAAATTTTTCCACTTTTCTCAGAAATTGTCTTGAAAAAAGTAGTGTAATCACAATCTACTGTAACTTAAGTCTGACTCAGGTGTAACTGAAATTATCTCATACATTTGCGTAGTTTCTACAGTACCTCTTTTTTGAAAGTGACGCAATTTATTTTTCAACATGTTTCTTTCTTCTACATAATTGTCTGATTCTTTATTCAAACTAGAATTTTTTTCTTCATACTTGGAAAGTATTGTATCGATCAAATAATTAAAAAATAATATTAGACCTGTAGTGTTGGCAAGCAATGCAAGAGAATAATATAACATATCTTCGCTCACTTCTTCATTTATTATGTCATGGGAATTTCTATACATTCTAAAACAAGAGCCAAAGGCTGCTAAGCATACACAAGTAAGTTTTGTTTTGCTTAGGATGCACTTAATTCGCGCTAGTTTTTTATTATTATCTTCTAATTTTATACGCAACTCACTAATTTTACTACTATAGTGCTTAATAAACAATTCTATTGCCTCTTGGTTATTAGTATAATTATATGCTTTGTAAGATTCCTTATCTATGAGTTCAGTATCTATATCCTTTGATTTGAGAAGCTCTTTAATTGCTTCATTTTTGTTAAGAAGCACAGCTTCGTGTAGAGGTGTGTACTCATTTTCAACATTTTTTCTTCTGTTAATATTTTTATCAGTTAAGTAGTTAAAAAGAGCTGAAATGCATTCTGAATTATTACCTTCAATAGTCAGAGTAATTACGTCTTTTTTGTCTTTGTTCTTAGTATTAATAACTTTGAAAAGCGGCTTTTCATCCTCTTCCTTATGTTCAAAATATTTGTGCTTGTAAAACTCATTTGCACGGTATGGCTCCTTAAGAATACACAAAAGCTTTTTTACAAAATCAGCATGATTTTTTTTAATAGCCACATGTAAAGGTGTGTCCTGATTTTTTTCATCTTTCAACAATAAGGCATCATACAAACAACCCTCTTTATATAAAAAATTAATCTCTTGATCAAAAGAGATATCTTCTTCTCCTTCACAGATATTTAGTAGCCATGACCCTATACTTTCTGTAGTACTGTAATCAATTGCAGAGCTACGTTGCACTTTAGATTGATAAAGGGTTACGTTCATACTATTCCTACCTGTAAACAACCTAGCTATACCTCTAAATATTCCAGCTATACCTGATTCACTCCGAGCAGAACAAGGCGTTTTATCTTGAATGTGAATCTCAACATTTTCATTAGAAAAAAGTTCTAAAACATGCGAGCTGCCTCTTCTACTGGAAAAAGGCGCCTCATTCTTTTTATCTTTAGCTTTAACACTATTCTCTAGCTTTGCATTCGAAGCACTTATAGGGTTAGCTAAACAATCAAAATCCGTATTTTTAGATACAAAGTCTTCTGATTGAAAATTTGCTGCAGCGTTTATTTCACCTTTCATATTTCTTTTTTTACAGAAGTTGCATTTCAGGTAGGGTATCTCATCTTTAAAATTTTTCAACTCTATTTAAATTTTTTTAAAATAGTTTTTGATAAAAATATTTATGACACTAATTTTTGTGTTAAATTTTTAGAAGATTTTATAGCTAAAAATTGTATCCGTTCAGATGCATGGCTAATGTGCACATATTGAAACCAGTGCTTTCTTTTTTGTCATCCCAGCTACCAGAATGATGTCATCCCAGTGCCTAGACACTGGGATCCAGTTAAATTTATGAGTATAAAAGTAATCAACGTTTCTGATGATTATGAAAAAGCTGGATGCCAGTGTCAAGCACTGGCATGACACCATCTGCTACTCGTTCCACTTCATCGTCCTAAAGCCCTTCCCTGTCATGCCAGTGCCAAATGACACCATTTGTTCTTATGTTTTTGTCTATCTTATTTTACCACTCTGCTGAACGGATACAAAAAATTACTTCCGCATGTTTTTAATCTCATTATAATTACGATTAGAGATATTTATTGAGCTCAAAAATCTATCTCCGTCTGCAGACTTTTTAATTAAACTCATTAAAAATGTAGCGTATATTCTTCAGTGTATACTTAATTTCTGTCATATGTGCACTGCATTTTTTCTAATCTTTTTTACAGGGGGGATTTTATGTCCAGAATTCCAGATATTTGACCTTTACTTTAGCTAATAAAAACCAACTGGTACCTGCGGTTTTTATAGCTACGTTTTCTCAAATAAGTTTTAAATGAATAGATTTCTTGCATAATCAGATGTCATCCCAGTGCTTGACACTGGGATCCAATAAGAAAAATGCGCTGGAACTTTCGAATTCCAGTTATGCAAGAAATCTAATGTTAAAAAACTCACAGTTATCCTAGTACTGCTTTATTATCTGCAGTCTTTTCAGGTTTGACGGAATGTAATTGAGAACCAATAGCAACAACTCCTTCTATCAATTTAGCCTGTTTATAGTCCTGACTTAAGAAATATATAGCTACTCCAATTGCTATTCCAGCAACAAGAGCAGATACTGCGAGTGTGCATAATATAATAGTCATTGAAGGGACTAAAGCACCACCAACACCGAGTCCAATGCCAAGAAAAACGCCAGGTATAATGCCAATCAAACTATTACATCTAGCACTTTCTTTTTTCGATTGAGCTTGGTCTTGCATACATTTAATGAGTGCTTCTCTTGTATTTCCTTGAGCTAAATCTAATGGCATCTTGTCTTCTTGATTCCTTATCAAAGGATTTGCACCATATGTCAAAAGGGCTTCTATTGCTTCAGTGTTATTACTTATAACAGCTTGGTGTAATAATGTATTTCTATTTTTATCTTTATCTCGAAAATTGATCAATTTGTAGAAATACTGAGGATTAACAGATCTATTCACCGCTTCATCTAAAATCTTCATCACGTTTTTAAATGACAATATCTCTTCTTTCTTAGACCTTGTACTATCGTATACAATGCAGTGTTGCAAAATAAGATACACCATCTCTTTTCTTATATCTACAATATCCTTTATAAATGAAGCTGATTTAAATAACTCCTTGTCAATAGTTATTTCGATATTTTTATTAAGGAATTCCTGCAATTCTCTAATTTTTTCGTTATGCTTTATCCCTTTCCTACAGATGATTTCAAGTAAAGTCACATTATCTACCTATTCTTATTATACTAATAATAAATTCTAATAAAAGTCAAATTTTTTATTAAAAAGTTAATATAATTAATTCTGTGAATGTCAAATAAATTCCGTAATTTTGTTAAAAAAAACTCACAGGGTCAACATCTATTGTTATTGCAATGTTTGAACTCAAGTTACAGCAATGTTTCAGCTTTTTCTTTATGAATAGACTATGTTTACTATGTATCTTTAGTAACACTCTATAACGATATTTATTGTTTAAAAAATTTATTGCTGCTGGTGATGGGCCAAAAATTTCGAGTTCTTCTTTTCTAGTCACGCACTGGAATGACAACGCAGAAGGAATAGTAGCTGAACATTGATCATGCAAAAAGCTTGTTATCTCACTTGCTGCTTTCTGCGTTGCAAATTGATCCTTACTGCAAACTATAAGCGCTATTAGTCTACTAAATGGGGGCATTTTAGCTTTGCGTCTTGACTCAAGTTCAACTTCATAAAACAAATCCCTTTTTTGCTGCTGCAATGCTTTTATTATCAAACTTTCAGGATTATTAGTTTGCACTATTACCGTTCCTTTTTCGTTGAACCTCCCAGATCTACCCGCAACTTGATGCAATAATTGATACGTCTTTTCTGCTGCCCTAAGATCAGAATTTTCAAGTCCTAAATCTGCATTTATCACTCCAACTAAAGTTAATTTAGGGAAATTATGTCCTTTCGCAATCACTTGTGTACCGATTATAATATTCACCTCTTCCTTGAGCACTGAGTCAATGACGCTACCAAGCGACTTCTGATCGCTGCTGATAATTGCAGTTTTTGCATTTGGTATTAATTTCACTATTTCTTCAACTAACCTTTCAATTCCCACACCATAAAGAAGCAATGACTGCTCACTTTGACAATTGGAGCATTTTTCTGGAAGTTTTGATTGATAAGAACAATGGTGACACAAAAGGACGTTCTTTTTCTTGTGGTAAGTAAGCCATATAGTGCAATTTGAGCAGGAAATTTTGTATCCACACTTTTTACAAACTGCAAGTTGTGCGTATCCTCTGCGATTTAGAAAGAGCATAACTTGCTGTTTTTTCTCTATGGTTTGTTTTATTCCTTCGAAAAGTTCATTGGAAATCCATTGCTTATTATTTACTACTTTTATTTGTGGCAACTCTGCACCACCGAATCGTTTAGTCAATTTTACATGATTGTAATTCCCTTTTTTAACATGATAAATTGTTTCAAGTAGCGGAGTGGCGGATGATAAAATAATCGGAATATTTTCGAGCTTGGCTAAGATAATGGCCATATCTCGAGCATTATATATAATCCCCTGTTCTTGTTTAAAGGATGAGTCATGCTCTTCATCGACGATAATTAATTTTAGGTTTTTATAAGGCAAAAAAAGCGCTGACCGTGCCCCGATAATGATCTGTGCACTTCCATTTGCAATACTGAGCCAATTATTTCTGCGAGCTTTTGGAGTAAGTCCTGAATGCCACTCAGCTATATTTCCAGATGTCTGACTGCGAACGCGATTTACCAATTGTGAAGTTAGGACAATTTCAGGCAAGAGGATTAGCACTTGTGCATTAACCTCTTCTGGTGTCATTCCAGTGTGTAACCTTTTGGTGTTTGAACATTTGCAGGTAGTTTTAGTAGTAGATGATGTCATTCCAGTGCTTGACACTGGAATCCAGTCTTTATCGTACAACTGCTTAGTGTACTGATTTGAAATTAAGTTTTCTGGATCCCAGTGTCGGGGCACTGGCTTTTTGGTAAAAATTACTCTTATATTGTAACATTCGTCTAGTTGTGTATTGAACGCTGGAATGACATAACGTTTATTTTTGAAAGTAAATTGCATAGCAAATGGTGTCATTCCAGTACGTGGTAAAAGCAGTATGCTAAATGTTACAGAGGGTTTTGCCTTAAATGCAAAGGTGTCATTCCAGTGCTTGACACTGGAATCCAGGAATTTTGATTCTAAGTTGGGTATTGGTCTTAAATTAAAATAAATATTTGTGATGAGATTATATGAAAAACTGGATCCCAGTGTATGAGCACTGGGATGACACCTTACTCGTAGACCCAAATCACAATGTTCGTAAATACTATGATTCTTAATCAACTGTGCAATTACAGAGAGATAAACTTCCGTTTTTCCAGACCCGGTTTCACCGTCAAGTAAAGTTACTGAATACTCATTCAAATTACTTATTATTTTATCTCGAGCTGCTTGCTGCTCAGGGTTTAATTGGTAATCTATTTCACTTATTTCCTGCTTTTGCTTAGTGCAAACTAGTTTATCTATTTGATTTACCTTTAACACTCCTCCCATTATCACTTTGGCAAGCATACCGATAGGTATTACATTATACTGTGCAACCCACTCTGCAAATTCGATCAGTTTTGGTCTGATGCTCGGCAAATCGACCTTTTGTTCAATAAATTTTAATTCTCGATCGCTTTTGCTACTTTCTCTCCAAACTGTTCCAATCAAACGCTTTCTGCCAAACGGCACCACTACGTAATCTCCAATTGAAACTTCAGTATCTTCCTCAACTGCATATGAAAATAGCTGATCAATTGGAAGTGGCAGTAATACGTCAACTGTTCTTGTCATAAGTTAGCGCTGTTTTTAGATACATAAAGAAGCCTTAATGCTTTTTTCATAGTACACAATTTATAATCATAAATATTGAAAATGTGAGGAAATTCTGTATGTTTAGCGATAAAATAGTCCTAGACTTTGAAATAGAAAAAGGCGACCGAATAGATCGCTGTTACTTTTCTACACGCATCAAACTTACAGATAAGAGCAAAAATTTTCTATGTGAAAAGCTTGGTAGACTTAACAATTTAGATGATTACTTTAATCTTAATCCTGAAAATTTTTACATTTATTATAACAAATATAGTGGTCACTATGGTATAAATGAGCTATATGTCAGAGATGATAATGGTAGATATTTAGCTACTAAACTTCCACTTGATCAGAGCGGATTTTCGATAGAGTTATCATTCGACGAGGTGAATTATGGTTTTTATCCTCTGTATGCAATCTATAATCCCACTCAATATGACAAAAAGCAGGAAAAGAGCTTTGAAGATAATGGTGAATTGCAGCCGTTTGTGTCAAGTGTATTGGATTACTTTCTAAATGGCTTAACCATTCAAGATATGTTTTTGCAAATACAAAATGAGCTTGTTGAAAAAGAAACAAAATTAGAAGAAGACAGAAGAAAAGCAGAGGAAGAATTAAATCAAAAGAATGAAAAGTTAAGAGAACTCATAGAAAATGATGAGATTAAAGTACTTAAAGTAATAAAAGGCCATAGTATTGAGAATGGACGTTCAACAGCAATTCTACAGCTTAATGGTGATCTTGATGCAAGTAAATACTACATAGCAGAGTATGAAAGCAATGAATACTTACATTGCACGAGCTCTGGTTATGACATACTGCTTGACCAGAGCGATTTATTTTTTGTCCTGAATAGCAGCTCTTATCTTGAACTTGAAAGCGGGTTCTACTCAATCCCTGAATTTAATTCTAGAAGCTATGCTAAATATCTCAATACTAAGAATCGGCTTTTCAGCGATGATCAACTATCTCAGCAGTTGTGCAAAAGCAAGTTAAAGGCTGAATCTACAGTTAACGCATTTTTCTCAAGACTTATTTATAGTGAAAATTTTTAAGAGGTGAATATGAAATTTAAAACAAATTCTGGATATGATAAATCACAAACTTTGATTAAAAAATTATTTCCAAATAAAGAAAGTATAGTAATAAACGATCAGCTTACAATAGAAGTAAAATATGGGGGATTAGCTAGTTATACCCCTGAGTATATAAAACAAACTGTAAAAGATGCTTATGGAGCCTGGTCTGATAATTTCTATTCACAAAAAAGCGTTCATTCTGGTCCAGTAAAATTGCAGCTTTATGTGCTGAAAAATTACGATGATTACAAAGCTCACATCAAGGAACTTTCAGGTGGTAAGGACCATAGAGAATTATGGGGTGGTGGAACAGTAAGAGCACACGAAGCTGACGGCACGATAGCAAAGACCTTTATTGTTGGAGATGTAAATGGCTTACTTTGTGCAAAATCTAAAATTTTAATGGAAAAAATGAGCGATGCATTTCTTGAGTACTCTACCGGTAATATGGATACAGTACCTGAAGTTTTACGTACCGGTATGAAGCTTTTCATGTGGAGCTACGATGCAGCTAAAAAAGAAAGCACTCGCGATATGCATTATACAAAAGAAGCATACAATAAAATGCATGAATCTGGGCATGATACACCATATAAAATAGCAAGTATGTCTAACGACTATAGAATATCAGATTGCTTAGTGACATTCCTACAAGAAAAACATCCTCAATTCATAAAGCAATTGCTCACTGAGATGTCCTTCGATAGAGTAGAAGCGATATCAAAATTCAAGCATCTTTTGAATAACTCAGAAGTTGAAAAAGAATTTAAGCAGTGGATGGATGTAAAAAGTGGCGATAAAATTGTGGCAGATCTTGTGCCAGATAGTGAAGTTATGACTTTCGGCGAACACAAGCTTCAAATAAATATAAAATATGATGATGAGGAATTAACTCAGAGCAAATTGAGTAGTGTAAAAAATGCCATCGAGAGTACTATAAAAGATTTTGATTCAGCATTTGGCATTAATAATTCTCAGCCTTGGCACAACATACCAAATAAAGTTAATGTTTTCGTATTTAATACAAAGAGTGACTACGAAAATTATCTTAAGGAGTTGAACGTTAACTATAAAGGCGCTTCTGGCTTAACAGTTCAAGGGCGTGGCTCAGAAATTCATGTTTATTTTTATCTACAAGACCAATTTGATGACTCGTGTAAAACTTTGAAACACGAATTGGGACACGCCTTAACTATCATTAATTCCTATTATGGTACAGGTGATGTCTTATCTAAGGCTATGCATGAAGGGGTTGCTAACTATATGGCAAGTTTAGAAGATGGTCGGCATGTCAATGACCACGGAGATAAAGAGGCCTTGATTGCAATAAAGAATAAAGGTCTCAAACCAGATGAAATATTGCGCAATAATATTTGGAGTAATAAAGGGGAACATTATCATTCGGATGCTGAACAAGTGATCAAATTTCTTGAAGATAAACACCCAGATATGATTGATAATTTGCTCAAGAGCCTTTCTAAATCTGGTGCAAATAGGTCTCAAGGTAATAAATTATTTGAGGATTTTTTGACTGAGCTAAAAGGTTATACTCAGGAATTTAAACAGTGGGTCAAAGCTGAGCTGAGTGGTGAACAACATATGGAATATAATGTTGTTGAATCTAACAGTGTTGAAAGTTCAACAAGCCAACAAAGTGCAGGCAAGGGTCTATATGGTTATAGCCCAGTACATAATGTAAGTGGTGATAAAACCAAGATAGAATCTAAATCAAGTGTCAGTAGAGAAGATTCTATGCAACCTGCTAAAAAAGCGAGTGAAGACGAACAAGGAAAAGCTGTTACAACAAAAGTTATGAAGTATAATAAACAGCATTTCTTAAAGGTGAATATTGATGACAATAATGTAGAAAATACTATAGGAAAAGTAAACGAGATAAATAAGGTAACAGGTGCGACTAGTTTACATTTTGCTGCTTCATTGGGAGATTTAAGCAAAGTAGCAACGCTACTAAAACACAATTCATATATTGATACAAGAGACTATAATGGACAAACGCCACTACATTATGCTATTCAGTCAGGAAATACGGAAGTAGCAAAATATCTTATTGATCATGGAGCAAATCTTAATGTTCATGACAATTATTATCAGAAAACTAATACTAAATATGTGTATTATAAGACACCTTTACACTATGCTATTGAGTCTGGAAATATAGAGATAGCTAAATACTTAATAGATCGTGGTGCAAATCCTAATATTCAAGATGCTTATTCCAAAACGCCATTATACAGTGCTATTTATTCAGGTAATACAGAAATAGTGAAGTATCTATTAGATCATAACGCAGATCCTAATAGTAAAAGTTATTATACTTTTCCGTTACTTGCTGCTATTAAGCTAGGGAATGCGGAAATAGTTAAGAGTTTAATTGAGCATGGCGCAGATCTTGGTATCAAAAACACGTCAGCTCAAACACTGCTGCACTATGCAATTGAGCTAAAACATACGGAAATTGCTAAATACTTAATAGATCGTGGTATAGATGTTGATACCCGTGATATTAGCTCTGGTAAATCTCCACTACATTTTGCCATGCACATGAAAAATATGGAAGTAGTTAAATATCTCATAGAGCATAATGCGGATATTGATATTCAGGATAGCTACGGCTTAACACCTTTGCATCTTGCTGTTGATCTTGGGAATAAGAAGATTATAGAGCAGTTAGTTGAAAAAGGTGCGAATATTAATGCTCAGGATAATGATGGTTGGACACCTTTAGTTCATGCAGTGAGGCATGGAAAGTTAGATACAATAGAATATCTAATAAAAAACAAAGCTGACGTTGACGTTGTAGGTAAAGATGGCAGGACACTTGTTGAACATGCTGAGTTATGGGCAGAAGAGAAAGGACTAGCAAGAGATGTAATAGATAGCAAAGGCGATAATGATTCTTATTATCGTGAGCTTTCAAAAGAAGCTGCAACTTGGGAAAAAGCTGGAAAGGATATGCTTAGCTATCTCAAAAAAATTATTATGCAAGAAGAAGAATCTAACGATATAGACCAAATGCCAGCAGATCAACCTGCGAGTGAAGAAAGGAGTAAAAGATCGATAAGAGGAGACGAAGAGAAGCAAGAGGAAACAATTGTTATAGATAATGTGAAAGAAGAATCACAGCATCCTTTAAAAATCAAAGTGGGTGAGGCTGTTGAAATAGGGAAATATAAGGTAGAACTGCAAGTTACGTATGATGATGTAAGAAATTTTTATGACACTATACGTGGTAAATATCATGATGGTAGTGGATACAATTATGAGCAAGTAATGGTTTTGTACAATGAAATTGTTAGGCCAGCATCAAAGCATCATGATGAACCATTTACTCTTGCTGAGTCCTATATTGCAGATGGGCATCTATTTATTAAAAATCAAGATTTTGGAATTTTGAATGATTTTAATGAGATGTTCTATAAAAGTGATGAGTTTATGTAACATAAAAGGTGGATGAGAATTAATTGATATAAGGAATTAGATCTTCTATTTTCATTCCAGCGTTTCCTTTTCCTGTCATCCTATTGATATAAGGAATTAGATCTTCTATTTTCATTCCAGCGTTTCCTTTTCCTGTCATCCTAGTGCCCCGACACTGGGATCCAGTGTTCATATAATCTCATCACAAACGTTTATTTTAATTTAAGACCAATACCTAATTTAGAATCAAAATTCCTGGATTCCAGTATCAAGTACTGGAATGACATCATCTACTATGCAACTTACTTTCAAAAATAAATGTTCCAGTGTTTTCCTCTCCTCTCATCCCAGTGTTTCCTTCTCTTGTCATCCCAGTGCGTGACACTGGGATGGCTTTGTTGCATAGCAACTGAAAAAATCTGGTGGCTACTGACAAAATTCATTATAAAACAGCCATTTAACTGTTGAAGAAAAAATATGCCACAGAAAATGAAAATCAGTAACCAAAACGAATATAACAAATTCCTTGAAAAAAGGGGGAATATTTTTCGTTACATCGATGAAGCTATCGAAAATTGGTATGAAAATAGTCCAAAAATGCAGGGCGGTAACTATATTTATAGTGATAAAGTTGTGATTTTGGTGCATATAATCGTTAATCTTTTTAGAATTGGCTTAAGACAAACGGTAGGGTTTGTAAAAGGATATCTGCAACAAATAGGAAAAAATTTGGCAGTTATCAGCTATTCACAAGCATCAAAAAAAACTTAATATTAAGATAAATGATTGCAGGATTGATAAAAGCAACATGGAAAATATTGAAATTATCATAGATAGTACAAATTTACAGTAACACTCCTGGCCACAGTAAGGAAAACAGTGCAGATAGAAAGTACCGAAGCTACGAGCAAGTAAGAAAGTTACATGTTAAGTGTGAATAGTAAAAAAGCTATAGCTGCAAGATACAGTAATGGCGTCTACTCTGACCACTATGGAGCTTGCTTGAAGAAGTTAATTTTCAGCACAAAATAAAAGCATTATATGCAGATAGGGCATACGATAGGCAAAAACTTTATAAATTGTGTAAGAAATACGATATAAAGACAAAAGTTCTACCAAAAAAGGATGCAGCAGAACATTCAAAAATAGATTATATGTCTGACAGAAATGCTGCTATTAGGTTAATAAAATTATATGGACAAGATGGTGTAAAAGAGTGGAAAAAGGAAGCAATTTATGGAAAAAGATCTTACATAGAAGGATTTTTCTCAAGGTTGAAGCAAGTATTTGTTTAGGAATAAATCTGAAGTAAACCGTGAAAAAGAATTACTAATTAAGTGCTATTTGCTCAACAAATTCACTGGTATTGGTATGGCTAAATTTGAAATCATTACATAAATTTGTCGTAAACCATCACTGCTTAAGGTGCTATGCAACAAAGCCCACTGGAATCCAGTCCTTTCGCACAAAAAACGTTGTAAAGTGTTTACCAACTTAGTTGGATCCCAGTGTCAGCTACTCTGATGACAAGAAGGGAAGTACAGGTTTCAATATTTGCATGCATCTGAACAGATACAAATATTGCAATTAAAAGCATTAGACAGGCAGTAAAGGTCTTGATATTATATAATATTAAGTTCTAAACTTGGAAGGGTGGCCGAGCGGCTGAAGGCGGCGGTTTGCTAAACCGTTATACGATTGAAAAGTCGTATCGAGGGTTCGAATCCCTCTCCTTCCGTATATTATTGTTTAGGTATTCATTACAGTAATTTCACCCTCTTTTTTAATTATAAAAAAGTTAGCTAGCGTTTATTCAGTATTTATTATAGAATTAGTTATTAGCTAAATAATTTTATATGCATAAAATACTAATTTTGATATTAATAATGCTGCCGCTTAGGTTACTTGCAACTGAGATTGAAATTGTTGCAGATGTAAATGGTGAGCCAATTTCAAATTTAGATATCGAAAGACGTATCAACCTCATAAATTCATTGCTTGGCACTCAGAAGATTAATCAAAAAGAGGTAAAATCTCAAATTCTAAAACAGTTAATAGACGAAATTATCATTGTCAGCGAAGCACAGAAGATGAATATAGAATTGAGTAACGAGGAGTTAAATAATGCTGTCACGTTATTCTTAACTCAAAGTTTAAAACTTGAGGCTGATGAAGTTGATGAATACGTAAAAAAGCATAATATGGATCTCAATAACCTAAAAAAACAAGTAAAGTGTCAGCTGCTGTGGAACAAGATTATTGAAGTAGGAATTGTATCGCTTATCAATATAAGCGATAAAGAAGTGGATGACATAAGAAAACAAAAAGAGAAGCCTGATTACCTTATTACGTTTCAGGAATTTGTAATTCCTGATCAAAAAATGGCTGAAGATTTAGTAAAAAAATTACGTACCAGTAATAATCCAGAATCTTCAATAAAGATGCGCAAAGCAACCGTTAATTTAAGTCAGCTAAAAGGTACTCTCAAGGACGTTTTGGAAAGATTAGAAATCAATGACGCAGCAGGTCCGATTAGTTTAAGCGAAGGTTACTCTGTTATAAAAGTCATAGATAAGGTACAGCTCGATCATACACTGCTGGAAAGTATTTTAAAAGTAAAACAAGTTGTGGTTAAAGATTCAGAAAATTTACTCTCTAATTTTAAGGAGCAAAAGGTCAATTGTCTAAATTTTGACAAATTAGCAGACGATTTCAAATTGCCAAGCGCAAAAGAATTTAAAATAAAAATGCGAGATTTAAATCCTGATTTACAGATTTTATTTAGTAAAACAAGTACGAATGAAATAGTAGAATTAAGAGAAAATAGCACTGCAAAGCTAATGATGTTATGTGATATCAAGAGTAATCCAGTGAATATAGAAGCAATCAAACAGGAAATGTATCAACAAAAGATTATTATACAAAGCAACCTGTTATTGGATAATATGCGTAAAAATGCAGCTGTTAGTTATCGATTTAATTGAAGCTAGAGAATATTTTTCGTTTTTTACTCTATAAAAAGTTTATGAAGAATATAATGCTGATTGGTGGCGGAGTTGGAAATGCAGTATTATTTTCGATAGGAAAGGCATGTCTTGAAAACAATCATAAGGTTTTATATTTCGCTGGCTATAAAAAATTAAGTGATGTATTTAAACGAGCACTGATAGAACGTGCATCAAGTGCAGTAATTTGGGCATGTGAAGAAGGATTGATAGAAACAAGCAGAGAACAGGATAAATCCTTTCATGGTAATATAGTTGATGCAATAATCTCATATCAGCAAGGAAAGTTAGGTAAAATTACTATTAGTTTAAACACTATAGATAAAATCATCACTATTGGTTCTGCTAAAATGATGAAAGCTATAAATGAAGCTAGAAAAACAATTTTAAAGCCATATCTGAAACCAAAACACATAGCAATATCATCAGTTAACTCTCCTATGCAGTGCATGATGAAAGAAATCTGCGCTCAATGTATTCAGCAACACATAAATAAGGAAACAGGAGAAATAAGTTTTGTTTATAGTTGCAGTAATCAAGACCAGGATATGGAGCTTGTTGACTTTGATTTTTTAAGTGAGCGCTTGAAGCAAAATAGTTTACAAGAAAAGCTCACTGCAAAATGGATAGAACATGTTCAAAGACACTAAACAGCACAAAGAGGAACTAAGGAAGCAATATAGAACCATAAGAAAAGATGTTGATGAAAGTTATTCTAGTTATGCAGCAAATTCTCTTGTTAATCTCTTTAACAAAAACTTAAGTTGCGTTAAAGGTAAAACAATAGCAGCTTACATTCCAATAGACGGGGAAATTAATGTTGTGCCTTTGATGCATCATTTACTCGATTTAGATTATAAAGTAGCAGTCCCTAATAAAAACAAGTTATTAAAATTCGAAGAATGGAATAAAGCAGATGAAGATATAATCCCCGATACAATCATTACTCCTGTTATTGCTTTTGATGATCATTTTAATAGGTTAGGTTTTGGCGGTGGTTGGTATGATGAAATGATAAAAAAATTACGGCCACTTGGAAAAATATTTATAGGTGTAGCCTATGAGAAGCAATATTGTAAAAATTTACCTGTAGAAAAACATGATCAAAAATTGGATATTATAATCACTGAGATATGTGTTAGATTTGAAAGTGAATTGCTCAAGAAGGCGGATAGAAAGGAGTAGCATAGTCTCCCTCTTTCTGATAGTAATTGCTTATCTGTTCAGATGCATGCAAATATTGAAACCTGTACTTCCCTTCTTGTCATCAGAGTAGCTGACACTGGGATCCAACTAAGTTGGTAAACACTTTACAACGTTTTTTGTGCGAAAGGACTGGATTCCAGTGGGCTTTGTTGCATAGCACCTTAAGCAGTGATGGTTTACGACAAATTTATGTAATGATTTCAAATTTAGCCATACCAATACCAGTGAATTTGTTGAGCAAATAGCACTTAATTAGTAATTCTTTTTCACGGTTTACTTCAGATTTATTCCTAAACAAATACTTGCTTCAACCTTGAGAAAAATCCTTCTATGTAAGATCTTTTTCCATAAATTGCTTCCTTTTTCCACTCTTTTACACCATCTTGTCCATATAATTTTATTAACCTAATAGCAGCATTTCTGTCAGACATATAATCTATTTTTGAATGTTCTGCTGCATCCTTTTTTGGTAGAACTTTTGTCTTTATATCGTATTTCTTACACAATTTATAAAGTTTTTGCCTATCGTATGCCCTATCTGCATATAATGCTTTTATTTTGTGCTGAAAATTAACTTCTTCAAGCAAGCTCCATAGTGGTCAGAGTAGACGCCATTACTGTATCTTGCAGCTATAGCTTTTTTACTATTCACACTTAACATGTAACTTTCTTACTTGCTCGTAGCTTCGGTACTTTCTATCTGCACTGTTTTCCTTACTGTGGCCAGGAGTGTTACTGTAAATTTGTACTATCTATGATAATTTCAATATTTTCCATGTTGCTTTTATCAATCCTGCAATCATTTATCTTAATATTAAGTTTTTTTTGATGCTTGTGAATAGCTGATAACTGCCAAATTTTTTCCTATTTGTTGCAGATATCCTTTTACAAACCCTACCGTTTGTCTTAAGCCAATTCTAAAAAGATTAACGATTATATGCACCAAAATCACAACTTTATCACTATAAATATAGTTACCGCCCTGCATTTTTGGACTATTTTCATACCAATTTTCGATAGCTTCATCGATGTAACGAAAAATATTCCCCCTTTTTTCAAGGAATTTGTTATATTCGTTTTGGTTACTGATTTTCATTTTCTGTGGCATATTTTTTCTTCAACAGTTAAATGGCTGTTTTATAATGAATTTTGTCAGTAGCCACCAGATTTTTTCAGTTGCTATGCAACAAAGCCCACTGGGATCCAACTAAGTTGGTAAACACTTTACAACGTTTTTTGCACAAAAGGACTGGATTCTAGCGTAACGCGCTAGAATGACATCAACTTTTGAATTCCAGTTATGCAAGAAATCTATTCATTTGAAACTTGTTTGAGAAACGTAGCTATAAAAACCGCAGGTACCAGTTGGTTTTTATTAGCTAAAGTAAAGGTCAAATATCTGGAATTCTGGACATAAAATCCCCCTGTAAAAAAGATTAGAAAAAAATGCAGCGCACATATGACAGAAATTAAGTATACACTGAAGAGGATACGCTACATTTTTTTATGAGTTTAATAAAAAAGGTCTGCAGACAAAGATAGATTTTTGAGCTCTAAAAATATCTATAATTGTTATTATAATCAGATTTAAAATATGCGGAAGTAATTTTTTGTGTCCGCTTAGCAGGGTGGCAAAATAAGATAGACAGATACATTTTTACATCAAAACGCTCCCCAAATGCATCAATTCTATTTTGTAATGTTGTTTCCATCAACTTGTTCAGAATTTGACTCCTTCACTTTAGAACTTGGCTTCATTTCTTTAGCTTTATTATTCACCTCTTGTATAAAATCTTCTACTGTTTTGCTATCTGCAGTAATTGCATCTTTTAATTTGTCTATAGAATCCTCAAGTGCTTTCTCATCACTCTCATGAGTACTGAGGCCCTTTTCCAGAAGTCTACTCATATCATCTTTTGAAAAATTTTGAATGGTTCGATCTTTTACTAATTTCTTTATTGCCATTAATTGCTCTTTGTTTCGAAGCATTTCTATTATTTTTACTTTATTATCAAGAATTGTTCTTTCTTCTTCATTAGCTTTAAGACCCTGTTTTGTCAAATTGCTTATTAACTTTCCAAAATTATTCTCTCTTGCTTGAATCGTAGGTAATTTATCGATCACATCTTTCACAAAACTTTTCAATGCTTTTCCCGATTCAACTATACCCTGGACTGCTTTACTGGTACCCTTACCTACGCTTTCTTTTATCTCACTTCTATTCTGATATATAGCATAACCAATAGCAACTATAGCAACAAATCCTACTATGCTGCTCCTCCAATTATTAATGCACCAGCCACTCCTCCTATTGCCAATGTACCTGCTAGTGCACCTGTCAATGTTGTAAATGCTGCTCCACTTATCAATCCTTGAGCTAACAGTTGATTGCCTAAAGTTTCAAGCTCTTTCTTCATGCCTTTTACTTTATTTCCTTGTTCCAAAAATTCTTTTGATTCAACTTTGTTTTTCTCAAAATTCTCCAATATAAGACCTATTACACTCCCCAAAATATCTTTATTTTCTATCAGAAATTTAGACATACTATCGATATCTGATTCGTCAAAAATTTCACTTTTTCTTTCAAAGCTACGTAGTCTTAACAGAACTTGCAATTCTTGTAACAAATCTTTTTTTCCACTAATATATTTTACTACATTTTCAATTAACTCATCCGAATTGGTTGGATTTGCTGTACCACTTTGTAGCATATTCAATTCCCATCAATTATAAATATGCCTAATTATATTATAATTGATATAAAATAATTACTCCTTTCCAAATATGGAATTTGTATTACAATACCTAGATTATATGAAATCAAGGTATTTTATGGGTGAGAAAAAATTAAGAGCCGCTGTGGTTTTATCAGGATGCGGCCACCTCGACGGCACAGAAGTGAGAGAAGCAGTCTTAACTCTGCTTGTGTTTGATCAGCAGGAAGTTGAAGTCACGTGCTTTGCTCCTGATGTTGATATCACACAAGTTATGAATCACAAAACAAAAGAAGCAGTAAAAGAAAAAAGGAATGTACTTGTAGAATCAGCAAGAATTGCAAGAGGTGAGATAAATGATTTAAGAGAAGCTAAAGCTGAAAATTTTGACATGCTAGTCGTACCTGGTGGATATGGAGTTGCGAAAAATTTATCTGACTTAGCTGAAAATAAAACAGTAATGCCTGAGTTTGAAAGATTAGTCTCAGAGTTCTTTGTTGCAAAAAAGCCAATAGGAACTATATGTATATCTCCAGCCATTATTGTTTTAATTTTAAGTAGCAAGATAGGTAAAGAAGAAAGTAAGATTAAGGTAACTATAGGAGACGACAAAGACCAGTTGATAGAAAAGCTCGGCGGCGAACATATAACATGCGATACAAAGCTATCAATAGAAGACGAAAAGCATAATATATTTTCCTGCTCTGCTTATATGCGTAGTGACGAAAGTACACACTCTGTATATCAAGGAATAAAACACATGATTGACAGTATGGTGAAAAAAATTAATAAAAAAACCAAACAACCATTTCTCTAAAGTGTAGTTTCTTATACAATTAATTATGTTATACTTCCAGTTGCATTATTGTTGTAGCCAAAGTAATCTGTAATTGCTTATTAACGATAAGCTATATTTAGTATGCAAGTTTAGTTCTTTTTTTTATAGATATAAATATGTCAGACCTTTTTTATATTGAAAGTGAGTGTTGTGTAGATGGTCAGTGTGATACTTATGCAGGAGAAGTGAGTATTAATGATGTCATGTTGGGCAAGTTTAGTCTAAATTCATACAGTGGGAAAAAAGCTATAATAAATCTAGACATCGTTACATTCGATATCCATATTGCCATGGATGACCAAGATGGAAGGACAATAACAAGAGACCTCAAGGGTCCTGAATTTGTAATTAAAGATGACGGTTCCTGGTATATTAATAAGAATCTTGGTAATGATAAATTTAAAATTATAGTAAAGCAGTCATGATATGAAACATAGTGAGCAGAGCTTACTTTTTAGCAATGTTTACATACTTACTTGATTTGAAAAAAAATGGAGATTATCTTAGCTGAACCACGCGGTTTCTGTGCAGGGGTTAAAAGAGCTGTAGACATATTAACAATCACTTTAGAGAAATACAAAAATGAACGCCAAGTTTATGTACTACACGAAATCGTTCATAATAAGTATATAGTAGAGGACTTCAAGAAACAAGGAGTGGTTTTTGTAAGCAGCATAGAAGACATTAAAGACAATAGAGGAATATTGATCTTTAGCGCACATGGAGTGTCGAAAAGTATAGAGGATGAGGCAAAAAGAAAGGGTGTTCAAGTGATTGATGCAACATGTCCATTAGTTAGCAAAGTACATAAAGAGGCAAAAAGGTATGAGGATAGTGGTAAAGAATTAATTCTAATTGGACATGAAAATCATCCGGAAGTTAAAGGAATTATAGGAAGAGTAAGTAATCCTATATCTCTAGTGCAAACTATGCAAGACGTATACAATTTACAAATCAAAGATCCAGATAATTTATCTTATGTAACACAAACCACGTTAAGTATTGACGATACCAAAGAAATTATTGCCACACTGAAGCTCAGATTTCCAAGCATTACAGGCCCCGACTTAAAAGATATATGCTATGCAACACAAAATAGGCAGAACGCTGTTAAAAAATTGGCTAAAATTACAGACGTAGTGTTGATTGTAGGAAGTAAAAACAGTTCAAATTCAAACCGTTTATTAGACCTGTGTATTTCCAGAGGAAAAAGAGCCTATTTGATTGATAATTATAAATGTATGAACAAAAATTGGTTGCAGGGCGCAGAAAAAATAGGAATTACTGCAGGTGCTTCTGCTCCTGATATATTAGTTGATGAGCTAGTAAATTACTTAAAAATAAATATGAATACAAAAGTTTCAGTCATGCCAGATGGATTCACTGAAAATGTTCAGTTCAAGTATACTAAATGGTAATGTGCAACAAAGTGCGTCAAATCAAGTCTTTAGCTCAATTCAATTTTCAGTCTGTTGGAGAATAAAATATCAAGCTGAGATATAATTAATCCTCGTTTGTCAGGTTAAGTTGTGTCTAGCACAAATATAAAAAACCTTCATCATACAAAAGGGTTAATATTACTACTAATTTTATCAAAAACTTATAATGTAAGTAATATTGTCATCTAATGTTTAATGAATTTCAATAAATTACCTTTTTAATTCTAGATGAGTATACACTTTGTTAATATGTTTGGGTCAAAACCCAAAAGTAAGTTTATGCTTTCTATAGGAAAAGAAGGCACAATGTTACTATATTTTAAAAATGATACTTTAAATAAAAGATATTTTGCTAAGGACAAAAATAATAAAGTTGTTTCTGACTTAATTTCATGTCTCTCATCAGATAAAAAAGCACCCTTATATCTGGTTCTCAATCACACTGATCAGAACTATTTGCTACAGTCTATCCCAAGAGTAAATAGGATTAGTGCTTATCTATCAGCAAAAACAAAAGTAGAGCATTTTGCTCATAATAACGATATAAATTCTATTCTCTTGGTCGAAAAGCCGAATAAATTTAATCAAAACTGGTGGTATCTATTTGTTTCATCAAAAGCAAATCATTTAATAGAATATTGGTTGGACGTGTTTGTTGAAATAGGCTCTAACTTTAAAGGAATATTAATGTTTCCTATAGAACTAGTCAGTATAGCAAAAAAGATTCTACACAAAGATCCTAGTAACTGGAAAATTATAGTTGCTGCAACTAAAACAGGTGGCTATAGACAAGTGGTTCTTAAAGAGAACAAAATGATATTTACACGTTTAATACCATTTACTAATGATAATTTACCAGGAATCATTGCTGGTGAAATATATCAGGAAGTGAAAAATACAATTCAATCTTTAACTAAGTTTGGATTTGAAAAAAATGACCCTATCGACCTTTGCATCATAGTATCAGAAGCTATTAAATCTAGTTTATCAGTTATAAATTTTTCAGAGAATAGTGTGAACATATTGACTCCATATGAGCTAGGTAAACTATTGGGAGCAGAATTAGCTATATGCAAAAAAGATAGCTTTTGTGATACTACAATTTTGTTCCATAGCTTTAAGAATAAGCCAATAAATATTTTTAACACAAAAGAAACTAAAGAATTTTATCTATTTAATTATCTTTATTTAAATTCTCCTCAAATTTTTCTATACCTACTCTTGGTTTTAGTTGTAATTAACGCCTTTTGTTTGCGAAATTTGTATTCAAATTTTAATGTTGCTGATAATTTATCTGCAAAGCGGAGTGCTTTAAATAACAAACTAATAAAACTTAGCCAAAGCTATAATGTAAAAAAGATAGATGAAGTTTACGATTTTATTAATATAAATAATATTTTATCAAAAATAGAGTACTCTCCTCTTACACAAATTAAGTATGTAGAAAAGTTAAAAGTACCAGGTGTAGAGCTTCAATCGTTTGAGTGGAATTATAATGAGGCAAAAAGTTATATTACCATAACTTTAAGGTTTAATTTTCAATCTGGTCAAGACATTTCTTATCAATACGAGAAACTACAGAAAAATTTAAACGATAATTTCCGTACTCATGATATTAGTATTTCTAGCTTACCCACTACTAAAGAGAAAAATCTATCTATTGATGTTGAAATAGGAGAGGCAATGTAGATTGATGACTATCTCTCAACTAAAAAGAAAAGCTACAATTCAGTGCATATATTATTTATTGTTATCTATTGTATTAATAGGGTTATCAACGTGTTTTATTCTCTATAACAAAAAGGTTTATAATAAAAATCAAACTGCAGCTGAGGAAATACACTCTATTAATTTACAGATCATTGAAATTCAAAAGAAAGAAGTCGTTCTAAATAAAAACCTAGATTTATGGAAAAGAATTTCTTCTTCAAACTTACATAGTAGCAGATATGTTACAAATTTAAATTTTGAGCTTCACAAGCTATATAAAAAACACTACATGTTAGAACCTGAAATATCAATTTCTATACCTGAAGAAGCTGAACTCCACAATAAAAGTGAACGTACAAAAGTAATAAGAAGTGAAGTGGTTCTAAGTTTAAGCTCAATTAGCGATAAGCATATTTTTTTATTTCTACAGTCTATTCCAAATCTTCCTGGTTATGTTATGATCAGATCTCTTACCTTGAATAAGCAGAGAAATATAGATTCTGCAGCTATAAACCAGATTTTAAGTGGTAATATGATAGAGATAGTGAGAGCTAGTATAGTTTTTGATTGGTATACCATATTAAGTAGATGAATATAAAGTTGTTTTTTATTTTTACGCTGCTATTTTTTAATGTTAGTGCATATTGCAATTGTGAAGATCTTGTAGAAAATATAGGGATTTGTAAAAAATATTCTTGCCAACAGCATATTAGTGATGAAGATTTTATTGAGCATAAAATATTAGGGTTAAATAGTGAAAATTTATGTGTATATATAGAAAGACAAGGCAATGATGAAATGGTCTGTCATCATTCCAACAATGGAATGATTATAGAAAAGAAGTACTTAAAAAGTATTTTAAAAGTTGGAAATCAAGAAATAAATGATTTCATTGATATAGCAAATTTGCGTGCGAAGGAGTGTTTTTTTATCAACAATTATAAACTAAGCTATATAGATCGAGACGATATAATAAAAGAGGCAGCAGAGAGTACTTTATCGCAATATGGTAGCATAAAAAGCATTTTCTTTGATGAAGAGCAGGTTAATAGAATAGTTAGTGAGATGGAAAAGTTTAACTTACAGTCTTCAGGAGTTACAGAGGAAGAAAATTTCAATTGTAAAGTAGTCAGTTTAGATTCAATTTTATACTTTTCCCCTGATACATGGAAAATATGGGTAAATGGAAAGTTGTTTATAAATACTAAGGATTTAAAAGTGCACTCAGTAACTGAAAATTATGTAACTTTTTCATGGGCTGTAAACCAAAAGATAACAAAAGAAAGGATAAGCAATTCTAAAAATGTAAATTTTGGACATGAAGGTATTATGTTTACTCTTTATCCAGAACAAAAGTTTGATTTAGACAGTTTATCTATTAAATAATCTAATACATCTGCGCTTGTAGCTCAATTGGATAGAGCGTTGCCCTCCGGAGGCAAAGGTCGTGGGTTCGAATCCCTCCAAGCGCGTTTCTAATTAAATTTGACAATAATACTCTCACATAAGATAATAAAGATGTTTATTTTAAAGCATAATTATGTCTAGTGGTACTATAAATAAAGTCATATTAGTTGGTAATTTAGGAAAAGATCCTGAAATTAGGACTACACAAAATGGAAAAGAGATGGCAAGTTTTTCAATAGCCACGTCTGAAAGTTGGACTGACAAATTTTCTGGTACTCGCTCTGAAAAGACAGAATGGCATAATATTGTAATTTTTAGTGAAGGACTAGTAAAAATTGTTAAAGACTTTGCACGGAAAGGTAGTAAAGTGTACGTTGAAGGCTCTCTGAGAACTAGAAAATGGACTGACCAAAATGGTACTGAAAAGTACACAACAGAGGTGGTGCTATACAACTTTAATAGTGCCCTTACCCTTTTAGATTCACGAAACAGTATGTCAAGCTCTGATTACAAGCCAAGTGAATACAAACAAAATGAAACAGAACAAAAAGATAAACACGGAAGTTTTGACAACGATATAAAAGATGAACTAATCGATGATGAAATACCATTTTAATAACTTCAATTGAAACCTACATTTTTATGGACTGCTTGTGTTACTCCTTTTAATTCTAATGGAGATAGCGTAGATTACCAAAGTTTGCAGTGCTTGCTTGCAATGCAGGCTCAAGCTAAAAATGGTGTAGTGTTGCTCGGTAGCACAGGTGAAAGCTTATCACTTACTGATTCTGAAAAGCGCACCTTAGTTGAATTTGTATGTGAGCTAAAATTAAATACGAAAATTATAATTGGTGTACCAGGAGTGAATCTATATCAGACTCTTGAATGGCTTGATTTTTGCAAGGATATGCCTATTCATGGCTATCTAATGACAACTCCCATTTATGCAAAGCCTGGAATCATGGGGCAAACTTTATGGTTTGAAAAGCTGCTTGAAAAAGCACATGTGCCAGCCATGCTTTACAATATTCCATCAAGAGCAGGAGTGAGTCTTCACGCTGAAACTGTACGCAACTTATCCAGCCACGAAAAATTTTGGGCTATCAAAAATTCAAGTGGAACTGTTTACACTTTAATTGAGTATAAAAAAGTTGCACCAAATATTAAGGTGTTTTGTGGAGATGATAATATGATACCCGATATGGCTGCTAAGGGTGCGGCTGGTCTGGTTTCTGTTGCTGCCAATGTTTGGCCAAGTGTAGTACATAAATATGTTAAGCAATGCATGAGTGGCAAGAACCCTCAAGCAGACAGTTGGCAACAAGCTTGCAAAGCTCTATTTACTGCCAGTAATCCAATACCTACTAAAGCACTCCTGCATGATATTGGGCTCATAGAACACAAAACTGTTCGTCTACCACTGAGCACAGAAGACTTGCCTTCCGTTGAAACATTAAGGCAAGCTAATAAAATGATTCTTGGGTGGGAAAATCAACTAACTATTCAGGATGAGGACTTGAGCGGATAATTCAATTATGCTTAACATGAAAAAATGTGCTAAATCCTCTTCAAAAACTTCTATCTATCGTTTCTTAAAATACTCTCCTGCACGTATCCCCATCAACAATTTTCACATCGCTATCAACTGAGCTGCTTGGCTGTCTATTTCCTTCTGGAAAAAAGCACTCAATTGCTTTATCAATTAAGAAATTTAAAGAAATACAAGGAATCATATTCACTACAAAAGTTAAAGCACCTATAGCTGCTGGTGATGTGACACCAAGAGCAACTAACCCTGCTCCAACTCCAAAAAAAACACCAATACTACTGATAGTATGTGCATAATTTTTAATTTTATATTCAGCACTGTTGCTATATTCTCTCAAAATTTGTTTATTTTCTTCGGACATGCTTTCTGGTATATCGTTGAGATTTGTAGTTTTTGAGAAAGAACAAGCACTGATTACACAGCATACTAATAACATTGCAGAACCAATGATTCCACCTGCAATGAGAGGTGGCAAGTTAACATAACTTAGAGCTAAACCTGCAAGAGCCCCAGTAACAGCTGCCACTCCTAGTGCTAGTGCTATTGCTATTGCTAGTTCTAGTTTTGATTCAAATTTCTTTTCTAGGCTACTTTTTGCTTGCCTTGCCTCTTTTAACTGTTCTCTTGTATAGCTCATAGTATGTACTCTTACTTAAAATTAATAATATAATACTAGCATTTTTAACTTATATAGTCAACTTATTAAGGAATTTTAATTGACTTTCAGCACACTTTAGCCTATATGTATGGTCCCAGAGTGTAATGGTATATAAAATATGAGAACAAAATGCCATTAAAGGAGAATTTATGATTACTGGATGTGTCATAGCAACAGAAACAATTCATAGGGTAATGTAAACTTTCTAAGTACTATAACCTTAACCCTAAAATTATTGTAAAATAGAGAAAAGTAGTTATTTAAAAGGAGAATAACAGCTCCATATACTATTGAAGTTATAATACTTAAATGTTAGATGTGACATCAAATCTAATTTGAAATATAACTTATTTACTCAGCTTCTTTTGAAACTACTGTGAACATAATATCTATAGATAAAACATTGCATTACCACGCCACTAACGAGTAGCAGAATGACAAGTTTTCCAAACTTGTTGGTAAATCTCAGTCAGTTTAGCTACAGCTGTATGCTTTTAACTCTCCCAAAAAGAAAATTAACCATGTGAAATTCTTGTTGATATGACTTAATGAATAATTATTTTAGGTTACTAAGTTATTTAAGAAACTTTGATAATATTTAACCCACTTACTTTTCTATTTTCCATGTCACGATGAGCCTCTATTATTTCATCAAATTTATATTTTTTATTAATTCGTACAATTAAAAGTTTTTTTCTTATCATTTCAAAAATTTCCATTGCAGTAAGCACTAACGTAAGTCTATTATGCTTGTAATGATATATCGAAGTTCCAGCTGCAAATAACGAACGCGAACTAAGTAAAGAGAAATTAATAGGAGTATTACCTGATATCTGCCCATAGGAAACATATATGCCAAACTTACCCAAAGATTCAAAAGAGAGCTTGCTTGTAGCGTAACCTATAGGGTCATACACTGCACCTACTCCTCTATTTTTCGTAATCTCCATGATTTTAGAAACGAAATCTTTATCATTGTAGTTTATTGCGTATGTGCAGCCATTTTGTAAAGCTATCTTCATTTTTTCGTCAGAGCTTATAGAACCTATCACTATACCTTTTTTATCCTTTGCCCATTGGCATATTATTTGCCCCAAACCACCATTAGCTCCATGAACTAGTACAAAAGCACCAGGCCTGATTTTATAAGATTGATTAACTAAATAGTGAGCTGTCATACCTTTAAACAATACTGCAGCAGCAACTTCATCAGGTATATCATTCGGAATTTTTATCAAATATTTCTGGTGTACAATGCGCTTTTCACAATATGCCCCTGGAAGAGCTGTGCAATATCCAACTCTATCTCCAACCTTAAATCCATCACTAATTTTTTTACCAAGCTTTTCAACAACTCCTACTGCCTCTACTCCAAGTACTGATGGCAAATCTTTAATTTTGCGTATACCTTTTCTATGTTCTAAATCATAACGATTTAAGCCGATAGTTGTATGACGTATTAAGACTTCCTCATCTTTTGGCTCACCTATGCTCTTATCTACAAATTCTAATACTTCTGGCCTCCCAGTTTTTTTAATTTGTATAGCTCTAACCATGATAAATGTAAGACAAAAACTTTAATTATGTTATCTAGCAATTAATATTTTGCAAAATGTTATTTAGAGTTTATACACTACATAAGCGTATTGTTAATAGTTTTGAGGCACAAATTATCATGAACAGAGAAATTTGGCTTTATGGTGTTTTATTCAATGTGTTGTGCAAAGTGGATGAAGATAATGATTTGGATGTTAACAATGTAATAAAAAAAATAAAAGAAAGGTTAGAATATAGAATACAAAAATCAGATAAAAAAAGAGATTATTGTAAATATTTATATACTTCTTGGGAAAAAAAAGGATTTGATATTAATCACAGATTTGACTTGAAAGATTATGATCACTTTCCAATAGATAGTCTTTTTTCCATCGCCATTAACTATAAACCGTACACTTTAACAAATCTAGCGCAAGTTTTAATAAAAGCAGGAGCTAATGTGCAAAACGAAAAAGGATATTTACATACCTGTGTTTTAACCCATTCTCCGGATATATTAAATGCTCTCATAAAAGCGGAAGTAAATGATAACCCAAATGAAAACTATGGTGGAAATACCGCTTTAGACTATGTTGCTAAATTATATGGTAGAGATAAGTCAACGAAATCCAAGGATTGCTGTAAAATTCTAATTGAGCATACATTAGAAAAAAAACCTCACAGTAAAATGCCAGACTCTATAAAAAGTAATAAAGAGTTAACTGAGTACTGGAATGCCTGTAAAGCAAATAGTGAAGAATGGGAATTCGCAATACCAAAAACCGCAATACAAGTACTTAGTGTGCAAAAAACAAATAAGTGCTTCTGCCCAATTAAATAGATCTGTTACATAACTATTATTTAAATCAACAATAGGCAAAGGTTTGTTATTTAAGCTTAAAAAACGTATATGATAGTGTTATTTCACTTAAATCTTTTGTACTATTGTCACGAATTATTTCAGGGTCTATGTAAAAGGATACTGGCATAGCTGTTTTTTGTTTTGGCTGCAAAATTTGTTCTTCAAAGCAGAAGCATGCAACTTTATTGAAATACTTACCTGCTTTAAAAGGTGTGACATTATACACTGCCATTCCAAGTGAAGGCTGGTCAGATAAATTTTCTGCATAATAAAACACTAAACTTTTTTGCCCTATATTCGTATCAATGTAGTTAGTTTCTGATTTAAATTCCCAAGGCAGACCGGACATTACATCAGCATTGAAGTAAACCCTGATTTTTTGGTCAGTTGCATTTATTGTCGTATTAGTTGCTTTTCTCGTTGTGCCACCATATCCAGTAGCTTTGCAAAAGATACTATACAATGGCACTGAAGCATATGCAAGACACAGCATCAATACCACTAAAGATACTAGGAAAAAAACTATAGAATTTTCATTATTTCCCCTTAAAAAGGAAATCATCTAATCCTTATTGTTGAATAAATTAAGTAACCTGAGTAAATTGAGGAATATATTGATGAAGTCAAAGTAAAGATTAGTTGCACCAAGTATTGCCAGCTTAGTAGTTGCAACTTCTGAGCCATCATTATATCTATAATAAACATCTTTGATTCTCTGAGCATCGTATGCAGTCATTAAAGTAAACACTATCACTGATACAAACGATATTGCAAAATAGAGAGGACTGCTTCCAAGAAACAGATTAACTATAGATGCAATGATTAACCCCCAGATTCCCATAATCAAAAAAGAACCCATGCTGGTAAGATCTTTTTTTGTAGTATTACCATATAAAGCCATAGAACCAAACATGATCGATGTAATGAAAAATGCTCTCGCTATATTTTCTGCAGTATAAATTATAAAAATATGAGATAAAGAAATTCCCATTAAAACTGAGAATAGAAAAAATACAGTAAGTGTTGACTGAGCACTTAGGTGTTGAAGCCTAAAAGACATATAAAACACCAATGCAACTGGAGATAGCATTACCACAAGCGATAGAACAGGATTGGAATAAATCACCTGGAAAAGACCAGAAAACACTGTTAAAAACGCAACAAGCCCTGTAACACCTAAAGCTAAAGCCATATAATTGTATACTTTAGTTAGGTAACTCCTGAGTCCAGCACTATAATAAACGCCCTGAGAGCGAATATCCTGTTCGTTTTTCATATAAGACATATGTAACTCCTTATTATCTCTTGATGATATATTATAATACAATACAGCGTTTTTATCAAGTATAAAATGACATACTACAATTGAATGGTGTGGTATGCAATTAGAGAATTTCTTCCATAACTATAAGCAAATCGGTTTTCAGCAGCATTTAACTATTATAACAACCTCTGGCAATAGAAATTACTTTCACCATTCCCTCTATCATGATTTAAGGGGAATGGTGAAAGTAGTTTTTGCATTTACTAAAGCATTCTTCTTATAGATACTATACCAACAATCCACTATTTTTTCTATGTCTCGCGGTTTAACCTCCGGACCTATACTGATTCTAATTGAACATTCTGCTTGCTCTTTTGTTGCTCCCATTGCAAGCAAAACATGAGAAGGCCCAACTTTTCCAGAAGAACATGCAGAACCATTGCTGACTGCAATATTATTTAAGTCAAAGCACATGAGCTGCAGATCATTCTTCACTCTCGGCATATAAATGAAACTTGTATTTGGCAATCTTTTAGAATTTCTGCCAAAGATCTTGATATCACTGACAAGACTTAATAACCCATACTCCAATTGATCACGCAGCTTCTCTACTTCATCCATCTTTGATAGAAGATCTGGAATGTTTTGCAATGCAGCAGAAAGACCTACTATTGCAATAATGTTTTCTGTACCACCACGCAATCCTTTTTCTTGCCCACCACCTATTATAGTAGGTTCTATTACAAGCTTTTTGTCAAATATTAAAACTCCACTACCTGCTATACCACCAAATTTGTGAGCAGATAAAGTAAGTAAATCCACTCCTAAATCTTCCATATTTACTTTGATTTTCCCAACACTTTGAGCAGCGTCAGTGTGACAGATTGCCCCGAATTTATGTGCCATTTTAGCTATTTCCTTAACAGGCTGGATAACTCCAGTTTCGTTATTAGCCATCATCACTGAAATTATTACTTTATTCCCTTCAAGTTCGCTTAGAATTTTCTCTAGCTCTAAAAAGTCAATAATACCCTCTTGATTAACGGGTATTATATGTGGATTACATGCAGAATTAAGAATTGAAGGATGCTCTATAGCTGAAATTACATGCAGATAGCCTTTCATTCCTCTCATGACGAGGTTGTTTGCTTCAGTTGCACCAGACGTAAAAACTATTTCTTTATCATCTGGAATGCTAAGAGCATCACGTACGTTATCTCTTACCTCTTTAAGAATCTTCCTCGCTTCTTGTCCTCTTTTATGCAGCGATGATGGATTTAGTGTTTGTTTCGACAAAATCTCAAGTATACTTTTTTTTACATTTTTACTCACTGGAGCAGTTGCATTATAATCAGCATACACGCAACTACTGTCTTCCAGAGAGAATAAACTCACAGGCTTATTTGTCACTTACCATCAACCAATTATGTATGTTAACTTTAACACGATAAAAATTTATTGCAAAAACAGGGAAATTAATACATAATTAATAAACAATTTACATTATCAACACCTGTCAAAACAGGTTTTTATTAGGAGTTATCATGGTAGAAGTCTTTTTAAATAATTCAACAAAAAAGATAGAAGGTAGATACCATCAAAGCAAAGATACCAATGCACCAGTTGTGCTAATTTTACATCATCACCCTCAATATGGTGGTAGTATGGATAGTAAGATTATACATACTATATATGAATCTTTTATCGATAATAACTTTTCTGCATTGACAATTAATTTTCGTGGTGTCGGAAAATCTACCGGAACTTTTGATAAGGGTATAGGAGAATTAACTGATGCTGCAGTAGCTATTGATTGGCTTCAGGAGCATAACTCTAACAATGTTCCAATTTGGATAGTTGGTTTTTCTTTTGGAGCATGGGTAGCTATGCAATTGACAATGCGCCGTCCAGAGATAGTAAGTTTTGTTGCCCTTTCTCTTCCAGCAACTAAGTACGATTTCTCTTTTCTCTCTCCTTGCCCAGTTCCTGGACTTATAATACAAAGTAATAATGATACAATTTCAGAAGAAAGCGATGTAACAGAATTAGCACAAAGGTTAATAAATTCGGTAAAAAATAACCATATGGAATACCATATAGTAGAAGATACTAACCACTTTTTAAGGGATAAAGAAGAGGAAGTAGCTCAAATTATAGATAATTATATAAAACTACGCTTAAACAGTGCAGTCACTTCCTCCAAAAAAGTTAAAAAAGAGATAAGGGTAAAAGAATATGCCTAACTTTACAAATGAGAGAAATGAACGTATTAATATAAATAAAAAAAGTCTTGTTATGTTTAGGCAATTATTATTTCTCGTTTTAGCAATGTTTATGCTGTCAGGATGCTTTCTAAGTAAACAGCGTAAGTTAAAGAGTCCGTGTATAAAAAATAATGAAAGCATTTCATGCGAATTACACTCTGTTAATGACCATTGGTTAAATAAGTACAAGTTATAGGTAGCTTTGTATTGTACTGTTTCTTCCATTTACAGCTTTACTAATGATCGGTTTTTTAACTGAAAAATGTGATCTGCTTTTTCTGCAAGGATATAGTTGTGTGTTACTATAAGCATAGAGCTGTTATTTTCCTTTACATATGAATGTAACAGCAAAAATACATTCAAAGAATTTGTTGGGTCTAAATTTCCCGTTGGCTCATCTGCAAGTAAAAGCTTTGGAGAGTTTACAATGCTTCTTGCAATTGCAACCCTCTGCCTTTCTCCACCAGAAATTTCAGATACCATACTACTTGCTTTATTTTCCAGACCAAATTTTTCTAATATTGCTTGCGATTTTTTTTTTGCTTCAGCTTTGCTTCTTCTTGCAATAAGCTGAGGAAGCATAACGTTTTCCAACACTGATAACTCTTGTAATAAATAGTGAAATTGATAAACAAAGCTAAGAAAATTTCTTCTTACATGAGTTTTATATTTATTGCTGGCTTGCGTACAATTTACTCCATCTATTGTCACTACACCTAAAGTTGGCTTATCCAATAGGCCTGCAATTTGCAATATAGTTGTTTTTCCTGATCCTGAGCTGCCGATCAATGCAACTACTTGCCCTCTTGTAAGACTCAGATTGATATCTTCTACAATAGCAGGACTTTTTTTGAAGCTCTTACTTACAGAAGCTAGCTCTAGTGTTACACCACCACCCATATTATAAAAAGATCCAGGAGGGAGAATTAGACCGAGAAACTGTTACCACACCCACATCGAGACTTAGCGAGAGCATTCTTGATTTGAAAACCAGAACCACCTAGATCTTCAGTATAATCTATAGTTGAGTTATTTAAAAATTTCGCTGAACAATTATCAACCATTAATACAGGGTTTCCATTCTCATCATTAATTACTATATCTTTACCTTTTTCACTAAAACTGGAGTGGCTTCTATAATCCTCGCTATCTTCGTCATCGTCAAAATCTTCGTCTTCATCATCGTCAAAATCGTCATCCAAAGACATCTTCTTATTTATTTGATCCATAAGAAAATTATACTTGAAGCCAGAGCATCCACCACCTGAAACTGCAACCCGCAAAATAGAACTCTCATCTCCTTCCTGTTCTACAAGGGAGTGGATTTTCCTTAATGCATTGTCAGTTAAGCTAATATTGTAATCTGTTGACATAACAACCACCGTTCATTATTGATAACCTATTATAGTAGAAATTTTACATGTCAAACAATAATTTTCTATTAAGTTACGCGTGCTTTCCAAATAAAACAAAAGGAAGAAATTTCAAAGAGCCAGAAGACAAAAATCGCAGCTGTTTTCAGCGTGATAGGGACCGCATTATTCACTCTAATGCGTTTAGGAAACTAGGATACAAAACACAAGTTTTTATCAATTATGAGCATGATTACTATCGTACTCGGCTAACTCATAGCCTTGAAGTTGCACAAATTGCAAGATCCATCGCACGCAGGCTCAGATTAGATGAGGACATCACCGAATGCATAGCGCTTGCACATGACCTTGGTCATCCTCCATTTGGTCACACAGGTGAGAATGCTCTAGTTCAAGTTGATAAGGAGAAGTATGAGTTTGATCATAATGTTCAAGCTATAAGGATTTTAACTTATCTTGAACAAAAACATGCTGATTTTGATGGTATGAATCTAAGTTGGGAGGTGATTGAAGGGGTTGCAAAACATAACGGTCCCTTGCTTGGTCAAAACGCAGAGTCTTCTACAAATAATCAGCTATTATTAAAATATAATGAAAAATATGATCTAAAACTTGAGGAATTTTCAAGCATTGAAGCACAAGTTGCTTCAATTGCGGATGACATCGCTTACAGTGTGCATGATCTTGATGATGCACTCAGGGCAAATTTAGTAATAACCGAAGATTTGCTCGATGTTCCTTTAATTGGCAAAATGTTCAAAAAAGTAAAAAGCGAATATTCAGAATTGGCTCAAAGCAAACTCATACATGAATCACTGAGTAGAACTATAGGAATTATGATAAATGATGTCGTTTTTCAGACTGAAAGAAATATTAAAGACTACAAAATAAAAAGCGTAGAAGATGTAAGGAGCTTAAATAATATGCTAGTCACATTTTCACCAGAAGTTGCAAATGCCACAAAAGAGATGAAAAAATTCAACATGGAAAAAATATACAGAAGTTATAAACTGACCAGAACAATGAACAAAGCAAAACGTATAGTACAGGAGCTTTTTCAATGCTTTTATGAAAACCCAGGGTTATTACCTATAGAGTGGAACAAACTTGCTTGTGAATCTCAGCGTTCAGTAATAATATGTGATTATATCTCAGGTATGACAGATAGATTTGCCATACACGAGCACAGAAGAATTTTTGATACCTCATACGAAATGACTTCTTTCTAATGACTGATGATTATTTCATGTCGATCGCATTAAAACTTGCAGAAAAAAGTCTTGGAAGTGTTGCACCAAATCCCGCTGTTGGATGTATCATTGTAAAAAACGGTATGGTGATCGGTGAAGGCTACACAGGAATCGGTGGACGTCCACATGCAGAAGTAGTTGCTTTGCAAAATGCTAAAGATTTAACTCATGGTGCAACTATGTACGTCACTCTTGAACCATGCTGCCACTTTGGAGTTACAGAACCTTGCACTACGGAAATCATAAGATCTGGAATAAAAATGGTGGTGATTGCAACAATTGATCCAGATAGTAGGGTTTCAGGTAGAGGGATAAAAGCTTTAGCAGATGCAGGAATTGAAGTAAAACAAGGGATTATGCAGAAAGAAGCAGAGAAACTAAATGTTGGCTTTTTTACCACTAAGAAACTCCATAGACCATTTATAGCTTGCAAAATCGCAACAACTCTCGATGGAAAAATCGCAACGTTTACAGGTGATAGCAAATGGATAACAAGTGAAGATACGAGAAATTGGGTACATGAGCTCAGAGCAAAATATGATGCAATTATGATTGGCAGTAGTACCCTTATCAATGACGATCCTCTCTTAACTTGCAGATTACCAGGACTCGAAGACAGGTCGCCAATAAGGCTAATTATCGATAGCCAAGGGAAATTGCAGGAAGAGCATAACATTGCAAAGACTGCAGACAAAATAACAACTTGGGTGATTACAAACAGAGAAATAGAGAGAAAAATAAAAAACATTAATTATTTGATAGTCAATTCAAATCACAAACCTCCTGTTATTCCAGATGTTACCCCAACACACTCTCCTGTCATTCCAATGCCTTCTCCTGTAATCCCAGTGCCCAGACACTGGGATCCAGAAAACTTCAAGCAATTGCATAATGAAAACTGGTCACGCGCTGGAATGACATCGGAGCCTGACATTATCGATAAAGTCTGCCTAAAAGACATGGCATCAAAACTTGTTTCAGAAATTGGCATAACAAGGTTATTAGTTGAAGGTGGAGGAGTGTTAATCACAGAGCTACTGAAGCATAGTTTAATCGACAGGTTGATAATCTGCCGCAGTGGTAAAATTTTAGGTAATGATGCCACTCCTTTTGTAGGGAATTTAGAGATTGAATCCATCAATAACTGCCATAAATTCAAAAAAGTAGAGATAATAGAGTTCAGTGAGGATGTAGTTGAGGTGTGGGATAGATTACCGTAACTCTTCTCAAATGAAAAAAGAGGCAGAACCATCTCTACCTCTGTACCATTTAGCTTATGAGCTTTTTTGAGATATTTTGCTTTTGAATGCTTCAAAAACTGTAGCATCTTCTAACGAACTCTTAAGTGTTTCATTAAATTTGCTTGAATCCAGTTTTTCAGCCAATTTCGTATCAACTTCAGACTTGTTAGTTCTGGCATTCAATTCAGTTTTAGTAGCTAAATCTTTAATTTTTTCTTCAACTTCTATTTTAGCTGCTGTTTCAGCGCCTGCTTTAGCTTCACTTATTTCTTCATTCTTATGCATTTGCTGATATGAAGAAATAGCTAGTGCGGCAAAATATACAGCGGTAATAAATAGAACTGCAATTCCAGCAGGGCTAGCAATAAGTGCTAAATGCAGGTCCAGCAATTACTTTAGTAGCAATCAATAATGTTGTTATTGCTGCTGCTAAAGATGCAGTTGCAACTGTACTTTCAATACTCATTTTTGTTATGGGTGCTATATTTTTCAATTTCCATATAGTAGGCATAATAACTTCCTCCTTAATTAAGGTTTATAAAAAGTTAATTGTATATTAACAATGCACACTAGTCAAGCATTTTATTAATAACTTAATATTTTATCTACTTTCTAAATTGTTACTAATTATGTAAGATTGATACATGGTAAATGGCTGGCTGAATCTTGATAAACCAACAGGAATGAGTTCTGCACAAGCTGTAACTCAAATTAAAAGGATTTTTGGAATAAAAAAAGCCGGACATTTGGGAACACTTGATCCTTTGGCTTCAGGTATATTACCGATCGCTCTTGGTGAAGCAACAAAAACTATACCGTATTTATCTTGTAACTTAAAGGCATACAATTTCACAATCAAATGGGGAAAGCAAACAACTACGGACGATTTAGATGGTGATATTATTAGAACTAGCACTATAAAACCTGAATATAACCAAATAAATTGTGTGATTAAGGATTTTATTGGTGAGATAACACAAACTCCTCCTCAATTTTCAGCAGTGAAAATCAAGGGAGCAAGAGCATATAAATTAGCAAGAAGTGGGCAAAAGGTAAATATAAAGCCCCGGCAAGTCAAAATACATGAACTGAAGATGATATTTTTGGACACCATAAATAATAGTGCCGATTTTTCTATGATCTGCGGTAGCGGCGTATATGTAAGATCAATTGCAAGAGATCTTGGAATTGAATTAAATTGTTTTGGACATATTACACAATTAAGAAGAACGATGGTAGGTGATTTTAAGGAAGATGAATCAGTGACAATTGAGCAACTTACTAAAAAAAACACAACAACTTACTCTCCCCAGTGCTTGACACTGGGATCCAGATATACAAATACTTACAAATCATGTAATGGACAAAAGATTCTAGGAGCATATGTCAAAAACAATGTTCGTGATGAAATAGGCTTGATCCCAGTGCTTGACACTGGGATGACAGAGGGAGGTGGGATGGCAGAAGATGATGTAGGTAATACAAAAAGTTTCATCATCCCCATTGAATCGGCTTTAAAATCGATATTCAAAGTTGAAATTTCCTTAGAGGAAGCGGAGAAAATCAGAAAAGGTCAAGAAATTATATTAAATAACTTGCGTAATTTAAAGAATTATGATACTTTTTGTACGATAGTGGGTAATGTACCTATTGCAATTTGCAGTTTTACTCATGGTTATGTGAAGCCTATTCGTGTTTTTAATATTTTGAAATGAGGTTTAGATGTCAATAACATCCCAAAAGAAAAAAAGTTTGATTAGTACATATGCAATTAAAGAAGATGATACAGGTTCATCTTTTGTACAGTGTGCAATTTTAACCGAGAGAATCAGTAATTTAACTGAGCATTTTAAAACGCATAAGCATGACCATAATTCTAAGCGCGGTTTACTTGTATTGATAGGTAGAAGGCGCAAGCACTTAAATTATATAAAACGTAAATTTGGTAATGAAGCCTATCAAGAGTTAATAGAGAAGTTAGGCATTAGAAAATAATCGAGGAATTTTGTATGTTTGAAATTATAAAAAAATCTATAGATTGGGAGGGGCGTACCTTATCTTTAGAAACTGGGAAAATAGCACGTCAAGCTGATGGTTCAGTAGTTGTAAATTATGGAGATACTTCTATCTTAGTCACTGTTGTACGAAAAAAGAAGGAAGAAAGTGTTGATTTTCTCCCTTTAAATGTGCAGTTTATTGCAAAAAGTTATGCCATGGGTAAGATTCCTGGTGGTTTTTTTAAAAGAGAAGGAAAACCATCTGATAGAGAAACTTTAATTTCAAGAGTAATAGATAGAAGTATAAGGCCGTTATTTCCTGAAGGTTTTCATGATGAAATTAGTGTAGTATGTAATCTATTAACTTACGATACGGTCAATTCTCCTGAAGTACCAGCATTGATAGGTACCGTCGCAGCTCTTGCAATTTCTGGTGTTCCTTTCCACTTTACTATAGCTGGAGTTATGGTCGGTTGTGATGAAAATAACAATTATATACTCAATCCTTCCGTTCAAGAGATGAAAGCAAGCAACTTGGATCTGTTTTTGTCTGGTGATGAAAATTCGATCTTAATGGTCGAATCGGAAGTCAAAGAGCTCTCTGAAGAAAATGTTTTGAGTGCAATAAAATTCGGCCATGAACATCTTCAACCTGTTATTAAGCTTATAAAAGAATTTGCTGATACAGTAGGCAATAAACCTGAAAGCTTTGCTCCTGTTGATATATCAAATATAACTCAAGAACTTGAAAAATATCGAAAAGACTTTGAAGAAGCATATTCAAAAACAGTAAAACAAGAGCGAGTTCAAGCTCTAGAAGTAGTTAGGAATAATATATTGAATACTCTTAAAGAGGCTGGAAAAGACGAAAAGTTAATTACTTATGCAGTAAAAAGCTTTGAAAGATCTTTAGTGCGTGAAATGATTAGAAGGAAAAGTGTGAGAATAGACAGCCGTAAGTATGATGAAATACGCCAGATAGAAATTGAGGCTGACATTCTACCCAAGACTCACGGTTCTGCACTATTTACAAGGGGTACCACTCAGGCACTAGTTGTTACTGCTCTTGGTACTACACAAGATGAGCAAATTGTGGATGACATTGAAGGGGATAGACGTGAACATTTTATGTTGCATTATAATTTTCCTCCATTTGCTGTTGGAGAGGCTTCTGCTATACGCGCACCAGGAAGGAGAGAAATTGGTCATGGTAAACTTGCTTGGAAAGCAATTCATCCTGTTTTACCTGATAAATCTGAATTTCCTTATACAATAAGGGTAGTATCTGAGATTATGGAATCTGATGGTTCTTCTTCTATGGCAACAGTTTGTGGAACTTCCATTGCATTAATGGATACAGGTGTGCCAATAAAGGCTCCCGTTGCAGGAATTGCTATGGGTCTCATCAAAGACAAAAATGAGCATATAATACTTTCTGATATACTGGGCGATGAAGACTATCTTGGTGATATGGACTTCAAAGTAGCAGGAACTAGCGAAGGGATTACAGCACTGCAGATGGATATGAAAATTCCTGGTATAAGCTTTGAAATTGTTGAAAAATCTTTAGAACAAGCAAAAGTCGGAAGATTACATATCTTAGAAAAAATGAATGCAGTAATTTCAGAACATCGTAAGGATATAAAAGATCATGTACCAAGAGTGTTATCGTTTTATATAGATAAAGATAAAATTTCTGCAGCTATTGGTGCTAAAGGAAAAAATATACGCAGTGTATGTGAAAGAAGTAATGCAAAAATTGAAATAGGGGATGACGGTAAAGTTTCTGTTTTTGCCATTAGTAGTACTGAAGCTGAAGCTGCAAAGAATATGATGATTGATTCAATAACAGAGCTAGAACAAGGTTCTATAATTGATGCTAAAGTTGTAAAGATAGAGAAGTCTATTGTAGAGTTAGAACTTCTTAATGGAAGAAAAGGAAAAATGCATATAAGCGAGGTAGCTAATCAACATGTAGAGTCCATTGAGGATATACTTAAACAGGGTGATACCTTCAAAGCTTTGATAATTGACTTTGAAAAAGGTGGATGTCCAAAATTATCAAGACGTCGTGTTGATCAAGAAACAGGTGAATTTTTTGAAGGTAAGCTTTACAATGAAGAAAGGAGAGATGGTTTAAATAATAGGGATAATTATTATAACAACTCGTTTAATAAAAAATCTGGAGATAATTATCATAGTAATAGACCTACTCGTCCTCGTTCTGGTTTTAGTAATAGAAACAGACCAAAATTTGGTAATAATGACTCATCATCAGGTTTCTATTGAGGTTGAACTTACTTTCTATTATCTCAGTGTCGAAGCACTGGGATAATAGGAATTTTTAAAACTGACAAGATAACAAAAATGGTTTGTGTTATCTATAGGGTTATAACGAAAGATTTTTAAGATCGTTTATAGCCTTTTTTATGTCTTCAGCTTTAAATATTGCTGATCCAGCAACTAATATATTTGCACCTGCTTTTATTATATCAGCTGCGTTAGAAAAGTTAACTCCACCATCTACTGAAACTTGTGTTTTAAGATTACGGTCCTGTATCATTTTCCTCACGGTAGATATCTTACTCAACTGCGAATGAATAAACTCCTGTCCTCCAAATCCAGGATTGACTGTCATAATTAGTACAATATCTAGCTCATCTATTATATACTCAAGCACGCTTGGAGAAGTTGAAGGAACAATTGAAACTCCAACTTGTATTATTTTTTTTGTATTGTTTTCATATGATTTTATCTTTCTTACTAGCCTCTCAAGATGTATCTCTGCTTCTGCATGTATAGTGATAATATCAGCACCAGCATTTATAAAACTTTCAATATGGTTACCAGGAGATTTAATCATTAAGTGTACATCAAAAGGAAGATTGCTATATTTACGTATCGCAGAGATAACATTCGGACCTATTGTAATATTTGGAACAAAATTTCCATCCATAACGTCTATGTGTATATAATCTACATTCAAGTTGCTAATTCTTTTTACTTCCTCTCCTAATTTTGCAAAGTCTGCTGAAAGTATAGAAGGTGCAATTTTAATACCCATAGACTACTTTTTACCAAAAATAAAAAAAGTAACTTATTTTTTAAACTCTGTCATCCCAATACTATATTAATCTCATTTAGAAATTTTTGTATCCTTCCAGATGCATGTGAAACCAGTCCTTTATTTTTCTCTGCCCATGCATCTGGTCATTGTAATACTCATTAGACTTCTTTCTTCGCCTTTTCTAAATATTCCAACACAGTTTCATGTAGCGCAGTCCAAGACATTTGCTTTTCCATATTCGGTATAAATTTTTGTTTCCAAGTGTCCTTAAATTCTTGAAACCACTGCTTCTCAAAATTTTGGAAATTAGATAAAACTTGCGACCTAAACTCATTAATCAAATTCGAGACTTCTATAGCCTTTTCAGGGCTTATAGACTTAAAAGATAATATTTCATTCTTTAAAACATCTAGCTTTTCAAATGAATTAAGTCTAAATGGAATATAAAGTGAAGATCTTATATTGTATCTTAGATAAGAGTCATAATATAGCTTAATCTTGTACATGAGCATAGCAAATGCATCAGAAGAAATATTATTTTCATATTCTGCAAGAGAAGATAATAAATGCTTATAATCCTCTTCATTCAAAAATGGTGGCTTTAAGCTTAATTTAGTTTTATCACTTAAAGATAAGAATTCACTAAAAATAAGATTACTATACTTAACTAAAAATTCAGGCAAAATATCTTCTTGTTCTAATTTTAGAGGCAAGTCTTTTCTAATCTCTTTCGGCAAGTAGTGCATTGAAAACTGATTGATAACCCACGCAAAATTTTCATCAAACTCATTTGAGTAATTAGCATTATTGTCAGGAAAAATCATATTACCTTCCCTATCATTCCAAGGCAGTATTTTATAAAAAAAACCGTTTAACCTTTTTTTTAATTTCAAAATATTTTCACTCTTATCGCCTACCTTATACAAAACCTCATTTACTTTTTGTTCTGCGTCTTGAGGACTGATTCTATCACCTATATGCAATCCGATACCACTTTTCTCTAATAACTCCCAATCAAATAACTTATGTGGATCAGGCTTACGCATTGCGTAACCTTCAATTGCTGAGTTGTACACTATAGTGCCTATCTCAGCGTGACTAAATATCATATCTTTTCTAATCTTAAAGCGCTTAATGAGGTACAAAATCAGATCTTTGACAGATTTCATTTGCTCTTCTGGAAAAGGCTCAAGCCCTGTGTTTACAATCTCTATACCTATAGAATAATCATTCAGTTTTCGTAGCTCTTCAACCACATTATCTACTTGAACTTTCGCATAACTTATACCAGCATGCCATGCTCGTTTTTCAAGTGGAACCATCAGAGTAATGCTACCATCTCTATCAACAATAAGCTGTACTGATATCCCTGAAGAATTTAATGCGTATTTTGTACTTTTTAATGTTGGTGATTCAGTATGGTGCACCACCACCATCAACACTTTTTTGCCTTCTCTATCATCATAATTTAAACTCGGTGCAGGATCTAAAAATATTGGATTTTTTAATGATGTTTTCAAATCTTGAAAATCGTTCTCAATATCACTTAAACAAGATTGTTGTCCATATACAAGAGGCGCTACAAGCAGCAACAGAAATAAAACAGACAAACATTTTTTTACTATAAGTTTCATGTAGCTCTACAAATTGCCCTCGATATAACTAAATTAGCATAATACACATAAAATGTTTACTTTTTTTTCAGCCAATCAAGACTTGCTACAGCTACAATTAATACTCTTATCATTACATTTTGGTGTTAAGTCAGGATAGAATGTGAGTATAGCGTCTTTCTTTCTCACAAACACTGATTGATAATTGTCATCTTCCATTTTATACAGACACATTCCATCTTTTCCCAGCTCCTTAAACGCCTTAGTCGCAGAAACTAAAATATCATCAGCATGAAGGTTATACGCGTACCCACTTGGGCACTTAACTTTCACTTCTCCATCCTTACCTAGATATTTCATTCCAAATGTGTAAACAGGTGGCTTAATATCTAATTTATTGCACAGAGATTCATTATCCCAAATCGCACCCGCCCACTTATTTTCTTGAGCCTCAACATATCTACCTACAAAATGCATACCACCAAGCCCCAATCTATCTGGTTCACCACAAAAAATATGCCCAAACCCTATAGTTTCTTTTTCAGTTCCGCTATTTGTAAACCAAATCTTAGTCAATTCATCTTTAAACAACCCCAAGTCTGCACTAGGTGTAATCACCTGATGATCAAGCTTATCGTATATCTTTTTCACCACTTCTTGATGCTGCGGACAATCAAGCAAAATTCTGAAATCTTCTTCATCAGGCTGTGTTCCCCAATCTCCACAAACCCTTAATATTCCTCTGTCAAAGTTAGTCAGCTCCGGAAGTAGTGGAATATAGTCTGGATCTGAAGAATCTGTTTTGAAGAATGGCTCAAATTTAATTTGTGAATTTGTATTGTTGAAGTAATGCTCCTTAATGTAAAAAATAAATCCTATTACTGGTATTATTAAGCATAAGATTAATTTAGCTACTTTCGACATAACCACAACACAACGTATAAAAAAGCTAAGGTACAAGCAACAGCTTAAAAAAGTTTTAATTAGATGTTAATCGCAGTCCCGGCATTTTATCACCACTGAGCCAACTTAAAAATGCTCCCCCACCAGTTGAAATATATGTAAAATCTTTATCAGTAAGACCTGCAGCATTTACTGCAGATAGGCTATCTCCTCCTCCTATTACACTGGTTAATTTTCCTTCGTGTGTCAAATTACTTACTACTCTCATCACCTCTACTGTACCATTTGCAAAAGCTGAATGTTCAAAAACACCAATAGGTCCGTTCCACAGCAGAGTTTTACTGCTTGCTATTATACCGCTTATTGTGCTTAAAGTTTGAGGTCCGATATCTAAAATTATATCACCGTCCAAAATGGATTCAGTTTTTCTTAAAACGCCAGTGCTATAATCAGAATTTACTGCAACCAAAACATCTTCTGGCGCAACTATTTTGCAATTGTTTTTATTTGCCGTCTTAACAATATCGTGCAGAAGATCATCAACGCCATTTTGAAAAAAAGACTTGCCTATATTAACTTTATTAAATAACAAAAAATTATTAGCAATTGCGCCGCCCAGAATAAGGTAATCAACCTTTTCTGCTAGTTTTATAAGCATTTTTATTTTAGTGGATATTTTAGCTCCACCAACTATCGCAGTAATAGGTTTAGCATCAAACGATATGGCTTGCTCAAGATATTTTAGCTCATCTTGCAAGCAAAATCCTGAATAAGAAGGTAAAAATTCCGTAATACGTGAAATAGAAGCGTGAGCTCTATGAGAGCAAGAAAATGCATCATTTACATATATATCTGCTAGAGATGCTAATTGTTTAGCAAAATTTGAGTCATTCTGCTCTTCTTCTTTATAAAACCTCAGATTCTCTAGTAATATTATATCTCCTCCATCCATCGCATTTATTACTCTTTGTACTCTCTCACCAATACAATCATCAATAAATTTCACTTCTTTGCTTAGCAGCTGCGATAAAGCTTCAGCTACGTTTTTTAGCGATAAGTTACTGTCTTTGGCTTTTGGACGCCCAAAATGTGAGATAATAATAACTTTTGCACCCGCATTTGCCAAATATTGAATGGTAGGTAGCGCTCTTAAAATACGAGTGGCATCACAAATTCTTTCATTTTTTATAGGAACATTGAAGTCAACCCTGAGCAGAACATTTTTATTGTGAAAATCACAACTCTCTATGCTAAGTACATTTATCATAAAATTAAAGAGCTATAAAATCACTATACAATAGTTTAATCCAAAGTAAAGAAAGGAAATTTGAATGCCAAATAAATTAATAAATAGGAAAATTACTACAAATCTTTTCAACTTTATTTTTTACTGCTCTTTCAATATCAGGACTATTTCCATTGATCAATCCCTGAATTATTTCATTTATTAGATCAGCTATCTCTTTAAAATCTTCTCTCTCAAGTCCACGCGTTGTCTCAGCAGCGGTACCAAAACGTAGCCCTGAAGTAATGGTTGGCTTTTCCGTGTCAAATGGCACAGAGTTTTTATTGCAGGTAATGCCAGCTCTCTCAAGGCTATTTACAACGTCTTTTCCCGTCAACTTCTGTGATCTTAAATCAACTAGCACAATATGAGAGTCAGTGCCACCAGTTATAATGTTTATTCCATGTTTTTGCAGCGCTTGAGCTAACACTTTTGCATTTTCTACAACTTTTTTACTATAAGTTTTAAACTCTGGCGTTAATGCCTCCTTAAATGCAACAGCTTTTGCAGCTATCACATGCATAAGCGGCCCACCTTGCAACCCTGGAAAAACCGCAGACCTAATTTTTTTATGTAATGCTTCATCATTTGTCATTACCACTCCGCCACGAGGACCACGTAGAGTTTTGTGAGTTGTAGAAGTCACAACATGCGCATATTCAGCAGGTGATGGGTAACAACCTGCAGCAATAAGTCCTGAATAGTGAGCAATATCTGCAAGCAGATATGCACCAACTTTATTCGCAATTTTGCGAAAGCGCTCGAAATCTATTTCTCTTGGATAAGCAGAAGCACCAGCAATGATTAGCTTCGGTTTATTCTCCAGCGCTAGCTTTTCTACCTCGTCCATATCGAGTAGATAAGTATCTCTATTAACTGTATACTGAATCGACTTAAACCATTTACCAGAAAGGTTTGGTGCTGCACCATGAGTTAAATGTCCACCACAATTTAGTGACAATCCAAGTATAGTATCGCCCGGAGTAAGCAGCGAAGCAAACACTGCTTGATTTGCCTGAGAACCAGAATGAGGTTGAACATTTGCAAATTTAACACCAAACAGCTTACAGAGCCTCTCCATAGCTAGACTTTCAATTTCATCCACATACTCACAACCACAATAATATCTCTTACCAGGATAACCTTCTGCATATTTATTAGTCAGAAAAGAACCTTGTGCTTCCATCACTGCTTTACTCGCAAAATTTTCTGATGCAATCAGTTGCAACTGTGATTTTTGTCGCCGCAGTTCTTTCTCTATAGATTGATAAACTTCATCATCAAAAGACTTCAGACTACTTTTAGAGTCACAAATTCTTTCTGAAACACTTGTCATAAGAACTTTTCTTTAACCATATAAATCCAAAAACAGCTAAAAGCAAACATATAGGAATAATTGATATTGCTTTTACTAGTAATTCAGTACCATACACAGGATTTCCTTGTACTACCATTCCATTCCAACATAAATCTATTATTTTTGCAATTCCTGTATGAAAAAAATAGCCAAAAACCATAACTATCATGTTTGATATGGCTGTGGCCAAGCCTACCAAGTTATTGTTCACATAACTTATTGCTTTGTAAATAGTAATTACCTGATAACCAGATGCAAAGCCGATAACAAGAAGTGCAGGTAGTGCAATATATAAACCTCCAGCTTGTATAAAAAGCAAGATAAAGCTAGCAATCATTGCAAAAGAACAGGCAATAATTGCCTCGTAATGTTTGTCTGGGTATTTTTCCAGTAAATAAGCTAAAAAGAATGATCCAGCTCCCATACCTATAAACATAAGGGAAGAAAGCGAAGATGCCAGATCCCCGGTCATTTGATATGCTTCACATAAGAACGCTTTTGCCCAACCATCAGCAAAACCTTCTAATGGTCCAACCATTAAGCCACCAAAAAAGCTGATTAGAATGATATGTTTATTGAAAAGTACAGTCTTTAAATCTTGAAGTATGTTGTCATTTCTACTCTCCTCTATGTTACTTTTTGGCGTTATTAAAAGCAACAACAGAGCAAGCAAACAACCAAACGCTGAGAAAGTATATATAACATAATTCCAACCAAATTTATTGAGCAAAAAGTCTAGAGGTAATCCACCATAAATAGCTCCCAGTAACCCTATTATTATAGATAAACTAGCCATCCTTGCTGATTTTTCTTGTGAGAAATACATACTTGCAACTTTAAAGAGCCCAACTGCCGAAGCAGATGACCCAACTCCAACAATCATTCTACCAAGTATTGAGTAATACCACTCATCAAAGCATATTAGTGGTAATGTCCCAGCAAACGTTAAGACAATACACACAGGCAAAACAAACTTTGGCCCAAATCTATCAAGGGCAAGACCAACAGGTATGTGAGCAAGCGTATAGCCTATATAATATAGCCCACCAAATTGACCAATATCTGTAATACTTATGTTAAATTTCGTTATTAATTCAGGCGCGATTATATTTGGAATTACACGTAATATATACTGGTATGCATAAAATAGTGATGCTAGCAACCATATGAAAAAGTTTCTCTTCAATGCTAATATTACCTAAAAAACAGGATTATATGTATTTTATCAGCAAGGAGCAACACTTTTGTAGATAGCTACTCTAATCCGAGTATCTTTCTTAAAAGAGACCTTTTAGCATATCTATAACTGGTTCATGGATAAGGTATATGAAAAAAATTATACCACAGATGATAAGGATTTTTATAATTTTACCCTTGTTCATCTTAAGCTTTATTTTTTTTATTATAAGTTTTAGTTTTGTTACAAAGTTCATTTTATTTACGCTTTCATTTCGTGATACCGATTATACTTTAAATAATATAATTTTCAATGAAATCCAGTATCAGAAACGCTGCAGTTAACTAAATATTAACCTTTTCGTGTGTAAAATATAATATAAAAGCAAGGTGAGTGAATGAACATAGGTACAATATACAATACGCTACAAAACTACATAACAAAATACATTGAACAAACATTTACCGCACACACAGGCAATAGATACGACAAGTTATACAGGGAACTTTTAAGTAGCGCAGAAGAAATAATAAAACTTACTGTAAACGAAGCAAAACAATATGATAAAAGCCTAGAAGAACTACATAACAATTCAATATTTCACGATAAGAAATTTATTCAAGCTGTTGCTAAACACCAGATATTAGAATTTCTGAATACTCATCCAAAGAAGAAAGAAATCGTTGCAGAATTTAAAAATGAACATCATATCAACGAAAGCGATTTAAAAATTTTAAAGGAAGGAAAAGATTTAGTGAATAAAATAAACAACATTAACTTAATCCAACAAAATGAGAAAAATGAAATATTGAACATTAGAAAGGTACTTTCTAAATCAATAGGAATGCCCTCTTCGAGAACTGAAAAATCCAAAGCAACTTTAGTAGAAAGTCCTGAGATGGTAAAATAGACGTACTTAACTTTTCCTAATTGGAAAATACTTTTAATCCTATGATACCCAGCACTACCAAAGCAAGGGAAAATAAACGCCCCAAATTTACTGGGTCATTAAAAAACATTATTCCTATTATCGCTGCACCTATAGAGCCTATACCAGTCCAAACTGCATAAGATGTTCCAAGAGGAATAGACTTCATTGCTAACGATAGCCAGTAAAGACTCACAGAACCGCTAACTAAAATAATTACTACAGGTATAACACGAGTAAAGCCATTGCTATATTTCAGTGCTGTGGTCCATATTATTTCAACCAAACCAGCTAATAGCAAATACACCCAAGCCATAAATCAACCCTATCTTACTGAAATATTATATATAGGAATATTAAAAAGTTAACTTAGCATTTCGCATGCTTTAGTAATACTATCACATCCAATTTCTAATTGTTCCTGAGAGGTTGCATAAGAAATTCTGATAAAATTTTTCAGACCAAATGCAATTCCTGGAACAACAGCAACTAAATGATCTTCTAATAAATATTCGGCAAAATCAAGATCACTATTTATTACTTTACCACTTTTCGTACTCTTACCCAATAAACTTTCACATGAGACAAACAAATAGAATGCACCTTGTGGAATAGATGCTGACAAGCCTGAAGCAGAATTTAGCTTTTTTACTACAAAATCTCTACGGTCCCTAAAGATTTTTGTTCTTTCTTTCAAAAAACTATGATCACCGTTTAACGCTTCAACTGCTGCTGCTTGTGCTATTGAATTTGGGTTAGAAGTACTTTGAGACTGCAGTGTAGAAATAGCTTTTACTATATCACTCCTACCTGCAATATAACCTATTCTCCAGCCAGTCATTGCATAGGCTTTTGATACTCCATTGACCACAAAAACTCTATCATAAAGTTTTGGCTCAATCTTAGCAATGGTAAAAAACTTTTCGTCGTATATTATGTGCTCATAAATATCATCTGTAACAACATTCACATGTGGATGTTTAAGCAATACTCTCGCTATGCTTTTCAATTCATCATATGTATAGACAATTCCTGCTGGATTGTTCGGTGAATTAAGAATTAACCATTTAGTTTTCTCAGTTATATTGCTTTCCAGTAACTCCGGTGTAAGCTTAAAGTTTTGTTTGCACTCTACAATAACTGGCAGTCCGCCAAAAAGATTTACCATATCAACATACGAAACCCAATAAGGAGCTGGTATTATAGCCTCATCTCCAGAGTCAATTGTTGCCATAAATAAGTTGAATAACACCTGCTTAGCGCCTGCGCCGACACAAATTTGGTTCAGTGTATATTCTAGATTGTTATCCCTTTTTAACTTATTGATTATCGCCTCTTTAAGCTCATGAGTTCCATCAACAACAGTATATTTAGTTTTACCTTCATTTATCGATTGAATAGCTGCCTTTTTTATATGATCTGGAGTGTCAAAATCCGGCTCTCCCGCAGCTAAAACGCAAATTTTCTTTCCTTCGCTTTTTAATCTGTTTGCCTTATCGGTCACAGCAATTGTAGGCGACGGTTTTATCAGAGACATCCTCTTTGCAAGGTCTGACATAATCTCACTAAAGTTAAATAAAAATGATAAACTCTACACAACAAAAAAGCTAGAAGTTTTATTATTTTACATAAAGGTTGGTATTTTTGTATTCTTAAATATAGATATTAAAAAGCTTAATAAATTGAAAAAGGCAAATAAACCCCTGTATAGCGAGTTTTAATAATGTAAATTGATAATGTGCTAACAAGCGTGTTTTGGCTGAAGTAGAAAAAATTTAAAAAACATGCAGCCGCTATAATTTTATGTAATTTGCCAATAAGTATCTGAGTTTTTTACTGAATTTTGTCGTTGAGCCCAAAAACAAGGATGAATACTCTTATCGTTATAGTAAGGAAGAGAATGAGGTTTGTCAAGTAAGGTTTTCATTCCACCCTCATAAAGGCTTTTCATACAAGAGTTTTAGTAGTTTCTTACTAGGTCCACTAATTCAGCAATATTTTCAACCGGAGTATCAGGAAGCACTCCATGTCCAAGATTAAATATAAAAGGTAACCCTCTAAAACAATCTATTATACGCTTTGCTTCTTCAATTGCTTCTGACTTATTGTAGGCCAAAAGACTAGGATTAAGGTTCCCTTGCAGAGGAATTTTTAGATTTTCTTTCGCCCATTCTATTGGAACATTATAATCTATATTTACTGCAGATACGCCTGTTTGTTCGCAGTAATCTGTATAAAGATTTTCAGCAGAGCGCGGAAAACCTATTATTGGAAAATTGGGAAATCTACTCTTTATTGCCGAAACAATTTCCTTTGTTGGCTTGATGATGTATCTTTCAAATAGTTTTCCCTTCAATACACCAGCATTGCTGTCAAATAACTGAATAACATCTGCTCCAAACTCTATCTGTTTGATCAGATAAATAATTGTCGCTTCCGTTATTTTTTTTATTATTTCCTCTAGTGCCAATGGACAAAAATTTAGCACCTTGGAAAAAGTTTTACTACCACCGCCCTCTATGATGTATGAACCTACCGTCCACGGCCCTCCAGCAAAGCCTATAAGCGATTTTTCTTCTGGCAACTGGCTTCTTACTTCTTTTATAGCATTTAGGATTGGTAATGTCTTAGATTCAATTCCTTGTAGACTCTTCAATTCTTTAGCACTTTCTATAGGTCTTATTATTGGACCCACACCTCGAGTAAAATTTACATTACAACCTAAAATGTCAGCTATTATCAAAATATCAGAAAAAATTATCGCTGCATCCATGTCGAACCTTGTTATTGGTTGTAACGTTAACTCTGTTACCAAATTTGTGCTATAACATATCTCCATAAAATTATTCATGTTTTCCACTGCCTTCCGATACTCAGGAAGAGACCTACCAGCCTGACGCATTAACCAAATAGGGACTTTTTCATTTGACTCGTTCTGACTGATGATTCTTGCTATTTTTGCTTTACTTCTTTTCAATCTATTTTATCTACTTTTTATCTAAACTAAAGTATAACAGTAGTAGTAGTTCTATCAATAAATTGTTATTAACTTAAAATTCAGTAAAAATTAGTATTACTTAGCTTGTGGATAAATATGTTAATAACTTCTCTATACTATTGATTTTCCTTTATTATTTATGTGTATAAGTAAGATGTCTAGAATGTTAGTAATTTTCTTTTATGGAAAAAAGCTTTACTATCATGGATTGTTATATAATTATGTATATGTCATTGAAAAAATTGTTGATCAATTGTTAGTATTTTATTTCAACAAATAATTCACAAATTAATTTGACATTATTCACATGCTTATTAAACATTTAATAACAGTTTTCTTGATAGACCTTATCTAAAGATATTTTCACCATTAAAGGGAATAAA